>CAURZJ010000001.1:0-558689 GCA_963529635.1 uncultured Peptococcaceae bacterium
TTGGGCGAGAGCTTAGAGTGAGGAAGACAAAATCTTAATTACAGTTAAGAAACGAAAATCTGTGCAGTTTTGAGGGAATAGGGTTCCGAAAGGTTCTCGACAACTTCAAAGATCTGGTGATTATTCCGGAGGGGTTCCACCCGTTCCCATCTCGAACACGGAAGTTAAGACCTCCAGGGCTGATGATACTTGGACCGCAGGGTCCTGGGAAAGTAAGTCGTTGCCAGGTAAGCAAAGTAAAGAGACCGTCTTTTATTAGATGGTCTTTTTGCTTTTCACTGCGTGAAAACTTTGGACCGAAGTGCAAGCTTCTTTGGGGTTAGTTCCACCCGTACGCCGGCGCCGCGTAGCGATACTCTGTGGCCGTGCGGCTTGGCCGAAACGATATCCCATATCGTTTCGTATCTCGAACACGGAAGTTAAGAATCCACACTGCAGGAGTGTGCGTTGCTAGTCGCAGTGTGGCGAAAGGCTCATCCGCCTTTCGTTCCAGGGCTGATACGAAATTATCCAGTGGATGATTTCGGGGCGAGTGCCAAGGCTACAGACGCATTCTGAGAGGCGCCGCCCTACTTGGACCGCAGACGTAACTGTCCAGTGGACAGTTACGCGGCCCGATACTCTCCGGTGGAGAGTATCGCCTCAGCCGCAGACAAATTAGAATAGCAATACGGCTGAGGGTTCGCCACATCCACAAAGAATAACTTATTGGCGCGGCCTCCTGGGAAAGTAGGTCGTTGCCAGGTAAGTAAAAAAAGAGACCGCCTTTTATTAGATGGTCTTTTTGCTTTTCACTGCGTAAAAACTTAAGACCGAATGTGCTGTGAGCGAGAAGATCTTATCTGGGCAGTTTAGAAGAATGTTTTTCGGGGAGCGGCCATTTTTCATGTAATAAGCGATACGAATAAGTTTAACCCATCTGGAACTCAAGTTTTGGATAGCATTCTCGTTTCGAGCCCACACTAAGAGAAATCTGTTTCGTTTTAAGGAGTTTATCCATGTTCTTCATACTATTTGACTTAGAATTTAATCAAGATATTTCTTCCCTGCAGAATTTTGAAAGAGAACGAGCTCCCTATCCCTTTGAAATCATTCAGATCGGTGCCATTAAGTTAGATGCGGAATTGAACACCCTAGGCACGTTTAACCGCTATATAAAGCCAACTTTCTACACAAAAATGAATCCATTTGTCAGCGAATTGACCGGCATAACCACAGAGCAGCTTTTAACAGAAGAGCCCTTTTCCGAGATTTATAAGGCCTACACAACCTTTATCAATGAAAGCGATTCGATATTTTGTACTTGGGGGATGTCTGATATAACAGAACTCTTCAGAAATGTCGAGTACCATAAGTTAGACCAAAGGCTTTTACCGAGAAGAGTAATCGACCTACAGCTCTACGTTTCCGAGCAATTCAACCGCTCTAAGAAAAACCGGTTGCGTCTTCAACATGCGGTAGAACTGCTAAATATCCCCATAACCTATCTGTTTCACAATGCACTTTATGATGCATATTACACGGCTGAAGTTTTTAAAAAAGTATATAATTTATCGATTCAACCAAAACTCTACGATCCATCCCATAGGACGATTCGGCCAAGACCGCCAAAGCGGGTCATCGACTTCGATCAACTGCTACAGCAATTTGAAAAAATGTATGCTCGTAAAATGACCGAAGAGGAGCAAGGGATCATTAAGCTTGCCTATAAAATGGGGAGGACGAATCAGTTTACGAAAGACGTCACCGACACAACGCGTTAAGCGAGAAAGTACGGAAGACAAAATAGTATTCTAGATAGACCAAAACCGTCCTACAGATATACCCCCGTGCAGTATCACGGGGGTATTTGTCTAAATTATTACGGAGATATTTCCTAGACATCAGATCTTTATACATGTCTTCTTATGGATATGCTTAATTAAAGCTATTCCAAAGTCTTTTAATTCTCGTTGGCTTTTTAAAAAGAACATAATTTCCGGGCCCAGTAAGAAGGACTCCCAGTGCAGCAGCAATAATAGCTAGGTTATATTCATAGCCACCTTTTGTAATATCAAAGCCGTTTTTAGCGCTAACTCTTATGATAGCCACAATCATAGTTCCGATCATAAGGAGGGCTGCTAAAGGCATAAAAATACCTACCGCAAAAAGGAGCCCACCTAAAAGCTCACCCAGTCCAGCCATAACAACAAGGAGGACTCCAGGTCTCAAACCAATCGACTCAAAGAATTGGGCATTTCCCTTAATTCCATGTCCTCCGAACCAACCGAAAAGTTTTTGACAACCATGAATTGCGAAGGATATACCAAATGCCAGGCGGATAATTAATAAACCTAAATGAAACATTGTTGAAGCGTTTCCAATATGATTAACTCTTATCATTTCAATCCCTCCTCATTAGTTGTTTCTATTATTCCTAAATTGTTTATGCTCATACGAAACTTATAAAATAGTTTAAGATATAAAATAAAAATGGCACTAGGTTCTGCTCAACCTAAGCGCCACTTGTAATTAAAATTCAGGAACTTGCTTCGTATAAAGAGAGCACAGTCCAGCAAAAACCAAAGATTCCTTTTCAATTTATGGTTTACATAGAACTCTCAACATCTTAGGTTTCGTCATCAAATTCTCTTTCGTATTCATGACCTCTGTACTTATTAAACCTATTAACAGCGAAAAAGATTAGTACAAATATGACTACAAATATGAATAGGAAAACTACTGGGCTTTGCCAGTTATACGCTACTGACTTTTTCATTAAGTTAAAGATTAACACTGCTGCCGCTGCCACTAGGATTATAATTGCTATGAGCAGATTCTTTATAGATCGATTATCTCCACGCTCACTGTAATCACCTATCTTCATCATATGCATTCTTATAAACTGGTAGAGCGGGAAAAATATTAAAATTACATATTCCGTAATACACTCCCACAAATTCATTTTAAAAGCCAAAGTTTTTACTAAAAATGATATAACTATGCCTAAATACATTATAGTTGCCATTTCACTTCTTACTTTGTTTTTGGCTTGTTCGACTCTTTCATCTTTCATGATTATCCCTCCCAAAAAATATCATCTAATGTTTTACCTAACGTTTTACATATAGCTATACACAACTGTAACGAGGGATTAAATTTCCCAGCTTCGATCATTCCGATGGTTTGTCTAGTTACTCCGACTGCTTCGGCCAGTTGCTCTTGGGACATATCTAAAATGGCTCTTGCAGCCTTTGACTTAAGATTCTTCAAAGACGACCCCTCCCTATATTGCATATTATACATTATAGTATGCGAAATGTAAAATATATATTACATGAGAGTTTGGATTTTACCGATCTTAATCTTTGTTGCTTCTTAAAAACGCCTTGGGTTTAACCCTAACCTAATAGAGAGTCGAAAAAATTGAATGGAATAATTTAGGATGAGAGTGAGATTTGTGATTATAATCACACCACCAATGTGTTTTTAGAGTATAATTAGTTTGTACTAAATCGTGTGCGAAGGATTTGGCAGAGATAAGAATAATAGAGGGCTAGTTAGAGGATTCCAAGTAGCCTAGACGGTTTTTGAGGAACTATATTCTATGTGCATAATTGCTTACTAAGGGTTTGAGGCGTTTATTACACAGAAGGAGTTTTTATAAGGATGAAGAGTTTCTTACTAAAGCACAAGAGAATGTACCTTTGGCGTAGAGGGGTACAAATATTATTTGCCTTGATCACTCTGCTTATAGGCCTTCAATTCATCCGCTTCGTGAATGCTTATTCTGACCCAAATGCAACACAGCTTGTATCAAGGCCGGCTGGCGTGGATGCGTTCCTTCCTATCAGTGCCTTGGTTGCCCTGAAGTCTTGGTTAGCGAATGGCATTTTTGACCGAATCCATCCAGCAGGGCTTGTGATTTTTCTAGCAGCTATGAGCCTTTCCTTATTCCTTAAGAGAGCCTTCTGTTCTTGGATTTGTCCGTTTGGGACATTATCTGAGGGCCTAGCCCTATTAGGGCAGAAGCTATTTAAGAGGAATTTTGCTCCTCCACATTGGCTGGATAATGTTTTAAGATCGCTTAAATATCTGCTCCTAGGTTTCTTCGTCGTCTTCATTTTCTTACTTATGGATGGGAAGGCAGCCTACTCTTTTTTACAGACGCCCTATAATATGATTGCGGATATTAAGATGCTTGGTTTTTTCAAAGAGATAACCTGGGTAGGGATTACGGTCCTACTAGCGATTCTCCTTCTTTCGGTACTCATTCAGAATTTCTGGTGTAGATATCTATGTCCCTATGGAGCGCTGATGGGTATATTGAGTGTTGTAAGCCCTTGGAAAATACGGAGGAATGAGACGTCTTGCATTTCATGTGGAAAATGTACTGCTGCATGCCCGAACCAGCTTAAAGTGGATAAGGCCTTAATAGTAAGGTCGCCCGAGTGCTCAGGCTGTCTAAATTGTGTAGAGCAATGCCCTGTTAGTGACACATTAAAATTTGATTTGCCGAAACCCTCTGTTGCCATGTCGCAAAGGACGTTGGCTATTGTAGTTGTCGTTTCTTGGCTTGCTATTATAGGAATGGCTAAGGTAACTGGATATTGGGAATCAAGTATCGCACCAGAAATGTATAAAATGTTAATCCCAATGGCTGATAAACTTTAAGAGTCTTAGGCAGAAATCAGAAGCCTAGAGTAACGAAAAGGCATAGAATCATAATGAATAGTAAAAGAGGAAGGCAAGCACCTTCCTCTTTTATTTAAGAACAATAACTTAGGAACCTATTTTGGATATATTTATGTTCCTTAACCTTTTCCTTGAAGAACTTGGTCCTTTGATAAGCCATGTCCATCACGGGAATCCATGCTTGGTGCCTTGTCCGGTTTATGATTCTGCTCGGGTTTAGTATCGGGATTTGAGGCTCTCTGTGGAAGTTTTTTATCCATTATAGCTAACCTGCCTTTCGATGATTTAGATTGAGTACAGCTCTCGATTATTTTCCCGTAAAAAGATAGTTTCCATGTATACCTTGCCTAGTTAAAATCATTTTCAGTTTTTCTTATCCCCCAGGATTCCTTCTCTAAAAAGTGGATTCGAGGGTTTGAAGAGCGGTGCCCTGTTACTTGCGGCAGATTTTTCGAGGCGAGGAAAGACACGTGAGAGAAGAAATCTTGGACAACTTCATGCGAGGGAGTGTGAGGAGGGACGAGGGACATAGTGAGAGAGAAATAGGAAAAAATGACGAAAATGAATTTGACATACTACATATAGTGTAGTTAAATTAAACAAGACACTAGATGTAGGGGGTGGGAAATTGCATTGTCCGTTCTGTGGGAACGATGATACGAAAGTTATCGAGTCCCGCCAAGTGGATGAAGGCACGGCCGTCCGAAGAAGAAGAGAATGCGAGCGGTGTACACGGCGCTTCACAACCTTCGAAAAGTTTGAAGACACACCACTGATTGTCGTTAAGAAGGATGGACGGCGGATGGAGTTCTCCCGGTCCAAACTAAAGGCTGGGATTTTAAGAGCGTGTGAAAAACGCCCTGTTTCGATGGAACGTATCGAAGAAGTTATGTACGAGATTGAGAAAGAACTCCGTAACAGTCATGACCGTGAGGTTCCAAGTACAGCCATTGGTGAAGCAGTCATGAATGCACTCGTTAAGCTTGACGAAGTGGCCTACATAAGATTCGCCTCCGTCTATCGTGATTTTGAAGATATCCAGAGATTTTTACAGGAACTTCATCAACTAGTTGAAAAAAGAGGGAATTCATAAGATAAGGGCAATAGTAAATGCCCATTTTTAGTCCCTAAGTCTGCGCAAAATAGGGCTATGGACCTATCCTAAAAGCGCGAAAATTGCTTCAAAATGAAATAGATTGTAGAACGCGCCAGCAAGCTGTCAGCAATATGTTGTAAAAATTGGTTGGCAGCCTAAGATAAATACTCTGAAACAAGAAGAGAAAGTTGGGGATTTTGTTGAGTTTCCAAGAATCAGCACCTAAAAATTGGCTTAGAGCCAACCTTACACCAAACGCCAAGGTAATCCTGGAGAAACGCTATCTTAAGCAGGAAAATGGAAAAGTAACCGAGAGCCCGGAAGATATGTTTTATCGGGTATCCACGGTAATTGCCCAAGTGGAAGAGAAATTCGGCAAAGGGAAAAAGGAAATCAAGGAATTAGCAAAAGAGTTCTATGAGATGATGGCTAACCTTGAATTCATGCCAAACTCGCCGACTTTGATGAATGCAGGACGGGATCTTGGTCAACTGAGTGCCTGCTTTGTTCTGCCTGTGGAAGATAGTATGGAAGCAATCTTCGATGCGATTAAGAACGCAGCGATTATTCATAAATCGGGTGGGGGAACAGGCTTTAGCTTTTCTCGCCTGCGCCCGAAAAACAGCACAGTACGCTCTACCGGTGGAGTAGCTTCCGGTCCGGTTTCCTTTATGAAGGTATTTAATGCTGCTACAGAAGCTGTGAAACAAGGCGGAACCCGTCGTGGTGCGAACATGGGAATTCTTCGAGTAGATCATCCAGATATTCTGGAGTTCATCACCTGTAAAGAAGATAATAAGGAAATTACCAACTTTAATATCTCAGTAGGAATTACAGAAGACTTCATGAAAGCGGTAAAAGAGAGAAGTGACTACGATCTGATCGAACCGCATTCGAAAGAAGTCGTAGGGAAGCTTTCTGCTCCAGAAGTATTTAATATAATTGTCGATCATGCCTGGAGAAATGGAGAGCCGGGAATCGTCTTTATTGATCGTTTGAACAGGGACAACCCAACCCCTCATCTTGGAGAGATTGAAGCCACCAATCCCTGTGGTGAGCAACCCCTCCTCCCAAATGAAGCCTGTAACCTTGGTTCGATTAACCTAAAACTCATGGTAACTGAGAAAGATGGAAAAGCCGTTATTGACTGGGAGCGACTGAGTCATATTACCCGTATGTCAACTCGTTTCCTCGATAATGTCATCGAAGCGAATACCTATCCCCTTACGGTGATTGAAGAGATGGTTAAAGGGAATCGTAAGATTGGCCTCGGCGTCATGGGCTTTGCCGATATGCTCATTCTTCTTCAATCCTCCTATGCTTCTGAGGATGCTGTGGAGTATGCTGAAAAAATTATGAGATTCATTCAGACTGAAGCACGCTTAGAGTCCCAGCGCTTAGCAGAAGAGCGGGGAACCTTCCCGAACTTCAAGGGTTCAATCTATGATGGTGTTCGTGAGCTTCGGAATGCGACTCTAACCACCATTGCTCCGACTGGAACCATCTCGATGATCTGTGGTGCTTCGAGCGGAGTAGAGCCTCTCTTTGCTGTGGCTTATACGAAGACCGTAATGGATGGGACCTCCCTTATCGAGGTCAATCCGATTTTCGAAAGCCTAGCCGAGGAGTTTGGCTTCCATTCCCCAGAGCTTATGAAGAAGATTGCGGATCAAGGCACAGTGCTAGGTATCTCAGAAGTTCCAAATTGGGTGCAAGAAGTATTTGTCACTGCTCAGGAAATTGCTCCCGAATGGCATATTCGTATTCAGGCAGCTTTCCAGAAGTACACAGATAATGCAGTATCCAAAACCATTAACTTTGCCAACACCGCTACGCATGAAGAGATTGCCAAGGCCTATGAATTGGCAGATGAGCTTAATTGCAAAGGGTTAACTGTATATCGTGATGGAAGCCGTGAAGAGCAAGTGCTCTCTACAGGAACCTCCGTAGCCCAAAAGGCTAAAGAAGCTGCTTCTTCTAAAGTGTCTGCTGGACAAGCACCTGCTGAGAGCGAAGGAATTGCTCCTAAAGTTCCCTTTATCCCAGAAGTAAATACCGTTATTCCTCGTCCACGTCCGACGACTACCTTAGGAGTCACAGAGAAAATCAAGATCGGCTGCGGAAACTTATATGTCAGCGTCATGGCCGACGAGAAAGGAATCTGCGAGGTCTTCACGAATACCGGACGTGCTGGAGGGTGTTCCTCCCAGTCTGAGGCAACTGCTCGCTTAATCTCTATCGCGTTGCGTTCTGGTTTATCTGTGGATGCAATTATAGAGCAAATAAAAGGAATTCGTTGCCCTGCATGTATCCGTCGTGAAGGGGTAAAGGTTACTTCTTGCCCAGATGCGATTGCCCGCGTGATTAAGGATCATATGGGATTGGGTAAAGCAAAAGAGAATGGCCTCGCCCTTCCGCAAACCGAGAAGGAGGCTCCTGCAGAAAAACCTGTTCAAGCGAAGGCAGCTTTAATCTCGGGAGTTCAGGTGTCACGTGCCACTGTAGCGGAAGAAAATGCCTGCCCAGAGTGCAGTATGCCAATCAATCATGAGAGTGGTTGTGTCGTATGTACGCATTGCGGATATTCTAAGTGCGGTTGATTTAAGAATAGAAAGAACTAAATAGGTTGCATCTAAGCCAATAACTGAAATAATCACAGTTATTGGCTTTTTTTTGAAAGAGTCATACCTAAAGTCAAGAAAAGTAGCCAAAATACGGGCAACAGATTGCCGCGTATTTTGGCACGAATAAAATTGATTTTGAACTTTAAAACGGAGCGGATTGAGTAAAACTAACTGCCTTTTTATAGTTCTTTAATAAACGCGTTTTGCACCAACAAAAAAGGATTGCCAATAGGTTCCTACGGTGTAGATCGTTACACCTTTGGATGAAGATGAATTGATAAATTGGTTGTTTCCAATATAGATTCCATCATGGCTAACTACGCCATCGTTATTTAAGGAGAAAAATACGAGGTCTCCCGGTTGAAGTGAGCTGAATTCTACTGGTGTTCCAACGGTATATTGTTCCTTGGAAATCCGAGGAAGAGTAATTCCGTTTTTTGCGAATACATACTGCACAAAACCAGAGCAATCGAACCCTGCAGGTGTACTTCCTCCCCAAAGGTAGGGAGTTCCGATAAGGCTATTTGCTGTTGCTAAGATACCATCCGTTTTTATTTTTCGAACATTCGCATTAAAGGCTCTCGTTAGCGCATCGCGAGTAATAGGTCCAACGACACCATCGGAAACAAGGCCGGATGCGGTTTGAAACGACTGAACAGCGATTTTGGTTTTGGTGCCAAAAATACCATCGGTGAAGCCGGGGTTGTATCCAAGAGCTGGAAGCTGAGTTTGGACTGTTTTAACCTCTTCTCCAGTTGAACCTACTTTGAGAAGCGTTGCTGCCTGAGCAATAGGTGCCGTGAAAAAGACGGTTAAGAATGCAAAAAGAATAAGCAATGTAATTTTTTTCTTCAATACACAACCTCCTTTTAAATTCTTTAAAGAAACAGTAAGACGATTATAACTTTTAAATGAGATTATTAGTACAAGTAATATATGGAACAACAACTCCTTGCAGGAGACCTTTGTAGTAAGTAAATTCGAAGATAGGGAAATGACAGCTGGGCTTACATCTGCCCCTGTTTTTCGCATAGTTGTTAAGGGAAATCCATACTTGCTACGTATCATCACTCGTACCGATGCAATGAGCAATCAGACGAGCCAGTTTTCTTGCATTAAGGCCGCTGCAGAGGCAGGGATAGCTCCCCGGATATGACCCACTATAGATACCAATGGAATTTAAAAAAGATGACCCCTGTTCAATACAGAAATCATCTTCTTAATTCCTAGCTTTTTGAAAATGTCCTTTATAAAGGGTATAGTTTAAGCTTCAAAAAGTTTAATCACTTTTTCTTTAGTTTAATTGAAACCTTTATATAAGGCGATTTTGGCTCTTTAGGCCTAAGTCATCTATGGATAAGGTATTATTTGTGAACCCTTTAAATAATAAACTATATTATTTTGCCACAATACCTAATTCATCAATGACCTTTTTCATACTCGCTTCTTCATCTTTCAAGGCTTTTTCATAGTCAGCGCCTTTTTTGTAGATGATCTCTAAACTACCGGCTTTAGCTGCTTTGATAAACTCAGGGTCTTTGGTGACTTTCTCGATGGCATTGGCTAAGATATCTATAATCTCTTGAGGGGTGTCTTTGGGAGCTAAGTAACCACGAGCAGAACCTTGGACTAAGTTAATGCCTAATTCTTTTAATGTAGGAACATCAGGTAATTGAGGTAGGCGTTGATCAGCATAAACGGCAAGTGCCTTCAATTTTCCACCATTAACTAACGGAATAACGACACTAGCATTTGTGGAGTTTGCATCTCCATTACCGCCAGCGACAGCTTGCCATGCAGGAGAATCTCCATTATAAGGAACATTATTAAAACTAATACCCGCAAGCTTTTCAATCATCACAGCAGTATACCAGTCATCTCCGCCTGTGCCAGAATTAGTCATGGTTAACTTTCCAGGGTTTGCTTTTGAATAATCAATGATATCCTGCATTTTCTGAAACTTGCTGTTAGGTGCTACAACTAAAATACCTGGGTCCCATACAACCTGAGCAATCGGTTTAAAATCAGTCATTTTGTAACCAGCGTCTTTATTAATCATGGAGTTAAGGATAGTTTTTGTAAGAAGGGTCGAAAGTGTATAGCCATCAGGTTTAGTATTATGTGCGATTTCTTTCCAAGCAATCGCACCGTCTGCACCGGTCTTATATACGTTTTGAAATTGTACTTTTAGATCTTTCTCCAAGAACGGTTGTACCAATTGACCTAATGCATCACTTCCACCACCAGGGGCAAAACCGTGAATAACGGTTACTGCTTTAGTTGGATATTCAATTTTCTTAACCTCTTGTTTAGTATCGGCGGGCTTTTGCTGAGCAGCGGGTTGAGTGCCACAACCCGATAAGGAAAGAGTAATTGCTACAATCAAAGAAATTGATAGGAACTTTTTCATCTTTTTCATTGGCTTTCCTCCTCTATTCTTAATGGGCATATTTTTAGATCTCTTTTCATACTACTAAAATATCTTGGCTTATATGCCTCTTTGCCTATAACTTTGTACACAAAGTTATAGGCAAAGAGGTTTCCCATAAAACCTAATAGAACAATTATTTCCTAAGCCTAGTCCTTGAAGGAATTTCCCTTATCTTACAAGAATAGTATACGGTATATGTTTTCGTGATTATATTCGCGAAGACTTTGGTTTTACTGACCAAGGAGGAAAGTATGTTGTGAAAATTAAAGAATCATTTTGTGAGAGAGGCATCAATCTCCAAAGAAGCAGGATCACAGCCTCCATGACTCTTATTCTCTCGATTTTGGTTATATTTGCTTGTCTGGCAGGAATACTGGAAAAGAATATTTATGAAGATGTGTTATCAGCTGGTACAATTACGGAAGTTTTGGTCGTTGGATCTATTGCCCAGGATATAATGTTCGTTCCACTAGGCTTGCTTCTTGCGACGCTATCCATAATGTTTCTGAGGAGACCGAGTTATAAAAAGTTTGTCACCATCCTAGGTTTGACTGGTAATTTCTTATACGGATACGGGCTTTATGCAATGCAGGGACAGTATACAAGCATCTACCTCATTTATCTTGCGATCTTTAGTTTAGCGATATATAGCATTGTTTTAGGACTTCTGAGTTTTACGGCGGAGTTTGCAGTAAGAACCTCTCTTCCAAGAACTTTACGGATCTCTATAGTAATTTTCTTATCTATTATTGTTTTAATGCTTGGTCTAGTATGGACTCTTAGAATTACCCCAGATATTGCTCGACACATTCCGCAGGATACTTATGGGGTTTTTGTCCTAGATTTGGGTATCGTCTTTCCTGCAATCGCTATTACTGCTATGATGCTAATCCGGAGCAAGCCCTTCGGAAATATCCTAGCAGGGGTTGTTTTAATGAAGATATTTACAGTCTGCTTATCCTGGGGATTCGGAGAATGGTATAGTAGATATTCTGGTAGCATACAAGGCAGTTATGACATGTTAGTCATCCCAACGGTGCTGACCATAATTAGCCTTGTGTTCTATGTGCAATATCTGTATAGATTTAGAACGGTTGATGCAGAACCAAAATAATGTTTATAATGTAATGAATCCGAGGGGACGTTTCGTTTGCCACAAATGCAGCATGGCAAACGAGACGTCCCCTCGGCTATTTCGGAATGCGCTATTTATTCTTCAATAAAAACCCATTAGCAATCTCTGGACTTCCCTTTAATTTTCTCAAAAGTAATATACTCATTCGAACTGAGGTAGACCATATTAAACGCTGTTGCAAGAGCTAAGCAAAGGGTAGCAAGAATAAGTTCAATACTAAGATTATGAAAATAGTTTCCGACAATGAATCCGATAAGGCCCCAGATCGTCGTAAAAATAGCGGTAAACACCATAATCCAAAACTTTGTCTTAAGGATTGATATGCCTAGAATTAGGACCAAGCAAAGTGCGATGAGGGAAAAGGATTTGTAGGCACCCGCTAAAGCTGAGATAAGTACCCCTTCTACCAATAAAACATTTTTACTATTTGACATAAAACCCCTCCTTGTTTGAGCTGCAAATTATCTTATGGAGGTCTTTCATCAAGTGTTACATCAAGGAAGTTTTTTTAAAAAAGAGTCGTTGGAAGGACGTTCTTCCTGCCCAAAAAAGCTTTTGAGTTCCGCTTCGGAATATTCTTCGTGAGCACTAATAACTACTTTGAAAAGAGGGCAGCATCCTATGCTGCCCTCTTACTTAAAGTCCATACTTTATTTTCTTTACAAGGCTAGGCATAAAGCTTAGCCTTTATCAACTAAAACCGCCGCCGGAAGAAGAAAAATGGGAAGAAGAAAGGAAAAAAGAATGGACCCAAAAACGGGAAGAATCCAAAACCTCTAAAACGTCCGACCATAAGCTTTTCATCCTTCCTACAATTTTAAAAGATTACACCTAATGCGATGAGGATCAAGATAGCAATTGCGATAATCCCGACACCAACGCATGCGCCAACACCTGCGACAGGGGCTGCACCACCATAGCCGCCCATTCCGTACATAATATTACCTCCTTTCAAAATCAATCTGTTTGATTAGACTTAGAAGACAATTCCCATTGCGATAAGCAGAAGAATAATCACAACGACTATCCCGATGCCGGGTAAAAAACGTGGGGTAACAGCTCCGTCAACACCACCAAATGCCATTCAAATTCCTCCTTTACTTTAGGATAGTACATACTATGCCTTGTCTCATGTAAATGACACAATATGGAAGAGAGCATCTAAGTGTAAGAAGATTTAATACAAAATTGGCGTCACTAGGGAAGTTTAGAAGGTAAAAGACTGTCGACTGTCGAATCATAAAATAATTGTAGTGGAATCTGAAGATTAAGAAAAGGTGCTTCAAAAATGGCAGGGGCAAATTAGAACATCTGTTTTTATTTATGCCCATGTGAAAATAAATAGTGCCTACATAGGAGGAAATGAAAATGCAAATGCAAGATGAAAATCAAACGATTTTAGGTCATTATGCGTATGTCTTACCTTATCTTAATAGCATGCTTACGAGTGATTGTAGTTCAGGTTTATCTGACCTTGAAAAGCAAATATTATATGTTCCGAGTAAGACACTGGATCTAAAAATTCCTAAGGATGCGCCACTTAAGCCTGGAGCTGGAATGTATCGGGCCATTCATGAACAACGTCGTATTGTTGCGAAAATGGATAAGTCGTTATGGGGAGTACCATTTATTGCGGTTGCTAACCCCATCTATAATAGTCAAGGAGAGATCATCGGGGCGGTAGTAGTCAATGAAACTATAGACCGACAAGATAATCTCAAACAAATGGCTAATGCTTTAGCCGATAGTATGTCCAGCTTATCTGGAACGGTCCAAGAGATTTCCGCTCAGAGTGAGGAGATCTCTGCTGTCAGTACTTCGACCCTAGAATTTGTTAAGGAATCGGTAGCTCGGGTAGGAGAAACAGATGAAGTCTTAGCCTTAATTCGAAGAATAGCAAATCAGACCAATTTATTGGGGCTGAATGCAGCGATCGAGGCGGCCCGCGTCGGGGAACAAGGTCGTGGCTTTGGAGTCGTTGCCGATGAGATTCGCAAGCTAGCCCACGAAAGCGCAGATTCTATTAAAAAAATTGATACGATTTTAAAAGCAATTCAATCCTCAAGTAGTGAGACCGCAACGCAGATGGTACAGATTGAAGCAGCTATCGGCCAGGTGGCGGAAGCGATTGGGACGATTGCTACTGCAGCTCAACAGGCAAATGTAGTTGCCATTCAATTAGATACGCTCGCTGATGACTTGAGTAAGGATTAAGACTAATAGAATTAGCCTAGAAAAAGGTAGAGAGGATTTCCTATATAAGAAAATCCTCTCTACCTTTTTCTATTATCTCATGGTGCCGGAAAGCGGCATGAATGTCTATCTAGTATTTACAGTTTTAGTGGCAATGACATCACTATCGAGATTAAGAACATTCTCTATCACCACTTGATTGGCTTTAACCGGGGCTGCTAATTTTACCTTTTTAATTTCCTTCATTACGTCGAAGATGCGATTCTTCGGTATGGCCTTGGTCAGCCGGACACTTGCTAGGGGCAAGCTTCCGCCCTCTACAAGAACGGAGGTAGCAATATTTCTTTGTGGATTTATGAGCTCTTGTTGCACGTAATCTTTACCTTTGCCACAAGTAGCTCCTTCAATTTCAAGAATAGTTGTCCCTTCGATCGTTGCTTCTATCTCACAGCCATTAGGGCAGATAATACACGTATATTCTTTAATCATCTTGCCACCACCTTAAGGTCATCCAAGGATTTGATGTTCGCTTTTTCCACCTTAATATGAATCATCTCTGCGGGAAGTGCTTTTTTTAACTTTACGGTCTTAAGGACTTCATCGTTTTGTAAGACATCAATTTGGCAATTTTTAAAGGGTCTTCTTACACGCATCGATAGAGTAATATCCTTTTCACCGCTGACTCTTTGAGGAACCGTATAACCAATATTCGTATCCGTATTAATATTAATGTTGCACTCGGGTAATTGACCTGCCTGGATATAGTCTGCTACAGCATCAGCCAGCCCTTCAGCTTCCAGGGATACAAAATCGACTAAATCATGCACTTGGAGTACGTTTCCCGCAGCAAAAATTCCCTCTACACTTGTTTGATAATTTTCATCCACGAGGGCACCCTTTGTTCTGTGATCAAGAACCACATTAGCGGCTAAGGATAACTCATTTTCAGGGATTAGTCCAACCGATAAAATCAAAGTGTCACAGGAATAATCCTTTTCAGTTTCAGGGATTGGCTTAAAGTTCGGATCAACCTCACTGACTGTAATTCCTGTAAGCCTTGAATTCCCCTTAATTTGAGTAATGGTATGGTTTAAATATAAGGGGATGTCATAATCACTCAGGCATTGTTCAATATTTCTTGGCAATCCACTGGGATAGGGCTGGATTTCGAAGATAGCTTTTACCTTTGCACCCTCTAAGGTCATTCTTCGAGCCATGATCATGCCGATGTCACCGGAGCCGAGAATAATAACTTCCTTACCGACCATCGTATTTTGGAGATTGATATAAGCCTGCGCTACACCTGCCGTATAAATCCCAGCAGGTCGTGTGCCGGGAATATTAATAGCTCCTCTCGTCCGTTCACGACAGCCCATAGCGAGGACGACGGACTTCGCTTCGAACTCCATGAAACATCGTTTCGAGACTGCAGTCACTTTTTTCTCAGGGGTGATGTTAATGACTGTAGTTTCAGTGATGTATTCAATGCCTAATTCTTCGACCTGATCGATAAACCTCTGGCAATATTCAGGACCGGATAGGGGTTCCTTAAACCGTGTAATCCCAAAACCATCATGAATACACTGTCTTAAGATTCCACCCAGTTGCTTTTCTCTTTCGAGAATAATGATATCAGTAACCCCCTTGTTTTTAAGCTTTACTGCCGCAGCTAACCCAGCAGGCCCTCCTCCGATAATGACAACCTCTTTTTTCATGATAGGCATTACTTTCTCACCTTCCCCTGAAACATATACGAGCCCACTCTTGAGTAGAGCACTTCCTCTTCTATTTTAGCTTTTTCCTCTTTGATAAGCTGAGTTATTCGTGTCTTACAATAGCCACCCTGGCATCTTCCCATAGTTGCGCGCGTTCTGTTTTTGATCCCGGTTACTGTATCCACACCGAGAGAATTATGGATGGCCTCTAAAATCTCGGCCTTCGTGATGGTTTCGCATCGACAGATGATCTCGCCATAGTTCGGGTCTTTGGCGATGAGCCCTGCTTTTACGGCATCGCTTTGCTCGGAAAAATGCAGGATGCCTTTTCTTCGAGGGTTAAAGTTTTCCTTGGGAATTAGATTTTCCTTTTCTGCAAAAAGAGCAACAGCTCTTCGGGCAAGGGGGAGAGCGCTCGTCAATCCTGGAGATTCAATTCCTACGAGATTAATTACATTCGGGACTTCTTCTCTACCTTCGAGTACAAAATCTAGGGTCTGTCGTGTCCCTTTGACAATGAGCTTAGGTCGTATTCCAGAAAAACTTCGGATGATATCTTCCCTCTTGAAGGGTTTGAACATTTTTGCTCCATCGGCGAGCAAATCTTCCATGACCGGAGGAGTTACCCCATAATCCTCGAAATCATCTACGAATTCTGAGCTTGGGCCCACCAAGATATTACCATCTACTGTTGGAGTTGCATGGATGGCAAAGCCACCCTTTTCATCGGGTGCTGGATACACGGGCATATTAATATGTTTTCCAGCCTTCTTGTCCAGAATGAAGTACTCTCCCTTAAAGCCTCCGAGTGTGTACCCATCGATGCCGAGCATAGTTGAGATCACTGCCGAATTTAATCCAGCAGAGTTTACAACCCACCGCGTCTCATAGGTATCCTTGACCGTCTGGACTTTATAGATCCCATCTTCTCGCGTAATATCGATGACTTCATTATTAAAGTAGAAGTCTACACCGTTTTGCTTCGCGTTCTCGGCTAGAGCTATGGTATAGGTAAAGGGATTCAAAATTCCGCTTGAAGGTGCATACATTGCAAACTCTCCACCGGCACTTGAATCTAATTCTTCGAGCCGTTCTTTGCCGATGATTTCAAGCCCTTTTACTCCATTGGCTTCGCCTAACGCCTTGTATTTAAGTAAGCTTTTCATGTGGTCTTCTGTAAAACCGATAACAAGCTTACCTGTTCTCTTAAAAGGAATATCCAATTCCTCGGCTACCTTTTCAAACTCCGCATTACCCTCTACGGCACATTGGGCCCGCAAGGAAACTGTCTTATAGGTGAAGCCCGCATGTAATACTCCTGAGTTTCTACCACTCGTTTCGCAGCCGACATCGGGTTCCTTTTCCAGCACTGCAATCTTAAGCTTAGATCGAGAGAACTCTCTGGCGATGGCATTCCCGACAACGCCTGCTCCAATGATCAGCACATCATACGTTTGCTTCAATTTTGAAAACCCCCATAAATATAACTTTGATTTCGTTATTAAGTACTCAAAAGTGCCTAAAGTTTGAGACACTATTCTTAAAGCTCGTTTAAGGCAATGCTAAAAAAGATGGTGGGAACGGTCTTGACCGTTCTGTACCTTCTAATCTATTTTTGCATTTTACCTGTAAATTAGCTTGGAATTTCTTGAACAAAGTATTGCAAATCTTGCAGTATTCTCAGGAAAATCGTATGCTTTTCTTGAGGTGTTTGATGTGGATTATACTAAGCTTGTTTTGAAAGATGATAAGGGCTACGATCTGAAACACGGCCAATTCAATTCTTCGGTCAATATATTTCCGCATGTCCATAATTGCTACGAGCTGATTCACTTTGTGAACTTCTCAGGGAATTACTCTGTTGAGGGACATATCTATGAAATAAACGATAATGATATTCTGATTACGAACCCTAATGAGATGCATATAGCAATGCTCCCACCGGATACCCTCTTTGAGAACCAGCAATTCCGATTAAAGGAAGCATTCCTCGCGGAGTTTATTGTCGATAATTATGATCCCTTTAAAGTGTTGAAATTCCGAGAGCTTGGCTCTCAAAATAAGATAGGAGCCTTAATGGTAAAACAATATCATCTCGATGATTTGTTCCAGCAGATTGCCTATTACCATGAGAACGCTTTACCTGAAAGTAAATCGATGATTAAGGCCCTATCCTTGCAGTTACTTACTTACGTAAACAATATTGTTACGGTCACTCCTAAAAAGAGAGAAAGCCATAATTTCATCCAGGATATTCTTGTGTATATCAATAATAACCTGACTGAAAAGATTACCCTTGAACTGCTTCAAGAGAAATTCTGCATCAGCAAATATTACATTTCTCGTTCCTTTAAAAAGCAGATAGGGTATACGCTCGGGGAATATCTAACTACGAAGCGCATTCTGTTAGTAAAAGAGCTTATGTTAAATGGCATGTATGCGAATGATGCAGCACTCGAGGTGGGCTTTTTAGACTACTCTAATTTCTATCGGTCGTTTAAGCAAACGACAGGGATGTCGCCCTATGAATACAAGTCACAGTTAAGAAAGAACGTAGACTAAGATAATTAGATAAACCGACTGCCAAAACGTTCAAAAGCAAGGTAAAATGAAGGATATCCAAATCAATAATAGTTTATAATCATAAGTATTATGAAAATTGTGGAGGTAATTATGGAAGAAACCAAAAACGTCATTAAATCAGTCGATGAATATATTTCGCAGTTTTCTCCAGAAGTTCAGGAAAAGCTTCAAACCTTAAGAAAGGTGATAAAAGAGTCGGCTCCAGATGCAGAAGAAAAGATGAGCTGGCAAATGCCAACGTTTGCTTTGCATGGAAATCTAGTGCACTTCGCTGCCCATAAGAAGCATATTGGCTTTTATCCCGGGGCTAATGGTATTGCTACATTTAAGCTTAGGTTATCAGAGTACAAAGGATCAAAAGGAGCTGTACAGTTCCCTTACGAAAAGCCATTACCTTATGAACTCATAAGTGAGATTGTCAGATTTAAAGTTGCTGAAAATATTAAAGAAGCAGAAAGTAAAATTCCGAAAAAGAAACTAAAAGGATAATAAATCGAAGCAAGAATAATTCTAGTAAATAGTAAATTATCATAAGGATATAGAATCGGGATTAATGATGATTTTGAATATAGAGATTGCCATTTCTTAAAGAAAAGAGGGATATTAAGTGTTGGAGTTTTTTATAATTTGGGGAGCGACATTAATTGGAACTTGTGCAGTAATGCCCTACCAAATGAAAATGATTCAAGGTAAACTTGAAAAGGCCCGTGCAACAAGCACTAAAAAAATACCTCCACAGCCTATTCTTATTCTCCTGGGCTTTCTTCAATCGGCTCTTCTTATGGGAGTTGCAACAGGAATCGGTCTTTGGCTTGCTCCAAAGGTTAATCTCCACTGGTGGATTATCACACACTGGCTCACCGGACAGCCAATCCCATTCTCGGTTCCTAATGCTTTAACGATAGCTATTGCTTCCGGAATCGTATCCGCACTTCTCATTATTGGACTTGATCTTCTGTTTAAGCCTAAGATGCCCCCAATCCAAGAAGATTCTCAGATACCTGGTCCCTTTCATGGATTTTTAGCGTCTTTTTACGGTGGGATCGCTGAAGAAGTCTTCTTAAGACTCTTTCTTTTCACCTTATTTTTGTTCGTGTTTCATCGGATTGGATTGCAAGGTCTATCCTCATTTTGGCTAGCCAATATACTGACTGCAGTTTTATTTGGAGTCGGCCATCTCCCGACAGCTAAAAATCTTTTCGGACTGAATTCAATTGTTATCCTGAGGACAATTATCTTGAATGCTGTCGCGGGAATCGTATTTGGGTATCTTTACTGGCAATACAGTCTAGAAATTGCTATGGTTTCCCACTTTAGTGCAGATATAGTCCTTCATGTTATCGCTCCAATCATGAAGCGAAAATTCTCATAAAAATGGGGCTAAAGCGGTAGCGTTGCGTTAGAATAGAGCGCCTTCTTAAGCTTGAAGCGAAAGAGGCATAGGTGTGAATATAGAGGAAGCGGAAAGAAACCCAAAAAGAAGGAGTAATTAAGATGAACAAAAAGATATCACTTATTCGTTCTGCGAATCTAGCTACCGTTGATTATGCTTACGCGGCGCGAGTACCTACAGGTATGGATTTGCTCTATTTAGCGGGATCCTGCCCTCTTGATAAACATGGAAAGGTACCACATGTGGGTGATTATGAGCTTCAAGCAAAACTTTGTATGGAGAATTTGAAAAAAGCCTTGAAGGAATGCAATGCTTCTTTGGTAGATGTCGTATATACGAGAGTTCTCGTAGCATCTCAAAATCAAGCAGATTTGGTTATCGTATGGGAAGCAATAAGAGCAGAATTTGGTGATCATGATGTTCCAAGTACTTTGTCTGGGGTTACAGTCTTAGGATACAAAAATCAATTGGTGGAAATCGAAGCTGTAGCGGCAGTGGAAAATCTTTAATAACCTATAGATTAACTGAGAAATGAAAATGAGCAATTGAAGGGAATAAAGAAGGGGACCATGAATGGTCCCTCTAAGCCTATACTCATTGCTAGTATACAGGATAGATAATAAGTTAATTGATAAGGATTGGGAGGATTTTTCCAGGAGTTGTAATCGGATAAATCTTTCCATTAACAGTAAAAGAAACATCACCTGTTTCTTCGGAAACGACTAGAACAAGAGCATCACTTATTTCGGTGAGCCCCAATGCGGCTCGGTGACGAGTACCTAGCTTTTTCTCACCAACAACTCTCTTCGATAAAGGTAGGACATTTGCGGCAGAGAATATTTGATTGGCACGAATTAATACTGCACCATCATGAAGTGGATTGCCAGGATAGAAAATTGATTCTAATAATGAATGTGTTAAGGTTGCACCAATAGGGATACCTGTTCGAATTAAGGAATCCAGTTGATTTTTACGCTCAACTATAATTAATGCACCATGTCTTTTTTTTGAGAGATGTTTAAGACAAGACGTTAAGTCTAAATATTTCTCAGTATAGGGTGATAAGTAGCACTTTAAGTAAAATGTCGCGGCAATCGTTTCGATTTGCTCAAAGCTTTCCTTAATTTCTTCAAGTTTTCCTAGTACACAATACTCTTCATTACTTTCTAACGTTTCTAAACCCTTATTAAGTTCATTTGAAACACTCCGTAGGCCTTCGATTACCTTGCGTTTAAGTGGTGAAAAGTCACAATCGCTTTGGTTCACTGATATAACCCCATTTCACAGAAACTAGTTTTAAGGGTGATGGGCTTTCTATTCCACTTATGCCTTCGCCATTTCAATAATTAGAAAGTGGGAAGTTTCAGTAGCCTGAATCGTGAGATTCTCCTCTATAATTTCCATTGCATCCTTTGCGTTGAGTATCAAACCGTTAATTTCAGAGGTTCCCTCTATTTGAACTAAATAGGCTTGTCTTTTTTCCTTTAGGGGAAAACTAATTTCTTTATCCTTATCGAGTTCTAGGACATAGAAATTTACATCTTGATTGATTTTAATTGGAGCACTACCTGACTTGCTTGATACAATATGAAGCCATTTATTTTTTCGCTCATCCCATTCAAATCTATAATCCCCATAATGGGGTGTGTAATTCTCTTGATCAGGGAAAACCCATATCTGAAGAAGTCTTACCATGTCGTCTCCGAAGTTATGCTCACTGTGCGACACGCCTGTTCCGGCACTCATATATTGAACTTGCCCCCGAGAGAGCATGTTCTTATTTCCCATGCTATCTCCATGGGTAAGGTTACCATCTACAACATAGGATATAACTTCCATGTTGCTATGAGAGTGTGTATCAAATCCGGTATCAGGTTGGACAAGATCATCATTCAATACCCTTAGAACTCCAAATTTAATGTTTTGCGGATTGTAATATTCAGCGAATGAGAAGTGAAAGGTACTCTTAAGCCAACCTAAGTTGCTTATTCCCATATTACGACTCTCTAGTTTTCTCAGCAATGTCGACTTCACCTTCCTTAAGTCATTGAGTAATAGCTTCTCCGCTAGGATTTGAAATATCCTCTACATCAAAAAATAAGCATGATGATTGAAAATACCGGAATATTATAAGAAAACAGCCACCTTAGATCGTGGCTGTTTTCTGTCTTGTTATTCTTGGGTTGGGATCAGATGGACTGCCGCAATGGATTTAGCAAGTGGGCATTCGTCGGAGTGATTTTCTCCACAGTGATGACACATTGTAGCCAGTGTATCCAATGCCTTTTCTTTTTTCTCTTTGTCGAACATACAATTAACCTCCTACTGTTTGCTAATTTGGTTACGCTATTAAGACGTAAGTAAACGGTTTTGGATAGTGCACTGATTCGCGATATGAGAAAAATGTATAGGGACAGCTAATTTCGTGTTTCAATAATCTGATTATTTTTACTGAAACTAACACAAACTATTAAAACAATTATTTCAGGAGGTAGCTATGAGCACTATTAATCAAGTAAATCAAGGCATTTCAGAACAAGTTCCGTTTGGAGTTGTTCAGCATAACATAGAAAATATTTTTCCAAACGCTTCGGAAATCGGGCACCTCTGGGCCAGTTACTTGGCTGAAAATATGTCTGTATGTATGCTGAAATTTATGGTAGCCAAATCCAAAGACCCCGATATAAAACCTGTATTACAACAAGCTCTTGATTTATCAAGCCAAAGAATAAATTCTATGGAAAACCTCTTTAATTCGATACATCATCCCATACCAGAAGGCTTCGGTGACAAAGATGTAGATATCAATGCACCTGAACTGTTTTCTGAAAGCTTCTCTTTAGCATATACACGACTCATGAATGTTTATATTGAGCTTAAATACAGCATTGCATTGTCACGTAGTTCGCGTCAGGATTTTAGACAGTTTTTTTCTGAATCTATAAATACTTCATGGGATATAAACCAAAGGGCAACAGATATTCTTTTAGCTAAAGGACTATTTGCTAAGGCTCCTCATGTTATCATTCCAGATAGAACCGAAATAGTTGATGATAAAAATTATTACGGCTCAATTCTTGGAGGGAAAAGGCCATTAAACGCCCTGGAGATTAGTCATTTGTTCCACAACATGGAAGTAAAGCAATTGCTTTCAACCTTAAAATTAGGATTTAGCCAAGTAGTTAAATCAGAAAAAATCAAAAAGTATATGTACAAAGGGAGTTTAATGCATAGAGACCAAGCCTCAGATCTTGGTAAGTTTTTAGTCGAAGAAAATTTGCCAGCATGTAGTCAGCTTGATTTTCATATAACGGACTCTAAACATTCACCTTTTAGTGATAAGTTAATGCTAGCTCACTCAACGGTAGTGACGGCATTCTGTCTTATAGAAGTCGGTTTTGGGTTTACTAGTTCGGCTAGAAAAGACATTATTTCAACTTTAACAAATATTTCGGCTTCGATTCTTGCAGATTCAAAGGATGGAGCTGACTTAATGATTGAAAACGGATGGTTGGAAAGGGTTCCTGAAACCGCAAACCGTAGGGAGTTAATTCAATAACACTCTATATCCAGTATGATTTCCTGCAAACTAGATATATGTTATATATGTTTAAAACAGTCCTAAGCCTTAGCATACATATATATTATTTCACGGAAGCACAAATGCAACTTTGGCTTCCTTTTCTTATTTTGTAGGATCGCCTCGCATCATCCAACTTTTGTGACTTAATCAACAACCGTATAAACCCGAAATCTGCGAATTTTAACATTTACTCGATTCCAGTCGGGCTTAATTTAAATGAACCAATATTTTCATAGACGTTACCTTCAGTTAAGGACTTGCGAAGCATTGTACGGGCTTTGTGCAAACGCCATTTCACAAGTTCGATGGAGATGTTCAGGATTTCGGCAACTTCTTTTGTGGAGCAACCATTGATTTCCCTGAGTATATAGACTTCTCGCTGTTGGTCAGGAAGTTGGGAAATGGCTTTAAAGAGGATGTCCTTAATCGCTGTTTTTTGACACTTCTGATCTGGGTCTTGGCTTATTGCACTATTTGCTTCAATTTCTTCTGTTGGATTTTCTTTACGCACGCAAGTCTTACGCTGGTAATCAATCGTGATATTAACAGCAATACGATATAACCATGTCGAGAACTTCGATTGACCATTAAACGATTGTCTAGCCTGAAAAGCTTTTAAAAAAGTTTCTTGTGCTAAATCTTGGGCGATATGATAATCCCCTGACATTCCATATATTAAATTGATTATTTTAGTTTCGTTCTCCTGAATAATCTGTTCAAAGGAAAACTCATTTTCACAATCATCGGGTCCGTAGATGTTCTCACGGATAAGCATCTTTATTTCCTCCGTTCCGAGTTTTATTCTACACCTTTTAGACGGAGAAAAACGATAAAAGATAGTTTCGATCACTATCCAAATGACCTATCTCATCGTCTAACTATTGAAACTAAATTAGGAGGGCGAATTTAAGGATGGAATCACAAGTTGGATTTACAAAAATGAGTGCATTTCGCGCTTTTTCCAAGATGAATAAAGCTTGCGCGTCAGGATGTCATTGTACTTCACTTTGCCAATTATACATTACAAAAGAGATACTGAGTAGGTCCGCAGAAAGCGGTGAAAAGATATCTAAGGAAATTCCTAAGGATATTCTTGAATTGTTTAAAACTCTTCCGATTCTTTCAGAGCGTTATAATCAAATGGATCTCCATGATGCCTTTGAAGCTGTGCAGAACATTTGTGACAATTGTCCAAGCTTCGTGCATACCAAAAATTGTGTGGTGAATGTAGTTCTTACGGGTTTAGGAGTACTGGTATATGGTAAGGAATTTATGACTGAAAAGGACCGTGAAACCCTCAAGAATTAGTTTATCATAGACTGCTTATATGACTGTGGCAGAGAATATCGGGTTTGGTTTAAAGGATTTAAGTAAGCAGGAGAAAAGTCGACGAGTCCATGAAATGTTGGAACTTGTTCATTTAGAGGATTATGCTAAGCGTTATCCCTACGAATTAAGTGGAGGACAACAGCAAAGGGTGGCAATCGCCCGAGCGGTTGCTCCGAAGCCGGCGATTCTTTTACTGGATGAACCCTTTAGTAATTTAGATGCCCATTTGCGGCATTCAATTCGGGGAGAGTTGAACGGAATTCTTAAAGAAACGGGGATTACTTCGATTTTTGTAACTCATGATCGGGAAGATGCCAAGAGTATCGCAGATCAGGTCGTAATGATAGAAAAAGGGGAGATAATAGGTAAGGGGAAGTCATTATTATCTTAAATAATGACTTCCCCTTAAAACCAATCTTCTTTAGGAGGCTATTTACATGAATCAAACCATTCATACAGGAGTTAATATTGTTATAACGACTCGAGCTCAGGAGTATCTCAAGAAAAATAATTGTCAGGTCATAACCATTGAAGAGATAGATATCAGTTCCTGCTGCATCCCTGTTGCCGCTCCGCCAGATGTGCGTAAAGGGAGCCCAGCGAAGCCTGAACGTTATATTTTGTTAGAAAAAGATGGACTGAGCCTATATTATTCGAAAGGTCTGCCTCTGAGGGATAAAATTACTATTGATGTCCAGGGATTTGGATTCATCAAGATACTTAAGATTGCAGACTGGGTCGTTAAGTTTTAGTATCGACCCATGATGACTTTCTTATTTCTCCCCCAAATATGCCGAGTTTGGAACATAGGGAATGCTTAAATTATGTCCCTGATAGTTCAGAATAGTTCCTTTGATGATAGCCAGCTCTTCGTGCACATTTAATTCGCTTGCGATTTGGGCAGAGCTATACTTCAAGCTAACACAGTCCAAAAAATCGTCATCAGCGATAAGCAACTGGGCAGCAAAGGTGTTTGCCTCACGTTCAAAGGTATCGGCGACATTGAAGATATGGTAATCCTTCATAAGGCCGAGTTTTGCCTGGTTGCGGTGAAGACGGTCGTGACCTAATTCATGGGAACAGGTAATATTCTGTTCTAACTCATTTAATCGGGAGTTAATAACAATAAAACGATTGCGGTAGGTATAGTTATAAAACCCCTTGAGCTGCGTAAATTCTCCGTACTTAACGGTGATGTTCAGATGATCAGCAATCTCAAAGGGGTTTCTTGTTTTATAATGTCGCACGAGTGCATCGGCTTGTTTGATGACGTGGTTCAAGCGTTTCACCATCCTGAAGCTTAAAGTTGCTACTTCTTGTGCCCATACTTTTTGTTATTTTGCTTCGCTTCGAAGTACATCTCCGTAACCATCCGGAAAAATTCATCTTGATCCTCTTCTGGCAACTCGCCTCCAGCAAAGAGAGATTGAACATTATTCAGTACTTCTTTGGCTTGTTTACTTCCAGTATAACCGAATTGCTCGACAGATTTTTGTATAAAGGCTCCATCCTTACCGACAAGCGAATCAATAGATACGTTAAACACTTCAGAAATCTTCTGGAGTGTTTCTGGTTTTTTAGGGAAGCGTACATTGGCTTCGTAATAGCCAACCACTCGATCCGACACGCCAATCCGCTTCCCCAGTTCGGCCTGGGTCAAGCCCGCATCCTCACGCATCTTCCTAAGTCTTTCACCGAACAACATATTCGAGCACCTCCGTTATTATCTACCAGGATTATAACAAAACGTTCGATTGTAGTCAATATACCGAACGAAAATATCGATTGACGAGATTCAACCTGGTCGCTAGAATGGAAACAGAACGAAACATTCGCAAAGAAAAGGGGATGCTGAAACATGAAAAACCAACAATTTACGGCGTTGAGGCGGCAGCACGGGTATACCCAAGAGGGGTTGGGAAGAGAACTAGGAATTGCGGGAGATTATGTCAACATGATTGAGAATGGCCGACGAACACCCAGCTTTGCCTTAGCCAAGCGGATCGCTGATTACTTCGGGGTAACGGTGGATGAGCTATTTTTTTACTCAGAAAACGAACAAAACATTCACGATATTTAATAAAACGACTGAAATGTTCGAAGTCGGTGAATGTCGGAATCTCGAAATCCCTGAATTTCTGAATCTCTGAATCGCATTGATGGGAAAAGAGTTAGAGAAATATTGAAGGTTTGTTTCCTAGTTAAATCCGGCTATAGCAAAGATTCTAGAAATTAAATAGGAGGTCATATGGATGAATACGAAAATGAAAGACTATTTATCCCAAGCTTTTCGGTTGGACCAGAGAATAAGCAGTAAATTAGACCAGCTCGCTGCTCTGAGAGGCCTAGCGACTAAAGCGACAGCAAGCCTTCCTGCGGAGGATGTCAGTAATTCCCTACAGAACAGCCCAAAGGAGAAGGCACTCGGTAAGATACATGAACTTGAAAACGGGATCGAAGCGGATATTGACCGGCTTGTGAACCTAAAGCACGAGATTATAGGAGCGATTAACTCAGTCGAACAGCCTGAGTATCATCTTGTGTTAGAACTCAGATACCTAAGCTTCTTACCCTGGGAAGCTATCGCTGAGAGGATGAACTATAGTTATCGTCAGATTCATCGTTTACATGGACAAGCACTCGATAGCTTAGAAGGTGGCACACCCTGACATGGTATGTCCTAAGTAAAAGTGTTAATCTAAGTACAGAACAGATGTTCTGGAAATGGGAACACACCACGAACGCGTCCTGTGTGGAGGTGAGTGAACATCCCTTGATCGAGGCGGTGGCGAGGTTGGCTGCTTTTTCACTAAGAACGTCTGTTGATACCAAAAGGAAAGGAGGTGTTGAAGATGGCCGTATCATCCACAGCCAAGGACTCAGTCTTGGTCGTATCCTATCAAGTGGGCTTAAGCGAACTGGGGGCTCCAATCTTACGTCAACGCAGTTTCCCCGATGTTTTAGTCTCCGCTCTAGACCAAGATGTCTTTGATGTCGCTAATGCACTCTATGCTTTACAGAATTATCCTCTTGCTGGCGTGCGCCGCGACAACCGTTTCGACCTCGTGTCGGAGTAATAGCACTTCCTTAAATTGAACAGGAAGGACCTTAAGGGAAAGGAGGGAATAGTATGGCAACAAGCACAAAGAAGGTTTTAAGAATGACCTTTAATAATGCCATGGGGGGAACCTCAAGTATCACCTTGGCAGAACCCAAGGACGGAATCACCACAGTTGAGATTGAAGCCGTAATGGACCAAATCATCACTAAGAATATTTTCTTGGGTTCCGGTGGAGCGCTGATTTCTAAAAGTGACATCAAGATCGTGAATACCACGACTGACGATCTCTATGATGCACCTGTCGCGTAAGGGTAGCTAGAAAGAAGATTCAGAGGGTGGAGTGGGAGGCGAAGAGCGAAGGCTATCGCCTCCCTATCACAGGACAAAGAGGAAGAGGATAGATTAAAGAGGGAAGGAGGTTAGGGCATGGAAGAACTCCTAAAGATGGTCGGGAATTTTGGTTTTCCGATCGTCGTCAGTGCTTATCTATTAGTGCGGATTGAAGGGAAGCTCAACGAACTTTCCACAAGTATTACGGAGCTAGCCAAAGCCATAGCCGTCCTACAAGTGAGGGGAGAGGTCAAATAAATGGATTGGCAGAAAATCGTGGTCCATCATTCTGCAAGCCCAACGTCGGTACGTCGTGGGAAGGACATCTTGCCTGTAAATGCTGCTATGATTCGAGAGTGGCATCTCACCAAAGGCTGGAGCGATATTGGTTACCACTTTGTAATCCTAACCGATGGCCGCTGTGAGGAGGGACGACCGCTTTTCAGACCAGGAGCGCATTGTGCCACAGGGCATCGGAATTTCATAGGGATTGGAATCTGCTTAGTCGGGAATTTTAGCCAAGTCGAGGAAGTCCCAGAGGCCCAGATGAACGGTCTCCTCGATAAGATCATGTCCTTAATGGCTGCTTATCACTTAAATCTTGCAGATATCGAGTTACATCGAGAAATTCCCGGAGCCGCTACGGAATGCCCGGGTAGATATTTTCCTGAAGATTTATTAAGGAAAGGACTTCAGGATCGTTTGAGTCTATAGCGAGTAGTAGAGAAGAGAAGGCTTAAGAGTGCACGTTGAACGCATTCCTAAGCCTTTTTGGTTTGTTCAACTACACGTCTCGTGGATTGTAGGTGGAATGGAAATACTTGCTTGACTATAAATAGGTTAAGGCGTAGAATCTAATCAATAAAATGAATATAGGTTCATTTCTTGAGTTGCGGTATCCTCTCAATCAAGGATCGGAACGGTCAAGGCTGTTCCCTACATCGGGCCCTTATCAGAGTAGGTTAAGGGTAGAATTTAACCCAAGAAATGAACCTGAGTTCATCGCTGCAAGTTGGATTTACAAGCTTTAATGCTTGGAGGTGAATATGGTTATAATAAATCCGCAAAAGTATCAGAAACAGGAAGTCGTCAGAGCACCATCCGTACCCTACATCGGAGGAGATTTTCATTTTGAAATATCAAGAAAAAGAAATTAATTTAAAGAGTGCATTTTCCTTTTGGCAGAGCCTTGACCATGAAGAACGCGTCTTGTTTTATAATCCCTTAGAACAGAAGCTCATCATTGGGGCAAAACGCCTAAAAACCTTCGGAGAAGGGGAAAGCTATCGAAGATTCCCGTACGTATTTTCATCAAGGACCTTCTTCCCTTCGGTCAAGGATTCAAAATGGGAGGGATTGGGGAATGAGACCATAGCCTTCGAATATTACCTGGTTGAAAAGAACGGAAAGCAAACTCTTTATTACTCTAATGACTGGACCGAGATTGAGGAAAGTGAGCCAGTATACCATAGACATGCTTATGAAGTGCTCGCCAATGATTATGGAGAGTGGCAAGAGCTATTTAACAATGTAAAACAAGAAATCGTGTTGCAGAAGGTTAAAAAAGTTGTAATTTCTCGAGAAATAAAGATTGAATGTGATACAAGCGTATCCATCGAAAGCCTTTTGAAAAAGCTTATGGAGAATAATCCAAATTCCTTTATCTTCGCTTATTTTAAAGAGGGTAAAACATTCCTAGGTGCAACGCCGGAAATTCTCGTGCAAAAAGAAAAGGAACAGATTATGAGCTATGCATTGGCAGGAACGATCTCACGAAGTGACCAAGAACACGATGAAAATCAAAGAACGGCTCTGCTTACTGATCCGAAAAACCGTCATGAGCATCAACTTGTCGTGGAGGGTATAGCCAAGGTGATGAAGACGTATACTGACGAAGTCATCATCGGAGAGACGACGACCTTAGCGCTTAAAAATTTGTATCATCTCCAAACGCGCATTCAGGCAAAGGTAAACGAAAACAGTTCTTTGACAGACTGGATAACTCGCCTGCACCCGACGCCTGCGTTAGGAGGATACCCCGTGCAGAATGCTTTAGAAATCATTGCCCGCTTCGAAAAGCATGAGCGGGGATTATATGCAGCCCCTTTTGGGATGATGAACGAGCAGGGAGATGGACTATTTGTAGCCGGAATACGTTCAGCGCTCATTGAGGGTAACAGGGTTTTTGCCTATGCAGGGTGTGGTATCGTGGAAGATTCCGAGTGTGAAGACGAATATTGGGAGACTCAAAATAAAGTAAAAACGATTTTAGAGAGTTTGTAAATCGAAGGTGAAATAGATGACAAATTACATTGCAGCGTTAGTCGACGAATTACACCAGTTGGGTGTTCGTGACGTCGTCATCAGTCCGGGGTCTCGATCAACCCCACTATCCATCTTGTTCTGCGAACATGACTTCGAGGTATATGTCAGTATCGATGAACGATCAGCAGCATTTTTCGCATTAGGAATAGCAAAAGAAAAAGAACGCCCTGTCGTTTTAGTTTGTTCTTCAGGTTCTGCTGTTGCACATTATTTCCCGGCAATTATCGAGGCTAGGTATTCAAGGGTGCCATTAATTGTCTTAACGGCGGATCGTCCCCCCGAATTACGTCAAGTCGGTGCTCCTCAAACCATTGATCAAATGAAGATTTACCACGAGTACGCTAAATATTATGAAGAATTAGCTCTGCCTGAAGAGACAGAAGGCATGTATCGGTATGTCCGCACGGTGATGCAAAAAGCATTTGTCAGCTCGATGTCTGGGGAATATGGCGTATCACATATCAATGTTCCTTTGCGTGAACCCTTGAGCCCTGATTTAAGCAAGGTGGATTTCAGTCTCGGCCGTTCGAAATACCCCTTTCAATGGAAGAAGGCAGAGAACCTGTCCACGATAGAGGGGACAGCTTTCCAGGAAAAAAGGGGAATCATCATCTGTGGTGGCGATGCATACGCGGATTATCATCTCGAGGTTCTAGAATTGGCAGAGCGCTTAAAGTCGCCGGTATTAGCAGACCCTATCTCTAATTTTCGTAATTATGACCACGAGCAAATTATAGACAGCTACGATGCGTTTCTGAGTAATGATGACATAAAAAAGGGGCTAAAACCGGAATTTATTATTCATTTCGGGCAAACTCCGGTATCTAAACGTTTGCAGCAATTCATAGCGATGCACCAGGATATCTTATATTATCAAGTCGGGGAGACGTTTCAATACCGCAACCCCTCCCTATCCATCAATCGATATATCGTCTCAAAACCCCAGGTCTTTGCCAAGTCCATTTCTGTTCAGAATACCAACGAGGAATATCTACGGCAGTGGCAATATTATCAGAAAGAAATGCGCCAACGACTGAATCTTGTTCGTGAGGAAGCGGGTGTATTTGAGGGTAAACTTGTACAAAAGTTACAAGACATGCTACCTGAAGGAAGCCGTTTGTTTGTAGCCAATAGTATGGCTATACGTGATGTCGATTACTTCTTAGAAAAACGTCAACAATTGATTAAAATTTTATGCAACCGTGGCGCGAATGGTATCGACGGCGTGGTATCAACTGCGTTAGGAATTTCCACAGCTCGACACCCTACAGTATTGCTTACCGGTGATTTAGCCTTTTACCATGATTTAAATGGCCTACTCATCGGGAAAAACCACCATCTTAATTTAACTATTGTTTTACTGAATAATAATGGGGGAGCGATTTTTAAGTATTTGCCGCAAAGTAAGGGTAAGCATTTCGAATTCTTATTTATGACTCCCCACGGAATGGACTTCAGTGGGTTGAAAGCTTTGTATGGTGTAACGTATTTTGAACCTAAAGATTATGAGACCTTCGAGCGCGATCTTCAAGAGGCCTTGAAGCTAGATGGGTTAAAGGTGCTGAATGTAACTATCGATGCCGAATTAAGTAAAGCCCTACATGATCGCTATACGACTCTATTACTTTAATTGATATCTTTTCGATACCCCGTTGATACAGAAACGATAATTGTCTAGGAGTTAAAGCGTATGTTCATCACAATCGATAACCTCCGATATTCTGTGGATGTTCGTGGGACGGGTCAACCTCTAATCTGCCTTCATGGTTTTGCTGAAAACTTAAGCACTTGGGAACTCCTGCAACAAGATAACTGTCAAATGGTTCTCCCTGATTTGCTAGGACATGGGAATAGCGAAAAACCGCATTCACTTGAGCCGTATGAATTGCCCGTGCTTCTTCGACATCTCCATGAGCTTATCGGGAACTTTGGGTATACGACGTATTCCTTACTCGGCTACTCCATGGGTGGACGGCTTGCCTTAGCTTATGCCTTGGCCTATCCGCAGGAAGTCCAACAGTTGATTCTGGAGAGTTCATCCTATGGTGAGTGTGACGCCAAAAATCGAGTGAATCGTCGCAACCATGATATTTGGCTAGCCAATTCGATTCTGGAGAACGGGATTGAGTGGTTTAATGACTATTGGTCTAACCTGGATTTATTTGCTTCACAAAGCCATTTATCCTTAAGAGTTCGCGAGAAAATCAGCGAGAGACGTCTAAGGAATGCACCTCATGCACTAGCGAATACCTTGCTAGGAACCGGACAAGGGGTATACCCCTGCCTGAAAAATCAGATCTCGGATCTATCCATGCCCATTCTTTATATCAATGGGGAATATGATGAGAAATACCTCAAAGTGGGGCAGGAGTTCACTCAATTAAATCCCCGAATCAGGAGAGAAATTATCACGGGTGCTGGACATAATACGCATATTGAAAATCCTAATCGGTTTTCTGAGATAGTGAATTCGTTTATCCAATCGTAAGACTTCCACTTTTATAAGTGGGAGCTCCACTAACTATAAAAAACTATATTAATATCGGAGGGTTAAATTATGAATCATCCCTGGGAAAGACTAGACCGTAATTATGAAGATGTGATTTATGAGGCGTATGACGGAATCGCTAAAATTACAATCAATCGACCGGAAGTCCGGAATGCCTTCCGGCCGAAAACCATCATGGAATTGCTGGATGCGTTTACTTTAGCCCGTGAAGATAGTCGTATCGGTGTCATTATCTTAACCGGAGCTAACCATGGCCAAGGTCAGGATAAAGAAGCCTTTTGTTCCGGCGGGGACCAAAGGGTGCGAGGACATGGTGGGTATGTAGGAGACGATCAGATTCCTCGGCTAAATGTTCTCGATCTACAACATTTAATTCGTATTATTCCCAAGCCGGTCATTGCCATGGTCAATGGCTATGCCATCGGGGGAGGACACGTACTACATATTGTCTGTGATTTATCCATTGCTTCGGAAAATGCGAAATTTGGGCAGACAGGACCTAGAGTGGGTTCGTTTGACGCGGGTTATGGTGCGGGATATCTCGCTCGCATCATCGGACACAAAAAAGCACGGGAAATCTGGTATTTGTGTCGTCAATATACGGCCAAGGAAGCCTTGGAGATGGGATTGGTCAACACGGTCGTTCCCTTCGAACAACTGGAGGAGGAAACAGTCAAATGGGCAAAAGAGATTTTACAACATTCCCCGACCGCCTTGCGTTTCCTGAAGGCCTCGTTTAATGCAGATACTGATGGGTTAGCCGGTCTGCAGCAATTAGCTGGAGATGCGACTCTCCTGTACTATACGACGGATGAAGCAAAAGAGGGAAGGGACGCCTTCAAGGAAAAACGCAACCCTGATTTTCAGCAATTTCCTAAGTTTCCATAAGGAGAAAGTATACCCTAAAAGGGTTCCTCTTTTCTTATAGAGCAGATTAAAAAGCAGGTGAATATCCGTGAACTGGCTGACTAAGCAAGCCCTACAGAAACCTGATAAGAAGTTTCTGAATGAGCTAACCTTCAAAGAAGTTGATAAACGAGTAACTGATTTGGTGGGCCGCTTATATCGATTTGTAAAGGGGGAACGCAGGGTCGCTCTTTATTCGAATAACTCTGTGGCTATGGCCCTATTCTATCTGGCCTTGCAAGCCTTACAAATTGAAGTGTTGATGTTGAATACCCGCTTAGCCTCTGAGGAAATATCTAAAAAGTTAAGAACTTTGAGTATCCGAGTCGTTTTCTCACAGGAGGATACGTTTGCTTCCTTTAAAGATACTTTTATCTCCTTTGACAAAGTGTATCAAAGTGAAACCACGGAAAATATTCAATTAGCGGATGAGTATAACCCCGAACAAATCGCGGTCATAATGGATACCAGTGCAACCAGCGGCGAATATAAGTCGGTGCCCCTACGTTGGAAACAGTTTGCCGCTCATGTCCAGGCTTCTCAACAAAGGCTTGGGGTAACAGAAGAGGATAACTGGCTGATAGTACTCCCGATGTACCATATTAGCGGATTAACCATACTAATGCGCAGCTTGTACAATGGGACAAGCGTTACCTTGATGGAAAAGTTTGATGAGGAACAAACCTTAAAGTGGATTGAAGAGGGGGCAATTAATATGTTGTCGCTTGTCCCCACCATGTTCATAAGAATCGTCGATCGTATCCATCAGCATCATTTGCGGATGGTTCTAGTAAGCGGTGAATTTATTCCTAAACCGTTGGTGGAAACATGCTTGGCGAATAAGATTCCCATTTACAAAAGCTATGGAATGACAGAGACCACCAGTCAATCGACAACGTTCTGTGTCTTAGAGAATCCGCTTAAGCTTGAATCTGTAGGGTTGCCCTTGCCGGGGGTAACCCTCCATATCAATAATCCGGATCAAGCTGGAATCGGTGAAGTGCTAATCCAAAGTTCTATGGTCATGGACGGATACCTTGGCAAAGAACCGCTAGATGGTTTCCTAAATACCGAAGATATCGGATATGTCGATGAGGAGGGGTTTCTCTATATCCTCGATCGCCGCAAAAATATCATTATCTCCGGGGGCGAAAATATTTACCCTCAAGAAATCGAGAACGTCCTGTATGCCCATCCTGCCGTATCGGAGTGTGCCATAGTAGGGATAAAGGATGAGAAATGGGGTCAGGTTCCTGTCCTATTCGTCGTTTCTTCCTTGGAGGATGAAAGTATCATCAACTATCTGGCAAAACGAATTGCCAAGTATAAGCTCCCTAAAAAAATCTTCCATCTGGAGGAACTCCCCAAAAATGCGACAGGGAAAATATTAAAAAAGAATTTGGTCGAAACGTACAATGTGGATTAAAAGAATTGAACTCTATTATCTAAGTATGCCAATGAAATTCACCTTTAAATCCTCTCAGGCCCTCTTGAATCACCGGGAGACTCTCGTAATTAAAGCTACAGATGAACTGGGAAATATGGGATATGGGGAAGTCGTTGCTTTCAATGAGCCGTTTTATACCAAGGAGACCCTTCCGGAGTCGAAGCGTATCCTGATTGACAACTTTATCCCCTTGCTCCTGCGGAAGGAGATCAAGCATCCGTTTGAAATCCATCAGTGGTTAGATTCATCTTACCCCATGGCAACGGCTGGACTGGAAAATGCCCTCTTGGATTTGTTCGCCAGGCGTCAGCAACAGCCAATCATGAAGACTGTATTTGATGAAGCGACCCAAGATGCGATTTATGCAGGTATCGTCCTGGGGGATTTAGATATTACAAGTTTGTTAAGTCAAATCGAAGAATGCATCCAAGAGGGGTATATCCGTTTTAAATTTAAAATCAAACCGGAAGATGGCTTCAAAAAATTAAAGCTTATCCGTGAGCGGTACCCTGACCTTATGCTATTGGCGGATGCGAATAAAAGCTTTAAAGCGGATCAGGTTCAAGAACTCAAGAAAATAGATGAGTTGGGGCTATTGTGTCTCGAAGAACCCTTGGCTTCTGGAGATTTATTAGCCTATCAAAAGCTTCAAGAACAACTTAGAACCCCCCTATGTCTGGATGAAAGTATTCAAACCATGGAAGATTTGAACAGTGCCCTTCAATTAAAGGCTTGTCAAGTAGTTAATCTTAAAGTGGGCCGTGTGGGTGGCCTGTATTATGTAAAACAAATGATTGAAGCGTGTCGCAAGCATCCTATCCACTATTGGATAGGAAGCATGATGGAGAGCGGGATTTCAAAAATTCTCCATGTCCATTTGGCAAGCTTAGAAGATAACTATATCCCTGGAGACTTATCGCCTTCCCGACGCTACTTCTCACAGGATGTTATTCGGCCAGAGATCACGGCTTCCCAGGGTCTCATACAAGTGCCCAAAGGACCCGGCTTAGGGGTAGAGGTAGATGAAGATGCCTTGAAGTATTTTACTATTGAATATCAATCTTTGACCTAGCTCAGGCTAGGTTAATTTTCTTGGTCTGGCTAGTATCTCTTTACCTATATATAGGGTGCCATCAATTTTTGTTTTGACATTCCACTTAACCAGTGTAATCGAACCCTCGGCAATCTCAATCCCCGTGATTGAGTTAGGATGAACACAACTTCCATCGTTAAAGTAGGGTGGGGCATCAACCTCGGGAAAGGTAGGTCTATGGGTATGGCCGGCAATAAGCATCTGCTTTTCCTGAGTGACCCACTCTATCAGTTTCTTTTCTACAGAATCTTTCTTCTTATAGTTTTTAGCAGTACTTGTCGGGTCGTTAATACCGAGTAACTCCAGTGGCCTCCATAAATATCGAACTAAAAATCGCCGTAATCTCCACATTTTATAATCTAAGAAACTTGCTTGATGGCCGTGGATTAAGAGTATTTTTTTATTTGTTACGTTATGCCGTAAAATTAATCCCTCATGAAACTTTATATTCTCGAAGAACGGAATGTTTTTACCAAATCCCCTTTTGCTCTTTACCGTGTCGTGGTTTCCGTAAATAAAGTAGAGTCTCCCTTCCTTGAAGAATTTAGAAAGCAGTAGGAAGGCTTCGCGATGCGTGGGTAAGATATTCGAGATTCGTTTATTCTTCCATAGTTCGTCGCCATCACCAATCTCGATATATGTGTAATTTTCATGGTAATAATGAGTCAAAGCAGCATAATATATATTTTCGTTCTTTAGTAAATCATCAGCCCAAGTTCCGTCCCCTCGGTGGACATCGCTCATTAATATGATCTTAGAGGAGTCGTCAAAAGGAATTTCTTCAGCTGATTTAAGGACTTTAGAGATACGTTTGGATGTACTCATTTATATCCCTCCAACCAAACCTAAAGAATTCTATGTAGAAAAAACGCAATAAGGTAGATCCTTTTCTAGTTTTGCTTGGAATTAGTATATTAGAGTACTGGGTAAAGGGTGCTTTTGTAGATAAAGATAAGAAGCAGGGTGGTGGTAAAGTAAGGGTGCAAGGCAGGGGTAAAGATAGAACTAAATAGCACGGTAATGAAATTGCCAATTAAGCTTCTAGATCTTCTAGATATGGTAGATACGTGAAATAGTATATATAATGGACTGAATACTACTGAATGAAATCACGGCTTGGAGGTATTTAGAATGGCTGGTGAACAAGTGTTTGAGACGTCAATTACTGACTCAATTAAAAAGAGGGTATCTGTCCGGACATATTTAGAGCAACCCCTGACGCCCGAGATCAAAGAAAAGTTGCTTAGGTACTTTTCAATTCTTAAGGGGCCGTTTGGAGGGACTTTAAAATTTGATTTGATTGAAAGCGATATAGCGCGCAAGGGAGCAAACGCAAAGCTTGGAACGTACGGAGTATTAAAAGGGGCATCAAGCTATATCGTTGCTGTGGTCGAAAAGGCGGATAAAGACCTAGAGGATTTCGGGTATTGCCTTGAGAAAGTGATTTTATATGCTACCTCTTTGGGATTGGGCACGTGTTGGATTGGAGGTACTTTCAAGAAAAGCGAATTTGGCAAAGCAATTGAGCAAAAAGAGAATGAGATATTGCCATGCATTACACCTATTGGATATCCTAGCAGTAGGAGGAGCTTAATCGATTCTGCTATGAGATTTACAGCCGGATCAAAAAATAGGAAAAGGTGGGAGGAGCTTTTCTTCAGTATTAATTTTACTCAGCCCTTATTGGAGTCGGAGGCTGGTAAATATGTAACCCCTTTAGAAATGCTTCGGCTTGCACCTTCTGCGTCTAACAAGCAACCGTGGAGAATTATAAAAGATAAGGACAAAATCCATTTCTATCTCCAGCATACGAAGGGTTATGCGAAGTTAATGGCTTATGATTTGCAAAGAGTGGACATGGGGATTGCCCTGTGTCACTTTGAACTGACAGCGAAGGAATTAGGTATCGAGGGGAAATGGCAGAGCTGTAATCCAGGAGGGATAGATGTACCAGCTGATACTGAGTATGTTGTAAGTTGGATTGAAGATGTATAGAAAAGGGCTATCCCATTGGGGTAAGGGGTTCAGTTTGGACTTGAAAACCAATAAATAGTATGAGTTTTGGCAAAAAATCAGCAGACTTTTAGCAGTCTGCTGATTTACTTTATCCTGTTGTATCAAGGGGTTATTTTATAAACAGTTGGCACCTAGCTTTACTATTAACTGGCAGATCTGTTAGTTAGCATTTCGGCGAAATTTGCGAATATGCTATGACAGAAGAGTGTATTTGCAGAAGGGGTAGGCTCACAACAGCAGAGGAACCCGCATGGTCATTCCGTAGCCAAACGTCTGATCAAGGTGAGTTAGTATTTGTTGGCGGAGAACATCATAAAACCGGACAGGGAGAAGATACGATTAAACATTATGAAGCCTTAGTGGATTTCGCAGAGTAGACTCATCTTGGAAATCCATGCTACAAACCACCTGATGCTAAGAATGGGATGAATCGCAACTGACGATTCATCCCATTTTCGATAATGCACGATTTAATATTTCGCGGGTTTGAAATAAGCATACAAAGCAAAAGGAATATAAATGGAATAGGATGTGACCAACAATAAATTCGGACTTTCGCGGTACCCAAAAATAGCTTTCATAAGACTTCCTAGTACCGATGATTCACTCAAAATATAATGTAAATTCCACAAATGGATGCCTTCTGGGATCAGCCCAAGTTCTTGAAATTCGTGAATACCACCGGATAGTAAACCGGCCGCCATAAATATGAGTAGAACACTGAGTACAGTGAAGAATGTCTTTAGAGGCAATCGATTTGTCCCATTATAGATTAAATAACCAATAATACTTGCTAAACCAAATCCTATCAAAGCACCTATAATTGTTCCACTTACGCTTGTTTCAAGAGCTGAACCTACAATAAATAAGGCTGTTTCAATTCCTTCGCGTATGACTGAGATAAAGGCTAAGAACGCAAGCGTCCAAACAGAACCATTGTTTAACGCTTGATCAATTTGATGTTTGAGTTCGCTGGCAATATCCTTACTTTGTCTTTTCATCCAGAGGGTCATCCAAGTGAGAATGATTACTGATAATATCTTTAAAATTCCTTCAAGCACAGCCTGAAAATTTTCCGTTTCGGTTTCTCCCATTATAATAAATATTCCGATGGCAATAAGAATACTGAGTACGATAGCTACTGCAGTTCCCGTCCAAACCTGTTTAGATGCCTCCTTGTTCCCGATTTGTTTTAAGTACGCTAAAATGACGGCTAATACGATAGCAATCTCTACACCTTCCCGCAAAGAAATCATAAATGCATTAAACACAAAAGCACTCCCCTCATTGATAATAGTTATCATCTAGAATATACTAGGGAAAGGTCATAATGTCAACTATTTTTATCAGGATACTATTCAGAATAAAGATTCAAAAGATAAAATCTTTACCTAGCGAGAATTAAACACTACAAAAAGGAATATAGTTGGTACTTATCGAACATTACAGACTATATTGTTTAGATGGCAAAACAGTCGATCAGCTTCTATATTAGTTCTCTTTGGGGAATAGCTATTTATTAGTTCCATTCAAAAAACTTACTTATTTCAAAGGGGTGCTTAAAATGTGTCTAGTCGATCAAGATTTGTATCAATTTAGTAGTTACGTTACGCCAATTAACCTTTCATTTAGTCAATATTTACTATTAGCGGATGAACCGAAAATTGATTTGTCGATTGTTCATTTAGCTTTTAGTATCGGCAACCGCTCCCGCACGTAACGGCGATAGAGATCATTACTAAAATGGTTAAAGACCATAAGCTTTGTCCAGAAGTCTATGACACATTTAAGAAGGTTATTGGTTAATGCTTTACGCAAGAAAGAAGTACGCTTAAGTCGTGCTTTTTTTTTATCACAATGAGCATATTGCTTTTCTTTACTAAATACGTTATACTCCATTTATTATTAAAGCCAACTAAGTTTACTGATTTAGTTGGCTTTAATTTTTGAATTAAAACACATAAAACTGGTCGGAATACTATGCTATTGGAGGAAGTAAAATGAGCTATTTAAGTTCCCTCGAATGTCCAAAATGTGGTAAACAATTTGATTCCAATCAAATAATGCAGTTGTGCGAATGTGGAGCTCCCTTACTGGTTCGGTATGACCTCGACAAAGTAAAAACCAATTTTAAGAAGGGTGATTTAAAGGATCGTGAACCTTCTCTTTGGAGGTACAAAGAGCTCCTTCCGGTTGAGAATGAGGAAAATATTGTTTCGCTTGGTGAGGGCATGACTCCCCTTTTACAAATTAGTAAATTTGGCTCAAAATATGGCTTGCCACATCTTTTTGTGAAAGATGAAGGAGTTATTCCTGGAGGGACCTTTAAATCTAGAGGTGCGGCCGTTGGAATTTCCAAAGCTAAGGAATTAGGTATTAAAACCTTTGCAATGCCAACAAACGGTAATGCAGGTGCAGCATGGTCTATGTACGCTGCACGTGCCGGAATTGATGCTTATATCATAATGCCAGAGGATGCACCGGCTATAACACGAAATGAATGTGCAATCACAGGGGCAAAATTGTATCTTGTTAATGGATTAATTAGCGATGCAGGTAAGATTGTAGCTCAAGCGGTCAAAGAGTATGGTTGGTACGATGCTTCTACTTTAAAAGAGCCTTATCGCATTGAAGGTAAGAAAACAATGGGATTAGAAATTGCAGAGCAATTCAACTGGGAAGTCCCTGATGTTATTCTTTACCCAACAGGTGGCGGGGTGGGTATTATCGGAATTTATAAAGCTCTTAAGGAATTGCAGGAAATGGGTTGGATTGGGGATAAATTACCACGACTTGTGGCTGTTCAAGCAGCAGGATGTGCGCCTATTGTTAAAGCCTGGGAGGAGAAGAAAACGGTCTCTGAGTTTTGGAACGACGCAAAGACAGTTGCTTTTGGAATTACAGTTCCTAAAGCACTTGGAGATTTTCTTGTACTTGAGGCTCTATACAACACAGACGGGTGCGCTGTTGCTATCGATGACGATGATCTCTTAAGAGTGCAAGCCGAATTGGCTAGTACAGAAGGAGCCTTTATTTGCCCAGAGGGCGCGGCTACTTTAAGCGCTGCTTTAAAACTCAGGGAACAGGGTTGGATTAAAGAAGATGAGAAGGTTGTTCTTCTTAATACAGGGACCGGTCTAAAATATCCGGATACTGTACAAGTAGAAGTTCCCGTTCTTCAACCAGGTGATACTATCTAAATCCAAATAATATGACTTGAATTATATGTGAATTAGAAATAAAGCTAAAAAATAAAGGGAGATGGGTTTATATGTTAAGTAAGGTTTCTACGTCAAATGCCCCAGCAGCGATTGGCCCGTATTCCCAAGGAATTCAAACCGGAAACTTCGTATTTGTTTCAGGACAACTACCGATTGACCCTGTTACAGGGCAATTTCCTGAAGGGGACATTAAAGTTTTGGCTGCTCAATCACTAAAGAATGTTCAAGCAATCCTTGAAGCTTCGGGTACAGATCTAAATCATGTTGTGAAAACTACCGTCTTTATTAAAGATATTAATGACTTTGTAGCAGTAAATGAAGTTTATGCTGTCTTTTTTACGAATGCGCCTGCCCGTTCCGCCGTTCAGGTTGCAGCTATACCAAAGGGCGCAGCTATTGAAATTGAAGCGATAGCCATAATCCCCTAATTTAAGGAGGTATATATTACATGGCAGGTAAAAGGAAGATAAGTTTAGGATTACAGGTTGTGATTGGCTTAGTTGCAGGTCTTATCTTTGGAGCATTAAATCCGTATTGGGGATTAAAATTCGATGTCTTGGGTAACGCTTTTATTCGTCTCATCCAAATGGCAATTATCCCATTGGTTTTCCCGCTTATCGTTGTGGGAATAGCGCAGATGAAGGATACCAAAAGCTTAGGACGTTTAGCAGCAAAAACTTTAATCTATTTTGAAATAGTAACGACGGTAATTATTGCTTTGGGGGTCTTAGTTGCACGTTTAACCCAAGTGGGGGTCGGGACCGCACTAAAGGGTGCTGAAACCACAGGTGTTGATAAACTAGCTAAGGGGATTGACCTTAAACAATTCTTTCTTGAGATTATCCCGAATAACGTTATCGCTTCAATGTCTAATGGAAAACTTCTCCCAATTATCTTTTTCGGAGTCTTCCTTGGCCTTGCCCTCGTCTCCATAGGTGATAAGGGGAAACCTGTTCTTGAGTTCTTTGACTCTTTTTCCCAAGCCATGTTTAAAGTAATTGAATATGCCATATCTTTTGCTCCCATCGGAGTGTTCGGAACAATCTCTTTTAGCGTAGCGAAATATGGGGTTAAAAGTCTTATTGCTTTAGGGCAGTTTGTTGGTGTCGTTTACTTAGGCTTCCTGCTTGTTATCTTTGGTTTAATGCCAATCATTGCTTTGATTTTCCGAGTTCCCTTCATCGCTTTGATTAAATATATCTGGGATATAATTCTTCTTGCGTTTACTACAAGAAGTTCTGAAGTGGCTCTTCCGCCCCTTATTGATCGCCTAGAGAAGTTTGGTGTCCCTCGCTCAACCACTTCCTTTGTTCTTCCTTTGGGTTATTCCTTTAATTTAGACGGGGCAAGTATCTATGCGAGTATGGCTGTTATCTTTATTGCTCATGTTTATAGTTTACCTCTAAGTTTTAGTCAAGAAATTCTAATTATTGGAATGCTTATGGCTTTAACCAAAGGGTTAGCTGGGGTTCCTTCGGCAGTTCTTGTTGTTCTTTTAGCAACTGCTACTGAGTTGGGTTTGCCTCCTGAAGGCGTTGCTCTTCTAATGGGAGTAGACTTCTTTGTTGATATGGGACGTACCGCACTGAATGTAATAGGGAACTCGATGGCAACGGTAGTTGTGGCTAAATGGGAAGGGCAATTTAATAATGAAGACGTTTACGAGGATATTGTACCTACTATCTCAACAAAGTAAATAAGTATTTTATGCCATTACCGAGAAGCGATTCGGTCGTGTTTTGGACTGATTTTTGAAAAAGATGGCGGAGTTAACATTGTTATAGATTGCTGACCAAGATATAGTTTTTTTATCTTTAAGTTAAAGATGACTTCAAAATTATAACTATAAAGTTTGAAGAATTGTGATAAAGCACAAAGCCCTCACCGATTGTTTTTCAACCGATGAGGGGGCATTATTGTGTCTATTTGTGAAGTTTCGCTGGGCTTCGGTTAATATATAGTTAGTAGGATAATGCGAAGTTCAATAAGAATTTTCTGGAAGTCTTTTAAGTATAACAATTACAAAGACCCTTCCCGTTTTGGGGAGGGTCTTTATTCATAGGGCTTTATGACTAATACATTTTTATTATTATTTAGCAACTAAAGGAGCTTTTATTCTGCTCTTCTCCCGTTAATATAGTGGGTTAACAACAGAGCCATCCAAATGACCATAAAGAACTTCAGACTTCTTACCTCGCCATAATAGGGTATTAAAAATATCCATTAAGAATCCACCAAGAAAACACCTTCTATATGGTTTGTCTCTTTAATCTAATTAGTCGATTGGTACCTAGACGTAATGGGACATGTTCAATTTTAACGTCAGTGTGTTCGAGTCCAAACCATCTTACAGGAGAAACTGTAATTTTCTTGAGTTGGAGCCTAAATTGCATGATTAATCGTTCAAATAAAGGTAGGTCGGTATCATGAGGCAACTCTTCGCGGACTAAAACGAAACAGAAATCCCCAATGTTACGATTGACATCATTTGTTGAATACAATTGGTACTGTTCCTTTATTTCGTGTGACTCCATAAGGTCGGTTACAACTTGTCTTAAATACGTGCTTACTTTTTGCTCGACCCTAAATCCTAAGCGCAGTTGAACTTTAAAAACATAATCGGTTCCAAAATTCTCTACCGTATATTCCATTGTCCTTGGTTCATCGGTTACCTGGACGTTAATAAACCAATAAACCTCGGCCTTTTTAGGTCGCTTATCTAAAATTGAATACATAATCTCTTCATTTACTTGTCCTGGTTTTGATTTGCTAGTTAGATACACTAAATTCGTTGCGTATAGGGGAAAGTGTTCATCTTTCCTAAGCTTTCCAAGCCTAAAAACATAATCTTCCAGTGAAACCTCTTTTGTTACGGCTTGTTCAAGAATACTCGCTTTGAACCATAAAATCATATGGATCAAAATAACAGAAGCGATAATTACCGTAACAAATCCACCGTGGAAGAATTTCGAAGCACTAGAAATGAAAAAAGCCGTTTCTAATGTTCCAAAACTAATAACCATAAGGAGTGAGAGTAACTTCGAAACCTTCTTTTTGTTAAGGTATTGAAACAACAAGATTGTTGTCATTAGCATGGTAATAGTAATCGCTAACCCATATGCTGATTCCATGTGTGCAGAGGTTCGAAAGAATAGGACCACTCCGATACAAGAAAACATTAAGAGAATATTGACCGTTGGAATGTACATTTGGCCTTTCGACAGTGCTGGGTAGTAGATTTTAAATCTCGGCAATAAATTTAATTTAATGGCTTCCGAAACAAGTGTAAAGGACCCAGTAATCAAGGCTTGAGAAGCAATAATTGCTGCAAAAGTTGCAAAGACTACACCAAAGATACGAAAATTATTGGGCATTAGTTCAAAAAACGGATTAAAACTAATCTTATTTAATAGAGCATGAGTATCTTTAACATGTAACAACCAAGCTCCTTGACCGAAATAGTTGAGCAGTAAGCAAATTTTTACAAAGGGCCAAGTTCCGTAGATATTTCTTCGTCCTACATGCCCTAAATCGGAATATAACGCTTCTGCCCCTGTGGTAGCTAAAAATACACTACCCAAGATTGCAAAACCAGCCTTGTTATGCTCACCAAATAACAGTTTAATACCATAGTGTGGAGATAATGATTTTAAAATATCGAGGTTTCCGAAAATATGGACCACACCGAGAACCCCTAACATGACAAACCATAATAACATGATGGGTCCAAATAATCGGCCAATGATCTCAGTGCCCGTTCGTTGGATAAGAAATAGAAAACAAAGTATAAAGATTGTAATTAAAATAACAGTGGATTGACTCGACCCGAAGCTATTCACATAGGCCGGAATCCCTTTTAATCCTTCCACGGCAGTAGTAACGGTAACCGCTGGAGTTAAGACACCGTCTGCTAAAAGTGCTGCACCTCCAATCATAGCAGGGTAAATCAGCCAGGCACCCCTCTTTCGAATCAATGAATACAGTGCGAGGATGCCACCTTCCCCATGATTATCTGCCTTAAGTGCAATAAGGACGTACTTAATCGTTGTTAGTAATGTTAGAGTCCAGAAGATAAGGGAAAGGGAACCGTATATAAATTCTTTGGAAATTGATTCTAATCCCCCGTTCCCTTCAACTAATGCCTTCATAACATATAAGGGGGATGTCCCAATATCACCATAAACAACACCGATAGTTACAAGCATACCAGCTATGGTTAATGGTCTTTCTTTGTGGAAATTTTGCGCCTTTTCCATTATTATATCCTTTCACTTCCGATTAGTAGGCTTCGCTTAGACGTTCATTCTAATAACCCTATTGAGTAATCAATTGAGGATTAAATGAGAGAGTATCAATATTAATAATCCTTATAGTACCTTTTCAGTACCGCGTCATAGAGATTGTAGAAGGACATCAGATCTTAAAAAATTGGTAAATTGGGGCAATGGGATTAGAGAATAGAGAAGTTATTTAAAGAAAGCGTAATATTATGTTGTATATTAATTAAATCAATTCCCTTGCTGATATCATTTTGTGATTCACAAATAAATATATGCTTAATCCTAAGGGAATTTTTAGTTTTAATAAAACAGGTTAAAGAACAAGGGAAATGTTCACTAGATTTCACAATATAGAATCCAGGTTTTTGTTCCCTCCAATTATCTTGACTCATTATTTTTTTGGGCAACTTAACATTTACTTCCCAAAGTTCCTTTTCCTGTTCCTTCCTAATAGCTTGATAAACATCAGAAATTCGCTCACCTTGATTAATAAGGTTTGCCCATTGACCACTATTTATATTCTTAATTAAATCGTTCTCATTATCACAGAACCAGTAACCAATAATATGCGTATATCCATTCTTTATTTGCCAGACAGCACCAAACTGTCTATAGCACATTGTAGTTATATCAAGCTGATTATTTCCTATTCCGAAGAATGTTTGAACGGAGTCTTTTCTCAACTGAAATTTTTCCTTGAACTTCCGGAGAGACAATTTAATACCCCCTAATCTGCCAATCCATTGAGATATTAGTACAGCTTTTTCGGATAGACTTAATAAGAATACAAAAAGAAGTTTCAAAACTTAATATTATATAAATAATTATGTCCTTTCTGTACAGTTACTAAAGCAGAAGAATGAGATGAATTTTACTCGGCAAATGGTAAATCGTCGATTCTTATATTAGGTCAAAAATGACTAGATATTTTCGAATAGCAAGAGTAATGAGTGGTTTTTGTTTTTTTCCTAACGTTCATTGATATTTTCTCAAGATTAGCTTAAATTAAACGGTTTTTTACACTATCTTTACTGTTTTGATATAAATATTTACACTATTTTTACATGCAAAAAGGACATCATAGTATTAAGATTTATATTGGTTAATACTATGATGTTTAAGGTTGTTGTTTCTATGTAAAGAATCTTAGATTCATTTTTTAGGGGGATTAACATTAGATGCAAACGAAAACAAATGAGTATCCCCAAAATGTATTGATAAAAGAAATTGAAGGAAAAGGGAAACTCACTGTGTTTCTTGGTGCCGCTAAAGGGGTTGGAAAAACTTACAGTATGCTTGAGGCAGCCAAGGAAAAGCTATCCGACAGAGTTGACCTCGTAGCAGGTTGGATTGACCCTGTTGAATACCCCGAAACACGAAAATTGTTGGAAGGAATTCCAGTTATTGCGCCCAAAGAAATTTCTATCCGTAATCAGTTAACTAAAGAAATGGATACTAGTCTGATACTCGAAAGACGACCGACTATTTGTCTGGTTGATGGGTTAGCGCATACCAACCCTCCAGGTTCACGGCATGTCAAGCGCTATCAAGATGTTGAGGAAATGCTTAATGCGGGAATACATGTTTATACCACGCTGAACATCCAAAACGTGGAAAGTAATAAGGACATCGTTTTCCAAATAACAGGAATTGAAGTAACAGATACTATTCCAGATTCTTTTTTTCAAAATGCAAGTATTAAATTAATAGATATACCACCCGAAGAATTGATTCAGCGATTAAAGGAAGAAAAGATTGATCACCTTAATCATGGCCAAGAAGAACCTGAGAAGTTTTTTCGGCCCGGTAATATAAACGCTTTACGTGAGCTCTCTATGAGGTTTGCTGCCCAAAGAGTGGACTGGCAGATGGAAACATATATGCGTCGGCATGGGATAACAGGCCCTTGGCCTGCGGGTGAACGTGTCATGGTTTGTATGAGCTCAAGTCCGTTTTCAGAGCAATTAATAAGAATTGGTAGACGTATTGCGGCTGGTATTAAATCGGAATTTCTTGTGGTACATGTGGATGCTCTACAGCAGACTCATATAACTGAAAAAGAAATGGAACAGCTTAATATGAATCTAAAGCTTGCCCACGAACTTGGAGCTGAAACAATCAAAATCTATGGTCAGAATGTAGCCGATGAATTATTAGAAATTGCTCGTAGGCGAAATGTTACGCAAATTATTATCGGAAAACCTGGGCGATATAAGTTGCGCGAACGCTTAACGGGTTCCATCGTGGAAAAGATGGTTAAACATAGTCAAAATATCAGCATCCATATTATACCTGGAAACCTGAAAGAGTCTAAAAAAGAGCGTAAAGTTAAAACTTCCGTGAAGAAACCCATATATTTTCGGCCCTATATAGAATCCATTATCTTTACTCTACTCATCACTGTAATCGGATGGGGGTGGGGTTCATTTTTAGGTTTAGTTAATATGGGGATGCTGTTTTTACTTCCTGTTTTTTATACTGCGGGAAGATGGGGATTTAATGGTGGTGTTTTTTCGGCCCTTACTGCAATTATTGCCTATGATCTTTTCGTAGTTCCACCCATATTAAGTTTTTCGGTATCGGATTTGCGATATCTAATTAGTTTTTCTATATACCTGCTCATAGGGGCCTATACTGGTAAGCTTTCGTCACGACTTAGGGAACAAGTATCAAATTCTCGGACCCATGAAGCACAAACCTCAGCCCTATACGCCTTAAGCCGGGAAATTACGGCAGTATCCGATTTAGATTGTGTGTTGCAAAGTGTGATCAAAAAGATAACAGAAATACTCGGGGGGCAAGTTGCTATATTTTTGCCAGAATTTAGTGGGGACTTAGTTTTACGAGCAGATTCATTTTCAACTTCGTTAAAACTCAATGAAAGAGATAAAGCTGCGGTTACTTGGGTTTATGAGCAAAAGCAAATAGGAGGGAAAGGCACCAATAATTTCGGAGATGTAGAAGGAACTTATCTACCCTTAATCTCCGAGCAAGGAATTAGTGGTGTAATAGGCGTAATCTCTTCAAAAAGCTGGAAATATCTTCAACCTGAACAGAAGCGACTGCTTGAGGCATTTGCGAGTTTGACTGCACTGGCTGTAAACCGTATCTCTTTGGTGGAAAAACTACGTGAAGCTCAATTGCTTAGTGACTCAGACAAATTACGAAATGCCTTGCTTAATTCAATATCCCATGATTTGCGTACTCCGTTAGCTTCAATGATTGGTGCTGTAACCAGTTTGGTGGAAGATCACAGGATATATGATGAACAATCTCGGATGGATCTACTTCAAACGATTCAGCAGGGAGCCATGCGTATGAACCGATTAGTGAATAATCTTCTAGATATGGCTCGTCTAGAAAGCGGAATGCTAAAACTCAACAAACAATGGTGTGACATGGAGGAGATAATTGGAGCTGCTACGGACCGTTTAGGTTCAGCATGGAATGAACGAGATGTTGAGATGCGTTACCAAGAGAGTATGCCTCTAATAAACGTGGATTTTGTTCTTATAGAGCAAGTGGTGGTGAATCTTTTGGACAATGCATTAAAGTATTCGAATCCTACAAGCGAGATACAGGTAAGTTTATCAACAAACGACCATGAAATGAGATTTACAGTGCTTGATTCCGGTCCTCAAATTCCCAAAGAAGATATAGAACGTATTTTTGATAAGTTTTATCGTGTAAGAGCACCACGCCAAATTAGTGGAACTGGTTTAGGACTAGCGATATCAAAGGGAATAGTTGAACTTCATGATGGAAGGATATGGGCGGAGAATTCTGTTAATGGAGTTGCCATTTCGTTTGTTTTGCCACTTGAGACTTTCGCTCAAAATACTGTTTTCAGCATGGGAGGGCATATATCATGAACGATAATGGACCGAGAATTCTAGTCATCGACGATGAATCTCAAATTCGGCGATTGCTTAAGGTTACCTTAGTTGCCCATGGATATGTCGTAGATGAGGCATCCGATGCTTCAGATGGTTTAGATCAAATCATTAGCTTTAAACCCGATTTAATACTACTCGATTTAGGGCTTCCTGATATGGATGGACTAGACGTAATTCATTCCATTAGAGAGTGGTCTAAAACACCTATTCTTATCCTTTCAGCGAGAGAACATGAAAACGAGAAAATTAAGGCCCTGGATTTAGGGGCAGATGACTATATTACGAAACCATTTGGCATGGGTGAATTACTTGCTCGAATTAGAGCTGGGTTAAGACATGTTGGCGAACACGCAGATGAACCTATTCTTGAATTCGATAACTTACTGATTGATAGGGTCAAACGAATTATTTCCTTTGATGAAAAGGAAATTAAACTTACTCCTACTGAATACGACTTACTGATCACTTTAGCAGTAAATAGTGGAAGGGTCCTCACGCAAAGTTATCTGCTCAATACAGTCTGGGGCCCACACAGTGAATCTAATGGTCATTACCTGCGCATTTATATTGGACAGTTAAGAAGGAAAATAGAGAAAGACCCTAGCAGGCCAAATCATATTTTAACTGAGCCGGGAGTCGGTTACAGGCTTGTTTAGTGTAAGAATAGATAATCACACAATTCCTAAACTTGGGCCTCACAATAGCACTACATCAATCAACTTGGGTAATAACTCAAATTATGTAAAAGGGGCATAATAGTATGTCGCACCTCGATATTATGGACACTATCGTATTTAAGCATTTAAAAAAAAATAAACCGAGTAGATTTATATTGTTTACGCCAGCTAGGGTATTAGTGTTTGGTTTTGTTGGGGTAATACTTTTAGGGGCAATGTTATTAACGTTTCCAGAAGCAACAGTTGATGGGCTGGGATTGCCTTTTCTTAACGCACTTTTTACGGCTACATCTGCTGTTTGTGTCACTGGTTTAGTGGTAGTTGATACTGGAACGAGCTTGACTTTGTTTGGACAGCTAATAGTAATTTCCCTGATTCAAATCGGGGGCCTTGGATTTATGACGTTTGCTACGTTATTCGCTATTATGCTAGGTCGTAAAGTAACATTAAAGGAACGCTTACTGTTACAGGAAGCCTTAAACCAAAATTCTATGGCTGGTGTCGTTCGGTTAACTAAGTATATAATTGCTGTAACCTTCAGTATCGAAGCAATTGGCGCATTAATTTTAGCTATTCGTTGGTCCTTTGATATGCACTGGAAACAAGCGGTTTATTTCGGGATTTTTCATTCTGTTTCGGCCTTCAATAATGCCGGATTTGATCTATTCGGGAATTTCTCCAGTCTTACAAAGTATGTGGGCGATCCTGTGGTCAATTTTACCATTATGGGGTTAATCATACTTGGTGGGCTAGGCTTTGTAGTCATATCAGACGTGTATTCACATCGGCATCGTAAGTTAACTCTTCATACCAAGCTTGTCTTAAGATTTTCTGCCGGTCTTATTTTATTGGGTACTATTGCAGTCTTCGCTTTGGAATATTCAAATCCCAAAACCTTAGCGGGACTTGATCCGATAGCAAAGATTCTCGCTTCCTTGTTTCAATCAGTTACACCTCGTACTGCCGGATATAATACGCTGGACATCGGGAGTTTGCGAATGACTACTTTACTCATTATTATCATGTTAATGTTTATTGGGGCCTCACCAGGATCTACGGGTGGGGGTGTTAAAACAACGTCCCTAGCATCAATAGTGTTTTATATAGTAAGTCTTATTAAGGGGAAAGAATCTGTCAGTTATCACGATAGGACGATTCCAAAAGAGATTATCCAGAAAGCGGTAGTTGTTTTCTTTCTTTCAGGTGCATTAGTGTTAACGATAACCGCTATATTGACCTTGACCGATCCAGATAAGGACTTTCTTAAGCTTTTATTCGAGGCCACTTCAGCATTTGGTACGGTTGGACTTACCACAGGGATTACGCCAAATTTATCAAGTATGGGTAAATTGGCTATTATATTCACTATGTATTGTGGACGAGTTGGATTATTAACACTGGTCTTTGCTTTGGCGCAAAAACGTGCTACAACTCAACCGTCGCATATAAAGTATCCCGATGAAAAAATAATGATTGGTTAAAAGAGGAGAAGAGAGATGCATAAGCAATTTGTAGTTATTGGTTTAGGACGCTTCGGAACAAGTGTTGCCAAAAACTTGAGTTCATCGGGATATGACGTTTTAGCTATTGACAGTCGCGAAAGTGCAGTTCAGGCTATAATGAACGATGTGACACATGCAGTACAGGCAGATGCACGTGAAGAAGAGAATCTTAAAGCATTAGGTGTTCGCAATTTTGATGTGGCTATAGTAGCCATAGGAGATGACTTACAAGCTAGTATTCTAATTACTTTAATGCTTAAGGAATTAGGGATTAACTATGTTGTTGCTAAGGCTCAGAACTCCTTACATGGGAAGGTTCTAGAAAAGGTTGGGGCGGATCGTATCATTTATCCAGAGAAAGATATGGGTGCACGACTTGCGCATAACCTTGTATCAGCAAACGTGATGGATTTTATTGAGCTATCTCCGGATTATAGTATTGCTGAAATTAAGTCACCCACAATATTTGTTAACAAGTCACTCGGAGAGTTGAACCTAAGATCGCTTTATGGGATTAGTGTAATGGCAATTAAGAGAGGAGACAACATTATCATCGCACCGGGGGCTGAATCTCGGGTTGAAAGTAAAGACATTTTAGTGATTGTGAGTCACATAAAAGCACTGGATAAACTTCCGCAATAGATGATTACAGTTGAGGATGCTTACAAATTTATAAGGGTAAGTGATAAAGTTCAAATGTCTTCTGTTGAAGTCAATGCAGACCTAAAGATACAATACGAACTTCGATATTGGGAGTTTATCGAATGAAGTTAAACTCTCAGATTCGGTTCTTGGACTGTGAATTCTATCCGTGGTTATCTTAATTTGTGAGTTAGAAATTCTATCAGAACAAGAGAAAATCAAAGAAATCTCTAAAGATATATAGAGAGGATAATGCAAAAGCTGATTTGTGAATTTTGCTTTATATTGTTAAATCGGCGTAATTATTTCCCTAATAACCTCCATAAATGCAATCCTTCTTAAGTTGAATCTGATAGCATTATCCTACATGTACGTTACAACATGTGAAAGCTCAAAAGGGATTATTACTTCGAATTATAGGCATACGCGCCTTGTATCCAACTTCCAGTTATTCTTATACCATCAGCACAAAGCCCTCACCGGTTGTCTTTCAACCGATGAGGGCATCATTGTTATAGGCTCTGGTTGCCAGGGCTTCCTGTAAATATTTTTCCCGAAATTAAAAAGTAAAGAGCGTGGATAATTCCTTATATCTAGATTACCGGTACAGGCCCAAGTGCATAAATTAGAGTAGGCAGGAGGAGAGTGGCTATGAGTACTGGAATGTATTTAGAAGGAACGATTGTCGGCAACAGAATACCAAAGGATTATGTTATGACAAAGGGCTATGGGGATACTGATGTAGGGGCTGGTAAAAAGGATCCCTGGGAAGTAGGTTCTTTCGATATTGCTCAAATACGGGCTGGTGTCGAAAACTTCAATTTTGTCCGCTATACATCCATAATTCCACCTGAGGCAACAGAAGTACCTATTCAAATAGCAAGAACTCATTTTCACCACGGCGCAGTTATGGAAGCAATTATTGCCCAAGCAAACGGCCATAAAGGTGAAAGGATATGTGCGGGAGTTGGCAGGATTCTCGTCAGGAGAAATATCGATGGACTGAAAATCGGCGGGTTTGCGGCAGAATATATGGGAGATGGAAATGAAGATGATGCAAGGAGAGAGTTACATATTGCCCTTACGGAGATATTCAATAGGCGCTATGACACCACACAATACTCGATATTTAATGAGAAATTTTGTGTGCAGGAACATGTAGTTAGGCATAGGTATGGCACAGCAATTGCCTTGATAGGATTTGTTAGTTACATATATCCAGTACTGGGTAGATTCTAACTATAGGTTGAAAAGTTTAAATGCCAGGGTAACTAAGGCACCTGGCATTTAAACTTCTTTAGAAAAGTGTTTTGACCAGTAGATTATCTATTTGCGTAAGGATTACAAGAGCATAAAAAACGTCAAGTGTCTAACGGGATGCTTGGGATACTTACATTCGCCGAAGAATTATAATGACTGGAAATTAATAATTGATAATCAATGCTAATATTTTTTTAGGACATAAGCCTATTAAAAGGTTTTTACAGTGATATTAGAGAAATACTTATTCAAATGGGATTTTTTAGGTCCAGGGAAAACAATTAAATTTTTTGGGGAGGAATTAGGAGATGAATTTTCTAGAGATTGCCCAAACGAGAAGAAGCCTTCGAACCTATCTACCTACGCCCGTCGAGCAGGAGAAGTTGGAGTATATCTTAGAATGTGCTCGACTTGCACCGTCTTGGAAGAACTTGCAGTGTTGGCGCTTTATTGTTGTTGAGGATTTAGAGGCGCGTCAGGCTCTTACAAATGCTTTTGCGGAGACTAACCCTGGGCGTAAGGCCTTGATCCAAGCGCCGCTGATTATTGTACTGTGTGCTGTTCCGGCGGAGTCGGAAGTTTGGGAAGAGAAGGATTTTATGATGCTCGATGCTGGGTTAGCGATGGAGCACTTGATTCTTGCGGCTGCCGAACAAGGATTAGGGACGTGCTGGCAAGGTCTATTCTCTGAAGAGATGGTGCGGGACACCTTAGGGGTTCCAGAGGATGTTCGAGTCATAGCTATGACGCCATTAGGATATCCGGCTGAGTCGAGACGCCCTCGGCCGAGGAAAGATATGCAGCAGATTGTCTTCAAGGGAGCCTGGGGAGAGAACTTTTAGGAGCAGTAAGAATGTCAGCATCGTTGAAGCTTGGGAAGACAATTATTCCCTATGAAGAGAGAAAGAGTAAGCGCATAAAACGAATTTCGATTCGCGTTACTCCAGATAAGGTCAGGGTTTCTGCACCAGCTCGAGCGACCAAACGCGAAATTCTGGCCTTCATCGATAAAAATAGTCAATGGATTTTAGAGAACTGGCTGAAACTCCAAGAGACTATCCTTAAGCCCTCACCGCGCTTTTATGAGAGTGGGGTCAAAGTCCCTTATCTCGGGAAAGACCTAGAAGTTCGGATTACAGAAACTGAGCAAAGAATGATTAAGATTCGTTATGAGACTGAATCAGGTTCCTTAAATATTGCTATCCCACAGGGAATCAACAATGAACAAAAACAAGAAGGCATTCGAGGAATTCTGGAGAAGTGGTATAAGCAGAAAGCTCGTGGTATTTTCCAAGAGAAGTTGGATACTTGGAGCGGGGTTATGGGATTAACGTATAACCAGTTCCGACTTAAGGAGCAGAAGACGCGCTGGGGAAGTTGCTCGAGCCTTGGTAATATTAACTTGAATTGGCGAGCCATTATGGCACCTGAGTGTGTAATTGATTACTTAGTCATTCATGAACTTTCCCATCTTAGATACTTGAACCATTCACAAGATTTTTGGAGTTATGTCGCCCGATATTGCCCGGAACACGGGGCTAAGAAAAAATGGTTACGTGAAAATGGGCATATACTGATTTTATAGCCTTGGGCGGTCTAAGCCTAAGGTTTAATGGGGTTCATTTTGGAGTTGACTCATAAAATAGCATAGCTTTCAACGAGAACAGCAGATTTTTAGTATCTGCTGTTCTTGTATCCCGATAAAAATCACCTTACCAGCAAAATAATTATATTGCATGAATAAAACGCGCAAAGAGATCCGAAACAAGGGGAAAGCGAATATAGCAAATGTTGTCCGAACTGCACTCTGGCAAATTATATATGTGAATGAAATATAACTCAAAATGAGCATAGATTTATATAGGATGCATGAGCCGTAGTTAAACGGAAAATCAGATTTCAATGTCTAGGAGGAGTTATACTCTATGAAAAAGTATGAGTACAAGTGTGTTTTTATCTGGGGATTAGGGGAGAGGACAACACGAAAAATGAATGAGTATGGACAACAGGGTTGGGAGTTAGTATGTGCCCAATGGTGTTGGCATTATTTTAAAAGACCAATGGATGGATAATATGTAGGCATTAGATGACTAAATAAGTGCCACGGTAACAATATATAGCTAATTATGGAGGAGATTCTAATGATGTCTTTGGGTGTGGGCATATTGACTTTAACCTTTGTTGGCTTGGTGTCTTTCATCCTTGGCGATTGGTCGCTAGTATATAAGTTTTCTGGAGTCATTGGATTGGGTTCCTTTATAATTTCTGCGTTGTTATCAGGAGCGTTTTCTGGAGCTTTCATTAGCGGTGATAGAATGAGAGCAAATTGGACTTACGATGACAGCAATAATAGGGATGGTGGCGGGTGGGCTTCCAAGTTGTTTTTATTTGGAGTGCCAAACTTAGTCGGAGCAATAATATATTTATTTTTTATCTTTTAATAGTCAATTCTGGAAGTTATATGAGCCTTTAATAAGGTTGTTTGTTTATCTCTTACATGATGGAAGGAGGAGGAATTATAAAAATTAATTTTCTCTTTATACTCGTTATATCACTCTTTGGAATCCTATTGGGTTACGAGTCCAATTGGGCATCCTTCTGGGGAAAATGGGGAAGCACAGCTCCCGATCTGCTTGATGGCTTATATGCGACACTCGTCTTTCTAATTACATTGGTATTCTACGGAATCGTTATGGGACTTTCGAAGAATAAGGGCTTCATTAAATTTACCTCGATATACTGGGGTATTGGTGGCGCTATAGGACTCATAGCTTTTTTAATGGCCCCCATTGGTAAATTTGCGATAATAGCACTTCCTGTAGAAATACTAACCATTGTACCTACCTATGGCCTTAATCATTTCTACCCGGCTAATATTAGTAGTGATATTCTTTATCCTGTACAAGCAATCGTGAGTATGATTTCATCATGGTCAGCCGGCGCTATTGGATACTTGATTGGGTATCTATTAGGGAGGAAGTGAGACAAATGAACAAGCAAGATTTAATAAAATCTGCAGAGTATTTTGTTGAGAATTCAGAAGATAATTATATAACGAAGCAAATAGCTATTTCGAAGAATGTTATTGGAATGAGAATTTTCGAGCCACCAATTTTTGCATTTGGTTCTGCAGATGATGAATATTTTACATTATTAAAACAACCGTCGGTAGTTGGGAAAGATTTCTTGCTCCCGAAAGAATGGTTACGACAATCCAAGACTGTTATTTCCGTTTTTTTACCGTTTAGCAAAGCAGTTAAGAAAGGAAATAGAAAGGATACATTTTGGCCTACTGAGGAATGGCTTCATGGACGAATTGAAGGTCAGACCTTGTTAAATGAGTTGTGTACACATTTACAGTCTGAGCTAAAAAATGCAGGATATCATAGTCTTGTGCCTACTTTAGACGAGAGATTCTGGTCTCATAAAGATTATCCACAGCAAGAATTATCATATAAAAGCAATTGGTCTGAAAGACATATTGCGTTTATATGTGGACATGGGACATTCGGGCTTTCTAAAGGACTAATAACAAAAAACGGTATGGCCGGAAGATTTGGTAGTATCCTAACAGATTTGTATTTATCACCAGACAATAGACAGTACGAAGGTATATATGAATACTGTTCAATGTGTGGCAAATGTGTAAAGAGCTGTCCGGTCAATGCAATTTCAATAGAAAATGGAAAAAACCACAGTATATGCTCTGAATTTTTAGATACAACAGCTGAAAGATACAAACCAAGATATGGTTGTGGAAAATGTCAGGTAGGTGTACCTTGTGAATCCAGAATACCTAAACAGCATATAAACAAAAGTAAAAATGGAACGATGTCCTTAGATAGTATATAAGGAGGTACTAGAATGTTTGTTTTCCCAGCGTTTCTTAATCCTACGGTTGGTATTATTGTATTTATTCCCTTCTTTTTAGTACCAGTTGCTTTAATTGCGTTTATGGTATGGCAGATTAGAAAACTCAACAGAATTGACGAAAGACTTATGGATATTCAAGAAAGATTAAAAGATAGATAGGCGGCCCCTGAATATGGGGGCGTATGGCCTCGTAAACACTGAACTCCCAAAATTTTGCAGGATGCATGTGGGAAGACGTTTTCGCGGAATTAGGGTTATATAATACGGTAAGAATTAAGCTTTAATCATAGGTATTAATATTCTGCCTTGGCAGTATATCTTGAATTGAGATGAAAATATTGGTGAAGTAACTAAAGTTGGAGGAAATTAAATGAAAAGTAATGCGGAACTTAAAACTATAGCGCGGGAGAACTTAAAAGGGAAATGGCTTATAGCAATTATTGTATCCGTTGTTGCTTGGCTGTTAACCGATGCTTTCACAGGAAATAGCGGCAGAGAAACTGTTGAATATGTATGGCGTAACGGAGAGTTTGTAAAAACTTCGGTAAATCACTCAAATTCAATGTTTACTTTGGTTTCATTAATTATTGGGGGGCCAATAAATTTTGGATTAGCATCTTTCTTCTTGAAATTGGCAAGAGAGCAAAGGTCAGCTTTTAGTGATCTATTCAGTGGTTTTCACTATTTCTTAAAAAACTTTGTCCTTAACTTTTTTATCTTACTTTTTACTACCCTCTGGTTTTTACTTCTCATTATTCCAGGAATTATAGCTATTTTAAGATATTCTATGGCCTATTATATAATGAATGATAACCCTGATCTTAAGCCCTTGGAAGCTATAAATTTGAGCAAAAAAATGATGTACGGACATAAGGAGAGATTATTCTTCCTATGGTTAAGCTTTATAGGTTGGTTTTTACTTGTGATTTTCACACTTGGTTTGGGTCTTCTCTATGTAATACCTTATTATAATGCAACCTTGGCAAACTTCTATGAGGATATAAAATATGACGCTTATTAAACAAGTTAATTCAAGAGACGCGTCGACTCGTGGATTAAGGATGAGATCACATGTGATAAGTGTACACTTGAGTTTGGGAGGATATAACAGTGGTGAAAGTGGGTCCTGGTTATCAATTTGCTGCTAATTTCTTATTTGATAGTACCATTGAGTATTTCTCGCCGACTGAGACCATCATCTATTTTGGTTACTATTTGAGTCATAAATTGGTACACTCACCGCTTGTACCTAACTCCAGCAAATTGTTTGACCCTCTTTGGGATACAGGTACTGATGTGCCACTTTTATAAGTTGTTAGTAATCATTTCGGAGGTTGCCATGAAGCCCAAAAAGGGTAAGTTCAAAGCGAAGTCGATACTTTTAGTCGTGTTTTCTTGTTTTCTCCTTGTCGGGTCAATTTACATTCTATTACCATTTCCGAAGAGCGAATCTAATGCAATTAACCTTCCTAATAAATTTGATATACCTATCAATACAGGATTTGAGAAACAGGGGAAAAATCAGTGTGCAGCGTTTTCTACAGCTTTCGTATTGCGGAACTTTGATCGTAAAGCTGAGGGTTCAGTGGTTTATACTGGAATTCCATATAAGATACCGATTTCAGGATATGTTTTGCCAAAAGGAGTAGTTACATATATACAATCTCAAGGATATAGACCGACCCTTCTTAAGGGGGATATAGATTCAATAAAGGCAAGGCTGGTGCAAGGGAATAATCCAATTATTGTTTTAGTTGGTAATGGACTACTTTGGCAACACTACATGACGTTTTTAGGGTATGACAATGAAAAACAGGAGATGTATTTCTTTGATTCCGGTAGGGAGAAGGATGAAAACGCTGAACTGCCGGGGAATAGGACAATGGCGGAGGATCATTTCTTAAAGTGGTGGAATAATGGCCTACCGATTTTTAATCATGTGTACATAACCGTAGAGAAAACGCTGTAAAATTGGGCAATGACACCTAGCATCTTTAGATTTTTTATATGGGTTTCACTGGGCTACTTAGCCTCGGCCATTTTGCTAACAATTAATGACCAAATAGGAATACAAATAAAAAAGAGGATTTAGTGTTAAGATTACGAAAGTGTAATAGACCTCAAGAAGATGCGTTAACGTCATTCAGCGCCAACCCAACCCTGTGGGGCAGAAACGTCAGAAATCCAGAACGTTATTTGCGTTTTGGGCTTATTGTAGTAACAACTTTAAGGAGGAGAAGGTAGAAAAATGAGTAAACGTGAAATATCAAGTCTAGCTTGCAAAATTTTAGCTGTCTTTCTGATGATTGAAGGGATTAGTGCCATAGCAAATGTGCTTACTTATTATATTGCTTCCCCCAATCTGGGAGTTGAAAAAGCCAGTAACATTATTGCTCCTTTAATATTCTACGTTTTGGTTGGAATTTTACTGTGGCTTTTTTCAAATAGGCTATCAATAATCATGGCAAAAGACGAAACTCATTCTGATTTCACTGAACACTCAAGAATAACGGCTAGTGACATACAAAGGATATCATTTTCTGTTATTGGATTATACTTAATAGGAAATGCTGTTCCTCAGTTAGTTTCAGTACTCGCAAGTTTTTATTCGATACATAAACAAGATATTCCAATAAGCTTATTTCCTAATGTAATAGGCAGCGTATCTCGGTTAATCTTTGGATTAGTGATCTTTTTGGGTTCACAAGGTCTGGTCAACTTTCTGAAAGTTCTTCGGAAGGCAGGAGTAAAAGAGAATCATGAGTGTGAAGAAAGAGAGAATTAGAGAGGTTTTTCGCTTAGAGCAGATGGATGTAGTTAGGGCAATGACCCAAGCCCCCTATAAAAAATGGACTTTCAGGGGTGTTACTATTGGAAAAAATTAAAGGTCCTAGCAACAAACTCTTAATCATAAAGGTTGTTCATACTGTCATTTGGGTGATTTTCGTGCTAATTATATTGTACATTCTATATTCGGCAATAATTGATAGGATAAATATATTGACTTGGATCGCGATTGCTCTAATCGTGGTTGAAGGTATTATTCTACTTATTAATGGATGGCGGTGTCCGCTAACCACTATGGGAGAGAAATACACCGAACAGACTGATGTTGGATTTGATATTTTTCTCCCTAGGTGGGTGGCTAAGAATAACAAAACTATCTTTACGTCGATTTATTTAATAGGCGTAATCATAGTTATTTATAGACTTATAACATAGTTCTTAGGAGTGGGAAATTATTAAGGAAATAGTATTCGGTGAAAAAATAGAGGGTGTTAATTATCTTCGGCGACCCGGTGTTTATGGAATAGCATTCAACGAGGAAGGCGAAGTAGTAGTAATAAAAACATCAACAGGTTACTTCTTACCGGGCGGTGGGATTGAGGGTGACGAAACCCATCAGGAATGTATTGTACGGGAGTTCGTCGAAGAAACAGGGTATTCAATAACTATTCGTGAATTTGTTGGGAGAGCATCTAAATACCACTATTCCGATACAATGAAGTGTTATATGCATGGTATCGGACATTTTTATATTGTTAACTTGAAGGATAAAGTTAACAATGAAATAGAAGATGATCATCAGCTACTTTGGCTTGAGCCACAGAGAGCCATTCAGTGCTTATTTTTAGAACATCAAGCATGGGCGATATCAAGGTCGGTTGGTAATACAGGTATTGACGTGCCGGGGATATTTAAACGTAGTTTGAAATAATCATTCCGGGGAAAGGAAGTGAGTCTGTGGAAAAGATTTTGTTAGAATTACTGGTCCTAACTTTTGTCATCCACTTAATTGATACGCTTTCCTACTCGGTTAGGCTGAACTCAGTAAAAAGTGGACAGTTCGCCTTGTCATTTTCTTTGTTTAACCTATTCGTACTTGTCTCACGTACTGCTAATACGTTCCAGGCACCCTTAATTGGGAGTATCATCGGGGTGAGCATTTCCCAGGGTACTGATCCGATTAACGATATGCGTAAGGTGATTTTTGCTTCAACGATAGGATCGTTATTTGGGATTCTTCTGATTCCAACGTTTCTTAGAGTATTTGATGTTGCCGTAAAACGGCTGGAAACCACTAGCTCGGTTCCGGCTTTAGTAGTCGAAGCATTGCAAGTAAGTAACATCAAGCGAATGGTAAAAAGTGCTACAAGACCGACTAAAACGATGTTGCAGCGACTCAGGTATCGTGAAATTCCCAAGAGACTACTTATCACTAATGCATTGGTCACAGGAATTTATACAGTAGGGGTTCTTGCCGCCAATTATTCCGCACTATTGGTTCCTGAACAGCATAGATTAGCAGCTGCTGGTTCATCAGGCATGATCAATGGAATAGCTACAATTATGTTAACATTGTTCATAGACCCCAAGTCCGCTATAATTACCGATCAAGCATTAAGAGGAAACAGACCGTACGGAGACGTAAAGGCACTAGTGGTTCTACTCATCACAACCAAACTAATTGGTACGATACTTGGACAGGTACTATTTTTACCGGCTGCGAAAGTTATAGCTAGTTTTTACGGGTCTTGACGATAACATTTTGCGAGCACGAATGGAGGAGAGGTGGTATTGGTGAACCTAATAATTAGAAAGGCTCAAGTTACTGAAAGTGAAGCTCTTACATGCCTTTCGTTCTCTTCAAAGAGGTACTGGAATTTTCCAGAAGAGTATATCGATATCTGGAAGGACGAGTTAACAATTACACCAGCATATATTCAGGGAAACTTAGTTTACGTCGCTGAAGTTGATGCCATATTAGTTGGATATTTTTCGATAGTTGAAATCCAAGAGGATTTTTGGGCGGGTCAAGTCTTTGTTCAAAGAGGGTTTTGGTTAGAACATATTTTTATAAAACCAGAGTTTATAGGAAAGAGGGTTGGAACCGAACTCTTATCTTTCGCAAAGGATTTGTGCAAGAAGAAAGAGATAGAATGTCTATATATTTTTTCAGACCCTAATGCTAAAGGGTTTTATGACAAAATGGGAGCTAGATATATTAAAGAATCGCCATCTAGTATTGATGGAAGAACGGTTTCCTTGTATGAATTAAAGGTTTGAGAGAATAAGTAGGGAGACTATATACGTTTGTAAGTAATAGCCTGGGGAGGGAATAAGGATGTCAGTAAGCGAGAGTTTTAAAGATTACATTGTTGATCAACTTGGACTTCTGGGTTTTATAACGATTAAAAAGATGTTCGGAGGCTTCGGCATTTACTATAGTGGCTTAATTTTTGGCTTACTTACAGATGACGTACTGTATTTTAAGGTGGACGACTCCAATCGGCCCGATTATGAAAAAGTAGGAATGGAACCATACCGACCAGCATTTATTTCTAAACCTATGGTAATGCCCTATTACGAAGTGCCAGTCGAAATAATAGAAGACAAAGAGCGGCTAGTGGATTGGGCTCGAAAAGCCTTATTGGTATCCAACAATAAGCCTTCAAAGACACAAAAAGGGAGAAAAAGTTCAAAAGTATGACCCCCTGAATTTTCTTTAATAGGCTGAGGCCAATCATCCGATTCAAATTGAAATGAGGTTATGTAGTGAACAACATTATTATTCAAGGTGCTAAAGAGGGGAATTTGAAGGATATTTCTTTGGAGATACCTAGAAATAAACTTGTTGTTTTCACTGGCTTATCTGGTTCTGGAAAATCAACGTTAGCCATGGATACTATCTTTAAGGAATGTCAAAGACAGTACTTGGAGGCTATGGGGCTTCAAGGGATACCTAAGCCAAAAGTAGATGCTATTCGGAACGCATCACCTACAATTGTTATTACACAAAGTGAATATAGCAGTAAGAATCCTCGTTCATCCGTTGGCACGGTCACTGATATTTATACCGATCTAAGGATGATTTATGAAAAGCTAAGTCAAAGAATTTGTCCCCATTGTCATAGAGAAATTACATCTTCCGACTGTAAAGAGGAGGTTGAGAAGTCCGAAGATAAATTTAAGGTTTATATGTACTGTAAGCATTGTAATCATAAAATGGACAAGCTTACCCGAACGCATTTTTCTTATAATACCAGAGAAGGTGCCTGTGAAACCTGTCAGGGATTAGGTAAGGTCTTAAAGGTAAGCACGACCAAGGTGATTCACGAACATTTATCTCTGGAAGCCGGTGCGATAGACTTCTGGGAACAAAAATACAAGGACTATCAAATCTCTGTGCTCTATGATGCGTTCAAGCATTATGGCCTTCCGGTAGAGCCAGGTACTCCGATTATAGATTTTAATAAGGGTCAAAAAGCTATACTTCTTTATGGTGTGGAAAGTGATGAAGTCAAGGAAATTTTCCCCGACCATGTTCCTCCGAAAAGGGTTGCAGAGGGAAGGTTTGAAGGTGTATTACCCATTCTGTGGCGGAGAATATCGGAAAAAGGGGGGAGTTCAGAGCAACTGGAGGCTTATTTCGATTCGTGTTCTTGCCCGGATTGCAAAGGAGAACGACTCAATGAGCTCAGCCGTAGTGTGACAGTCCTAGACACACGACTTCCGGAGCTAGTTTATTTATCCTTAGAGGAATTATTTGAATGGTTACTAAGGCTTGAGGAAGCTGTCCACGGTACCGATCAATTATTAGTAGAACCCTATCTACTTGATTTAAGGACAAAGCTTCAAAGAACGATTAATGTCGGACTGGGTTATCTCTCTCTCGATAGACAAACCATGACTTTATCCGGTGGAGAAGCACAACGCATGAAATTAGCGGCAACTTTAGATTCTACTTTAACAGGGCTTATCTACATCATGGATGAACCCACCATCGGACTTCACCCAAAGGATACGAAGGGTATTATTACTATTCTCAAAGAGTTAAGAGATTTGGGAAACACGGTTATAGTCATTGAACATGATATCGATGTCATGCAAGAGGCGGATTATATCGTGGATATTGGTCCTGGTTCCGGTAAATACGGTGGAGAAATCATCGGAGAAGGAACACTGGGAGAGCTTAAGCGACAAGGTACTTCTGTAACCGGATCTTACCTTAACAGAAAACCAGAAAGGCCTAGGAACTTCCGCGAAGGTATAGGAGACTTTATCGAAGTAAAAAATGCCAATCGATATAACTTAAAAAATATAAATGTCCGATTCCCTGTGGGTTGCTTGACCAGTGTTACTGGAGTTTCCGGTTCAGGAAAATCAACCTTGGTATTTGAGGTCCTAGCAAAGTCAGATATAAACGATCAGACAGAGAGTAACCGTGTTATAGGTACTGCAATATTTGACCAAATCGTTACGGTCGAGCAATCTCCGCTGACAAAAATGAGGCGCTCTAATGTAGCCACTTATTCGGGGGTTTATGCTGACATAAGGAAAATATATAGTGAATTAAAGGATGCCAAGCATAAAGGATTATCCACAAAGCACTTTTCCTTTAACACAAAGGGAGGGCGCTGCGAGAATTGTGAAGGACTTGGATATGTTACAAGCAATCTGTTGTTTTTTGAGGATGTAGAAGTGCCTTGCCCAATCTGCGGTGGCAATCAATTCAATGATGTGGTGCTCTCTGTAAAATATAAGGGTCATTCTATAAAGGATGTACTACGAATGTCTATTGAGGACGCTTTGCTTACCTTCGACAATCATCCCAAAATCCTTAAAACTCTAAAACTACTTAAAGAGGTAGGGCTAGGTTATTTGGAACTTGGCCAAACATTGACTACTTTGTCTGGCGGCGAAGGTCAACGATTAAAGCTGGCGAAAGAGCTAATCAGCAACGAGGGTAAGAAAAATCTATATCTTATCGATGAACCGACAACAGGTTTACATCCCCTTGATGTAGAAAACTTTCTTGTGCTGCTCAACGGAATGGTAGACTTGGGGAGTACAGTTATTATCGTAGAACATAATCAGCAAGTTATAAATGCTTCCGACTGGATCGTCGACCTTGGACCAGAAGGTGGAATCCACGGAGGCCAAGTCATTGCCGAAGGTACACTTGACGAGATCATATCCAATGAGGATTCTGTAACGGGAAGATTTATAAGTTTATAAGAATCTCGCATAATTTTGCGTTCTTCTTATTTTACGGAGCCTTTGTTTTCTGCAAACCTCTCGTAAATATCAATAAAGGAGTTGAGTCATTGGGACTTTCAAAAATATGGTATCGCTATGACCGTGCAATATGGATTAGGGTCATAGGAACTATTCTTACCACGTTAACAAGTTTTGCTATTCGGCCCTTCTTAGCCGTTTATCTCTATAATAAGACGGGAAATCTTTACGACATCGGTATTATTTTGGGTTTGGCTCCCCTGATGGGAGTATTGACTAACATATGGGGCGGCGGACTTGCCGATAAATATGGACGCAAACCGTTAATGGTATGGAGTCTACTATTCCAAGCGTTATCTATGGTAGGGTATATTTTTGCTGTTTCCCCCTTACACTTTGCCCTCGTTTCAGTACTTAATGGTATTGCTTCTTCATTCTATTTCCCAGCTGCCAACGCTCAAATTGCTGATATTGTCCCAGAGGGACAGCGTTCCGAAGTATTTGCACTCATGCATACTGCATTAAATGTGGGAGCAGCCCTGGGTCCCATGCTAGGTCTACTTATGATTAAGATTAACCAAAGCCTCACATTCTTAGCTTCTGCAATCACCCTACTTATGTATGCGTTGCTGGTAGCGGCTTTAATTCCAGAAACATTACGTGTCACTACTTTTTCAACTGAAAAAGGGCAATTATCCGCAGTTGAAAACAATATTGAACCAGAGCGGATTTCTTATAAGCAGCATAAATTCTTGTTCCATTTCACCCTTCTCGCTATGCCAATTACTTTGCTATATGCTCAAGTGGAATCGATCTTCCCCTTATTCCTTCAAGTTAATTTCGATAACTATTTAACAATATTTACGTCCTTAATGTCGATGAATGGGATTATAGTCGTGTTATCAGCAGTTTGGCTCGCTAAGAAAACAGAGAACCTTCATACACCGTCAGTCTTGCTCGTCGGCTATATCCTTTTTGCTTTTGTGGGGGCTGGTTATGGGTTAGGTACCTGGGGCAGAGTCATTCCGTTATTATTTGCAACTGAGGTTATCTTTACAATCGCCGAGTGCATTACTTTTCCGAATCAAAGCAAACTTTTATCAATTATCGCACCAGCCCACATGCGAGCACGCTACTTTTCAATATTCAGTATGAATTGGGGTATGTCTAAAAGTCTTGGGCCGATACTCGGAGCAGTAATTTTTGCTCACCAAGGCGGTCTATTGCTGTTTATGATTTTGTCTTGTCTTTTATTAGTTTCTGGAGTATTTACGTATCATCTCACGAGTACACCACTTAAGCATTTAATCGCTGAGGGAAAGGTAAACCAGACCGGCTATTGAAGTTGATTGGAATGTTTAGGGGTCCTTATAAATTAAAGGGGAGATAACGCCATGAGCGAAGAATATCAATTCATAACTACGGCTCAGGGAATTAAAATTTACTATCGGCAGAAGATGCCGACTCGGCCAAAGGCAATTGTCATAGTCAGTCATGGTTATGCAGAGCACTCTGGCTTCTATATCTCGCTTATGGAGTTCTTGGTTTCTAAAGGTTACGGTATCTATGCTTTGGACCATCGGGGACACGGTCGCTCTGAGGAGGAACGGGGGCATCTCGAGAAATTTGAGTTCTACATTGAGGATATGGATGCTCTTGTTGACTATATCCAAGGACAACATATGGGGCTTCCACTCTACCTCTTTGGACATAGTATGGGTGGACTTATAAGCTTTTCTTATGGGATCCTACACCCTGGGAAAATTCAAGGTCAGGTTTTCTCCGGAGCTGCATTGGAACGACCCGAGGGGACAGAGTGGATTCCGAACTGGAGTTTCAAGTGGGTCAAGAGGTGTTTGAATCGATACAAGGTGTATCCAGTATTGAGTCGACGTGGAACTCGGAATATGGAGATTAGAAAGTACTCTGGCGGAGATCCTCTTGTCTTGAAATATGCGACGGCAGGTTTCTTCTCTGAATTTATTGGTCGTGGGGTTCAGTTTGCCCAGGAGAATGCAGCGCGCTTTTCTTCGCCCTGTCTATTTCTCCATGGGACCGATGATCGCATCATTCCACATAAGTCCTCCTCAAATATTTTCGAGAAGATATCTTCAGAAGATAAAGAACTCAAGCTCTATGAAGGGTTATATCATGAGCTTGTCCAAGAGCCTGAGCGGGAAGAAGTCATGAAGGATATCTTGACTTGGCTTGACGAGCGAGTAGGGTATAATATAGACGAGGGGTGATTGCCAATGAACGAAGCACTTTTTGACCACGTTGCTGCACGTTATGATTCCTGGTATGATACTGAAGTTGGATTAGTATCTGATCAAGTTGAACGTCACCTGGCCCAGTCCATGTTTAAAGCACCGGGGCCAAAGGTTCTTGAGATTGGATGTGGTACTGGACAATATACAAGCTGGCTTGTGCAAGAGGGATATGAGGTCACCGCTGTCGATATTTCCGGTGAAATGATGACTCTGGCCAAAAAGAAAATAGCAGCGATTGAGGAAAACACCTCAAAAGCTAATCGTGTTCACTGGTGGCATGCTGATATTACAGAAATTCTTGATCAACTTGAAACCTACGATGGGATTTTTTCTATGACCGCCTTCGAATTCGTACCTGAACCGGAAAAAGTCTTGAAAAAACTTTTTAGTCATTTAAAGCCCGGGGGCTGTCTAATGATAGGAGTCATCGCCGGCAGGAGTGCCTGGAGTGAATACTATGCGGAGGCATCTCGTAACAAACCCACTTCTGTCTTCGCCCGTGCTGCTCTTTACACCAAAGAGGAGATATGTTCCTGGCAAATCGGTGTGCCTGTCGAAATTGGAGAATGTCTTTTCTTCCCGCCGAAGGTCCAAACAGCCTCAGAGGCGCTTTTGATGGAGGAGAAAAGGGAAGGAAATCCTGGGTTTGTGGTGGCAAAGTGGGTAAAGAAAGTCCAGTAATACTGGACTTTTTATTGTATCAGTTGTTAAATTAATAATGAAAACATAGAAGGAAAGTAACATTATGGAAAAGTCAAAGCTTATTGAAATGATAAAAAATAATCCTAATGCCTTAGCCTATATAGATAATCCTACGGATGAGCTAAAGTTATTAGCTATTAAAAAAAATGGACTTGCGTTAAAATATATAGATAATCCAACGAGGGAGATGCAAGAATTAGCATTAGAAAATAATGCTGGAGCAATTCAATTTATAAATAACCCTACAGAAGATATGATGATAAAAGCTGTAAACGCTGGATGGATTAACTTAGAGTATATAAAGAATCCAAGCGATAAGTTAATCAAGTGTGCTATAAATCAAGCGGGATGGGCTATCAAATATGTTAATAATCCAAGTGAGGAATTGCAATTATTAGCTGTAAGAAAAAATTACGATTCAATTAAGTTTATAAAAAAACCTTGCGATAGTGCACAAGAAGAGGCCGTAAAAATGAGTTATGACGCCTTAAGATATATAACTTCTCCCACATATAATGCGGAGCTTATGGCGATCAAGAATAATGAGGCGGCTATTACCTTTATAGATGATTTGGATAAATATAAAATCCTAGAATTTTTAAAAGTAAATATTTTGGTGATAAAATATATTATGAAAGAAATTTCTAAAGACGAATTAATGCAAGTATTAAAGGAATCCTTATCCCATGAAGATGTAGAAGAAAAATATGTTAGAGATTTTATCAATTGTAGTCATATAGATAAAAATAGCGGCATGATGCCAATCGACAAGCTCATATTTATTTATAAATATGGAAGTAAAAAGGCGAAAAAAATAGCTGTAGATGAAAAGCTGAAGATTATATAGGAGTGGGACATCATGAATTTTACAGACACCTTAAAAAGTGTTGACTTAGTATTATCTACTGGAGAAGTACCTTTAATCGTGGGTGAAAGCGGAATAGGAAAAACAGCTTTAGCCAAGGAAATTGCCAGAGAAAATAATTGGAGTTTAGTCGTTATTAATGGGAATCTCCTTAAAGAAGGTGAAATAGGTGGTCTTCCAACGATAGAAACTTATATAGGAGTTAATGATCAAGAAGACAAGGTCGAAAAGAAAACGACGGTATATGCCGTTCATAATAAACTCAGGGAAATTGATGAAGAAATGTCTCAAGGAAAGACAGTTCTTTTATTTATAGACGAAATCAATCGTTGTGAACATACAGTACAACAGGAACTTATGAATTTAATCTTAAATAGAGAAATTAATGGCTATAAGTTACCTGACGATGTAAAAATTTGTGCCGCAATGAATCCCTCAAGTAAATATGGTTCGGATTTTGATTACCAAGTCGTTGATATGGATGCAGCGCAAGAAAATAGATTTGTCTGGTTATATATGGAGCCTGATCATAATCAGTGGTTAGATTGGGCGATAGGGGCAGGAATTGAACAAAAGGTTGTCGAGTTTATCTCCACCTTCCCGGATTATTTGCATAAGATCAACGAAGATGATATAAGAGCGACCCCAAGAAGCTATGAGAGGATTTCCAGCAGTTATAAAGTTTATAAGGAGAAAAAAGATTCAATCCCTCGATCCGTGTTTTTAAATGTGATAAGAGGAAATGTAGGAAGATTAATAGCAGAAGAGTTTGTTAGCTTTGTTGAATCGGATTATAGGCCACTCATCTCTTATGAAGATGTTTTCTCAGGAAATTCTCTTCATGATTCGATCATAGAAAGAGTAAAAAATGAAAGTCATACAAGACTTTATCTAACCGCAAAGAATATTCTAAAAAACTTAGAATCAGATATGAAAAATTATAATTATGATTCGAGTTCCTATATTGACAGACTTATTGAGCTTTTAAATATATATCCTGTAGATTTAAAGATCGGAATCATGAAGGATATTAAAAATAGTTACCCTAAAGTATACGAACAGGCTATAGAAAACGAAGCTTTTGTAGAATCTTACTTTGAATCTTATACATCAATAAGGTGATAATTTATGGAAAAATGTTTTGATGATCAAGTAAAAGGGCTTTATGAAAAAACAGAAGAAATTATTAATGTTTTTTTAGTAGCAAAGCGTAAGGATGAACAGGCGAAAATTAATATCCCAAAAGATTTTAAAGAAGAGTTTTTTAGCCTTGTCGATCAAGTTAATTTGAGTCTTATGGAAGACAAAGATAATTTCTATGGATATTTTTTGTTTCAAATGTCAAGAGAGATACGATTTGATATAAATAGCCCTACTGCTGTGAATTTTAAGGGTGCTAAATATGTTATTTATTTTAACCCTGTGATTTTTTTGAATCTTAATATAAAACAAATGGAGAGTACAATTAAACATGAAATACTCCATATAATATCGATGCATTTGATAAGAGCCAAAGCATTTAAGGTCGGCTATAGCACATTAGCTATTAATATGGCAATGAATATCGTAGTAAATGCATATTTAGATCATCTACCACCCTATGCTATTACATTACAATGGGTAAATTTAAATTATTCTTTGAAACTCTTGCCCTTTCAACCTTTTGAATATTATGTAGAAAAGCTTCAAATTGCCCTGGACTTACTGGAAGCAGATGAGGATGCGGCTGATGAAAATGATACAGATGAATCTGAGGATCGTAGTAACGATAAAGCATACGATAGCAAAGAGGAAACCATAGAAACTGCTTATAATCCTGAAAAGGCCCATGATCTTTGGGAAGATTCCGGTGATATTGATGAAAAGACCCTTCAAGAATTTACCGAGAAGTTTATTGATAATGCCCAAAAAGGCAGCATACCCAATTATTTAGAAGGCATGATATCAGCCCTTAGAAACAGGAAGGGTGAATTGCCCTGGAATTTATATCTTAAGAGGCTGATGGGAACTGTTGAAAGCAATCAAAAGAAGACTGTAACTAGAAGAAATAGAAGACAGCCTGATCGATTGGATTTAAGGGGGCAACTGAGGAGTCATAAAGCAAAAATTGTTGTTGCCTTTGATATCAGTGGAAGCATTAGCGATCAAGAATTTAATCAAGCCATTAAAGAGGTCCTCGCTATCGTTAAAAATTATAATCATGAAATTACGATTGTAGAATGCGACAGTGAAATCAGGCGTGAGTATAACGTCAAATCTGTAAAGGATATCAAAGATCGAATGAATATCAGAGGAGGCACTAAATTCAGCCCAGTTTTTGAATATGCCAATCAGCATAAGGTTAATTTGTTAATCTATTTTACCGATGGCAAGGGTGAAGAAAAGCTTCTAACGATACCCAGGGGGTATAAGACGTTATGGGTTATTTCTGGCAGAGGAGATAAGCTTTCGTTAAAAGAAGCTTATGGGGCAGTTAGAAAACTTAAGAATATCGTAGTAAAAGATGATGCGATAAATATGAGCGATGTTAAAAGAGATGGATTTTCAATGAATGACCAAGAAAAAGTTTTCAGCTAACGAAAACGAGAACCGCGCAATTACCGTCCAGAAGATGTGGCTCAACGATTCCGGAATAGTGGCTCTCGTAACGTAATATTCGGAATGCAAAAGAGCAAGAAGCCTATCCCCTTTGCCGAGGGAGCTTCTTGCTCTTTACCATAATCAATTATTTACTAACCTTCATCACTTGACCACAGCAATGAATCTCTGGGTTACCGCCCTCTTTTGTAACCGTTACTTCGTTACCACAAAGTTCACAAATCAAAACTTCACCTAATTTAGCCATTTTAAAATCCTCCTCAAAAATTCATTTATTAAGATACAGCTTTCTTCATAGTTGAAGTTGCTGTAACTGACTTGAATAGATTGCCAAGCGCAAAGCTATGACTTCCGGATAAAATTAGCGATATCGAGCTGGCAAGTAACAACAGATCAAACTCATATCCATTGAAAAAGCCCATGCCAAGCTTGACTTTAAAGATGGCTCCCAACATGACAAGGCTTGTCCCAAGAGCGGACATACGGGTGAATAATCCAAGAATTAAAAGTGCACCGCCGACAGCTTCAATCGTTGCTATCACATAGACCATAATGCTGGGTAAGCCTACGCTCCCGAAAAATTGTATCATGCCCTCAATCCCTTGGAACTTTTGGACCCCGTGGGCTAAGAAAATTACACCAACAACAATTCTAAGAACAACCATACTCCATTCATAATAACGTTTAGACATTTAATTTTTCCTCCTGTTTTTTACTACATATTGTTAGTCAATGATTTCAAGAAAAGGATACGCCCAAATTTTACGTTGACTTAAATTTTTACCTTGAACTTAAATTTTTACTTAAATAAGTTTCCCGGAGGGTCCAACGGTAAAGGCCCCAATCCCTTCCATCCCTTGGACCTCAAAGCCCTGACTTATGATAGTGCGGAGTGCTGCCCTTGCCCGATGGAGGCGTGATTTAACAGCATTCGCATTAAGATTTAAAATCCTACCAATCTCAGGAGAAGAAATCCCCTCTAAATCATGCAATACTACAATCATGCGCTGGGATTCCGGCAGCTTTAAAATAGCCTGTTGGACGAGAAACTGCGTATATTTCGTTTCACACATTTGATCCGGATCCTCATTGGGTCGCTCCACCGGCTGCATCAGGGAATGGAGCATGTTTTCATCCCACTCTACCTGATTGCTGATTGGGCTTCGCTTTTTACGGAAATTCAAGCAGACATTGGAGCTTAAGCGATAAACCCAGGTATACATACTCGAAGTCCCTTTAAACGACGAAAGAGAACGGTTCACTTGAATGAGAATTTCCTGCAGGGCATCTAGGGCATCATCATGGTTCCCCAACATCCGGTAAGCCAGATTATAGAGTTTCGTCTGATACTCTCTGGTGAATTTTCTTAAGGATTCCTCTCGGTCTCCCTGGTTATACAAATTCACGATTTCTTCGTCTATTGAATTGATTGTTTTACGCATTGAATAACCTCCTTATCTTAGTGGATTGTTCCATCACTTTGGAGGTTACTTAACCATTTATCGTCATTCTCGTTGTAGCCTGAGTCGGCAAATTCCATGACAGCCATTCCGACACCGGGTAAACTTTCATACGCCCGAATTTGCCCCTGGGTTTCGGAACCTAATACACCCATCAGCATGAAAAGATCGCGGAAATTACCTTCTGGCTTGGCCGATTGAAGGAGTTCGGGTGCAATCTTCGGTAGATCCATCCCTTTACCTTCAGAAAGCAGTTGAATGACCTGACGATCAAATTCCCCATGTTCAACCTGGAATCTACCCATTTGAAAGCTACGAAGATCATGGGAAAAGCAACCTGAAGCCATAAAGAGCACTTTACGACCCGAGTCTCTCAAGGCTTTCCCGATGGTTCTACCCCAGCGAAAGGCACAAAGCTCAGTACCTGCGATCGAGAGGGGAATCACCGGAACATCTTTTTCCGGAAACATGAAGTGTAACGGGACCGTTATACCATGATCGGCACCATGCTTTGCTACCCCCGCAAAAACGAGATTTTTTTCGCCGGCCTTTTGCAGTAGGTTCGCTAATTCAGGATGCCCTGGCACATCGTATTCCACCTCTTTACGAAAGCCATAGTACGTGGTCTCAGTCTGGTGAAACGGGGAATTATCAATGAAGAACCGATCCCCGGTTTGCCAGTGCGTGTCTGCTACGACCACAGCTTCGACGCCCCACTCTTTTAAACGTTTGCCCAATTCCCTAAGTTCAGTTATAACTTTAGATGGTTTTTGATCCATCTCATCCTCAAGCAGGGTGGGAACGTGAGGAACAATAATACCGTGAACATTGAATTCTGATTTCATAATTGCCACCTCCATTGTTGTTCTGTAATATTAGTTGCTGTATTCGTTAAAAAAGATACGGCTAAGATTGGTGGCAAATTAATCCAAAAAGATTAAACTCTTGTACATTCAGATATAAGAATGGTAGCAAAAATGAGGCTTGCAGTAATCTGCAAGCCTCATTTTGTTTAGAACGCTTTAGTGCTTAATTCGAACCCTTCGATGGTTACTGACGATGAGTTTGAACCGTGGCAGGACTGTGAAGTGTTACTCAGTTCGGAAGTACAGCTTGGATTATGAAGGCCATGAATAGTTCGTACTTACAGGCTACTCAATTTGCAGCTTTCCCCGAAGTATTTATAGCAAAATCGACAATTCCATTCTGAACCCATTCGTGAGCGAGCACAAATGTATCCTTCATCTTGAACACTAAAAAGCGGCCAGCCATCCGAACGCCTACCTAAGATAGCAAGGTAAAACTGCTCGGTTTTTAAATCCTTTAATATGAAGTCGTAGGGGCAGTCGTCGGTTTGCTCGATTCGGCCTACGACTTCGTACCTTTCTGAAGGGAAAGGCTTCTCTTCTTCGGAGGGTTGGGTAAACCGGAAAAAATGACCGAGATTATGCACTAGATCCGGAGCCCCAGCTTCACACGATTCACCGAAATACTGAATCTTTTTGAGTTGCTCGACATACTGTTTATCAATAATTACACGTTTTAACATACTTTCACCACTTGTCTTAAATAATTAGGATAAATTCATTATTTATTGTATGACCGCCATAAGCAAACTCAAATTCCTTACGTATTCGGGAGGGTGTTATGGATAAACGCGTCAGTTTACTTTATTTTAGCGCTACAGACTGTACAGCTAAAGTTGTAAAAGAGAACGCAATGTTTTTCAGATCCTGTGGACTTACGGAAAGGCACACAGTATTGTTTTCAATTTTAATCGATTCAGTCCCACACTGGCGATTTCGCCACTTTCTTCTTCTTCATTCCTCGTTGGTAGGTAGTTCACACTCTCATAGATACTGGCGGTCTTCTCAGGCCCGAGCTCTTTCTCCCCAACTTCTTGGACGATTTCAAGAAATTGTTCTTTTTCATTAAATTCACTGGATTGGAGAGTATTTAACGCCCTTTGGGTAGAAGAAGGTAGAAGATGGCAAGAACAGTTTGGGAAACCCCTAAACGCACAAAAAAAGCCGGTTAAGTCAACTTTACTTAACTGGCTTTTTGCACTATAATTATAAAGATAAACATATTTATAGAATTCTAAATATAATCTTCCATAATTAGTATAGCATAGTTTCGCTAGGAAAGTCAAGGTTAAAAACCAAAATACTTTGGGGAGGCCAAGAGTATGATCGAAAATCTAGCAGAATTCCAAGAAGAAGTCGCTTACCTGAACGAGACCGTCAATTATCTTAAAGGTGAAATTGACTTAAAGGAAGCGGCACTTTCCGTTAAAAGGAACGAACTCGTTGCCTCAAAAAAAGACATGTGGGATGACACAGTTCATATGCCACAAGATATTGAAGATCTCTCCGAAATTTATAAATATATTACAGAATTAAACTCAGTAGCAGCCGACTGTACCCAAGTGCGAAAGAGCATGGACAGATATAAAAAGGCCCTTGAGGCACCGTATTTCGCAAGGATTGATATTCTTGAAGAAGGGTTTCCAGATTTAGATCAAGTTTATATCGGGATAACGAACATCATGGATAAGGAATCCCTCAAAGCTTATGTCTATGATTGGCGTGCCCCGATATCCGGATTATTTTATCGTTACGAATTAGGGAACGGGAATTACACAGCCCCAGTGGGGACGATCCAATGTAAAATCTCACGGAAAAGACAATTCAAAATTCACGACTCACAATTAAAATATTTCTTCGACTGTAGCATAGCAATTGGTGATGAATTATTACAAGAAGTCCTAAGTCGAAACTCGTCTCCCGAGATGAGAAGTATCGTTGAAACCATTCAAAAAGAACAGGACCTGATAATTCGTGATGTCGAGACCGAACTGCTGATAGTTCAGGGTGCAGCGGGGAGCGGCAAGACCTCGATTGCCTTACATCGAATCGCATTCCTTCTTTATCATGGGGTGGGCTCAGGTTTGAAATCCTCTAACTTTTTGATCCTTTCTCCGAACGATATTCTTAATCAATATATCTCCTCGGTTTTACCGGAACTTGGGGAAGAAAACGTCCCGCAAGCGACCTTCGAGTCCATAGCCCTAGGATTTTTTTCGGAAAGACTTAAGCCGGAGAATCTAAAACCCGAGGGACGTAGCGATCAGCTAGAGAAACTTATTTCTCTGGGGAATTGTCCGGAAAAGATATTAAAAAGGGAGAGCATTGAGTTAAAGGGTTCCCGGACTTTCGTGCAAATTCTCGATCGGTATATTTGTTACTATGAAAAACGATTAATACCTTTTCAGGATGTTTATTATAACGGGATTGTTCTTGCCACGAGGCAGCAGCTAAAAAACCGCTTCTTAAAAAATGAGATTGGGATCCCTATGGCCAAGCAACTTAAAAAACTTGAGAAGGTCCTTCTGGATCAAGTTCACCCCTTACAGAAGGAGAGACTTAAGAAAATAGAACAAATCGTCCAAACCTTCGAAGACCATGAGTTAGAAGTAAAACCCTTTAGCCGCTTACTTTCCCTGAAAGAAGGGAAGAAGTTTTTACATTCGATACAGACCTTTACTCAAATCGATTGTTTTAAGATGTACCAAGCTCTTTTTGCTGATAAGAACCTATTCCTCAAACTATCTCAAGGTTTAGAACTGCCTCAAAACATCGAGGAGATTATAGAAACGACGAACCAGGCTTTGGGGCAAGGACAGATCGCTTATGAAGACTGTGCTCCCTTACTTTATCTAATCCTTAAGGTAGAAGGTGGTCGTGCCTTTTCAGAAATCAAACACGTCGTGATCGATGAAGCGCAAGATTATTACCCCATGCATTACGAAGTATTTAAGCTGTTGTTTAACAAAGCTAGTTACACCGTGTTAGGTGACATTAATCAGGCCATCGAAAAAAATACCGAAATTTCACACTACGATGATATTATCCAGAGTCTTGATAAGAAGAAGGCTCTAAAGCTCTTTCTGTCGAAGAGTTATCGCTCATCTTATGAAATCAATGAATTCACTCAAAAGATACTCGGTTCGGTCGCAGATTCCTCTTCCTTTAGAAGACATGAAGCAGATCCTCTCATCGTCAGTAAAGAAAGCTCGGCCTTACTCATTAAAAAAATGGCCCAGGATATCGAGGAGTATTTGGCCCAGGGCTATGAATCCATAGCAGTTGTCTGTAAATCTCAACAAGACGCCGCCAAAGTCTATCAAAAGTTACTGAAGAACACGAAGGTTAATCTTGTTACCCCCGACGATCTAGCCATTAACAAGGGTGCCAATGTAATATCCGTTTACATGGCTAAGGGGTTGGAGTTTGACGTTGTGCTTGTCTATGAGGCTTCAACCGAACATTACTCCAGCGAGTTTGACCGTAAATTACTTTATGTAGCCTGTACCCGGGCTTTGCACCGCCTTGTCTTATATCATACGGGAGAGGTATGTGAGTTCTTGAGGTCTAGTTAATAATAAGGTTAAAATTCGCTATAATGTTTTAGTTCTCAAAAATAATGATGGGTATCATTCTATATCGTAAAACCGATACACAATGATACCCATCATCGTAAAATTTTTGTTGTTTAACCGTTTTCCTATTATACTTAGTTTTATCTCGATGAACCCCTACACCCTGTCTTACGATTTCCATTGAACGATTCATTTTGCCTGGAGATTGCTTAATTAAATCTAATTGATTAATAACACCGATTGTTTGTTTTTTCTTTTTAGTTCCCATATACTCACCCCTTTAAATACTATTACGTATATAGTATAGCACTTTTTCTTGGTTTGACACATTCGTCTAATTGAAATACGAAGGTATCAAGTGATTTTTTGCTTCAGATGGAGATTGCCTAAGAGGAATACTGAGGCTGCTTTTAAGGATGATCTTAATACGGTACGCCAATACGGGGTACGAGGGTTCCCTACCTTTTTCATCAGGTATGAAACCAAGGAAGTCCTCATGAGAGGGTACCAGAGCTACGAGTCGATCAAAGCCGTAATCAAAACCCTAGCGGGTGACAGCATAAACGAGCATCTGCCGGAGAAATCGGAAGAAGGCGTATTGGACTTTATCAAAAAGTACGGGCGTGTAGCGCCTGTGGAAATCCAAAACTTTCTGGAATGTTCTCAAGAAGATGTCGAGCGCCTTGTTGCAGACCTAAAAGCAAAGAATTTAATTACGATAATTCCGGCAGGAAATGGTGTTTTTATCGACGCGGTGAATAGCCTGTTGTCTTGTGACCCTGTCACAGGTGTATGCCGAATTTTAGCGCACACAGTTAGCGGGATGGTTTTATGTAAAAACAAGGGGACGTTTCGTTTGGTACGAAGAATTAGTGTCACAAACGAAACGTCCTCTTAGCTTGCGGAAAAGGCAGGCCAGTGTATCATGAAAAAACTTGACCCGACTAATTATTTGTCGAGTTCGATTTGCTTTATTTCAGCGATTGTTTGCGCTATATTATGATTAAGGATTAGGCTTTTGGATGCTATTTTCTCAGGAATCTTACGATGTTCTATATTGAAGCGGATGAGGGATGCACTTGGATGCTCTGCCGTAATCTGTTCAAAAGGCCATCGAATAATAACCGGAGTATTAAAACCGACTCCCAATTCTAAGAGCACTAATTGTCCGTCTGTCGAACGATGAATAAAGTCTAAATAGTCGTCCTGTTTCCTCATATGGGGTGCTTCAACGAAAGTATTATCAACTCGTAGGTTTTTTGTCAAATAGGAGCCGCACACTGGACAATGGGGAATGTCTTCCTCGCGAATCATGAAGTCATCCGTATTCATATTCGATACCATTTGATTAATTATCCGATAATTATCAAAAACTTCAGCACTGCAGGGCTTGTCGCACTGGAATAAACCATAATCCCCTTGAGGGGTAAACAGCTTATCCGGATCGAATCCGGCTTTAAGAAACTGACCGTCAACATTTGTCGTGATAACAAAGTGATTCCGGTCTTTGACAAGGTCAAATAAATCCAAGTAGGGCTGCAGGGCTGGGGCATCATAGCGGATTCTCTTAATATGACTGGCCCAATACGCCCAAAAAGACCTCCGATTCGAATCATCAACCTCCCAGTAAATTGAAATCGCTTCTCCGATCGTTTTTACACCTAACTGAGAAAGGTTTGGAAACCATTCCTTAAAAAGTAGAGGGTCGTTATAATTTAACCCACCCGACGCGGAAAGACCAGCCCCAGCACCGATCAGGATATAGTCCGCTTCTTTAATTCGTTTCGTAGCTTCATAGAGGGTTTCCAAATAGCTTTGCATACTCCTGATAATCCTCCTGAGTAAAGACGTTAAATAGTATTCGGTCAAAGCATTCTTCATGGGACTCAAGCCATTTACATACGGTTTCAACAGCAATCCGTGCAGCTACATTCTTAGGGAATCTAAATTCTCCGGTGGAAATACAGCAGAAGGCAAGCGTTTTAATATCCTTGAATTCAGAGGCCTTTTCAAGACAGGAGGTGTAGCAGGAAGAGAGCAATCTGCAATCTTCTTCAGACAATTCATTGTAAATAATCGGGCCAACTGTATGAAGGACATATTTACTCGGCAGATTATAGGCCTTGGTTATTTTAGCCCAACCTGTGGGCTCATCGAAGCCTTGTCGTTCCATGATTTCGTGGCACGCAAGCCTTAACTGGATTCCTGAAGCCGAATGAATCGCATTATCAATACATCGGTGTAAAGGAACAAAACAGCCGAGCATTTTTGAATTCGCGGCGTTAACAATGGCATCGGCAGCAAGGCACGTTATATCGCCTTGCCAAAGGACAAGCTTTTCAGGGAACGGTATCTTCTTTCTGCTATAGCGGTCTGCCACAGTCGACAACTCATAAGGATTAACAATGGGCTTATCTTTCATTTCTTGAGTTAGAAGTTGATCCTGAATTTGGAGGATCCCTATGGGAATAGGCTCTGGGCCTCTAAGGTTCATAAGACCTCTTAAGAGATTTCGTTTCTCCAAATAGTCAGAAGGTGATCGATCAATCCGCAGTTCATTATTTTCACTTAAGAGATAATCGAGTAGCCGATCTAATAGCTCTTCTTTTTTCATGATACGATTCCTTTCACTATACTGCCGTAAGATTCCCTAGGATTATACCCACAAGTTTTTCATTGAAATCGTTACTCAATACTTTCGTTAATATTTCCACCCAGAGCGCTTTATATTTTCAAGCAAAGAATAGTAGGTTGCTCTATGCTTGATTCCGCTGGCTCTCGAGTATAGAATAATTCCAATAGTATATTTTCGCAAGTAAGTATTACGGTGCCATTCAAGGAGATTTTTGATATGCAAAAAAAATATGTAATGTGGAATTCTGAGCAGCCTGGGGATGCTGCGAAATTATCGAAATCAGACTTCAAAGAGATGGCATACTTCGGAGAAAATTCACCCAACTGCCGTTTCCCGGGGATAGAAGTCAACGAAGAAAATCAGGCGAAGCTACAGAAGCTGGTCGAGGAGTATTATTTACTCAAAGAGGAGGAAGAACACAAAGAGTTAAGCCTGATGAGTTTCTTCAAAGAGGAAGGAATCAATATCGAGCATGTTGATGAATTTGAAGAACCCCGTGAAATCTTCATTTTGCTTATCTATTTCAAAGAGATTTGCAAACTGACAGACTTTGAAGCCGTACCTGCAATTGAAAAACCGATTTAGGCTGTGAATAAAGGGGACGTTTCGTTGCCACATAAAGTTGTGACATACGAAACGTCCCCTTGGCTTAAAACCGAGATGTCCGAGCTTCTCGGCTTTTATACGGTTAATTCTTCTTCTTCCCTTTTCCTTTGCTAGGGGGCTCCACGGAGTCTCCTGAGGAGGACCCGAGCCCAAAGCGGTCTAATAGGTCGCTAAAGAGCCCACCATTCTTTTTACTGTTACCTTTATTCTCCTCTTTTTGTGAATTGTCGGAGGAGTACTTATCCTCAATCCAATCCATGCGATATCCTGCAGGCATGTCGAAGGCCTTAACCGGAGTATTCTTCAAGGAGCGGGAGAGAACCTCGCGGAAGACGATCGCTGGGTTGGAGCCGCCTGAGCTAGTTAGGTAATGGGTCCGGTCTGTTTTATCATACCCCATCCAGACTGCAGCCGTAAGTTCTGGGGTGTAGCCGACAAACCAAACGTCCTTCTGTCCCTTGGATATTCCTGAAAACTCAGAAGTCGGAGGAAGCTCAACAGAACCGGTCTTACCGGCAACCGGACGATTTCCGAAGGCGGCGTTTTTGGCTGTCCCACTGGTTACGACATTTTGGAGAAGGAGGGTCATAGTATAGGCATTATTTGAATCCGTCACTTGGGTAGACTTAGGTTTGGCTTGAGAGAATATATAGCCGTCTGAAGAGGTAATCTTGGTTATGGCGTAAGCCTCATTCATTACCCCTTGATTGGCAAAGGCACTGTAAGCCTGGGCCATTTCCAGGGGGGATACTCCCTCCGAGAGTCCGCCGAGAGCTAGGCTTAGATTTTTATCCTGATCACTCAGGGGGATTCCCGCTTTTTGAGCGAAGGCCTTTCCGGTATCGATACCAATCTCATTAAATAGCCAGACCGCTGGGATATTCCAGGAGTTATTGATGGCTTCTTGCATTGTCACCCACCCTCGGTTTTGGTAATCCCAATCCTTTGGGGAATATCCATTCAAGTTGAGTGGACCATCATAGAGGAGCGTATTAGGGCGATAGCCCTTTTCGAGAGCGGGTCCGTAGACAATAAGGGGTTTGAAGACTGAGCCGGGTTGGCGCTTGAGTTGGGAAGCATGGTTAAACTGCCTAAATGCACTCGCCCCACGATACCCTACCAGTCCTCGGACTCCACCTGTATGCTGATCGAGGATGGCCATTCCGCTTTGGACGATCTGATCCGATTTCCCTGGAGGGAAGAATTGATCATTCGCATAGACCTCTTCAGCTGCTTTCTGCACATTGGGATCCATCTGAGTGTAGATCTGTAATCCGCCCGTCAAGATTTGGTCTTGGGTAAAGCCGTAACGGGCAATGGCTTCTTCAATGACATAATCGACATAGGGGGCATACTTTCCTGAAAGGTCGTTCAGTGCATCTTTTTGTAAGGCGATGGGAGCAGAACGAGCACGCTCATATTCGGCAGCTGAGATAAGGTCTTGTTCCTTCATCATCGAAAGGACTAAGTTACGGCGTTCTAAGGCTTTATCCTTCTTGCTTACAGGTGAATAGATACTAGGGGCATTAATAACCCCAGCGAGCATGGCAGCTTCTTCAAGGCTTAATTTATCCGCAGTCTTGCCAAAGTAGTAACGGGCAGCTTCTTGAACTCCCCAGCGTCCTTCGCCATAGTAAATCTGGTTCAGATAAGCCTCAAGGATTTGATCCTTGCTGAGGGTGAGTTCAATCTTAAGTGCATAGCCGGCTTCCTTTAATTTTCGGCTAACCGTTTTATCCGACGGCAAGAAGAGATTCTTAGCTAGCTGTTGTGTTATGGTACTTCCCCCTTCGGAGAAGTCTCGCGTCTTAAGGTCGCGGACAAGTGCTCGGAGAATCGCCCATACATCAACTCCTTGATGCGAATAGAAGCGTTTATCCTCTATCGCGATGACCGCTTGTTGCATAGATTTCGGAATTTTATCCAAGGAGATGGGTTCGATCCTTGAGGAGGAGAGTTCGGAAATTTTGCTTCCCGTTCGGTCATAAATGTAAGTAGGTTGCGCGAGCGGACTTTGAAGTTTACTGACATCGAGAGAAGATATCCAATAGGCGGCACCTCCTACAGTGATGAGGAGGATGGTCATAAAAAGAAGGCCTAAACTGCGCCAGAACTTCGGTTTTTTCCAGAAACGAGATTCTTTTATGGAATCAATCTGCTTGGATACTTTTTGGCGTAATAATTGCCATAGGGATTGCCCTAGTCCTGCAACTTTGGGGAGTTTTTTCATTATTTTGCCCTCCTTAGGGTTAAAAGCAAAAAGACCATCTGTCTTTGAGACGGATGGTTTGATTTTCATAGTACATCTATTATAAATAATACGTAATGAAATCTAGCTTTGAGGGGGTACTAGGAAAAGATCCATAAAGAAAGACTAAAAGTGCCTAAAAGCGACAGGCCTAGGCACTTAATCTCTCGTACTATTCTTAATCTTCTGGGCCTTGATATAAGACAGATAGCTCTCCAACCATCTTAATCCCGGTCTTAGGAATAAAGCCTTTGATTCCCACTGAACGAGAAGCCTTAATTACACTGAGACTGAGTTCTGCGATAGGGAGTCTTTCACACTCTTCTAGGGTGAAAAAGCCAATATCACTTACTTCGGTGGGATCTGCCTGAAGCACTCCGCCTTGATATTCAAGAAGAAAGACAATATAGGTGTCATGCTTTTCCCCGGGACGGTCGCGTAGGGCAAGGATGGAAGTTGGCTTTGCGACAAGTCCCGTTTCTTCTCTGATCTCACGCGCGACGGCCTCTGAGATTTTTTCGTTTTGATCGACATAACCCCCAGGGATGGTCCAAGCTCCCTTGCCGGGGTTATTCGCACGCTGAACAAGAAGAACTTTTCCCTCGTGCCAGACAATTCCTCCTACACCTAAGGAGAAGTTTCCCCAATGAACAAAAGAACACTCAGGGCAATGGGGCCAAAGTCGACCTGAGAATTCGGTTTCCTGGAGTGGTTCGCCACATTGCGGGCAGTAATTATACTCAGTAATTGGAATAGGCATTTCGAGTTTCATCCCTTTTTATTGTTTTGTAGTGCTCATAAATGAACGTTCAGCGCGTTCATAGAAAAAGAACGCGATAAAGGATATTCCCATGAAACCGAGAGCTAGGACATACGTCATTTGCCCCCCTGCATAGTCAAAGACCATTCCTCCGAGAAGTGGACCAAGAACCCGGCCACCCGAAGAGGCTCCTGCAGTAATCCCTTGATAGGTACCGATTTTTCCTTCAGGTGCGATCTGGGCCGCAGCAGTTGGCAAGGCGGGGAGAATCAGCATTTCTCCTATGGTTAAGACAAGCATCATCAGGATATAGGAGTAGTAAGGTAAACGGGCGAATAAAATCAGGAAAGCAGAAGCGATAAGTAGGCAGGCAAGATAGAATTGACGAGAAAGGTTATGAGCCCAGTGGCGGATAATCCAATTCACCAAGGGTTGAAGGGTAACGATGAAAACCCCATTAAGTGTCCAGAGAATGCTATATTGTGGCAGGGTAAAACCCAGTTGGGTCATAGTGACAGGGAGAACCGTCGAAAGTTGGATATAGGCTGCCCAGACGAGAAACATTCCCCCGCAAAGGGCCAAAAGGACGGGAAAACCACTGTCATGAAGTAAAGATTGATGGCGGGGCTTCTGAGCGGAGAGGTTTTCCTCGGCGTTCTGAGCGGGAATCAACAAGAGAACGATAAGGAGATAAAGGAGAAAGGAAAAGGCATTGAGTAAGAAAACTAAACGAAAAGATAAGGTAGCGACAAGTCCACCCAAAGCTGTTCCTACCGCGACCCCTGCGTTATTGAAGACATAGAGGAGGTTAAACCCTCTACGACCGCCTTCGGGCCATAGCGAATTGACAAGAGCGTTGAGCGGAACGAAGACGAAGGCGATAGAGAGACCGAAACATAAAAGTCCTGGGGCATAGACTTCCCAAGTTGGGAAAATGCCAATCATGCCAACGGAAAGAATGGCACTCATTAACCCGAAAAGCATGATACGACGGGCTCCAAAACGATCCGCTAAAAAACCACTTATAAATTGGCCGAAGAGCGTGACTAAGGCTTGCCCTGCCATAAGCATACCTGCTTCCGTCAGGGATCGCCCAAGAACATCATGCATGAAGATGCTATTGAGAGGCCACATTAAGGAATTTCCCACAGACTGAATGAATCCACCTAGAATTATGACTAGGATGGGCTGGGGAACATCCAGTTTATTCAAACGGGTACGAACAAAATTCATAAAAACATCCTTGAACAGTTATTTTATACCAAGCTTTAACTTACCATATTCCATCGGGATAAGGAATATTTTTTTGGTTCTAATTTGTAGGGGCGGGAAGGGTTTTTTATTTAGACTTTTTCTTCCTTCATCAATAAGGCACCGACGAAGCCCAAGGCTGCCATAAGGAGAATGATCCACCAAGCGGCAGTCGCCTTACCGTTCTGATCGAGAAGGAAACCAATCGTAAGACTTGCGAGAGAGCTTCCGATGAATTCACCCATATTCGTCACGGCAGAAGCGACCCCGCTGTACCGTAGGGAGTTAACGGCTGTGACATTGGAAAAAGCGAGAATATGAGTCATAATCAGAAGACCAAAGAGGAAGAAAAGGGCTGGCCAGAGATAAGCGGGTGGGTGCCCCTCAGCGAAGATTGTAATATATATCCAGAGTAAAAGGTTCATTCCAGTTCCGACCAAAAGGGAGCGGCGAATTCCCTTAAGCCAGCGAACCCAGAGTGAAACCAAGGGCGCCCCTAGGATAAAGCCAAAGGTAGCGAAAGTCAGATAGCCGGCGGCAGTCGCTTTATCCAGGTTATAAATCTGAGTAATAAGCGGTATTCCCCATAGCCCAAGCAAGGTCGTACTAGAGCCTGTAAATGCAAAAAGGATAAGGACATTGGGCCAAGTCTTGGGATTTTTCAACACACTCGATAGGCTTTCCTTTAGAAAGGCGGTGAAGGAAGAAGTCTTTTCTTGATCTGGGGAGAGGGCCTGTAGGTTTAACCTGTCTGCACCTAACACGGTTTGGGCATCGCGTACGCCCCAGAGAACCAAGAAAGCAAGAAGAAGAGAAACCCCAGCCATCATATAGAAGATATTCCGCCAGTCAAGAATCATTGAGAGAAAGCTCAGCGGATAGAGTGCGAGTAAGGAACCAAAATTTCCAAAGAAGGAAGTTAGACTGGAGAGAGTGGAAAAGCGAGATAAGGGAAACCAGGTCGCTTGAACCTTAAAGATCGAGACGATGATTACTGAAGTACCAATTCCTACCATGAAGCGGGAGATGTAAGCGGTTTCTAGGCTATGAGCCAGTCCAAATAAGACGCTCCCTGCTGCAGTTATCAGAAGACCGAAGACGTTGATTTTGCGAACCCCTACCCGATCCACTAAAATCCCGACAGGGATTTGCATTAGGGCATAGGCGTAGTAGTTCATAGCTGTTAGATTTCCAAGAGCCAACGCATTCATCGGTATTTCACGGGTGATTTGATCTGCGACTGAACCGACGGAGAGGCGATGAAAAAAGACGGTGATAAAGGCAAACACTAAGATTGCCCAACTACTCCAGCCATAGCGAAACTTTTTTAAATGCTCGGGCAAAACTTCCACTTCTTTCTGTGAATATAATGATTAATAATAAGTGAAATTTTTAGTAAGGGCAGACGGTATGCTTAAAAATAAAAGGAGGAATTTTTAATGTTTAAAAAAATCCTCGTGCCAACTGATGCCTCGGAGTACTCGAGACGGGCACTCACTTCAGCAATAGAATTGGCTAAGCATTTTCAAGCAGAGATTACCCTTCTGCATGTGACGTTTCCCCCTCATGCCTATTGGGGTTACACTCTGTCTTACGGAATTCTGGTCGCCCAAGAGGATTTGACCCGAAATGGTGAGGTTGCCCTCGAGGCTACACTCCTTGGGGTTCCAACCGACGGAGTAAAGCTTATCACAGTTCTCGAAATGGGTCATCCCGTAAATAAGATTCTCGACCAGATTCGGAAGGATAAAATCGACTTAGTTGTCATAGGAAGCCACGGGTATGGCCCTATCATGGGATCCGTTCTCGGAAGTGTCAGTCAGCGTATCCTCCAGAAAGCAACTTGCCCCGTGCTTCTTGTTAAGTAGAACCTTAAAGCACTTAAGGATAATTAGTACTAAAAATAGGTCTTTAGCCCTGCTCTCCGTGGCAGGGTTTTTTCATTTTTTCTCGAATACCAAAAAGTGTAAGCCTTTAATACCTTTTGCAGGAGAGAAAACCTATAATGAAAGAAAAGCAAGTTCGTTTAACAGCTGAGGAGATAGATTATTTATTAAAGGGCTCGATTCTTTGGGATGATATTGAACCCCGTGTTGAAGTTCCACTGAGAAAACCAATTGAACCTCGTGTTGAAGCTCCATCAGGAAAGCCGATTAAATCCTCCTTAGAAGATTCCATGCAAGATTTCAGGTTAAAAGACCTCAAGGTAGAAAACTCTAGAATAGAAGAAGACGTGAAGCTAAAAAGTCGTAAGTTTGAAGAAGACCAAGAGGGAGATTCTGTAAAACCCTTTTTAGAGGGTAGAGCGGTGTATTGGGTATTATCAGGGGTGAGTTTCCTCACCTTAGGGACATGGATTTACTTCGTTTTTGCCGGATAGGCGGAAACGAAGTTTTTATTTTTTAGGAGAGCAAAAAATGCTTGAGTATCAAAAGAGAAGATATTAACTTAACCTTAACCTTTTCTGGCAATTCATTTAGGTTTTTTTGGATAAGGAAGTATACTTCTTATCCAAATCGGGGATTCCTTTTAAGAATAGTTTTGTTTGTTCATATTTACAAGCGCGAGAATACCATCGACATTAATTTCCTTCAATTTTTCCCCTTAAGATATTTGCAAATTCGAAAATATTGGGTACAATAAAGAGGAAGGTCAAAGAAGGTCATAACGTCAGAGAATGTCACAAAGTCAAAATCGCCATAAGGGAGTGTCGTGTGATGGGAAATCTTGCAGACCGAATCGAGGTTTACTTGAAGCGGATATTGGAACAGGCTGATGAAGGGTACATTATCCTGCAACGGGGTGTTCTGGCTGAGGAATTCTCATGTGCACCGTCGCAAATCAATTATGTTCTAGAGACTCGTTTCTCAACGGAACGGGGTTACTTAGTCGAAAGTCGTAGGGGCGGCGGCGGATACCTCCGAATCGTTCGGCTTGGCTTAAACGATGAAGGACAATTCCAGAATGTCATGCGACAACTGATTGGAACACAATTGACCCAAAATCGAGCCTTTGGACTTTTGCAGCGGCTACTTGAAGATGAGATTGTCACGCCGCGTGAGTCAGCCATTATTCGAGTCGTGCTCCATAGAGATACACTAGGCCAGGAAGGTCCGAACGCTGATGTGTTACGAGCGCATATAATGAAACGGATTTTAATAACGTTAAGCCGTGAAGATTTACAATAGAGGGTTAAAGGAGGGAACATCATGCTTTGCCAAAATTGCCAGCAGCGAGAGGCTAATGTGCAGATCACGAAAACGGTAAATGGAGAGATAACGAAGCTTTACCTTTGTGATCAATGTGCTCAAAAAACTCACGACGTGAATCTAGTCTTTCATCCTGGAATTATACCTGAATTTTTGCAAGCACTCTTTGACTTTAATTCCGCACCTCAAGGTCCAAAAGAAGAAGCTTGCCCCCAGTGTGGTCGCACACTTTCTGAGATTACACAGGCAGGTAAGCTAGGGTGTAGCGCCTGTTATCAGAAATTTGAGTCTCAGCTCGAACCGCTTTTACGAAAGATTCATGGAGGCGGACGGCATGTTGGAAAAATTCCTACGCGTCAAGGGGCGGCAATTCGGGAGAAGGTAGAGATACAGAAACTCAAGGAAAAGCTTCAACACCTTGTTCAGAGGGAAGAGTTCGAGGCGGCGGCGACCGTACGCGATCAAATTCGTCGACTCGAGCAAAATCTAGGGGGTTGAGAAGATGAAGAGAAAAGAACTTTTACTTCGGCAAAGCGACTGGATGCAGGAAAATTCACAGGCTCCGGTCGTTTTAAGCAGTCGAATTCGCTTAGCACGTAATTTGGAAAATACTCCATTTCCTCAGATTCTTTCCTTAGAGGCTTCGGAGGAGATTGAGAAGAAGGTTTCTGAAACCCTGCGCTCCGCTGAAGTCGCGGGGGAAAAACTTGAGTATTACTCGCTAACGGAGCTGTCGGCGATTGAGCAGTATGTTTTGATTGAAAGACACCTCATAAGTCCAGCACTTGTGAGTTCACGTGGAGCTCGTGGAGTCGCCTTAAGTACCAATCATCGTATTTCTGTCATGGTGAACGAAGAGGATCACGTGAGAATTCAGGCTCTCCTTCCAGGCGATCAACTCAGGGAAGCCTACCAACTCGCGAATGAATGTGATGATGAGATAGAGAAGCAGCTTGATTTTGCTTATCGGGAAGCTCAGGGTTATCTTACTGCCTGTCCCACGAATGTGGGGACGGGAATGCGAGCATCGGTCATGCTTCATATGCCTGCTTTGGTTATGACTCATCGAGTCCAAAATCTCCTCGGTGCTTTGACCCATCTGGGGTTAGCAGTACGAGGCTTGTATGGCGAAGGTTCCCAAGCCTTTGGGCATCTCTTCCAGGTTTCGAATCAGATTACCTTGGGGAAAAGTGAGGAAGATACCATCACACACCTCGAAGCCGTTACAAGGCAGATTGTCGAGCAAGAAGTCCAGGCACGAGAAGGTTTATTACGCGATGCGAGACTCCTTTTAGAGGATAAAGCCTGGAGGGCTAGGGGCACCTTGGAAAATGCCCGTCTCTTAACCTCAGAAGATGCCTTGCAGTGTCTCTCTTTGGATCGCTTGGGAGTAGACTTAGGAATACTGCCACGGCACCAGCAGAGTTTCAGCACATTACTGGTAGAGACCTCACCAGCCTCCCTCCAGTATGTACTTGATCAAGAACTCGATCCAGGACAGCGAGATGAGCAACGGGCCAGATATGTAAGGCATGCCATTCGTGCCGGTTCCTAGTGCATCTAAACGAACGGCAAATTTAAACGAAGTCATATAGGTCAGTCGACAAAAGAAAGTATGAAATAGGAAATAAGTTGGGAAGGTGAAAACATGATGAACGGAAAATTTACAGAAAAAGCTATGAAGGTACTTCGACTTGCTACGGAAGAAGCAAAGCGGATGGGGTCTAATGTCCTTGGGACGGAACATCTTCTCCTCGGTCTAGTAGGAGAGGGAGAGGGAATTGCAGCTAAAGCCCTTTTGGGAGTCGGAGTTCAGCCGGAGAAAGTCCGTGAGCAAATCGGAGAGCTTATCGGGACTGGGGAGCCTTATGAAGGAGAAGTCGCCTTAACTCCCCGTGTAAAACGTATACTTGAACTTGCCCATGAAGAAGCCCGTCGCCAAGGGGTGAACTATGTCGGAACAGAGCATCTCCTGCTCGGACTCCTCATGGAAGGAGAGGGGGTTGCCGCACGTATTCTCCTAAATATGTCGGTAAACCCAGAGAAGATCTGGAAGCAAGTCATTAAACTTTTGGGAGGGGAGCCCGAGGATATTCCGATGCCGGGGAATTCGTCGGCAAGTGCAGGCTCAAAAAACACAGGTCCCGCCAATACTCCGGCACTAAACGAGTTTGGTCGAGATCTAACGCAGCAAGCTCGTGAGGGCAAGCTTGACCCAGTCGTTGGTCGTGAGTCAGAAATCGAACGCGTCATCCAGGTCTTGAGTCGCCGCACGAAAAACAACCCCGTGTTGATTGGTGAACCAGGGGTAGGTAAAACAGCAATTGCCGAAGGCTTGGCCCAACAAATCGTCGATAATAAGGTCCCTGAAATCTTGGCCGGTAAACGTGTCGTCACTTTGGATCTTTCGGCTGTGGTTGCCGGAAGTAAGTATCGTGGGGAATTTGAAGAACGCTTGAAAAAGGTAATGGAAGAAATCCGAGTCGATGGAAATATCATTGTTTTCATTGATGAGTTGCACACCTTGATTGGGGCTGGAGCGGCCGAAGGGGCCATTGATGCGGCCAATATCTTAAAGCCGGCCCTCGCTCGGGGGGAACTCCAATGCATCGGGGCAACGACACTCGATGAATATCGTAAATATATCGAGAAGGATCCCGCTCTAGAACGACGCTTCCAACCGATTACAGTAGGTGAACCGACTATTGAACAGGCGATAAAGATTCTCTACGGGCTTCGTGATCGTTATGAAGCACACCATCGGACAAAGATTTCCGATGAGGCTGTTGAAGCTGCAGTTCGTTTATCAGATCGTTATATTTCTGACCGATTCCTCCCTGATAAAGCCATTGACCTCATGGATGAAGCGGCATCACGGGTTCGTTTGACTTCGTTTACTGCTCCTCCGGATTTGAAGTCTCTAGAGGAAAAAATAGCGTCTTTTAAAAAAGAGAAGGAAGAGGCTGTTTTAAGTCAGGAATTCGAAAAGGCTGCACAAATAAGAGACCAAGAGCATAAATTGCGGGAAGAGCTTGCCCAGCTGCGCAATGATTGGGAGAGTAAACGCGATGTCAATAAGTCGATGGTGACCGCTGAAGATATCGCTCAAATCGTTGCAAGTTGGACGGGAATTCCGGTGAAGAAACTTGCTGAAGAAGAAAGTGAACGGCTTCTTCATCTGGAGGAAATACTTCATCAACGCGTCATCGGGCAGGAAGATGCAGTGAAAGCAGTCTCTCGTGCCGTACGGCGCTCAAGAGCGGGACTTAAAGATCCTAAACGTCCGATTGGTTCCTTCATTTTCCTCGGACCGACAGGGGTCGGGAAGACAGAGCTGGCGAGAGCTTTGGCAGAGGCTATGTTTGGCGATGAAGATGCTCTCATTCGGATTGACATGTCCGAGTATATGGAGAAGCATGCTGTTTCTAGACTGGTCGGAGCACCTCCCGGATATATCGGGCATGATGAAGGGGGACAACTGACAGAAGCTGTACGCCGTAAACCCTATAGCGTCATCTTGCTTGATGAGATTGAGAAAGCCCATCCAGAAGTCTTTAATATTCTACTGCAAGTCCTAGAGGATGGCCGTCTAACGGATACCAAGGGTCGGACCGTTGATTTCCGGAATGCGGTAATCATTATGACCTCCAACGTAGGGGCCTCTTTCTTACACAAGGAAGCTCTTGGCTTTACTGCTCGCCGTAATGAGGAGACAGAATACAAAAATATGAGAGCCAATGTCATGGATGATTTGAAGAAGACCTTCCGACCGGAGTTCTTGAACCGTGTCGATGAACTCATCGTCTTCCATTCTCTCCAAGCTGAGGCGTTAATGCAAATTGCAGAAATCCTTATGAAGCAAGTCAACAAGCGTCTCAAGGAGCAAGGGTTCACTCTTCAAGTTGAGAAAAGTGCGCTCGAACTTATCGCCAAAGAAGGGAATGACCCAACCTTCGGTGCGCGCCCACTGCGCCGCGCAATCCAGCGTTTAATCGAAGATAATCTATCTGAGAAAATTCTCCTCAGGGAGTTTAACGCTGGGGATCAGATTAAGGTCGAAGCGGAAGAGGATAAGATCAAGTTTACTAAGCTTTAAAAGAAGATATGATTGAATATTAAGCTTCAATAAAAACTGCCTGATCCGCGTGGAAAGCGAGTGTCAGGCAGTTTTTTTATACAAAATTCGTGATGTAAGATGAAAAGCGGCGAATGGCATAATAATGCAGAAGTGGATACTTCCACCTTCGGGGGGCAAGATTTTTTCTAGTATACTATAAAAGAAGGAAGTCTCTTTTGTGAAAGCGAAATTTAAGGTTTAACTTCCAACAGAATTAGACGAAGGAGAGGCGTTCCTCGATTAAGAGTAAAGTAATCTATAAATGCAAGACCTGTGGGTTTGAAGTCTATAAATGGGCGGGACAATGTCCCAATTGTAGTGAATGGAACACGTTTGAAGAAACGGTTATTGAAGCCAAAAAAACAGGACTAAACGCTCTGAAATCTAAAGCCAATAAGAAACCTCTGCAAAGATTGAGTGAAGTTCAAACCAGTAAGAGTGATAGAATTGTGACTGATATCGGAGAGTTTAATCGAGTGATGGGCGGCGGAATTGTTAGGGATTCCATCACGATAATTTCTGCAAAACCGGGTGCAGGTAAATCAACCCTCCTTTTGCAGGTAGCCGAAGATGTCGCCGAAAAAGGGCTTAAGGTGCTTTATGCCTCAGGGGAAGAGAGTGAAAGCCAGATCAAGAGTCGGGCGGCGAGAATCCTAAGCAACTTGAATAACGACATATGGGTCATGTCCGATACAAGTATGGATAACGTATTGTCGGCAATTCAAGAAGTTGATGCTGACCTAGTCATCGTGGATAGTATTCAAACCTTTACCTTGGAAGAGCAGCTTCCCTCGAGAGCAGGCTCACCCACGCAAACGATGGAATGTGCGAATGAGCTCCTTAGGATTGCGAAGGATAGCACAAGGCCGAGGACTATTTTTTTGATTGGCCAGATGAATAAGAACGAAGAGATCGCAGGGTTAAGAGCTTTAGAACACCTCGTGGATACTGTCCTGATTATCGAGGAGGAAAACGGAGAGGAATTAAGGGGAGCTTGGTGCTCAAAAAATAGATTCGGAAGCACAGGGGAGATGGGCTTCTTTGCAATGACCGAATATGGGATGAGGTCTATTGATAACCCTTCGGAATTTTTCATGACTCAGAGAAACCGAGGACAAGATTTCCCAGGGAGCGCCATAACCGTCATCAAAGAGGGGTCCAGACCCATCGTCGTGGAAGTAGAAAGTTTGGTTTCAAAATCGTTTACACCCTACCCGTCTAGAATCGGAGAATGCTTAAAGAGGGACCAACTTAATACACTCATATCTATCCTCGAGCAAAGAGGAAAGGTAGATTTATACGATAAAAATGTAGTCATAAAGACCACGGGAGGGCTTCAACTCAAAGAGCAATCCGTTAACTTAGCGATCATAATGAGCATAGTCTCCTCGGTTAAAGATCGAGCAATTCCCAATGGTACCGTGTTTATTGCCGACGTCGGACTTACGGGCGAGCTAAAGAAAGTACCTTCGCTCGAAATAAGGATTAAAGAAATTGACAGGATGGGTTTTAAGAAAGTATATGTTGCGAAAGATGTCATAAGAGATAAACGGATTTTTAAGAATGTCCAGGTAGTGGAGCTCGATAGCTTAGAAGAGGTCATTAAAGATTTATTTTGAACTGATACCCTCATGTGGTAAAATTATACATGCATTAAAGGTGGTGATAAATAAAAAAGCCATACGTCTAAGGTACGGCTCAAAAGTTCATTTGGATGCTATGATAAATTAGAGACGATCGATGAGTTTGAGATAAAAGTGAATCAGGAGAGGTTAAAAATGGTGAGTGTCGAGAGCTTCTTTTCTTCCTTCTCGATTACTTCTTTAAGGGATAGATCTAAGGTATTTGCCAAGGCGGCTATGTAAAAAAGTTGCTTGCCAAGTTCGGTTTGGATAATGTCCTTGCAATTATCACAGAGCTTGCCCTCGAGTTGGCTATCTAACAGCGTTTTCAGATCGCTTAAGCTTGTTTCCTCAGGCAAAGTTTTTTTGTGGGCATCGACAGCTAAACAACCGCAATTAGTCACGGATTTGACAACAGCACGATTAACCCGGGCAGATGCCTCCTGTCCCTTGCTTAGAACATCTAATATGCTTTGATGGCGGATTAAGAGAGAGTTAACCTTGTTTTGATAGCGAACAGTGAGATCTTCCATAAGCTGTTTCCTCACTCCTTTCTGACACTTTTATTATAGCGAGCGGGAAGTGGAGTTGTCAATTTTCTACATTCTTGACAAGTAAAACAAGAAATTGACACACGAGGCATGTCTGTGATATAATTTAAAAATTTTTGACCCCTCAATGAAACCTTGTTATAATATACACAGGGAGGTGGCTGAATGTTTGGAATTGGGGACAAAGTGGTCTATCCTATGCACGGTGCAGGTGTGATTGAGGCCATTGAGGAACGAGAAGTTCTAGGGGAAATCCGTCAATACTATGTCATGCATATTCCCGTTGGGCACATGAAGGTCTTTATACCGATGGACAATGTCGATAACTTAGGAATACGACAAGTCATCTCTCGCTCCGAAGTCCCAGAGGTCATGAGAATCCTGGAGAATGAAAGCAAGCTCCCCGTGCTGGCCTGGAACAGAAGATACAGAGCGAATATGGACCGGATTAAGAGCGGTGATGTTTTTTCTGTTGCCGAAGTGGTACGAAGCCTCTCACAACGGGAGCGGGAAAAAGGGCTTTCTACCGGAGAGAAAAAAATGTATGATAACGCCTGTCAAATTCTCGTGAGCGAACTGGTTCTAGCAGAAGATGCCCTAGAGGAGGAAATGAGGAATCGTCTAAAAGGACTTCTAGCGTAAAGCATAAAAATAATTGGTAATTCAAAGTATAACTACAAGGGATTTTAGCCAAAATAAGGATAAAGGAGGTGAGGCGATGATTCGCAATATTATACGCGGTATCATCACGATTTTATTTGGTGCTATAGGCTTTTATTTGGACTATATCTTGTTAGAGTTACATGTCTTACAATCTCTTGGGTGGCAGTATTCTCCAGTTTGGACTTATGTAGCGATGGTTGTTATTTTTGCTACCCTAGGTTTCGTGATTGCTCCAGCGAGTATTCGAGGTTTTCTAGCTTTAATGCGTTGGCTAGATACCCGTTTGACTAAGATTCCTACTCATGATTTGATTGGTGGAGCCATCGGAATTATTATCGGACTTATAATAGCTAGTTTATTAAGTAACGCTTTAGCGGGCATTCCATTTTTAGGGCCGGTCATGTCCATTCTCTTAAGCCTTCTCTTGGGGTATTTAGGGCTTATACTTGGAGTAAAACGTAAAGAGGAAGTGTTAGGATTTTTTACGTTCCTCCCTAAGCTCAGAGGGGATAAAACGGAGAGAAGCAAGGATAAGACGGGTCGGGGTCATTCCTCCGATCCCTCCTTCCAGAACTACAAAATTCTCGATACGAGCGTTATTATCGATGGCCGTATTGCGGATATTGTCCATACTGGATTTGTCGAAGGGGCGCTGCTCGTTCCAGGATTTGTGCTTGAAGAACTCCAACATATTGCTGATTCTTCCGATCTCCTGAAGCGCAATCGAGGACGCAGAGGACTGGATATCCTGAACCAAATCTCGAAGGAAATGCTCATTAAGGTGGAAATCTCTGAGATGGATTTCGAGGATATCGCAGAAGTCGATAGTAAGCTTGTGCGGTTGGGGCAGGTTCTTAGTTCACCGATTCTTACGAATGATTACAATTTGAATAAAGTGGCAGAGTTACAAGGAGTCAAGGTCTTAAATATCAATGAATTGGCGAATGCAGTAAAGCCAGTCGTTCTCCCCGGCGAAGAGATGCTTGTTCAAGTCATGAAAGAGGGCAAGGAAGCAGGTCAAGGGGTAGCTTATCTTGATGACGGAACGATGATTGTCGTGGATAATGGCAGACGATATATGGGCCAACATATTACAGTCATGGTGACAAGTGTTTTGCAGACTGCTGCAGGGCGGATGATTTTTGCAAAGCCGAAAGTGTTAATGGAAAAAAAGTCGATTGGCCTTCCATCGACCAATGAGGTGAATGCCCTTGGTTGAGTTGGGCGTTGTGATTCCTGCTGCTGGACATGGAAAACGGATGGGGGCCTCTATTAACAAACAGTTCATTCCTTTATCTGGACGGCCAATTTTAGCGCATACGCTCTCCTTGTTTGAGGCGTCAGAGTATGTCGCCGAAATTGTTATCGTGGGCTCACAAGGGGATTTAGATACCCTTCGTGCTTTAGTCCGGGAACAGGGCTTTAAAAAGGTTTCCTCTATCACCTTAGGTGGAAAAGAACGCCAAGAGTCAGTTTTTGCGGGGGTTAAAGCTCTTAGTCCTGTCATCCAACGGGTGGCAGTACATGATGGGGCTCGCCCCCTTTTGACATTAGAGGAGCTTAACCGTTTTTTTACAGAAGCGGAAGAGTCTAGTGCAGCTATTATGGCTGTACCCGTCAAGGACACGATTAAAAGAGTGGACTCCTACAGCAAAGTGCTCGAAACTCCCCCGCGTGAAACCCTGAGAGCGGTCCAGACTCCACAGGTCTTCGACCGTGCTCTCTTAGAAAGGGCTCATGAAAAGGCAGTCCGCGCAGGCTACTTAGCGACCGATGATGCAGGGCTAGTGGAATGGCTCGGGTATCCGGTACAAGCACTTGACGGATCGCCAGAAAATATTAAAATAACTACGCCAGAGGATTTAACTTTCGCAGAAGGTATTCTGGCTAAGCGCGCACTTGAGAAAGCTTGACTGGTGTAGTGCTCACAGGCCGTGTAGCTTTTCTACGCGACCCGTGAGCTAACCGATTACATACTAAGGAGAATGCCCAAATGCTTAGAGTCGGAATCGGCTACGACGTCCACGCCCTAGTCGAAGGACGCCCACTAATCTTAGGCGGAATCGAAATCCCCCACGAACGAGGCCTACTTGGCCACTCCGATGCAGACGTCCTCACTCATGCAATAATGGATGCCTTGCTTGGAGCCTTGGCTCTAGGTGATCTAGGAAAGCACTTTCCAGACACAGATGAGTTGTATCGTGGGATTTCTAGCATAAAACTTCTGGAGCATGTCATGGGATTGCTCGAGGAGCGAGGATACCAAATCGGAAATCTCGATTGTATCCTAGTGGCTCAGCGTCCAAAGCTTGCTTCCTATATCCCAAAAATGCGTGAAGCGCTTGCGACGACCCTTCGAACCGACCTAGAGAATGTTTCAGTGAAGGCGACAACGACTGAACGTTTGGGTTTCGAAGGCCGCGAAGAGGGGATAAGTGCCCAAGCAATTGTTAGCCTTATTAAGATTTAATAACTTCTGTCTTTGCATGAGTTAATTTAAGTAATGAGATTGATAGTCAATAAGTTTGATAAAGCTATAAGTTTGACTAAATAATAGTTTGATGAAGTAAATGAAGTTGTGAATTTGATTAATTCTGAGGAGGATATACATGCTTAAAGTTCGTTTTGCCCCGAGTCCAACGGGACCTTTACATATTGGTGGAGCGCGTTCGGCACTTTTTAATTATCTACTGGCTAAAAAAGAAAATGGGGTATTTATCGTTCGCAGTGAGGATACTGACTTAGAACGTTCTAGTCGGGAATCAGAACATAATATTCTTGAGGCCTTGCGCTGGCTTAACATTCAGTGGAATGAAGGGATCGAAGTTGGTGGAGAGAATGGCCCTTATCGTCAAACGGAACGACTTGACCTTTATCAGGAATATACAGATAAACTTTTAGCCAGTGGGAAGGCCTATCATTGCTATTGCTCAGAAGAGGAACTTGAGCAAGAACGTCAGGAGCTAATTGCTCAAGGAGAAACTCCGCGCTATCGTGGAAAGTGTAGAAATCTAACTCCAGAGGAACGGGAGAAATATGAAGCTGAGGGCCGTAAACCGGTTGTGCGCTTCCGAGTTCCTGAGGGCGAGCAGATTGTGATTCATGACCGCGTGCGTAGTGAGGTAATCTTTGAAAGTGACGGAATCGGAGATTACGTCATCGTAAAATCAGATGGAATTCCTACCTATAACTTCGCTGTCGTTATCGATGATACGACAATGAATGTGACTCATGTCATCCGTGGAGAAGAGCACCTTTCCAATACCCCTCGGCAGCTTCTGATTTATCAGGCATTGGGTTTATCGACTCCAGAGTTTGCCCATATTTCTCTAATTCTCAATACAGAAGGACGGAAAATGAGTAAACGAGATGGGGATACCGCAGTGGCTGATTATCAGGCGAAGGGGTATTTGCCTGAAGCTGTCGTTAATTTCATCGCACTGATGGGGTGGTCACCTGCAGGAGAGGAAGAGTTCTTTACGCTTGAAGAGATGACGGAGGCTTTCTCTTTAGACCGTGTCTCAAAAAGCCCAGCTGTTTTTGATTTGAATAAATTAAACTTCATGAACTCCCAATACATCAAGAAAGCTTCGCCAGAGCGTTTAACGGATATGGCTTTACCCTACCTTCAAGAGGTCGGAATTATGCCCCAAGGAGAAATCTCGGAGCAAGAGAGAACCTGGGTGACTCAATATGTCCAAGCGATTATCAATCACCTCTCATATATGGCTCAGGTCAAGGATTTCGTCCATTACTTCCATGGCGCGGAAGCACCAGCACCTGAAGGGGAAGCGCTCGAGATTATAAAAGGAGAACAAGTTCCAGAGGTCTTAAATTTACTCGCTTCTAAATTAAAGGAATTGGATCAAGTCACTGTAGAAAATACGAAACCTCTTCTGAAGCAAATTACAAAGGAGCTTAAGCTCGGAGGTAAGCAAGTCTATATGCCTATTCGGATTGCTTTGACGGGACAGATGCATGGACCGGAACTATACGATATTATTCCGCTGCTAGGACTTGAGAACGTACTCAGTCGATTGGAGCATACGAAGAATCTCCTCTAGTCTAGTACAATAGTTTGCATAAAGGCTTTTTAACAATCGTCACATAACAAAACTTGCATATTATTGACACAATCCTACGGATTCACTATACTTACAGCAAGTAGATGCATAGTATATTGCATGGTATATTGAAATGACGTGATGAAGGGAAAAAGTAGGAAGACTGCCTTTGCTTTTAGAGAGGGTGGATAAGGTGGAAACCATCCCAGAGGGTCTTTTGAAGTGCATCCCGGAACGGAGAAGAGATGGCGAAGAGCCTTTCTTCCGTAGGCTGCGTTAAAGCCAGAAGTGGGGCAGGGTTAACCTGCTCAATCAGAGTGGAACCGCGGAAATCCTTCGTCTCTGGACGAGGGGTTTCCTTATTTTTTTAAGAGGGTGATTTGTGATGTTTCACCAATTGAAGCAGGACATCCGAGTGATATTCGAGCGAGATCCAGCGGCTAAGACGATTGTCGAGGTTGTTTTATGCTACCCCGGACTTCATGCATTGATTTCCCACCGGATGGCTCACTATTTGTATAAGAAAAATTTAGTACTTCTTCCGCGCTTGATTTCTCAAATCTCACGTTTTTTTACTGGGATAGAGATTCACCCTGGAGCGACCATCGGACAGGGTCTTTTCATTGATCATGGGATGGGAGTCGTCATTGGTGAGACAGCTGAGGTCGGGGATAACGTAACCCTCTACCAAGGCGTAACTTTGGGGGGCACTGGGAAGGAAAAAGGAAAGAGGCATCCCACGATAGGGAATAATGTCTTCATCGGCTCGGGAGCAAAGATTTTAGGTTCGATCAAAGTTGGAGATAATGTAAAGATAGGTGCAGGGTCTGTCGTGACGAAACCTGTTCCAAGTGATACGACTGTCGTTGGAATTCCAGGTCAAGTCGTTGTTCATCGAGGTGTTCCGATTAGAAAAATGGGGCTAATTAGAAACGAATTTTATGAGGCGGATTTTCGAGAGGAAGAATTGCCTGATCCAGTCAAGGAAATGCTCAATTGCTTGATGGAGAGAGTTAACGACTTAGAACGAAAATTAGGGGAAAAGGAGAGTAAATTTGATGTCTTTGAGATTATTCAACACAATGACACGTCAAAAGGAAGAGTTTAAACCTCGTGAAGAGGGCAAAGTCGCGATGTATACCTGTGGACCCACAGTGTATAACTTTTTCCATGTAGGAAATGGGCGAATGCTCGTTGTCTTCGATATGGTTCGGCGGTATCTTCTCTATAAAGGGTATGAGGTTACGTTTGTCCAGAACTTCACGGATATTGATGATAAAATCATTCGACGAGGGAAAGAAGAAGGCATGGATCCGCTGGTTCTCTCACAAAAGTATATCCGGGAGTACTTTCAGGATGCTAAAGCACTCAATCTAATGCCAGCAACCATTCACCCCAAAGCTACTGAGCACATTCCTGAGATGATTGAGATTATTAAGGGTCTCATCGATTCAGGGCTAGCCTATGAAGTCGAGGGCGATGTGTATTTTTCAGTGGGAAGTTTCCCTTCGTATGGGAAGCTTTCAGGGCGCACTTTAGAGGATATGCAGGCAGGGGCCCGTGTGGAGGTGGATGAGCGAAAGAATAATCCCATGGATTTTGCCCTTTGGAAAAAGGCAAAACCGGGTGAACCCTTCTGGGAAAGCCCTTGGGGGTTGGGACGTCCAGGCTGGCATATTGAGTGTACGGCTATGTCCTTAAAGTATCTCGGCTCAGGTTTTGATATTCACGGAGGGGGTGGGGACCTTGTGTTCCCACACCATGAGAATGAAATTGCACAATCGGAAGGGTATCTGAAGGGGCAGAGCTTTGCGCGCTATTGGATGCATAATGCCTTCCTTACGGTGAACCAACAAAAAATGTCGAAATCCCTCGGGAACTTCTTTACTGTTCGAGAAATCCTTGAGCATTTCTCGGGTGAGGTTGTCCGATTTTATCTCTTAGGGACACATTACCGTAGTCAGCTCGATTTTGATGATGAGAATTTAGCGATGGCTCAGAAAGGGCTTGAACGCCTGCAGACGAGTATTCGTTTAGCTGACGAGGCTCTCGGGCGCAAAGGTCAAGAGCCTTTGGAAGCAGAGGTCGATGACAAACTTAAGGAGGCTGCGGAGGAGGCAAGAAAGAGTTTCGAAGCGGCCATGGATGATGATTTTAATTCGGCCCTCGCCTATGCGAGCTTGTTTGAATTAGGAAAAGCAATCAATGCTCATCTCCAAGCTTATCCCTACACATCCTCAGGTCTGATAAAGGCTAGAGCCACTTTAGCCAAGCTTGCTGAGGTGCTTGGCTTTGATTTAGCTAATCCCGCTAGCAAGGCTGGAGCGGGTAATGAAAAGCTGGATCAAGTCATGGAGGTACTCTTAGAAGTCCGCGCTAAGGCACGTCAGAAAAAGGATTGGGAAATGTCCGACCTTATTCGGGATAAACTAAAAGAGCTCGGAATTGTTCTTGAGGATACCCCTCAAGGAGCTCGTTGGACCTTTAAAGGATGAAAGGAGGGAGGGCATTCTGCCCGAACTTTATGCCAAGATCCTGGCAGGAAATGAATGCCCTGACCTTAGCCTATCTAGGGGATGCGGTTTACGAGCTTTGGGTGAGGACGCATCTTCTCACTCTTGGTTACGAAAAAGTTAAGGATTTACACCATATGGCTACAGAATATGTCCGAGCTTCTACTCAGGCTGCACTACTCCATCGGATTCTGCCCCAGCTTGATGAGACGGAGAGTCAGGTTGTACACCGAGGGAGAAATGCCAAAGGAGGTCACCCCAAAAGTACCGACGTCGTGACCTACCGACATGCCACGGCTTTTGAAAGCTTAGTTGGGTATTGGCAGCTGACGGGGAATACAGAACGAATGCTGTGGGCCTTCGAGCAGTTGGACAAGCTACTCGGGGACTCGGAGAAGAGCTATGTAAGTGACCAAATCCAGGGGGCTTCTGGGGTTCAGGGAGAATTATAGAACGGTCAAGACTCGTTCCTACTCATGTCTTCTTAAGGGCGATGAGTAGTATGACATTAAATTTATAGAGAAAAATATGAAAAGATTGATAGGGGGGTAGAATTGTGAATGTTGAACTGATTCAATACACTCCAGATCCAGAAAAGGTCGTTGCGGCGGCTGCGCGTTTATGCTACTCTTCAGATCCAATCCCTGAATTATTGGAAAGGTTAGACGAGGAGAAGGTAGCAAGCTTTGTTCGAAGGCTCAGTTCCTATGGGCATTTTTCTCCCTTCGAGCATGTAAGCTTTCAATTTTCGATTGACGGGGTTTCCCGTGCCTTATCTCATCAACTCGTTCGTCATCGGATTGCAAGCTACTCACAACGTTCCCAGCGTTATGTGAAAGAAGAAGGCTTTGAGTTTGTTACACCGCCGAGTATAAGGAGAAATCCGGAAGCTTTAGAGAGATTCGAAAAAGTAATGAATAGTTTGTCCGAGGAGTACCAAGCCTTATTGGGGATGGTACCTGCAGAGGATGCACGCTATATCCTTCCGAACGCCTGCACGACTTCTTTGATGGCCACCTTCAACGCTCGCTCTCTGATGAACTTTTTTGAGCATCGAACCTGTACGAGGGCTCAGTGGGAGATTCGTGCGCTTGCTGAAAAGATGCTGGAACTTGTTCGCGAAGTAGCGCCGAATGTTTTTGCGGATGCGGGGCCATCGTGTATGACTCAGGGTGTATGCCATGAAGGGGCCATGAGTTGCGGAAGGATTAAGACGATCAGTAAGAAGGGATGACTCTCGAATGAACGATGAAATCGTATACGGTAGAAATCCGGTATGGGAATTGCTTCAATCCGGAAAGCCAATTAATAAGGTTCTTTTTCAATCCGAAGGGACGGGCGGGAGATTCCAGGATATGGTTAGCCGTGCTCGTGCGCAGCAGATTCCCTTCCAATTCGTGGACAAGGTAGCCTTGGATCGGTTGGCGGAAAAGGCAAATCACCAAGGGGTGCTTGCTTATGTTTCTCCGCGAGAGTATGCTGAAGTGGAAGATATCCTAGCTCTTGCCAAGGAAAAGAATGAAGAGCCCTTTATCTTAGTCCTCGATGAAGTCGAAGATCCTCATAATCTAGGAGCGCTGATTCGGACTGCAGATGCTGCAGGGGTTCATGGGGTGATTATTCCTAAACGGCGAAGTGTTTCCTTAACTTCGACCGTGGCTAAGACGTCTGCTGGAGCAGTGGAACATGTCTTAGTTGCTCGTGTTGGAAATTTGGTTCAGACGCTGCAAACACTGAAAAAAGCGGGTTGCTGGATATCTGGCGCAGAAGCCGGCGGTACGGAGGTCTACAATTCGGATCTCACAGGCGCAAGGGTAATTGTCGTCGGAAGTGAAGGGAAAGGCCTTAGCCGATTAATGAGAGAAACCTGTGATGAAATTGTGAGCTTACCGATGATGGGGCAGGTCAATTCTTTGAACGCAAGTGTTGCAGGGTCGATTCTTTTATATGAAGTCGTACGTCAGAGACGAACCAAGTAGGCGATAATTTAGGTGCTTAGGCGGTGGTTATTCCTCGAAAAAAACTACCAGCCGACAGAACCTCCAAAACTTCGCCTTGACGCTTTTCAAAACTCTCTAGTATAATAGAAATGTTCTTGCGGACAAGAGCGGTATTCCATTGCAAAAAATCTTCATCACTATGATACTGGAGGGATCGCTTTGACTCTTAACGCCCAACTAGAAGTGTCGAATGGGTGCGACACGATTGAGGTCATAGTGGATGAAGAGATCGTTGAGCTAGCCAAAGATGGTGATCCCGTGGCACTCGAATACTTAATTAATAAGTATAAGAACTTTGTAAGAGCAAAAGCACGATCCTACTTCTTAATTGGAGCAGATCGTGAAGATATTATCCAAGAGGGTATGATTGGCCTTTACAAAGCGATTCGAGATTTCCGTGGCGATAAGCTCTCTTCATTCCGTGCCTTTGCTGAGTTGTGTATTACTCGGCAGATTATTACGGCGATTAAGACTGCGACACGGCAAAAGCATATTCCTTTGAACTCGTATGTGTCGTTGAATAAGCCTATCTATGATGAAGACTCGGATCGAACCCTGCTTGATGTTATATCTGGAACCCGGATTACGGATCCAGAAGAAATCATCATAAGTCAGGAAGAATTCGATGACATCGAAGAAAAGATGGGGGAAATCTTAAGTTCCCTTGAATGGAAGGTCCTTATGGCATATCTTGAAGGGAAATCCTATCAGGAAATTGCAGTTGATTTAAAGAGACATGTTAAATCAATTGATAATGCTTTGCAAAGGGTAAAGAGAAAGCTCGAACGCTATTTAGAACGAAGAGATGGATAACCCATAAAAATCTACATAAGGTATTATTTTACAAGTTTTGCTTACATTTGCCGGCCTTACATAGCTGGCCTTTTTGCTTTTGAACGCAACCTAGAGATTACAGAGCAGACAGAACCGAGCCTAAACTAACCTTTTAAAATAAATTCAGTAAAAGAGTGTATTTTTCCGTCAGATTGTGTTATACTAAATGAGTGGTAGGGACATTAGGGTAACAGATGGTTAGAATCCATCTTTGCTCGCTATCATAGGAACATCGCGGGATGGAGCAGCGGTAGCTCGTCGGGCTCATAACCCGAAGGTCGTCGGTTCAAATCCGGCTCCCGCAACCAAGTGTATGTTGCTCCGTGGTCATTACCACGGAGCTTTAAATTTTTGTTTTACTTCTAATTCTTGACAGGTTTATTCACTTATGATAATGTATTATGAGCATGGAAAGAATGTGGATTTATACGTTATTGCCCAGGGAGGTGTTCGCGAATGCGTGTTGGCATTACTTTAGCTTGTTCTGAATGCAAAAACCGGAATTATGCTTCTATTAAAAATAAGAAAAATAACCCGGATCGTTTGGAAGTCAAGAAATATTGTAAGTTTTGCAAGACCCACACAGCTCACAAAGAGACCAAGTAATTATTATAGGAATGCTTGGCGCAAGTCAGGTTTGTTTTTATTTCTTTCTTGCTTGCAGTTCGGCTGTACGCCGGGATGCGTTGTCGAGTATGGGTGGCTAAGAGTCTTGTAAGGATGTGATTGAATGGGCGCTATAAAGAAGCCAACAAATGCTCCTGGACAAAAAGTAAAATCTTCGGAGTATTTTAGAGGAGTATGGAGCGAACTTAAGAAGGTACACTGGCCAGACCGTAAACAACTTTTAACATATACAGGGGTTGTTTTTGTTGCTGTAGCAATCGTCTCTGTATTGCTATGGATTGTCGACAGCGGGTTGAGCATTGTGCTTACAAAGATTCTCGGATAGGTACTCAAACAGGCTGGCCTTTAACGGTGGCAAGGAGGTTTGGGGCCTTGTATTGGAGGTTCCTGTTCGAAATATGACTAAAAATTGGTATGTCATTCACACCTATTCCGGTTACGAGAATAAGGTGAAGACGAATCTCGAAAAACGCGTAGAGTCCATGAATATGGAGGACAAGATTTTCCGTGTTCTTGTTCCTATGGAAGATGAGATTGAAATCAAAAATGGCAAGAAGAAAATTGCGAAGCGCAAGGTGTTTCCGGGTTATGTCCTCGTGGAGATGGATATGACGGATGACTCTTGGTATGTTGTGCGCAACACTCCTGGAGTAACTGGGTTTGTTGGAACTGGTGCAAAGCCGATTCCGCTTCTTGACCATGAGGTTGTGAATATCCTGAAGCAGATGGGCGTTGAAGAAGTCCGTACTCGCGTTGATTTTACCGTGAATCAAAACGTTCGTGTTTCATCTGGCCCGTTCAAGGATTTCATCGGAGTGGTCCGGGAAATCCTAGAGGATAAAGGTAAACTTAGAGTTTCAGTCTCTATGTTTGGACGGGAGACTCCGGTAGAACTGGAGTTTGCCCAAGTCGAAAAAGTCGACTAAGTAGATAGAATTACCCTATTAAGGAGGTGTTAACATGGCAAAGAAAGTCGTTGGTTTGGTTAAATTAGCGATTAACGCGGGTAAAGCAACACCGGCACCTCCGGTTGGTCCTGCCCTCGGTCAGCACGGGGTCAATATTATGGCCTTTTGCAAAGAGTACAATGAGCGCACAAAGGATCAAGCGGGACTTATCATTCCGGTTGAGATTACCGTTTACGAAGATCGCACCTTTACCTTTATTACCAAAACCCCGCCAGCATCTATTCTCTTGAAAAAGGCAGCGAACATTAAGTCTGGTTCCTCTGAGCCTAACCGTAAGAAGGTGGCCCAGGTCAATAAGACTGCAGTCCGTGAAATTGCTGAACTCAAGATGAAGGATCTCAACGCAGCAAGTGTTGAAGCGGCTATGAGAATGGTCGAAGGTACTGCGCGCAGCATGGGAATCACAATCGTCGAAGGTTAATGAGTATGTGGGAGGGCATAAGCCCGAATAACCACTAGGAGGTTTTAAGAATGGCCAAAGTTGGTAAGAACTATCAAGAAGCGGTAAAAGCATTTGACCGCGCTGCCCTTTACGAGCCTGCTGAAGCTTTAGCTGTCGTTAAAAAGGTCGCTAAAGCAAAGTTTGACGAAACTGTTGAAGTGGCATTCAAGCTCGGTATTGATACTCGTCATGCCGATCAGCAAATCCGTGGAGCTTTAGTGCTTCCTAACGGAACCGGTAAAACTCGTAGCGTCTTAGTTTTTGCTAAAGGCGAAAAGGCTAAAGAAGCAGAAGCTGTAGGCGCAGATTTCGTCGGTGCTGAAGACATGATTGCAAAAATCGAGCAAGGCTGGTTTGGTTTCGACGTTGTTGTTGCAACACCCGATATGATGGGTATGGTTGGTAAACTCGGACGTGTGCTTGGTCCTAAAGGCCTTATGCCGAATCCGAAGACCGGAACTGTTACCTTTGATGTTGCAAGAGCCGTCAAAGAGATTAAAGCTGGTAAGATTGAATATCGTGCCGATAAAGCCGGTATCATCCATGCCCCAATCGGCAAAGTTTCCTTCAGCGAAGAGCAGCTTATTGAGAACTATCGCGTTCTCGCTGAGACCTTGGCTAAAGCAAAACCAGCTGCTGCTAAAGGGCAATATATCCGTAGCGTAACCGTTTCCTCTACGATGGGACCTGGTGTACGGATCAATCCGGTCAAAGCTTAACTTTTCCATAGTTTGGATTGGAATGTTTCTTGACAGGTTTTCATAGATAAGATATACTCTACTGGAATTGAATAACATCCGCTGTAGACAGCAGGGGCCGAAAGGCTTAATATCCTGCCGAGGTTGGGGAATACGCCGAATATTATTGGGCATTCTTAACCTCTGCAAAAGCGGAGGTTTTTTAATGAATAATAGTGGGTTTATCTATCGGAAGGAGGTGGACTTAAATGCCAAATATCGAAGAAAAGGCTCAAGTGGTTGCTGAGATTAAGGAAAAGCTCCAAAGCTCCTCAGGGGTCGTTCTGGCTGATTATCGCGGTCTGACGGTTTCCCAGGTAACCCAACTTCGCGCTCAATTACGTCAGGCAGGCGTGGAATACCGCGTTCTGAAAAACACTGCAGTTCGCCGTGCAGCACATGAAGTAGGTATCGAAGGGTTGGATCCTTATCTTGAGGGACCTACCGCCGTTGCCTTCAGTGCTGATCCGGTTGCTCCAGCTAAAGTGTTAGCTGCTTTTGCAAAAACTTCTAAAACCTTTGCTATCAAAGGTGGGGTTGTTGAAGGGAAAGTCGTAGATATGGCTGGAGTTAAAGCTCTTGCTGAACTACCTTCCCGCGAAGTGCTTCTCGCACAAGTCCTGCGTGGAATGCAAGCTCCGCTTACAGGCATGGCGAATGTACTCCAAGGACCTATCCGCAAAATGGGTTATGCCTTGGAAGAAGTGCGTAAGCTTAAAGAAGCTCAAGCGTAAGCGAGGCTCGAAGTTCGAGGCACGTGATACGCTATCACAGATTGCGTAAATAGCACTGTGACCAAAGTAAGTGATTTATCACTAATGAAAATTTTTATGCGATATTAAGGGAGGAAATTTCAATGTCTAAAACTGCTGAAATTCTAGAAGCCGTAAAAGGTTTAACCGTTCTCGAGCTTTCCGAGCTCGTAAAAGCTTTCGAAGAAGAATTTGGTGTTAGTGCTGCTGCTCCTGTAGCTGTTGCTGCTGCTCCTGTTGCTGCTGCAGCAGTTGCTGAAGAGCAAACCGAATTCGACGTAATCCTCACCAACGCTGGCGGTTCCAAAATCAACGTTATCAAAGTTGTTCGTGAAATCACTGGCCTTGGACTTAAAGAAGCTAAAGACCTCGTTGACAATGCTCCTAAAGCAGTCAAAGAGAAAGTTGCCAAAGCTGATGCAGACGCAGTCAAAGCTAAACTCGTTGAAGCTGGCGCAACTGTAGAAGTTAAATAAGTTTAATCTTATAAATGAAAGGTGCTTCCCGACTCGGGAGGCACCTTTCGATTTAGTAACGAATATCACTACCACTATTCTAAAAAAGTTTTCTAAAAAAATTTCTTAAAAGAAATAGTTCTCCTTGACAATATCGGATAAACTTGGTATCCTTAATAATTGTTACCGTACATAAAATGCTCTTTTTATCCAGAGTATTCCAGCAAAATACGGAGCATATTAAGGCTGCAATGAGGAGATTATCATTTGATCAATCATATCATGAAAGAGGGATCTCCATAAACAGGGAAGCGAGGTTTTGCAAAAGAGGCCTTGCTTTTGGCTGTTTATGTAACAATATTATCCTCGGGCGAGGACATCACACTTGAGGGGTGAAGCGTACATGTTCTATCCTGTTAAGGTTGGGACGCGGGAACGCTGGAGTTATTCCAGAATCCGGGAAGTTCTCGACATGCCAAATCTAATTGAAATTCAACAAAACTCCTATCGGTGGTTTCTTGATGAGGGGTTACGGGAAATGTTCCGTGACATTTCTCCGATTCAAGATTTCACAGGCAACCTCGTATTGGAATTTATCGATTATAGCTTAGGTGAACCCAAATACGATGTGGAAGAGTGTAAGGAGCGCGACGTAACTTATGCCGCACCTCTAAGAGTCAAGGTTCGCCTCATTAATAAAGAGACAGGTGAGGTCAAGGAGCAGGAAGTCTTCATGGGGGACTTCCCATTGATGACTGTAAAAGGAACCTTCATTATTAACGGTGCTGAGCGTGTTATCGTCAGCCAGCTCGTTCGTTCTCCTGGAGTCTATTATGCGGAGAGCATCGATCCCAGCGGTAAGAAGCTTTATGGCGCAACTGTAATTCCTAATCGGGGCGCTTGGCTAGAGTTCGAGAGCGATTTAAACGACAATTTGTTTGTCCGTGTTGACCGGACCCGTAAGCTTCCGGCGACTGTACTCATTCGGGCTCTTGGTTATGCTACGAATGGGCAGATTACAGAACTCTTCAACGATAATGAGCATATCCGGGCTACCTTAGAGAGGGATAACACTGAGTCAACTGAAGAAGCCTTGGTAGAAATCTATAAGCGTCTACGCCCAGGTGAACCACCGACTGTAGATAGTGCTCGATCCTTATTAGAGGCCTTATTCTTTGATGCTAAGCGTTATGACCTTGCCAAGGTTGGCCGTTATAAATTAAATAAGAAGCTAAATGTTTCAGCTCCTGATGATATTCATCATCTAACGAGGGAAGATATTATTGCTTCCTTAACCAAGATGCTTGCCCTCATGAACGGGGAAGGGCATAAAGATGACATTGACCATCTCGGCAATAGACGTTTGCGCTCTGTCGGTGAACTCCTTCAGAATCAATTCCGAATCGGATTATCCCGTATGGAGCGTGTCGTACGTGAGCGTATGACGATTCAAGATGTGGACGTTATTACGCCCCAAGTCTTGATCAATATCCGTCCTGTTGTGGCTGCGATTAAAGAATTCTTTGGAAGCAGTCAGCTTTCGCAGTTTATGGATCAGACAAATCCTTTGGCAGAACTTACTCATAAACGGCGTCTTAGTGCCTTGGGACCTGGTGGATTGAGCCGTGAGCGAGCAGGCTTCGAAGTACGTGACGTTCATGCTTCTCACTATGGACGGATGTGCCCAATTGAGACCCCTGAAGGTCCAAACATCGGTTTGATTGGTTCTTTAAGTACCTATGGCCGAATTAACCCCTATGGCTTCATTGAAGCCCCTTATCGGAAAGTAATTGATGGGCGGGTAACGGACCAAATCGATTATCTTACTGCAGATGAAGAAGAGAAGCATATTGTTGCTCAGGCCAATGCTCCGTTAACGGAAGATGGACTATTTGTGGAGGAGAAAATCGAGGGTCGTCATGGTCCTGATTTCGTACTTGTTCCGCCTGAACGAATCGGTTATATGGATGTTTCGCCGAAGCAGATGGTTTCGATAGCGACAGCTTTGATTCCCTTCCTCGAGCATGATGATGCGAACCGTGCCTTGATGGGTGCAAACATGCAGCGTCAAGCGGTACCCCTTCTGAGGACAGATTCTCCGTATGTAGGAACAGGGATGGAGTATAAAGCGGCGAAGGATTCTGGGGTCTGTGTCCTAGCGCAACATGCTGGGACTGTTGAACGCTCTACAGCAGATACGATTATCATCCGTCATGACGATGGATCCCTTGAAAAGCATAAGTTGCTTAAGTATCTCCGTTCTAACCAAGGGACTTGCATCAACCAACGCCCGATTGTCCAAAAGGGTGAACGTGTCGAGGCTAGTCAGATTGTTGCTGATGGCCCGTCGACAGACCATGGTGAACTTGCCTTAGGTCGTAATGTGCTCATCGCCTTTATGACTTGGGAAGGATATAACTACGAGGATGCTATTCTCATTAGTGAGAAACTCGTTAAAGAAGATTATTATACGTCCATCCACATTGAAGAGTATGAAGCGGATGCTCGTGATACTAAGCTTGGACCCGAAGAGATTACCCGTGATATCCCGAATGTCGGAGAAGATGTCTTAAAGGATCTCGATGAGCGTGGAATCATTCGGGTGGGTGCTGAGGTTCGACCTGGAGATATTCTCGTTGGTAAGGTTACTCCTAAAGGGGAAACCGAACTCACAGCTGAAGAACGTTTACTAAGAGCTATCTTTGGCGAGAAGGCTCGTGAAGTTCGTGATACTTCGCTTCGGGTCCCTCATGGTGAAGCAGGAAAGATTGTCGATGTCAAAGTCTTTACCCGTGAAAATGGAGATGAGCTTGCTCCCGGCGTGAATGAACTTGTTCGTGTCTATATCGCTCAGAAGCGGAAAATCTCTGTCGGGGACAAGATGGCAGGACGTCACGGAAACAAAGGGGTTATCTCCCGTATAATGAAGCAGGAAGACATGCCTTTCTTACCGGATGGCACTCCAGTAGAGATTGTATTGAATCCTCTGGGCGTTCCGTCGCGTATGAATATCGGGCAGGTCATGGAGACTCACTTAGGAAGAGCAGCCAAAGCGCTGGGAATTCGGATAGCTACTCCGGTCTTCGACGGTGCTACCGAAGACGATGTCTTTGAAACTTTGAAAAAAGCGGGCCTATCTGAGGATGGAAAAACTGTCCTTTATGACGGTCGTACGGGTGATCCCTTCGATAATAAAATTACCGTCGGGTACATGTACTTCTTAAAACTCCATCACCTTGTCGATGATAAAATCCATGCCCGTTCTACGGGACCATACTCTCTAGTTACACAGCAGCCTTTGGGTGGTAAAGCCCAGTTTGGTGGACAACGGTTTGGGGAGATGGAGGTTTGGGCACTTGAGGCTTATGGTGCAGCTTACACTCTTCAAGAGATCTTGACTGTTAAGTCGGATGATGTCGTAGGACGTGTAAAGACTTACGAAGCGATTGTCAAAGGCGAGAATATTCCTGAACCGGGTGTTCCCGAATCCTTTAAAGTTCTTATAAAAGAGCTGCAAAGTTTATGCTTGGATGTCCGTGTTCTTTCTGAGGATGACAAAGAGATTGAAATCCGTGAGGTCGATGAAGATGTTACGGAGACAGCGAAGGAACTTGGAATTGATCTGCATGAAGACTTGCCGACTCCAGTTCCTCAGGAAGTCATCGAAAGCGGTGAAGAGGATGAATCACTTGAGGGAGAAACCCTTGAGGAAGACGGAGCCCTCGAAGACTTTGAGGATGAGTTGGAATAGACCCGGGTGAAAGGAGAGAGAACCGTGCTAGACGTCAACAACTTTGACCGGATGCGTATTGGCCTGGCTTCACCGGGCATGATTCGTGAATGGTCACATGGAGAAGTAAAAAAGCCGGAAACCATCAACTATCGGACCCTTAAACCTGAGCGCGAAGGGTTATTCTGTGAAAAGATTTTTGGACCTACCCGTGACTGGGAGTGCCATTGTGGAAAGTACAAACGTGTTCGTTATAAAGGAATCGTTTGTGACCGTTGTGGAGTAGAAGTCACACGTTCGAAAGTTCGTCGTGAGCGTATGGGCCATATTGAATTGGCTGCTCCTGTATCTCACATATGGTACTTTAAAGGGATTCCAAGCCGGATGGGCCTGCTCTTAGATATGTCCCCCCGCTCCTTGGAAAAGGTTCTTTATTTCGTATCTTACATCGTGACCGATTCTGGGGATACCTCATTAATGAAGAAGCAGCTTCTCACGGAAACCGAGTATCGGGAGTATCGTGATAAGTATGGAAACCGTTTCAGTGCCAGCATGGGTGCTGAGGCGATCAAAGTGCTTCTTGAAGAGATGGACTTAGATAAACTCAATGACGAATTAAGAACAGAACTCAAAGAAGTATCTGGGCAACGTAAGATTCGGGCAATTCGTCGCTTAGAGGTCGTCGAAGCCTTTAAAGAGTCTGGGAATCGTCCCGATTGGATGATTATGGATGTTGTCCCTGTTATTCCACCTGAATTGCGTCCGATGGTACAGCTAGATGGAGGACGTTTTGCTACTTCTGACTTAAATGACCTCTATCGACGTGTCATTAACCGGAATAATCGTTTGAAACGTCTGCTTGATCTTGGAGCACCGGATATTATCGTTCGTAACGAGAAACGGATGCTTCAGGAAGCAGTGGATGCTCTGATTGACAATGGTCGTCGGGGTCGCCCGGTTACTGGCCCAGGAAATCGCCCCTTAAAGTCCTTGAGTGATATGCTCAAAGGAAAGCAAGGACGTTTCCGTCAGAATCTCCTTGGAAAGCGTGTTGACTATTCAGGTCGTTCAGTTATTGTGGTTGGACCTAACCTGAGATTACATCAATGCGGCTTGCCGAAAGAGATGGCCCTTGAGCTCTTTAAACCCTTTGTCATGAAGAAACTTGTGAATGAAGGGCATGCCCATAACATTAAAAGCGCCAAACGTATGGTCGAACGTGTACGCCCAGAGGTTTGGGACGTTTTGGAGGAAGTCATCTCCGAACATCCCGTACTTCTTAACCGTGCCCCAACCCTTCACCGTTTGGGAATCCAGGCCTTCGAGCCCATTTTAGTTGAAGGTCGTGCATTACAGATTCATCCGCTCGTATGTACCGCTTATAATGCAGACTTCGACGGAGACCAAATGGCAGTACACGTACCTCTCTCTGCTGAGGCTCAATCTGAGGCTCGATTGCTTATGCTTTCAGCTCACAACATCTTGAATCCGAAGGACGGCCGTCCAGTTGCTTCCCCGACCCAAGATATGGTCCTCGGTTCGTATTACCTGACCATGGATCGCCCAGGAGCATTTGGGGAAGGAAAAATCTTTAAGGATTTGGATGAGGCCGTACTTGCTTACGATTCGAAAGCAGTCAACCTCCAAGCGAAGATAAAAGTACGTCAAGAGAATGGAGAACTTCTTGAGACCACGGTGGGTCGCTTGATTTTCAACTCCGTCATTCCTGAGGGAGTAGGCTATATCAATGAAGTCACCAACAAGAAGACTCTCAACAATATCGTTGCGAAGAGTTATCGAGTGTGTGGGTATCAAGCAACCGCTGATTTACTTGACGGAATTAAGAGCTTAGGCTTTAAGTTCTCTACTCGTGCAGGTATAACGGTCGGTTTGTCGGATATTAAAGTTCCTGGAAAGAAAAGGCAGATTCTCGGTGACGCGGATGCTCTCGTTACGAAGACTGAACAACAGTTTCGTCGTGGACTGATTACGGATGAAGAGCGTTATGGTAAGGTTATTGAAATCTGGACCAACGCGACGGAAACCGTAACCAAGGCAATGATGGAGACACTAGATAAGTTCAATCCAGTCTACATGATGGCAACCTCCGGAGCTCGTGGTAATATTCAGCAGCTTCGTCAGCTTGCCGGAATGCGGGGACTCATGGCGGATCCTTCAGGTAGAACGATTGAGTTGCCTATTAAGGCGAACTTCCGCGAAGGGTTAACCGTTTTGGAGTACTTCATCTCTTCTCACGGTGCTCGTAAAGGATTGGCCGATACGGCACTTCGTACAGCCGACTCTGGATATCTAACCCGTCGTCTTGTTGACGTTTCCCAGGATGTCATCGTTCGTGATGAAGATTGCGGTACGACACAAGGAATCGTCGTAGACGATGTTAAGGATGGTCCAGAAATCATTGAGAAACTCGAAGAGCGTCTTGTTGGACGTTTCCTTCTCGAGGATATCAAACATCCTGAGACGGGAGAAATACTCGCGACGGCTGATCATGAAATCACAGAAGATCAGGCTAAAGCCATTGACGCTGTATACGATGAGGTGGCAATCCGCTCGGTTCTCACCTGTAAGACTCGATATGGTGTATGCCGTAAGTGCTATGGACGGAATCTGGCCACTGGCCGTTATGTAGAGATGGGCGAGGCTGTGGGAATTATTGCAGCACAGTCTATCGGTGAGCCTGGAACGCAGCTGACCATGCGTACCTTCCATACAGGGGGTGTCGCGGGAGATGATATCACCCAAGGTTTGCCGAGGGTCGAGGAACTCTTTGAAGCGCGTAAACCAAAAGGCCAGGCAATTATCTCAGAGAATGATGGAGTTGCCACAATTCGTGAAGTCAAAGGACGGCGTGAAGTCGAAATCGTTTCTGATAATGAAGAGCGCCAGACCTACACCATACCCTATGGCTCAAGGCTAAAAGTCCGCGAAGGAGCACGCGTTGAGGCTGGGGATGAGCTGACTGAAGGTAGTATTAATCCACATGATATGCTAAAGGTCAAGGGAATTCGCGGAGTTCAAGTCTATCTCTTGGGAGAAGTTCAACGCGTTTATCGCCTCCAGGGTGTTGATATTAATGATAAACACATTGAGGTTATGGTTCGGCAAATGCTTCGCAAAGTGAAAGTCGAAGAAGCCGGAGATACCACCCTCTTGCCAGGCGGTCTAATCGATGTTTTTGACTTCGAAGAGGAGAACACAAAGGTCATCGCAGCAGGTTGTGAACCAGCAGTGGCTCGACCGGTACTTCTTGGAATCACAAAAGCCTCGCTGGCTACTGACTCCTTCCTCTCAGCTGCTTCCTTCCAAGAAACCACGAGGGTCCTCACGGAAGCTGCGATTAAAGGAAAAGTCGATCCGCTACTTGGCTTAAAAGAGAATGTAATTATCGGAAAACTAATTCCAGCAGGCACAGGGATGTCGAGATACCGCAATGTAAAAGTTATAGATGCGGACGAAACTGAGATTCTTGACACCTGATATTCCTGATGATAAAATACTCTAGTGTGATTTATATGCATTAGGAAAAGAATGTATTTAATTGCCAAAACTAGGGAGGAAAGCATATCCATGCTTGATGAAACCTTAAAAAAAAGCAAGCACAAAACTGTTGGAGTCAAGCAAACTCTACGAGCCCTTGAAAAAGGGAGTGTGCGCCGTGTCTACATCGCCAAGGATGCTGAGGTACAAGTCTTGCGCCCCATTGTGGAACAATGTCGTAACCAGGGGATTGAACTCCTCGAGATACCGACAATGACTGAGCTTGGGAAAGCATGTGGCATTGAAGTCGGGGCGGCTGTCGCTGCTCTCCTTGCAGAGTAGACAGGATTTAGAATCCACTTTAGAATCTTTCAAGTTAGTTTTAGGAATTGCTTGCTAAATGCTGCAGCAAGCAATTCCTTTGATATTGTTCTCGCTTAGGAAGGAGGTGTAGTTATGCCGACAATTAATCAGTTGATTCGTCATGGACGTAAGGAATTGGCAAAGAAATCAACAGCTCCTGCAATGCAATGGGGCTTGAACTCTTTAAAACGTAAGCAGTATCCCTCTGGAGGATCCCCGCAAAAGCGTGGTGTCTGCACTAGGGTTTACACGACAACTCCGAAGAAGCCAAACTCTGCTCTTCGTAAAGTTGCCCGTGTTCGCTTAACTAATGGTATCGAGGTAACTTCTTACATTCCTGGTATCGGACACAACCTGCAAGAGCATAGTGTTGTACTTGTTCGTGGAGGCCGTGTAAAAGACTTACCAGGTGTTCGTTACCACATCATTCGTGGTGCGCTCGATACTCAAGGTGTTCAAAAGCGGATGCAAGCCCGCTCTAAATATGGTGCAAAACGACCTAAGAAGGCGAAGTAATTCGAATCCAGTAGGTTGTTGATGAGATTCGAAATGACAGTGTAAAGGGGGGAAATAATTTGCCACGTAAAGGATATATCGCAAAACGTGAGATTCTGCCTGATCCGATTTATAAAAACCGTACATTGACGAAGTTTATTAACCAAATCATGTTGGACGGTAAAAAGGGAACTGCAGAAGCCATTTGCTATAATGCGTTCGAAATCATTCGCGAGAAGAGCGGCAAGGATCCTATTGAGGTATTCGAAACTGCACTCAAGAATGTTATGCCAGTACTCGAAGTTAAGGCACGCCGTGTCGGTGGTGCTAACTACCAAGTGCCGATTGAAGTTCGCGTAGAACGTCGTCAAACTTTAGGTTTGCGTTGGCTCGTGGGCTACGCTCGTAAACGGAGTGAAAAGACCATGGAGGAGAAGATCGCTGGCGAACTTCTCGATGCTTCGAACAATACTGGTGGATCCATTAAGAAAAAAGATGACACTCATAAAATGGCTGAAGCTAATAAAGCGTTCGCACATTTCCGCTGGTAGGATAATTAGGGGCTTAAGATGCTTCTGGTTTACTGCTTAAGGAATATTACGACAGAAAGGGGGATTATCAGTGGCAAGACAATTTCCATTAGAGAAAACCCGGAATATCGGCATCATGGCACATATTGATGCAGGTAAAACGACCACGACCGAGCGTATTTTGTTCTATACGGGTCGTGTGCATAAGATTGGGGAAGTTCATGACGGTGCAGCAACCATGGACTGGATGGTTCAGGAGCAGGAGCGTGGAATCACGATTACTTCTGCAGCGACAACCTGTCAATGGAAAAACCATCGTATCAACATTATTGATACACCAGGGCACGTGGACTTCACAGTAGAAGTCGAACGCTCTTTGCGTGTACTCGATGGCACTGTGGCAGTATTCGATTCTGTCTCCGGCGTAGAGCCTCAATCCGAAACAGTATGGCGGCAGGCGGATAAATATGGGGTACCCCGTATTGCCTATATCAACAAAATGGACCGTATGGGTGCCGATTTCTTCCGAGCTTGTTCTATGATTTCTGATCGGTTAGGTGCTAATCCAGTACCTATTCAAGTTCCGATCGGAGCAGAAGAGAACTTTAAGGGAATGATTGACCTGGTGAAGATGACTGCGATGGTCTATACAGACGATCTAGGCACCACCAGTGAAACGACCGATATCCCCGAAGACTTAGTCGAAATAGCCAATAAATATCGTGAAAACCTCATTGACCATGTAGCTGAAATGAGCGAAGAACTCACGATGAAATATCTCGAAGGTGAAGAACTGACTGAGCAAGATATCCATGATGGAATTCGACTGGGTACAATCGCTAATAAGTTTGTTCCAGTGCTCTGCGGATCTTCGTTCAAGAACAAAGGAGTTCAGCCGCTTTTAGATGCGGTTGTCGATTATATGCCATCCCCGTTAGATGTACCTGCTATTAAAGGTGTGCATCCGGAGACTGGTGAAGAAGATCATCGCGATTCGAGTGATGAGATTCCTTTCTCCGCCTTGGCCTTTAAGATTATGGCTGACCCATTTGTGGGCAAATTGGCTTTCTTCCGGGTCTATTCGGGGACTTTGGGTTCAGGTTCTTATGTCTATAACTCAACCAAAGGGAAGCGTGAGCGTATTGGTCGTATCCTCCAGATGCACGCGAACCACCGTGAAGATATTCAACAGGTTTATTCGGGTGATATCGCCGCTGCAGTTGGACTAAAAGACACGACGACAGGGGACACTCTCTGTGACGAAAAGGCACCAATTATCCTTGAATCTATGACATTCCCTGATCCAGTTATCGATGTGGCCATTGAGCCAAAAACGAAACAAGACCAGGAAAAGATGGGTACAGCCTTAGCACGCTTGGCAGAAGAGGACCCAACCTTTAAAATGCGTACTGATCAGGAATCTGGACAAACAATTATCGCGGGAATGGGCGAGCTCCATCTCGAGATTATTGTCGATCGCCTGCAACGCGAATTTAAGGTCGACTGCAATGTCGGACGTCCTCAAGTTGCTTATAGGGAAACCATCAAACGTACTGTTAAAGCTGAAGGTAAGTTCGTACGTCAATCCGGCGGACGTGGTCAATATGGACATTGCTGGATTGAACTGCAACCCCTCGAGCCAGGAAGTGGTTTTGAATTCGTCAATAAGGTCGTGGGTGGAGTTATTCCGAAGGAATATATCAACCCGATCGGCGCTGGTATCGAAGAATCCTTGCAAAATGGTATTCTCGCAGGGTTCCCTGTGCTTGATATTCGCGCTACGGTTTTTGACGGATCTTACCATGATGTAGACTCCTCTGAAATGGCCTTTAAGATTGCTGGATCAATGGCTTTCAAAGCCGGTGCAGCTAAAGCTGATCCAACTATTCTTGAACCAGTTATGAAAGTGGAAGTTACAGTTCCTGAAGAGTATATGGGTGATGTCATCGGTGACATTAACTCTCGTCGCGGACGGATTGAAGGAATGGAAGCCCGTTCGGGAGCAGAAGTCATTCGTGGCTTCGTACCGCTTTCCGAAATGTTCGGTTATGCCACAGACCTTCGTTCCCGTACTCAAGGACGTGGAGTCTATGTCATGATGTTTGATCATTATGAAGATGTGCCTAAAAATATCGCTGAAGGCATTATTGCTAAGCGTCAAGGGGCATAATCGAGGCGCGAAGTTCGAGATGCGAGGTTCGAGTGTAGGGTATTCCACCCAAAAGCGAGAGCCTCGCTCAGATAAAACTTCTCTTCCTACTTATTTTAAAAGGAGTGAAAAATTCAAATGGGTAAACAAAAGTATGAACGTACAAAACCACACGTTAACGTCGGAACCATTGGTCACGTTGACCATGGTAAAACCACTACAACGGCTGCTATCACCGTTGTTCTCTCCAAATCTGGTGGTGCTGTAGCTACAGCGTTCGACCAAATCGACAAAGCTCCTGAAGAGCGCGAGCGTGGAATTACCATTTCCACCGCACACGTTGAGTATGAGACTGCTAACCGTCACTACGCTCACGTGGACTGCCCAGGACACGCCGACTACGTTAAGAACATGATCACCGGTGCTGCTCAGATGGACGGAGCTATCCTCGTAGTATCCGCTGCTGATGGCCCGATGCCACAAACTCGTGAGCACATCCTTCTTGCTCGCCAAGTAGGTGTTCCTTACATCGTTGTATGGCTTAACAAGGCTGATATGGTTGATGATCCGGAACTTATGGAACTCGTTGAAATGGAAATTCGTGAACTCCTCACCGAGTATGAATTCCCTGGCGACGATATCCCCATCGTTCCTGGTTCTGGCTTGAAAGCTCTCCAATGCGGTTGCGGACAACGCGATTGCGAATGGTGTGGCAAGATCTGGAACCTTATGGATGCAGTTGATTCCTATATTCCAACTCCTGAGCGTGCTACTGACAAGCCCTTCCTTATGCCCGTAGAGGATGTCTTCACGATTACTGGTCGTGGAACGGTTGCTACTGGTCGTGTTGAACGTGGTATTGTCAAAGTCGGTGACGAAATCGAAATCGTTGGTTTGACTGAAGCTCCTCGTAAAAGCGTTGTTACTGGTGTAGAAATGTTCCGCAAGCTTCTTGACCAAGCTCAAGCAGGGGACAACATCGGAGCTCTACTCCGTGGTGTTGACCGTAAAGACATTGAGCGCGGACAGGTACTTGCTAAAACCGGTAGCATTAAGCCACACACTTCCTTCACTGGTGAGGTTTTTATCCTCAGCAAAGAAGAGGGTGGCCGCCATACCCCGTTCTTCAATAACTATCGTCCTCAATTCTACTTCCGTACAACGGACGTAACTGGTGTAGTTACTCTTCCTGAAGGCACCGAAATGGTTATGCCTGGCGACCGTGTAACGATCCAATGCGATCTCATCACACCAATCGCTATGGAAGAGGGCTTACGTTTTGCTATCCGTGAAGGCGGCCGCACCGTAGGCGCTGGCGTTGTAGCTAAAGTCATTAAGTAAGTTCAGTAAATAGCGCATTTTAGGACTGGGGCTAGTTGAGCTGAAGCGAAGGCTAGCCCTATCCTAGTGCCTGATACCGAGTTAGCTTATAGGTCCAACTCGTGAGAGGTTAGAAGTTACGTGATGAGTTTAATCGAATCACGAACCACTTGCCACAAATCTCGAGATAGGTATAGAAGGTTGCCGAGGGGAGTAACTCCGCTTCCTCCGGGGAATTTCTACACCAAATTACCCGTATAACGGGGCAATTTTAAGGAGGTTTTTTAAAATGAGCAGTCAAAAAATCCGTATCCGTCTGAAAGCATTTGATCATAAAATTCTTGATTCATCTGCTGAGAAAATTGTTGAGACCGCGAAGAGAACCGGTGCACGCGTTAGTGGTCCGATTCCCCTTCCGACTGAGAAGAACATCTATACCATTCTTCGTTCTCCACATGTCAATAAAGATTCTCGTGAGCAATTTGAGATGCGTACACACAAGCGTCTAATCGACATCCTCGAGCCGACTTCTAAGACGGTAGATGCACTTATGCGTTTAGATTTGCCCTCAGGCGTAGATATCGAAATTAAACTCTAATTTTATTTTTAAGGTTTTATACAGTCATAAAAAGCGATAAACGCTGGTTGATTTGGTGTGTTCGAAAGATTAAACATTCTGACACTCCAAAATACTAGCGTTCATTTAGAGTTTATGATATACTAATTCATGTTTGTTGCGCGAAACGCCCGGAGGCGTGGAGTTGTGCATCTGGCGCTAGCGTACAATAATAAATTCAAATTTGGGACACTCTCGTGCTCTGGTTAATGCAATTAGCGCACTTCAAAGTGTTCAGGAGGTGGCATTCGTGTCGAAAGGAATTTTAGGTAAGAAAATCGGAATGACCCAGGTATTTACGGAAAACGGACACCTGATTCCCGTAACTGTGGTCGAAGTGGGCCCCTGCTATGTGGTCCAAAAGAAGACTGTTGCAACTGATGGTTACAACGCGATTCAAGTTGGATTTGGTGCTTTGCCTGAGAGATTGGCAAACAAGCCGCAAAAGGGTCACTATCAAAAGGCTTCTGTGAAGCCAATGCGTTGGATTCGTGAGTTCCGCATGGACAATGTTGATGCTTACGAAGTAGGGCAAGAGATCAAAGCCTCCGATGTTTTCGCAGTAGGCGATGCAGCGGACGTTGTTGGAACCTCCAAGGGTAAAGGCTTCCAAGGCATGATCAAACGTCATGGCGCATCTCGTGGACCAATGGCGCATGGTTCTAAGTATCACCGCCGCACGGGTTCCCTCGGCGCGAAAGGCCCGGCTCGTGTATTTAAAGGTCGCAAACTTCCAGGACGCATGGGTGGAGAACGAGTAACCGTTCAAAACCTTCAAGTTGTTCGGGTGGATGCGGATAAAAATATGCTTCTTATTAAGGGTGCCGTACCAGGTGCTAAAAAGAGCTTGCTCATCCTTAAGCCTTCTGTTAAGGCGAAGTAACTTGTAAGAAAGGAGGATTTAGCAATGCCAAAGGTTCAAGTATTGAATATGCAAGGGTCTCCCGTTGGAGAGCTAGAGCTGAATGAATATGTTTTCGGAATTGAACCCAATACCCATGTTTTGCACTCTGCAGTTGTATCTCAACTTGCTAGCCTAAGACGTGGTACACATTCCACCTTGCTTCGTGGTGAAGTTCGCGGAGGCGGACGTAAACCCTGGCGTCAAAAAGGTACGGGACGTGCACGTGCAGGAAGCACTCGTTCTCCTCTATGGAGAGGTGGTGCTGTGCTCTTCGGACCCAAACCTCGCGATTATGGATTTAGCCTTCCTAAGAAGGTTCGTCGCTTGGCTTTGCGTTCGGCCCTTTCTTCCAAGGTAATCGAGCAAAAATTGATTGTAGTGGAAGACCTGAGCTTGACCGAAGCAAAAACTCGCGAAATGGTAAAAGTCCTTAAGGCGCTGAACGCCAGTCAAAAGGCACTTATCGTTACAGATGAAGCGTGTGACACAGTAGCTCGCTCTGCCCGCAATATCGAAGGGATTAAAGCGACTGCAGTCGAAGGGTTAAACGTTTACGACCTCTTAAAGCACGACGTCATCGTAATGACTAAAGCAGCGGTAACGAAAACTGAGGAGGTGTTAGCGTAATGCGCGATGCTCGTGATGTACTCAAGCGTCCTGTGATTTCCGAGAAGTCTGTCGGACTCGTTGAGGAAAACAAGTACTCCTTCTGGGTAGACCCAGCTGCCAACAAAATTGAGATTAAAGCAGCCGTTGAGAAAATGTTCAAAGTTAAAGTTGCAGATGTACGAACCATGAACGTGGATGGAAAAATGAAGCGTGTTGGTAAGTTCACAGGTAAAACCGCAGACCGTAAAAAAGCGATTGTTACGCTCAAAGCTGGAGAACGCATTGAAGGCTTTGCAGGTCTGTAAGCTTGAAGCAAAGGAGGTAAACCCATGGCAGTAAAAGCATTTAGACCCTATACTCCAAGTCGTCGTCATATGACAGTGTCGACGTTTGAAGAGATTACTAAAACTACACCTGAGCGTTCCTTGCTCGCACCTTTGACTAAGAAGGCTGGTCGTAATAATTACGGTCGACTAAGTGTACGTCACCAAGGCGGCGGGCATAAACGCCAGTATCGTTTGATTGACTTTAAACGCAACAAGGATAATGTTCCAGCAAAAGTTGCTTCGATCGAATACGATCCAAACCGTTCTGCAAACATCGCTCTCCTCCATTACTTGGATGGCCACAAAGCTTATATCTTAGCTCCTAATGGCCTAAAAGTAGGTCAAGTCATTGTTTCCGGACCGGATTCCGATATCAAAGTGGGAAATGCTCTTCCTATTAAGAACATTCCTGTGGGTACCTTGCTCCATAACATTGAGATGAAGCCTGGCAAAGGAGCTCAGCTCGTCCGCTCAGCGGGTGGATCTGCGCAGCTTATGGCTAAAGAAGGTTCATATGCAACCTTGAGACTTCCTTCTGGTGAAATGCGCATGGTGCACATTGATTGCCGCGCCACGATTGGCCAAGTCGGAAACCTCGACCATGAGAACATCACTATCGGTAAAGCCGGTCGTACTCGTTGGTTAGGAATTCGTCCAACCGTCCGTGGTTCTGTTATGAACCCAGTTGACCATCCACATGGTGGTGGTGAGGGTCGTAACCCAATCGGTCGTAATCCTGTTACTCCTTGGGGTAAACCGGCACTTGGAGCGAAGACCCGTAAGAAGAAAAATCCTTCTAACCGCTTCATCGTGAAACGGCGCAGTAAGTAATCGAAAGGAGGCCAAATAATGAGTAGATCTCTGAAAAAAGGGCCTTATGTTGCAGAGCGCTTGCTTGCTCGTGTGGAAGGAATGAATGCCTCCGGTGAGAAGCGTGTTCTAAAGACTTGGTCCAGAAGTTCGACAATTTTCCCGCAAATGGTTGGACATACTATTGCGGTTCATGATGGACGGAAACATGTTCCCGTCTATGTTACTGAAGATATGGTAGGACACAAACTCGGCGAGTTTGCCCCTACCCGCACCTACAAGGGGCATGCTGGCAGTGAAAAGTCCAGCGGCCTACGTTAAAAAGGAGGAGCTGACAAAATGCAACAAGCTAAAGCGATTGCAAGATACGTGCGAATCTCTCCTCGTAAGGTGCGCCAAGTGGTCGACCTCATTCGCGGTAAGAAAGTAAGCGATGCTCTCGCAATTCTCCAATTCACCCCGAAGGGTGCTACGGAGCCCGTGACGAAAGTTCTTCAATCGGCAGTTGCCAATGCAGAACACAACTATGAGATGGATACGGACGCTTTGTTCGTCAAGGAAGTCTTCGTAGACCAAGGGCCGACCTTAAAGCGCATTAAACCTCGGGCCATGGGCCGTGCTGATCAGATCCGTAAGCGGACCAGCCATATCACTGTGGTCGTCGGAGAGAAGAAGGAGGGTTAAACCGTGGGTCAAAAGGTAAATCCTAAAGGCTTCCGAGTCGGGATTATTCGCGATTGGGAAAGCCGCTGGTTTGCAGATAAAAACTACTTGGAACTCCTTCATGAGGATTTGAAGGTTCGTAAGTTCGTAAAACAGAAGTTACACCAAGCGGGTGTACCTAAAGTAGAGATTGAACGTGCGGCTAATCGTGTGAAGGTATCGGTTTATGCGGCTAAGCCGGGAATCGTTATCGGACGCGGTGGTACGGAAGTAGAAAATCTCCGTAAACAACTCGAGCACTTGACTGGCAAGCAAGTCGCTGTCAATATCGTGGAAGTGAAAAAGCCTGAGCTTGATGCTCAACTCGTTGCTGAGAGTGTTGCTCAACAGCTCGAGAAGCGTACATCCTTTCGCCGTGCTATGAAACAAACCGTACAACGCACCATGCGTGTAGGCGCTCAAGGAATTAAGATTTCTTGCAGTGGCCGTTTAGCAGGAGCTGAAATTGCACGGACCGAGTGGTATAACGAGGGAAAAGTTCCTCTACACACCATTCGCGCTGACATTGATTATGGTTTTGCGGAAGCAAATACCACCTATGGAAAAATTGGCGTAAAAGTCTGGATTTACAAAGGAGAGGTTCTTCCCGCCAAGAAGGTCGCTCAGGTGGAAGGAGGAAAATAAATGCTAGTCCCATCGAGAGTGAAGCATCGGAAACAACATCGTGGACGGATGCACGGAACAGCTACTCGCGGTAATACAATTACCTTCGGCGAGTTCGGATTAGTGGCCTTGGAGCCAGCATGGATAACAAACCGCCAGATTGAAGCTGCTCGTATTGCTATGACCCGTTATATCAAACGTGGTGGCCAGGTCTGGATTAAGATTTTCCCGGATAAGCCGATTACGGCGAAACCGGCTGAAACACGTATGGGTAGTGGTAAAGGGGCCCCAGAGTACTGGGTAGCCGTCGTTAAACCCGGTCGTGTCCTGTTTGAACTGGCTGGAATCCCTGAAGAGACTGCACGTGAGGCATTGCGCCTAGCTATGCATAAGCTTCCAATTAAGTGTAAAATCGTGCGCCGCGAAGAATTAGAGGGAGGTGACGCAAATGAAAACTAAAGAATTCCGTGACATGACAGATGAAGAGCTCCTTAAGAATATTGATGAATTTAAGACGGAACTGTTTAATTTGCGTTTCCAACTGGCGACCGGACAACTCGACAATCCTGCGAGAATCCGTGAAGTTCGGAAGGGAATTGCCCGCGGCAAGACCATTCTCCGTGAGCGCGAACTGAAAATTAACCGTGCTTAAGGTTGGAAAGGAGCTTTTTAACATGGAAAGAGCCCAACGAAAAGTTAAAGTGGGTAAAGTCGTAAGCGACAAGATGGAAAAGACAGTCGTAGTTCTAGTAGAAATGACTGTTCGCCATCCCATTTACAATAGAACAATTAAACAAACCAAGAAGTACAAGGCACATGATGAGAACAACGAAGCCCGCACTGGGGATACCGTTGTCATCATGGAGACTCGTCCGCTTAGTAAAGATAAACGCTGGCGCGTTGTAGAGATCACCAACAAGGCGGTCGTTCTCTAAGAGCGTGCACTTTGAATTCGGAAGGGGGTCAACAGGATGATCCAGGTTCAAACAAGGCTCAGAGTAGGAGACAATTCTGGAGCAAAAGAGATAATGTGCATCCGGGTGCTCGGTGGCTCACTCCGCCGTTACGCATCGATCGGAGATGTTATTGTAGCTTCTGTTAAAGAAGCAACACCAGGCGGCGTTGTTAAAAAGGGAGACGTCGTCAAGGCGGTTGTAGTTCGCACAAAGAAGGAAATCAAACGCAAAGACGGTACCTATATTCGCTTTAGCGAAAATGCTGCCGTAATTATTAAGGACGATAAGAGTCCTCGCGGAACCCGTATCTTTGGACCAGTGGCCCGCGAATTACGTGATAGAGATTTCATGAAAATCATTTCTCTCGCACCGGAAGTAATCTAAGTAAGACCCCATACCAGTGGAGGTGAACAAAGTGGCTGCTGTAAAGCAAAAGATGCACGTTAAAAAAGGCGATATGGTCATGGTGATCACTGGCAAGGACGCCGGCAAAAAAGGCAAAGTCCTTGAAGTTTTCCCGAAGAAAGGCCGTGTGGTTATCGAGAAGATTAACCTCGTTAAGCGCCATACGAAGCCAAGCCAAAGTCTCCCACAAGGTGGGATTTTGGAAAAAGAAGCTCCAATCGCTAGCTCAAATGTCATGCTATACTGCACAGAGTGCAATAGCGTAACCCGCGTTAGCATGAAGGAAACTGAGGCCGGAAAAGTCCGTGTTTGTAAAAAATGCGGTGTCAACCTGCCCGACAAACACTAATCGAGAAGGGAGGGACCTTAGTTGGCTCGTCTAAGAGATCGGTACAAAAATGAAATTGCTCCTGCCTTACAGCAGAAGTTTGGTTATAAAAATGTGATGCAAATCCCCAAGCTCGAAAAAGTTGTTATCAATATGGGCGTGGGTGAAGCCATCTCAAATTCGAAATCCATCGATTCAGCAGTAGGAGATTTGATGAAGATCTCCGGACAAAAGCCGGTTGTAACCCGTGCGAAAAAGTCTATTGCTGCCTTTAAACTACGTGAAGGTATGCCAATCGGAACAAAGGTTACCTTACGCGGAGAGCGTATGTATGAATTTGTTGACCGTTTGATGAACGTTGCATTACCACGTGTCCGTGACTTCCACGGCGTATCCTCAAAATCCTTTGATGGACGTGGTAACTATACGCTCGGCGTTAAAGAGCAACTCATTTTCCCGGAAATCGAGTACGATAAGATCGATAAGCTCCGTGGGATGGATATCGTTTTCGTAACTAACGCGAAAACTGATGAGGAAGCTCGTGAATTACTCGGACTGCTCGGAATGCCGTTCCGTCAGTAGAAAAAGGAGGGTCCTAGAGCGTGGCTAAAAAGTCAATGATCGTGCGAAACAATAACGAACAAAAGTTTGCTGTTCGTTACCATAACCGTTGCAAACTCTGTGGCCGTCCCCATGCATACATCCGTAAGTTTGGGATATGCAGGATTTGCTTCCGGGAGTTAGCCCATAAAGGCGAGCTTCCTGGAGTCAAGAAGGCCAGTTGGTAAGACGGAGTAAGGAAGGGGGAAGACTCTAGTGGCAATGTCAGATCCAATTGCAGATTTCTTGACCCGCATTCGTAATGCAGGCATGGTTTATCATGATAAAGTTGAGGTACCTGCTTCCAACGTCAAGAAAGCAGTTGCAGAAATCCTTAAAGAAGAGGGTTTCATTAAAGATGTTGAATATATTTCTGATAACAAACAAGGCGTAATTCGCTGTTATCTGAAGTACGGCCCGAATCGTGAGCGCGTTATCACCGGTTTGAAGCGCATTAGCCGTCCGGGACTTCGCGTTTACGCTAAAAAAGATGAAGTACCGAAGGTTCTTGGAGGCCTGGGTGTGGCGATTATCTCCACCTCAAATGGCGTTATGACCGATAGACGGGCTCGTCAACAAGGACTTGGCGGAGAAGTGCTCTGCTACATTTGGTAATCATACACTACGGAGGTGCAGAGAATGTCCAGAATTGGCAAGCAGCCCATTAGTATCCCTAGTGGCGTCGACGTCAATATAGAGGGCAATGTTGTAACCGTTAAGGGACCTAAAGGTTCTTTAACGCGGGAAATGCATTCCCGAGTTAGCATTGCTATTGAAAATCAACAAGTTATCGTGACACGTCCTGACGATGAGCCTCTTAGCCGCTCCTTGCATGGCTTGACTCGTACTCTTATCGCCAACATGGTCGAGGGAGTAACAAAAGGGTTTAGCAAAGGCTTAGATATGGTAGGGGTTGGATACCGTGCTGCAAAGCAAGGGAACAAACTCGTTTTGTCCGTTGGTAAGTCTCATCCCGTTGAATTTATTCCTTACGAAGGCTTAGAAGTGGAAGTACCTGCTCAAAATAAGATCCTCATCAAAGGAATGGATAAGGAACTTGTCGGAGCATTTGCTGCTGTCGTTCGTAAAGAACGTCCACCCGAGCCGTATAAAGGCAAAGGGATTAAGTACGAGGGTGAAGTTATTCGCCGTAAGGTGGGTAAAACGGGCGCTAAAAAAGGCGGTAAGAAATAAGACTTAAAGCAAGGGCAAAAACTCTTGCACTAATGAAAGGAGTGAGTTTCCTTGATTACAAAAATAGACCGCAAAGGGATCCGCTTGAAAAAGCATAAGCGCGTCCGGAAAAACATGTTCGGTACTGCGGCTCGTCCGCGTTTGGCTGTATTCCGGAGCCTAAATCATATTTACGCACAAGTAATCAATGATGAGCTCGGAGTGACTCTAGCAGCTGCTTCTTCACTCGACGCTGACTTCAAGGCTGCTGGCGCTGCTAGTGGTAATATTGAAGGAGCACAAAAGGTTGGAGAACTCGTTGCGAAACGAGCATTAGAAAAGGGAGTAACTGACGTGGTATTTGACCGCGGAGGAAATCTCTATCATGGTCGGATTGCAGCTGTTGCTGAAGCAGCACGCGAAGCCGGACTGAGCTTCTAAGACACGGTAAAGGAGGGAAATTCATTGGCGAAAATCGAAGCGAGTAAGTCAGATATGACTGAAAAAGTCGTTCATATTGCCCGCGTGGCGAAGGTTGTCAAAGGGGGACGTCGTTTCAGCTTCAGTGCACTCGTCGTAGTCGGAGACGGCCACGGTAATGTTGGAGCTGGACTCGGTAAAGCCGGAGAGGTACCAGAAGCTATTCGCAAAGGCATCGAAGATGCGAAGAAAAACATGGTTTCCGTACCGCTTATCGGTACGACGATTCCTCATCTTATTCTAGGACAATTCGGAGCAGGATCTGTTCTTCTGAAACCTGCGTCAAAAGGTACTGGCGTTATTGCCGGTGGTGCAGTTCGTGCCGTCCTTGAAGTTGCTGGAGTGCAAGATATCCTGACGAAGTCCTTAGGATCCGCAAATCCACATAATATGGTGAATGCTACGATGGCTGGCTTAAGATCTCTGAAACGGGCGGAAGACGTTGCCAAACTCCGCGGTAAATCCGTAGAAGAAATTCTGGGTTAGGAGGGTTGGCAGTGAAAATTAAAGTAACACTCGTAAAGAGCCCTATTGGGTATTCTGAGAACCAACGTAGAGTCCTCGAATCTCTCGGCTTAGGGAAGATGGGATCTAGCGTCGTTCATGATCAGACGCCCAGTATCCAAGGGATGATTCGCAAATGTGCGCACTTGGTTGCGGTGGAAAACGTCGCAGAATAGAAGGAGGTGTTGACGAGCATGAAATTGCATGAACTGAAACCTGCCAAAGGCGCGACCCACGCTCCAAAGCGTTTGGGCCGTGGTATCGGTTCCGGAACCGGTAAAACTGCTGGTAAAGGTCATAAGGGACAAAACGCCCGTTCTGGCGGTGGAGTACGTCCAGGATTCGAAGGCGGTCAAATACCTCTGGCCCGCCGGATGCCCAAGCGCGGTTTTACCAATATCTTCAAGAAAGAGTATGTTGTTCTTAACGTACGTGACTTGGAGCGTTTTGAAAACAACGCGATTGTCAGTTATGAGAGCCTCCTCGAAATTGGCCTCATTAAGACAGTTAAAGATGGCGTTAAGATTTTAGGAACAGGAGAACTAACCAAAGCTCTGACAGTCCAAGTTGACAAAGTCAGCCAGGCCGCGGCAGATAAGATTGTTGCTGCCGGTGGAAAAGTCGAGGTGGAATAAGATGATCATCGATTCCCTGAAAAATGCCTGGAAGGTAGCGGAACTCAGGAAAAAAATCGGGTTCACCTTGGTCATGTTCTTAATCTTTCGTATCGGTTCGCATATCCCAATCCCCTTCATCAATCATGATGTTTTGAAGAATATGTTGGGGTCGGGAAGCCTTTTTGACTTCTTGGATACCTTCTCTGGGGGTTCCTTTAGAAGGTTCTCAGTCTTTGCACTGAGTATTACCCCTTACATTACCGCTTCAATCATTCTTCAGCTCCTGACAATTGTCATCCCTTACCTTGAGCGTTTAGCCAAGGAAGGGGACTTTGGACGGAAGAAGATCACTCAGTACACTCGTTATGGGACAGTCATCCTTGGCTTTGTGCAAGGTATAGGGATGACCTTCGGAATTCGTGGAGCGCTTATCATTCCAAGCCCAGGCATGGAATGGGCTATCTACCTTCTCGTTGCCCTTATCCTTACTGCTGGAACAGCGTTCCTGATGTGGTTGGGAGAACGGATTACTGAGAAGGGGATTGGTAACGGGATTTCGCTGATCATTTTTGCGGGAATTGTTGCACGGGTACCGGATGGTATAAAGTACATCTGGAATCTCCTTAAAGTAGGAGAGATCGGTGCACTCTCAGTGATTGGACTTATTGTTATAGGTGCCTTAATCATTGCTGGTGTTGTCTTCATCCAAGAAGGTCAACGCAGAGTGCAAGTACAGTATGCCAAACGTGTTGTAGGCCGTCGTGTCTATGGTGGTCAAACCTCGCACATTCCGCTTAAAGTTAACCAGGCCGGTGTTATTCCAATCATCTTCGCAATCTCACTCCTCGCTTTTCCTGGAACGATTGCGACATGGATGCCACAGACCTCAGGTTATGCACAGTTTATTAGCAAGTGGTTTACGATGAATGGCTCTGTGTATTCGATTCCTTATCTTTTCGCTTATGCAGTGCTGATTCTCTTCTTCACCTATTTCTACACAGCCGTGTCCTTCAACCCCGTTGATGTCGCGGATAACTTGAAGAAGTATGGTGGATTTATTCCTGGCCTACGTCCAGGTCGCGCAACAGCGGATTACCTTTCGAAGATTCTGAGTCGTCTTACCCTCGCGGGTGGAACCTTCCTTGCCTTAATTGCAGTAGTACCTAGCTTAATTATTGGGCTTACTGGAATTAAGAACATCTCCTTGGGTGGGACCTCACTTCTAATCGTCGTGAGTGTTGCGCTTGAGACCATGAAGCAATTGGAGTCCATGCTTATGCAGCGGCACTACCAAGGCTTTATGAAGTAAGGAGGCGAAACCTTTGAGAGCAATCCTCATGGGACCACCTGGGGCTGGAAAAGGAACACAAGCTTCCGATTTAATTAAGAGGTATCAGATACCTCATATTTCGACCGGGGATATGTTCCGAGCTGCTATCAAAGCAGGGACAGCCTTAGGAAAGAAAGCAAAAGAGTATATGGATGCAGGTTCACTCGTCCCTGACGAGGTTACGATTGGGATCGTAGCTGAGAGATTAGCCGAACCCGATTGTAGCAAAGGTTTTTTACTGGATGGCTTTCCGCGGACCGTTGCTCAAGCCGATGCTTTGGATAAGATATTAGTCGAACTCCAGATGACATTGGATGGAGTACTTAACATCGAAGTCGATGAAGAGAAGCTTCTTGAGCGCTTGACTGGACGCCGGATCTGCCGAAAATGTGGAGCAACCTACCATATGGTGTTTAATCCACCCACTACAGAGAATGTCTGCGATAAGTGTGGCGGAGAACTCTACCAAAGAAGTGATGATACCTTGGAAACCGCGAAGAACCGGTTGCAGGTCTATAACGACCAGACCCAACCCTTAATCGAGTACTATCGAGAAAAGGGACTCCTGTGTGAGATTAACGGAGACCAAGAAATCGCTAAGGTATTGCAAGACATCGTCGGAGCCTTGGAGAACAACACATGATTGAGTTAAAAAATCATGCTCAAATCGAGCAAATGAAAAAAGCCGGGAAAATCGTTGCCGATACTCTCGAACTGATGCGGGAAACTGTACGTCCGGGAGTGACAACTGGAGAGTTGGATCGTCTAGCAGAGGAGTATATCCGTAAGTGTGGTGCGATTCCGACCTTCAAAGGGTATAACGGTTTCCCAGCAGCAATATGTGCTTCGGTGAATGAAGAGGTTGTCCATGGCTTCCCCGGTTTAAGGACTTTGCAATCTGGAGATATTATCAGTATCGACTGTGGAGCGACATTTGACGGATATGTGGGAGATTCAGCTATTACACTAGCGGTAGGGGAGATTTCCGAGGACCTTCAGAAACTCCTGAGAGTCACGGAAGAAGCCTTGATGCTTGGGATTCCTCAAGCGATTAAAGGAAATCGCCTCTATGATATTTCACACGCCATCCAGTCTCATGTCGAAGCCCATGGCTTGTCCGTTGTTCGTGATTATGTCGGCCATGGTATTGGCCGGGTGATGCATGAAGAACCGCAGATTCCAAACTACGGTAAGCCAGGCCGAGGGCCACGACTCGAAATCGGGATGGTTTTGGCTATCGAACCAATGGTCAACTTGGGAACATACGAAGTAAGGACCTTAAGCGATCATTGGACTGTCGTGACGAAGGACGGCAAAGCATCAGCCCATTTCGAACACACAGTAGCCATTACAGAAAATGGCCCTGAGATATTAACTCGGAGTTAATAAACCCGAAAACGAGTGCCGGAGGAGGGCTGAACATGTCAAAAGAAGACGTTATTGAAGTCGAAGGAAAAGTCTTAGAGCCACTGCCGAATGCCATGTTTCTAGTGGAACTTTCCAATGGACACAAGGTTTTAGCGCATGTTTCTGGGAAAATTCGCATGAATTTTATACGTATTCTTCCAGGAGATCGGGTCACAGTGGAGCTCTCTCCCTATGATTTGTCTCGTGGTCGGATCGTGTATCGGTTTAAGTAAAGGACCAAAGGGAGGGGATTACAGTGAAAGTAAGGCCTTCTGTGAAAAAGATTTGTGAAAAGTGTAAGGTCATTAAGCGCCATGGCAAAGTCATGGTGATTTGTGAAAACCCGAAACACAAACAAACGCAAGGTTAAGACAAGATAGACTCTCCGTTGCGCGGCTGATTGGGACTAGACCTAGATCCAATGTAGCGGGAGCTGTCAACTTGCCGTTAAAGAGTTTGCTGTTTCATGATTGGTTTTTTGATATGAGTAAACAGCATTATGGGGGTGTAAAGTTTAGATGGCACGTATCGCTGGAGTTGATTTGCCGCGCGAGAAACGTGTTGAGATTGGCCTCACCTATATCTATGGGATCGGCCTTCCAACCGCTCAAAAGATTCTCGCAAAGACCGGCGTAAGCCCGGACACTCGTATTCGTGACTTGTCCGAAGAGGAAGTAAACAGCCTCCGGGAAGTTATTGATAAAGAGATTAAAGTTGAAGGTGACCTACGTCGGGAAGTATCCCTCAATATTAAGCGTTTGATGGAAATCGGCTGTTATCGTGGATTACGTCATCGTCGTGGGCTTCCTGTTCGTGGACAGCGTACCAAGACGAATGCTCGTACCCGTAAGGGCCCGATCAAAACCATTGGAGCGAAACGCAAGAAGTAATTAAAGGGGGGATAACCGAATGGCGCGTAAAGTAGTTCGCACAAAACGCCGCGAACGTAAGAACATTGATAGTGGCATAGCCCATATCAAGTCAACGTTTAATAATACGATGGTAACGATTACCGATACCACCGGAAATGCTTTATCCTGGTCAAGTGCTGGTTCACTAGGCTTTAAAGGATCACGTAAAAGCACTCCGTTTGCAGCTCAGATGGCTGCAGAAACCGCTGCTAAAGTTGCAATGGAGCATGGTCTCAAAGAAGTTGAGTGCTTTGTAAAAGGACCGGGTTCAGGCCGTGAGGCTGCTATCCGTGCTCTCCAAGCTGCAGGTTTAGAAGTTAACATGATTAAAGACGTGACGCCGATTCCACACAATGGTTGTCGGCCTCCGAAACGTAGAAGAGTATAAGGAGGTGTCTTCATGGCAAGATATACAGGCCCTGTTTGTCGTTTATGCCGCAGGGAGGGCATGAAGCTCTTCCTTAAAGGCGATCGTTGTTATACAGGAAAATGTGCAATTGACCGTCGAGCTTATGCTCCTGGTCAACACGGCCAAAGCCGTGGTAAGAAGCCTACTGAGTATGGCATCCAGCTGCGCGAAAAACAAAAGGCTCGCCGTATCTATGGCGTAGCTGAGAAACAATTCCGTTCTTACTTCGACGAAGCTGCTCGTCAAAAAGGGATGACAGGGGAAAACCTCCTTCGTCTCCTAGAGCGCCGTCTTGACAACGTTGTATTCCAACTTGGATTTGCAACGTCTCGTCCAGAAGCTCGTCAGCTCGTTCGTCACGGTCACTTCACAGTGAACGGACACCGTGTTGATATCCCTTCCTTCCTCGTTCGTGTAGGGGAAGTTATCGCTGTTAAAGAAGCAAGCAAAACCTCCCCACGCATGAAGGATATCCTTTCCTCCTTGGATCGGACTCCACCGAAATGGATGAGCTTGGATGCGACTGCTGCTACTGGAACTATCATCGCACTACCTACTCGAGAAGATATTCAATTGCCCATCCAAGAACATCTCATCGTGGAAAAATACTCCCGTTAAGCCTGAACTTAGGATGGTTTGTTGATCAAGTTCCCGAGAAAGAAGGTGCATTCCGATGTTAGAAATCGAGAAGCCCAGAATTGAATGTGTTGAACGAACAGAAGATAATACCTACGCAAAGTTTGTCGTTGAACCTCTCGAGAGAGGATACGGAATTACTTTGGGAAATTCCCTTAGGAGAATTCTGTTATCCTCCCTTCCGGGGACTGCAGTTACAGCAGTTAAGATCGAAGGGGTACTCCATGAGTTCTCTACCGTTCCGGGAGTTCTAGAAGATGTCACTGACATTATCCTGAACCTCAAAAGTCTTGCGTTAAAAGGGTATACGGATGAACTAAAAGTTCTCCGTCTAGAAGTCGAGGGCGAAGGAGTCGTAAAAGCCGGGGATATCATCACAGATCCAGATATCGAGATTTTAAACCCGGATATGAAGATTGCGACTTTGGACAAGGATGGACGTCTCTTCATGGAGATGACCGCTGAAAGAGGACGGGGCTATGTTTCGGCTGATAAGAACAAGAAGCCAGACCAAGCCATCGGAATCATCCCGATCGATTCCATTTTTGCACCAATCTATAAGGTGAACTACACCGTTGAAGATACCCGTGTGGGTATGGTCACAGACTATGACAAGCTTTCGCTTGAAGTCTGGTCCAATGGAAGTATTTCACCCGAGGAAGCGACCAGTTTGGCTGCGAAAATCCTGAGCGAGCATCTGCGCCTCTTCATGGGACTCACCGATAAACTCAATAATGTTGAGATTATGGTGGAAAAGGAAGAAGAAGCTAAGGATAAGATCCTGGAGATGACGATTGAAGAGCTTGACCTTTCGGTTCGCTCCTACAATTGCCTGAAACGGGCCGGAATCAACTCTGTAGAAGAACTTACCCAGAAGACGGAAGAGGATATGATTAAGGTGCGTAACCTTGGTCGTAAGTCCTTGGAAGAAGTGGAGTTTAAGTTGAAAGAGCTCGGCTTGGGGTTCCGCAAAGCCGATGACTAATTCGGTGCAAAAGGAGGGGAACAACATTGGCTTATCGTAAGTTGGGAAGAAACATGGGTCATCGTGGTGCAATGCTACGTAACCTCGCGACCTCCCTGTTAAAACACGAGCGTATTGAAACCACTGAAGCGCGTGCAAAAGAACTTAACGCCATCGCTGAAAAGATGATTACTCTTGGCAAGCAAGGCGATCTCGCAGCACGTCGTCAAGCTATGGGCTATCTCATGGAAGAAGATGTGGTTACGAAATTGTTCGAAACAATTGCTCCTAAATATGCTGATCGCCAAGGCGGCTATACCCGAATCATGAAGGTTGGCTTTCGCCGCGGAGACGCAGCAGAATTGGTGCTCATCGAACTCGTATAATTCTATACGTTCATTACATGTTCGTGGTAGGTGCTGAAAAAGCATTGAAGCCAGGTTGCTCTTTGGAGCAGCCTGGCTTTTTTAGCGTCTATGAACTGTTGGCTTAAAAGTGTGGAATGAGAATTCGTAGAAGACATTGTGAACAGGTTTTGTGCGTAAGCTGCGGTGGAAGAGGTATTAGTAAAGTCGTAAGGATTAGTTACGGAAGATATTTAGATTGACTCAAGAAGTAGTAAGAAAAGTCGGGTTTTGCAAGAAATGCATCTGAACAAGGCCTTTAAGTAGGCTAGAATGTAAGAAACAAAATATACTGACGAAGAGCGTGCTATTTTGGTGGAAATAAATGGTAGTATATGGGTGTGGTACAAAAGTATAATGAGGAAGGAATACATAAATATGCAGTAGCAATGTGTGAAGCAATGACCCGCAACGGCTTCTTTGGTCACCAGGAGTTGCGGTAGCAAATGGTGAAACCGGCACACCTTGAATTAGGTGTGTTCTTTTTGCGCAAGTTTTTAAAGAGCTATAACAGGTTAAAGTAGAGGAGTGTGTTCATGTCAACGAGTCTACGCTACTGTATAAGGCAGGCCTTACTCTATCTAAAACCACCTGAGAATTTAGATACCAAGCAAAAGGTTACCGTGTCCTATCGATACATTTCCTGGATTATCACATCCATATACTATTTCGTAAGGCCATCGTACAACAGCTATTACTACAAGCTAGCCGTTGTCTTAGCACTCTATATCTTTAGCCGCGCCATATTAGACTACTATTTAGAAAGTACAGATCGTAGAACGATTATCTTTACCGTTATCATCGAAACAATAGGGTTAACAATACTCTTAGTCCTCACCGGGGGACTGGAAAGTCCCTTTATCTGGTATGCTCTAAATCCCGTCTTTATCGCCTCCAACTACCTAGAAGTAATCTATTGCTGGGTTGACTTGTCTTTTTATATACTTGCTTCGTTAGTAATCAGCTTAAAGCTATTTAATAACCAAGGACTAACCATTACGGAACTCATTCAAGATAAATCCTATACTATACTGGTATACATCCTTGTCACTGTAGCGATGAGACTACTGGGACATTCGGTCAAACAACTCAATCAGCAAGCTGAAGAGCTGAAACGGCAAAAGCAAGAGCTTACAAGTATGAATGAGGAGCTTTATGAGGCCAATCTAGGAGTCAAACGTTCGATGGGGTATGTAATGTCGCTATATCACATCATTGAAACTTTTTCATCGAGAGAAAATACCCATGCCATCCTCGATCAAATGGTCAACTCTACTTCACAGATTATGGAATGCAATGCATCCTTCATTTGGCTTACTCCCACTAAGGATGAGCCAAGCAGCCTTATTTCTCATGCTCCATCTTCCACTCAAAGCAACACTCTCATGCAATTCTTAGATAGTCACGCCGCAATAGAAAGAAAGTACGAGGATCAGATTACCTTTGACCTTGAGGGAGTTCGATATAATGTTGCGTCGATCAAGACCGCTTCTCGCCTCTATGGATACATAGGAATAGAGTTATCCGCAGTGAAAGAAGGCACACAGTGGAAAGGGAATTTGAGTGAAAGGAGAACTGAACTTCTCAGATTTCTAGGAGATTTAGTGGCACTCATTCTTGAAAGACATCAGCTTGAGAAATTCTCCTCCAAGCTGCTTATACTTGAAGAGCAAAACCGAATCGGCAATGAAATCCATGATAGTGTCTCTCAACGTTTATTCAGTATCCTCTGTGGTATTCATGCATTAAAAGCCAACTGGCATCGCTTGGATGCTGAAACGATTAGTCGGCAGCTTGAACTTATCGAGCAATCCACAAAGGATACAAGTAAAGAGTTGAGATCATCAATCTATGGACTCAGCACGAGTAAACGAGGCGAAAAAGCGTTCAAAGAGAATGTAGGAAATTATTTGAAAGATTTCGCAAGTCTAAATAACGTTAAGGTTAGTTTTAATTTTTCTGGTGACGAAGACCGAATTTCTCCCCCATTGAAACAAGCACTCTATCGCATTGTTAGAGAGGCAACCGGTAATGCAATAAGGCATGGGGAGTGTAGCGAGTTAATGGTACAACTTTGTATTCAGGCAACGACCCTAGAGATCTTTATTAAAGATAATGGGAAAGGGTTTGACACCGTTCTCACACTACAGAATAAAGAACGTAGAGGGTTAGGCCTTAATAATATGCAGATACTCACTCAAACCTTTAATGGTGTATTTGAGCTGGAAAGCAATGAGAGAGCTGGAACGACACTTCAACTCAAATTCTTCTTAGGCAATATGTCAGACCAGGTATTAAAGCGAGAAGGAGGTGCAGCATGAATATCGTAATTGTCGATGATCATCCGTTAGTTCGACAGGGATTAACTGCCATAATTACAGTTGAAGTAGATATGAACCTAATCGGAGAAGGTTCTAATGGAGATGAAGCATTGAGTCTTGTTACAAAGATGAAGCCTGATGTTGCTATTATAGACCTCAGACTAAAGAATATATCTGGACTTGAAATCGTTCGAGCGTGCAAGGAAAAAGTATCTGCTTGCAAATATATAATACTAACCTCATCTTTAGATAAAGAGGATTTCCGACGAGCTTGTGAGCTTGGTGTAGATGGTTATCTACTCAAAGAAGCTTTTCCTGAGGAACTCATCTATGCGATCCGTTTGATACAGCGTGGGAGGAAGTACTATGACCCGGGAATGATCGACTTTATGATAAGCAGGGAAGAAAAGGATATACAAATTGAACAACTAACCCCGCGTGAACTTGATGTTTTAAGAGCACTTGGAGAGGGTCTCAATAATAGGGATATTGGTAGAAAATTGTTTATCACGGAATACACCGTGAAAAAGCATGTAAGTCAGGTTCTCGCAAAGTTGGAATTAGCGGACCGGACACAGGCTGCATTGTACGCACATGAAAAGAAAGTAACCACCTAAAGCTAGGGTACCATATGAACAGGATTCGCTTCGCTATCATCCTAAAATCCTTCTAAGCCGTTTACCTTCTTTCAAGTAAAACTCTGACTGGAAGGGCTCTTTTAGGAGTTGAAAGCACTTGGCCAATAATTGACAGCAAGAGATAAGTTCCTCGGAAGGTGATATTTGAGAGAGTGTTCGATAACAATGTTGTAAAAGCGCTATGGCTTCTGACACATGGTTAGTTTTTATCTTTTCCTTGGCAATTGTAATGAGTGATATCCCAGCTAAGAGAACATCGCCTTCTGCGATGTTTTCCTCGAGTAAAGTTTTGATTAGGGGCTCGGCCTCAGATCCTTTAGACGTAAAATAAGCGTCAATAAGTTCTGTTAATAAATATTGTCTTGTTCGCTTGGAAGTGGGTGTTGTTGTATAAATTAAACCGCGCTTTAAGAGCTTAGTTGCCTTTTTAAGGCGTCCGATTTCCTTATAGTACTTTCCCAGGTTGCATAAAAGTTCTCCTTTTCCTCGATTGCCGGGGGAGTTTTTAGCCAGGCAATAACCTTGCAGTAGTACAGCACGTGCTTCGGGAAGTCTTTTCTGGTCCATATAGAGTTGCCCTAAGGCAGCATAGCTCAAAAGCTGGATATAGGGGACTAGAGTTAAAAGGGCTGAACGATAACAGAGCTCTGCAGAGTTATAGGCACCATTCCTTCGGTTAAGGGTCCCCATATTAAGATAGACCATCCCTGAGTGTGCCCCTTCTTCCCAAGTCATGAGACTTTTTCGGAACAAGGCAAGGGCCTTTTTGTAATTCCCTTGGCCGAGGTAAAGGCTCGCAATTCCAGAGAAAATTTTTGCCTTAAAGCGCCTTTCTATTGCTAAGCGTGCTTTAAAGTGTTGGGCAGATAGAAACCTTTCAAGTGCAGGATTATAGAGGTTTTCATAAGCCAGCTGAAGCCCCTCAAACCAATTCACATAGTTTTTCTTCAAGGGAGAAGGAATAGATTTAATCTGTTCAGACCAAAGGGTGAACCCTTCATTGTCATTGGATTCGAGAGCATCGAGTGCACGCTGAACTGTCTCTTCAAAGGAGTGAGGCTGAGTCCCAGTGCTCGTTGTCTTACTTAAAGACATGGGCAAAAAGTTTTCCTCTTTTATCATTCGAAAGAGGTCATCGACAGAAAGACCGAGTTGTTTAGAAATTCTCGCTACTGTATTTAGGCTAACATTCGAGGTTTTACCGTTGAAGATTTTCGATAAATAGCCTGGTGTAATTTGAGAGCATCGAGCGAGTTCAGACAAGCTAATCTCTTGACTCTGGAGAAGTTGGTTGAAACGTTGATTCATCTTCCGCCACTCCTTAAAATACTCAATACACTTATGGATTAATTTGCTATTGAGTCGGGAATACCTTGCTACTTTTGGCTATTTGGGTAAATTATGGATAAGATTATTTAGACAATGAATAGTGAAGAAAGGTTGATTACTAAGAATTCTGATGAATTAGAGAGATTTAGGCGGATGGAGGAAACAATCGCTAATTACGACAGGATTCTCTGTCCGAAGGAGTTCTGCATTTGGATTATTATGGTATCAAAGGGGGGATATCAGTGAAGAAGTTTATTATCGTTGGACTAGTTACTGTTACTGTGTTTACTTTAGCTACTGTGGGGTTTAAAATCCATCCGCTCATGGACGTTATTGAATATGCCTCAATTCTACCTTTAATTTTCTAACTGAACGTCTTAAGATGAAGCAACTGAAGGATTTTTTAATTGAATAACGTTATAAAGGGCAAACCCATCGAAAGATGGGGACGCAAAGCCGTTAGGGTCTAAGGTGCAAAGGGCACTAGGATAGCCTGGCTACAGTCACGTAAATACTTCCTTTCTGCCCTTAGTGGCAGTTTTTTTGTCTCCACAAGGGAGGTTCGTCTTCCAAAAAATAAAACAATGAGTCCTAGGACAAGTGATTGAAGAGGAGGTGGAGTTTTTAGGTAATGGAATTCGTTTTTTTGTAGTTGATGGGAGGGAATTTCTATGCCAGGTGATGAAAGCGCAACTTTGTTTACATTACTAGGTAACTTTGGCTTCCCGATAGCTGTCTCTACCTACCTTTTAATCAAATTTGAAAAAAAGCTTGATTATCTAACAACTGTTGTGCAAGAGCTAAAAACGACGGTTGAACACGAGGATGGATAAGTAGCCCTGAAGAATTGAACAGCCCTTGTGGAGTTTTACAAGTAAAGAAAGATTTGAGATAGGTACAACGAAGAAGAGCGTCTCATCCGCAATTGGTATGAGCTGCTCTTCTTTGTTGTATACAGGTTCTTTTTATTACACCGACTGTGGTAGACAAAAGTAGCATTCATATTCTTCTTAAGAGGGACATAGTTATCTGTAGATGCATTTGGAATGTACCCAAAGAGTTGACCCAAAAGGTATACTTTAGAACGCTGAAAAAGAATTGGAAAAAATTGATAATAGTAATTATCAGAGTATACTCTGTAGCGATGAATCAAAAATGGAGGTGGAAGCTGATGATGCCTTATACGAGCTTAAGGCAGAAAGTAAATGAAGTTTTCTCTGACTTCTTGCGATACTATCCAAGCTATGAGGAATATAGGAAAGAGATTCTGGAGGTGACGGAAAGACGCGTTTCCAAAAGGTTAGCTAAAATGAGCGGAGCTACCTTAGAGCGCTATTTCATCGGGCATCAGCTACGTGCAGACATCACTGTAGAGATAACGAAGGTTGCGATGCTTATGAAAGAATTTCCGGCACCTATAGCAGCTATAGAATCATCAGGTTTAATTGTATCAAAGGCTACATCGCGTTTTACCTATGAAAAGAAGGGGAATGTCGTCTACTTACCCTATAGATTTGGAGTCAGCCTATCTTAGGGTTTCGCAATCATTTGGAGGGAAAATATACGCGGCATAGCACCATCAGAAGAAGGAACGGCATTGGCCGTTCCTTCTTGTTTTGGCGGAAATTGAGTTCAGACTAGATAGAAGGATAATTCATATCGAGAGATTATTTTAAGGACGCCGTGACGGAACGGTCAAGACCGTTTCCCTACTAATTTTACTAATCTTGATAGTTCGCCTTAAGCATGTTGACTACCGAAGCATCGGCTAACGTCGTGGTATCCCCGATTGCACGCCCTTCGGCAATATCCCTTAATAGGCGGCGGATGATTTTCCCGCTTCGAGTTTTCGGAAGTTCTGCAGTGAAGAAGATGTCATCTGGGCGGGCTAAAGCCCCGATCTTTCTTGCTACGTGTTTTTTGAGTTCATCAATGAGCCCAGGATAGACTTCCCGGCCTTCTTTTAGAGTGACGAAAGCGGCTAGGGCCTGCCCTTTGACTTCATGATGCTTACCGATGCAAGCTGCCTCGGCGACAAAGGGATGATCCACGAGGGCACTCTCTACTTCCATCGTTCCAATCCGATGCCCTGAGACGTTGATAACATCATCCACACGACCGAGAATCCAGAAGTATCCGTCTTCATCCCACTTGGCACCGTCACCAGCGAAGTAAATCCCGGGCCAGTTTCCAAAGTAGGTATTTTCGAAGCGTTTGGGGTCCCCATAAATATTGCGAAGCATAGCGGGCCAAGGTTCAGTGATGGCAAGGTAACCACCACTTCCTTTGGGGACAGGATTCCCATTGCTATCCATAACTTCTATTTTGACCCCTGGGAAAGGAACTGTACAAGAGCCTGGTTTTGTCGCTGTGATTCCTGGGAGGGGGGAGATCATAATCATTCCGGTTTCAGTCTGCCACCAGGTATCGACAATGGGGCAACGTCCTTGACCGATGTATTGGTGGTACCACATCCAAGCCTCTGGATTGATGGGTTCACCCACTGTACCGAGAAGTCGGAGGCTGGAGAGGTCGCGACTTTGGGGGTGTTGTGGTCCCCACTTCATAAAGGTTCGAATTGCGGTAGGGGCGGTATAGAGAATACTCACGCGGTATTTCTCGATGATCTCCCAATAACGATCTCGTGTCGGATAGTCGGGGCTTCCTTCATAGAGGAGCACAGTTGCTCCGTTGGCGAGGGGGCCATAGACAATATAGGAGTGCCCGGTGATCCAGCCTACGTCAGCGGTGCACCAGTAGACATCCTCTTCCTTGAGGTCAAAAATCCAGCGATGCGTGGTGGAGACGCCGACCATATATCCACCTGTTGTATGAACCACTCCTTTAGGTTTACCGGTCGTTCCGCTTGTATAAAGGATAAAAAGCATATCTTCGGCATCCATGGGCTCTGCAGGGCAGTCTAGGGATGCTTTTTTCATTTCTTCATGGTACCAGAGATCTCGGCCTTCCTTCATGGCTATGTCTTGTTTTGTCCGCTCAACCACGATTATATGCTCAACACAATCGACGTCGTTTAAGGCGAGGTCGGTATTTTCTTTTAAAGGGACGATACCTCCGCGCCTGAACCCGCCATCTGCAGTGATAACGACTTTGGCTTGAGCATCAAGAACACGATCGCGAAGGGCTTCCGAGCTAAAGCCGCCGAAGACGACACTGTGAGGAGCGCCGATTCGAGCACAGGCTAACATGGAGATAACGGCCTCAGGAATCATGGGAAGATAAATCGTAACTCGGTCCCCCTTTTGTACTCCTTGGCTTTTCAGCACATTCGCTAATTTTGATACCTCGCGGTGCAGGTCCTGATAGGTCAGAACTTGACTGTCCCCGTTTTCCCCCTCGAAAATGATGGCGGCCTTATTCCGATGCCAATCTGTGAGATGACGGTCAAGACAGTTCGTTGAGGCATTCAATTTCCCCTCGATAAACCACTTGGCAAAAGGGGGATTCCACTCGAGTGTTTTCTTCCAGGGCGCGAACCAGGCTAACTGTTCCGCCTGACTTTCCCAAAAGGCTAAGCGGTCTTGTCCTACTTCATAGACTGAAGTGTTTTGGATTATCGCCCCCCCTTGGAAATCACAGCTTGGACTAAACAATCTATCCTCTTGTAGCAAAGCTTCAAGGTTTTTCTCCTGCATGGCATACGCCTCCCTTATTTCTATCTGTTACAGAACAAATATGAGGATTCCTTACTGTATTCTATCAATCAAGCCCAAAGAAGTGAACGGTTTGAAGATGAAAGAGCAAGGAAATCGGTTAAACGGTGCGATATGCCAAGTTATCTGATTCACGAATTAAGTTGTCCTAGAGCTACCAAAGTGTGAACGGTCGATTTTGCGAGGGCAATGGGAATTAAGGTAAATCGGGGTAAGGGTAAATCGGGACAGGGATGACAGGGCAGAACCTCGGAAGATTGTGACATTCGAAAAGAGGGTGAATATGCTGTAATAAGCGGGGGAGGAGGGGTAGGATGACTATTCTGTCTAAGAAATGGCTCAGAATATCTGCTCTCGCCTTAGCTTTTACCTTCTTATGCGCGGTCGGGGGAGTATTTCTTGAGGTGAGGAAAGAGCAGACAGAATACACCAACGACGAGGTCGCTTACTTTAAAGAGATTGCTCTTCAAGTGGAATACGGTTCAGGGATGCAACTCATTCATAAGTGGGTAAAGGAGTTAAAAATCAAGGTGATTGGGGCACCTACGACTGGAGACTTAGATGCACTAGAGAGAACGATAGATAACTTAAATGCCTTGAGCGAGAATATACATATTAGACACGCTAAAGAGGATGAAGAGGCTAACACGGAGGTGTACTTTATTCCTCACACTGAATTCTTAGCGAAGAATTACGTGGATAAGAGCATACTGCAGAGTAATTGGGGGTTAGGAGTTATTTGGTGGAATCGCTTCGGGGAGATTAATCGAGCGGTCATCTTAATTGCAACCGATAAAGCCAATTCGACGGAACGAGCACATCTCATTCGGGAAGAACTGACTCAATGTCTTGGATTATTGAATGACTCCTGGGAGGATTCGGAGAGCTTGTTTTACCAAGGATGGGGGACTCAAAACTATACCGTGCGGGATAAAAAAGTTATTCAGATTTTGTATGACCCAAGAATTAAACCCGATATGGTAGAGCTAGAAATCGATAGAGTCTTAAGGCCTGATGTGTCCTCTCTTCTCGTTAAGTGGTTTGGTGATAAATTGAAGCAGCAGTCCTTATTTTGAAAAGTAAGGGCTACTGCTTCTGTAGTGTTTGATTTTTGGTTTTTATCTCGAGAATATCAAGGTGAAAGTGTAACTAATCTAGTCTAGACGGACTTGTAACCAATCTAGTCTAATAGGAAGAGGAATCTCTATCTTATTAGGGGAAGCCACCTGAGCCTAGTTTCAAAAATGCATGGTGGGAAGACATCATCTTGACCAGGGGCTTATTACTTTATAGGGCCGCATCATTTCGTTATCTTCATGCTCAAGAATATGGCAATGCCACACATAGCCTGGGCCTTTTGCTGGGTCAAACGGATAAAGGTTGAGACCCGGGAAGGTAAACATAGGAGCATTCTGTGGAGCGAAACGAGCTCTAATCGTTGTAACTTCACCTGGGTTAGCCTTGATAGTATCTTTCCAACCTGCTTCATTAGGAGGGGGTAGAACTGGACTACCAAGTAGATAAGGTCTAACAGGGAGAACCTTAGTTGGGTGGTCAAGTGGTGGCGTGCCGTTAAGGGCGACCCAGTCCTGCAAATATTCATTTGTTGAGAAGGCCTGGCGACTTACAGCTTGAAACTGAACCAGATGCAAATGAATGGGGTGGGCATCCATTGTCAGATTGACGAGTTCCCAATCTTCCGTCGAGCTAACTAAGGGAAGTTCTGAGATAGGGCTGCTCCACTTTTGTCCATCTAATAACACTTCTAAGGGACCATTAGGCCCTTGAACTTCGAATAGTACCAGGGTTCTTTTTTTAGCATTTCTGATAAGCGGAGTAACAAAGTTAAGAATCCGTGGGAGCTTTTTGGGAGTAACTGCAGGCTTATCTAGAACGGTAAATTGCATGATTTGGCCTGTTGTAAGAGGATCTACAGGATCACCATCCGGAAATGGGGCATTCGCTGAGTTTTCTAAAATGAGTTGTGTGCCAGGCATTACCTTCGAGAAGTCGACAAGAATATCTGCTCTCTCACCTGGGGCTAAGAGCATGGACATAAGCTCGACAGGTTTTGGAAGATAGCCGCCGTCACTCCCGATTTGCGTAAAGGGCATTTGATTAGAGAAGGTAAGGTTATAAAATCTGGCATTGGAACCATTCAGCACTCTGAAGCGGTACTGTCTAGGTTCGACATCCAGATTCGGCCAGACCTTCCCGTTCACTAGAATGGTATCGCCGAAGAATTCCGGCACCCAATAAGGATGCACCTCAGGATTTACACCATCACTCGGATAAGCGAAGGAGCCATCTGTATTAAAGGATCGATCTTGGATAGCAAGCGGTATTTCGAATTTGCCTTGGGGGAGAACGGAACTGGGCTTGTCTAAAGGATTACGAGGGTCTCTTAATAGATAGAAACCCGCGAGGCCCATGAGAACGTTCAGGCGAGTTAGACCGAGGGCATGGTCATGATACCATAGGGTTGTGGGTTCTTGAGCATTCGTATAGTGGTAACGCGATTTTTCAAAGGTTGGGCCAACCATTGCTTCTCCAGCAGTAAACCAGGCTTCAGGATGTCCATCTGAGGCAGACTCTGTTTCACCCCCGTGGAGATGGGGAACAATAGGAACATGATGCTGAGCAAAAGGGAAGCCTGGAGGGAAGGGTGGAAAAGGCGGCATTGGCATATGATGATGATGGGGATCAGCCCAATGAAGGGTCGGATCAACGGGGAGAGAATAAGGTTCAGTAATTGTATTAACCCATTGAACGTTAATAGGGATTTTCCTTTTGGCCTCGAAAGATGCACCTGGATAGCTTCGGAAATCCTCGATGAGCTCCTCAGTTTCGGGGTCCCTAACTGTGCCACCATAACCATAGACGGTTGTTTCAGGGAAACCAGGGGGGAGAAGTTGCTGAGTGAATTGGCTGACAGTGACCGTGTAATCATGACTTTTGACTAATCCGTATTTTTTAATAACGGTTGGTTCATAAACGGGTGGTTTGACTAAGGTGTTTACATACTTGGGTATCAATTTAGGGTCTAATGGAGTATCCAAGGGAGTCCCCCCTTTCATATTTATATATTTTATGAAGAGCTTAGTCATTATGGTGATAATTAGGGAGGATTATGGAATAAATTGTTGGCGGCTTCGTGTATGGATTCATATATAACGTTATATATAAAATGCAAAATGTTAATTCATTGGGCAGGGTTCAAGGAGGTTTTAGTACATTAAAGAATGGTTGAGTAGAATTAAGGATGTGAGTATAGGATTAGTATAGATAGATAATGGGTTGACGCTTTTGCATAGTCGTTCTAAGATGAGGAAGAGATGGTCAAGCTATCTTAGAATGAGAATCCGAGATGTATGATAGAAAAATTACACCGTAGAATTGACTCTCATGTCAGTTTCCTGCACCATCAAATGATAAAAAGGTTTTTATGCTTAATGGACGGATAGATAAAATAGTTGGATTAGAATATGAGGGGTATGATGAAGGAACACATGAGTGAGAACATAGATGGGCAATTAAATAAAAATATAGATATGACATTAGATGAAATTATAGAAGAGATTATAGATGAGAATGAGAGTACAGATGGGGCAAAGGATAAACCAAAAGATAAGATTCTGAGAAACGTACGCTTAAAACTTGCTTATGATGGGACTCAATACCATGGGTTCCAGCGCCAACCCGAGTTCCATGGACCTACAATCCAGGGGACGCTCGAAGCAGTATGGAAAAAGCTCGTCGAGGAAGAAGTAACCCTTAATACCGCAGGGCGGACGGATACAGGGGTTCACGCAGCTGGACAAGTCGTCAATTACTCGACTTCGGTACGGATTCCAGATAATAAAATTCCGAAGGCCTTTAATAGTTTACTTCCGCGGGATATTCGAATCTTAGAGGCAGAAACGGTCTCCGAGGACTTTCAGGCTCGTTTCTCCGCACGCTGGAAGCGTTATGATTACTGGATTGATAATCGCTCCATACCGGATGTTTTTTCCCGGCTCTATTCGCTGCATGAACCGGTTCCTCTTAATCTTCAGTGGATGCAGGAAGCTGCAACCTATCTCGAAGGAACGCACAACTTTAAGGCCTTTTCCTCTGCCGGTGGAAATAGTAAGACCTTTGAGCGGACGCTTTACGTCTGTCGTGTGAAGCAGGAAAATGGACTTCTTCGAGTTACCTGTATTGGAGATGGTTTTCTCTACAATATGGTACGGATCATTGTCGGTACTCTCGTTTTTGTAGGAAAAGGTAGAATTAAGCCGAGGGAGATTCCGGATATTCTACTCAGCCAAAACCGAAGAAGAGGGGGCCCTACAGCACTTGCGCAGGGGCTTACCCTCAGTTATGTCCATTATGGGGATGAAATGCCTAAGGATATTTTTCTTGACGAATTTTAAATAAGAGTTTTGATATTTCTCTTCTGATTTCTGTGATTGTTTTACCTCCAAAAAGCCAACTCGGTTCTTAAAAAAGCGAATTTTTGTTTTAACCTTGACATTTACTGACACATTTAATAAAATAGCAATATGAGTCTTTATGCTGATATTTATGCCTGAGCCCCATAAAGCAGTATAACCGCCGAGATGATTGAGCCCCATGGAAGCGGAGTAGACTAAAAGAATACGATAAGTTATGGAGGGAATATCATGTCCACGTTCTTTGCGAAAGCGAACGAGGTGGAGCGTAAATGGTATGTCATTGACGCTGCAGGCCTCCCTCTGGGTCGTTTAGCTACTGAAGCTGCTCGCATCCTTAGAGGTAAACATAAACCTACGTTCACACCAAATGTTGATACTGGAGATCATGTGATCATTATCAACGCTGAGAAAGTTATTTTAACGGGTCATAAATTAGACCAAAAAATGTATCGTCGTCATTCCGGATATCCGGGTGGTTTGAAAGAAGTTCCTTACAGAAGACTTATGTCTAGCATGCCTGAAAGAGCTGTTGAGCATGCCGTTAAAGGAATGCTTCCTCACAACAAGTTGGGTGCGCAGATGTATACGAAACTTAAAGTATATCGTAACGAAAATCATCCGCATCAAGCTCAACAACCCGAAGCTTGGACCATTCAATAAGACGGGAAGGAGGAAGATTAAATCATGGCTGCACAATTACAATATCAAGGAACAGGACGCCGTAAAAATGCGGTAGCTCGTGTTCGTTTAATTCCTGGAGAAGGAAAAGTTACCATCAATAAAAGAGAGCTTGCTGAGTACTTCGGTAAGAAAACTCTTGAGATGATCGTTCAACAACCGTTTGGGGTAACCGATACCCTCGGTAAATATGACGTGATTGCACTCGCTCATGGTGGCGGTACAACTGGACAAGCCGGTGCTCTGCGCCTTGGAATTGCTCGCGCACTTCTGAAAGCAGATATCAGCTTACGCCCAGCTCTCAAACGTGCAGGGTTCCTCACCCGTGACCCACGTATGAAAGAGCGTCGTAAATACGGCTTGAAGAAAGCTCGTAAAGCTCCACAATTCAGCAAACGTTAATATCAGCAAAAACAAAATCCCTCAACCACGTATGGTTGGGGGATTTCTTATTTATTAAAACCGTTAAATTTTATCTAGTTAAATTAATGTTTCTTTATCAATTTCATTGGAAGATGCAAATATGTTTGGGTTTGCTAACATAACTATGGCCTGTGCGGAAACGATCCCATAGACAAAGTGGTTCCATATTGCGGAGTAAAATGTCCTAGTCAGCCTGAATTTTTTTAGAATACCAACTCCTTGCCCACCTATAAGAGCGCCCAGAGAGAGCATTGATATAAACGCACCCTTAATTAGATGATGATCTTTACCTGTTTTCTTTAAAATACAGATTAACGGAATTCCAAAAATTGAACCTATGCCTAAATGGGTTAACTCACCTAAAATAAAATTCTTTGTTTGTTTAGTTCTATAAGGAGCTACAAGTAACCCACCAGCTATATGTCCATATAATGTTTCGGTTTTTCCTGCCATAAATATCAATAGATTAGATATATCCATAAAGATTGCTCCTACTAAACCTCCTAGAAGCCCAATAGTAATTGAGTCCTTCATTTTGCCGATTAACATTTCGATTCACCTCTTAATTAATAATTTATTATCATTAGATTGTTCAATAATTTACTATTCTAATATTGGAATTTTTACCAAAGAATTATGAGAAATATTATTTAAATTTTTAAGTACATAATAATTCCTTGTTCCTTTGTTTTTGAGTACCATTGTCACCTTCGTCTGATCAAATCTCAAGCATTTGCAAACTGCGTAGCCATAAAATCTCTAAGTGTCTAAATGACTTTATAACGTAATATATTCGGCCGCCCAAAGGCGGCCTTTCTTAGTTCGTTTATCGATTTCCCAGCCAATATCCCATAATACCTACGACAAGGATGCCAAAAGCGTGGAGTACCCACCAACCCGCTCTAAATGTCCCCCAAGTTCCTAAATCCATACGATCTCGAATATCTTCACCCATAAGTTCACCAGCTTTCTATAAGGACTGTACCTATTTTATGCGAAAAATTTCTACATTATTATGTTGATTTCTAAAGTTTTGTTTTTTTCTTTTTTGATTTATATGGAATAATTCCAAGCTTTCTTCCCATATGGTTTTTACAGGGCAATGGGAAGGGAGGATGGTCATGAGGCGTAAAAGGGATTTGTTCCGGAAAAGAAGAAGGTGGATGAAGATAGGGGTTGGTGCCATTCTAGTGGCACTCCTCGCATTAGGGGTTGTCTGGCGGCTACCTAGACAGGATGAAAAGAGCTGGAGTTGGAGTGTCGGAAATCAGGTCGTATTGATTGATGCTGGACATGGTGGGGTGGACCCTGGAGCAGTAGGTAAAATCAGCCTGGAAAAGGATATTGCCTTGAATATCTCCAAGCGACTGAGGCTACTCATTCAACAAGCGGGTGGGAACCCAGTCATGGTGAGGGAAGAAGATGTGGATCTAGGAACCTCAGAAGGACTGGCCAAGAGGAAAAGGGAGGACCTAGCACAGAGAATACAGCTCGCCAAGGATTCCCAGGCCAATGTCTACTTAAGTATCCACGTTAATAGTTCTCCCAATAATAAGTTAACAGGTCCTCAGGTTTTTTATCATGCAGATTCCGTGGAAGGAAAGCTGCTTGCTCAGGCAATCCAAGCGGAACTGAACAAACTCACGGGCTTCAAGCGGGTAGCCAAAGGGGATCAGGAACTCTTCATCTTAAAAAAGGCCGATCAGGCTGCAGTTACAGTCGAGGTGGGATTCCTATCGAATCCGGCAGAGGAGCAAAAGCTTAACGAGACGGACTACCAACAACAGCTCACAGTCGCCATTTACCAGGGGCTTTCGGATTATTTCATAAAGCTACAAAACGAAGTTGCCAAGTCAAACGCTAAATCAAGTGATTCTTAGCTTCAGATGGAGATTGGATAAGAGGAATACTTACTCCAGCTGAAGCTTAGAAGAACTCATCCAGGGACGTAGCAGCCGTTATCTCCCTCTTATAGAAGATGGGAGTCCTACGGCTGGTAGTCATCGGACAAAATAAAGAAGTCATGATTTGGCGAAAAAGAAGGAAATGGTGAGCATAATCCCGAATAATCCTCTTTGTGCCTAGAAGGCGCGAGATGCTTAGGAGGGAAAAAGCCAATGAGTCTTTTGCCAATCGTCTTATTCGCCCTAGGGGTGGTTTTCCTCATCTTGGCCTTTCGAATGGGAAATTCTAATGCGACTAGCCCGGAAATTATTGCGACCCTTAAAGGACTCGCAGGTGTTAAGCGGGAGTTAAGCCAACTTCAGAAGGGACTCCGAGAGGCGGAAGCCCAAATGGGAGACCACGAATTGAGACTCTTAAGAGATGAAAACGTTCAAGCGGAGCTTCGTTCGGCTATACAGGCCCAGGCTCAGATTTCCGATCCGGACAACTCCTGCACTCCAAATAACTCGAGTATATTTGACTCCCTGACTTCTTATAAACCACATTCTCAACCCTTTCAACCTATTGCTCAGTCAACTTTTCAATCAACCTCATCCCCATCCCTAGGGAATTATCCCAAGACTCAAGTCCTTCCTGAGAAATACAGGTGGGTTTTAGAACTTCATGACCAAGGATGGTCCGTCGCAGAAATTGCTGGTCATCTGGCGGTTAGTCGAGATGCAGTTAATATGGTACTCAGAACCTCCCAGAAAGGGGGGTGTGCATGAAATTATCTCGGTCCTACGTAATGGGGTTAGGGTCAGGGTTAATTCTTAGCGCACTTCTTGCCATGCTTCTTCCTTCTGTGACTATTAACTTTGGCGAAAAGCAAGGGTTGGCTAAGAATCAAGATATAACTCAGCCTGGGGGTACAAATAGCAATTCGAATGCTGTGACCCCGTCGGAGCAGAAGCCTGTGACTGGAACCGCTGCTGAGAAGATTAGCGAAGAAAAACCATCAGTCGTAGGGTCAACTTCGTCAAGTAACGGCCTCAAATCAACAGATTTAGTGAACAAGGGCATATTTATTATTCCTGCTGGTGCGAGTGCTGAGAAAATTGCTGATTTACTATTGAACGAAAGCTGGATTACCTCGAAGGAAGAATTCTTGACGTACGTTAAACAAAAAAATCTCGCTAGTAAGTTTAGAGCGGGGAGTTTTGAACTTAGTCGGGGGAATACTGTCGAGGAGATTGTTAATCAACTTATCAAGTGAGCAAAGCAACTAAAGTAATCAATGCAACCAAAGGAAATAAGCAGTAAGAGTGAACGAATTCGTTCCTTTTACTGCTTTTCATTTTCAAAAAATATTATCAGTATAGAAATTCCCTTTCTAAGAAAAAATGGTTAGAAGGAGGGGAAAGTCTTTGAAGAAAGTCCTTGTCGCTGAAATTGGGCAATCCACACTTGTTTTATCTGCTTTTGCGAATTTGAATACCGATACTCCTTTGCTTATAGGGCAAGTGGTCACAGATTTTGGCTTGCGGGAGGGGTTGTCCCTTCTTGAGAAAGATATTGGAGCGCTCAACACCGAAGATCTAGAATGCTTTATCGTTAGCCCACTTGGACAAGAGCAATTACAGCAAGTATTTAAGACTTCTAATTATAGGGGAAAGGTCAAAACTACAAGAGCTGCCCCGGACGAGATATCCGAGCCAATGGGGATGCTCGAGCAGTGGTCTAAGGCGGAGATAGTGAAGCCCTTCGAAGCCATAAGGAATCTTTCCTCCGTATTTCTCGAGGAAGTCGGGGAGGTTTTGATTTTAGATAGTGATGGGGGCTCGGTCAACCTCTATCTCATGCAAAGGGACAAACCTTCATGCGTAGGAGAGGGCCCTGAAGTGAGCCAGGGTAGCCGATCTTGGGTGAATTCTACACTGAAAGCTAAGCCAACTTTTACAATAGATTTCGAGCCGAAAACCGCGGAAGAGCTTGCTGCGCATATGGATGAAACAGCGCAGACTCTTCGAGAAGCAATCCAGGACTTTTGCAGCCAAGGCTCGGATAGTTCATTAGCTCCTGGGAGTATTCGAGACTTAACCAACCTACGCTGGGTAATTGGCACAGGAAATGCGTTAACGACGCTACCAGGTGGGGTGGAAGTCATCAGAGAGTCCTTAATGCATTGTAGTTCGATAACTTTTCCAGAAGCGGGTCTTCCGATACTTATTGACCAAGATAATATTCTTACTTCCTTAGGAGCCTTGAGTGGTATTTATCCTCACGGAGCCTGGCTATTGCTCCTCGAGTCCTTAGGGGTTGATAGTTAGGGAGCGATTAAATGAAAGGAATCAGGGGGACGGTTCTCCTGTTTCCATTCTAACAAGAGTGCACGGAAACATGAGAACCGTCCCCCTGATTCCCCGGAAGCAAGAGAACCGTCCCCTATTAACGACATATTAGAGTGATTAAATGAAAGGAGATAGCTATGAGTAAACGAACTGTGCGAATTATTGGAGTACCGATTGATTTGGGGGCAGATCGTAGGGGAGTAGATATGGGGCCCAGTGCAATTCGTTATGCCGGACTTCATGAACGCTTGGAGAAGCTGGGCTGGGAGGTCGAGGATAATGGTAATATCGATGTTCCTATCGCCGAGACACGAGAAATTCAGGATAAACGGTTGAAATATATGCCTGAGATTGTCGACGTAAACCAGCAATTGTATCAGGCTGTGGCACAAGCCATCAACGATGGGGTAACCCCGCTGGTTATCGGAGGAGATCATAGCTTAGGAATTGGTTCCTTGGCAGGATGTGCGGCGAGTGGAAAGCAGTTTGGGGTGATTTGGTTTGATACCCATGGAGATTATAACTCCCTAGATACGACTTCAAGTGGGAATATTCATGGCATGCCTTTAGCGGTAGCGAATGGAATTGGAGCAGCGGAATTAACCGGAGTTGGTGGAACGCAGCGAAAAATAAGAGAAGAGAATACGGTCATTATTGGGGCGAGAGATTTTGATGATGAAGAACGAGAAATGATTCATAAGTCCAAAATCACGGTGTTTAGCATGAGCGATATTGACCGTCTTGGGATGGAAGAAGTGGTTCGGCGTGGGATTGAGATTGCTAGCCAAGGGACAGATGGAGTACATGTTAGTTTTGACCTTGATGTCATCGACCCCTCCGAAGCACCCGGGGTGGGAACTCCGGTACAGGGGGGAATGACCTACCGCGAAGCCCATCTGGCGATGGAGATGGTCGCTGAATGCACCTGCCTCTTGAGTATGGATGTGGTTGAGGTAAACCCAATTTTGGATATGCATAATAAAACGGCCGAGTTGGCAGTTGGGTTAATCGGGTCAGCTTTTGGACAGCGGATTTATTAGCAGATCTTATCAACGCAAGCTACAAATACGTAGCAAAGAAAGTGAATAAGCAATCTAGTTTTAACAAGAGGGTCAAATAGACTCTCTTGTTAAACTAATTTAAAATTGCATAATCTTCACTAATCCCTTAAAATGGATATAGTGCTTTGTTGGATTTCTTGTTATCTACTCTGAGTAGTGCATTGTCCGATGATTAGCAGCCGTAATACTCTAATCTTCCATAAGTGGGAGATAACGGCTGCTACATCCCTGGATAAGTTCTTCTAAGCTTCAGCTGGAGTAAGTATTCCTTTTAGGCAATCTCCATCTGAAGCTAAGAATCACTTGATAGGTATTTACTGAAACTTTTCTTAGAGATAAAACGTAAAGAAGATGAGAGAAGAAAAGAGAGTAGATAGGAGCGGCTCGCCATTATGGAAGACGCTGAAATTGTTCAGCAGGTACTTTTGGGAAAACATGAACAGTATGATTTGCTTGTCCAGCGATATCAGGAGCCCTTGATTCACTTTTTACGCGGGATTCTTGGCGCAGAAGATGAAGTATTCGACTGTGCGCAGGAGGCATTTCTGGCGGCTTACCGCAATCTCTGGAGGTATTCTCCAGCCCATACTTTTCGTGCTTGGATTTATGCGATCGCTCGCAATAAGGCGATTGACCTTATTCGAAAACGAAAAAAAGTGGTCTCTTTAACGATGGATGAGGGGATTGTGGATCAGCAGCCGGGGCCAGAAGAAGCTTGGCTAGCAAAAGAACAGGCGACTAACCTAAGAGAGATCTTGGAAGAGTTGCCCGAGCATTATCGGCAGGCTCTCTATCTTCGCTATCAGCAAGAATTAAGTTATGATGAGATTAGCATGGTCTTAAATATCCCTGTAAGCTCTGTGAAAACACATCTGCATCGGGGTAAGGAAAAATTACGCCAAATCATCGAAAGGAGGGAGACTCATGAACGAAATGGACGATATGTTGACCCAATTATTCCAAGATAAGCCGATTCCCCAGGAATCCTTAGGGAAACTGCGCATGGGAGTTATGGATCAGATCTTATCCGCGCCGATCGACTTTCAAGAAAGGATTTCTATTGCCCAGCGCCGTAAATGGGGGTATGTCTTTCTTGGCATCTTGTCCACGTTTAGCTTGAGCTTTTTCCTATTAACATGGTTTGCCGGTCCTTGGCTGCAGAAGGGCCTGATTCAGATATCCACATGGATTGTTACGTATGTACCTGCTCTGGGTGTTTTCATTAAGGGATGGGAATGGTTAGTCGGGAAATGGGTACTTTTAACCCATCTAAGAATCGGACTTGAATTACTGTGGAATCAATATGCCTTTTCCGTTATGGGAATCCTGCTTGTATGGGTTCTGTTTGATGGTATGCGTGATAAGCTTATTTTGCGAGAGCAGAAATAGGCTTTTCCTTTTAAAAACTATCTTGCTGAAATAGTCGTGTTAGGGTAATTGAAGAAAAGATGCACATAAGGTCATCGAGGAGATTGCAAAAAAGAGATGGGGATATTCGATGGACGCAAGTAAGATGTTCTTTAAAGATCAAGCCCACATGATATGGAAAGAAGCTTGGAATGCGGCCTGTGAAATTGGAGAGCATCCCGAGTTAGGCTACCAAGAGTTCTATGCGGTTGGGGTCTTGACCCAGTTACTCAACTGTCATGGATTCGAGATCGAACGTAATGTTGCAGGGCTAGAAACAGCCTTTGTTGCACGGTATAAGGGGAATAGACCAGGTCCTAGGATTGCCTTCCTCGCAGAATATGATGCCTTACCTGGGGTAGGGCATGGCTGTGGACATAACCTTATTGGCGCAGCCAGTGTAGGAGCCGCGATTACTTTAAGTAAAAGCTTAGAGTTACCGGGTGAGATCTTGGTCATTGGGAGCCCTGCCGAGGAAACGAGCGGTGGGAAAGTAACCTTAGTGGAGCACGGGATTTTTAAGGACATCGATGTGGCTCTGATGTTTCACCCGGGAAGCCAAAATGTCCCGGAGATTTCTACGCTGGCTTTAGATGCTTTGGAATTTGTTTTTTTAGGGAGACCTGCTCACGCAGTGGCAGCGGCTCAGTATGGGGTCAATGCCCTCGATGCGGCGATTAACTTTTTCAATGGAATCAATGCCCTGAAAAAGCAAATTCCAGAAGATGCTCGAATCAATGGAATTATCACTGAGGGTGGAACGGCGCCGAACATTGTTCCTGAGCGAGCGGTCGCACGCTTCTACTTAAGAGCGCGTAAACGTAAAGTTCTCGATGAACTGAGGGAGCAAGTTATACGTTGTGCCCAAGGGGCAGCCGCGATGGTTTCGGCACAAGTGAGCTGGAGGAAATTTGAGTACTCTTATGATGAGCTGTTGACCAATCGGGAGTTGGCAGAGGCTTTTGCTGAGAACTTGCGAGAGTTAGGGATTCGCCACATAGCCCCACCGCAGAATGCCATGGGATCTGTGGATATGGGAAATGTGAGTCGCGTTATACCAGCTATCCATCCGTATTTGGCTTTAGGACATGGGACTGATATTCCACATACTCGCGATTTCGCAGAGGCTTGCCTTTCCCAGGCGGGAGAACGGCTACTTTTACTCGCTATTCGGGCACTGGCTTTTACCGGCTGGGATATTTTGACGGATGAGAAGCTGCTTAAGCGGGCGAAGCGGGAATTCAGGTCGAGGGCATAGAGTATAACAGAGATGATTAATAAATAAAGGGTATGAATTCTTGGTGAAAGTTCAAGAATTTATACCCTTTTTAATTTTGTCTGATGACTATCAGCCGTAAGACTCCCATCTTCTAAAGTACAAAGTATCCGGTGACGAAACCCGGGTGAGGGTTTCGCCCAAGCCGCATGCTGCAAAGAAATCATAACGGCGCAGGTTGCTTTTGCCGAACCGCAAACTACACAGAACTACTTTAGTGGTGAGGATGAGATAACGGCTGCTACGTCCCTGGATAAGTTCTTCTTAGCTTCAGATGGAGTAAGTATTCCTCTTAGGCAAACTCCATCTGAAGCTAAGAATCACTTGATCTAAAGTCTATGTTTAGAACTTAAATTTTTAAGGGAAGCCATTGTGACTTCCCTTAATTCGCCTTTTAAGAATAATGGGAGTTTAAGGAACAGACACGAATTTGAGTTATAGGCACCCAACTCAATATTCTAGCTTGTAACGCTTACCTTGAGAGTCACTTTAATTTTCCTATTCTTTCGTACTCGGATTTTGACATTCTCTCTTGAACCTTATATTCTAAAGTGGTTTTATATAAATATTTTTAGATAATTCTTTAAGCCTCTCTACATCTAGTATATATATTTTTTTATCCTCACATTTTATAATTGATCTTGATTCCATTTCTTTAAGCGTTCTATTTAAATGTCTATAAGTTGTTCCTAAGAATTGAGCGATTTCTAAATATGATGAATTCAAAATTATATAATTTTTATCTGTTATATGCTCCACTAAATAGCTAGACAATCTATTAATGAGTGGATATACGAAATTGTATGAGATATTGTTAATAGTTGCATAAAGCTTTTCGCTTAAAGAGTCAACTAAATGGTGCAAGAGTTTTGTATTATCAAAATACTTTTTTCTAAATATATCTGAAGGTATTGCTAGCAAATAAGTATCCTCTACTGCATCAATATTACAAAGTATAGGAATATCTTTTAAAAGTTCTAGATCTCCTATAGTATTAAAATCTCTGTAAAACTTTAAAAGCATGGAATTTCCATTTTCAAAAGGATAAAAAATTTTAATTTTCCCCTCTACAAGTAAATAATAATACTCAAGTTTAGCCTCTGCCTCTAATATATATTCCTCTTTTTCATAAAAATGAAGTTGTGCATATTTTAAAATCTCCTTATCAAATATATTTTCTATATTGTGCTTTTCAATATAATAGTTTAATAGCTTACTATCCGAAATTTTTCTCATAAATCCTCCTAACCTGACCTATGTCATGTTCTAATTCTTATAAATATATTATTTTATGTATAAAGGATCGTAAAGCATAGGAGTGAAACATAATGAAGTTTAAATACGGTCTAAATGAAATCCCCCCTTTGGGGCATCTTCTGTTATTTGGCTTACAGTGGCTGGCAATTATCATTCCCATCATCCTTATCATGGGGACTGCGGTGACAAGCCTTCATCCCAGCGGGATAGTCCTTCAGGTAGTCTATACCCAAAAGCTATTCTTTATTGTGGCAGTAGCCTTATTTTTGCAGGTGATCTGGGGACACCGCCTTCCTATAATCATTGGACCAGCGACGGTATTTTTGGTAGGTATGGCAGCAGGAGGGGGAAGTAACCCTGAGGCGGTTTACACCTCGATCCTCTTAGGTGGTCTTATTTTAGCAGCTGTGAGTATTACTGGATTGTTCGCCCATCTAAAAAGGCTCTTTACATCAACTGTTGTAGCCGTAATATTAATTCTTGTTGCCCTTACCCTTACGCCCATGATTCTGAATTTAGTTACCGCTCCAACCCCCCACGCCAGTTCCTTCGCAAACTTGTGCTTTTCTTTAGCTATGGTATTCTGCATGTTTATCTCGGCAAGGTATTTGCGAGGCTTGTGGAAGTCGACACTCGTCTTTTGGGCAGTTATCGTAGGAACTATATCTTACCTTCTCTTGTTCTCCACGTCACCTCTTCCAACTAACGACCTTCGAATAGTTGATATATTTTGGAAAGGTTTACAGCCTTCTTTTGTCTTCGATTCAGGTGTTTTCCTCTCTTTTCTGATCTGTTATCTTGCGCTCTCTGTTAACGATCTAGGATCAATTCAAGCCGTCGATGAGCTCCTCAAACCAGATAATATGCCAAAAAGGATCACTAGGGGCGTCGCAGTGACTGGATTAGTCAATGTATTGGCAGGTTTCCTTGGCGTCATCGGGGTTGTAAACTTTTCTTTCAGTCCGGGAGTCATTATCTCTAGCGGAGTTGCTTCTAGATATACTTTGCTTCCTACAAGCCTGATGCTATTGGCTTTATCCTTCCTACCAAAAACAACCGCAATTCTAGGCAGCATACCTTCCGTGGTCATTGGCAGTTCTATGATTTACATTATGTGCTCCCAGATCGCGGGGGGCCTTCAGATAGTTCAGAACCAGAAATATAAATTTGAGTATGGGCTTATTGTTGGACTTCCTATAATCCTTGGTGTTATCGTATCCTACCTACCCCCAGCGGTTCTTAATACTTTCCCCATTATTTTAAAACCAGTATTAGGGAACGGCTTTGTAGTCGGGGTGATAACAGTTCTGATTATGGAGCATATCGTGTTCCCCCGAAAAGACTAATTACAAAGGACTACCTAGACCAAGACTTAAATTAGCAAAGAATAAAGGCTTCCGTCGTTTTAGTCGTGGCCGATCTTAGCCGAGCGAGCTGTCCTGCTTCATGTTTTGTACGTCTAGGATAGATATTGGCACCGTGGTCACGGCAAAATGACTATATACAATTTTATGGGGAGCGAAAAATGAGTTATAAAATATTACTATTTGATTTAGATGATACATTGCTAGATTTCAGTGCTAACGAAATTAATTCGTTAAACAAATTGTTTCATCAACATGGATATACTTTTTCGGATGAGCTGTTTCGAGTATACGATTCAGTCAACAAACAACTGTGGACTGATTATGAAAATGGAAATATTTCATTAGATAAAGTATTAAACTCAAGGTTTTCAAAAGCCTTGTTGAGATTGGGTAAAACTGTAGATGGTATGGAATGGGAAAATCAATATCGAGAACTTTTGGGCAATGGGCATCAACTGATAGACGGAGCTTTAGAATTGTGTCAGAGCTTATCTGTGTCGCATAGACTATTTGTCATTACAAATGGAATAACAAAAACTCAGATAAAGCGTTTGAAACGTGCGGGGCTATATAGATTTTTTGAAGACATATTTGATTCTCAAAGCATTGGATTCCAAAAGCCATCAAAAGAATTTTTTGATTATGTGATGGGTCATATAAAGGATTTTAAAATCAGCGAAGCGCTTATTATCGGGGATTCCTTAAATACCGATATAAAAGGCGGCCTTCTGTCAGGAATTGATACCTGTTGGATCAATAGAAAATCGGAAAAATACTCTGCGGAAATTCAAAGTACATATACGATCACAAGTTTAGCGGAATTATGTGATATTTGCGACCTTGAGCATAATGCGTAGTGAATCACTATTTGCTTTAGTCTTTTTCTGTAGGTTGAATGAAACGGAGAGCTTAACTTGATCAAGATGATCCGGAAGCTTAAGCCGTAAATGGGGGGTCACACTGCTTATAACAGACGATTTGCACATCGGAGAGAATATGAATGTAAAAACCCAACGTCCCAAACCCTCGGGACGTTATACAGAAATATCCGAATCTTTCCAGGTTTGTTATACTCACATTTTAAAGAATGGTTTTAGTGGTGGTTGAATTTAATTTAGATTCACATTATCCAGAGCAACTTATCCGAAGTTAGGCGTTAAAAACTCAAGCCCGAATAGAGTTTGAGTTTTTTGGTTTTTTAATAATCCATATACCAGTAACAATTGACTTGGAAATTAACTTCTAGTTATCCTACAAGTGTGTACTAAATTATTAGTCTGTTCAAGATTCGAGTTCCAAATTTACACTTCTCGCCTATAGGACTTTTTCTTAAAGGTCTCGGTTATTACTCCGGCAAAGATTAACCCAAAGGCGATGGATCCCGCGACAAGTAAGGTCACAGATCCCAATCGGAAGCCTTCAGTATAATTATTTTCCATGAGATGCCGAATTGTGTCATAGGCTAAGCCACCGGGTACGAGGGGGATAATACCATAGATGCTGAAAACAGTGACAGGCATCTTATAGAAGCGAGCAAGAAACTGACTGATGGTGGCGACACTAAAGGCGGCAATGAGAGTTGCTGCGACCAAATTAATATGAATTTCTTCGGTGAGCATGACATAAATCACCCAACTGAGCATTCCTACTAGCCCACCACTTATTAAGGATTTCCGTGGCACATTAAAGAGGACTGCAAAAGCGATTGTGGCAAAGAAACTTGAATAAAGTGCGGTCCAACTCATAGTATACTGCTCCTTTGAAGGCTTTATATTAAGTATCTTAATTAAGAGTTACACGGCTGTATTAAGTGGTACAGCCTTTATTTGTTATGTTTCAAATTTTACGTTAGTAGTGCCAAGGTAACTGCGACTCCTCCGCCGATGGCAAAGGCAGTAAAAAAGGCTTCTGCACCTCGGGCTAGCCCGGATACTAAATCACCTGCCATGAGATCACGGACTGCATTTGTAATCAGTAATCCTGGGACAAGAGGCATGACTGAGCCAATGATAACTTTATCGATATGGATGTTCATACCGAGATAGAAAAAAAAGTAGGCCATGACGGCAATCGTAAAGGCAGCAAAGATTTCGGAAAAGAACTTCACGGCAATCCAACGATTCGCACTGAGGTAAAGTATAAATCCGAGTCCACCGGTAAGCATGGAGGGAAGAAAGTCGTTCCCTGTGCCTCCAAACATGAGGCTAAAAAAGCCACTCGCTAAGGCGGCTGAAAATATCTGAAGCCAGGCCGGGTAGAGAGATTTCGAATGCTCAACCTCTAAGAGGAGTGAATAGGCATTTTCAATCGTAAGTTGGCCGGAGCTGATTTTACGAGAGATGTCGTTCACACGAACAATCTTATTTAAGTCAATTTGACGTTCACGAATCCGTAAAAACTTCGTTTGTTCCTTGTCACGTTCTTTTCCTTGAATGGAGAGGAAGATTCCGGTCGGAGTTACATAACTATGGGCCTCAGAAAGGTCACAGGAGCGAGCAATTCGGCTCATGGTGTCCTCTACACGATAGGTCTCCCCGCCACTTTGCAACATGATCTTACCGGCAAGGAGACAAACTTCCATGATATCTCCAATAGGTGTGTTCACAATGTATCCTCCTGCTTCGGGCAGAGATATTATGTCCGTAATTATCTCTGCTGACTAATTCTATGATACTACGAGCCTATCCCTATAATCAAATGTGGGAACTCCTATGGTACGTTAATTGCAACTCAATTCATTACAACTCCACTCTTAGTATTTCAAAATTTAACGGAAAGAATTGTGTTAAAGTTGTTGAATGTTTATGCGCTGGAATGTATAATTATAAAAAAGAAAGTTGAGGGGGATGGATGTGAGAGCTGGAATTATTGGAGCGACTGGGTACACCGGTCAGGAACTTGTACGGTTACTCCATCAGCACCCGGAGGTTGAGTTGACTTATTTAGGGTCATCGAGCAATCCCGGAGCTAGGTATGAGGAGATGTTTCCTCAATTTTCAGGATTAGGAATTGGGAAACTACAGGATGAGCAGGTTCCCGATTTAGATATACTATTCTGCGCACTGCCGCATGGCCTTACGGCTACTAGAACTGCGGAGTGGCTAAAGCATAATATAAAAGTTATCGATCTAGGAGCTGATTTTCGTCTAAAAAATCCTGAGCACTATCAGGAGTGGTATAAACTTGAGCACGCAGCACCTGAATTACTTCCTCGAGCAGTGTATGGAATACCGGAGCTTTACCGAAATCTGATTCCGGGTAAATCCATAGTCGCTAATCCGGGGTGCTATCCGACGGCGGCGCTTTTAGCTCTCGTTCCCTTGTTGAGGAAGGGTCTGATCAAAAAAGATGGCCTGATTATTGACGCAAAATCTGGGGTATCCGGAGCTGGACGAAGCGCCACCTTAGGAAATCACTATAGTGAAGTCAATGAGAATTTTAAAGCCTACGGGGTGACAACGCACCGACATACTCCAGAAATTGAGCAGCAATTATCGGAGGCTGCGGGAACCCCAATCCTGGTGAATTTTACTCCACATCTTGTACCCATGCTTCGGGGAATCCTCGCAACGATTTATGCTGAGGTAATGCCTGGAGTCACGGAAGAGGATTTGCGGGCTTGCTGGGTAGAGCATTATGAAGGTGAAGAATTTGTGCATGTTCTACCCGAGGGAAGCTGGCCACAGACAAAGTTTGCTTTAGGAAGTAATCAGGCCTTTCTGCAGATGAAAGTCGATCCACGAACAGGGCGGGTTATCCTAGTTTCCGCTATAGATAATCTGGTCAAAGGGGCCTCGGGTCAAGCTATACAGAATATGAATCTTCTCTTTGGGTTGCCGGAGAATACTGGGCTTCGGGGAAGAGGGTTGTGGCCATAAGCAGAATTCGTTAGTATCTACGAAAAGCTGGGGTAGTGTAGCTTATCGCACATTCGTTCACTCATTAGCTCCAGGGCTCGAATGCGGCGGAGCATTCGGACGAAAGCCTCACTTGCTTCCGGGGGAGCACCTTCAGCGGATGAGCATCATTTGTGGAATGCCGCTTCGAGCGAAAATGTCCACTGGACACTTTCGTGCCAAACCCTTCTTCTTACTGCATGTGAACCGGTGGCTACGCTACCCCCCGAAAGCTTTGTTCGCTTAATCGCCCCTTCGCTAGAAGTCGTTCACTACTGTGCAATAAGCTACGCTATTGGGTCTTTATATAGTTATTCTTTTAGGTGAAAATCTGGTAAAGCAAAGAGCATTTGTATAGATAAAAAGGGAGACAGTGCTTTAGCTGCCAAATAGCTATTAAGGGAAGTGTATTGATATGGATAAACTAACTCACACGAAACAAATGGATAACAAACCCTGGTCCTGGATTGAGGGTGGAATTGCCGCTCCTAAGGGATTTCGGGCTACTGGGGTTATGGCGGGGATTAAATATACGGATAAATATGATGTAGCTCTTATCTATTCTGAGGTGCCGGCACAAGCGGCTGGAGTATTTACTCGAAATAAAGTTAAAGCCCATCCGCTTTTGCTAACCCAGAAGCATCTGGGGAATGGAAGGGCTCAAGCGATGGTCGCGAATAGTGGAAATGCCAATGCCTGCGTTGGAAAACCGGGGGATGAGGCGGCTTGGGCAATGGCTGAGACGACAGCCCAGGTCTTAGGAATAAAACCAGAGGATGTTCTGGTTGCTTCGACCGGAGTGATCGGAGTGGAAATGCCGGTAGAGCAAGTTGTTCAAGGCATCAAAACGGCCGCTCAAGAGATCTTAGCAGAACAAAGTGCCATGCAAGCCAGCCAGAATTCTCATCAAGCGGCACTTTCAATCATGACTACTGACACAAGCGAGAAGGAGTTTGCTTGTGAGTTTCATACGGAGAGTGGTGTAATTCGACTTGGGGCTATGGCTAAGGGGTCGGGCATGATTCATCCGAATATGGGGACAATGCTCGGGTTTATTACCACGGATGCAAGTATTCCGGCTACTGGCCTTCAACCCCTGCTTATCGAAGCGGTGGAGGATAGCTTTAATATGGTCACGGTTGATGGAGATACGAGCACGAATGATATGGTTCTTTTCCTTGCCAATGGAGAGTCTGGAATCACGTTAAGTCCAGGTGAGTGGGCTGACTTTCGAGAGATGGTTTTCTCCCTCTGTAAGAAACTAGCGCAAGCCATTGCGCGCGATGGAGAAGGGGCAAGCAAGTTTCTAGAAGTCAAAGTCCAAGGAATGCAGTCTGTAGACGATGCCCGCAAGATTGCTAAGAGCATCTGCGGATCGAGCCTAGTAAAGACGGCGATTTTTGGAGAGGATGCTAACTGGGGGAGAATCCTCGCTGCAGCTGGGTATTCCGGGGCAGACTTCAACCCTGATCAGGTGGATATCTATCTTGGAAGTGTCCTCGTGGCAAAAAACGGTCAGGGAGTTGACTTCTCTGAGGAGGAAGCCAAGCAGGTACTTTCCCAGAAGGATATAACGCTTCGGCTTGTCCTTCAAGAAGGGGAAGCCGAAGCTACAGCCTGGGGCTGTGACCTGACTCATGAATATGTAACAATTAACGGAAGCTATAGGACCTAATTGATGCATGAGGCGTGAGGCGCGATGCACGAAGTGAAAGCACGAGTGGTCTCGTACATCGAGTTGGAGGTAAAGACATGACTCCTTTAGATCAAGGAATGGATAAAGCAAGAGTCCTCATTGAGGCTTTACCCTATATACAAAAGTTCGCTGGGAAGACCGTTGTGATTAAATATGGTGGGCATGCCATGCTGGAGCAGGAACTTAAAGAAGATGTCATGTTGGATGTTCTACTCCTTCATTCTGTAGGTATCCGTCCTGTTGTGGTTCATGGCGGGGGTCCTGAGATTAATGCCATGCTGAAAAAAGTGGGGAAAGAGAGCCATTTTATTCGGGGCTTGAGAGTGACGGATGCGGAAACGATGGAGATCGCTGCGATGGTACTCGTCGGGAAGTTAAATACGGAAATTGTCTCTTCCCTCAACCGATTCGGTGGGAAGGCAGTGGGCCTAACGGGGAAGGATGCACAGCTCCTGCATGCGGTCAAGAAGCCTATGCAGGTTCAGAACCCTCAAGGAGAATTTGAGGAAGTCGATTTAGGATTTGTCGGAGAGATCGACCAGGTCAATCCAAGTATCGTTAGAACCTTACTTGAGCAAGGATATATCCCAGTAATCTCGCCTGTCGCAGGGGGGGAAGATGGAGAAACTTATAATGTGAATGCAGATACTGCGGCTGGGGAAGTCGCTAAGGCCTTAACGGCTGATAAGTTTCTTCTATTGACCGATGTGCCAGGAGTTTTGAGGGATGTTCATAATCCAGATTCCCTGATTTCGGTGATTAAGGAAGAGGAGATCAAAGAACTCACGGAAGGCGGAGTGATAAGCGGAGGGATGATTCCCAAGGTCGAATGTGCACAGGAAGCCCTACAAGGTGGGGTAGGAAGTGTGCATATCCTTGATGGGCGAATCCCGCACGCGATACTACTCGAATTATTTACAGATGGTGGAATCGGAACGATGTTTGTAGCTGAGCAAAATTAGCAAGGAGAATGCTTGTTAAGGAGGGTAATTCAAATGGGTGAAAAAACAAACGAATTAATGCAGCGTGGTCAAGCGGTTGTCATGAATACCTACGGACGTTTGCCGATGGCAATTGCCAAAGGGAAAGGCTCCTGGGTTTGGGACGCTGAAGGGAATAAGTATTTAGATTTTCTTACGGGTTTAGCGGTAAATTCTTTAGGACATGGTCACCCGGCAGTGGTCGAGGCCATCCAGAAACAAGCAGAACAGATTATTCATACTTCAAATCTCTATTGGATTCCGAATCAGATTGCTCTCGCTGAGCGGTTGGTCGAGCATTCCTTTGCAGATAAGGTCTTCTTCTGTAATAGTGGAGCGGAGGCTAATGAATCCGCCATTAAGCTTGCCCGGAAATATGCGAAGGAGCATTATGGTGAGCATAAATATGAGATCATCTCTCTTCATAATTCGTTCCATGGACGGACCTTGGCGACTTTAACAGCGACAGGGCAGACCAAATATCAAGCCGGCTTTGCTCCTTTGCCCGAGGGCTTCTCTTATGTTCCTTTAAATGATTCAGAGCAACTGAAGAATAAGGTTAATGGTAAGACGGCTGCTATTATGATCGAACCGATACAAGGTGAGGGTGGAGTATTCCCCGCGGAACTCGAATTTTTGCAGACCGCTCGTGAGCTGTGCGATAAATATGGGGCACTCCTCATCTTTGATGAAGTTCAGTGTGGAGTCGGGAGAACCGGGAAGCTCTTTGCCTATGAATGGAGCGGGGTTACACCGGATATTATGACACTGGCTAAAGCACTAGGCGGTGGTGTTCCAATCGGAGCAATGCTTGCCAAAGATGCTGTAGCCTCTACTTTTAAACCAGGAGACCATGCCTCAACCTTTGGGGGGAATCCCTTGGCCACCGCGGCAGGCTGTGCGGCTTTGGATGTTATCTTGGAAGAAGGCTTCTTAGAGGGGGCGCAAGAACGTGCCTCGTACTTTAGAGACGAACTCGAAAAGTTAGGAGATAAATACCAGACGGGTGGGTCAGTTCGTGGACAGGGTTTCATTTTGGGCTTGCCGATTGAGAAGCTTGGTCCAGAACTCGTCACGGCTTGCAGGGAAAAGGGGTTACTGATCAACTTCGTCGGAGGAAAAGCTTTGAGATTTTTACCCCCTCTCAATGTAAGCGTCGATGAAATCAAAGAAGCAATTCGGCTTCTCGATCAAGTGTTCGAAGAAGTTTGGCGATAAGAATCAAGGACGGAATCAAGGGACGCAAAGGAAACAGGAGAACCGTCCCCCTGTTTCCCTGAGGAGGGATGAACATGCAGGCAGCATTAGTATTAGAAACAGGTCGAATATTCATGGGGGAGTCTTTTGGAGCAAGCGGTGAAGCCTGGGGAGAGGTTGTATTCAATACAGGGATGACTGGGTATCAAGAGGTACTCACAGATCCCTCTTACGCAGGTCAAATGGTTTGCATGACCTATCCTCTCATCGGAAATTATGGAATCAATGCCTGCGACCATCAATCCAAGAAAATACAAGTTCAAGGTTTTATCGTGAAAGAAGCTGCACTGAATCCAAGTCATTGGCAGTTAGAGAAGAATCTCTCCCGTGCTTTGGCACAAGCGGGAGTTGTAGGGATAAAAGGAATTGATACTCGAGCTTTAACCCGTCTAATCAGGGAACATGGTGTTTTGCGCGGTGCAATTACGACCAACCTAGAGAACCTCAAGGAATTGGGAAAAAACCTTAAGAATTGGGAAGTTCCTGAGGATGTTGTAGCTCAAGTAAGCACAAAAGAGCCCTATACCTTACAGCCTATCAAAGGAGAGGGGCTTAGGGTTGAGATTGAGACTGAGCGCCCTTATCACGTCGTTGTCATGGACTTTGGCATAAAGGGGAATATCCTCCAGGCAATGCAGGAGGAGGGATATGCCCTAACGGTAGCCCCCTACTCTACTTCCGCGAAGGAGATATTAGCCTTAGAGCCCGATGGAGTCTTTTTATCCAATGGTCCTGGAGACCCTAAGGTAGTTACTTCAGGAATTGAAGCCATTCGTGAACTGGTCAATCACCTCCCAGTCTTCGGGATTTGCCTTGGGCACCAGCTTCTGACCCTGGCTCTTGGTGGAGATACCTTTAAGCTTAAATATGGTCACCGGGGAGGAAACCAGCCCGTCCAAGACCTGAGGACCGAAAAAGTGACCATTACCTCGCAAAATCACGGTTATGCCGTGGCGAAGACGAGTTTAGAAAATACTCAACTTCAGGTCACCCACCTAAATCTCAATGACCGTACGATCGAAGGAGTCAGACATACTGAACTTCCGGTTTTCTCTGTGCAGTATCATCCAGAAGCGGGGCCTGGACCGAACGACTCACTCTATCTTTTTAAAGAATTTACAGCCTTGATGACAGAAAGGAGGGCGAAGCATGCCACTTAATCCGGCTTGGAACAAGGTACTCGTCATTGGATCAGGGCCAATCGTGATTGGTCAAGCAGCAGAATTTGATTATGCCGGGACACAGGCATGTAAAGCCTTACGAGAAGTTGGAATCGAAGTAATCCTAGTCAATAGTAATCCTGCAACGATCATGACGGATGTGCAGATGGCAGATAGGATTTACCTTGAACCTCTTCTCCCCAAGAATGTGGAAGAAATCCTGGCTAAGGAGATGCCAGATGCACTTCTCCCTACCCTAGGTGGGCAGACTGGGCTTAACCTGGCGATGGAGCTTCAGAAGCAAGGTATTCTTGAACGTTATGGTGTTACACTGATTGGATGTAATGCAGAGACCATTTATAAGGCCGAGGATCGTGAAGCCTTTAAGGAGACCATGCTTGAGATTGGCGAGCCTGTTGCCGAAAGCGCGATTGTAACCACCTTGGAAGAAGGCGTGGAATTCGCCACCAGCTGTGGATACCCAGTGATTATCCGCCCGGCCTATACCTTGGGAGGAACGGGTGGAGGGTTTGCGAAAAACGAGAAACAGCTATTGGAAGTCCTCCATCGGGGATTGCAAGCTAGTCCTATTCATCAGTGCCTGTTAGAGCAAAGTGTGGCAGGTTGGAAGGAAATCGAATATGAAGTGATGCGTGATTCAGCGGATAACTGTATCACGGTCTGTAATATGGAAAATATCGACCCAGTAGGGGTGCATACCGGAGATAGTATCGTTGTAGCTCCCTCCCAGACTCTGACTGATGTGGAGTACCAGATGCTTAGAGCATCCTCCCTTAAGATTATTAGAGCCCTAGGAGTCAATGGCGGATGTAACGTTCAGTATGCCTTAAACCCCACGAGTCGTGAATATGTCGTCATCGAGGTGAACCCTCGTGTTAGCCGTTCTAGTGCTTTAGCCTCCAAGGCAACAGGTTACCCGATTGCTAAAATGGCGGCTTTGCTGGCCGTCGGATTTACTCTACCCGAGCTAAGAAACCCGGTTACTGGTCACACGAGCGCTTGCTTTGAACCAGCCTTAGACTATGTCGTCGTCAAGTTTCCACGTTGGCCGTTTGACAAATTTCCAGCAGCCGATAATCGACTGGGGACCCAGATGAAGGCGACCGGAGAGGTCATGGCGTTAGAGAGAACCCTGGAAGGGGCTTTGCTTAAAGCGATTCGTTCCTTAGAAATCGGGGCGATTGGGCTGCGCATCTCAGAGGCGGGACGCTGGACAGAAATTGAGATTGAAGACAAGCTAGCACAAGCAGACCATGAACGTTTCTTTGCAATCGCTGAAGCCTTTCGGAGGGACTGGACAATTCTTGAGGTTCAGATGCTGACGAAAATTGACCCCTTTTATCTGCATAAGATAAAAGACCTTGTTTCCTTAGAACGGCGCCTAGGGAGTGAGTCCCTTACCCCGGAACTTTTGCGCTTAGCGAAAATTCAAGGCTTTTCTGACCAAGCGATTGCTCGCCTAACTCGTCAATCCGAGGAAGTAATTCGGCAGGAGCGTTATCGATTAAAAATCCTTCCGGTATATAAAACCGTGGATACCTGCGCTGCAGAGTTTTCTTCCTCTACCCCCTATTATTATTCGACGTATGAGGAAGAGGACGAAGTAGAAGTTCATTCCGGACCCAAAATTGTGGTCTTAGGCTCTGGTCCTATTCGAATTGGGCAAGGGATTGAGTTTGACTATTGTTCTGTCCACGCCCTTTGGGCACTTCAAGAGGCGGGCGTAGAGTCAATCATGATTAATAATAACCCGGAAACCGTATCCACGGATTTCGATACAGGGGATAAGCTCTACTTTGAACCACTAACTCTCGAAGATGTACTTCATGTCGTAGAAAAGGAAAAGGCGGATGGAGTCCTTGTCCAATTTGGAGGGCAGACGGCCATTAATTTAGCTGGCCCATTGAATAAGGCTGGGGTCCAGATTTTTGGCAGTCCAGTCGACTCGATTGATATGGCTGAAGATCGGGAACGCTTTGCTCAGCTCTTACAAGAGCTCGGAATTCCTCAGTCTGAGGGACGCGCTGCAACCACGGTAAGTCAAGCCAAAGAAATCGCCGAAGACCTTAGTTTCCCCGTACTGGTTCGTCCCTCCTATGTTATTGGTGGACGGGCGATGCAAGTGGTGGATAACCTCAAAGAACTTGAGGAGTATTTGACACGCGCCATTACACTATCACCGGAGCATCCGATTCTCGTCGATAAATATCTCGAAGGGAAAGAAGTCGAGGTTGATGCCATAGCCGATGGGGAAATCACCGTGATTCCTGGCATTATGGAGCATATTGAGCGGGCAGGAGTCCATTCCGGAGATAGCCTAGCTGTTTATCCACCTCAGAGCCTCACCCCTTCTGAGATACAACAGATTCAGGACTATACTTGCCGGATCGCCCAGGGGATGGGAGTTCGTGGACTGGTCAATATCCAGTTTGTCGTCGTAAGTGGGAAGGTCTACGTGATTGAAGTAAATCCACGGGCGAGCCGAACTATACCTATCATTTCCAAAGTGACGGGTATTCCGATGGTAAGCCTTGCTGTACAAGTATCCCTCGGCAAGAAACTCACTGAGCTGGGATATACCAATGGCCTTGCTCCGGAGGTCCCGTTTGTCGTCGTGAAAGCCCCGGTCTTCTCTTTCGAAAAACTGACCCAGGTCGAAACGACCTTAGGACCAGAAATGAAGTCTACAGGTGAAGTTCTAGGGATCGATGTGAGCTTTGGCCATGCCTTGGCGAAGGCGTTTGCCGCCTCTCAGGTACCCCTTCCAGAAGCCGGAGATATCCTAGTCTCAGTGGCAGAGAAGGATCTCCCAGAGGCCATCGCCCTAACCCGAGAACTCTCACGATTAGGCTTTGGCGTAAAGGCCACGGGAAATTCTGCAAAGGCCTTAGCACTCTGTGGCGTGGAGGTCGAAGAAGTCGGAGAGGGAAGCGATAAGCTCAAAGAAGCTGTTCGACAGCAAGAGTTTTCCTTCATATTAAGTACTCCAATCAAAGGTGGGGTGGAGGAAAGAACCGGATATTATCTCCGACGCTTAGCTGTGGAGCACCGAGTTCCCTGCCTGACCTCAATGGATACAGCGAAGGCGGTTGTCCGAGCCCTCAAGGAGATCCGGGGGAACACAAGACCCCAAGTGCTTTCTTTACAGGAGTATTTGGCGATGTAGGCATTTTTAAATGCAAATGGCTGGTTAAAGTCGAGCTAATAAATTATGTATAAAATTTATGAATAAACGAAGGCCTATGAAGTGAATTTCATAGGCCTTTTGATTTACTCACTATTGACTTTTAGAAAGGCTAGGTTAATTCCTGACCTACTTGGCGATAATAGATTTAACAAGAAGAAATCTCACTACCTACTTCATTTAATAAATATTCAGAGCCAAAACCATGCATCATTGTAAGAATAGGTATCACCCTTTTACCGATATCTGATAAGCTATACTCCACCTTTGGCGGGACAACAGGATAAACCTTTCTATAAATGAGGTTATCTTTTTCCAAACTCCTTAATTGTTGAGTCAGCATTTTGGTTGTAACATCAGGCAAAAGTTTTTGAAGGTCACTAAACCGTAAAATATTATAACTTAAATACCACAAAATCAAGATTTTCCACTTTCCTGAGAGAAGTTTTTGAACTAAAGTCATCGGGCATACATCGAATTGCTGGCACTTATCCCTCATGTGGCATTGATCGTGTAAAGGATTCATGTTTCTATATCTCCTTAGTTACTTTTTATATACTATAGTACAATAAAGTAGGTACTTTACACAAGAACAGCGAAGGAGTATTCTTTGTTTGTTGCCGATTGAATAATATATTTTAATTTTAAAGGAGCGTTTTTTCAAATGTTGAATTTAGGTTTATTAATAATTCGTTTGGTGTTCGGATTATCTTTTGCACTTCATGGGAGTCAAAAACTCTTTGGATGGTTCGGAGGACATGGAATTAAAGGCAATGCTCAATTCTTTGAATCTATTGGTTTAAAACCAGGAGTACCTCTTGCTGTGATGGCAGGCTTGGGTGAGACTTTGGGTGGACTCCTCTTTGCGGCGGGTGTCTTTATGCCTTTGGCAGCCCTTCTTATCATCGGAACTATGATTGTCGCAATGGTAACCGTTACCGCTAAAAATGGTTTCGATATCACAAAAGGTGGCTACGAATACAACTTATCTATCATTGCAGCTACCTTGGGAATCTTCCTTACTGGACCTGGAGCATATGTTCTTTTTTAAGAATCTCACACTTATGACAAAAACTAATTAAAAGACTGAGAAACTAATTTAGACTAAGGAATTGGGTTATTTCAATACCAATTCTTTAGTCTTTTTTTCTAGATGCATCAAAAAACTTTAAGCTTAATTTCAGTTACTTCTCAGTCAGGCTTAAGATTCATATTGGATAATAGCGTCAGGAGAACCAACAATACGTAGTTTGGAGGACGCAACATCTAATATTTGCGGTCATCACTTATTACTTGGAGAGATTAGTTTCTCGGAGAAAGCTTAGAAAATAGAATCCTTAAGCAAAGCAGTGGTATAATAGGGTCCGTAATTACAATGAAAACGCCTTTAAATAATTCTAGACTCGTCGAGGTAAAGTGTAAATGTATACTCAGGATAAAGGTATAACGCGAAGAAAGTTTATAGCCTTAGGGGCAGTAGCTATGGGAGGCTTAGCATTAGCTTCGCAAATAAAAGGCATTGAGGATAGAGATAGAGATATGATAACTCAACCGAAGATTAACCCAACTCTCGAAAAATGGAGGGACCAAGACCTTACACTGTCCTGGCTTGGCCATGCAGGGTTTTTAATGAATTTTTATGGAACTCGGATTTTGATTGATCCAGTATTGTACGAAAGAATCGGAATTACGCCCGTCAGTAATTATACGATCGGAGTTAAGCGATATATCTCCAGTCCTTTAACGGCAGCTCAGATTGGTCAAGTCGATTTAGTCATTTGTTCACATGCGCATACCGATCATTTTGATTACCCAACGCTTCGTGACTTTCAATCCCCAAAAACCTCCATACTGACCGCGAAGAATACAAAACCTCTTTGGAATGGTTTGAACTATAAGTCCATCGATGAAATCCATTGGGGTGAGGAGAAGCAATTTGGGGAATTAACCGTGAAGGCCATAGAAGGTCAGCATTGGGGAGCTAGGCTTCCCTGGAACCAAGAAATGAAAGCCAATAGTATTTTGCTCTCCAAAAATGGCGTGAATATCTTTTTCGGAGCAGACACGGGGTACACGGAGTCGATACAGCAACAACTTCGCGAAGTAGACATTGAATTAGCCATTATGGGGATTGGAGCATATTCTCCAAAGTCTTTCGAGCCACGTCATGCTACGCCAGAACAAGCGATTCAAATGGCCGAGGAAATGGGGGCGAAAAAGATTCTACCCATGCATTGGGGAACTTTCAAATTATCACAAGAACCGATGGATGAACCGATTAAGCGGTTTAATCAGGCCTTAGCTGGTCAGTTAGATAAAATAGCAATTCAAGATATTGGAGCAACCTGGGTCAAGAGTTAGTCAAAGAAAGAAACCAAGGGGACGTTTTGTGGCAAACGAAACGTCCCCTTGGTTTCTTAGTTTTTTAGTTTCTTGGTTTCGTCAATCTTTAGCGAATCTTTAAACAGTGACTTTGATAAATAATGTACAATTACGGTAAGACACAGATATCGAGTGTCAAGAATCGATATCGATTTGAGCTCAATCGATACAGATTTAAAAGGGGAGGAAAACTTGCATGAAGAAAAGAATCAAAAAAGTGATTGCTATGTTTCTTTGCATGGCAATGCTGCTGACGCTGACAGCATGCTCGAGCACTGCAACAAACGACTCGAAAGCTAATTCGGAAGGTCTGAGCTTTAACCCTGGCACCTATGTGGCAGAGGCTTCTGGAAAGAATGGCTTATTAAAGCTAGAAGTCAAAGTGGATAAGAGCAAAATTCTTTCCGTAAAGGTTTTGGAGCACAACGAAACAGCGATACTGAGTGATACACCCATAGCGACTATTCCTCAAAAAATCGTGGAAGGACAGACATTGAAGGTTGACACGATATCAGGGGCTACGTTTACTAGTAATGCGATTTTGACCGCTGCTAAGGCTGCTCTGACACAGGCAGGCGGGGATATCAACAAGCTGATGCAGGCGGCGGCAGCTCCACAGAAGCAGATCAAGCTGGAGGATGCTGAGACGGACATCGTGGTGGTCGGCGCCGGCGCAGCAGGGATGATTGCTTCTCTCAAGGCTACCTCTACTGGCAAAAAAGTCATTCTTCTAGAAAAACAGGGCATGCTTGGCGGCGGTGATACCATGCTCGCCTCAACCTTACTTATGGGGGCCGACACTAAAGTTCAAAAGGAACTGAACATTGAAAAAAGCTCCGCAGATGATTTATACAATTATCTGGTAAACCTTGCTGCTAAAAAGAATATGCCTGTAAATAAAACAACATTGCGCACTTATGCAGACCGTAGTGGCGCTATGGTTGATTGGCTAATCGATTTGGGTGTGCCTTTTAGCAGGATTACAAGTACTTTCCAACACAAAACCACCGACGGTAGTGCTCCGGGCACCCATGTCGTTGCTGCGCTGAAGAAGGAATTAGATGCTCAGAAGGTAGATTACAGACTCAATTCCAAGGCCACATCAATCATCATGGAAAACGGCAGGGCCACAGGTATCAAGGTTGAATCTCCCAACGGCAATTATAATATTAAGGCAAAGGCCGTCATTATGACAACAGGCGGTTTTTCAAACAATCAGGAACTCCTGGCGAAGTACAACCCCACTTGGCTCGATAGACCAACTACGGGCTCAGCTGCACTGACGGGTGACGGAATCCTTATGGCGCAGGCTGTAGGTGCAGATATCTACAATATGGATCAGTTAAAGGCAAATTATCTTTGCCATGTCCTAGAGAATGGCGCAGGTGTATCTTTGACAGCAATCACAGACTACACCGTACTTGTCAACCATGCTGGTAAGCGATTTGTTAACGAAAACCATGATTCTATCAATTTTAAGTCTGCTAAAATGATGAAGCAAGAAGGTCATGAAGCATATGCAATTTTTGACCAGACCGTCCTTGAACAGCTCAAACTGATGAAAGGCTACAATGATGCCGGATATTTTTACTCTGCAGATACTTTAGAAGAATTAGCAGATAAGATCAAAGTGGATAAGCAAGCCTTCCTAAAGACCATGAAAGATTACCAAGCTTATACTGTAGCCGGCAAGGACGAGGAATTCGGTAGAAAAATTACCGATCCTATTGATAAACCTAAATATTATGCAACTCTGGTAACGCCTTCGATGCAGAGTACCTACGGGGGCATCAAGGTAGACGATGCCGCTCGTGTCATTAGTACAGAAGGCAAAGTTATTCCTGGTCTCTATGCAGCAGGATCAACTTCTGGTCACGGTGCCGCTGCGGGAGAAGTCGGATATGCCTTCATTGTCGCGATCGTATTCGGAGATGTAGCAGGGGAAACCGCGGCAGCAGAAATCAAGTAAGAAGCTATTTGTAAAGGTGTGGAGGGCTGTCCCAAAAGGTCAGAACAGATCAAACCGCCTTTAATATCCATAATAAAGCCTCCAAAACTACTGCAAATGATAGTTATGGAGGCTTTATTGTGCTTTAATCATTCCTAAAAATCGGGGATATCTTGAGGCCGTTCGACTTAAGGCTATTCTATTTGTTCCAGCGGTAAGAGCACGATAAAAGAAGAGCCTTTGCCCAATTGGCTGCGGACTTGTATCTCACCATGGTGGGCCTTAACGATTTCATAGGCAATGGATAGGCCTAGGCCTGAGGATTCAGCGCTTTGTGATAGCTTGCTATGATAGTAGCGGCTAAAGATATGGGCTATATCATCTGGATCGATACCCTGTCCAGTGTCGCTTACCTTGATTATGGCGTTAGCCCCTTCACTCCGAAGTTCAAGGGTGACAGATCCATCCTGGGGGGTATACTTTAGAGCATTGGAAACGAGGTTTTCCAGCACTTGTTTGAGGTGGAAAGCGTCACCTGTTACGCACACATCTTGCTGGTACTTGCCTGAAAAACGGATGTTTTTTCGTAGTGCCATATCCTGAGAACCTTGCACGACGCCATTGCAAAGCATGTCCAAGCGCACGCGGAACTGGTTGAAGGTAATGCCGCCTTCCTCTAGTTTAGAGATGAGCAGCAGTTCTTCTGTCAGGTGGCTAAGATAATCCAATTGATTTTGAAGAACGGAAAGTCTTGCCACGTTCTTTTCGCCGGATACCTCAAGCATGTCGGCTGAGCCTTGCGCATTGAAAATGGGGGTGCGAAGATCATGAAAGATATTGGCCATCATACTGCGCTTTTTCGCCTGTTCTTCCGAAATTTGAATGTTTGCTTTCTCCAGTTCCTGGGTACGAAGCATTACTTTCGCATCTAGATTGGCATTGGCTTCCGCCAGTCCCAGCACAAGCCTTTCCGCTTCGTTGAATTTACCGGCAAATTTGCTGTTGATAACAAACATACAAGAAAATGCGAATACCATGGCGCTGAATTGCGGGATATAATAGTAGAACATAGGTACGTTGGGAACGAATATTCCCAGCTCCACGAAACGGAAAAATTCGCGTAGGCCCTCGCGCATGGCAGTACCCACAAGTAGTACATAGGCATCCGGCCTTCTTTTAAAGCATCCGACGATGACGGCATAAGCGGCTGGAAGGAGGAGAGCATAGGCGATATGCTCAAATAGACGACTCAACCCGCTATAATCGAGTAGTAGAAGCAGGCCAGTAAGCGCGGCGATACCGGGTGGATGTATCAGCGTATTCCACCTACCAGGAAGACGTATATCCATCAGGTGAAAGCAGAGTGCCACGGAGAATACGATACGGAAGATCCGTACCGGTACAGTAAGGGAATTGTATTCCAATAGTGTAACGTTGGAGTTGGAGAGGGCGGAGATGAGGGCAGTGAAAGCAAGTGCAAAAAGTAGTAATAGGTATTTCTCGCTACGCTTTTTTAGATAAAGGGACAGGCTATATATAATAATAAGCAAGTAAATGCCCAACGTCAGCATGTTCATCCCGTAGGCAATAAGCATATCGTGTTCAGCATTTTCCGCTGTGGCCAGCATAATCTTGTTCTCAAAAGAGCGTAGTGGTAAATGCAATTCTAGGTCTATGCTTAGTGTGTCGTTCGTAATTTGCTTTTCCCCATTTAGCGGAATTTGGTGTACCCGCTGGTAAATGGCGTTGCCGTCGTAAGAATATCGTAGGACACCGTTCACATACGCCCGAACAGCATCGACATCAGAGAGCACTAGCACCAGCTCGGGCAGTTCTTTGGAAACGGTAAGGTGCAGGGTATACTGGTTTGTCTTCGTCTGTTGGGCCTCCAAGCCGGAAATGACATAGCTACGCTTTTCGATATCTTCGGGGATGGCAGAGCCAGGATAGAGCACCGGTGTTTGGTTGGTCAAATAGCCGGGAAGAAGAAAGGATAGGGCAAAAACGGAGAAGAATACGAGCAGAGGAGTAATAAGCTTGCGCATGAGGAGAACCTCCGTTAAGATTAGAATACCGAATAGGAGAAAATTATCACAAAGAAGGGGTTAATATGCATCGCGTTTTGTTGGTAGAAGATGATCATAACATTGCCGATATCGTTCAATTTTATCTTTCAAAGGATGAAGAGTATAAGGTTAAATGGGTGGAGAACTCTCAGGACGCTCTGTCTGCAGCCGATGAACGAGTAGATGTCATTTTGCTTGACATTCGTCTACCAGGAATGGATGGTATGGAGCTTTGTGCTCAGCTCCGACGAAGGCTTTATTGTCCAATAATATTCATCAGCTGCCTTGACGACGAGGAAACCATCGTACGGGCGTTACGCCTTGGCGGCGATGACTATTTGGTAAAGCCCTTTAAATGTTCGGTTTTGCTGGCACGGATCGAAGCGAATCTGAGGCGCATGCAGCGGAGCAACCCCCGGGTAGAGGAAGTGATTCATACCGGTGAATTAACCCTTAACACCAATACTCATACGGTGCAAAAGGGGAAAGAAACGGTGTACCTTTCGCCAACTGAGTTCCAGATTTTGTTCTTTCTGATGAGAAACAGCGGTATTGTGATGGAGCTGGAAGAAATCTACTATTTTATTTGGCAGCGCCCTAGCTACGGCGATGTTCGCACAGTGTGCGTACATGTCAGCAATCTGCGAAAAAAAATAGAAGATGACCCGACAAATCCCAAATGCATAAAGACTGTGCGTAAAATCGGGTATATGTTTAGCTAATCCAGTGTTGGACAGGTATTAGAGAGTATATTTAAGATGCATCATTTATTTCGTGAATTCCTTCGCATAATAAAGTGCGATGAAAGTCGGAATCATGCCAATTATATTATACAACTGGATAAGGGAACGATAAAGTGGTATAAAAGAGCTGAGGCTTATTAAAGAAACAATAAGTTATTTCTTTCACACCTCAAGGGGACTGACTCTTCAATACGTAATAAACTTTTGCAAAAGGAAAATACGTTGAAAGAACATTTTCAACGTATCATTAATTCCATATTAATTTTGCCGCGAACAAATTCTCCGTGCTACCAGCTCGATACTATTAGAAACTGCCCACAGCAGCTGCCGAAGAGGCGTTTTGATTTTGAACCGCCTTCTTAACAGCTTCAGACAAGACATCCTCCTTTGAGATTTCCTTGGCCATTTTTCGTGCCTCCTTGCGTTCTTCCTTATCAAAGAGTGAACCGATTAAACTACAAGCATGGATTAATCCGATAAGTTTTACAGTACGAGCTTGTGGTTTTTCTCCGCGAAGGAGTACTTTCTGGACGCGATCGAGAAGGTCTTTTTTTGCACGGACATCACGGAGGGGATAACGATTTGTCCGGAAGAACACGAGAAACTGGTGCTCTTCCTCGCGAAGTAGGCCATTATCGACAAGCTCTTCGAGAAGTTCCTTGCGAAGACGTTTCATCGAACCTCGGAGTTTGCTTACCCAATAATGGGGAGGTTGGAGGCGCTTACTGGAATCAATCTGCTTTAGAGCGGCATCGAGACGAGGACTTTTTGTGGAACTCCGATCAATGACTTCTAGGGTTTTCTTATCGACCCTAATTCGTTTCATGAGTTCTAACTCCATAAGAAGCGCGCCCGTTAGACAAGAATCAATCCCCGTGGAAGCGGTAAAGTAGAGGGTCCCCTTCTCCTCTTGCAGGGATAGAAGGAGTATCTCTTCCATAAGATTTAGCATTTTATCCCCTCCAAACTGTATAAAGTGATTCGTAGCTTCAGATGGAGTTTGCCTAAGAAGAATGCTTACTCCAGCTGAAGATTAGAAGAACTTATCCAGGGACGTAGCAGCCGTTATCTCCTACTTATAGAAGATGGGAGTCTTACGGCTGGTAGTCATCGGATAAAGGTTTTGGCGAGCATTCCTTAGATAATTCTAGGCTTAGTTAATCCGAATCCTCATCTTTGTCAGGTGGGTCTGGTAGTTTAGTTAAACGTCCAGACTTTCGGGTAGCCTCGCGTAGTAGAAACTCAATGTGTGCGTTGACGCTTCGGAACTCGTCTGCTGACCATTTTTCCAGAGCGGCGTAGAGGGAGGGGTCAAGGCGCAGTGCAAATTGCTTTTTAGCCATATAATTCAACACCTGTCAGAGTTTTAAGTGTATCGTTCTAGGTCAATGCTTTAATCTCTCGGACCTAAAGCACTTAGTAAAGGGATCCAGTGTTGATAACCGGTTGCGCGGAACGATCTGAGACAATGGCAACCAGTAGATTGTTGATCATTGCAGCCTTACGTTCTTCATCCAGTTTGACGACTTGGTCCTTTTCGAGACGTTCAATCGCTATTTGGACCATTCCCAATGCCCCTTCCACAATAATCTGACGGGCAGCTAGAATGGCGTTAGCCTGTTGGCGCTGAAGCATAGCACCCGCAATTTCAGTAGCATAGGCGAGGTGTGTTAAGCGAGCCTCCGTAACTTCAACTCCCGCGAGTGTAAGACGCTGTTGGAGCTCTTGAGCGAGTTCGCCTGCTACCTCTTCTGAATTTCCACGGAGTGAGTATCCGCCGTTCTCATAGATGTCATAAGGATAGCGGCTGGCTACATGACGGAGAGCAGTTTCGCTTTGAATCTCAACAAACTGCTCATATTTATCCACATCAAAAATTGCCTTGGCAGTGTCTACGACACGGAAAACGATGACGGCAGCGATTTCAATTGGATTACCATCAGTGTCATTGACTTTTAAAGTCTTACTATTAAAGTTGCGAACCCGTAAAGAAACGGACTTACGGAAGGATAAGGGAAGAGTGAACCATAGCCCTGGCTCGCGGATTGTCCCATTATAGCTTCCAAAAAAGGTGACGGCATAAGACTTGTTTGGCTGGACCACTTGAATACCAGTAATCAATAACAGTCCGAGGACTATTAGCCAGATTCCCATTAAATTTGTCTGAAGGAGAAGTGCTACACCACCGACAAATAACGCTAGAATTAGAATCATTGCTAGATAGCCATTGAGCACCCAGGCCTTTTTTTCTTTCATTTTAGAGAGCCTCCTTTGAATTAATTGACCTTGAGATATTAGAGAATAGACAAGGTGTAATCACATCGATACTATAATGATATCACTGTTACAGTATAATGTAAACAATTAGCAGGGAACTTTGGATGGAAGTTTGAGGGAATCTCGATAGGATAAATCTCAATAGAATTGCGGACGAAATAATAAGATTCCTCGGGGACAGAGCCCCTCAGAACAACACTTCATTGTCATTCTGAGCTGTTAAGCGAAGAATCTTTTTGGACGTTTTAATATCTGAAGTTTATTTTCGTAATAGACTTTAAAGGGTTATACTTGGTGATTTTCACAGTTTAGTTCCGCATTGGGAACAATAACTTGCACCAGGTCTTACATTCTTTCCGCAGGTAGGGCAGTAATTGATTTGGGCATTTTCGGCGTCTTCATAGGGAATTATATGGGGTGTGTATTGGGGAGGAAAAGGCTCCTTAGAAGACTCTTGGGAAGGTTTAGTAAGTTTTTGAAGTGATTCTTGGCGAGATTCTAAAGGATTAGATTGAAGATTAGCGGAGGAAGGACTTTCGGAGATCGACGAGTGTGACTCCCCAGAAGCTTTATTTTGATCAGTATCATCTTGAACAGTATTTTCCTGAGTATTATTTTCTTGAGCTTGACCCTCTTGAGCCGATACTTCCTGGGGAGCAACTACCCTAAGGTAATCAGGTGTAGGATGCTCGTAGGCAGGAGCAATTGTTGCTTGATAGTTGCCTTCTTCCTCCTCATGTGTAAGTACCCATATAACCGGAAGAATAGTCGTAAATGGAGTAATGAGGAGAGCTAGGATGAGACCGATATCAGGAGAATTACGATCTATTATAGAAAGGATTATTTGAATACCTATGGCAGTAATAAAATAACCCCAGAAGGACCCTATGTGCCTACGGTAAAACCTCCAGCTTTCTCTGAAGGATTTAGAAAACGATAATTCTCGGTGATTCAACATATAGAAGGCAGAGGTTGAAAGCCATGGAGCGAGGAAGATAGCGATGGCACAGACTAATAGAGCGAATACCACTGCGAAAATAGGAATTGCATAATTGATGTCGCGAAGGGCTATAGCAATAAACACTCCTAGGCCGACAAGAAGGACTCCGATTAAGGTAAGAAGTCCATACCAACCTAACACACGGAAGCATCCTTTGAAGCGGAAATCCTTAAACTTAGCTGGGCCTGAATATGCTTTTTTTGAGAGATTGAATATTCCCGTCATGAAGGCAGAGGACAAAAGCCAACTGAGAGCAATAACTCCGAGAAAACTAAGGATTAACGTTGGTGCGAGCGAAAGATAGGGTGCGATTCCATTCATAAGGCCTTGAGGCCCTGGAGTTAAGTTACTACCTGGAGGGACTGGGGGATTGGGATTGGGATTGGGATAGGTTCCTGAAAAAGGAGGAGTAGGTACACCTGGGGAACTTGGAACATCCGGTAGACCTGGAAATCCTGGTATGCCTGAGAACCCTGAATTAAACATACCAGAGTGTACTAAGGATACAATCATAGGTATAAGAGATATAAAGACTAATACAACGCCTAAGATTGCGAGTATAAAATACCAGGCATACAGAGGGAGGGCCATTCTTTTAAAAGCCTGAAAAGCTTTTTTCATACGATCAGACCAACTCACGATTTATCCCGCCTTTCTGTTGATTGCCTCTATTATTGCATGCCTGAGCCGATTTTGAATAGTATTTTCCATTAATGTATTGGGTGATTTCCTTTTAGTTAGGGTAATTTCCTCTAAGCTTATGTTGTGTGAATCCTTGTTATACTCCTTCAAATGGGATGGAAGAATTTACGAGAGGGCGGAAAAAACTATTGTATTATTATACATCCATAAGTATAATAATACGTATTAAAAGAGAGGGGTGATTAGGATGGCAGTAATTAATAAGGAAGGATTTCAGGGACGAGACTTTATCTGCCTTCAGCATTTTACTCCAGAGGAAATTAAGTACATGTTAAAGGTCGCTAAAGAATTAAAGGATGAGACTAAAGCGGGTATACCTCATCCGATTCTTCAGGGTAAGAACTTGGCCATGATTTTCACGAAGTCCTCAACAAGAACTCGTGTCGCGTTTGAGGCAGGAATGCTTCAATTAGGTGGGCATGCATTATTTCTAAGTAATCGGGATATTCAAATCGGACGTGGGGAACCTATAAAGGATACAGCACGGGTTCTTTCACGGATGGTTGATGGAATTATGATTCGTACACATAGTCACCAAGATGTTTTGGAGCTTGCGAAGTATTCAAATGTACCTGTAATTAACGGGTTAAGTGATTTGTTGCATCCAACTCAAGTCTTGGCGGATCTGCTGACGATACAGGAGCATAAAAAGCGGCTCGAAGGCTTAAAGCTAACCTATATCGGAGATGGAAACAATATGGCTCACTCTCTGATGTTTGCAGGGAAAATGGGAATGCAGGTCGTAATCTCTTCTCCAGCAGGCTATAAGCCTAACTCGGGAATTGTTGCTCTGGCTCAAGCTGACGCAGTAAAGGGCGGAGGATGTATAGAGTGGGTGGAAGATCCTCTCGAAGCCGCGAAGGGAGCGGATGTTCTCTATACCGATGTCTGGGCAAGCATGGGGCAGGAAGAAGAAGCAGCGATTCGGATGAAAGACTTTATGGGATATCAAATCGATTCTGATACTTTAAAGCTAGCGAAACCTGAGGCAATTGTCATGCATTGTCTACCCGCTCACCGCGGGGAGGAGATCACGGAGGAGGTTCTAGAAGGACCACATTCTGTAGTCTTTGATGAAGCAGAAAATCGCCTTCATGCACATAAAGCGATTATGGCTTTGCTGCTTTGATTAACGCCAAGAGGGTCGTGTAGATTCTTTCACATCATGAAGGAATTTCCCGATTTATAAAGAATTATAGTACTGTAAGATTATGCAGTCTTTATTGACTCCAGTCAGTTTTTTATTCATTTTTAGAAAGGAAGTTATCCCAATGAAAAAGGTTGTCCTCGCGTATTCAGGGGGTTTAGATACCTCAATTATTATCCCATGGCTGAAAGAGAACTATGGCTATGAAGTCATCGCCATGGCTGCCGATCTCGGACAAGGAGAAGAACTCGCTCCTTTAAACGAAAAAGCGATTAAAAGTGGAGCAAGTAAATTATATATAGAAGATTTGCAAGAGGAGTTCGTGACAGATTTTATCTTCCCGACACTAAGAGCAGGAGCAGTTTATGAAGGAAAATATCTTTTAGGAACCTCCTTTGCCCGTCCGTTGATTGCTCGTCGGATGGTAGAAATCGCAAAGCAAGAAGGGGCAGTTGCTGTCGCCCATGGTGCAACAGGTAAGGGCAATGACCAAGTTCGTTTTGAGCTTAGCGTTAAAGCCTTGAACCCAGACCTAGAAATTATCGCTCCTTGGCGTCTATGGGATCTCAAATCTCGTGAAGATTGTATTGATTATGCTGTCGCGAGAGGAATTCCGGTTCCAGTCACAAAAGACCGTCCGTATAGCATGGATCGTAACCTTTGGCATTTGAGTCATGAAGGTGGAGATCTTGAAGATCCCTGGAATGAACCCAAAAAGGATCTCTTTCTTTTGGGAGTTTCCCCAGAAGATGCTCCAGACCAACCCGCTTATATCGAGCTTGAATTTGAAAAAGGAACCCCTGTGGCTTTAAATGGGGAAAAGCTCGGCCCGGTCAAACTCCTCGAAGCCCTCAATGCAGTAGGTGGGGAGCATGGAATCGGGATTGTCGATATGGTCGAGAATCGGTTAGTGGGGATGAAGTCCCGCGGGGTATATGAAACTCCAGGGGGAACGATTCTTTATACAGCCCACCAGGCCTTAGAGCACCTTACACTTGATCGTTTAACCTTGCATTATAAGGAACAGATCGCTTTGAAATATGCAGAACTCGTTTATGACGGAGTTTGGTACTCTCCTCTACGCGAGGCACTCGATGCCTTTGTGAACGTGACCCAGCAGAATGTCACGGGAACCGTTCGCTTAAAGCTTTACAAAGGAAATTGCAGCTTAGCTGGAACCAAGTCTCCTTATTCCCTCTATAATGAAGAATTTGCAACGTTTGGACGCGATGGCGTCTATAACCAGAAGGATGCTGAAGGGTTTATTAATCTCTTCGGATTACCTCTGAAAGTTAGAGCGTTGATGGAGAAAAAATCGGGTCTAAGATAGAGCTCGGATTAAAGGATAAGAGAGAAAGCGCCGAAGGGCGCTTTTCTCGCATGTTTCAGTATTCTATGGATCAATGAATCTTCTGATGAGCAGCATTTGAACAAATCTCATCTGGAGAGTACAATAAGCCTTAATACGTTACTTTCTCATTTTTTAACCTCTCAGTAGGAATTATGAACTTATAAAAAATTAGAGGCTTATCAATTTATTTGTGTGGAACAGGAATATAAATTAAAGTTAATGACATACAGGGAAGAAGAAAGGATGCAATTTTAATGAAACTTTGGGGTGGCCGTTTCGAGAAGTCGACAGATGCTCTGGTCGAGGATTTTCACTCCTCGATTTCCTTTGATCAGCGTCTGTACAAGCAGGATATACAAGGAAGCATTGCTCACGCTCGAATGTTAGGCGAGATTGGGGTGCTATCTCCAGCAGAAGCAGAGCAGATTATCGGGGGGCTTAGAGGTATCTTAACCGATATTCAGGCTGGGAAGATTGAATTTGAGGTAGGAGCAGAAGATATTCACATGAATGTCGAAAAGCTTCTCACAGAGCGTGTCGGTACAGTCGGTAAAAAAGTACATACGGGTCGAAGTCGGAATGACCAAGTCGCTCTTGATCTTCGTCTATTTTTACGTGAAGAGATTGATCATACGAGAGATTTACTAGTTCCACTGTTACGAACCATTTTGAACTTGGCCAAAGAACATCAAGAAACCTGGATGCCAGGATATACTCACCTGCAAAAAGCTCAACCCATCACCCTTGCTCATCACATGATGGCCTACGCACAGATGTTTCTAAGGGATTTAGATCGCCTAAAGGATACGCGCAGGAGACTTAACCGCTCCCCACTGGGTTCTGGAGCGCTCGCAGGTACGACTTTCCCCTTAAATCGTGAGATGGTCGCTGAGGAACTCGGATTTGATGGAGTCACTTGGAATTCCATTGATGGAGTGAGCGATCGTGATTTTGCTCTTGAATTCCTGAGTGCGGCCTCTATTTTAATGATGCATCTCAGTCGGCTTTGTGAGGAACTCGTTCTTTGGTCCTCTGGAGAGTTCCAATTTGTGACGATGGATGATGGGTATTCTACAGGATCAAGTATTATGCCCCAGAAGAAAAACCCGGATGTCGCAGAATTGGTACGCGGTAAGACGGGCCGAGTCTATGGAGATCTCATGGCACTCTTAACCGTGATGAAAGGACTTCCTCTCGCATATAATAAGGACATGCAAGAGGATAAAGAGCAGGTTTTCGATGCAGTAGATACAATTCAGAAGTCTCTGCTTGTTGTTGAGCCCATGCTCAGAACGATGAAAGTCAATCAAAGTACGATGGCAGAAGGAGCCAAAGGAGGCTTTACAAACGCTACAGATCTAGCAGATTATCTCGCGAAAAAGTCTGTACCGTTCCGAGAAGCTCACGAAATTGTTGGACATCTAGTCCTCTTCTGTTCGAAACGAGGCTGCGGTCTTGAGGATTTGACGCTGAAGGAATTCCAGGAATTTTCCCCTGTCTTTGAGGAAGATTTATTTGAAAGCATCGGGATTGAGTATTGTGTCCGTCATCGGAGTATCCCTGGGGGACCTGCACCGGAAAGTGTAGTACAAGCTATTCGTTTAACTGAAAAAGCCCTCAACGAAATAATCTGGGGATAAGTTGATTTAAGATTCTTTTTTTCGACAAATGAGTAAGTTATACCCTTACGGGGTAGTGCTCCCTTAAGGAAATCTTTGCTAAATCTAAGGTACAAGCTCTATTATATACAAAAAGCATATGCAGCCTGTGTATAATGTGGATAACTTTGTGGATAACTTCAGAATAAGTCTTAAAAAGGCGGGGATAACCTGGGACAGTTCAATCAATTCTGGGGATAAACTACGAAGAAGAAAGAGTTATCTACAAGGTCAAAGACAAATTGGGCACGAATTCGACATAATACTTGTCACAAGATTCGACATGGGATTACAAAAATAAATTTTATTAATTTAGAAAAGAGTAGAATTTAAAAGAATTCGACAGAGGGGATTAATTAATCTGAAAGGAGGAGATTACATGCGCGATGTAGCTTTGTTGACTGATTTATATCAACTAACAATGATGCAAGGGTATCTCCGCAACGATTATGAGGAGAAGGAGGCTGTCTTTGACTTATATTTTCGCATCATCCCGAATGAAGGTGGCTATGCTATCGCTGCCGGGTTAGAACAAGTTGTGGATTATGTCGAGAGCCTTCAATTCTCGGTTGAAGATATTGAATATCTAAAGAGTTTGCAGCTATTTGATGAGGAACTCCTTGCCACGTTGAGGGACTTTCGATTCAACGGTGATATCGATGCAGTTCCTGAGGGGACCGTGGTTTTTCCTTATGAACCCTTGATTCGTGTTAAGGCCAGAATCTTTGAAGCCCAACTTATTGAGACAGCTCTTCTTAATCTCATTAATTTCGAGACCTTAATTGCAACGAAGGCCTCAAGGATTGTTGCAGCGACAGGTGGCGGAAATGTCATGGAATTTGGTCTGCGTCGGGCACAGGGACCTGATGCAGGGATTCTAGGTTCACGTGCGGCCTTTATCGGAGGGTGCAAATCGACTTCAAATGTACTTGCGGGAAAACGCTTTGGGATTCCTGTCTCTGGAACACAGGCACATAGCTGGATTCAATGCTTTCCCAGTGAGTTAGAGGCTTTTCGTGCGTATGCTCGGACGTTTCCCGACCAGTGCTTGCTCCTTGTCGATACCTATAATGTGCTTAAATCCGGAGTCCCCAACGCCATTAAAGTCGGACTTGAGTTAGAAGCTGAGGGACATCGTTTTCTGGGAATTCGGATTGATAGCGGAGACTTATCCTATCTCTCTCGGGAAGCGCGAGCAATGTTGGATGGAGCCGGTTTAAAGCATGCTCAGATTGTAGGCTCTAATGACTTAGATGAACATACAATTACGGCGATTCGCACCCAAGGAGCTTCGATTGATTCTTGGGGAGTCGGTACGAATTTAATTACGTCTAGGGATACGCCTGCTCTAGGTGGGGTTTATAAATTATCGGCTGAAGGGAAGGATGGAGTTTTTGAACCACGCCTCAAAGTCTCAGAGAATATCGCAAAGATAACGAACCCTGGAATCAAGAAGATTGTTCGTTTCTATGACCTACAGGGCATGGCGATGGCTGACTTGATTGCTTTAGCGGATGAAGAGTTCAAGGAACCTTTAGTGATATTTGACCCCATTCAGACGTGGAAGCGAAAGACACTGACGAACTTTAAGACTCGTGAATTACTTGTTCCTATTTTTCGTGGTGGAAAACGGGTCTATGAACTTCCAGAGCTCAAGGACATTCAGGATTATGCTCAAAAAGAATGTGATACCTTGTGGGAAGAAGTTAAACGCTTGGTAAACCCTTACCGCTATATAGTAGATTTGTCTCCTAAACTCTACGATCTCAGGCAAGAGCTGCTTCATAAGATAAGTGCTCAAGTTCAGGAAGTTAGCAAAAAGTCATAAAAAGGCAGGCATAGCCGTCAGGTGAGCCTATAAATGAGGAGGTTGCTTTTATAGATGTGGACGGAAGAGGAACTGGAACAACGTATTAACCTTTCTGTGGAGTGGTTACAAGAACGTGTAGGAGTTGCCCATGCTCAAGGGCTTGTCGTCGGGGTGTCAGGTGGAGTAGATTCAGCAGTCGTAGCTGGGCTATGCAAACGTGCTTTCCCGGACCATTCTGTCGGGGTCATTATGCCCTCGAACTCTAATCCACTCGACCGTGAGGACGCGCTGCTGATTGCAAAGACTTTGTCCTTAAAAGTGGTAGAAGTTGATTTGACTGAACCTCATCAAGAGATTCTGAAATCAGTAAAGGATGCGCTTCAGACGCAAGGATATTCTTTGGAAGAGCGTTTGAGTCAAGGGAATTTAAAAGCGCGCCTGCGCATGTCAACCTTATATACAGTAGCAAATGCTCTTAATTATCTTGTGGTGGGAACGGATAATGCCCCGGAGAGTTACACCGGATACTTTACGAAATATGGGGATGGGGGAGTCGATGTTCTCCCGATTACATCTCTTACTAAGACAGAAGTGCGGGCTTGGGCAGCACAATTAGGACTGCCGGATACAATCGTGAATCGTGTCCCTACTGCGGGATTATGGCCAGGACAAACCGATGAGCAGGAAATGGGGATCACCTATAATTTAATTGATCGCTATCTGCTCGGAGAAGACATTCCCGAGGATGTCGTTCAAAAGATTGAAAAACTACATCGTCAAAGTGAGCATAAGCGGCAGCTTCCTCCGGGGTTCGAACTTCCGAAGCTAGAGAAGATATAATAGTAGGTATATAAAAGCGAGGGGCATGTCTACTGCCCCTCGCTATTTTGAGAATTTAGACTCTGAAAAGGAATATAAGTTGTAAGGTACGGAAACCTTATTTTTCGTATAGACTAATCATTAGATGATGTGTAAGGAGAGGTAGAGAGATATTGCGTATCGGAGTAGATATTGATGGTGTAGTTTCAGATAGTTATCCTGCTTGGTTAGGAGAGCTGAATCAGTATTTTGGTAAAAATATTACAGTTCTCAAAGATTATGAAATGCATCTTGTTTTCGATGTTCCAGAGGATGCTATGAATCATTTTTTCGTCCAAAATATCGAGCGATTGTTTGAGATACCTCACCCCATGAAAGGAGCCAAGAAGGGAATCGAGAGCTTGCTCCAAGAGGGGCATGAGGTGATTTATGTTACGGCTCGCTCTCCAGAGGAAGAGGAGTTTACCGTGCGTTGGATGAAGAAACATGGAATCCCCCATGAAAAAATTCTTTTTACTGGCCATAAAAGCAAGGTAGATTTTGCAAGGGAGTGGAAGCTTGAGCTCTTCATTGAAGACTATATGGTCAATGCTAAGGCGATTTCAGAGCTCGGAATACCAACACTTTTGCTTGATGCTAGCTATAATCAGGGGAAAGTGCCCCAAGGCGTTATTCGGTGTAGTCATTGGCAAGAGATCTTAACAAAGATACAAGAGATCTTAACAAAGATACAAGAGATCTCTGAGTTTCAAAGGTCTGAGGCATGCTTGTCAAGGAAGCGTAGTTAGTCATAAACCTAGCCTTTTTGCCTTCGATCGAGGAGATGCTGAAGGGCCATTATGGGATGATGGAAAAGCATTCGGGGTCCTGAGTAGCGCATAACCCCCTGAATTTTTTCCCTCATCTCCTTTTTATAGCAGTGTACTGGACAATCCCCACACGCTGTTTTATTTTCACCAAATTTACACTGTTCCACACGTTTATGAGCGTAGGTAAGTAATTCTTGGCAATCCGGGCAAAGCGCTTGGGAGGGTTTATGTTGTCGTTTGCAGTATAGACTAATCATAACAGCGACAGTTTTTTTCTCTCGCTCGACGCGTGGAGATTTGAACATCTAAGGCCACCTCATCTCTTGAAAAGTTAATGAGTATAGGAAGGAATGGCGAATAGTGGATTTATTCATCACCTAATTTATCACAGTCAGAAATTCAAGGCTTGATTTGTATCACATTTCTTCTGTATTAATTTAAGAAAACCCTTCAAGAAATGCTCTTGAAGGGTTTTTAGCCTTTGCTTTTGAAAGTTTTAATAGATTTTTTTTAAGTGTCTTCTTAGTAGATTTAAAGTGAGTACCTCGTTTAGCAGACTAAACCCTGTCCCACTTTGTAGATATCTCCGGCGCCTAAGGTTAATACCAAATCTTCTGGAGTCAGAGTTTGCGTAAGATAGGTTTTGATTTCATCGAGGGTATGGATATAGTGAACATCAATTCCTTGCTTCTGTATGAGGTCAGCGAGAGAAGCTGAGGAGATGGTATTCAGATCCTTTTCGCGGGCTGAAGCAAAGATTTCGGCTATCACGACTTCATCAGCTGCATGGAATGCCTGGGAGAATTCCTCTAGCAGCTTCTCTGTACGGCTAAAGGTATGGGGTTGAAAGACAGCACGTATCCGACGATTGGGGTAAGAAAGTCTTGCGCCTTCTAAGGTAGAACGGATTTCTGTGGGATGATGTGCATAGTCATCAACGATAAGGGCGCCGCCATTAACTCCTATGTGTTCGAAGCGACGTTTTGTTCCGTTAAAGAGGCCAAGAGTTTCTAATATTTTCTCGATAGGCACTCCAATCTCCAAGGAAAGTGCAATACTCGCAAGAGCGTTGAGGATATTGTGCTTTCCACTGACATGGAGATGAAGATCTCCGACGTATTTTCCATGGACAAGAATTTTCATAGAGCTACCCTCGTCATGGAATTCGATGTCTGTGGCACGGACATCGGCTACTTCACTTAAGCCAAAGGTGACTATCGGAGCATCGCATTGGATGGATTTTCGGTGTGGATCTTCAGCCCATATAAAAATCTTCCCATGGGCAGGGACTTTCTGAGCGATTTGGGTAAAAGCATTAATAACATCATCAAGATCTTTGAAATAATCCGGATGATCGAACTCGATATTTGTAATGATGAGGTATTCAGGAGAATAGTTCAGGAAGTGGCGGCGATATTCGCAGGATTCAGCGAGAAAGAAATCGCCCTTGCCTGAATAAGCATTTCCTCCAATACTTGGGACATCACTTCCACAGACAATGGTTGGATCAATTCCAGTTTGGAGGAGGGTTAGGCCCAGCATCGCTGTAGTGGTGGTCTTTCCATGAGTCCCAGAGACGGCAATTCCTCGTTTTTTGGACATAAGTCGGCCAAGGTACTGAGGATAGGATAAGACCGGAATATTCAACTCCCGAGCGCGGGCAATTTCAGCATGATCGTCAGAATAAGCGGCAGAGGCGACGACTAAGTCTACCTTCTCCACATTTTCAGCAGAGAAGTTGAGGACTGGAATATTGGCCCGTTCCAGAATAGCATCGGTAAAGAACCGTTCTGAAACATCCGACCCTGTAATTATTGCACCTTCTACTTGAGAACTCACTTGTGCTAATGCACTCATTCCAGTTCCCTTAACTCCTACGAAATGAATATGTAATGGCAAGATGCATCTTCCCTTTCAGTTTCGAACTCTACATTCCATTATACCCAATATGGACCCAAAAGGTATCATTTTATGAACGGAAATTTTTAGTTAATTTTTATCAATTTGATGGGGCCAAAGGATTCTCCTCACGAAGGAAAAGCAACCGTTCGGGTGAAATTTCAGGTCATTCAAGGCTAAAACAACGGAAGAATGAAGGTTCTGTACTATAATAGTAAACAGATAGAGAGATAGAATATTTTGACGGTCCATCTGCTAAGGGGGGTTAGTGATGGGAAATTACTCAGCTGCATTACAAGAGCCAAGACTAGTTAATCTAAGTCGATGGGATGGGTTTCAAGTAGGTCAAATGTATGTTAGCTACTATCAAGTCGAGTCTGTCCTGCTTGAGTATCCAAGAGTCCTTGAAGCCGGGGTCATTGCTCAGAATGATTCCTTTCAAAGTCAGACTTTAAGTGTATATCTCGCCTTAAAGGAAAGACTGGAGAGTGAGGAGGAATATCATCGGTTCTGCAATCAAGTCAGCGAATTTGTTCGCGAACAGTTTTCCCTGGGCTGCGCGATTTGTGTAAAAATCCGTGAAAAGTTACCGATGACCCGCTCAGGGAAAATTCTACGTACTGTCCTTCAAGAATTGAACTAAAAAATTTAGAAATAGTATCGCCTAAGTTCCTTTACGAAGGAACTTTTTGTTTTGTGGGGGTGTGAGTTAGTTTGGGTTCTTTTGCTCGTATCCGCTGACCATGGATTGGAGTTTGCTTAGATTCTCGGTAAAACTTAAATAAATATGGAGGAGAATCGTTGAACTAAAATAGATAAGGCTAATAAACTTGATCCAGCGTAACACCTGGAATCCTCCTAAGAGGCGAGGAACCCAATCCAAGTGTTCACCTGCCCAGTAAGAGGCCATCGAGATAAAAGCGATAAAAGCAAAAAGAACAAGCCAGGAAAAGAAGATGAGTTTTTGTCCGCTATTATATTTTCCACTAGGGGGTGGGGTTGAGCGGAGAAAGAGGTAATAAGAAAGGAGCCGGGGGAAATTCTTCAAATCCTTCCACGTGGGAAGAAGTGAGGTGTCTTTGCGGATAAGCATGTCCACAAGCCTTAAGGCAAAAAAACTTAGGGAGAGCCAGGCCGAGATAGAGTGAGCGATGAAAACCTTGCTGAAGGGTAAGGCGAGAAAAGGAATGGGTGTATGAAGCTCTAACCCAGTTAGGATAAGTCCAGATAAGGAAAAGGCAAAGCCCCAATGGAAGATACGAACCGCAGCGGGTTGAGTGAGAACAACGTTTTGGGTTAATTGGGCCCTTTGGAATTGTTTGGAAACGGATTTGCGAATCTTAAGTTGAAAGGCCTTCGTTGAACTTTGCTTCATATTTGGACTCACCTCCCGCACACTAAATTCGAATATCCAGAGAACGAAGTTTCTCTCCGTCAATTAAATGAACACTACAGGAGAAGCATGGATCGAAAGAACGAATGACTCGTCCCGCTTCCTTCAGCTCGGGGTTCTGGATCTTAAGGCCAAGGATGGATTGTTCACCCACGCTTCTCGTACCTGCTTCATCTCGAGAACTAAAATTGAAGGCTGAAGGGGTAATAATCTGGTAGTTTTTGACACGCCCCTTTTCAATTTGAACCCAATGTCCCAGGGTGCCGCGCATCGCTTCAAAAAAGCCAATTCCCATTCCAGATTCTTGCTCTACCTGGGTATTGAGTGTCTCTGCACCAGGTACTAGTCGATTGAGCCAAAGCTTCGCTGCCTCGGCGATTTTCCTTGTTTCCTGTGCACGGGACCAGTGACGGGCCACGGCTCCGTAGCCGATAACTTTTTCCTTAGCGATCAAAGCGCGAGCTAGGGGGCCGACTTCCACAGCTTGTCCTTGGTAGCGCGGGGCTTTGACCCAGGTATAGCCTTTAGGTTGACTGCGGTCAGGTTCGGTCTTTTCTACACTGGGGTGAACTGCTCCAGTCTGCTTATACCATGCTGTGGTGACCTCTTCCGTAATGAGTTGCTCATTAAAGGGTTGGATTTTTCCTTGGATAGAAAGGCCATGGGGAAATAGGGTACTTCCATCCGGATTAGTAAATCCGCCAACAGAAAGGAAATTCCCATTCCCCTTCCCAAGGTGAACATAATCTGGATAACGCTCAACTAGAAATTCGGCATCAGGTAACATCACGTTGTCAAGGAAATCAATGATTTGCATGAGATACCCTCGGTAACGGTTAACCTTGTCAGCATCGATATCCATCGTGCATCCACCGGCGACAATTCCGTGGCCGTGGGGTGCCTTCCCGCCAAAGACCCCAAAGGCGGCATGGGCATCTCGAGAGATTTCTATCGCCTTAAAGTAGTGGGCAGCCATTTCGTCGTCTTCCTTTTTAGAAAGCCGGATATCTCCTTCCAGGTGAGGGATAAAGGGTGCAATATCAGGACCGCGAAAGTAATCGGGCATACTCATGAGATAAAAATGCCGAATGTGATTTTGGATAAAGTCACTAGCAAGAATTAAGTTGCGAAGAAATTGTCCGTTCGGGGGAACGTGCATCCCAAGAGCTTGTTCTACTGCCAAGGCTGCGGCAATCCCATGTGCAGAGGAGCAAATGCCGCAGATTCTCTGGGTATAGTAGGGCATATCTACGGCAGGACGCCCTTCAAGGATTTGTTCGAAGCCTCGGTAAAGGGTATCGCTTATAAAGGCCTCTTTAATGACTCCATCTTCGAGCCAAGCCTCGACAAGCATGGGGTTATGTATCCGGGAAACGGGGTATAGAATCTTCTTTTCCAGATCGCTCACTCCTCGGAAGTTTACGTATGTACTTTTCTTAGTAACTCTTCATTAACGTATTTTGAATTGGCTCTTACTAATCTTGCTTGGTGCGGATTTTAAAGGCTTTCTGGTAGTATTGATGAAAGGATTTTACCTTTCTTAGTGCGGGTTTATTTTTGGCTTTAACGGTGGATTTTACGAGGTTCTTATGAAGTCGTCCATTATAAAGGGAGGCTAAGAAATGGCCACCAATTCCTAAAGTAGCTAACCCCATGACTCCAAGGCCGATTCGGTCTGTAGAGGCCCTACTTCCACCAGGAAAGGGGATATCAGGGGCATGCGTAGTAAAGGGCTCCATCAAGTCGGGGTACCCAGGCTCAGTGCAGCCGATACAGGGGGAATTACATCCAACGGGCCAGTTATAACGATCGTTCCAGCGGCGAATGGGACAGTCCGCATAGGTGACCGGACCTTTGCAACCTACACGATAAAGACATTCCTTTTGACCGATGTTCGTGGCGAAAATTCCTTGATCGTAATAGCGACGGCGAGGGCAATTGTTGTGAATAGTCTCGCCATAGAACATCTTGGGTCGGCCAAACTTCTCGAGCTCAGGCTCCCCATAGAGTGCAAGATGGAGAAGGGTGCCCATGATCCAATCGGGGTGAGCTGGGCAACCCGACACATTAATCACACGTCGTTCGGGTAAAATGTTTTGTACGCCGGTGGCTTGGGTGGGATTAGGATGCCCAGCAACAGGTCCACCATAAGTCGCACAATGCCCAATAGCAACCACATATTTCGCTTTTAGTCCAAGCCGTCGCACCAGTTCGAGTCCTGTGACCATCTTTCCGTTCTCGAGACCTGCATGGTTATAATTGCCCCCATCGCGTTGAATCATTGCACCCTGAACGATTAAGATATATTCGTAGGGCATTTTTTCATAGGTATCTAAAAGCACCTGATACGCAGGCTGACCTTGTGATTGCATCATGGTCCAATCATAGCGCCAATCGGCAATATTGGTGAGGATATCAGAGAAGGTGGGAGTCCAGATATTATCTAGAGAAATACTATCCCCTGTACAGGTCCCAGTTTCTATCATGACTACGGGGAGCTTTTTTACTTCTCCTTGAGCGACAGCTTGTTTCAACGATGGGGTAACTAACTCTATGAAATTGCCAAGGATGGCTCCTTTGACAACAAGTTTGAGAAATTCACGACGTCGTAGCACAGAAACGCCCCCTTGACATAGTAGTTTGCCCCTAAATTCCAAATAAAATCAGTAAACTAAAAAATCTCCCTAAAGGGAGATAAATAATAAGACAACAAGCGGAGTTAAGTTTATAAGCTTAACTCCGCTTGTTGTTTTGGGTTACGAAGTGACTTGGTACATCCCTGCGTCCAGGGATTATAACGCAATGTCAGGTTTTTTGCGGTATTCTCCTGACTATGACAAAATATCATGTAACGTGTCGAATATCAAGGAACAATTTCTTGTTAGATAGGAAAAAAGTGCCGAATAAAGGCTAAAGATTCCTATGTCTAATTGGCACGTTTCTTCTTTTTAGCCTTAGAAGTATGGTTTTTGCCTTGATTCAAAGGGACCACTTTATCGGTCTTTTTCTGTAAATTTTTTGGACTTTTTCCGCTCAAGGTTCTTTTTCTACTGGTTTTTTTGGGGGAATCTGAGCTTTTATCCTTAGTGGCTTGACGCTTTTTTAAGAAGCGGTCAACGAGAAAAGTGAGGCTAACAGAGATAAAAGCACTGATGAGATAGGCATAACTGGCGATACCTCCACTTTGCTGAGAAAGAGTCATGTAGATTCCAATGAAAGAGAAAGAGAAAAAGCCCCAGGTGATTATAGTGTCTCTGCGCTGCAAGTAGTCCACCTCCCATTTTTAGTACCTCTGAACTTAAACGTCTTATTCGCTATAGCCTTATAAATTTCCTGCACCCTGCCTATTGATGATAACCCGATTCGCATCGAATTCATATAATGCAGAGTAAAAGGTGATTGAGGAGGCTAGGAGATGAACTTTCGTTTTTTCCCCTTGAAGTATCGGGCTAATTTTCGGAATCTATTTGTGGGGTTAGACACCCCAGTTCCCATAGCACAGGGTGGCTCAACTATAGGGATTAACTTTGATAATGCGGCAACGACGCCGCCCTTTCTTTCTGTGATGGAGGAAATAGTACGCTTCGCGCCGCAATACTCTTCGATTCATCGGGGAGCAGGGTATAAGTCTGTGATCTCTTCTCAGGTATTTGAGGAAGCAAGAAAGGAAGTTATGAAGTTCGTGGGTGGGGATCCTCGAACGGATGTCGTAATCTTCCTAAAAAACACAACTGAAGGAATCAATAAACTCGCTTATCGTCTATGGGATAAAAACAAAAATGGGATTGTATTGACGACTTGGATGGAACATCACTCAAACCTTTTGCCTTGGCGAGATAAATACTCGGTTGATTACGTAGATATCGATGAACAGGGTCGGCTAAGGCTAGAGGATTTGCAGGCAAAGCTCGAACGGTATCAAGGAGCGGTTAAGCTGGTTACGGTAACAGGCGCATCTAATGTTACAGGACATAGAAACCCGATATATAAAATAGCAGAATTGGCCCATCGCTATGGGGCAAAAATATGTGTCGACGGAGCACAACTTGTGCCGCATGCTCCAGTGGATATGCGCCCTAGTCATTCGCCAGAACATATAGATTTTCTTGCTTTCTCAGCCCATAAGATGTATGCCCCTTTCGGAACGGGGGTCCTGATAGGGCCAAGGGAAGTCTTCGAACAGGGCTCTCCGGAATACTCTGGCGGAGGGACCGTTCGAATGGTGACTTCAGATCGTGTAATTTGGGATGCTCCTCCACATAAAGAAGAAGCGGGAACCCCGAATCTCATGGGTGTGGTTGCTTTAGTCGCGGCCATAAGGACGATTTCTAGCTTAGGAATGAAGAAGGTTCAGGGCCATGAAGAGAGGTTGCTTGAGTATGCTTATGCAAAGCTTCGAGGGATGGAGGGCTTGACTCTTTATGGGGGCGTACCTATTAATAGTCAACAAGCAGCTCAACGCATCAGTGTCATTCCTTTTAATATTGAGGGAATGTATCACGAGGACGTGGCAGAGAGACTATCCCTTGAAGGTGGAATTGCTGTTCGAAGCGGTTGTTTCTGTGCACAGCCTTATGTTCAGCGTCTTCTCCAGATCCCCAAACGAGATATGGAAAGGTATATTGCGAATCCAGCCTTACCTCATCCTGGAATGGTTAGAGCAAGCTTCGGGCTTTACAATACACAGGGGGAAATCGACGGATTTGTCGATCTTCTAGGTAGAATTCTTAGGCTTAGACCTATGCCGACGAGAACGGCTAGATTAGGGAGATAGCTTCGAGTCCCCGGCATACCGGGGACTCTCTTCGTTAATAGGCATATCGATTGAATAACATGGAAGTTTGTTCATTTCCTGTCGGAGCTTCATAGTAATGTGAATGGCAGTCATCTACAGTCGTACAACCCTTCATACAATGAATGTGTCCTCCGCCAGGGCAAGGAATACTCGGACCAGTGCATCCTCTGTAGCAGTGGACATGACCATGATCCAAGGTTGTTACCCCATTATAATAATGAACGTGAGTGCATCCCAAAGGGACCGTAGGACTTGTTAGCCCACTGAGACAGTGGACATGACCGTTTACACAGGAAGTGCGAGTTAAATAGGAATGCACATGATAATCATAATCAGAATTATACACTGAAGCACCTCACTTCCTAACCATAGTCTCGCAGTAGCACAGATGGCTAAGAGCCAGGCAGAAGCGCCCAGCTCTCAGTTTGAGCCCATCGATTTAGAAGATTACACCCAGTGCGATTAGAATTAAGATTGCTATAGCAATAATACCTGCACCGACACATCCTCCACCTGTAACTACTGGAGGGCAACATGCACCGCCAAATCCGCCGCCATAACCCATTCCGTACAAATCAAGTTCCTCCTTTCAATATTAAAAGTGGATTTTGTTTAGAATACGATTCCCATTGCAATAAGCAGAAGAATGATAACCACTACGATAGCAATTCCTGCGCCCAATCCAGGGCCACCACAACCAGGACCACCTGCACCAAATGCCATTTTGCATATCCTCCTTTTTCTCTGGGATAGTACATGATATGAATGGTCTAGGCTAATTGGCACAAAATGGTAATAAAATTATAAAAGATATGTTCTTGAACTTATTTTCACAGTTGTTTCACATTATAGAAACAGATTCCTCACTTCTATGCACTACAATTAATCTATACTTTTTCTTATACCCTCCTTTGAAGATATATTATCTTCGGTTCCCCTGTCAGATATGGCAGGGGGTTTTATTTTTTCTGCGGCAAAAACTTACCTAAAGCTAATGCTAAAGGCACCCCGCTTGGGATGCCTTAACTCATAACCTCGGAAAAAGAGCCCTCGCAAGAGCTCTTCAGATATTACCATTGACGGTAACTCCATAGATAAGAAGATCCATAAAAGGGATATTGGGCACCCAGTCCAAAAGAAGATCCATAGAAAGGATATTGACTTCCCAATCTCGGAAATCCAAGTGCACCATATCCCATATTATAATAACCAGGCATACCAAACATATATTTTTTCCTCCTATTTCATATGATAGAGTCTAATTCACTCCATAATATGGTAATAGGACTTTGTCTCGTGCTTGGTTAATAAGAAAAGTGCTCTTTATGGGGAACACCTTTTCTCTATGTTAGAATTTCTACAATGCGAAAAATGTATATAAGTAAAAGGCGTTCCCAAGCGGGAGCGCCTTAGTTTATGTTTTTAGTTTTTAACGCTGTGTATTTTCTCCCCACATTTCCTCTCCTCGAGTATTTTCTCCCCAAATCTTTCCTAGCCAAACAGCAGCACCTATACCAATAACATGAAGAGCTAACCAACCTGGTTGCATTAAGCTATATCTATTGTTATTCATCATGTACATTTTCAACCCTCCTTATATTTCATGAACTTAGTTTTGGCTATTTAAAAGTAAAAATACAGACAAAATTTGTAAAAAAGAAATATCGAGCAAATAAAAAGTTGAAATTAGATTAAGGTATGAGATATTTAAATCAATTATAAACTTAAGGTATTCTGAGCAGTTTGCATATCCATTTGAATTTGTCTGCTTATGTTATATGCATCATACCAACCTTTGCTACTTAGATAGTTAGTAAATTGCTCGTGGGTATTTAGAGCATCGTTAAGTTGGTTCCTTAGTACCTGTCTAACCTCTGGGGTAGCTGATTCGGTTAGAGCAGTTGCAAGATTTTTAATACCAGATTTAATTCCATTTAAAAAGTCAGTAGCTATAATTTGGTCACTCATTCCATCCATTCCAGTCATATTTTCTAGTAGTTTATTCATGATAGCCTCCTCAAAATTAATGTTTTATCGACTGAGATAGAAGCTCTTGAATTTCTTTTATTTGCTGTTGTCCCTTTTGTACGTCTTGTTCTAGAAAAGACTTTAATTGCTGATCACTAATTAGATTTTGCATCATTGCAGACTTTGTTACGCAAACATTTTTGAAACTAATAATCTCATGGAGATCTAGGGTCTCGTGTAAAGCTAAACCTGCATCGTTCATTTTGTAACCTCCAGAACTAAATTTCTCTCGTAGTATTCACATACCCTATATTTTTATACAAAGCCATGCAAGTAATGTTTTCTGGATTATGGAGAGTAATCTAAATATGATAAGAACAAAATATAGTTTTTAAAATAATAGATGGGTCAAGGATCTCAACAGCAGATGAGACAAAGCGTTCAATTCCTTTTAATATTAAGTCATTTTATGTAGTGTTTATTAGCATGTGGCGACGTTGGGCGACGATTTGTGTTTTTGAGCAATTTACCTGAAAAACAAAAGCACCGCAATCTCTTGCGGTGCTTCATTTCCTACTGGAGCCGATGGTCGGAATCGAACCGACGACCTGCTCATTACGAGTGAGCTGCTCTACCTCTGAGCCACATCGGCATTTTTTTGGTCGAATGTCATTCTACCCCATTTTGCTAGGAAAGTCAACAGCGAAGTTTCTCCTTGTTCCTCCAAGGTAACTCAATATTCTTTTTCTATAAAAAGTTTTTAACGGTTAATCGCCTGATTTGGTGCATAATTTAAGAAATTTTTATTTAATTTAATGTCTATATTTGTTGAAATCATTGACTTTGGACATGCCACGTGTTACTTTTTTGTAAGAGTCAGGAAGTAAAGCAATCTAGTCCATAAAATCTAGACGCTAACTTCTCTAGACTTGCGCAAGAAGAATCCCCAGACGTGGGGATTCTTTTCATTTTATATGAACAATTGTATCTGAGATTCAAGCGCTTCCTTGAGGTAGTCTGTAGCGGTTATAATCTCTAATTCAGGGATGAATTCTTCTTCTTTGAAGCCCATTACATCGACCGATAATTTACATCCGTAGAATTTTACTCCTTTCTTTCTTGCTCCATTTAGAAAGTCTGTGAGAGTAGGCGTTTTATCATCTTCCATCATTTCCTTGAGCATGGCCTTGCCCAGACCCGCCATATTCATGCGCGAAAGGGGCAAGTTCTCTACTCCCTGGGGTGTCATTATCCCGAACATCTTTTCGAATAGAGATTTATCCTCCATCGTCATTTTGCCCGGATCCCGTACAAGTGTGAGCCCCCAGAAGGCAAAGAATATCGTAACATCGAGCCCCATTTCACGGGCTGAATTGGCAAGAATTAAAGCAGCTAGGGCTTTATCATATTCACCACTAAACATAAGCAGGGTCATTTTCTTATTTTCAATTTTCTTATTTTCTTTAGAAGTTTCCATTTAGCTTTTGTCCTCATTTCATGTATTTTATCTTTTGAGGCGAACCGAAGAATCTTTAGCTTATGACATTGGACAAGATCCTTCGCATAGCCTTAAAAGTGTCTCTGAAGAATTTCCGCGGATTCTCCTTTAAGGAGTTCATCGACATCATCAATTCCCAACTGGGTCAGCAACTCAAGTACATACTGATTATCCGCAGGGGTCGGAGCATGCGCCTCAAGTCCGTAATCATTCACCCGTTGTGTTCCGACCTCGATGTCAAGTAAAGCCTTAGGCCCGCCAACACACCCTCCGATACAGCCCATCCCTTCATAGAAGTTGGCTTGGATATCGTTGCTAGTTATGGAGCGAAGGAGCTCTTTGCATTCTTTAATTCCGTCTGCTTGGATGGCTTTGATCTTCACAGGTTTTTCGGGTCTTAAACGATTCAAGGTATCGGAAATAGATTGGGATACGCCACCTGTACGAGCGTAGATTCGACCACTCGTCGAGGAATGCTCACTCGGAATGTCTTCCATAAGGGATAGGTCGATATCCGCCGCCTCAAAAATCTGCTTAAGCTCGTGAAAGGTTAAAACGGCATCCACAGCATCGCGAATATCCGGTTCTTTTGCTTCCGCCTTTTTGGCGATACAGGGTCCGACAAATACGACCTTGGCCCCGGGATGGAGGCGTTTAACGCCGCGTCCACAGGCAACCATAGGAGAGACGGAGGGCGAAATATGGGGAACGAGGGTATCATAGACACGTTTAACCATGCCTACCCAGATGGGGCAACAACAACTTGTGAGAACAAAATCTTGGTCTGTCTGAACATGTTTATCAAATTCAAGGGCTTCCTTGAGACTCAAGACATCAGCAAATAAAGCGACTTCAATCATTCCGTAAAAGCCAAGATGCTTAAAGGCTGCGCGCAGTTGTCCCATGCTAATGTCGGGGCCAAATTGACCGGCAATAGCGGGAGCCACAATAGCAAAAACCGGAACCTCCCTTGATTTTAGAAGCTCGACGAGAGGAATAAATTCTTTCTTATCGACTAAGCTATCCAAGGAGCAGGTATCAATACAATGACCACAATGCGTACAGTTCCGATCTTGGATGACGACCTTTCCTTCCATATCACGAACGATTGCATCAAAGAGACAGGCGGCCTCACAGTTATGTTCCTCACCTGTACGGCCACTGTCACATTCTTTGACTTGGAATACGACTTTATCCGGGTCCCCTTTGCCTAAGGCATAGTGGATATACTGTTTTGTGTGTTCGTCTCCTGTGGATTCGAGTGAATCGATTTCCGCTTGGAGGTTTCCCTGATAAGAGGCCTTTACGAGTCGGCCGAAGATTTCCTCATACGTCAACTTAGTCATAACCATCCTCCTTGTATCGAGGATTAGTATACCCTTAAGTTGGAAAAAACTTCGCCTTTATCTTACTTCTGAGGAAAATCGTGAGATTTCCCTTGATTTTATCGATTTTATTGACTCACTTGATAAGGAGAACTCTGGTTTTGATATTGACTTTATCCTATAGATAAACCAAAATAGGTATAGTGAAAATTAGTACATTAAAAAGCGCATAGAGTGTAAATAATAATATAAAAGATACTAGGAAGGTATATGATGGACAAAAAAGTGATTGTTCGTACAATTCTTGAAGGGCTATTTCAGTCCCACCAAGCTAAGGGGGAAGAACTCCTCTTTTTATTGAATCATCTGGATTCGGAGAATCAAGAGCTTCTTTTTAATTATGCCTGGGAGACTCGCGAAGCGAGCTATGGTAATAGAGTTTTTATGAGGGGGCTTATTGAGTTCTCTAATTATTGTCGGCGGAACTGTGCATACTGTGGAATCCGAAGGGGAAATAATGAGGCCGATAGATACCGTCTAAGTCTTGATGAAATCTTGGAGTGTTGTACTGAAGGATATAACTTAGGATATAGGACGTTCGTGCTACAAAGTGGAGAGGACCTTTATTATACGGATGAGATATTAGAAGAACTTATCCGAAAGATAAAGGGTAATTATCCTGATGTGGCAATTACCCTATCCATTGGGGAAAGAAGCCTTGAAAGTTATCGAAGGCTGTATAAGGCGGGTGTAGAGCGGTATCTTCTGCGTCATGAAACTGCTTCTGAGAGACTCTATCACCAGTTACATCCGGACATGGATTATGACAACCGTCGTAACTGTCTACAGATGCTAAAAGAAATTGGCTATCAAGTGGGAGCTGGGTTCATGGTGGGGTTACCCGGGCAACAGAATGAGGATTTGGTTGAGGACTTACTTTTCCTTCAGGACTTTCAGCCAGAAATGGTGGGGATCGGTCCCTTTATTCCTCACGCGAAGACACCGCTTGGGGCATATCCCGGTGGAACGGTTGAGAAGACTCTCATCTTATTGGCACTGACTCGGCTGATTTTGCCAGAGGTGCTTTTACCCTCGACCACGGCTTTGGGAACGATCGATCCGCTCGGGCGTGAGAAGGCTATTAAAGCTGGGGCTAATGTCGTTATGCCGAATCTTTCCCCGACAAATGTACGACCAAAATATGAGCTTTATGAAAATAAAATATGTACGGGAGATGAGGCAGCGCATTGTCGCGGCTGTATCGAACGCCGAATTATAAGTGTAGGCGGTCAAGTCGATATGGGTCGAGGAGACCATAAGAAATTTGAGCAACAAATCCAACGTAGAGAAAGGAATATCTAACTATGAACAACCAGACCCCGACAGCGAACCAACCGCATATCGCTTTATTCGGGAAGAGGAACGCTGGGAAGTCCTCGTTAATCAATGCAATCATCGGGCAGGATATATCCCTTGTTTCGCCAGTTAAGGGAACAACGACAGATCCTGTAAGCAAGACAATGGAGCTTATTCCTCTCGGACCAGTCGTGTTCATCGATACAGCGGGCCTTGATGATGAAGGAGAACTGGGGGATTTGAGGGTAGAGAGGACCCTCAAAGTCCTACAGAAGACGGATTTCGCCCTTTATGTCATGGATATAGAGGACTTAGATATGGAATTGCTTCAGGAAGCGGAAAAGCAATTTAAGAAATTTAATATTCCTTTTTTATTGGTGATTAACCAAGCGGATTGTGTAAGTGAGCAGGAGCAAAGTAGAGTTCAGGAGGTTTATCCAAAGGCTTTGCTTGTTTCTGCTATGGAAAATACAGGAATTCTCGAATTAAAAGAAGTACTCATCCAAAGGATTCAGGAAAATATAACAGAGCCTCCTATTGTAGGGGACCTAGTTCCCTATAATGGAACTGTGATTTTAGTGGTTCCCGTGGACTCCGAAGCACCTAAGGGTCGTATTATTCTTCCCCAGGTTCAGGTCATTCGAGATTGCCTGGATCATGGAATTAAATGCTATGTCGTCCGAGATAGCGAATTGGAGTCGGCACTTCAGGATTTGAAACACATCGATTTAGTCATCACAGACTCTCAAGCCTTCAAAGTGGTCAGTGAAATTGTCCCGTCTTCTATACCGCTTACCTCCTTCTCTATTTTGTTCGCGCGGTATAAAGGTGACTTGCAGGAATTTGCCCAAGGTGTCAAGATGATTGCGAATTTACCGGATCAAGCACGGATCCTCATCACAGAGGGGTGTACACATAATCACTCGCATGAGGATATCGGAAGGTATAAGATTCCGAACCTTCTCCAGAAGAAGACGGGCAAAACGTTCCAGTTCGACTTTAAAATGGGGCAGGATTTTCCGCTGAACGTACAGGAATATGACTTGGTCATTCATTGCGGGTCTTGTATGCTGAATCAAAAGACGATGATTACGAGAATTAACATTTGCCGAGAGAATAACATTCCAATCACGAATTATGGTGTGGTTCTAGCCTATTTGAGTGGTATTCTCGATCGTTCTCTCGAAATCTTTTCCAGGAACTAAGGAACTAAGGAACTGACATTCATCCTATCACTTATGTAGGACTCATCACTGGATATTTTCGTGCTTGCTTCCAAAGCATTAGTTAAGTTTCGCAAAGCACCCGAATGAAAAGGAATTCAGAACTTCCTTCACGAAGGTTCTTATCATCAAAGGGGGAAGGCCAATGGTAATCCCGTTTGTTGTCTTTGATGAGGAATTCTTTTTAGACCAAGCACGATTCCTTGCAGAACTATCGCACACAGAAGTTAAAACGGAAATTACCTTTCTGGGTTACGGGACCGAGTGGAAGGTCGTCTACCGTTTTGGGCTATGCTATATTACACTTCGCTTCAAAGTAAGCGTCTGTGCAGTTGAGACCATCCCTGAAAGTAAAACGAGTGTACAAGCGGATTATGATCTCATTTTGGAATGGGAACACTTTCGGGTTAGCCCTCGTCATCATGGAATTGGGAGAAAGTTCGCCGAAATCTTTCTGGATGAGCTGAAATTGACCCCGGTCAAAAAAGTGGTCCTCCGACCAAAGAACGAAGAGGTGGCACACTTTTGGCGAGCTGTTGGATTTAAGGCCTTCAAAGATTCTGCAACTGATTTTGAGGGTTATCTCTATATGGATTTTTCTGAAGAGCCAGTTGAGGATTCTATCTAAAAAGGTAAGTTTCTTTTTAAGCGCTTCTATTTGGTTTACAGTGCCGAAAACTATGGAATTATACCTAAGAAAAATTGGCAAAAAATTAATTGAACTTTAGTGTTGAAAATTTAAAATGGTTATGCTAATATAAACAAGTCGCTAAGACAAGCCGATGTAGCTCAATTGGTAGAGCAGCTGATTTGTAATCAGCAGGTTACAGGTTCGAGTCCTGCCATCGGCTCCATTCCTTTATTTGAACGGTTTAAGACCATTTCTTTAAGTATATGATTCCTGCTTACTACAGGCTAAATCATTTGTTTAAAGGAATGGTCTTTTGTTATGGGTAAAAACAGAATGCTTCAAAAGGAAAATACCTCGACTATTGCCGTATGTTTTAGGAGTTCCTAGATTATTGCAAACTAAAAAGTTTTTTTGGTTGCATTGATTAATCAAGTGATTATATTTATTTTTAACTTCAAAAAAAATCAAAAATGGATATAAAGCTCGTGAAATCGCTTTGTCGTTAATGGTTTAATGCAAGTGGCATGTCAACAGTAAGGGGTTCCATTCTGATATACAAGCCAAAGTGCAAGGCAATTTGAAGCCTGCACTTTGGCCATTTTTACTGGGTTTTTGGCGATAATATAGCTGTTTTAACATGGGGAAAATTGACTTTATTGTAGGGAACATCGCACACTATGGCTGCGTCAACGAAGATAGTTGTATCTGCTTCGAGAGCCTATAAGCGGTCGGGAGGTCGCTGTCGCTACCGACCAAAACGCGACCAATAATGAGCACCGAATTATTTGGCGAAGAAATCTGTGCCCCCCCCCTGTGGCACGGCCCCTTTCAACCGGGACCGCAGATGTAAGATGTTGCGAACCATTTGGGCATAAGCAGGTAATATAATGATAATGCGGAATATAATTAAAAGGGTAAAAAGGGGGTAATTTAAATTAAAAAGCTTTTTACTATTATGCTTGCATTACTATTATTATCTACAATTCTTTTAGGATGTTCATCACAGGTAACATCCCAAAGTGTGGTCAAAGAAATCGTTACTCAATATAAAAATCAATTATATAATATTACGGATTACAACAAGGCTGATGAAATTTTTTCGCTACAATTTGAAGAAGCAATAAAATATGTTGAGGGATTTAAAGGATATCTTACAGAAAGTGGATATGAGAGTTTTGGGGCTAATGGTATTTGGGCAGTACCAATACGGGCAAGCAACGAGGGGAAATTTCATTTAAAGATGACAAGTATTGATTTCAAAATTATTACTGAAGAAAGCAATAAAATCATTATGGAATACGAGTTGAATTTACAAGCTTCTTATCCCGATACAAATAAGACTGAAACTTTAGTAGAAACGGGTGAAATAGCACTCATTAAGGAAAATGATACATGGAAGATTAACCATGATTGGTTCAGAGTTGCTGATTTATTCAGACAGGAGCTAAAAATGGGTCAAGGAGCAGCTATGCGTTTCTAATTTTAATTTACTTCAAGGAAGATGAGTTTCTCGGCAACCTGCTCCACTAAGTTATCCATACTTGAATATCCATGATAGCGAATATACATTACGCTCTTGCCTTTAAAGGCACAAACTTCCTTATACTCCTTATCTTCATGAGTTAGCAGAAGATCAAAGTTAGGATGGTCTTTTTGTAGAAATCCCTCTCCCCTATACCATATACTATACCGTTTAATTAAATCATTCACTAGATTATCAGCCATAAATCCGAAGCGAAGGTGATAAATTCTTGAGGTAATGCTCGGTTTGTATATCCCACTTCCATCTGCCCACATTTCGGTGGAGACAATGCCTTCTTCCCTAGATTCGTACTGTATCGGCGCTAATAAAGTCCAATTATAACGATAACTATTAGCCCGATCGATGTTATCGGAATTCAATTGTGATTTGCGTTCCATATCAGGATTCTTTTCCACCTCATCTAGTAAAACAATGGGTAAGGTCGAGGACAATTCAGGAAGATTACTTGTTCGACTCAGTGCAGTCTGCCCAAATGGAAGTACAATCATGGATATCCCAATAAAAGAACAAAGAATGGAAACAAGGATAGACATGTTTCGATGTGAACGCCAATTGGCGTGGTGGTTAATTGGTCTCCCTTCAGAGAGGGATTTTTGAAGCGCTCGCATGGAAATTGCTGCTTGCAAGGAGGAATAGGCAACATATAGTTCTAAAATCACCACAACCCATAGAGTAATTGTGCTTCCTTCCACGATAGAGAGTGTGGAAAAATAATCAAATACCCATGCGCAAATTAGCATCGCAAACATTAAGGCTACGGCTATTACAACAAATGTCGCAGACCTCGTGAACTGCTCACTTAGAGATTTCAGAGTAAATGATTGTTCAGCAGGGTCAGTGTGCAGCTCGGGTGCCCCTAATTCATCGGGAGAGCGAAAAACGTGAAACATTCCATAGCTTGTGACATATTCCCAACCATGTTCGGCGTACATCTGTATTTGCTCGGAGGATAACCTATCTCCTGTGCCTACTAGTTCCACTCTGTATCGTGTTTTCACTGGTAGTCCCTTCGTAAAATGTGTAAAGATCAGTCCTCTCTTGTAAAGATGCAATCCATTCGCTGCCATATCTGAGAACCAGCTTTCACTCTCACCAATGCGCCAATAATCACCTAAACCAAGTCGATAGACCGTTTTAGTCATTCTTTGTTTCCTCCCCCTTTAATACTTCGCCATCTCGGACGAGCGCTAAAAGGCGGGTATATTCATTACGAAGTGCCTTTTCCCCTTCAACTGTGATGCAGTAGGTTTTACGTCGTCCATTATCTTCGGATAGTAAAATTAGGCCTTCTTTTTGCATACGACTCAAGACTCCATAGAGTGTCCCGGGTCCCATAGTTAATCTACCACCAGAAACCTCAGTGATGGCATTCATAAGTCTATATCCATGATTGGGATTCATTAGAGTTAGCAGAACATAGTACATTGCCTCGGTCATCGGACCACCGCTGTAGGACAACATTAACACCTCTCTTAATAGAACTACAATATATTATGTCACGCGGTATATCGTATGACATAATATTAACATAGTACATTTGAATTGTCTGAGAAATTATTTACATTCAAGGAACATCAGGGTAGTAACCGATTTGGAACTAAGCAGGACAAATTAGATGTGAGAACGAACATAATATTCAAACACTTTGAAGGGGGTCGTGGATATATTTCGTCGTGCATCGCTCCTCATCGTTATTTTTTTCGCTTGTCCTCTTTTTCTTGTCGGATGTATTTCTCAACCCACTTTTAACTTCAGCCCACAGGCTCAGGAGGGGAATTCTGCAAGCCCTTTAGATGGAAATTCAGGAGAAAAAGAAGCTGAGCCCGTGCCCGTTTCTCAGCGAGAGTCAATCACCCTTACCGCGGTTGGAGATATATTGATGCATAATACCCTGATCTGGTCAGGGGAGCAACCGGATGGCACGTATCACTTTAATTTCTTTCCTGAGGTGAAAGGGCTCATTGAGCAGGGAGATTACTGTACTACAAATCTAGAGACGGCTATGGCAGGACCAGCAACAGGGTATACAGGATATCCGCTATTTAATAGCCCAGATGCTATAGCCCAGCACTTAAAGGATTATGGAATCGATGGTGTGGTCGCTGCTAATAATCATCTGCTTGATCGAGGATACAGTGGAGCCCTTATAACAGTGGATGTCCTTGCAAAGGCGGGATTAGATACCCTTGGAACGAAGAAGAACGCTAATGATTCAGGCTATCTAATCAAGGAATTCCGTGGGGTAAAAGTGGGTTATCTGGCTTACACTTATGGAACTAATGGAATCACCCTTCCTAAGGAGAACTCGTATTTTATTAATATCCTGGAAAAGGAGCGGATTCTAAACGATATTTCAGCACTTAGGCCTCAAGTGGATGTCCTTGTGTTAATCCTTCACTGGGGGGTTGAGTATAGCCCAGAACCGACTGAGGAACAAAGAAACTTAGCTCGCCTGTTCTTAGAGGCTGGTGTCGATGCAATTATCGGGAGCCACCCCCATGTTATCCAACCCGTCGAGGTTATTAACATCGGAGGTAAAGATAAGTTCGTAGCCTATTCCCTTGGCAACTTTATTGGGGACCAAAGGGGAGAAGAGAGGAATAGCGGGGGTTGTTTTAGAACTCAAGTTTCTTCAGGAGAAATTGGTTATTCCGAGTACAGCTTCAAAAATGGATGTGTTACCTTCCGTGATTTCTAAAAAAATCCGTTTAGAAGAGGTTCGCCTGATTCCAACGTATTCTCATAGTTACCGTGAAAAGGGCAAGCAACAGTTTCGTGTAGTTCCTTTAGAAGAAACGATTCGAAAAATCAAAGCCAATGAAGAAAAGATTTTCTCAAGCAAAGATTTGCCTTTATTGGAGAAGGTCTTGAAGGCTACCCAAGAACGTCTGGGGTCCAATTATCAGGTTAACGCTAAAGGGGATACTTTCTAGGTGAACCCTTGTTCTTTCAGAAAGTTGTCCGTCTCCTAATGTAAATTTAGAGAGGCGGATATTTTTTTATCTCTAAAAGAACCAAAGAGCGAAATTCGAATATAGATATAGAAGGAGGATTGTTTGTTATGAGCAATTAAGAAAAAGGGGGGATTTGAGTGGATGCAATAAGCTTAGTTATGTTACTAGCTGTGGTTGTCGAGAAAGTCGTCGACCTTTTTAAGACGCTTGTTTATTCTATCCCCTTCATTAAGGATAAATTTCGCCCACTGACTTTGGAATTGATTAGCCTCGGAACGGGAGTTCTGCTGGCCTATGAAACCCAGATGAACGCTTTAAATCTGATCGGCATACAGACGAAGGACGGTTTAGTTGGAATAATTATCACCGGGTTAGTTATTGGGAAAGGGTCTAATTTTGCCCATGATTTTTTCCATTACTTTAATAATATGCAGAAAATTAAACAATGAGGTGTTCTCTGAAGGTATACAATGCTTAATGCAAAATAGAGAGGAGGTGATTTTCTACGGTTTACAATATCAGTGAGAAGCTAATTGTCAATAATCGCTCGCGGGAGCAACTTCAGCCTCTGGGTATTGTTATCCACTCCACGGATACACCTAGTGCTACCGCGCAAGACGAATACAACTATTTTAATATCGCTTATCGTGGAGCTTCTGCGCACTACTTCGTGGATTGGATAGAGATTATTCGGACAATCCCTGAGAATGAGGTTGCTTGGCATGCTGGGTATACTGCTAATCATCGTTTTCTTTCCCTGGAGATGTGTGAGCCTCAAGGCAATGATCCTGTAAGGTTCGAGGAAGTCTGGGCTCGTACCGTTTGGTTAGCTGCAGATGCCTGTATACGTTATGGTTGGACTAGGGATAATTTATGGTCCCATCGTAGCGTATCAGGGGCTTATGGGGAAACAGATCATACCGATCCAATCGATTATTTAGCTCGTTATGGGCGGACATGGGACGATTTATTATCAGCGATTGATAGGGAGAAACGAGATATTCTGAATGGAAGCTTAGGAGGTGGGATGAGAGTGGAGAATATGATTTTAGTCGGACGTGGTCCAGATGAAAGAGCTGCAGGTTACTTGGCAGATTTTCTTAAGGCACCTGTTCTCTACCTTGATGGAGTCGGTCAGGAATACCTAGATGCAGCCAAGAAGGTTTACGTCGTAGGAGGGACGTATAAGCCCATCGACCGAGCCCTCCTTTTATCCGGTTCAGATCGTTATGCTACTTGTCAGAGAGTATTAGATTTCATCCGTACTGGAAACTAATAATATTCCTTAGAAATTTGAGATTCACCTAATTCGAAAGACATTCAAAGCCTTTCAAAGACATTCAAAAGTAAGATAATCAAAAAACGAGGCAGTCACTTCAAGGTGAAGGCTCTCGTTTTTTTACATCTCTTTTCATTTTTCCACTAATGTCCTATAGGCAGCTAGGGTCATTTCCCCAATCCTTGTCCAGGAATAATGCTCTCGTATATGCTTCGATAACGGTTCTGGAGAATGTTTTAGGGCTTGTTTCAAAGCTGGAATTAGGCTGTCTTCTGAAAAAGGATTCACGTAGACTCCCATATCCTTAAAGTATTCTTTCGTGCAACCCTGATCGGTCGATAAGACAACTGCCCCGCAGGCTCCAGCCTCAAGACTAGAAAGCCCAGGGGTTTCAAACCAGCTTGGCATGGCATGAATAGTTGCGGCAGCGTAGGCGGAAGCGAGAAGTCGACCTTGCAAGGTACCGAGATAAATAACATGAGGAAAAGAGCGCACTTTTTCGAAATACTTTTGGTCATTGATTGGGCCCGCTAAAACGAGAGTGAGGCCCAGTTCTGAGCAGGCCTGTGCCAGCCACACTTGGTTTTTCCGTGGGGCGATTCTAGCGATGGAAAGAACAAATTGCTCCGGGAGGCCGGGACATTGCTCTCGGAAGAAGGCTTCATCAATTCCTAGATACTCCTCGGGAAAACCATTGGGTATTACCTGATAGGGGGTGGTGATATGGAAATCGTTTTGGAGTATGTCCATCTCCATCTGCCCGTTAGGCAAGAGCAAATCAGATTCCTGAAGCAATTGCCCTCTCCAGGGTTGATAAGCTTCCCATTGAGAGAGTGCGGCAGAGCCCCCGCCACTTTTCTCTAAGAACATTTGCATGTTCCAGTAGATTGGAGATAGAGCGATCGGTTTCTTTTGTTTCTTGGCATTTTCGAAATACAGTGAGGCATCGGAGACTCGAGTTGCATTAAAAATATGAACCAAGTCATATTCTTCGAGACGGACCTGTGGATTAAGGGACAGGTAGACTTGAACCCCTAGGTTCTTTAACGCCTGGGCAGTCGCTAGAAGCTGGACAGTATCTCCAGCAGGATTCTTTCGGTAATCCGACCGAACTTGAAAAAGCACCTTCACATCAAGTACCCCTTTGTAAAGCTTTAATGAGTGTCTCAGGCGTTAGATTGTAATGCTGAGCAACCTGCTCAACACTCATACTGAGTAAATAGCGCATCCCTCAGCCTGAGACAGGGATCCCATACCTTCGAACGATTGGTTTTAACTGCGGATAAAGAGTTAATAGTTCGCCATACTTCATTTTTCCACTTATGTGAACCATCGTGCCCAAAATCCTTTCCTTGTTGCAATTTCGCGTTCGATTTTTAGGCTCACCTTCTCTTCGAGCATTCGAAGGGCTTCTAGTGTTTCCTCGTTTTTTTTCACCAGTACTTCAAGAACCTCGGAGATAGGATTGACTTTTTCGCCTAAGGCTTGTAGCTCAACGGTTAGCGAAGAAGTTGTTTCTTGAATACCATTGATTACGGAGACGAGGACTTCCTTTGACTCTAGTGATTCCGATGTATCAGAAGAATCTTCGAAGATAGAGTGGGGTTCGGTGAGGGTTTTGATTTCTGGGGAAGCTTCCTCAGAAGAGACAGGAGTGTTTATTTCTGTACTTATCGAAGAGGATTGAGGAGATTCAAAAGTACCCACAGGGATTGGAGCAGTTGAGATAAAGGCTAAGCCAATCTCACGTGCGAAAAGAGGAGTGGAAGTATTAGAGTCAGTGTTAGGCCAGGTCGTGTAGTTAATAACTGATTCTGTTTTTTGCACAATTTGTAACGGGGAATACGGAGAAGCTAAGCTTGTAGTAAAATTCCAGTTTTGATTATTCAGTTGAAGTAATCTAGCTTGATCAGCATTAATCAATAAACTGAGAACCCCTTCTGAATAAAGGGCCCCAAGTCCCTTCCAAGGACCCTCGATATTTATGGCGGGATTAGGCTCCAGTTGCCAAGCGCTTGCAAAATCAGACACTTGGGGTTGGAGGGCATGGCCAATCTCGAACTTATCCGTTCCTGGTTGTTTCGCGGCCCAGAATATATAGCCTGTATTTTGAGGGGTTATGAGGGCTGCCATATCGATAACTTCACGGGGAATACTTAGAATTTCTTGGCGTTTCGACCAGACATGGAAGTTGCCATTAAAGAAGTTAGACATAAGTACAGAACGATTTCCCATGAAGGTCATCATGAGTACATGGAGATTCAACTTCGAATCGATCAAGACATGGTATAGCGGATGTCGTGGGTGAACGACTTCACCTAATTGAGCAGAACGCCACATCTGACCATTCCAAAATAGATGAGTCACACGCCATACATCGGGGAGGGCAAGGTGCGAGGTTGCGTAGAAGATATGTATGACCTTATCGACCGGAAGGAGAATGAGACGAGCATACCGACTTGTCCTCGTATCCAGTCTTCCAAGTGTCGTAGTTTGATGTTCCCCAGTCGTGTGGATAATGGAGTAACACAGTTCCCCTGTTGCTTTTAGGTAAGCTAAATGAATTTGATTCGCTCCTTCCGCAATTCCTTGAACGAGAAGGAGGGGTTCCTTGACTTCAAAGAGGAGGAGGCCGGTTGGGCCCGAGGATAAGGTCATTCCCTTAGGATTCGTCTCAAGGAGGAAGGATGAGTGTTCGCTGATGATTAGACAGGATTGCAACTTACACACCTCCTGGGTAGATACGCAAGGGCTGTCTGGTGACAGCCCTAATGCGTTTAGAATATCGAGAAAAGTTGAGCAATCGAAGGTTTAACGGAGGCCAACCACTGGCAATTGAGGTGGGAAGAAATCGGTTGGGAAAGGGGTGAGATTTGGATTTAAGAAGTCAATACAAGGCTCTTCCGTCGGGTATTCTTCGCAGAATGGTGGCTCTGGGCAATAGCCAAAGGCATCGATAGCGAGTTGGACAAAGCCTGTAAGTTTGGAGATCACGAAGGAGCCAACGGTGATTATGAGGTCATCTCCTGAGATGATCGCTGGGAGGAGAAGCTCACTGCGGGTCTCTACTCTGAGGTTAAAGTCAAATTCAGGACGGGTTGGCGGATAGTAAATGACGATATCCTTGTGAATGTCAGGTAAGCAACCTGCGATAGGGATGAGTGTGCCAGCGGCATTTCTTACGGTTGCCGTGAAGCAAATTCTAACGGTAAATTGAGCTCTAGCAAAGTTTGGACGGCCTGGAATTGGAGTGATGACGATACTCTCAGGAAGAATTACTCCATTGTTAAATGTAATGCCCACGAACGTAAAGGGTCCGCCATGATTAGGAAGTTCAACTTCGAGATTGGGGAAGCACTCTCTTTGCTGGCAACTAAAGAATACCTTTTCTACGATTATGCAGACTCTTTCTTGATATGGATCAAATTGATAGAGGTCAGCCATGTGTAAATTTCCCTCCTTTATAGTGTTTTCGGGGTATTCTATTCAGGTTGAGGCCTAGGTGTTACAGGATTGACCTGAGTCTAAAAACAAAAAACAAGGCGCGACCCTGAGGTCACGCCTTGCGCTAGCCTTTGCAAAATACTCGTTAACTTATGAATTTCCTATTTATTGAACATGATTAATAATAAAGGGAAGTACTTCATCAGGTGAAATGTTTAAGGCCATTGCAAATTCTTCGTACAAATTCTTTTCGGCAGCTTTCATAATGTCTTCATCAGTTTTTATTAGTTTCTTACCAATTTCAAGTCTTTCTTGTTTTTCTAAATATAATGTTTTAATTACTTTTACCCATTCTTCGCTTTGACCCGTTCTAAGAGCCGCTTTAAAACTTTCATTTCTATGTCTATCATCACCTGTCAAAATGGTTTCCATTTCTGGCATAGTCGCTATAAATGAAAGGACATCCTCTTTGCCCATGATCTTTCTCATCAAAACTTTTGGGTTATCTACAGGCGTCCTAATCGTCATATTGTTGTTATAAGCTGGTTCTAAAACATAGTATTCAATATCATTATTACTTATATCCTTTTCTTTTCTAATATCTACTATTTTACATACTCCCGATGAGCCGTATACTACATAATCATTAACTTTAAACACTAATATTCCTCCTTGCCAAAGTTTTAAGTAGTATTTTATGCATTTATGCAAAGTTTTAATAATGTTATCGAAACACTAATAATTATATCATTAATTTTTTTCTTGCCGTAAGTGGCTATTTTTTACAAAGAATAGCCACACCTTAAATAAATTCTGATTATTAAAGTGGCGTTTTGCTTGAGAAATAACGTTATTAATTGTGCCCCAATTATGGAAACGATACTATTTAGGAAGCAAAAATAATTCTTGACTTATTAGAAATTTTCGAAAAAGATTATTAATCATGAATAATTGAATAAAGATAGAGCGTGTTTTGATCAATCAATCATTGCACGCTCTATCTTTTTCTCTTTATGAGGGTAGTCTATCCCTGAGTGAATTCCTGGACATAGTAGTTTCCTGTGCTGCTGCTAACGATTCCGACACCGACATGAGTATAAGCAGGATTTAAGATGTTCTTGCGATGACCATCGCTGCTCATAAAGGCTGCCATGGCTGCGTCAACCTTAAATTAAGACTCTACGTAAGTTTCCTTAAACGAAGTAAAAAGGGTATAATAGTAGTATTCTTTTATATGAGAGGACGTAAGCTAATTGAACTCAAAAGTCATTTTAAAATATTGCCCAGAGTATACTGCCGGAGTCGAAGGGCTTTTAAAGGAAGGAATCCAAGAACTTGGTGGGATGGAAGCCTTTGTTAAGCCCGGTCAACGTGTTCTTCTGAAAGTAAATTTATTGATGAAAAAACGTCCGGAAGAAGCGGTAACTACTCATCCGAGTGTCGTTGAGGCCGTCGTGCGACTTGTTCAAGAGGCAGGTGGAATCCCAATTATTGGAGATAGTCCGGGGGGGCCTTATACTGCTTCGGCGCTGCAAGCGATTTATTCACGTTCTGGGCTTAAAGAAGTCGCAGAACGAACGGGAGCGGAATTAAATCTTGATGTTGGTCAGGAAGTGGTCTCTCACCCAGAGGGGAAGCTTGTTAAGAGCTTAACCGTAACAAAGTCCGTTCTCGACGCAGATGTCGTCATCCCTTTATCTAAACTTAAGACCCATGGCATGATGACTTTTACGGGGGCAGTTAAGATTTTATTCGGAGTGATTCCGGGGCTGCTTAAGGCGGAGTATCATCTTAGAATGCCTGATGTACGTAGCTTTGCAGATTTGTTAGTGGACATCGCGACCTGGGTTAAGCCGACCTTGAGTATCATGGATGGAATTGTTGGCATGGAGGGGGATGGTCCTTCGGCTGGGAAGCCTCGATCGATTGGGGCACTCCTCATCAGTGAGGATCCCTTCGCTTTAGATGTTGCTGCGACACATTTAATTGGGATGAAGCCTGAAAAGGTTCCGACGATTATAGCTGCACGTGAACGTGGATTTGTGAGCCGGATAGAAGAAGTTAAGCTGTGTGGAGATGCGCGTTCGCTATGGCGGATTCAAAATTTTGTGGCCCCTAAGACGGTTTCCCTTAACTTTTTAGATATGGTACCCCTCCCGCCGAGTGTAAAAACCTTTCTTCTCAATCGCGTTCGACCGAGACCTGTCTTTCAACATGACCTATGTGTCGGGTGTTCGGATTGTGTAAAGAATTGTCCACCCCAGGCTTTGGTTTTAAACGAAAAAAACAGACCCCAGGTTAATCTGGATGCCTGCATTCGCTGTTTTTGCTGTCAGGAACTTTGTCCGCATCAAGCCGTGGAGATAGTGAAGCCAAGGCTAGCACGGAGGTTATTTCGCTAAAGTGAGGGATGGAGATGAACGAAGATTTCTTGATCATTGATGTCGGTTCCGGTACGCAAGATATACTTGTCTACCAATCGGGGAAGAATATAGAAAACTGCCCCAAGCTTGTGGTTCCAAGTCGGACCCAAATTGTAGCCCGTGAAATCCGAGAGGCAACGCGTCAGGGTAAGAATATTTTCTTCTATGGACATTTGATGGGTGGAGGAGCGTGCGGCTTTGCTTTGAAGCAGCATATCCAAGCAGGGTTAAAAGCTTATGCAACTCCCAAAACCGCTTTGACCTTTCATGATAGCCTCGATAAAGTGAAACAAATGGGTGTGGAAATAAGAGAAAAGGCTCCTGACGGAGCGGTAGAAATCTGGATGGGAGATGTCGACGTTAAATCCTTTGCAAAGGCTTTGACGGCCTTTGGAATCACCCCTCCGAAAAAGTATTCAGTTGCAGTCCAGGATCATGGATATAGCGTACATGAAAGTAACCGGACGCTGAGGTTTCGACTTTGGTCAGAGTTTGTTGCCCAGGGTGGGAACTTGGAAGAACTCATGTTTGTGCATGATATCCCCTCAGTATATACTCGCATGCAGGCGATACGAGAAATTATTCCAGATGCGATAGTAGCCGATACTGGGACTGCAGCGATTCTAGGAATTATGACTGATCCGCAGGTTCAAAAGCATTTGCAGGAGGGAATCATCGCCCTCAATATAGGAAACTCACATACACTTGGAGCAGCGGTTCGAGGAAACCGAGTGTATGGAATATTCGAGCAGCATACCAGTGCACTTGATCAGAATTCCCTTAAAGATTTAGTTCGACGTTTCCAAGAGGCAGTCCTTACTCATGAAGAGGTCTATGTTAACGGTGGACATGGTGTAGCTCTTCATCCGGACATGGAACCCGGATGGGATTATGTTGCAGTTTCGGGACCGCGCCGGGAAATGGCAAACGCACTTAGTTGGTATGAAGTTTCTCCTTATGGAGATATGATGCTGACAGGATGTTTTGGGATTCTCAAGGGCCTAAATATTGTGAAGTGAGTTTCTTTTAATCCGAAGGCTCCTGCTTCTTAGTCCAGCGGTCACTGTCGCGAAGACGGTATTTTTCCATCATTCGAGCAAAGGCGTCTTCGAGGTCGATGTCTAAGGAGTTGGACATACAGACGATGATGAAGAGAATATCAGCCATTTCTAAGGCTAAATCCCCTTCAGGTTCAGTTGGCTTTTTGGGTTTTTCACCATAACGGTGGTTCACTTCCCGTGCAAGTTCTCCGACTTCTTCTGTAAGTCGAAGCATCATCGAGGAAGGCTGCCAATACCCTTCTTCAAATTGGGAAATCCAATCATCTACTTGTTTTTGCCAGTCTTTGATATTCATCGGGTAACCTCCTAAAAATATGAAGTAATTTCCTTTATATTCTCTTCACTATAGTGTAAAATAAATTTTTGAGACAGGCAAGGATTCTGGCCCTTCGCGTAGAATCGAATGAAGTGGGTTTGAATTAAACCGATAGAGGAGGTAGACCGTGGCTCAATTTCTTTCACAACTTCGGGTTGCTTTTGATTGGCATAGTATCATCGATATCACAGTAGTTGCGGTCATACTCTATCAGTTATTGATGCTGATTAAAGGAACCCGAGCTGTTCAACTTTTAAAAGGTATTATTGTTCTACTTGTGTTATCATATTTAGCACAGTTTTTTGAAATCACTACGATGAGCTGGCTGCTTAGTAAAGTATGGCAAATGCTCTTTGTCGCTTTACCAGTTGTATTTCAGCCCGAGCTACGTAGAGCGCTTGAACAAATTGGACGAGGGCGTTTTTTCATTCGCCATCCTCAAACACTTGGACCAGAGGCTTTGGGTCAAGTCATCGAGGAATTAGTACGTTGTACTCAAGTCCTTTCCAAAAGTCGGATTGGGGCATTAATCGCCTTAGAACGGGAGACTGGGATACAAAATTATGTGGAGACTGGAATCCAAATCGATGGGGTCGTCTCCTCTGAATTTCTTGTCAATGTATTTATTCCAAATACCCCACTTCATGATGGGGCAGTGATTATCCGCGGGGATCGGGTTGCCGCAGCGGGTTGTTTTTTGCCTCTTTCTGAGAACATGAATATCCAAAAAGAACTAGGGACCAGACATCGGGCAGCGATTGGGTTGACCGAAGTTTCGGATACTCTCGTTATTATTGTCTCGGAAGAGACAGGCGCAATTTCCGTAGCTATAGATGGGGTAATCAGTCGCTTTCTTGATGAGAAAACCTTAAAGGAACTATTGAGCCGCGAGCTACAGGTGGATACGACGAAGAGTTCTGTACCTTTTGTATCCTTTTGGAGGTCATAAATATGAATGAGATGTTTAAGCGCAATTTAGGCTATAAAGTTATTTCCCTTATCTTGGCGATTCTTTTTTGGCTTTATGTAACGAGTACGAGCCAAGGATCTAGCAAGACATTAGACAGGGATCAAACCCTGACGATACCGCTTGTCACGAAGAATTTGCCCGCAAATTCAATGATTATGACGAGACTTCCTTCTATTCGAGTGAGCCTACAAGGCTCCAACCCGAGTGTGAACGTAAAGGACTTATATGCATATGTCGATCTCACGGGAAGCAAGCCGGGAGAACAAGATTATGAAGTTAAGATGGATCCCATTCCTAATGTTAAGATAACCGAGCTTAACCCGAATCGAGTGACTCTTCAATTAGATACTGTGCAGGAAAAAATGCTTCCAGTTCAATTGAATGTGACAGGGGTACCTGCGGAGGGCAAAGAAGTTGGAGATACAATCCTCAAGCCAGATGTCGTGAATGTTAGGGGACCTGGTACGCTATTAGCCTCGGTCGATAAGGTCCTTGTCGAGGTTAGCGTTGCAGGGGCCACGGAAACGGTACGAGTAACTCGACCCGTTCTCTTTCGGAATAAAGCGGGGCAAGCTATTTTTGGGCCTGATCCTAGTGTAGAGACCCTGACAGCGAATCCTGGAAGTGTCGAGATTATCGTCCCGATTATCTCTAAGGGACTTGGAAATAAAATGATTCCAATCAAAGTACTAAGTAAAGGGACTCCGGCAGAAGGGATGATTGTTCGATCCCTTCAGGCGATTCCTGATGCAGTTAAGGTATTTGGAGCTCCAGAGGTTCTTAAAGGGTTCGATGCACTGAATATCGGACCAGTCGATCTCACTGGAATTACTGAGGATAAAACGTTTGAGATATCTTCGGATAAGGTGAGTTTGCTGAGTGGAGTTACCTTCGGGGCTGGAACAAATTTCACAGTGATAGCTAAAGTGGGTAAGGCTGCACAGAGTAAGACACTGACAGGTATTCCAGTCGTGATTAAGAATGTTCCCGTGGATCTAGAAGTCGATAAAGCCGCACCTGCGCTTGATATCACTGTACAGGCTTTGCCAGAGGTACTAAATAAATTAACTGGAGATCAGATTTCTTTATGGGTGGATGCCAGTGGGTTACTTGCTGGAAATCACCCTGATAGCAAGGTGTTTTGGCAGCTCCCCGCAGGGGTCGAGATGACCTCTGTGCCGAAGGCGACGTTTAGTTTGAAGGCTAAGGGAACGCCTGGGCTATAGCAACTAGCTACCTTTAAACAAGTTCGAAGGTCTGGGGTCAGTAGCTTTTCGCGCAGCATTCGCTCATTAGCTTCAGGGCTATCTCACTCGTTTTCGAGGGAGCTCTGCCAAACCCTTCTGCTTACTGCATGTGAACCGGTGGCTCCGCTACCCCTCGAAAACTTCGTTCGATTTATCGCCCCTCCGCTAGAAGTCGTTCACTACTGCGCGAAAAGCTACAGTCACAGGTCTATGTAAGTATTGTTTTCGGGTAAGCCTTTCGATTTTAGAGAAAAAGAGATGTAATCTCATACGTGGAGGAATCCTTTTGAATCTGATTTGGACAAACTTGCGAGTACCTGTTGAAGAGGACGAAAAGGGCCTGCCTGTCATGATGGCACGCAAACTAAAGGTTCCGCAGCAGAGTATATCAGGGCTTCGAATCCTTCGCCGATCGGTGGATGCACGGAAGAAGCCGCTTTTGTTTTTTTCGTATACCCTTCGATTTCGCTTGGATTTACCGTATAAAGAAGTGAACCGTATTCTGCACCGGGTAGGAGATTTGAAGCCTGAACCCACAGAGGAACCACGACTTCTCTCTAAACCGGAGCGGAAACTCTCGCATCGCCCCATCGTGGTCGGTGCTGGGCCTGCAGGTTATTTCGCTGCGTTAGCCTTGGCGAAAAAGGGGTATGCTCCTTTGGTTCTCGAACGGGGAGATGACGTAGAGACTCGTACCCGTAAAGTAGAAGAATTCTGGGAGACAGGCCAGCTCGATGTGGAAAGTAATGTTCAGTTCGGAGAAGGGGGAGCGGGAACGTTCTCCGATGGGAAGCTGACAACCCGTATTTCGGATTCTCGAATCACGGAGGTTTTGGAAGCTTTCGTGAAGCAGGGGGCACCTCAGGAAATCCTTTTCTTAGCGAAGGCTCATATCGGGACGGACATTCTAAAGCAAGTGACTCAAGGGCTTCGTCAAGAGATTAAGGCGCTTGGCGGAGAGGTGCGGTTTCGTGCTAAGCTAACGGGGCTAAAACACTCTGACGGAAAAATCACAGGAGTCGTTGTGAATCACTCTGAGGAGATTCCCAGCGAGACCGTCATTTTAGCTATTGGACATAGTTCACGAGAGACCTATGAGCTTCTCCTCGAACAAGGAGTTCAGCTCGAACAGAAGGCTTTTGCCATTGGGCTAAGAGTGGAGCATCCGCAGCAACTCATCAATCTTTCTCAATACGGGGTGGAAGAACACTCCAAACTTGGACCCGCTGATTATCAGCTAACCTATCAGGATTTGCCGACGGGAAGAGGAGCTTATGCTTTTTGCATGTGTCCCGGCGGAAAAGTCGTTGCGGCCGCTTCGGAAGAAGAGCGAGTCGTTACGAATGGAATGAGTGAGTATCAGAGAGATACTGGGGTAGCTAATAGTGCGATTGTCGTTACAGTAGGGGCAGAGGATTTCCAGAGTAGCCATCCCTTGGCTGGGATTGAGTTTCAGCGGCATTGGGAACACCAAGCCTTCCTTGCTGGAGGACGGGATTATAAAGCACCTGCTCAAGGAGTCCGGGATTTCCTAGAAGGGCGCGTCACAGACTCCTTTCACCTACCATCAAGCTACCTCCCTGGGGTGCAGTCCACAGATCTTCATACCGCGCTCCCCGCAGTTGTCGGGGAAGTATTGGATAGAGCATTGCTTTCTTTCGATCATAAAATTAAAGGTTTTGCGGGGGAGAGTGCAACTCTAACGGGGATTGAAACAAGGACTAGCGCGCCTGTACGAATAACAAGGGATAAATCAGGTGAGGCAATTCACTTCCAAGGTCTATATCCTGCTGGAGAAGGAGCCGGATATGCTGGCGGGATCATGAGTGCAGCAGTGGACGGAATCCGAATGGCTGAGCGACTCATAGCTCAATTTGCCCCTGTCGAATAGCAAAAAATGCTTTTAAAATCGTGTAAAAGAGTATAATTTATAATAGGCATCAGATTGGACTTAGGTTTTAGAGTCTATTATTGATAATATAATGTTATTGGTTGAATAAATCAGTAGGATTCAAGTGAGCCCAGTATATAAAGCATGTGACATATGGAAGGAGAAGTACTATTGGGTAGGTTATTTGGAACGGATGGCGTACGAGGAGTAGCAAACCGTGAACTCACGCCAGAGTTGGCTTTTCGTTTAGGTCAGGCGGGTGCTTACGTGCTAAGCAAAGAGCATCCACACCCTAGGATTGTCATTGGTAAAGATACTCGGATCTCTGGAGATATGTTAGAGGCCTCCCTCGTCTCAGGAATTTGCTCTGTGGGGGCTGATGTCTTGAGGGTGGGAATTCTACCGACCCCAGGGATTGCGTTCTTAACCCGAACTTTAGAGGTCAGCGCAGGGGTTGTTATCTCCGCTTCCCACAATCCAGTACAGGATAATGGTATAAAATTCTTCTCATCGACGGGCTATAAGCTTCCCGATTCCGTAGAGGATGAGATTGAAGCGATCGTTCTAAGCGAAGAAAAGCCCTGGGAAGTCCCTATCGGTGGCGAAGTGGGACGTGTTATCGAAATTAAGGATGCAGAAAGCCAATATGTCGAGTTTTTAAAGGGAACAGTCGGTCGTCTCGATGGACTTAAAATCGTCCTAGATGCCTCGAATGGTGCGGCTTACCGAGTAGGGCCACAAGTCCTTCAAGAGCTAGGCGCAGAAGTTATTTCGATATTTAATACTCCGGATGGCGTAAATATCAATGCCGGGTGTGGTTCAACTCATCCTGAGAGGCTGCAACAGGCTGTGCTTGAACATAAAGCGGACTTAGGTCTTGCTAATGACGGGGATGCAGACCGCCTTATTGCAGTGGATGAAAAAGGCGAAATCGTTGATGGTGACTTCATCATGGTCATCTGTGCTTTGGCTCTGAAAGCAAAAGGACAGCTCGTGGAGAATTCAATCGTAGTGACTGTAATGAGTAATCTCGGACTTCATATTGCCTTAAAAGAGGCAGGCATCAACATCTATGAGACTCAAGTCGGGGACCGTTATGTCATGGAAGAACTCCTTAAGACGGGTGCTAAGCTTGGTGGCGAACAGTCAGGACATATTATCTTCCTCGAGCATAATACGACCGGAGACGGCATGCTCACTGCCCTTCAGCTTGCGACCGTCGTAAAGGAGCAAGGGAAGCCCTTATCTCAGCTTGCCCAGCAGATGCAGCGTCTCCCTCAGGTACTCATTAATATCCGAGTGAACGATAAAGAGAAGGCCATGCAGAATCCTTATGTTCTTCAGAAAGTCGAGGAAGTTAAACGTTTTCTGGGTGGACGTGGGCGAGTGCTTGTTCGTCCGTCGGGGACAGAATCTCTAGTACGGGTCATGGTTGAGGGACAGGATCAGGATCAGCTTGGGCAGTTGGCTCAGTCCGTGATTGACATTATTAAGCGGGAACAGGTATAGGATTTGAAAATATTTAAGTAGCTATTTTTTAAAAAACACGTATAATGTTCATGTACCTCTATTCTTTTCTCCTTGTGAAAAAAGTATAATAGAATAGGGTGCATGAATATTATTTATTCTTTAAGTTGTACTTCATGGAGCCTTAGATAAGAGTTTAGGGGGGAATGCCTTAGGAAGATATGCTAGCTTTAAGAAGTGCTTTACTCAGGAGATTAGCAAGCAATAAGAACAGTGAATAGTTTGTTTTAAAAGAGTATCTGTGTGGTCAAATACAAACATCTGGCAAGATAATATAGCGCCTGGACCATGATCGAGGTACGATGTACGAGGCACGAAGTTCGGATTAAAGCGCCTCTCTGTAGAATCGGGAAAGATTGCAGAGTGAGGCTTGAATCGAACGTCGAACACCGAATATCGAACATCGAATAGGGTTGACGAGGAAGAGGGTTATCGAAAGATTCGGCGGATCCCTCTCGGTGGCTTGACACCGTAGGCTTATCACAAATCCGTGAAGTAATTTGCGGGACAAAGGATAAGTTTCAGGGAGTAGGGGAAAGTCTGTCTATTTAGCTTCCCTAGCTCAACTATAGCCAGAATGGATGATTTGAACCGCTCGGAAGGAGCGGTTTTTTGATTTTTTTAGATAAATATACAGTGGGAGATTTTACGCGGTTAGAACGTTAGATAAGTTGCTTTTTATAGGTTAGATGCGTATGTATGCAGGGAAGTCTTCATTTTGAGAGGAGAAAGAAATTATGTGTGGTATCGTTGGATATATTGGTAATCGTCCGGCTGTTCCGGTACTTGTAGAAGGCTTGAAAAAGTTAGAATATCGCGGGTATGATTCTGCGGGAATATCTGTGTTAGATGAGCAGGGGATTTCTACCTGCAAGACCGTAGGGAAATTGGCTGCCTTGGAAGAAAAGTTGGGAACGGATTTCTCACAAACCTGTATCGGGATTGGGCACACCCGCTGGGCGACTCATGGCCGTCCTTCAGATCTTAACTCTCATCCTCACTTGGATACTGAGGAGAAGTTTGCAGTCGTTCATAATGGGATTATTGAGAATTACCTAGAACTTAAAGAGTGGTTAATCGAGCAAGGGCATACGTTTCTTTCGGAGACAGATACTGAAGTATTACCGCATTTGGTGGAATACTTTTATAAGGGAGACCTAGAAGAGGCAGTTCGAGAAGTGCTTAAAAAGGTTCAGGGCTCCTTCGCAATTGTCGTGATGAGTCGTCAAGACCCAAGCAAGTTGGTCGCTGCTCGTAAGGATAGCCCGATGGTTATCGGTCTTGGGGATGGGGAATTCTTTGTAGCCAGTGATATTCCAGCGATCTTGAACTATACCCGGAAGACGTACATCTTAGAAGATGGAGAAATGGTCGTCCTCACTGAAGACGGCGTTCGCGTGATGGATTTCCAAGGAAACCCGAAACATAAAGAGGTCTATGAAGTAAAGTGGGATGCAGTCGCTGCGGAAAAGGGCGGTTATGACCATTTTATGCTCAAGGAAATCTTTGAACAGCCACGTGCACTTCGCGATACCTTAACCAGTCGTTTAGAAGATCAGCAAGTCGTTCTCCAAGAAGTAAGCTTGACATCGGAAGAAGTCAATAAATTTAATAAGGTTTTCATCGTCGCTTGCGGGACAGCATGGCATGCTGGCCTAGTCGGCAAGACCTTGATTGAGCGTTGGGTACGCCTCCCAGTCGAGGTGGATATCGCTTCTGAATTCCGTTATCGTTCCCCTCTGATTGATGAGCACACTTTGGTTGTGGTTGTCAGCCAATCCGGTGAAACGGCAGATACTCTCGCTGCTCTACGTGAGGCTAAGAAATTAGGAGCACGTGTTGTTGCTGTAACGAATGTTGTGGGAAGCTCTGTTTCTCGTGAAGCCCACGATGTAGTCTATACTTGGGCAGGCCCGGAAATTGCTGTAGCCTCCACAAAAGCGTATACCACTCAGCTTGAAGGAATGGTCCTCCTCGGACTTTACCTAGCTCAAATTCGTGGTACCATGACTCCAGAAAAGGTCGGGGAAGTCATTGCTGCACTAAGGCAGATTCCAGCTCAGGCTCAGGAAGTACTCGATGAAGCTGAGCATATCAAAGAGTTTGCGAAATCCTTCGTGGATGTAGAAGATACCTTCTTTATCGGCCGTAGTCTTGACTGGAATGTCGCCATGGAAGGTTCCTTGAAGCTCAAAGAGATTTCCTATATCCATGCCGAGGCGTATGCTGCTGGAGAGCTCAAACATGGAACGCTTGCCTTGATTACAGAAAAGACTCCTGTCATTGCGCTTGCTACGCAAATGGACGTCTATGAAAAGACTGTATCTAATATTAAAGAAATCAAAGCTCGTGACGCGAGAGTCATCGGCGTAACGTTCAAAGGGAACAAAGACCTTGCAAAATCGGTAGACCATGTAATTTATCTGCCAGTAACTATCGCCGAACTCGCTCCGATTCTTACCGTTATTCCGCTCCAGCTTCTGTCCTATTATGTGTCCGTGGCCAGAGGGTGCGATGTCGATAAACCGCGAAATTTAGCGAAAAGTGTTACAGTTGAGTAAGGTAATTACGTTTTAAAAAAATTTTGTGGTAACTCAAATAGTTTGAGATTGTAATTAAAAAGTTTGGGACTGTATAGTTGCCGATAAAAGGAGCCCTCACCAGATGTGAAAGGCTCCTTAATTATTAAGTCTAACTACATATATAGAAGTAATATGGGTGAGGTTATTGACAGGTAGACAGCGATGGAAAAACCTTATAAGTTAAGCATCAAATCGAAGGCCCTACTTATTACTGTACGTTTCATTAATGATTCTTTATGCGTTAATTTACACCAACTTTCTTGATTATCAAGTAAGTTTATATGATTATATATTAAAGAATTAATATAAAAGGTCTTGACGAAGTTAATCGGATTAACTATAATAAAGTTAATCCGATTAACTTTATTTATGAGGTGCTAAATGAGTGAAGAATTAATAAAAGGAGCAGAAACCGTATCCATGTTCTGCCGCCTTAATATCAACATCAAAAAGGATTTACCTGTTCGTTCAAGTGAAATGGGCTTACTTATTTTGATCTGCAAAAGTGAAAAATCGGTCACACCAGTTATGGCGGCAGACTTTTTTAAAGTGAAAAAACCCATGATTACCACTATGGTAAGTAGCTTGTTCAGACATGGATATATTGAGAAAGCACTGTCACCAGAAGATAAACGTAGTTTTTTTCTTAACCCAACCGAAAAAGCAAAGCAACTTGTTGATGATACCTATACAGAATATATCAAGACAATGGAACTACTATGGCAAAAACTTGGAGCAAAAGATTTTGACAACTTAATTGTACTGCTTGAAAAAGCAAATACAGTATTATTGGAGGAGAAAAACAATGGGTAACGTTTTGGTTACAGGCGCATCGGGCAATGTGGGCGGATATGTGGCGAAGTATTTAATTAAAAACGGCCATGATGTTGTTGCTGGCGGAACCAATGTTGTAGCGTTGCAGCGTAAATTCGGCTATAAAGTCAAAAGTGTTTTCTTTGACTTTACAGACTCAAAAACCTTTTCGGCCGCTCTACAAGATGTTGACCGAGTGTTTATCATGCGACCGCCGCATCTTGGCAAACCGGAAGATTTAAAACCGTTTGTAGAAACGCTTAAATGTAAAGGCGATATAAAACTTGTAAGCTTTTTATCGCTCATCGGTGTAGAAAACAATCCTGTACCGCCGCATCATAAAATCGAGAAATATATCGAGCAAGTGGGTTTGCCGTATTGCCATATCCGCCCCAGTTTCTTCATGCAAAATATCAGCGGAATACACTCCTTTGAAATAAAGCACTTTGAAAGAATTGTTGTTCCGGTCGGAAATGCTCTGACCAGCTTTATCGATGCAGAGGATATCGGCGAAATCATCGCAAAGGTACTGAGTGAGCCGGATAAGCACCAAAACAGAGGCTACTCAATCACGGGCCCGGAAGCCATTAATTATCACACCGCATCAAAAATACTTTCTGAGGAACTTGGTAGGGAAATTATTTATGCTAACCCGAAACCATCACTTGCAAAAAAGTATTGGATTGAGGTTCGCGGCTTAGATAAAGAATATTCCAAAGTGATGGGAATGCTTTATATGATGACTCGCATGGGTACCGCTAAAAAAACCACAACTACTTTTGAGGATGTTATGGGCAAGAAACCGCAGACCTTCAGGCAGTTTGTCAAAAAGAACCTAAGTGCATGGGAGCGTTAAGAATCATTGAGAATAGGAATATGTTTCGAAATGAGGAAAGAAAATGTTTGAGTTAATCTTTCAAAGGCAATCCATCCGTAAGTACAAACCGGAAGAATCAGAACAAATGAAACAGGAAATTGAGACTGCGATAAACGACTTCGGAAACAAACATTTACGCGAAAAGAACGAAGCATTTGCCTAATTGCTATTGAGATTTACGGAAAGCCCACCTTATACTAATGACATGTTTGGATATCTTCTCAAGAGGAAAGTAAAAGTGTCAGCGATAATTAGGCTATGACAAAGATGAGAACGGTGAGCTGGTTATAAATGAGAAAAAGGCTAAAATCGTGAGACGGATTTTAAACGATTACCTTGATGGCAAGATCCCAATAGGATAGCCAAAGACCTTGAACATGAAAAGGTCCCCAAATGGGATGGTACCTTCAAATGGTATGAAAGCAGCATCCGGAAAACACTCAGCAATAAAAAATATAAGTGAGATGCCCTGCTTCAAAAGACTACACCGTAGATTTAACATGTCCTGTTTCGAGAGCTTTCCTCTTTTTAGAACCAACCGGTACCGAAACCTGCGAATTTGCAAGGCTAATCGGAATTAATTGCTCCAGTGCCGTGACCGGTGTCGCTGAAACGATTGAAAGAAAGATCGTGGATGTTTGAACTACGGCCTTACCCTATAAAATTATTGGATCAAGTCTTATAAACTCGAAAGCAATTGTAATCACGATGGATTTAAAACTGGATAATGTTAACACAGAATCTTGAAAGCTTGGAGAATGAGATCCGGTAGTAGCCATAAGGCATGAAGTATGGTTGGTAGCAGTGTATAACATTCTTCGATAAAAATGCATCTTTATTGTTTGGGAGGGTGGGGATAGAAAGGTTCCAATAATTACTAAGTAAAAGTGCTTGACAAGCAGCTAAATTTGGGTAAAATAAAGGCATAATCACTTATACACCAAAGATTCAGTTGCTAAAAAGCTTTTAGTAGTGTGCTAGGTAAAGTTTCGATTCATCGAAGTTTTCAGCATTCTAATTAGTTAGGCAGATGCTGAATTTCGAGGAATTGAACCACCTAGAAGGGTGGTTATTTTATTTAAGAAAGAAATGTTTCCCGCAAAGTTCCTTAGTCTGGTCTGTCTGAACAAGTTAATTAGTCTGGTCTGTCTGAACAAGTTAGTTAGTCTGGTCTGTCTAAACAAGTTAGTTAGTCTGGTCTGTCTAAACAAGTTAGTTAGTCTGGTCTGTCTGAGCAAGTTAGTTAGTCTGGTTTGTCTAAACTAAGTTAGTTAGTTTGGTTGTCTAAGTTAAGTCTGTTTTTTGTTAGATCCTTTCAGATTGTAGAACAAAGAAATAATGGAGGATTTGTCCAGATTAGTTAGTTTAGGTCAAAGTATTTACTTTCCTTACTTTTTGGTTATTCAAAATTCATTTCTATTTTTTGCTTGCTTAGATGTAAGGGTCACAATCTATTTAAACAGCTTGTAAATTGTTAGGTAAAGCTTTGTTGAAGATTAATCTTGAGACGTGTATCCATTAATTCCAGGGGGAACTTTGCGGGATTATTTTTGAAAGGTCACTTAATAAGTGGCCTTTTTTATTTTCATTTGAGGTTTGTTTTACGGCTGAGCCTTTCGCCGGTTACAGAAATGACTGAAGGTAAAAGTCCATTACACCTGCATGGTTACAGCCATTCTTCATCAGTTGCGACTTATGTAATATCCCTCACCCGTTACGCCTGTTTAGGATATTGATGGTATAGTCATTATGAATACTTAAGCTGATTCATTTGGGGGGGAGCGTGATATACAATGAATGGAAATGCGGAACTTTTGAATTTCATCTATCAGAACTCTCAAATGGGTGTAGAAACAATTAATCAGTTGATAGGCATTGTTGAGGATGAGAATTTTAAAAGACATTTAAATTCACAGTTGAATGAGTACCGAGAAATCCATACAACTGCCAAATCACTGCTAAACCAAAACGGTTATGATGAAAAAGGGATTAGTGCATTTGACAAAATTAAAACCTATCTGATGATTAACATGCAGACGATGACCGATAAAACGCCTTCTCATATTTCCGAAATGTTAATAATAGGAAGCAATATGGGTGTCATAGATGCAATCAAGAACATCAAAAGATATCGAGAGGCAGAGAGCGAGATTGTAGGCCTTATGGAAAAGTTGCTGAGGTTTGAGGAAAATAATATTCAACAACTAAAGAGTTTTCTGTGATTTAACAATAGTAAAACCACTCAAATCTTTGCCCAGAGTAGGCCTAAGGACAGTCTGAGGAGCAATGCTTACACCTTTTTCTTCGTAAGCACGACAAGCGAAAAGACTGTGAACGAGCGAACTGCAATGCAAACAACCGCAGTCTATGCCTGTGTTAGAATTCTAGCAGAAACAATTGCTTCCTTACCCTTGCATACTTTTCGACAAAACGGCAAAATCGATTGGAAGTTTTGATGTAGACCTGTACTTTAAACTGACGAATAAGTCACGGTTCAAATGCACATTCGAACCGTGACTTGTTACTTTGGATACCGTTTTTATTTCATAAAAGGGAAGACCAGAACTATGCAATATCTTATTCTATTAAAACGGTGGCATTTTGCAAAAGAGGTGTAATTTCATGTACTGAGGTTTCAGGAGGATGCTTTGCTAAGCGCGTCATTTACTGCAGCGATGAAGCCGTCCTTCGTACGGGTGGCGCCGGAGATTGTGTCAATCCCGGTGGACTGGTTGGCGATGACCGCATCGATGTAAGTGGGCAAGGCCGCGGCTCCGATAGTTGCGGTTTCTTTCTGCGCATCTATGGTGATGGCCGTGATCTTTTTGCCGGAAATCGTGACGCTCACTTTGATATCATCTCCAAAGACCCCATGGCCCGTACCTTGGTAGGTTCCATCCTTCCAATTGCCGGAGGAGCCGACGGATTTCGCAGCGACGGCGATGGAGCCGGACTCCGCAATCTTGCCATTGCCGCCGGAGAGGGAGACGGCGTGCTTCGCGGCCAGACGACCGAAGGTGTAGCAGCGTCCGATGGAGAGGCCTGTAGCGTGGAAGGGATAATCGGGCCCGCCGTAGAACTGGCCTCCCAGGTTACCGACGCAGTAGAGTCCTTCGATAGGCGTTTTACTTTCGTTGAGAGCCTGCCCGTTGGCGTTGATATAGACACCGGAGCAGAGGGCAGAGACGCGCAGATGGCGGCGAATTCCATAAAACGGGGGGTTTTTGATGGCATTCAGCCACTTCTTATCCTTACCGAAGTCCTCATCCGTACCCTTTTCGCATTGTGCGTTATAGCGCTCGATGGTGGCTAGAAATCCAGCCTTATCCTCGATGCCCAGCTTGTCGGCCAGTTCAGAGAGGGTGTCGGCACGCCAGGTATCGATCAGGTAAGGGAAGACACCCGTGCGGGCTGCGCCTTTGTGCGAAGCAGCGTACGCTTGATCGGAAATCTCCGGCATGTATTTTTCCATGACGGCAGGAGGGGCGAAGGACTCGAATGCCTCATGGTTCATGTAGTCGCTGTCGTAGATCTGACAATACCAACCGAGAGAGCCCTTGTCGGGATTATCGTAGTTCTTGCCGCCCTTGTATTTATCCTGATGGAGCATAATATCGTTCATGTAGACAAAGCCGATGAACTCGTTGCAGAATCGTTTGCCCTTCATGTTGACGTAAAGGAACGGCTCCTCGTACATGAGGCCGGCGTCAAAGTCGTGAAGCATTTTGGTGTGTCCGAGTTTTTCCATGACTGCCCCGGCGGTGACCGCCATGAGGTGACCGTCGCCCGTCTTCTGGTACTGCTTCTTGTCGAAGTTCTCTACATCCGGGCACCAGCGCTTCACCATTGCAGTGTTGTTCTGGTAGTCGCCCGTGGCGAGAATAACGGCTTTATTAGCGTTGAATTTCACATAAGTTCCGTCGGAAAGTTTGCCGACAACGCCTTTCACTTTGCCGCCGTCCACAATAAGCTGTACGCCCGGAGTGTTGTAATAGACCTTCATATGGTCGGAATACTGCTTGGCTGCCTCGTCAAGCACGTAGCTCAGGTAGGTGCCGATATTATTCGGCTTCGGGCCCATCCAAGGTGCATACATATGGGCTTTAGCCTGGCCATAGTCGAACTTGCTGTAGCGCTTGTCGGTCCATTCTCCGGTGAAGTCCTGGCTGGTATCAAGATAGGCGAAGAGGCCCTTGTCATTGGGCTTGCTGGTCGAAGTTCCGGTCAGGCGTGCGCGGTCATAGACCCACTGGACAGCCTCGCCGGAATTCATGACGTAGGCTTTAAGAAGCTCGGGGTCGGACCGCCAGTTGCACAAGCTGTTTGTCTGCTGCACATAACGCAGTAAGCCTTCGGTGTCGCTCTTGTCGATAATGAGGCCGGAGGCGCAGTTTCCTTGAGAAACAACCGTACTCTGCTTTTGCAGCACGACGACGGAATTGCCCTTCTCGGCCGCAGTAACCGCCGCGGGTACACCGGCCGCACCGGCCCCAACCACGACGATGTCTGCTGTAACCTCGCCAACGAAACTGGTAATTGGGTCTAGCTGTATAAGTGAGTTTTTGAACTCGTCAAGTGTGAAATTACCGGGAAGCATTGCCGGATTTTCAGAGGCTGCAGGGGCTGCGGAGGGTGTTTCACTCACGGCCGGGCTGCAGCCCGGCAGGCCCATGAGGCCGATACCGGCTGCTCCAAAGGCTGCACTCTTGAAGAAGTCTCTGCGGGAGATTTTACTGCTCATTATTTTTTCCTCCTTAACGATTGATTAACATATTGCTTGATCTCATTTTACGAATCTGCACGGGAAATTGCATCGAACAGTTTTTGCATTTTGTCCAGAAGGCTACTAAATCCGGACAAATACCGGAAATTGTCCAAAGAAGCTAAGCCTATCCTGAAAAAGGAATTCACACTATTAGAATTTTGTGATAAAATGTACATGCACAAAGAAATATTTGGACGCCTCCTTTCATATAGAAGCGTCAGCAACTGGGGGTGGGCTTGTGTGGCTAGGCAGTGCGAGGGACAAATGAAGATCTGCGATGCTCTGGAAAAAGCCATGGAAAAGCTGATTCAGACAAGGAGCCTGTCAGAGGTTAAGGTTATGGAGGTCTGCCGCTTGAGCGGCGTGCCGAGATCAACTTTCTATTCGTATTTCTGTGATATCTATTCCGTTCCTCAGTGGATATGGGACGAAATGATGAAACACACGCTTTATAAGATTGGCGACGGTCTTACCTGGGACGAGGGTCACCGTATCATGTTTGAGAACATTTTACGGCACAAGCCCCTTTTCGGTAAAATCTACTGGGAAAATGACGGTAATTCGATCTTGGAATATGGCTACAGGGGAGGATATTCTGCTATAAAGCGCAACGTTGCGGACCGCAAAAACCACCAGTGGACGGAAGCGGAGCTGATTGAGCTTGACTACACCATCCGGGCACTGGCCGCGCTCACCACAAAGTGGAGCAGAGACGGTATGGTCATGCCGGTCGGGACGGCGGTTCGCATTTTCAGCGTGCATGTGCCGCCGTTTTTAAAGGAGTTATGCGACAAATAGTCCCTTTTCTTGGAACGGATTCTTCCGAAAAGGCAATGATAAAAAAAGCAAATGATTTCGTCCTACGCTTTTTAATAGTCGTCTTTAATAAGTTTTTCAATAGTGTTTACATCATTATGAATATCCAAAGGTCTAAGGGCAGGGCCTTCAATGACATCACCTTCATATGAAAAACGTGACCCGTGACATGGGCAATCCCATGACTTTTCGGCAGAATTCCATTGTAATTCACACCCCATATGGGTACATGTTGTGTCTACTAAATGCAGCGTGCCCTGCTCATCTCGATAAGCCCCAGCTCTTTGTCCATTTGCTTTTATTATTTTACCTTCGCCCGGTTTAATATCTACCTCTTGTGGAAGGGGAGAGAGCTTACCTTCGATGAGTTCATTGGCAACATTTAAGTTTTCAACGACAAAATTCTTTGCTGAAGCTGCAATTGTTTCTCGCGAAGGGCTATAGACATCCTGCCATGCACTTTTCCCATCTATTATAATGTCTCTTAATATCATTGAAGAAGCCATACTATTCGTCATTCCCCATTTGCCATAGCCCGTTGCAATATATAGATTTGGAATATTAGAGGTAAAATGCCCTACATAAGGTAAATCGTCCAAAGTCATGCAATCTTGTGTAGACCATCTATAGGAGATATCTTCAACTTTAAAGGTTTGGGTCGCAAAATCCACTAATGCTTCATAATGTTTGGTTGTATCCCCACCTTGTCCAGTTTTATGATGTTCACCTCCAACCAATATTAATTCTCCTTTGTCAGATGGTTGACTTCTGAGTGACCGACCAGGCTCTTCTGCGGTAATGTACATACCACCGGGGTAATTCTCTTTTGCCCTAATAGCAATTACATAGGATCGTTCCGGATAGATTCTTGTAAAATATAATCCATGCTTGTTATAGAACGGGTAATGAGAGGCTATAATAACCTTTTGCGCGGATATCTTCTTTCCCTGGTTGGTTATTAAAACATAATTATTATTCTCTTCAATGTCGACAATCCTGCTTTGTTCAAATATCTGAACACCATTTTCTGTAATTTTATTAGCAAGAGCCAATAAGAATTTGCGTGGATGAAATTGAGCTTGATTATCGAAACGTACTGCGGCTTTTACAGATAAGGGTAAAGGTAATTCTTCTAAGTAAGTAGCATTTATTCCGAGAGTAGATGCACTATTGGTCTCATCAACAATTTTGTTGATATATTGATCCTCTAATGTATAAACGTAAGCTGACTGTGGAACAAAATCACAGTCAATGTTCATTTCTTTGACTATCTTCTCATACATCCGTATCGCGGTTTGGTTAGCATCCGCGTATTGCCTTGCAAACTCCTCGCTTATCTGGGTTTTGATCTTATTATATATTAAGCCATGTTGTGAGGTGATTTTTGCAGTTGTATGCCCGGTTGTACCTTGTAAAATGCGATCCGCCTCAATTACAGCAGTTTTTGCGCCCTCTTTATTGAGCCAATATGCGCACAATATACCTGTAATGCCACCCCCAACAATCGCCACATCAACCTTTATATCCTTATCTAAGACTGGATAATCAATATGGGTTGTTGAGGACATCCAAAAGGATTGAGGTGGCTTAGTAAAAACCTCTATACTCATAAATAATTCCTCCATATTTCAATAGGCATAAACCTTTAATAATTTATATTTTGTACCATTAAATTTGAAATATACGAATCCACGGGTAGGTACTCCATCCAAATCTTATTATGAACAGGCTGCAGCCTTATCAGAAAAGCTGGGATGGCTAAACCAAAGGCTGTGGTATTAGTTCATATCGAAGAAATCTATGGAATTAAACCAGGACCAACAGCTGGTAAGTAAATCGAGTAAGCCTAATTTTATTCTTGTAGCACTAGGAGCCAGATTCCTTTCAAAAAGAAATTAGGCTCCTTTACTTTTTGCAAAATTATTTTTCTAAGTCCAAACTTTTTTCATACTTTGTGCGTCTATTAGATATCCCTCATAAATGCAGTAGTTTTCTTTGTACAGTAGCAGGAGGTATATCTACTAATGAGTGTATCAGACAGCAGGGAGAGTACAGACTTAAATGTAGGAAAAAGACGGTATATGCCGGGACTAGATGGTTTGAGGGCACTTTCCGTTTTAGCAGTAATTGCCTATCACCTCAATTTCCCGTTGGCTCAAGGAGGATTTCTCGGCGTTGGTGTTTTTTTTACATTATCCGGTTACCTTATTACCGATCAGTTAATGATGCAATGGCAAACCACAAAGCGAATTAATCTGAAGGAATTTTGGTTGCGAAGGTTTCGCAGACTGATGCCCGCGACATTTTTTATGCTTGCGATGGTCTATTTATGGTTGATTTTATTTGATCCATCGCGGCTTAGCACTTTACGGGGTGACTTCATATCGGTGATATTGTATTTCAACAATTGGTGGTTGATTTTTCACAATGTATCCTACTTCGAAAGTTTTGGTCCCCCATCCCCTATTGGTCACCTCTGGTCATTGGCTATCGAAGAGCAATTCTATTTCTTGTGGCCTGTGATTTTGGTATTCGTATTGCGTTTTAGGCCAAAACGTGGCAAGTTAATTTTATTTACGCTCATTGGAGCTGCTGCATCGATACTCGCTATGGCTTTAATCTACCAACCGGGAAGTGATCCAAGCCGAGTCTATTATGGTACAGATACTCGACTTTTTGCGTTGCTAATTGGTGCAACCTTTGCCATTGCATACCCGAGTCAAAAATTATCCCAGCATATCTCCATCCAATCTCGACGAGCCCTCGATTTTCTGGGAGGAGCGGGAATACTGGGTATCCTCATAATCATTTGGAGAACGAACGAGTATGACGCATCTCTCTATCTTGGCGGATTCGCGCTGTTCGCTATTTTATCAGCGATTGTCACCGTTATACTTGCCCATCCTGCTAGTCGAGTAGCCAGATTAATGGGCATTAAACCCCTTCGATGGATTGGTGTTCGTTCCTATAGTCTTTATCTTTGGCATTATCCCGTTATCATTCTTACGAGTCCAACTCTAGATACTGGGGGATTTAGCGGAAGTCGGATTGTTCTTCAGTTGGTGGTAAGTTTTCTTATGGCTGGTCTATCTTGGAAGTATGTGGAGGAACCTATTCGCAGTGGTTCAATAACTCAATTGTGGAAAAAGAATCGTTTTGGGGGGGATAGAAATGTCTTAAGAACTCCGTTTTTTAGGCGAAGAATGCTACTTATATTAGCCATGATTCCCTTGCTTGTATTTATTACTTCCTGTACAAGTCCGCTCAATGTGGGGAATACGTCATTAGCCACTTCATCTGAGGTCGCCGAACAGGTACAAATCGCGGATATTCCTCCGACTGATGTTACTATCGAAGAAATAATCCCCCCAAGGGTTGATTCCGATGAAACTGCATCGGACATACCCGAAAAGCCTACTGAAGAGCAGAGTCCATCCGTTAATCCGCCTGTCTGGAAAGCTGAATTAGGCAAAGGAATAACAGCTATAGGTGATTCCGTTATTCTTGATGCATCGCCGTATCTAGAGAAATATCTACCCGGCATTGAGATTGACGGCAAGGTAGGTCGCCAAATGTACCAGGCGCAAAGCGTGGTTAACCAGCTTAAGGTAGAAGGTAGACTAGGCAATAGAGTCATCATTGAATTAGGCACAAACGGTTCCTTTAGCACAAAACAACTTCAAGAATTACTAACATCACTAGAAGATGCGAAGCAGATTTTACTTGTCAATGTACGTGTCCCTAGAAAATGGCAAGATACAGTTAATATAGACTTGAAAACCGTTGCTGCAGAGTTTCCGAATACAACCCTTGTGGATTGGTTTTCTGCGAGTAAGGGAAAGAATTCATATTTTAGTGAGGATGGCGTTCACTTGACAGAAGAAGGCGCCAACTATTATGCTTCGCTCATTAGCGAAGTGATACAGAAAGAGGAGCGATAAGAGATTGTGAAAACAAACGGTATTGAAGCTATCCTGGTACTATTCATTACCGATTATAAGGAAAATATTTATCGGTTAGCCTATAGCTATGTGAAGAATAAAGACGATGCCTTAGACGTTGTACAAGAGGCGATTTACAAGGCAATGAAATCCCAATCCTCAATCAAAGACCCGAATGTGATGAAGAGTTGGTTTTATCGAATTGTCGTGAATACTGCTTTAGATTTACTGAGGAAAAGGCAGAGAGTCCAGCCAATGGAAGATAAGAATCTTCATCTACTAATGGATGGCTCAGTTGATGTCTACCCAGACATCGACCTAATAAATACACTTGAGGAACTCCCAGAGAAATACCGATCTGTTATTGTCCTTCACTATTTTGAAGATTTAACGATTGAAGAAGTAGCAGAGGTATTGAGTGAGAACATAAATACCATTAAAACAAGGCTTTACCAAGCTCTTAAATTTTTAAAAATACAAATTGAAACTATTTAGGGGGAATAATGAAAATGGATCATAAACTGGATAAACTAAAACAACAGTATTCCCATGTTCCGATTCCGGAAGAGTTGGATTTTGTCGTCAGGAAGGCCTTAAAAGGGAGTGCGAAAAGACGCTTTCCACCCAAGTGGCTGGTTGCTGTTGGGATGGCTACTCTCGTGTTCGTCACTGGAATTAATATTAGCCCCTCTGTTGCTAATGCTTTTTCATCTATCCCCGGAGTTGGTCAGCTAATCAAGGTAATCACGATTAAGGAATATGTGATAAATGACGACTATTACAATACTAATATAAAAGTTCCTGCAGTGACTAATCTTGAAAATCAAGCCTTCGAGCTTGGTCTTAATGAAAAATATCTTGCCGAAAATAAAGCTCTCTATGATCAATTTCAGAAAGATATGGATGCGCTGAACGCAGCAGGTAAAGGTCATCTTGGTGTAAATTCGGGTTACCAGATTAAAACAGATACAGACGATATATTGGTTATCGCTCGCTATGTCGTGAATACAGTAGGTTCTTCTTCGACGACAATGAAATTTGATACGATTGATAAAGGAAACCAAGTGTTGTTAAGTTTGCCGATATTATTTAAAGATGATCAGTATATCGAAAGAATCAGCGAAAATATAAAACAACAGATGAAATCACAGATGACTGCAGACTCTAAGAAGGTATTCTGGGTTGAAAGAGATGGTGTTAGCGTTCCTGTGACCCCATTTAAGAGTATTCGAGCTGACCAGAACTTTTATATTAACGCAGAGAATAAACTGGTTATTTCCTTTGATAAGTATGAGGTAGCTCCCGGATATATGGGCATTCAAGAGTTCGTTATTCCCACAGAATTCATTTCTGACCTTCTGGTTAGTAACAACTACATTAAATAGTGGTAGTTCAATACTCCAAAGAAATCCCATAACGGCAAAACTGGCTGTTATGGGATTTTTATGGTCAATTACTACACCTATTTTGACGGTATACGAAATTCCAATAAGAGAGCTTCTTTATCGCATATTGATATTTTTCGATGTGAAGCATATAATTGAACATATCTACAAATATAGATATGAGGTGTAAGGTGTGGACATAGAAAACATATATGAAAGTAATGCGAAAGTGTTTAAAGCACTCTGCGATCCGAACCGGCTTATGATTATTGAAATGCTACAAAGTGGTGAAAGATGTGCTTGTGAGATTTTAGAGGATCTTCATATCGGGCAATCCACTTTATCACACCACATGAAAATACTCATCGAATCAGGACTTGTAGGAGGTCGGAGAGAAGGAAAGTGGATGTTCTACTCTTTAAGTCAGGCAGGGTGCGAATCTGCCCAAACCCTACTCAATGAACTTGTTACAGAGAAGAGAAATACTAACGAAGGAGGGCGAAAATGTGAGTGCTAAAAGCAAATCTCGGCTATCTTTTCTTGATCGATTTTTAACCTTATGGATTTTTCTTGCCATGGGAGTCGGAGTTTTAGGGGGATTCCTATTCCCAAATCTCGCAACTTCCTTAGAAAGAATGAGCACTGGCACGATTTCATGGCCCATAGCAATTGGACTCATTATTATGATGTACCCGCCGCTTACGAAAATTAAGTACGAAGAAATAGGCAAGGTAGCAAGAAATAAAAAGGTACTTGCACTTTCATTAGTCCAAAACTGGATTATAGGCCCATTATTGATGTTTGCACTAGCGGTATTATTGTTACCCGATATGCCAAACTACGCGATAGGGCTAATAATTATTGGATTAGCTCGATGTATTGCGATGGTGATTCTTTGGAATACCCTTGCCAAAGGGGATAATGAATATTGCGCTGCCCTAGTGGCGTTGAATTCAATCTTTCAGATTCTCTTCTATTCAGTATATATATATTTCTTCGTCACTGTTTTACCCCAATGGTTAGGACTCTCTTGGGGAGGTCAAGTTGTACATGTTTCAATCGGTGATGTTGCCCAGAGTGTTTTGATATATTTAGGTATTCCTTTTGCTGCTGGATTTTTAACTCGGTTTATTTTATTAAGAGTTAAGGATAGAGAGTGGTATGAAAAAACCTTTATTCCTAAAATCTCCCCCCTCGCTTTGATCGCTTTATTGTATACGATTATTGTGATGTTTGTATTAAAAGGACAGTTTATCGTGGCACTTCCGCTTCATGTTTTACGGATTGCCATTCCACTCTTAATCTATTTCGCTGTTATGTTCTTAATTAGCTTCTATATGTCCTATAAGCAAGGAATTAATTACGAGCAGACAGTGACACTTTCTTTTACTGCTGCAAGCAATAACTTTGAGCTGGCGATTGCGGTCGCCGTTGCGGTCTTTGGGATTTCTTCTGATCAAGCCTTTGCTGCTGTGATTGGGCCTCTCATTGAAGTACCGGTCATGATTGCGCTAGTAAATCTTGCTTTATACCTTAAACGAAAGTATTTCGATAAGAATGGGGCTTCGAACCTGACTCAAATATAAATAGTTAATTGAAAAGGAGAGTTCGATTATGAAAAAAATGCAAATCTTCGAACCGGCGATGTGTTGCCCTACGGGTCTATGTGGTGTGGGTGTTGACCAAGAATTACTGAGAATTTCAACCGTTCTTAATGCCCTTAAGAAAAACGGGATAGAAGTTGACCGATTTAATCTTACGAGTGCCCCAATGGAGTTTGTCACTAATAGAGCAATTAACGATTTACTCAACTCCAAGGGGATTGACGATTTACCGGCCATTGTTTTAGAGGGTGAGATTTTGATTACGGGTAGATATCCTACTCATGAAGAGTTTGCGAAGCTACTTGATATACCCAGTGATTTGTTAAAGGAACAGCCAAATCCCTTTAAAATGATTCAGACGAATAATGGGGGATGCTGTTAGAATGGAAACTTTTAATCCAAAACTGATTAAGCTTACAAAATATCTTTTTTATACAGGTAAAGGCGGTGTAGGTAAAACTTCAACCGCATGTGCTACAGCAGTTAATCTTGCAGATAGCGGTAAAAAGGTATTTCTAATTAGTACTGACCCTGCATCAAACCTGCAAGATGTGTTTAACAAAGAACTAACGAATAAAGGTGTCACTATACCAGAAGTTCCAAATCTGGTCGTAGCCAACCTTGACCCGATTCAAGCAGCTGCGGAATATCGAGAAAACGTGATCGCTCCTTATCGTGGTAAACTTCCCGATGTAGTCATTAAAAATATGGAGGAACAGCTTTCAGGCTCTTGTACGGTTGAGATTGCAGCATTTAATGAGTTTTCGAACTTCATAACGGATGAAAAAATGCAAGAAGACTATGATTTTATCATTTTTGATACTGCACCGACGGGTCATACACTTAGAATGCTGCAACTTCCTTCAGCTTGGAGTAATTTCATCAGTGAAAGTACTCACGGTGCATCTTGTTTGGGGCAACTTTCCGGTTTAGAAAGCAAGAAAGAAGTTTACAAGAGGGCTGTCGAAACACTGGCTGACGGTCAATTAACAACCCTTATTCTAGTTTCACGTCCTGAAGAAACCCCGCTAAAGGAAGCAGAGAGAGCGTCGAGAGAGCTTGCGGATATCGGAGTTAAAAATCAGACATTAATCATTAACGGAGTCTTGGCTTCTTTCGATGATTCTATATCTGAGAGCCTTTATCGCAAGCAACAGAAGGCACTTAATGAAATGCCACAACTTCTAAAGGATATTTTCACGTATACTGTGCCACTGAGGGCTTATAACATCACAGGAATGGAAAATGTTCGAGCTCTATTTTCTCAGGATAATTTTGTAGTTCACGAGGAAAAGATTCAGACGCAGAAAATACTAAGGCTAAATAGTTTAATAGATGATCTCTTTAACACAAATAAAAAGGTTATTTTTACGATGGGTAAAGGCGGCGTTGGGAAAACTACAATTGCAGCAGCAATAGCTCTCGGATTATCGGCAAAAGGTAAAAAGGTACACCTCACCACCACTGATCCAGCGGCTCACCTTAGATACGTCATCGATGAAAAGAGTGGCATTACCTTAAGCCATATTGACGAGCAAGAAGAACTAAAAAAGTATCAAGATGAGATACTCTCTAAGGCAAGAGAAACGATGTCTGAGGAGGATCTTGCCTATATTGAGGAAGATTTACGTTCCCCTTGTACACAGGAAATTGCGGTGTTTAGAGCATTTGCGGAGATTGTGGAGAAAGCGGAGGATCAAGTTGTTGTCATTGACACCGCACCAACCGGCCATACGCTTTTGCTGCTGGATTCCACTCAGAGTTATCACCAGGAGATTAAACGTTCACAAGGGGATATTCCCGAATCTGTGAGAAAGCTACTTCCTCGGCTCCGAAATGCTGACGAAACTGAGGTTATCATCGTTACGCTTGCTGAAGCAACTCCGGTATTTGAGGCGATGCGCCTTCAGGAAGATTTAAAACGAGCAGACATTGCTACCAAATGGTGGATCATAAATTCTTCTTTATATCAAACGGGAACAACCAATCGTCTCTTGGCAGCGAAGGCAAGCCATGAAATCGAGTGGATAAACAAGGTTGATAAGCATTCAAAAGGAAGCTTTGCAGTTATCTCATGGTGTGCAGAGGAAATTAAAGGGAAAAAGCTACTAGATCTTTAACTTAGCAAGAAATACTCAGCGCCATTAGTGTCACGGCTGCCGTCGAGGAGCAGACTGCATCAATAGATGAGATAGCAGTATCATCGCAGGGATGGCTAAAATGGCACAGGAATTATTAGTTGCCTCAAACAAATTTATACTTTAGTCTAATTTAGATTCAAGACACAGTGACTTATTCTCTTTCTATAGGAGAAGTGATGTTACTGTGTTTTTTATTACATAGCCAAATTGTGAATATCCAAAGTCCATAGGGCCAGTTTAGAAATTGTTTAAAGGATTAGCCGGAAAGCAAATAAAGGACTGTTTATACAAAAGTCGAAGTAGATACAGAAAATCTCCAACAAAATATTGTCCGATAACATGGCTATCAATTCGATAAAGAAGCGTTTGAGAAGGAGAGCTGGAATTTAAAGGAGCAGGGCACTTGATATGTATTTATGTACTTTTTGCTGATTTAAAATGCCCTAGAACAAATTCTTTAAAGTTCTTGGCTGCAGGCGAGAGATAGTGTCCTTCGACCCAAGCCATGCCAATTACCCTTTCGCATTTCGGTTCAGATATATGAATGAGTGAAACATCCGCGCTTTCTAGAGCTTTACTCCTAGGAATTAGCGCGATTCCGAGAGCCGCAGAAACAAGTCCAGCCACCGTACCAAATTCTTCCCCTTCAAAGGTAATTTTCGGAGAGAACCCCGCATCTTGAAAGATTTGAAAAATAATCTCCCCTAGGGAGAGCTCTTTCTTAAAAACGATAAAAGGTTCCTCAGTGAGTTCTTGTAGAGCTACACTCTGACGTGTGGCAAGAGGGTGACTCTTCGGTACTATGAGTATAATTTCTTCACTAAATAATTTAAACCATTGTATATGCTCCCGTGAGGGCTGGGAGCAAAAACATAAATCGATTTCTCCATTTTCCAATTTATCGATAAGCCCATTCATTACGTTTTGGTGAAGTTTAAAGTGAATCATTGGAAAGGTTTGGCGAAAAGAACCCAGCAAATCAGGCACAAGATTCGACCCTTGAGAGTGTATAAAACCTAAGGAAACACTTCCCGTCGAAGGATTAACGAGATTTTGCAACTCATCTTGGGCTAAGTTAATTTCCTGAAACACTCGATTTACTCGTTTTAGAAAAAGCTGTCCATAGGGATTAAGGGAAACGGTCCGTCCTTGTCGTTCAAACAGAGGTATGCCGAGTTCCTCTTCTAGCCTTGCAATAGAGCGACTAAGAGCAGGTTGGGAGATTGAAAGTGCTTTAGCTGCATGAGTAAAGTGTTGAAGTTGAGCAACTGTTTGAAAATATTGTAGTTGGTTTAATTCCATAATAATTGCCTCCTTTCCCTTTTTATAATTTCTAGCTTAGCTCTTTGATTTATTACACTGATGCATTGAAATGATGCAAATTATAAATTAGACGATTCACCTTGTCAAGTGTAGTATAAAACTGTAATTATGAATGAGGTGATAATCCAATGAGTTATATTCAAAAGGGAACGATGAGATTTCGAAATACAACGCTTGCCCTTTTTTTCGGGGCGTTTAATACGTTTGCTATTATGTACAGTACTCAGCCATTGTTACCTGTGTTTTCAAAAGAGTTTCATATTTTGCCTGCTGTGGCGAGCCTATCTCTTTCGATGACCACAATTGCGCTTGCGATAAGCATGCTATTTGTAGGTTCCTTATCAGAAGTCAAAGGGCGTAAGCCGATAATGATCTTATCCCTTGCCATGGCTTCGGTAATCGCTCTTATAACGGCCTTTGCAGCGAATTTTCAAGTTCTTCTCGTATTAAGGGTTCTTGAGGGGATAGTCCTCTCTGGCTTGCCTGCCGTAGCGATGGCATATTTAAGCGAAGAAATCGAACCGACGAGTTTAGGGGTTGCGATGGGGCTCTATATCAGTGGGAACTCAATCGGAGGAATGAGTGGACGGATTATCATCGGAACTCTTACAGACTTTTTCAGTTGGCGGATTGCCCTTGGAACAATTGCAGTAATTAGCGTCCTCGCAAGCATTGCCTTCTGGAAGCTTCTCCCACCATCAAAACACTTTCAACCTCGCGCTTTTGAAGTAAAAACTTTGCTGAAGTCAATGGGAAACCACCTCAAAGACCCAGGCCTACTTTGCCTTTATGGCATTGGCTTTGCAGTAGTCGGTAGTTTTGTCTCGCTCTTTAACTACATCGGCTATCAGTTGGTCGCTCCTCCCTATTCACTTAGTCAAACCGTAGTGGGAAGTATTTTTGTAATTTATGCAGTGGGTAGCATTAGCTCCACCTGGATGGGGCGTCTAGCCGATCAGTATGGTCGACGAAAGGTCCTTTGGATTGCGTTACTCATTATGGCGTTTGGCGCAGCTACAACTCTTAGTGTAAATTTGATTATTAAAATTTTGGGTATCGCAATCTTTACTTTTGGTTTCTTTGGAACTCACTCCATCGCAAGTAGCTGTGTAGGGCGCAGAGCAACACATGATAAAGCACAGGCCTCTTCCCTCTATCTCTTTTTCTTCTATTCTGGTTCAAGTATTGGTGGGACCGTCGGGGGAGTCTTCTGGAGTGCCTTTGGCTGGGGTGGCGTTGTGAGTATGATCTTTTGCTTCTTGCTTCTTGCTCTTTTCTTGTCGCTTCGCTTGAAGTCAATTACTCCACTCAATCTACAAGTAACCTCAGCTTATACTAAAAGTTAAGCGAATGTGAAAGGATTTAAATAGACGAGGCACTGGCTATAAAAACCAGTGCCTCGTCTATTTAAGGAGAGGAATTGTAGTGATATACCAAATAATGATGGAAATGGTACTGGTCCCGAGCATGAATAGCTTAATTCTGAGGATCCAGTTTTGGAGTTGGAGTTCCGCGTAGAAGCTCAAACCATTTTCGAATTGATGCGGCGAGAATAATCGTAACTAAGATCATCATGACCGCGGTTAGAAAGGCTAAAAGGTTTTTGCCAACGGGAAGATAGTAGATAACAATGTTTTGGTATCCTGCAGCAATCGTTGTTACAGCGACAAAGATGAAGGGCAGAATCGTCGTCCAAGCATATTGAGGTTTTTTCATTCTAAAAATCAGAGTCGTACCAATTGCCAAGCCCATCGCGGCAAGTAACTGATTTGCCACACCGAATAAGGGCCAGATGGTTGAGATGTCTCCATTATAGACGAGATAACCCCAAATGAGGGAAATTATCGCACTGGACAGGATCATTCCCGGTAGCCAGTTTACTTTACCTAAGGGTTTGTAAATTTTCCCGCCTAATTCTTGTAATAAATAGCGTCCAACCCGTGTTCCGGCATCAATGGTTGTGAGAATGAATAGGGCCTCAAACATGATAATGAAATGGTAGAGGTAACTTGAAATGGAGGCTAGGAACGGAACTTTTCTGAAGATATCAGCCATTCCTACTCCTAGAGAGACGGCTCCCCCAGCTCGGCCGGTTACATCTTCACCCACAAGCGCTGAAAGTTGGGGAAGTTCCTGAATGGTCATGCCTAATTTCTGAAAAACCGCTGGAGCGGTATTGATGGCAAAGTAATCCGCAGGATGTAAACTGGTCGCAGCGATCAGAGCCATCAGGGCGACAAATCCTTCCACGACCATGGCTCCGAAGCCAATCGGGAGGATATCTCGTTCACGGGCTATCATTTTCGGAGTGGTCCCTGTTCCAATAATCGCGTGGAAGCCTGAAAGAGCGCCACAGGCAATAGTTATAAACATAAAGGGCCACACTTTGCCAGGAATAATAGGACCACCACCATTGACAAACGAAGTAATGGCAGGCATTCGAAGGTGGGGCTGGATAAAGATAATTCCCAGAGCTAAAGCGCCAATAACGCCTATTTTTAAATAGGTGCTGAGGTAGTCGCGTGGGGCAAGGAGGAGCCAGACTGGAAGAGCTGCAGCTGCAAAGCCATAGACTGCGAGAATGATCGATAGCTGTTGATGTGAATACGAAAAATAGGGTGCAAAGAAGGACTGTTCAACCATAGGGCCGAGAACGACCCCGAGAAAGATTAAAGCTACACCAATGACAGTCGCCTCTCCGATTCTACCAATACGTAGCCATCTGAGATAGATTCCTATAAAGAGGGCGATGGGGATGGTAACTCCAACTGTAAACGTTCCCCAGGGACTGTTATAGAGGGCATTGACTACAGCTAAGGCTAATCCAGCCATAGTGATGATTAAAATGAACAGCACAGCAATTGATGAGACTAAGCCAGTGACAGGACCGAGCTCCTCTCTGGCAATCTCAGAAATAGACAAGCCATCATGACGTACTGAGGCAAAAAGGATAACCATGTCATGAACAGCGCCAGCAAGAACTGACCCAATAAGGATCCAAAGGACTCCAGGCAAGTAGCCATATTGAGCGGCAAGAGTGGGTCCAATTAAGGGTCCAGCTCCCGCAATCGCTGCGAAATGGTGCCCAAATAAAATCCATTTATTAGTAGGGACATAATCACGATCATCATCGTGAACCACTGCCGGAGTTTTACGGCTGTCATCTAAGGCTAAGATTTTTGCGGCAATGAACGAACCATAGAGACGATAACCCAGTGTTAAGACGAGGGCAGCAACAATGACGAGCCAAATTGCATTCATGTATTTATACCTCCTGTTCATGGATTAGTTTGAAAGAATTACTAAGGTTTTATACTTTAAAGAAAATAAAAATAAGATAAGTCTCGAAGTTTAGAGTACTTCTTTCTGCATGGGGGAAGGCCGTTCAAATCAGGGAAGTTCGAGCAAAAATTAAAGGGTTATAAAAAGGAACAGACGAATATAACGGAATAGTACACTTCACACCACGGAGTATTGCGATTTTTAATCGTTGGAATAAATAAGCGGTGGTAAAAGGAGGAAAACCTAATGAAAAAAGTAATTATTGTTGGCGGAGGAATTGCAGGATTGTCTGCAGGAATTTATGCAAAGCAAAGCGGCTTTGACGTGACTATTTTAGAGATGCATACAATTCCAGGAGGAAACAGCACAAGCTGGAAGCGTGGCGGGTATTTTTTTGAAGGAGGTATGCACTGGTTAACCGGTTCTGGAAAGGGCCAGCCCCTCTATAAAGAATGGTGTAATTTAGGCGCATTGGCTGATGAGGTTCCTGTATACAACCGTGATCCTTTCTATACGTATAACTATAAGGGGCAAGATGTTTGCTTATATCGTGACGTAAATAGGCTCGAAAAGCATTTCCTTTCAATATCGCCCGAGGACAAAGAGGTAATTCAAGCTCTTTGTAAGGATATAAAGAGGTTCACCAAAATGTCGATGCCAATCATGGATATCAAAGGCGTGAAGGTTAAAGAAAAGCATACTATGTCTTTGTCGATGCTGTTTAAGATGATTCCCGTTTTCCCTCGTATGTCTTCGCTTTCGAAGATGTTAACTTCGGAATATGTTGAACGTTTTAAACATCCTGCTATTCGTGAAATATTAAAAGTAGTTGTTGGTAGTGATTATAATGCATCGGCGTTAATGTTTACTCTCGCGTGCCTTGCGTCAGGTGACGGCGGTTATCCTGAGGGCGGCTCATTAGGGATGGCTCTTCGTATGGCAAAACGCTTTGAAAATTTGGGCGGTAAAATTGAATATGGAAAACGTGTACAAAAGGTATTGGTACAAGACGGAAGAGCCGTTGGAGTTGCAGTAAATGATGAGGAAATACTGGCTGACGCAGTGGTGGTAACGGCTGACACCTTAAGCGCTATTAACAATTTATTTGACCAACCGCTACATGAACCATGGATGGAGAAGATGCGCACGAGTACTAAATTGGCCATGGATACCTTTATCTGTCTGGGCATTGAAGCGGATTTATCAAATTTGCCAGAGAACATGCTGTTTTTATTCGATACACCTTTTTCATATGCAGGCAATGAAGTGAATTCCTTGAGTATAAATAATTATGCAACCTTCAAGGGCTATGCACCACAAGGGTGCACATCTGTCACTATGGCTTTGCTGGGAGATACCTACGATTACTGGAAGAACACTAAACCGAAGGGTACCTATGAACACGAAAAAAGGCTGCTTGCAGAGGCAATTATAGATAGATTATCCATTAAATTGCCGCAAATCAAAGAGAAAGTTGTTGTTTGGGACGTAGCAACGCCGCTTACATATGAACGCTATTGTGGAACTTATAAAGGTTCATGGATGACAGTTATCGGAAAAGGCGATAAGGTTACCACCTACCCAAGCACTTCCGAAAACATTGCAAGTCTTTACTTTGCAGGGCAACGTTTGTACCCACCAGGGGGTCTGCCGGTTGCCGCTTCGACAGGGCGCACAGCCATTCAATATCTTTGTAGGGATATGGATGCCGTATTTCAAGGAGAAATGTGAAATGTTGTTTTGGTTGTATTTTTGCTGGTACATTTAATTACCTGGATAATTGATAGCAAAAAGGCTGCCCAATTGAATGAGGAATTGAAGGCTTTCCAAGGGAGAAAATAGTCTTTGTAACAAATAATAAAGACAAGGCACTGGCTATAAAACCAGTGCCTTGCGTATTTAAGGAGAGGATTCGTTAGATTCTGGAACCACCTTTTAGGTTTTGCTCTGCGAATTGAATCATCCGTTTGGTCATCATTCCGCCGACGGAACCGTTTTCACGACTCGTGCGGTCGCCACCGAGTTGTACGCCTAATTCGTTGGCAATCTCATACTTGAATTGGTCGAGAGCTTGGCCAGCACCTTGGCTAGCAGGTTGGTTGTTGTTTGGCATAATAGGAAACCCCCTTTAAGAATTTTTAATCTTCAACCTTCGAAGCTGGAATTCTCTGAGGCCTTTTTTTGATTTCCTTTACTGATTCTAGTATGTTCAGTTCAAAGAGAAATAAACAGGAAAGTTTTGGGTTCTACTGTGTTTGAGTGATAAAGTGGAAAGGGGTTTAGATTTCGATTTTTTATTGTTTTAGGAAAATAGAGTATATCAATGGAGAACAGAACGGATTCATATTTAATTGAGCCTAAAGAATTATCTGAAGGAATTTATCTAAGAGATGGAAAACTATATTAGGATAGGGGCTGAGTTTGCCATCTAGACGGGGAAAGTATAGGAGATAGAATTGATGATTTACGCTAATCGAGAGTTGAATTTGGAAATTCATGCATTAGATGTTACCAAGTGGAATGATTTCGAAGCTTTGTTTGGGGATAGAGGGGGGTGTGGCGGATGTTGGTGCATGTCATGGCGATTAAAGAGGTCTGTTTTTGAACAGCAAAAAGGGAATGTAAATAAGCACGCCATGAGATCGCTAGTTGAACAAAATGCAAAGTTAGGAGTTTTGGCTTATATAGATGGCAGGCCAATCGGGTGGTGTGCAGTAGCACCAAGAGAAGCCTATTTAAGGCTTGAGAATTCAAAAGTCTGGAAAAGAATAGATAATGAACCGGTTTGGGCAATAACGTGCTTTTTTATAGCCAAGTCTTATCGAAGGAAAGGTATTTCTTTGGAATTAGTGAAGGGAGCCATTAATTATTGCAAAGCGAATCATGTTAAGGTAATTGAGGGCTATCCGGTTGTACCCTATGCTGATCGCATTCCTGATGCATTTGCTTGGACGGGTATACCCACCGTTTTTGAGAAAGCTGGCTTTGTCGTCGCAGAAAGAAGATCACAATCGAAACCGATTATGAGATATTACATAGATTAATAATTAGGGAGGAGATTACTCTGGCTTTAAATTATAAGTATCAATCTAAGAGGCCAGTTCCTCGTTCAAAAATCCGCATGTTTCTTGGGAAGTTGTACTTCACATGGTTTAACAGATAGCTTCGGTCGGTTTACTATGGGAAACGTGTGATGAAAACAGTGGGGAGTGTGGTTATTTGAGCGTTTATGCGCAAACAATCTCAACATTTGGAGTAATCATAGCATTGATTATTATTCATAGAAAAAGCGATAAGACTGAGAAATATTTGATATTTAAGCTTATTGGCTATTATTTTCTTGGTTCATTAAATTTTAGTTTTAATAGAATTGCGATCCCACTAGGGTTTTTAATCTATGTTATTGCTTTTTATCCAAAAATTAATGCTCAAAACAAGAGAAATGCTGCTGTAATAGGGCTAATTATATTTATAGTTAGTATAGCCGTTCCAAAGTATGATGATTATCTTTTCACACGGCCTATAGAAATCAGGACTGAGTCCACAAATCTTTTTGATCGTACATTAAATCAGGAATGGATAAATATCAGGGATAACTTGAATTTAGACAACGCCCAGGTTCAAAATTTCCAGGCAGACTTTGAAAGGGATGGAGAAATAAAATCGTTACGATACCAGCTGGTCGGATACAATGAACAAGGACTTGTGCTTTCCAGTATTGAATTATTTGGAACCAAGAAGGCCTATATAATTCATCGGTCAAAAATTGACCAAGGGCAAGCGAATTATAATTATAATTTAATTCCAGCTAATGAATTCTTTGACCTATTAGTTAATGTAAATCTAGAAGAAATTTTACCCAAGAAAGAATATCCTTGGTACAGTATTCAAGTTCAAGGGAATACCAATACCTTCGATTCGAGCGTCAAAGATAATTCACTATTATTAACTAGGCAAGGAGTTAAATCCGTTACCGAACAACAGTACCCAATCCAAGGACTTTCGGTATCTGTATTCGGAATGACTATGACTTCTGAGACATCTTCAAGTAGTTCAGATTTTAAACACTATATTTTAGTTCGGTAAGGGTTTTAATATAAGAGAGGAGGAGAGAGCTTTGGGAGCCATTGTTGTCGTACACAAGAATACTGACAAGCATTACATACTCGTTGGTACTGGATATTCATTTTTCAAAGATTCTAGACCGAGTTTTTTAGGGGGTACACTGTTTCCCCATGAAGAGGAGGGGGAATTGATGTGTGCAGCCGTATGCGATGAGCATGGCGTGATTAGTTGGATTCAAACTGATGAACTTGAAGTATTAGAGGTAGACGGAATTAGAGTAGGAGAAATCCTAAGGCCTTACTTGGATTCTTCAGTATCTTCTAATGGTGGGACTGATCTGGCAGGAGACACCTGCCCGGCTTGTGGAGCAGGGGTATCTGAACAGGAAAAAGAGTGTCCATCATGTGGACTTTTGTTGAAGGACTAATAAGATGAGGAGATTTAGTGATGATTATTAGAGATGCTATAATAGATGACTACGAGGGACTACTTGAGCTTTACGCAGAACTTGACGAATTCCATAGGTTGAATCATCCTGATCTTTTCAAACAACCAGAGAAGGATTATAGGGCGATTGAGTATATCGATGATTTAATTAGTAGTAACGATAAGATGCTTTTTGTTGCCGAAGAGGGCTCCAAAATTATTGGTCTAGCCGAGTGCTTTATCGCAAATTCAGCAGTCTTCCCTGTAATAAAGAAGAGAAAATGGGTTCAAGTAGACAGTATTGCAGTAAAGAAAGATTATCAACATCAGAATGTGGGCTCGCTACTCTTAAACGAAGTAATTCAATGGGCGAAGAGCAAAAAAATCAATAAAATTGAATTAAAAACGTATGCCTTTAATGTGAATGCAATAGAGTTCTATTCAAAAAACGGCTTCGTAGATTTGGCGAAGATAATGTATTTGAACTTGGATAATTAGAAACGAGGGTCATTTAACTTTCTAATAGAGGCAATAGGCTATGCTGGAATTCTTGCTAGTGGATGGCTATGGGTCAATCGGGCTATGGGAGGATTAGAATGAAAAGTAGGCTAATTTCGAGGCGGATAGAACCCTTACATCTCGGGTTCTTACTAATATTCTCTGGCTTTATGATTTGGTCAGTTATCAATCCAAAGGATTTATTTACTTGGTTTCTCGAAGTTCTTCCTGCGCTCATCGGGCTTCTGGTAATTATCTTAACGTATAATCGATTTAGGCTGACAAATCTAGTTTATTTCCTGATTTTAGTACACGCGATAATTTTAATTGTAGGTGGACATTACACCTATGCGGAAATGCCGATTTTTAATTGGATAAGAGATGCATTTCATCTTGCAAGGAACTATTACGATCGGTTAGGGCATTTTGCTCAAGGTTTTATACCTGCCATTATTGTTAGGGAAATATTATTACGAAAGTCACCCTTAAAACGGGGTAAATTGTTAGCTTTCATTATTATTTGTATTTGCCTGGCTATTAGTTCAGTGTATGAACTCATCGAATGGGGAGTAGCAGAGGCGACGGGTAGTGCAGCTGAAGCATTTTTGGGGACTCAAGGCGATGTTTGGGATACACAATGGGATATGTTTATGGCGCTTTTGGGGGCAACAATGTCATTAGTATTCATGAGTAATATACATGATAAGTTCTTAAGAAAAATTAGTTGTAAGTAAGGGAAAGTTCCTATTAATCAATGTCAACTTTCGTTTTATTAGATTGACATTCATCCTAGAAATTGATAAACTTTAGTTTAATATAATCGATTAATGACAATGAAGAGGACAGTAAGGAAGGCCGTTTTATCTAAAGAGAAGTAATCAAGATGCTGAGAGATTACGATAAAACCCTGATCTTGAAGATCACCTCGGAGTTGAACATCCCAGATCATCACAGATGAATGTAAGATGTTCCGTAGACCTGCGTTAAGGGTTATAAGGTTTGAGTGATAGAAATGACCATTGGGGATTCAATGTTCTATTCTATAACTAGGGTGGTACCGCGGATAATTCGTCCCTAAGTTCTTTTGAACTTAGGGACGTTTGTTTCTTACATGAGGTAGATTAAGGAGGAAAATAAAATGACTGACCAATTCAAGCCCCTATCGGATCTGCCTGTGGCAGAACGAGAAAATGGAATTTCAAAGTATTGGGACGAGATCGATATTCTGCAGAAAACGATTGAAAACAGGGAAGGCTCGAAGCCTTTTATCTTCTATGAAGGCCCCCCGACGGCTAATGGTAAACCGGGGATTCATCATGTTATGGCTAGAACTTTAAAGGATTCGGTTTGCCGGTATTATAATATGAAGGGTTTTCAGGTTAAACGGAAAGCCGGATGGGATACCCACGGATTGCCCGTAGAAATTGAAGTAGAGAAACAACTTAAGTTTTCCAATAAACAACAAATCGAAGACTACGGCATTGCTCAATTTAATGAGAAATGTCGAGAGTCCGTTTTTTCCTATGAAAAACTCTGGAAGGACATGACCCGTCGCATGGGTTACTCCATCGATTTGGAAAACCCGTATATCACCTTGGACAACAACTATATTGAGAGTGTTTGGTGGATTCTGGACCGCTTCTTTAAAGAAGGGTATATGTATGAAGGACACAAAATTTTACCTTATTGTTCCCGTTGTGGTACTGGACTTGCTTCACACGAAGTGGCTCAAGGGTACAAAGAGATTAAGACAAACACGGTAATTGCCAAGTTCAAGAAGAAGAATGCTATAAAGGAATATTTCCTGGCATGGACGACAACACCTTGGACGCTCCCCTCGAATGTGGCCTTGACTGTAAATCCCCAGGAAACCTATATCAAAGCAAAAGTTGGAGAAGAGGTCTATTACCTGTCCAAAACGCTGGCTCCTCGCGTTTTGGGTGAAGAGTATGAAGTCCTTGCTGAGTGCAAAGGCTCAGATCTGGAGTATATGGAATACGAGCAACTTATGCCTTTTCTTAGTACAAATAAAAAGGCCTTCTTTGTGACCACGGCGGATTATGTTACCACAGAAGACGGTACTGGTATAGTTCATACTGCGCCTGCTTTTGGTGAGGATGACTATAACACAGGTAGACGCTATAACCTCCCCGTCTTTCAACCTGTAAGTGAAACAGGTCAATTTACGGACACCCCTTGGGCCGGAACCTTTGTAATGGACGCCGACTTGGATATTATTAAATGGCTAGCTGCCGAAGGAAAACTCTTTAAGAAAGAGAAAATGGAGCATAATTATCCGCATTGCTGGCGCTGCCAAACCCCGCTTCTCTACTATGCGAAGCCAAGCTGGTATATTGAGATGACCAAGCTTAAGGACCAGCTTGTAGAGAATAACAGTAAAGTTGAGTGGTATCCTGAATTCGTCGGGGAAAAACGTTTTGGAAACTGGCTTGAAAATGTGAATGACTGGGCTATCTCTCGAAATCGCTTCTGGGGGACCCCGCTTAATATCTGGCGCTGTGGATGTGGGCACACGACTTCCGTTGGATCGCGTAAGGAACTGGTCGATCAAGCCATCGAATCGATTGATGAGAGCATTGAGCTTCACCGTCCCTATGTTGACGATGTGCATCTTAAATGTGAAAAATGCGGTGGAGTAATGACTCGGGTGAGTGAGGTTATTGACTGTTGGTTTGACAGCGGCGCGATGCCTTATGCCCAGCACCACTATCCTTTTGAAAATAAGGAGAATTTCGATGAGCTCTTCCCGGCAGACTTTATCTGCGAAGGAATTGATCAGACCCGGGGTTGGTTCTACTCCTTGATGGCTATTTCAACCTTTATCAAGGGTACTTCCCCGTATAAACGAGTACTCGTCAATGACCTCGTACTGGACAAAGAGGGACAGAAAATGTCCAAATCCAAAGGAAATACCGTCGATCCCTTTCAGCTTTTTGACCAATTCGGCGCGGATGCACTAAGATGGTATTTGCTCTTTGTCTCTCCGGCTTGGACTCCGAAACGTTTTGATATCGAGGGATTAAAAGAAGTCCAAAGTAAATTTTTCGTAACCCTTCGTAACGTCTATGCCTTCTTCACTCTGTATGCCAACACGGATGGCGTCGATCCCCGAGAATTCTTTGTTGATTATAACGATCGCCCTGAGCTTGATCGATGGGTCCTTTCTAAATTCAATAACCTCCTTTCTAATGTGGAAAAAGACCTGAAGGTCTTCGACCTGACGAAAGCAGTAAGAAAGATTCAGGACTTTGTCAGTGAAGACCTCTCGAACTGGTATATCCGTCGTTCACGCCGTCGCTTCTGGGGTTCTGAACTCACCGAGGACAAAAAATCCGTTTATAACACCACTTACGAGGTACTACTAGGTTTAGCCAAGCTCGTGGCACCCTTCGCACCCTATTTGTCGGAGGAAATATACCGTAATCTAACCGGTAAAGCTTCCGTCCATCTCGCTGATTATCCAGTGGTCAATTCGGAATGTATTTCCGAGACCGTTGAAGAAAGAATGGATCTCGTCCGGGATCTTGTCGGCCACGGCCGCTCAGCGAGGGAGCAGGTGAAAATTAAGGTTCGCCAGCCTATTCAAAAGATGTATGTGGACGGGAAATACGAGGCGCTTATTTCTGACCTTGTACCCCTAATTCAAGAGGAACTCAATGTTAAAGAGGTCATCTTCGCTAAGAATCTCGATGATTATATGAACTTTAGCCTCAAGCCTAATTTCAAGGTGGCAGGTCCAGCCTTAGGTGCCAAGATTAAACTCTTTAGTAAGGCCTTAGAAAGCTTGAATGCGGCAGAAGTAGCTCCAACTCTGGAAGAAGGGGAGACCATCGGCGTCGACTTTGAGGGAGAGCACTTTGAGCTAGTTAAAGATTATGTGAGTGTCACTATTTCTGCTAAAGAAGGGTTTACTGTAGCTATGGAGGATAACCTCTTCGTAATCATCGATACCACCCTGACTCAGGAATTAACAGATGAAGGGTTGGCCCGAGAGTTCGTTTCCAAGGTTCAGCAACTACGGAAAAACAGTAACTTCGAAGTAATCAACCGCATTAACATTGTCTATTTTTCAGACGATGAGGTGGCCTATGCGCTTCAAGTTCACGAAGAATATATTAAGAAAGAGACCTTAGCTGACCATATTACCCGTGTAGCCGATAACACATTGGAAACAGTGAGTTTGAATGATCATAAGACAGGGATTATGGTTGAAAAGGTACTGAATAAAAACTAAACGGGATTGAAAAAGGATACCCTCAAGTCACAAAAATATGACATGAGGGTATCCTTCTAAATGTTAATAGGATATTAAATATACGTTATAACCCTATTCGCTTTTGCTTTTCTGCAATTCGTTAAGCCGATGATTAAAATAGGTTTTGACTTGGTCCACATATTCCGGCTTTAGGGTAAATCGACTAAAGTAACAAGTAAAATCCCTATCTAAGCCGTAAGTTCCAGACTCAAACCATTCCTCATCAAGAGTACAAGTAGCTTTAATCTGATCGTATAGTTGGTTAGAACCTGAAAACGTTTCTAACAGATTGCTTAACTCATTATCGATCTGTGGATGCGGGAAAAAAAGATTAAAAGGCTTTTTATAGTTACCTTTCTCATAGGGACCTTCTTCTTCCCAGACAAATGGTTTTTCGCAAGATTCCAGGATGTCTTTACAGGTTTCAATCATTTTTTGTTTATCTTCAATCTCGGAGGGCATCTTTAAACACCTCTTTATATTAATTTTTATTTTTTATTATACAACGATATATTGATAAAATGAACTTTACGATTTATTAGGAAAGTTCTTAATAGAAAGAAACTTTAAGCCGGATCTAGTCGGCTTACTATTTGCACTTATCATGGGTATAATAGGGGTGAATTGAAAGATCAAATTCAAAAGATTGAAGAGGATAGTATGGAGCAAGATTTAGATTCTGAAATACTCGATAGACTCACTAAAGTATGTATCTGTAAAGGAATATCAAGAGCCACCATAAAAAAGGCGATAAGAGATGGAGCAAAAACCGTTTCTGAGGTTCAGAAGGCTACAGGTGCTGGCGGAGGCTCTTGTAGTGGTAGACGCTGCACGGAGAAAATCAAAGTATTATTAAGTGAAGGTATCTAATTCCATTGACGATTTTTGTTACATTAATGGTTCTTTGAACGTGTTGAACGTGTTGAATCAAGTTTATTGACCCTACTGTCAGTTGACATAGGTCGTAACTAGATGCTATGATAGCGTAAAAGAATAAGTTAAGGGGAGCTGAGCAAATCGGCTGAGAGGGAAATATGATTTCCGACCCATTGACCTGAACTAGGTAATGCTAGCGGAGGGAATGAAAACGCATGTGGTCCTATGCCATGTATCATGTGAATGAAAACCTTCTGCAAGTCAGAAGGTTTTTTTATTTTAATAAATTAATTTAAGGGAGTAGTGGAAATGATTAATTCTAGCATTGCCATCCAAGTATTGCCTGCGGTAGAAGGTAGAGAAGTCATACGTGTGGTGGACAAAGTCATTGAGTACTTAAAATCAACCGGCTTGAATGTGTTCGTTGGCCCTTTTGAAACGACCATCGAAGGAGACTTTAATCAGCTCATGGATATCATTAAGCGCTGCCAACTCATCTGCATCGAGGAAGGTGCGCCAAGTGTGATGTCCTACGTAAAAATTAGCTATAAGCCAGAAGGCGGGATTTGGACGATTGATGAAAAGGTTACAAAGCATCACCAATAAGCTTTATCCGACAGCGCTTTTGCTCTTTCTGTTATTAATTTGGCACCTAGTCACAGAAATCGGACTCATTCCTGCATTTATGCTACCCTCGCCCTCAGGTGTAATTCGTGCGTTTTTTAACTCGTTTTCTGAGTTGATGCAGCATGCTCGGATATCGCTGACTGAAGCGTTTGTGGGCTTGGGAATAAGTATTGTATTGGCGTTTGTCATTGCCCTATTGATGGACAGGTTTGAAGTTTTGTATAAAGCGTTGCATCCCATTTTGGTCATTACTCAGACTATACCCACCGTTGCCATTGCGCCCTTGCTGGTGTTGTGGTTGGGGTATGATATGGCCCCCAAAATTACACTGGTGGTATTGTCCTGCTTTTTCCCGATGACTATCGCACTTCTGGGTGGCTTCAAATCCTCCGATGCTGATGCGATGAATCTGATGCGCGCCATGGGGGCAAGAAAATGGCAAATATATCGTTATATTAAATTGCCTAATGCATTGCCTGGCTTTTTTTCTGGCCTCAGAATATCGGTATCCTATGCCATCGTAGGCGCGGTCATCGCAGAATGGCTTGGCGGGAATAGTGGTCTTGGGGTATATATGACACGCGTGCGGAAATCCTATGCTTTTGATAAAATGTTCGCTGTCATTTTTCTAATTATTATTCTTAGCCTACTGCTTATGAAATGCGTAGAACTTTTGGAGCGAAGGGCAATGCCTTGGGCACATCTAGAAAGTTTAAAAGAGGAGAAGAATTAAATGAAGAAAATTGTTGCACTAATGACTTCTGCCGTGTTGTTGCTGGGGTTAGCTGGCTGTGGGCAGACCAATACCACTGAATCAACCACCCCAAAAGAAAAGGAAACCAAAAAAATTACCTTTGTACTGGATTGGACTCCGAATACCAACCATACCGGGGTATATGTAGCAAAGGAACTGGGATATTTTAAAGACGCTGGACTGGATGTTAATATTATTCAGCCGCCCGAGGGAGGGGCTTTGTCACTGGTTGCTGCAGGGAAGGCAGAGTTTGGTGTGAGCTTCCAAGAGGAAATCGCGGCTGCGATTACCTCAGATAGTCCCTTGGATGTCGTAGCAGTGGGTACTATCTTACAACATAACACCTCAGGGATTATTTCTTTAAAGGAAGATAACATCACTAGCCCCAAGGGGATGGAAAATAAAGTCTATGCGACGTGGGATACTCCAGTCGAAAAAGCGATATTAAAGCAGGTTATTACCAAGGACGGCGGAAATTATGACAAGGTAAAGATGATTCCCAGTACGGTAACTGATGTGGTTTCGGCTCTGCAAAGCAATGTAGATGCAGTATGGGTATACTATGGTTGGGACGGAGTAGCAACTAAGGTAAAAGGGTTAAATACCAACTACTTTGCGTTTAAAGATATTGATCCTGTGTTGGATTTCTATACTCCGGTTATTGCAGCTAGTCCAAAATATCTAGAGCAAAACGGGGATACAGCCAAGAAATTCTTAGCTGCAGTCGCTAAAGGGTATGAATATGCTATTGAAAAGCCTGATGAGGCTGCTAAAATTCTCGTGAAGAATGCACCTGAAGTTGACCAAGCTCTTGCGACAGCCAGCCAAAAATACTTAGCTGATCAATATAAGGCTGAAGTCAAACAGTGGGGATATATTGATCCAAAGCGTTGGGATGGTTTCTATACCTGGATGTATGATAACCAGCTTGTGCCTAAGAAAATCGAGGCGGGGAAGGGCTTTACAAACGCTTACCTGCCGAAATAAGGAAGAACTTTAGAGATGGGAATAATAAAACTCGAGACGCATAATATCTCCAAGAGTTTTGCGGGCGAACTAATCATTAAGGATATCAATATCAGCCTTGGCGAAAACGAGTTGGTAAGCTTACTTGGCGTTAGCGGAATCGGTAAAAGCACGCTGTTCAACGTGATTGCAGGTGTGTTACCTCCTGATACCGGAAGTGTGTTACTTAATGGTGAAGACATTACAGGTCAGGCAGGTAAAGTAAGCTATATGCAGCAAAAAGATCTCATGCAGCCGCATATGACTGTGTTGGATAATGTTGCATTGCCGCTTTTCATTCGCGGGGTGCCTAAGCGTCAGGCGAGAGAGCAGGCGCTGAGTCACTTTGCGGATTTTGGCTTGGAGGGTACGCACAAGAAGTATCCGATACAGCTTTCGGGGGGAATGCGCCAACGCGCCGCGCTCTTAAGAACTTATTTGTTTTCTCAAGATGTTGTGCTTTTTGATGAACCGTTTTCCGCTCTGGATGCCATCACGAAAAGTGCGATGCATCGGTGGTACCTTGCGCTGATGGAACACATCGATATGTCCACCCTGTTTATTACGCATGATATTGATGAGGCCATTCTACTTTCGGATAGGATTTATATCATGACTGGGCCGCCAGGGATTATCGCACATGAGATTGTCATCGATGCACCTCGACCCCGGGGAGATGAGTTTCTAGTGTCCGATGCGTTTATCGGATATAAGAGGCAGATTATTAAGCTGCTTTCTCTATAAATTTATTATTAGGGTTGTAGTAGAGCAGAATCTCTAAACGAGCATAAGGTTTGTAAATGCCATTGCAACTGCAATGGCATTTTTTTAGAGTCAACTTTCGCATGAGGAGAACTGGAATATAATGCCATAGGAAACAAATTGGCTTTGCTCAAGGAAGGAGATTTTTAAGATATGCATCAACAGGTTCCTATGGTTCCAATTTATACTCCTTATCCCCCCTATGTGCGGTATTATCCCCTTAATTATCGGGGCGGGTATGAACCTGCCTGGTGGGAACGTTATGAGGAGCAATTTGAGCCTCGCTGGCTTAAGAAAATGGAAAGACAATTAGGGATTATGCCTGGAAGGGAACCCCTGTGGTGGGAACTCTACGAAGAGCAGTTTGAACCGCATTGGCTTCAGCTTCAAGAACGCCGTTTAGGTATCCCACAACCGTATGACCCTCGATATGACGCTAGGCGATTTTTTTAAGAGAATGGAAAAGGAGGATCCCAGTTAAATTTTTGAACTGGAGATCCTCCTTTTTAATCAACGAGACAATGTTTTAAATGTGTTAGGATACGTTGTTTATCAATCTAGGCTCTCGATAAAAATCCCTGCACCATTAGGAATAACGAGGACCTTTGCTTCTGGCGTAGTGTAGGCATAGGCCTTTTGCAAAGCTTCATCTAAGGTTTGAGCACTATCCAGTCCCATTGACTTCAGAACTTCGGGCTCGACACCTTCGGTTACAATAATGACCTTATAATCGAGAAGAATTCGTACTAGGATCTGGACTTGCCATTGATCTAAGTCGGTGGCTGTAGCTTCAGTCGCGCGGATTTCCTCTAGAATTTTTTTAGGCCCACCTGGATTAATTAACATTCGGTGAAAGACTTCGCCCCCAATACCGTCGATACAAGAGGCAGCTGTAATAATTACGCCACCCTTTTTCGTGACATATTCGGCTGTCCGTATACTTTTGACCGCTTGATATAAGTTTTGATCGAGGGGATATCCCCCATTACTGGTTAAGACAATCTCAGCACGTTTTGAGGTCAGCTTTGTCAATTTCTCTACGAATTGGACTCCTTGGGCGAAGGTTTCTTCCGGATGGCCCGCAAAGGCGCCAATGATGTTTTTGTGTTCATCTAGAGTCACGTTTAGAATAAATTGCAACTTTGCTTGACGAGCAGCATGTTCCATATCCCGATGAAAGATATTTCCTTCAATTGTTCCTGATTGAGTATTGGGGTGGTCGATGAACCCTGCAGAATGATTGACTAAGATGGTCTCCCGTCCAGAAATCCCAGGCAGAATGCTTTTTCTTCCACCGGAATATCCTGCGAAAAAATGGGGTTCAATAAAGCCTTCAGCGATTAATAGATCAGCCTCGACAGCAAGTCTGTTCACCCAGAAGGGTGCTCCAGAAGGCAAATCCTCAAGTCGTACTAAGGTGGAATAATCATCAGCCTTATGTACTACGAAGTTTTCGTGCTCTACAATCTCAGCTCCAAATTTAGAGATGAATTCCTCCTGAGTAGGGGGACGATGCAAACCTGTTGCGACCAAAATAGTGATTTCTGCGGTAGGGTTTCCTTTTCGGATTTCTTTCAAAAGGTAAGGTAGAGTTTGTTTGCTTGGTAGAGGACGTGTATGATCACTTGTTACTACGACGATTTTTTGGGCGTTATGTGTCAGCTCATGAAGAGCAGGGCTGGCAATAGGGTTTGCTAAGGCATCTTGAACCAAAGTCGTACCCTCTTTTTCGGGTGTATAGCTTTCCAGGGTTAAAATCCCAGCGATTTGATTTTCAGGGATATTTGTTTCTAAGTACGATGTACCATATGGCAATCTAATTTCCATCATAGTCCCTCCAAAACATAGCCTGCTAAATCTATTATAAGCGTAAGCACAGGAAATCGACAATTTATTTTTGAAAAAATCAGATAATCCCCTTGGGATATCCAATGTACTTGTATATAGGTATAATAAAGTTACAAGTATGCAAGAATGATTAAAGAAAGCTAAAGTCATCTTAGGCATCCTAAGACATTCAAAGGGAGGTAAACGAAAAGTGAAGAAACTCCTATTAATTTTGGGCCTACTTTTTTCGCTTAGCCTTTTAACTAGTTGTGCGAATAAGGATACTGTTCCTCCGAATCCTTCGAGCACCCCGCCTGTGGAACAACCCAAGTCTCAGGAAGGGCTGAGCATCAAGGACTATTTTGCTTATCAGGAAAATACCAGATATGTGTATCAGGGTCAAGGAAACGAGTATGCCTCGTATACTACTTCTGTGGATTATATCAAGGGAAACCGTGTACAGCTTAGGTCAAACAATGGGGGAACGGAGACTGTAAAGGTTCTAGAAAATAATAATGGACAGTTAACTTTGCTCTTGTCAAAGGGTGAAACTTACTATCGTGAGGATTTTACTCAAGGTCCCAACCTCAGTAGCAATGGGGAAGTTATCCTAAAAGAGCCACTTCTAAAAGGAACGACGTGGACCTTAGCAGACAATAGAAAGCGCACAATCTCTAATCTAGACGTTGCAGTAACTACTCCTTCGGGGAATTACAAGGCTATTGAGGTGACTACAGAGGGGAAAAGTGATAAAGTAATGGACTACTACGCCCCTAATATTGGGCTAGTTAAAACTGTTTTTATCGCCAATGGAACGCAAGTCTCCTCTATCTTAAGCAAACTTGAGAAGAACGTCCCTTTAGTTCAGAGCGTAAAGTTTTATTATCCGAATATCAATGAAGGGAAGCTTAATTTCACAGATAAGAAGCTCACCTTCAATACAAATGATATAACAAAGCAGCTTTTTGAAAAAGAGTTCAAAAGTCAGGATCAAGGCAATTCCAGCAAGCTGATTGGACCCAATGTTAAAATTAAGAGTCTCTATTTAAATAAGGATAATATGGTCTACATCGATTTTACTCAAGAGCTACTGAGTGAAATGAATGCCGGAGCAGGTTACGAAAGTATGATCTTACAAAGTATTGTCAACACAGTCGGAGCATATTACGGCGTAGAAAAGGTCTATCTAACGGTTGAAGGAAATCCATACTCCTCAGGGCATATCGCCATGAAAAAAGGAGAGGCTTTCAAAGTAAATTTTAATTACAGTTTAGAGCTTAAGTAACAAATATAAGTTCCCAGACTATACGTTTATGGTATGCCTGGGAACTTATATTTTACTTACTTAATGTCTTATTTACCTATTAATTTTAAATAGCTTCATAATCTCCTTGAGGATTAGTGGAATCACTGCAAAGCCAAAAACTAAGACCCAATCCCTTACGGAAAGCACTTGAACCTTAAAAGCTTTCGCAAGAAAGGGAATGGATATCACTCCAAGCTGGAGAATCAAACCCACGACTATGGCTCCAATGAGATACATATTCGAGAACAAGCCAACTTTGAGGATGGACTTTGAAGGGTGTCTCATGCTTAAGGAGTAGAAAAGCTGTGAAGCAGCAAGAACGACGAAGGCCATCGTGCGAGCATAGGTTAATATCTCTTCCGGGATATTTTTTGAACCTAAGCTATAGCCATGTTCACTCAGTCCAAAGTAGAAAGCGGCGAGGGTTAGAACACCTATGAGTGTTCCACCAATGATTGCTCTAGTTCCAGCACCTCGAGCAAAAAAGCTTTCTTTTGGGTCTCTGGGTTTCAGCTTCATGACATCCTTATCACCCGGGTCAACCCCAAGTGCAATTGCCGGAAGAGTATCCGTGATTAAGTTAATCCATAGAATCTGGGTGGGGAGTAGTGGTACCGGCCAGAAGAAGAGTACTGAAACAAAGATCGCGATAATCTCTCCGAGGTTACAGGAAAGTAAGAAGATAACAGACTTCCTTATATTGTTGTAGATATTTCTTCCTTCTTCAATAGCACGGACAATCGTTGTAAAGTTATCATCTGTTAAAATCATATCACTAGCGCCCTTAGAAACGTCAGTGCCAGTAATCCCCATGGCGACTCCGATATCTGCCGTCTTAAGGGAAGGAGCATCGTTTACTCCATCACCTGTCATGGAAACGATATTGCCCTGGGCTTTATAGGCTTTGACGATTTTAACCTTATGTTCAGGTGAAACGCGAGCAAATACTCTATAGTCATTGATTCTCTTAGCGAATTCTTCATCTGAAAATTCATCGATCTCTGCACCGGTAAGGCTTTGTTTGATAGAGTCAGCAATCCCTAATTGCTTGGCAATTGCCACTGCAGTATTCTTATGGTCACCCGTAATCATGACGGCCGTGATGCCAGCTATTTTAGCATCTCTGATGGAATCCTTAACCTCCAAACGAGGTGGGTCGATCATACCCACTAGACCAATAACAGTTAAGTCATTTTCCATTTCCTCAGGATCGAGGAGGCGGTCTGAATCTTTATAGGCTACCCCCAGAACTCTCAAGGCTTCATCAGACATTTCTTCAGCAATCTTTAAATACGTATTTTTCATTTCTTCAGTTAAAGGAACGACTTTTCCCTGAAGTAAAGCATTTTTGGAAATTTTCAAGATGTTGTCGATTGCGCCTTTGGTATGAACGCGATAGCCAACTTCTTCTTCATTAAGCGTGGACATGAGTTTTCGATCTGAATCAAAGGGCTTTTCACCGACTCGCTTATATTCTGAGTTTAAGGATCTTTTGGAAAGGTTATAGCGATTCCCCAGAATGACAAGTGCGATTTCAGTGGGGTCTCCAGTACCATGACCATTTTCATAGGTTGCATCAGAGCATAAGACAAAAGACTTCAGTAACTCTTGAGTGTCTTTATCGGCTTCGAAGCCAGTTCCTTCCACGGGAATATCCTTAAGGTTATTTAGAGTGTAGTGCTTAACGACAGTCATTTTGTTTTGGGTCAGGGTTCCGGTTTTATCTGAACATATGATATTGACTGAGCCCAGAGTTTCAACGGCAGGGAGCTTTTTAACGATTGCATGGATTTTTGACATTCTAGTAACACCGAGCGCTAAGACAATCGCAACGATAGCAGGAAGTCCTTCAGGAATGGCTGCCACGGCCAAGCTAATAGCAGTTAGGAACATTTCAAAAAAATCTCTTTTTTGGAAGAAAGCGATGACGAGCATTACGACACAGATGCCGATTGCGATAAATCCTAATATCTTGCCAAGTTCCTCTAGCCTCTTTTGAAGGGGAGTCATTCCGTCAATGTCTTGATCAAGGATTTTTGCGATTTTACCGATTTCTGTTTCCATGGCAGTCGCAACGACGACCCCTTCGCCTCGTCCATACGTAGAGAGCGTAGACATAAAGGCCATATTTGTCTTATCTCCAAGGGGGGTCTTCGGGTCTTCAAGTAAAACACTAGCTTTTTTTTCAGAGGGCACAGATTCTCCGGTCAAGGCAGATTCCTCGATCTGAAGATTAGCACTTTCGATAAGTCTTAGATCAGCTGGGATGAATCGCCCAGCATCAAGGACAATAATATCTCCAGGTACGATTTCCTCGGATTGGGTTTCCTTGACTTCACTATCACGTCGAACGAGGGATCTTGGGGTTGTCATTTGTTGAAGGGCCTCAATCGCTTTCTCGGCCTTGTACTCTTGGATAACACCGATAACCGCGTTAAGTACAACGACGAGAAGAATGATTGCGGCATCGACATATTCTCCGATGAGGAGTGTAATGATAGCAGCACCGAGAAGGACGTAGATGAGCATATCTTTAAGCTGCGCAAAAAATAAGGAGATTAAACTTTTCTTGGGTTTACCCTTGAGTTTATTTTCACCGTATTTTTCGAGTCTGGCCTTTGCTTCCTCAGTCGTAAGTCCCAGGGTTGGGTTCACATTCAGCTCTTTAAGGACGTCTTCTGGCGATTTCGAAAACCACATGCTTAATCCACCTCGTTTTTACTTAGTACAAGCGAGTCCGTTAGTTATGCGAAAATGTCAGCTTTGATTTGCTCATTAACTTGGTTTGATGTGATATACTAAGTTTTAGTTTTTGAAATACCATTCAATAATATCCTTGCTTTTGGATATGTCATTCAAAGCAAATAGAAACAATTAGAGAAGATAATCAATTTATTTCACATAGATGCTATCTAACTTAATTGAAAGGAGTTCTTTAATAGTGCAAGAACGTCATCCCATTAAATATTTAGTTCCCGCATGGTTCGCAGTAATTATGGGTACAGGAGGATTAGCGAATATACTCTATCTGTGGCAGAATTCTTTTCCACTAGGGGGATTTTTAGGCGCAGTAATCGCCGTTCTTGCAGATACCCTTTATTTCGTCGTTTTAATTCCCTGGGTGATACGCTGGATCCGGTATTTTGAGTATGCACATCGTGACCTAAACCACCCGCTTATTGGGAACTTCTTTGTCACTATGCCTGTGGCGACGACGATTTTAGGGACGAATATCAACCTAATTTGGAGCAAGTATCTGGGAGAGTCTCTAACATATTCTCTAATTTTCGCGCTCTGGATCATCGCTATTATTGGCGTCACCTTTTTCACCTTTTACACTACGTTTAGAATCATGCGTGTAGAAGATACGCCGAAACCAGAAATGATTAACTTCTCCTGGATTATGGCACCGATTGCGAATATGGCTGTTTCTCTCATCGGTAATCCCGTCCTTGAGCTCACCATGAAGCTTCATCCTACGTGGGGTTTATCTGTCCTCATAACAAATACCGCCTTATTCGGTATTGGCTTTTTCCTGTTTATCTTTATTAGCGCCATAGTTTTTGTTCGGCTGGCCAATCATCCGCTTCCTCCTGCTGAGACGATACCTTCGTTTGGCATTTTTGTTAGTGCCGTTGGACTTGCCGTGAGTGCAATTATTGATGCTTCGAAGAATGCTCATAGTATGGGTCTTTTAGCTTCAACAGATCTCGCTAATCTCATTGCTGTAGTCGTCTGGGGATTTGGAATCTGGATAGTCGGGATCATCATGATTATAAGTATCTACCAATTCCGTAAGGGTGGAATTCCGTTTAGTATGGGATGGTGGGCGTTCATCTTCCCCTTGGCAGCGTATACCATCTCGAGCCAAAAAGTTGCGGCGTCTTTTGTGACTCCACTTACCTCCGGGTATGCTGCCTTTCTGACGACTCTCTTGTGTCTCCTTTGGTTATATACCTTTACAAATACGGTTCGAGGTGCAATCACCGGGAAGCTCTTCACCGGGATACCTATACCTAAAAGAACAGTAAAGGTACCCTATCAATCGGAGGGTAAGTCAGGGTCGGTCTCGTAGTTTAAATTAAAGTAAGTATCTATGGGAAGTCTTAAATAAGCTTTTGTTTATCGAGTCGCGGGTAACGCGAGGGAATTCTGAGGAACATAGAAAAAAGTACGAGACTAAGGTATTTTACAACCTCAGTCTCGTACTTTTTTAGTATCCAGAAAGTTACTGCGGGGCCATTCTTTATTTTTTCATGCACTATGAGTGATGCAAAGAGCTTATCTCTCATTAAGGGGGACGTAAGTTTGCCTGTGAACTACACTTTTGTAGGCGGGTCTAATGATTTTCCCGGCATTGACGATTTCTTCTATGCGATGAGCACTCCAACCTGCGATTCGAGCAAGGGCAAAAATCGGGGTGAACATCTCCAAGGGAAGATTAAGCATTTGATAAACGAACCCTGAATAGAAATCGACATTGGCACTTACACCTTTGTATATTTTTGTGTGCTGAGCAATTACTTCAGGAGCGAGTTTCTCGACTTTGGAGTAGAGGTTAAACTCGTTTTCTAGCCCCTTCTCGCTGGCAAGCTTGGCTGCATAACGCTTGAGAATTACTGCCCTTGGATCAGAAACGGAATAGACAGCGTGTCCAACCCCATAAATTAGTCCTGAACGGTCAAAAGCATCTCTAGTTAGGACCCTCAATAGGTAGGCCGCTACCTCCTCGTCATTCTCCCAATCCTTAACCTGATTCTTAATATCCTCGATCATTTGGATAACCTTATGATTAGCGCCCCCATGCTTAGGTCCCTTAAGTGCACCTAAGGCAGCAGCCATGGTAGAGTACGTATCTGTCCCGGTGGAGGTCACGACATGGGTTACGAAGGAGGAATTGTTACCCCCGCCATGTTCGGCATGAAGGACCAGCGCAAGATCGAGAAGCTTTGCCTCCAACTCCGAATATTTGTGATTCGGTCTTAGCATGTAAAGAATGTTTTCCGCTAAACTCAAATCAGGTTGAGGGCTATGAAGAACCAAGCTTTGATTTCCGTGGTAATGGGAGTAGGCCTGAAAACTATATACGGCTAAAGAAGGGAAGGAGGCAATGAGCTTGATACATTGCTTTAGTACATTCTTTACAGAAGTATCATCTGGATTGTCATCAAAGGAGTAAAGGGCTAACACGCCTCTGGCCAGACCATTCATGATATCCTTACTTGGTGCATTCAAAATCATATCACGCGCGAAATTATCAGGAAGCTTCTGATAAATACTAAGAAGCTGTTCAAAATCCTTAAGCTCCATTTTGTCCGGAAGATTACCAAAAAGCAGTAAATAAGCTGTCTCTTCAAATCCGAAGCGTCTGTCCTCCATGAACCCCTTAGCGAGGTCACTAATATCGAAACCACGGTAAATTAAACGGCCAGGGACGGGGACCATTTCACCTTCATCAAGAATATAGGAGTGAACCTCGCCGATTTCGGTTAATCCTACAAGTACCCCTCTGCCATCTAAGTCACGGAGTCCACGTTTAACTTCATATTTGGTGTAAAGCTCGGGATTAATGGCGCCTTTTTTTATAGTTATGTTACTAAGGTCATTCAGCATTTTCTCCTCAAATTGTTGCAACTCTTTTTGTTCCATCACACACACAACTCCTCTTCTCGCTGCTAAAATAAGTAGAACCCCCATGAATCTGACTCTTGAATCTCTTAAATTGTGAGCTGAGGTAAGCTAGTAATTTAAAAATTTAAGACAACTTTATATGGGATTATAAGTTGTCACCAGGAAATTGTCAATGAGGTAAATTTTCCAAGTTACAGAGGAATTCTTAGTGAAAGAAAAGAATTTGGGGTTCAATATAAAGGATTTCCAAGAATGAGATAGAAATGTGTGAGAAGGAAGTCGTTTCTTTGTGGATAGGAGCTGTGCCTATGTATCATTTGGCTATGAAACAACTGTATATTTTTCAATGGAGATTGCTAAGAAATATGAGAAAAGTGGCTTTGCGGAAAAGGGTAAAGATGAGTTGGTGGAAGCATGGGTAGGATGAACTTTACCCCCTTCCCAAATCTAACTAAGATTTAGAAAGGAAAGAATAAGTGGATCAGAAAATAGTGCAACTACCACCTCAATGGGAAACAGAACGTCTCACGATCAAAGATTCAATAATGGATGAGTGTGAGGCCCTTCAGCAATTAAATGAGGCTTCAGATTATATAGCTGATTGGGTAGGTGAAAAAGTTGAACCGAATTATGCCTATAAGTGCCTGACAGAAGGTTGTCTGCCACCTGGTGGGAAAAAGGAACTTTATCAGGCTAAGTCTATTTACGAAACATCTACGGGTCAATTAATAGGGTTTTCGGAATTATACCATGGATATCCTGAAGAGGATGTCTTCTACATTGCTTGGTTATTTATCCATCCTGACCATCAGCATAAGGGATATGCTCAGGAATTTGTCAACGATATCCTTAATGAGGCTTTGATGAACGGATTTACTGAGGCACGACTTGGTGTCCATTTAAAGAACTGGCCAGCACTTGGATTCTGGACCCAATTAGGCTTCGACAAGATATTAGGGATAGTAGGCGATAAGAAACATAGTGAAAAGACCTTTTCAATATTAAGGTTACAGAAAAAGTTGGGGTAGACCACGTTGAAGAAAAAATTGAGGGGTTCACCCATCAGATCAGATAGATGAATCGTTGTTCGTAAAAAAGGATGGGGTTTATTATTAGTATTTATAGTAATGTTCTTACTCGGACTCGGAGCATGCTTTCTTTTGGCCTGGGGATTTTATTTATAGGCAATCTGCTTTTTAAATCGGCGATACTTAACGATCTTATCTTTCTACTATTAATTATGCTAATCTTGCTTAGTTTTACCGTAGTTACTGGAACATCGAAGATCATTGGTTACGGGTCCTTCGCGGTAAGCATTTTGTTATTACTTTATTCTCATGCTCCTTTGAGTGTATGGCAGGAAGCTTTACAAGAAAACCTCTATATTGTTGTCATGTTTATAATGGTCCCTTTATTAGGAATTCCAATCCAGCACGGTGGGTATACCAAGGCTTTAGAAGGTGCCTTTAAGCGGTATGTAGATACCAACAGCCGTTACTATTTATTGGTGAGTTTTATTTCTGCCTTTGTGGGGGTTTTAGTTAATGTAGCGGTTGTTCCACTCGTTTATGAAATTTGTCGAGCGAGCAGTCGAAGTTCTAATAAAAAGCTTTTGAGCTCTGCAATCAGTCGGGGATTTACCACCTGCACTATTTGGGCACCCACGACGGCAGCAATCGCTCTGACCGTAAAGTTAACGGGTACTGAATGGCCTGTATTTTTTCCTTATGCGATTTCATTTGGGGTAATAGCAGGATTCGTTGGGTATATGATGACTATTTTTGAAGGGAAAAGAGCTAAAAGTGAACCTCAATTCGATATCGAGGAACCGCTTAAGGATTTTGACTTACCTAAGGTAGTTGAGTTAAGTGTCTTTGGCATTATTTTGATTGTGGGTATAGCAGTTGTTTCACTTTTGACTGGGGTATCTACGATTATTGTAGTGGGCATAGCTTCTTTAATTTATCCTGTGATATGGCTTGGGATCCTTAAGCGCTTGCCAATTTTAATTAGAGAATTTAAAGGGGACTATCTAAACAACAGAGTGCCCGCGTTAAAGAATGAAATTATCCTTTTTGTGGGGGCCGGACTATTAGCTAATAGTATCAATTACTCACATCTAGGAGATTACGTGCCAAAGATTTTATCACGTGTAGTAGGTTCGAATGTATTATTGCTGACTTTCGTGATATTAGGAATTACCTTGATTATCTCCGGTTTAGGTGTTCACCCGATTGTAACGTGTACAATTATTGGTGGGACAGTAAAAGCTGCGTCCTACGGTGTAAGTCCGACCTATCTGGCCCTTGTTCTAGCAATCAGCTGGGCAATGGGAATCTCGATTTCGCCTTCAGCAGCAAATGTTATTGCAGTATCAGGGATAGTTGGTGAATCACCGATTAAGGTTGGTATTCGTTGGAATGGTCCCTATGTTCTTTTAGTGACTGCTGTGTTAATTCTAGTCCTCACTTTATTAAGGTTGGTTGGATTATTATAGAGAACGTTTATCAAGCTTTAAGAGTGGGCCTAGGAAAACGCGTAGTGATTGTGTGAAATACAGCATAACTTTACTCGTTGAAAAAATCCCGAGAGAAGTTCCTTTTTAGGAAGGATTTCTCTCGGGATTTTTGATATTCAATTCAGATTTAGTTAACATTGAAGCAGTAGACTATCCTGTGTGCCGCGTTCTTTCACTATTAGAATTAAACTACAGTTCCACCACAGCTTGAACCGCTACCGGCAGTACATGCGTAACAATGGTTGTGCATGATGATCTCACGCTGATTGTAGTCATCAATGTCAAATTCAGAAATGTGCTTTGGTGAACAATTTAACCCGAGCATCTGATTAAAATCACAGTCATAGAGGTAGCCATCCCAGCTTACGGAGAGCTGATCACGACACATAACCTGGTTAATCGTGGCTGCATTAAAACCTAACTCTAGTCTCTCCATGTACCTCTGGAGGTTGCCGGATTCATGAAGGAAGGTTAAATATCTACCGACGGGTACATTAGTAATTGTGTATAAGTTATTAAACCTAATACCATGCTGTTTAAGCAAAGCGCGGCGATAATCAGCTTCAATGGCTTTTTGAGAAGGAGGAAGGAAAGCCCCACCTGGGTTATACACGAGATTGATTTTCAAATCACTATGCTCTTGACCAAAGCCAAGTTCGTTTAAACGTGATATAACCTTGATTGAGGTTTGAAAAACCCCATCTCCTCGTTGACGATCCGCATCTTTTTGGGTGTAGTAGGGAAGAGAGGAGACAAGCTCAACGTTTTGCTCAGCATAGAACTTTGATAGGCAGGCATAGTTCTTTAAGTCTAATACCGTAAGATTAGTCCTTACTATGACATGACGCTTTAGCTTAGTGGCTTCTTTGACCAACCAAGGAAAATACGGATTTAATTCTGGGGCACCACCCGTGATATCAAGGATGGGTATCTTATTCTCCTCCATAATCTGCAGGCACTTTGCCATGGTGTTCTGGGACATGGATTCTGTCCTATGGGGACCAGCCTCGACGTGGCAATGCTTACAGCTCAAATTACAAACCTTACCAATATTCATTTGCAAGGTTTTAATGGTGTTATTGCTCTTTAAAGGAGACATATTTACTTCTTTTACTCTTTCAAGAAAGGGTTTAATGGTTTTCAAGTTATCTAAGTAACAAAGCTGAGATGTGCTTTTATTTTCTGCTAAATTCATAAAGAAATGACCTCCCGTGGCCCCCCCTGGACTCCTTGAGATTGCTTAACTTTCCGCTAAAAACCTAATTTTTTTACTACATTTTTCATCTGTACGCCATGAACAAGCGTAGCTCCACCGCGAATGGCTGCGGCAACATGAATTGCTTCAGTCATTTGCTCTTCATTCGAGCCCTTCTCCAGGGATTCTTGGGTGTAAGCTTCAATGCAGTAGGGGCATTGCACGGCATGGGCTACAGCTAAGGCTATAAGAGCTTTTTCCCTCGCACTTAGTGCTCCCTCCTGAAATACTGAACTATAATAAGCCATGAATTTCTTCCAGAGGTCAGGGGCTTCTTCACCCATTGTTGAAAATTTGTTTAAATCATCAGGGTTGTAATATGTGTCCATGATTATTTCCTCCATTTTCAAATTTAATAAAATAAATCTAATTCAGACCATGTTCCTAAGTATAGCCAGGGGCCCCTCTCCCTTAGTCTAGGAGCAAACTTAATAGTTGCTAGAACCTGACCCCGCTTTGCGAGAATTTAGGCAACCGAGGATTTCCTGAATAACTTGCCAGGTGCAAGTAGGGGAGTTCTCCCCGCTTTTTATATACGCTTCTAAGTCCTCAACCCTATCTAAATCTCGCATCATTTTAAGCAAAGAATAGGTTGAGATCTTCTCTTGAACACGTTCTAAGGTCTTCTCAAGAACCCCATTTCCACCCCATGAAATTCCTTCGAAGAGTTCGGGATGAAAGGCGTTCATACCAATTAGATAATACCCTCCGTCCAAAGCTGGTCCGAAGACTAGGTCCTTTTCATCCTCCAAAACTTTGAACGCTTTTTCAATGCATGTAACCGTTAAGTTCGGTACATCGGAACCGATCATGACCACGTCTTTGTGTGAGATGAGAGTCTGACGAAAGGCTTGTGCCATACGTGCTCCTAAGTCCGAACCTATTTGTGGAAGGAATTTAACTTCCCTCGGAAACATTCGGGTAAACTTCTCCGTAAGATCTCCAGAATAATAGATATAAGTAGGGACCTGAAGTCCTTCCTGGAGGCGGATGAGATCTTTTAGAAAAGCTTCATGAAGAGCAACGCATTCCTCGCCGGAGAGATTGGGCATGAGCCTAGTTTTAGTTTCTCCAGCGACGGGGACCCTTGTCATGATGATTAAGGCTCTCTCCATTCCTCTAAACCGCTCCTTAATTCTACAGCTTTTCTAGCCTCTTCCAAGACCATATATTCTTGCTAATACCTTGGGATTAGCCCTAAAGAAAAAGGCTAATTTAAGTGCTTGCATCAGAAGAACGGTGCGCAGTATACCCTTATTAAATCGGCGAGGACTTGTTCTAAGGGTAGCCTCTACCAAAGCGACGGGTATAGTTTTCCTCATTCTTCGTGAAAACTCAAGATCTTCCATGATCGGAATATCACGAAATCCGCCGAGCTTTTGAAATACCTCTCGTTCAACAAAGATTCCCTGATCGCCGTAAAAACTCTTAAGCCACTTTGCCCTAAAGTTCGAACCCCAGGCGATTATCCGAAAGGCAGGATGAGAATCCATAAACTGAAGTCGAAAACAGCCGCCACTTGCCCCTTCAGAGACCTTCTGTAAAAGCTTAGGGATACATTCACGATCTACCCTCGTGTCCGCATGAAGAAACCATAAGATTTCCCCCGTTGCGATGCTTGCACCTCGATTCAATTGGCCTCCCCGTCCTGGATTCATCACAAGGACTCGGTCACAATATCGTCTGGCTATTTCTTGAGTACGATCAGTACTCTTTCCATCTACCACAATCAACTCAAGTGCGACCTCTGAGGAAAACTGGGCGAACTGCAGGAGGAGACTTTCTAGAGTAGCTTCTTCATTTAAGGTTGGAATAATAATGGATATCTTATTTTGCTTGTCCATGAATGCTCTCCCAAAATTCACAGAGGATACCTGAAGTAGTTTGGGTAATCACTTTGCAACCTTTGTTGCTAAGCTTATCTCTAAAACTTTGTTTTTTCCTTAAGTCTCTGCAATCCGTGCTTTCGAGTACGCTAACGAATTCGTTGTAAAGAGTATGGGCACTTTTAATCTTAAGCTGTGTCCCATAACGTTCATTCAAGATACCGAGTGCCATCTGTGCACCTATCAATGCTCCGCAGGTCGAGCCACTTCCCATTCCATGACGAAAAAACTGCCCAGCCGAAATAATCATGGGATCGATTCCGAGATTCCAGGCATCATTTGTAGCGAGGAGAATGCTTTGACAGCAATTATATCCTTCATCAAAATATCTGGCTGTCTGCGTCTCGAGTGTTGACCTCAATTCTGTGCTTCCCATTTATCTCCCGTCCTTCTCTAATCCAAATCCACCCTCCCCAAAGACTTGCAAAGCTAACAATGAGTGCGAAAAGGATAGAAGCCGTCATTGCTATAGAATCTGGAATGTTCATAGTAGAAAAAAGAGTAATATATGCTCCTTCCCTTAACCCATACCCATTTACCCCAACGGGAAGCATTGCAGCAACCGAAGTTGCGGGAATAAGATAGGCAGCTTCAAAAAAACCTAATCCTTTTACAGATAACCCTTGGAAAATACTCCAATTCACCAACACGACACAAATCTGGAAAATGATAGACCATCCTAAGGCTTTAGCCAAAAGTTCGGGATGATTCCTTAATTGAACCCCGTGCAAGGATAATCCCGCAACAAACGTCTGAGCTTTTGGCCATGAGACCAGTCGACGTTGTAGACGATCCGTTATCTGTGGAAAGAGAATTGATAGGAGTACAAACATACTAACAATAAGAATCACGAAGAAAAGCCCAAATAAGCCTGGTATCCGCACGCGGGAAAATGGAGCCGCAAGGAGTGCTGTAAGGCAAAGTCCCATGGTTGCCAAAATCCGTTCAACGACAACCGAGGTCGTTGCACCCGGTAAATCTCCTGTATGTTTTCCCGTCCAATAGATTCGAATACCATCTCCACCAATGCTGGAGGGCAAAAAGTTATTGAAGAAAAGTCCAGCCCAATAACTCTTCCATAAAACGCTATAGGGTACATTGAGCATCGAGGCCTTAAAGATATATCCCCATTTTATGACACTGACTCCCACCGATAGGATAACCCACCCTAACGCGATGAACATCCAGTTGAGTTGGGTATTCTTTAAAGTGTCGCGGAGCTCAGTCCACTCTATGTGAGAAAACATCCAGCTCAATAATAAAAGGGATGCGAGGACTTTCAAGGAAACAGTAAGGATTTTTTTATTTCCGTTTCTACTCAAGCCTATCCCCCCTTAGAACGATGCATATTATTAATCTATCATCGAAGAATTTTGTTTCTAGCTTTGGTGCACCTATGCCGATGGAGGAAGAAAGAAATTAGAATCGAGAAGAAAACAATTAGGCCAAAGGCAAGGTTAGCTCCGAACAAGGATAACTCGGGTAACAATACCCCTTCCCTAAACATGTACCCCGTAAGGATCATTAGGGACGAAAGGTCTCCTTGAGCAATTATATATTCCGTAATAAGAATGAAAAGCAGAGATACCCCGATTATAGTCACCGGACGTTTAAAATTTTGAAGAACACCGAGGATTAGCCCTAATGCCAGACCCGCTAGAAGGGATAGACCCGTATTAAATCGGAGTTCTAACCATGTCCATTGGGCAAGAATCAGGGCTATGCCAAACCCAAAGTTAAAACCGAGCAAACCACCGAACACGAGATTAAATATTTTAAAAACTTTAGTATTCATTGTCGATACCATTTCAGTTATTTAAGTTTGAACGTGGCAATGACAGCAGTTCCATCTGCAGGAAGCACATCTTTTTTGGCTTTGAATTCGGCAATCTTGTTATCAAAGTCCTTTGTCGGATGAGAGGCATTACTGGTAATACCCACTGGGCAGCTGTCAAGGCATAAGATACACCCAGTATTCTTCGACTTGGCATTTTCTTGGTTTCCGCCAAAACGAACCTCGAAGGGTTTATTGGTGGAATCAAGTATGACATCGCCAAAAGGAATTTCTTTACCTGCTCCTGCCCAAGTAAGTGAAACATCGAGGGGATCACCTTGAACGGCTACACCGACAGAACCAAGTTTTAAGTTATTTCCCGGTTTAGCGCCAATATCAATTAAGGCATTGTAGAAATCATTTTGATTTCCCCATGCTTTAAGTATCGATTTCGAACCATTAGAACCGCCTTTAAAAACGATACCGTGCCGAGTTGGTTCTACGAAATATTTCCCATTCACTTCAGTGTATATCTTTACCGTCTTAGCGACTTTATCAATAACGATAGGGTTGGATTGACTCACTGTAGTGCTTGGACTGGCAGTAGAAGGTGTTGAAGCAGAGGACGGATTCTTCGCTGAACCAGCCGTGCCACAGCCACTGATAAGTGCGACAAAACTTACACCGACAAGTACTGAAAAGGCGATTCGTTTCATTTTTTCAGTTGCATTGACTTTTAATTTCATGGTTAAAAAAACTCCCCTCAGATAATGGAATTTCGATTTATTACGTATTTCATATGTTTATCCAATCGGATTGTCCTTCGCTAGCTTTCGATCAAATTTTTTCTTAATGGCTAGACTAAAGACTAAGAGAATCAGGAAGCCGCAGATAGCCCAAAGTGCATATTTTGCACCAGGGGACATATTCTCGCCCAGCCAGGAATAGACGATGGTCGCTGGTAATTGTCCTACACCGGTTGCCCAGAAGAATTCCCAAAAACCCATTGTCGTTAATCCTGCCGCATAGGAGATGATATCGAAAGGAACGACAGGTAAGAGACGGGCAATCATCACAGAATGTTTGCCGTACTTTTTAAAAAACTTGTCTGTAGTTTCCAAGCCCTTTTTACTCACCAAACGTTCCACGGCAGGACGTCCAAAAGCTTTCGCAAGAAAGTAGCATAGGGAAGCACCAATCATGGCACCAGTCCAAGAATAGACTGCCCCCATAACCCAACCAAATATCCAGGCATTAGCAAAGGTAATGACAAAGGCTGGAAGCGGGAAAGCAAGAGATTGAAGAACCATCAAAGCCATAGAAACAATCGGTGCCCAGATTCCAAAACTGAGTAAGTAGGTTCTCATCCCCGCTATGTCAGCACGGGAGAGAATACTCGTTGCATTGTTCACTTGGGCAGCAAAAGAAGGTATTAGTGCGTATAAGGCTATGAAGAATACCAATAGAGCCAATGAAACTACAGTAGCCTTTTTTTTATTATTTGTAGCCAATATTTCACCTCCTTAAAAATGGTATCAAAACTTACAAATTCAAGATCTTAGGCAGGTCTAATATAACCCATAAGTTATCTATTCAATAATATACAACTTATGCTTGCGTGTCTATACAATTTTGTTTGAACAGGCGGAGCAGAACCCCACCCGTTTTAAAGACAAAAAACCCCGTAAATTAGCTGTCAATGCTAGTTTACGAGGTTCTTTGTCTATGGAGAAACCATGGAACTAACTTACCTTATGGCTTAACCTCTCATAAAGCTTTTCCAGCATATCCGAGGTCATCTTCGGCAAATCATATTCTGCTTTGAAGCCCCAATCTTCCTTAGCTGCTGTGGAGTCAATGGAATTTGGCCAGCTGTCGGCAATGGCTTGACGGACAGGATCAACGTCATAGTCCATTTTGAAGTTGGGGATATGCTTTTTAATCGCTTCGTGGAAATCCTCAGGCTGAACACTCATTGCCGTCACATTAAAGGCATTTCGGTGAAGGAGCTTAGCGGGATCAGCTTCCATTAATTCAATGATAGCACGTAAAGCATCGGGCATATACATCATATCCATATACGTCCCTTTGGCGATATAGGAGGTATAGGAGGCCTTGCGGATAGCTTCATAATAAATATCGACAGCATAATCCGTAGTGCCGCCTCCGGGTGGTGTGACATAAGAGATGAGTCCAGGGAAGCGGACACCTCGGGTATCGACGCCAAACTTATGAAAGTAGTAATCACACAGAAGTTCACCCGCTACTTTATTCACACCATACATGGTTGTAGGTCTTTGGATAGTAATCTGAGGGGTATTGTCTTTGGGGGTGGTGGGACCAAATGCCCCGATAGAACTTGGGGTGAAAAATTGGCACTGAAGTTCTCGAGCAACTTCTAGGGCATTAACTAACCCACCCATATTTAAGTTCCAAGCCAAGAGTGGCTTAGCTTCCGCAGTCGCTGACAAGAGAGCGGCCAAATGAATGATAGTGTCCACTTGATGATTCTTGGCAATGGCAAACATTGCCTCAGCATTTTGCACATCAAGTGTTTCATAGGGACCGGATTGGGCAAACAAACTCTGCTTGTCTTGTCTGATATCCGTGGCGATAACATTGGTTACTCCATAGATATCGCGGAGTTTCTGGGTGAGTTCGGAGCCAATTTGTCCAAGTGCGCCGGTAATTAATATTTTCTTCATGAGATAATCCCCATTTCTTTGCCCACTTTTTCATAAATTGCTAAAGCTTGATCGAGCATTTCCCGCGTATGAGCTGCTGTCGGCATATTTCGAACCCGGCCAGTGCCCTTGGGAACAGTGGGGAATACAATGGCTTTGGCATAGACTCCTTCTACATAGAGCCTTTTGCTGAATTCTTGGGTTTGTTTTTCCTCGCCGATAATACAAGGGGTAATAGGGGTTTGACTCGCCCCGATATTAAAGCCCAGAGACTTAAGTCCCTGCTTTAGGTAGTTTCCGTTTTCCCACAGTCTTTCCTGGAGTTCGGTACTGTTGGTCAGGATATCGATAGCTGTGATACAAGCAGCGACATCTCCCGGGGTCAAAGCTGTAGAGAAGAGGAAGGGGCGGCTTCTTACTTTAAGCCAATCAATTAAGTCTCTTTTCCCTGCGACATAACCACCAACCACACCGATGGCTTTGGAAAGGGTGCCAATCTGAAAATCAATCTTGTCGGAGAGGCCGAAGTGCTTCACGGTTCCCGCACCGTTTCCTAATACTCCTGAACCGTGAGCATCATCCACATAGGTGATGAGATCAAATTCCTCGGCGATTTTTACGATCTCGGGAAGAAGTGCAATATCCCCATCCATGGAAAATACTCCGTCAGTAATTACCATGATTTTCTTATAAAGACCGGAATCAGTTGCTTCTTTTGCTTTAGCGCGTAAATCAGCCATGTCTGAATGCTTAAAGCCAACAATTTTCGCTCTCGATAAGCGACACCCATCGATAATGGATGCGTGGTTCAATTCATCGGATAGGATGGCATCGTCCTTATCCATTACAGCCGAGATAGCAGCCATGTTGCAGTTGAAGCCGGATTGGTAAGCGATAGCTGCTTCGGTATGCTTGAAGGCAGCCAGCTTTTCTTCAAGCTTTACATGAAGTTCTAGCGTTCCGTTGATAGTTCTTACGGCACCCGCGCCAACGCCATATTTTTTAATTGCCGCTGAGGCAGCATCGATTAGTCGGGAATCAGTAGCCAAGCCTAGATAGTTATTGGAAGATAAATTAATGAGCTTTCTGCCAGCGATTTGAATGATTGGACCGTTCGAACTTTCTAAGGGATCGATTACATTGTACAGACCCTTAGCTTTTAAATCATTTAGGTTTTCTGTTAGGAATGTCCCCAATGCTTTACTTGACAAAGTAGTACCCCCTCCTTAATAACTTGAGAATATTTTTCGTAAAGACTAAGATTCGCTCTCCCCAAAATACACAAGTGTACGCGTGGGGTAGACAGCAGAAAATCTGGATAACCACTGATAATAAAGGGTTTCTATAATTATATGATATCAGTATTTACTTGAAATGTACACCGAGTGGAGACATTAAGGCGGAGATATTTTGCTTCTATAGGGTGAACAATATAAGAAGTTCGTGATCTCGAAGAAGGCTAAACCATCGTGACTCATCAAGAAGGTCTGGTTGTGGTCGATGGAAGCGTAGATAAAAGGAGCCTGATTTCTTCTTTCGAGAAATCAGGCTCCTTTTGCTATTAGAAATAATTAGGCTTGCTCGATTTTCTTACCGGCGGTCGGGCCTGGTTTAAGGCCATAGATTTCTTCGATATTTCCATGAAATATTTATTTGTAGAAAATGATTAAATCTGAGTTTCGCAGAAGCATAGAAATTTCAGACGCTCCATCTTAAAGTGTGAAGCTGCGAGTATTTCTGGCCAGGGCTTGATACTTTCGATGAGTGCTTTTCTGGACTCTGGAGGTAATTTATTCCAGTTAACCTGGAAGGAATCCATCTTCTTTTTAAGCTTCCGTTTATAAACATATTTGGCTAGAACGATTAACTCCTTTTCTGTGAATTCAATAGCTTCAGGTCTCTCCTTGACAGAGATAAGATCATAATTGATTTTATGCAAGGCGTTTGGAATATGTTTGACTTGGTCGCGGATTGAGTTTTTAACCTCTTCAGTCAAAGCTTCCCAGGATTTCTTGGCATTCAAATTTGATTTAGGGTTATCTTCAGAAATCCTTAGGAGTTTATAATGAAGATCCCGAGCAAGATTCTCAATCTTTTCGCTGAAAAAGGCATCCTTCATCAAGAGACGCGAGAATTGCTCCTCATCGACATGGAGCTTTAACTGTTCCATAGACGGGAGGTGCGATTGTTCCCACTTCTTAGCATTGTTCAGCATGCTCATCTCAAGGATCGCTTCCATCGATCGTGATTCATGTTTATACCGTGCGACTTTGAGTAGGGCCCGGAGTACGCCATTGTCGATTTGAGCTTCTCCGTTTTCATTGATGAGATGTGGAACTTTGCGTTCTAGTAGGGAACGAAGGAGCATAGCTCTACGAATGATAAATAACTGATCCCAATTTTCATCGGTTTGATTGGGTCCGAGGATATTGACATATCCTCTTAGACGACTAACAAAGTCAGGTCCTTTTGCATTTTGAAACTCTTTAAAAAACTGTTTATATTCTTTTTCATCTGGAATATCTTCGCCACAGAATTCTCTATACGTTTTACTTGTGCCACCGGCAAAGACAAAAATTGCTTTGCCGATAGGGTGAATGGAATCCCCTTCTCTAAACAATCCATCCTGCATCGGAGCTAGGAAATACCTTAGCCATCCAAGTTGTCCTTCAAAAGCGGAATCGAATTCATCAAAAAAAACGAGAGGGATTTTCCCAACCAAAGAAAGATCTCTTACTTTATGAAATGCGCTCAGTAAGTCCGATAAGCTATGGAGTTGAGATAGATTATAATTTAGCTTTTCGATAAGCCCTGGAGCAATGGTTGAGGCAACTTCTGCTACACCAAAGGATTTTCCAGATCCGGGGGTCCCAAAGACAGCAATCGAAAGGGGACGAACCGCGTTCTTAGCCGCAACATACTCTCCAAGGAGATTTTTGATACTGTGATAACCCTCGATCTCTGTTCGATCCACAGCTTTCAATTTTCCAAACTGTGCAATGGGTATATACTTCAGCGCGCTCTCTTCACCGTTTTTTACAATGTCGTACGCAATTTCAGCTAAATTGGTAGAACTTTTATCCTTAATGATGTACCAGCAGGATTGACATTTTGGATTGTCGGCATTTCGTATGAGGACATCTTGTATGTGTTCCTTGGTGATAAAATCATCTTCTCCTTCATTAAATATTGCTGGGTCAGGAAAAGCGTTTTCTTCAGGATTTTCACCAAAGCCTCGAATAAAGTACTTCTGTGCAGCGACCATTCCCTCACGAATACCTTCATCAATGGAATGACTAAGTTCCTCGTTCCCCTGGATTCCGGAAACGATAGCTCGAACAAGACCGGCAACAAAACATGAGGTAAGTCCAAACATTTTACCTTGAGTTTCCTTGATAAAGCCCCCTTCAAATTCATAGGTCAGGAAGTATAAGTAAGAATTCGGTGTACCATCATTTCGATAATAGATAGCACCTTCAAGCCCAAAGGGTGCAATGAGATGGCGGCATTTAGTCAGAAAGGCAAGATTGGGGTTATTATTCATCTGCCAAACGAAGTCCAAGGCCGTTCTTTCCCAGGAAAGCCCCTTGCTGATATTCACGCCTTTGGACCGGAGATCATCTGCATTGATGACGACCACGGTATTCTGAAGATGATGTTCTTCGATGTGATTCCAGAGTGGGGTTGAGCAATCTGGATTATTAATCTTATAGATTACGATGGGTGATTTTTTAGGTGACTTAAGAGCTAAGGGCCAATACTCTTCTTTGGAGTGGAAACCATTGTCTTCATCATCCAGGATAACCATATCTGCATTTTCGTCATTGTTTAGGATAGGGAAGAATTTCGGGAAGATGTCTGGAGATGTCGGACCTGTGAATCCAAGAAAGTTTTTTACACGGTAGACTTTATTCTTGTTTTTCCGATCAGCGGTAGCAGGAAATCGGTCTAATTCTACGGAGGAGAGAAGGACTTCTTTCTCAGAGTAGATAGTATTAAAATCGTGTATTTCTGGTGAAAGGATAGAAGCCCCTGTTGCTAAAGCGACTAGCTTAGATAGAAGGAGTGCTTCTCCGGCTTTCAAACGATTATGGACTCTGGGGAAGTACTGCCAGCTCAAATCTTTAATATGCTGAGGCTGGGTTTTCCAGAGAAAGGTGTTAATACAAATATCTCCTGATACTACAATCTTAAAGTCTTTGTCTTCCATGATACTAGCTCCTTCAAAGTATAATCGGAGATAGTTTGACCCGGGCTTCGAGGAAATATCAAACTACCACCAGAGTCCATTGATAAGGGACCTTTAAATTAGAGGGAGTTTGTCAGTGGAATAATTGAATGGGGTAAATTGAAGGTCAGTATAATCTCTCTTTAAAATTAGAATACTAATTCTAGTTTACTGAAGGGAGATGCTTATATTGGCTAATGTTAAAGTTCAACCCCTTGATAATGGACCATTCCTAGTTAAGGGAGAAATCGAACTCGTTGATGGCGTTGGAAACAAAATCGAAACGCAAGAGGAAAGCCATTTATGTCGCTGTGGTTTATCCGGCAATGCGCCATTCTGTGATGGATCACATCAAGGGAAACTCAATAGTACCGTTCGTGCAAAGTAAAAGTGGAACCATAGGATGGCGGTTAGCCATTACATAGGAAGCAAAGGCTCGGGAGATACCCTCTTAGGATATTTCCCGGGCTTTCTTATTTCCTAAAAGATAGGTTGTGCCTTAAAGAAGAGTCTGACAAATGGCAATATTAGTCTTGAGTACAAGGGGAGAAAAGGTCTATAATTAGCATACTGAAATTATAAACTCAATAGGAGAACAATTATGAGTCGATTCAGAGATTTAAATTCACAGAACATCGCAGCAGGCATCGTATCCGCACTCTTAGCTATAACAGGTCCACCTGCCCTTATCCTCGAGGCAGCATCTAAGGGAAACTTTACAACACAGCAGACTATCCTTTGGATGTTTTCGGTCTATGTGTTTGGTGGGATTTTTAGTATTCTTATTCCCTGGTACTATCGAATGCCTATCGTTGGCGCCCATACCCTTACTGGAGTTGCTTTCCTTACCACTGTTACAGCCCAGTTCACTTATCCTGAACTCCTTGGGGCCTATATTTTTTCAGGTCTCTTGATGTTGCTGATAGGCTACCTGGGAATATTCTCGAAATTACTTGAATACGTCCCGAAGGAAATCATTGCAGTGATGTTGGCGGGAATGATTACAAAGTATATCGTTAATTTCGTCTCGTCAATTACACAACTTCCATTAATCGGGGGTGTAGCCCTTCTTGCCTTCTTCATCTTTAGTAAATGGAATAAGCGGATTCCTCCGATGGTTGCGGGTATTGTGGCAGGAACTATTTTATTACTTATAACCCAACCCTTAGATAACATAGGAGTGGGAATCTCCTCCTTTGTTGTTCCAACCCTTCAACTTCCTAAATTCAATGCCCTAAGCTTTCTTTCTGTCTCAATTCCACTGGCTCTCCTTATTTTAAGCAATGATGCAGCCGTAGGACTTGGAGCGATAGAACAGAATGGGTATCGACCACCTGTAAATCGAGTCATATCCTTAAGTGGTATTTTCTCAATTATCACTAGCTTTTTTGGAGGACAATCTGCCAATGTCGCAGGAATGATGTCCGCCATTTGCTCGGGCGAAGAGGCAGGACCTAAGGAAAAAAGGTATATGGGAGCTGTAGTTTCCGGCCTGATCATTCTCTTGTTTGGTATGTTTTCGTGGAAGCTTGTTCCGGTGATTCAGGTTCTACCTAAACCATTTGTAGCAATTCTTGTTGGCTTCGCCCTACTTGGTGTGTTTGGGAATAGCTTGACCGTGGGCTTCTCAAGACCAACTATGAAATTGAGTGCCGCTTTTGCATTTGTTATTGCCCTATCGAACATTTCAATCCTAAATATAAGTGCTCCGGTTTGGTCGTTACTCGTCGGTGCTTTAATCGCACGATTTCTTGAGAATGGTAGAGTGGAAACAAGTGAAGACTAGGTACCTGTTGACAGGCATAGCGACATTTGGTAAAACTGAGATAATCATGAATGAATTATCAGATAAGCCCGTTTACAGAAAATAATTTTTGATAAGGCACCAGAGGGGGACGTTCTTTATGTATAAAAGCCAACAGCCTTTGCCAGATGAATATATCTTTCTGAATGAAGCACAAATGGATGAAAGAATCCGTAAAGTCAAAGAGGAGCTAGGCTCTAAGCTCGTTATATTAGGTCATCACTACCAGCGTGATGAGGTTGTCCGCTACGCCGACTATCGTGGGGATTCCTTGAAACTCTCACAATTAGCGGCTGAAGAAAAAGAAGCGGAATTCATTGTTTTTTGTGGAGTTCATTTCATGGCGGAAACTGCGGATATTCTTACATCACCCGAGCAGAAAATCATATTGCCGGATTTAGAAGCGGGATGCCCGATGGCTGATATGGCTGAGATAGGTGATGTGGAGAGGTGTTGGGACCAACTTACCTCGCGTTATGATACTGAATTAATTCCTGTAACTTATGTTAATTCTACGGCGGAGGTTAAAGCCTTCTGTGGACGTCACGGGGGAATGACGTGTACCTCTTCGAATGCTCCCAAAATCCTGGAAAAGCTCTTTAACGAAGGGAAGACTATTCTTTTCTTGCCGGATGAGCATCTTGGACGGAATACGGCAATCCATTTAGGATTAGATCCGAAGGAAATTTTCCAATGGAACAGAGAAGACTTGGATATTCAACTTCCGGAAGCGACTCCGAGAATCATTCTATGGGATGGGTATTGCACTGTCCATCAGAAATTCGAACCACAACATGTGGATAGTGTGAGAGACAAATATCCAGGGATAAAGGTTATCGTTCATCCCGAATGTAGTCGAGCAGTTGTCGAAAAGGCAGATTTAGACGGTTCGACGGATTTCATCATTCGGCAGGTTACAGGATCACCGGCTGGAAGCGTTTGGGCGGTGGGTACGGAGATCAATCTCGTAAACAGGCTTGCTAAGGAGAATCCAGATAAAACGGTTGTGTGTCTCAATGAAAATGTCTGCTTATGTGTAATGATGAGCCGAATTAGTCAACCGCATCTTCTCTGGGCTTTAGAAAGTATTCAGCAAGGGAAAATAGTCAACCAGATTAAAGTCGATCCTAGCATAGCTAAAGATGCTATTTTGGCCTTAGATAGAATGCTCGAAATGAGTAAATAAGAAAAACAATAGCGGGGCTACCTTTCCATGAATGTGCTTAGACTTCATGGAGAGGTAGCCCCGTTAATTAGTTCAGCATAATGAGATGTGGTGCTTCTTAATCTAAAGCTTAATCGGATTCGGACTCATCCAGAATCTCATTTTTATAAATCTCCGATTTTTCATCGATATAGAAGGGCAAAAGTGAAACGACGATATGGCGGTTTTTTAATAGCGAGCTACCAATGAATAAGCTGGTGTTGTTGTGGAGCATCATTTGCCAGGATTTCGGGACGATAAATTGAGGGAGGAGAACGGTAATGACATCCCCAGGTTTTGAGGAGTGCTCACTTGATTCCACATATTCAACCAGCGGTCTTGTAATTTCTCGATAGGGTGATTGCTTAATGATGAGGGGAATGTCTGTATTAAGCTTAGTCCATTTCGCCTTAAGTTTATCGGCTTCCCCCTCATACGTCTCTACGTGAAAGGCTTCAATTTCGCTTGAAATACACGAGGCATAACGGAGAGCCTTAATCACCATAACGTTGAGGCTCTGAACAGGGACGATGACATAGGAGGTTCCTTGCCTTTTCAAGCGAAGATGTTCAAGTCTCTCATTCGGAACGTCTAACTGCTTGGCGACGATACCATAATGCCTCTTTATCTTTAACATCATAAGGACAAGAAGCGGGATTACAATAAGGACAATCCAGGCTCCACTGATAAACTTGGTCACCGCAACGACGATGACAGTAATAAAGGTAATGATTGCACCTAGACCATTGATGACAGCTTTGTACTGCCAACCCTTTGGCTTTAGCCGAATCCAGTGCATAAAGATACCGGCTTGGGCAATTGTAAAGGAAGTGAAAACTCCAAGGGCGTATAGGGGAATGAGTAAATGTGTCTCACCACGGAAAATAATGATTAGGATAGCCGCGGCAATGGTGAGTAACATGATTCCATTGGAGAAGCCTAAACGGCGACCACGGAGTGCAAATTGTCGGGGGACATAGCCATCTTGGGCAATAATCGAAAGCAGTGTAGGAAAACCAGCAAAAGCTGTATTAGCAGCCATGGCTAGAATGATGGCAGTCGTCGCTTGAATCACGTAGAACATAAACCCTTTTCCAAAAACTTGGGTTGCGATTTGGGCGATTACCGTCTGGTGTAAGTTGGGTACGGTTTGATAAATCTTAGCGAGATACGTTATTCCTCCAAAGGTGAGCATAACTGCTAAAGCCAAGAAAAAATAAGCAAGTTTTGCATTTTTTACGGAAGGCTCTTTGAAGTTAGGCGCTGCATCGCAAATGGCTTCGACTCCCGTTACGGCAGCACACCCAGAAGAGAAAGCCTTCATGAGTAAAAATAGACCAATGGCCTGGGTACCAAAGGAAACGCTGGATTCGGGTATTGGTAGGATTGCAACATTCCCCGAGGCACTTTTTATGATGCCAGCAATGATAAGAATAAGAACAGATACAATAAAGGCATAGGTCGGAAGGCTAAAGACTTTTGAAGAATCTTTGACCCCACGCAAATTTCCAATCGTTACTAAGACAAGGAGAAACAAAGCGATAGCAACGCGATGAGGGAAAAGCACGGGGAAAGCAGAGGTTAATGCTGCAGTTCCGGCACTAATACTTACTGCTACCGTCAAGATATAATCTACAGAAAGTGAAGCCCCGACAATTAAGCCGAGTTCAGTCCTTAGATTCTCTTTCGCTACGGTATATGCCCCGCCACCATTCGGATAGGCTGCGACGATTTGTCGGTAGGAAATCGTGAGTATAAGAAGAAGAAGAATGATTGCTGCAGCAATTTCCGGGAGTAAAACGTAGGAAGCAAGACCGATGACGGGTACGAGAGCCCATAGGATTTCTTCTACTGCATAGGCGACGGAGGATATGGCATCACTTGCTAAAACAGGCAAGCCCCAGAATACTGAAAACTTCTCCTCGCCAAGTTGATTTGTCGCCAGTTTTTCACCTAATAACCAGCTTCTAATCTTTGTTAACATTTTTGTTTGAACCTCTTAATAATCTTTCTTTTATTAATGAAACAGAGTTTATATTAGCACTTTTTTGATTAAAGTAAAGAGAATTTTTATATGATATGATTTCAGGATATATTTTGAAGATATAATTTAGAAAGAAAACGTCAATCCAAAATTTAAATATTGTATACATGGTATAAAACGGTTGAAATTGGGGGTTGTTCTGTGTTAATTTAAGTTATAGAAATTACATTTGAATTGAGCAAAGACGCTCATAAGGGATTTGTACTTTAGTTCGTACATCCTCTTAGGAGTGTCTTTTTCATTTTACATCAGAAAGATAAATCTGTGGGTGCATAAGTGCGACAGCTAAAGCGCGATAAGGCAAACAAGTGTGCAAGCCAAGTTTTCTTTAGGACAAATAAAGGGGGATAATAATCATGAAAATCTTTGGAATGAACGTATTTAATGATGCGACTATGCGCGAGAGATTACCCAAGAATATCTACAAATCGTTACGTAATACCATCGATAATGGATTACCTCTGGATGCAGGCGTAGCTGAAGTTGTGGCTAACGCGATGAAGGATTGGGCGATTGAAAAGGGCGCAACACATTATACGCACTGGTTCCAGCCTATGACTGGGTTGACAGCTGAAAAACACGATTCGTTTATTTCACCGACGGATGATGGACGTGTCATTATGGAGTTCTCAGGAAAAGAACTCGTTAAAGGGGAACCAGATGCCTCCTCCTTCCCTAATGGAGGAATACGTTCCACCTTTGAAGCTAGAGGATATACGGCCTGGGATTGTACTTCTCCAGCCTTCCTAAGAGAGGAAGGCAATAACATCATTCTCTGCATTCCCACTGCTTTCTGTTCTTACACGGGAGAAGCCTTAGATAATAAGACCCCTTTACTTCGATCCATGGAGGCCTTATCCAAGCAGGCTGTTCGTATTTTGCAGCTCTTTGGGGATAAGGAGACAACTCGCGTGACGAGCACAGTTGGTCCTGAACAAGAGTATTTCCTCATTGATAAGACCTACTATGAGAAGAGACTGGACCTGATCCTTACAGGACGTACCCTTTTTGGCGCTAAGCCTCCGAAGGGACAAGAACTGGAAGATCAATATTTTGGGAGTATTAATGAACGAATCTCTGCCTTTATGAATGACTTGAATGTGGAGTCCTGGAAACTGGGCATCTCCGCTAAGACACAACATAAAGAGGTGGCTCCAGGTCAGTACGAAATTGCCCCGATTTTCACCTTGACCAATATTTCAACAGATCATAACCAGTTAATCATGGATATCCTTAAGAAAGTGGCTAACCGTCACGGCTTGGTTTGCTTACTTCATGAAAAACCCTTTGCTGGGGTTAATGGTTCGGGTAAGCATAACAACTGGGCCTTAAGCACGAGTTCAGGCAAGAATCTTCTTGACCCTGGCTCGACTCCTCATGAAAATGCTAAATTCCTCACGTTCCTATGCGCAGTGATTAAAGCCGTGGATGTTCATGCAGATTTACTTCGTGCATCCGCTGCCAATCCAGGAAATGATCATCGCCTGGGTGCAAATGAAGCTCCGCCTGCGATTATCTCTATCTTCTTAGGGGATCAGTTAAGCGATATTATTGCCCAACTCCAAAATGGGGGAGCAACTCATTCGATATCGGAAAGCCGAATGACAATCGGGGTGACTACCATACCGGCCTTAAGAAAGGATTCAACGGATCGGAATCGGACCTCTCCCTTCGCCTTTACGGGTAATAAATTCGAATTCCGGATGGTGCCGTCTTCACAATCAATTGCAGGTCCGAATATTGTTCTGAATACAATCGTTGCCGATGTGCTTTCTCAGATGGCCGATCGCTTGGAAAAGGCAGAGGATTTCAATGCTGAGCTCAAGAGGCTATTAAAAGAGATTGCGATGACCCATGCACGGATTATTTTTGATGGAAACAACTACTCAGATGAATGGGTCGAAGAGGCAGAACGTCGTGGCTTGCCAAATATCCGCTCAACAGTCGAAGCGATTCCAGCTTGGGTGAGTGAGAAAGCTGTAGCCCTTTTCGAAAAGCATGGAGTATTAAGTCCAACGGAACTGCATTCGCGCTATGAAATATGCTTAGAGCAGTATAGCAAAACGATTAACATCGAAGCGCAAACTATGCTCTATATGGTGAAACGTCAGATTCTCCCAGCGGGGTTGAAATATGTTAATCATGTAGCCTCTGGGGTGCAAACCCTAAAAGGAATCTCAAACAGTCTGCCTGTATCTGTCCAAGAGGGAATTCTCAATAAGGTTTCGGCAATTCTGGTTTCCTTAAGTCAAAACCTCGCAACTCTAGAAGAAAAGGCTCAAAAAGCTACAGAGCTTCATCAGGATGCTTATGAACAAGGAAGATACTACAGAGATGAGGTCTTCCAAGCGATGATTGCTCTACGTCATGATGTCGATCAACTTGAAGAATGGGTTGATGGAGAGTTTTGGCCACTTCCGACGTATGCGGAGATGTTATTCATGCTGTAGAGCTTGTAGAATAAACCTAGAATTATTGCGGGACCGATCCAAGTTAGGATGGTCCCGCTTTTTTAAAAACCTATGTAAAGTGGAATATTACAGTTGAAAAATTGGACGAGGTATTATATAATAAATAAAAAGTTCATATGCTATTATCAAATGCGATGATGGAGTAAAGTAAGTTATGGTCACTTTTCAGGGAGGAAGAGCCGCTGACTGGAAGCTTTTCTATAGTGTAAATTTCTGAAGTTCCCTCCTGAGCAGCCGGCTGAACATTTAGAGTAGGCTTGGACGGTTCTTCTCCGTTAGAAGGAAGAGGGTATCGGATTTAACCTGTACCTGATCGAGTGAGCCTTGGCTTAGGCTAAGTTGGGTGGTAACACGAGAATAACTTCTTGTCCCTGCAGGGATGAGGAGTTTTTTGTTTTTCTACTCTTTCGGTCAGTGAGTGTATTTCTAATACTCTATCGAGGAGGGCCCTAGGGCCAAAATTGGGTGGTAACGCGGAAGTCCACGGCTTTCGTCCCAGAGAGGGCGAAACCGTGGATTTTTAATTTTCAAAAGTATTAATAAAGGAGGGAAGCTTTAAAAATTTACCTTTGTTTATAACTCGTCTTATAACAATTGACTGAAAAAGCTACATAGGTTGGCTGATAAGATTTATATTAAGGAAATTTCAAAGTAAAGAGATATTTGAGTAAAGAAATTGGAGGTTTATCATAATGCATATCATTCCGTTTGTGATCGTCTGCTTATATATTGTTGCCTTATATTTGATTTCTTGGTATTCTACTAAGCTATCCAAAGGTGGTGGCGAGAAGGGATATTTATTAGCAGGACGTGGTTTTACTACCCCGATTGTTGCCGTTATGCTTACCGGTTTAGCAGTTGGAGGGGCCTCTACCGTGGGTGTCGCAGAGAATGCCTACAAGGCGGGTATATCCGCAGGGTGGTATAATGGCGCCTGGGCTACGGCTGGGATCCTTGCTGGATTAATCGTGGCATCTCGCTATCGCTCGATGAGCATAACGACAATTCCCGAGTTGTTTGAGCAATATTATAGTAAATCCGGCCGATCTATTGGGGCGATAGGCCAGCTTGTAGTAGGCATGGTTATTACTTCTCTGCAATATATTGCGGGTGGAGCTGTCCTCACAGCCCTCCTCCCTGAATTCTTCACTCAAGCGAGTGGAATGGCTGTAACCGCACTGGTATTCATCGGAATCACTTTAATCGGTGGAATGTGGGCTGCTGGTCTGACAAATATCATCAATGTAATTGTTATATATGTAGGAGTTATTGCAGGAGCAATAATGAGTGTTAGGAACGTTGGTGGTCTTGAACAGCTGAAATTGGCACTCCCTGTTGGGGGCACCTGGTTTGACCCTGTCTCGGGGGTTGGAATTGCAGCAATCGGAGCTTGGTTTGCGGTCATGATCTCACAGGCTTTTTCTTTGCAAGCGACTGTTCAGATTTCCTTCGCTGCGAAGAGCTCAAGAACAGCTAGGAATGGATTCATTTTAGGAGGGTTATTAATCCTTCCTATAGGGTTCGTATCGGCGATATTTGGAATCGTTGCTGCAGCGAAATTTCCGGGGATTGTTCCGACCAATGCCTTACCTAGTGTCGTTCTGACTCTTAATCCTGTGATCGCTGGGTTAACTCTTGCAGGATTATGGGCAGCTGATGTTTCTACAGCTTCGGTCTTATTACTAGGTAATTCTGCTTTAGTAGTCCAAGACATCGTAAAACGTAATTTTGTCCCACATATGACGGAAAAGCAGGGTCTTTTATATTCAAGGATTACCGTACTCATCGTGAGCGCACTGACCTATATTATGGCGACAATGATGTCGGGAATCTTAAAAACAATCACGATTGCTCTAACTATTATGTCAGCCTATACGGTCATCATGCTGTTTACCATGTTTGCACCCAAGTTATGTCGCAAATCCAGTGCCTTTTGGACTCTCTTAACGGGAATGTTATTTTTATTAATTTGGCAGCTTGTTCCTACAACACATATTGTTCCTCAGCCGGTCTATTTAGCTTGGCCGATTGCCATAGTTACGTTCTTGCTGACTACTTTTTTGGATAAACGTAGGGCAACTATACCTGAAAGGAATACAACGAATGAAGATTCGTTAGAAGTAGCCTAGGTTACTTAAGTTCTACTATTCTCTTCTATCTTAAATATTGTATACATTTGTTTAAATGGTTGAATCATAGGTGTTCTTATGTTAAGTTAAATTGACAGATAAATATTGTGAGCAAAGGCGCTCGTAATAGTCTTGTACTTTCTGGGTAAGGTACATCTCTATTAGGAGTGCCTTTTTGTTTATAAAAACAAAATATCCAATAAAGGGTGAGTAATATGCAAAGTTATGGTTTGCCAAAAAAACAAGGTCTTTACGATCCAGCCTTAGAGCATGATGCGTGCGGAATGGGATTTGTCGTGAATATAAAGGGTGAGAAATCGCATAACATCATCGAGGAAGCCTTAACTGTGCTGGAAAACTTAAGCCACAGAGGGGCAAGCGGTGCAGACGAAAATACGGGCGACGGCGCTGGAATTCTAATCCAGATTCCGCACGATTTCTTCAAAAGGGAATGTGAGGTTCTGGGTTTTGATTTACCTGAAAAAGGCAGCTATGGCGTAGGTATGATTTTTGCCCATAAATATGAAGATTTCAGAAAGACGCAAATAGAGACCTTCGGAAAAATTGTTGAGGAGGAAGGTCAGAAGATTCTAGGCTGGAGAGAAGTGCCTATCGATAAGACAACCATCGGCGAAGGTGCCAAAGCGGTAATGCCTAGGTTCATACAAGTTTTTATCGAAAAAGCTGCAGATATATCGAAGGAAATGGATTTTGAAAGAAAGCTTTATACGATAAGAAAAAGAGCTGAAAAGGCCATAGTTCCAATGTGTGAAGAGAAGGGGGGCACTTTCTACGTTGCTAGCCTCTCCTCCAAAACCCTCGTCTATAAAGGGATGCTTACCGCCGAACAACTACGGAATTTCTATCTGGACCTTTCGGATCTTGATTTTGTCTCAGCTCTCGCTATGGTCCATTCAAGGTTTAGCACTAACACCTTCCCCAGCTGGGAGAGAGCCCATCCTAATCGTTATATTGTTCATAATGGCGAAATCAATACAATTCGTGGAAACGTAAACTGGATGAAGGCGAGACAGAAATGTATCGATTCACCACTCTTCGATGATATCTCCAAAGTCTACCCGATCGTCGACGATTCAGGCAGTGACTCTGCGATGTTCGATAATAGTCTTGAGTTCCTTCACCTTACCGGAAGGTCACTTCCTCACGCCGTGATGATGATGATACCCGAGCCTTGGGAAAAGAACGAGCTGATGTCCAAGGAGAAGAAGGATTTTTATGAATTCCATAACTTCCTGATGGAACCTTGGGATGGCCCTGCTGCTATGGGTTTCACAGACGGTGTGGTTATCGGTGGAGTACTCGACAGAAATGGACTTAGACCTTCACGGTATTATGTAACAAAGGATGACCGGGTTGTGCTGGCCTCAGAGGTTGGAGTAATTGATATCAAGCCTGAAAATGTAAAATACAAAGGCAGGCTGGAACCCGGCAAAATGCTGCTTATCGATACCGAAGCGCAAAGAATTATCTCTGATGAGGAAATTAAACACAAGGTCTCGATGCTCCATCCTTATGGTGAATGGAACAGCAGACATATCGTGAAGCTTAGCGACCTCCCTATAGAGGAAGCCAAGAAAGAGCACGTAGGGGAAGACCTTATTAAGCAACAGAAGGCCTTTGGCTACACGTTTGAGGATATCTCGAAAACGATTCAGCCTATGGCAACCGAAGGAGTAGATCCGATCGGAGCTATGGGGATGGATTCGCCACTTGCGGTACTCTCTGAGAAGCCACAGATGCTGTACCTTTACTTTAAACAGCTTTTCGCGCAAGTTACCAATCCACCGATTGATGGAATAAGGGAAGAAATCATCACTTCGAGCAGCATATTGCTTGGGAATACCGGTAATCTGCTCGATCCTGATAAGGATAATTCCTCCAGCATATTCCTAGAGCATCCGATTCTAATCAATGAGCAGCTTCAGGCAATCAAGAAGCTGAACCATGGCAAGTTTAAGAGCGTCACTATTTCCATACTGTATAAGGCCTCGGCAGGGGTAAAAGCAATGGAAAGAGCTTTAGAGAGAGTTTTCAGAGAAGCGGACAAAGCAATCAGCGAAGGTGCGAATATCCTTATCCTCTCCGATAGAGGCATCAATGAGAAGATGGCAGCAATTCCTGCGCTTTTGGCATCCTCCGGGCTTCACCACCACCTAATTCGAAGAGAGATTAGAACCAATATAGGAATCGTGCTGGAATCGGGTGAGCCGAGAGAAGTACACCATTTTTGTACCCTTATAGGGTATGGTGTCACAGCCATCAATCCGTATCTGGCCTACGAAACGATTAAGGACCTCTCTGAAAAAGGAATGCTCAATGGACTAAGCTACGCAGAGGGTAAAAAGAACTTCATTAAGGCTTCTGTAAAAGGAGTTCTTAAAGTACTCACTAAAATGGGTATTTCTACAATGCATAGCTACCACGGTGCCCAAATCTTTGAGGCCGTTGGTCTTAAGAAGCATCTTATCGACAAGTATTTCACGATGACCCCCTCTAGATTAGAAGGGATAGGCCTAGAAGAAATCGCGCTCGAAAATCAAATGCGCCATGATAGTGCCTATGATGAAAACTCTCTCTATACGGATACTCTTGAAGTGGGTGGACACTTCCAGTGTAAGGAGGACGGAGAAGTTCATCTCTATAATCCTGAAACCATCTACATGCTTCAGAAGGCCTGCAGAGAAGGGAACTATTCCACTTTTAAGGATTTCTCAAAGAAGATAAATAATGAAGAAGTGTACACCTTAAGGAATCTTTTGGATTTCAAAATTAATGCTGGGGACACCCTCCCTATCGAAGAAGTAGAATCGGTGGATTCCATCGTTAAAAGGTTTAAGACAGGGGCTATGTCCTACGGCTCCATTAGTAAGGAAGCTCATGAGTGTCTCGCCATCGCCATGAACAGACTCGGTGGTAAAAGTAACACCGGTGAAGGCGGGGAGGATTACGAACGCTTCAAGGTCATGGCTAACGGTGACACAAAAAATAGTGCTATTAAGCAGGTCGCTTCTGGGCGCTTCGGTGTAACCAGTAATTACCTCGTGAATGCTCAAGAGATTCAAATCAAAATGGCTCAAGGAGCAAAGCCAGGTGAAGGTGGTCAGCTCCCAGGGCGTAAGGTTTACCCAGAAATCGCTAAGGTAAGGCATTCCACTCCAGGTGTCGATCTCATCTCACCGCCACCGCACCATGATATTTACTCGATTGAAGATTTAGCGGAATTGATTCATGACCTAAAAAACGCGAATAGAGATGCCCGGATTAACGTCAAGCTCGTATCTGAAGTGGGTGTAGGGACTATCGCGGCAGGGGTAGCTAAAGGGAAAGCAGACGTCATTCTCATCAGTGGCTATGACGGAGGAACCGGAGCTTCGCCAAGGACGAGTATTCGAAATTCAGGACTCCCCTGGGAGCTTGGGCTTGCGGAAACGCATCAGACCTTGGTTTTAAATAAGTTGAGAGATAGAGTAGTTGTGGAAACCGATGGAAAGTTGCTTACTGGTAGGGATGTCGTCATCGCGGCCATGCTAGGTGCAGAGGAATTCGGGTTCGCAACGACACCGCTCATTGCTATGGGATGTGTGATGATGAGGGTTTGTAACCTCAATACCTGTCCTGTGGGCATAGCGACGCAAGATCAGGCGTTACGGAATAACTTTACAGGTAAGCCTGAACATGTCGAGAATTTCATGCGGTTTATCGCTCAGGAAATGCGTGAAATTATGGCTAAACTGGGCTTCAGAACAATCAATGAGATGGTCGGCCGTTCAGATCGACTGAAGAGTAAAGAAAATGTGAAGCACTGGAAGGCAGCCCACTTGGATTTGTCTCAGATTCTCTATCAACCGTATGCTGGTGCAGATGTTAGTCGTTTCAACACTCAGTCACAGAAGCATAGTCTTGAAGAATCCTTGGATGTAAAGAAGCTTTTAAGAATCTGTAACCCAGCACTTGAGCATAAAAAACCGATAAGATCCAAGCTAAAGATTAATAATGTGGATCGGGTTGTCGGAACTATCATCGGCAGCGAAATTTCGAAGCGATATGGTGAAGAGGGGCTTCCAGAAGATACGATTAAGCTTTCCTTTGTAGGCTCGGCCGGACAAAGCTTTGGGGCATTTGTTCCTAAGGGAATGTCACTCGAACTTGAGGGAGATGCCAACGACTATCTAGGAAAAGGCCTTTCCGGCGGAAAAATAGTAGTTTACCCACCAAAGACTTCCGACTTTGAACCTGAGGAGAATATCCTGATTGGTAATGTCGCTTTCTATGGAGCAACTTCAGGTGAAGCCTATATCAACGGGATTGCCGGGGAAAGATTCTGCGTAAGGAATAGCGGGATAACGGCGGTCGTTGAAGGCGTAGGTGATCATGGCTGTGAATATATGACAGGGGGTAAAGTAGTTATCCTCGGTAAGACAGGAAGAAACTTTGCTGCTGGAATGTCTGGCGGTACTGCCTACATCCTGGATTTTGACGAAATATACTGCAATAAATCCATGGTTTTACTGGAGAAGATTGAAGCAGAAGAAGAGCTGAATGAAATCAAGGAAATGATTCAAAAGCACGTGGAGCTTACTGGAAGTCCTCAAGGCAAGAAAGTTTTAGACGATTGGAAAAACTATTCTCTGAGATTCACCAAGGTCATACCGAAGGATTATAAACGTATGCTTGCTAATATTGAAAAGGCTCACAAGGCAGGTTTTAGCGGCGAAGAAGCCTTGATGGTTGCATTTGAACAGAATTTTTAAGCTGCTTCAAGGACTTTAGGAATTAAGGTGGGACTGAAATGGGAAAAGCGACTGGATTTTTAGAGTATAAAAGAATAGACCCAAAGAAAAGAGCGCCTGAGGAAAGAATTAAGGACTGGAACGAAATTAAGCTTCCGCGGGACCCTGAGATTATAAAAACTCAAGGTGCAAGATGTATGAATTGTGGAGTGCCTTTTTGCCATGGTGGCGTTATGTTAGGCGGAATGGCATCAGGCTGTCCTCTGCATAATTTAATTCCTGAGTGGAATGAGCTTATCTATAAGGGACAATGGGAGGAAGCTTACAAAAGGCTGACAAGAACCAGCCCCTTCCCGGAATTCACGTCACGAGTCTGCCCCGCACCCTGTGAAGGCGCCTGTACTGAGGGGCATATCATGGAGTCTGTAACAATCAATAGTATCGAATATGAAATCATCGAGAAAGCTTTCGCAGAAGGTTGGGTGGTCCCTAAAAAAGGAAAAGAAACAGGGAAGAAAGTTGCCGTTGTCGGGTCAGGTCCGTCAGGGATGTCCGCTGCTTATTATCTAAATGCCGTAGGGCATGATGTGACTGTCTACGAAAGAAACGACCGGGCGGGTGGATTATTAATGTACGGGATTCCCAACATGAAGCTCGAGAAGAGATTCGTGGAAAGACGTCTTGATCTTCTCAAGGCATCAGGAATCAAATTCGTGCTTAATACTGAGATCGGGAAAGATATCCCTGCCCAAGAACTCGTGGATCAGTATGATGCGGTGGTGCTATGTGCAGGTGCGACGAAGGGACGGGGACTTGATGTCGAAGGAAAGGACCTTAAAGGGGTTCACTTTGCGGTAGATTTCCTGAAGGCCAATACTAAAAGTCTCCTTGATTCCAATCTCGAGGACGGTAACTATATTAGCGCCAAAGGTAAGAATGTCATCATCATTGGCGGAGGAGATACAGGAACTGACTGTGTAGCCACCTCTATAAGGCATGGCTGCGAAAGTGTTTATCAATTTGAGATCATGCCTGAACCACCTGCGAAGAGAATAGAAGAGTCTAACCCTTGGCCAGAATGGCCGAAAAAGCTTAAAGTTGACTACGGTCAGGAAGAAGCTATAAGCCTCTATGGAAAGGATCCAAGAAATTACCTCATCTCCACGAAAAAGATCGTAGGAAATGAGCAGGGTGAGGTCAAAGAAGTCCATACTGTGGAAATCGCTTGGGTTAAGAACGCTTCAGGAAGATTGATACCACAAGAAGTCCCAGGAAGCGAAAAAGTATGGAAGGCTGACCTCGTACTTCTAGCTATGGGCTTCCTCGGACCGGAAGACACGATTCCCAATGAGTTAAAGCTAGAGCGGGATTCCCGAAGTAATATTAAAACAGACTACGAAGTCTTCGAGACCAATGTGGAGAAGGTCTTCGCTGCAGGCGACATGAGAAGAGGTCAAAGTCTCATTGTCTGGGCGCTCCAAGAAGGAAAGCTTGCTGCAAGAGAAGTCGATAAATACCTTATGGGTAAAAGCGTAATAAAATAGGATAGGAAGGTCCGTAGCACTGAAGTAGTGTTACGGGCCTTCGCTTTCTCTGTACAAAGTAATCTAAACAATCTCAATCTGATACTCTTCGAACCAGTAATCCAACTGTATAAGCCAAGCCATGAGCTGCGGAGTTCCCATTAACTGCCCGAACCAAGTCTCATTCCCGGGGCTCATTAAACGGTTCAAGATATCGGTTTGTAAAAGCTGAGCAAGTATTCCGCTTCCTGAAGTAAGACGTTTTTTAAAGAGGTTAAATACCAACTCTTCATAGAGTGGGTTATGGGTTTTGGGATAGGGACTTTTCTTCCTATTTAATATCTTTTCAGGAAGGTAATCTTTCATCGCTTCCCGGAGAAGTGATTTCTCTACTCCATTTTTGAATTTAATTTCCCAGGGGACGTTGAAGACATACTCGACGAGACGATGGTCGGCAAAAGGAACTCTGACTTCGAGACCGGTTGCCATACTCATCCGATCTTTTCGTTCGAGGAGGGAAGTCATGAAGTAGTTAATGGAAAGCCAACTGGCGATACGTGAGTTTCTCATGCTTTCCGATTCTTCGGGAAGGGTGGGACAGGCATTAACACTTCTTTGGTAGATTTCAGAGGTATATTCTAAGCCTTCTGTAGGTCGCACAATCTCTGGGTTGAACAAATTGATGCGAGTTTTGGGGTCGTGAATCCAAGGGAAGAAACCACGGGTGAGCATCTCGGGGCGATAGAACCAGGGGTATCCACCGAAGACTTCATCAGAGCACTCACCCGACAGGGCAACTGTATGACGAGCTTTGACCTGGCGGCAGTAATAGAGCAGAGAAGAGTCGATATCGGCCATTCCTGGATAATCACGATACTGCACAGCATCGAGTAAGAGTTCGACGAGATCCTCGCTTTTGGCGGTGAGGATGGTGTGGTTAGTATTGAGGTATTGGGCTAGATAGGTAGCATAGTCATCATCACTCTGGGGTTGGAAAAGAGTCTGAGTAAAATGTTTTCGACTTCCTTCATGCTCGAAGGAATAGGTGGAAAGTTGTTTCCCTTCCTGCTTGTATTTCTCGACGGCGACGGCCGTAATGACTGAGGAATCTAGCCCTCCGGAGAGAAAAGTGCATAGGGGAACATCGGAGACTAACTGGCGTTCTATGGCGTCCACTAATAGCCCTCGTGTTGTCTCGATGATAGCTGCTTCACTGTCTGTATTTTGAAGGGCTTCTAAAGTCCAATACTTGGACAATTCAAGTCCGCTTCTTTGGGCAGTTAAATCGAAAAAGGTATGAGAAGCAGGGGGGATTTCATAGATGTCCTTAAAAATGGCTTTACCCTCTTCTTTAACAGGCATCATATAGAGGAGTTGCCATAAGCCATAAATATCAAGCTGGCGTTTGACCTTGGGATGCTGGAAGAGTCCTTTAATTTCCGAGGCAAAGAGGAGAGCACCCTCGACAAAGGTATAGAATAGGGGCTTAATTCCAAAGCGATCCCTGGATAGGTAGGCTCTGTTTTCCTTGGAATCATAGATGACGAAGGCAAAGATTCCATTCAGTTTGCTCGAGCAGTTTCCTCCCCAAATGATGTAGGAATAGAGAACGACTTCCGTATCACAATACGTTTTAAACTCTACTCCAAAAGTTTGGAGCTCGCTTCGTAGTTCCTCCGTGTTATAGAGTTCACCATTGTAGACGATGGTATATTCGTAACCCTCGTGTATTACAGTCATGGGCTGTTTCCCATTTTCAATGTCGATTATCGCTAGTCGATTATGTTGAAAAGCAAAGAATTCCCCAAAGGTAATACCGTTTTGGTCAGGACCTCGATGATTGAGTTTTTTCCCCATGAGGGTTAAGATATCTAAATCCTTCGGGGAGATTTTCTTGGAAAAGTCCAGTAAGCCAAGAATGGAGCACATATTGAAACACCTCGCAAACTCAAAAATGACAAAGAGGTACTCAAGCCTGAGTACCTCTTTGTCTCTTATTTAATATATGCGTAGAAAGGAGCCGATGTGTTAGAAAATTATTAGATTCATATTAATATGATTCTATGATGGATGGAAATCATGAAAGCCAGTAGGGCTATGGCAAAGAATAATAGGTAAAGGGTCTTATGGAAGTAGGTTAAGTTACTATAGTTATGGACATGTCGTCATGTATTTATTGACAGGGGAATAACTTAAAGTATATGATTAAAAAAGGGTTTTTATTTTTTAAAACTCAGAGTTAGGTATAGAACAAAGGCGTTCTAAGAACCCTAAAAGGGGTCTTAGTGCGCCCTTTTTATTTAAGTGAAGGAGAGGAGTGCCCCTTATGCATTTTTCAAAAGAAGATTGCCTTAAGTTCGTGGAAGAAAACGATGTTCGGTTTATCCGCCTGCAATTCACGGATATTTTTGGCCAAATGAAAAACATTGCTATAACCAACAAGCAACTTCCCAGTGCGTTCGAAAAGGGAGTCTTATTCGATGGCTCGTCCATTGCAGGGTTCACTGGGGTTGAAGCTTCGGATATGTTTCTTTTCCCGAATCCGGAGACATTTTCTATCATTCCCTGGAGACCCCAACAAGGGAAGGTCGCACGATTTATCTGTGATGTAAAAAATCATGATGGCTCTCAGTTTGAAGGAGACCCTCGCTATATTCTTAAGCGCACCCTGAAAAAAGCTGAGGAGCTTGGGTTTACTTTCCAAGTAGGTCCAGAATGTGAATTCTTTTTGTTTCATACGGATGATGAGGGAATGCCGACGACAAATACCCACGATGCGGCCAGTTACTGTGATTTGGCTCCTATCGATCAAGGAGAGAACACTCGCCGCGAGATTTGTCTGGTTCTTGAGGAGATGGGTTTTGAAATCGAAACCTCGCACCATGAATCCGCTGCTGGACAACATGAAATCGATTTCAAATATACGGATGCCCTCACTGCAGCCGATAACATCATGACCTTTAAATATGTCGTCAAAATCATCGCCCAGCGCAATGGTCTTCATGCTACTTTTATGCCTAAGCCGCTTCCAGGCGTAAGCGGTTCAGGGATGCATATTAATATGTCTCTAAGTCAAGATGGTATAAATCTATTCAGTAATAGTGAGGATGAAAGCGATATCTCGGACACAGCTAAGCAATTTATGGCTGGATTATTAGGTCATATCAAAGGAATCACTGCCATAGCTAATCCTCTCGTGAACTCCTATAAGCGTTTAACTCCTGGCTTCGAAGCTCCAGTTCATATCGCCTGGTCCCCAATGAATAGGAGTCCTTTGTTACGTGTCCCTGCTCCTCGTGGAGAAGCAACGAGATTAGAACTCCGGAGTCCTGACCCAACCTGTAATCCTTATTTGACTTTAGCGTTACTCCTGGAAGCAGGTCTTGACGGTTTAAGCAAAGGTCTGAAAATACCTAAACCTGTGAATGTCAATATCTATGACCTTTCCCCAGAACAAGAGAAAAGACTTAAACTTGACCGTTTGCCCTCAAATCTATTAATCGCACTTCAGGAGATGAAGAAAGATTCTCTGATTCGGTCGACCCTAGGGGAGCACATTTTTAATAAATATCTTTCGGCTAAAGTCTCTGAATGGGAAGCCTACGATAATTCGATTCATTCTTGGGAGATAGATAAGTATTTGAAAATATATTAATCATAGGGCCCTGCACAAAGGGGTGATTTTTAATGAGCGCAGGGAGTGTACTCGTCGTATGTGGAAAAGCGGAAGTTGCAAGTAACATGGAGTCTATGCTCGCTAGAGAAGGATTTTATCCGGTAAGCTGCGCTCATTCGGCCAATGAGGCGCGCCGACAGTTTTCCCACGCTCAACCCGATCTGATTATCATAAGTACTCCGCTTCCTGATGAACCTGGTACGGATTTGGTCTTTGATGCCCATGAGAAGACTTCAGCTGGAATCGTCGTCATTGCGCGGCCTGATCAGCTTAATGATATGCACGTAACCTTAGAAAAAACAGGTGCCTTGATTCTCCCTAAACCTATCAATCGCCTTACCCTACTCCAGACTGCACGCTTTGCTTTATCTGTCAGGAATTCGATGACTCGCTTGAAAAGCGAGCGGGATGATTTGAAAAAGCGAATAGATGAACGTAAGGTCGTTGAGCAAGCGAAGTGGCTTCTAGTGGAGAAGCTGAAGATGAGTGAACCGGATGCCTTCCGCCTCATTCAGAAAAAAGCGATGGACTTGCGACTTACACAACTAAAGGTAGCGGAAGATATTATAAAGAAATATGAGTAAAGAAAAAAACCTCGTTAGTAACGGGGTTTTCTTCTTTCAGAGATTGTATAGATAAAATAGGAAAGTGTCTATTAAATTACTTAGCGAACATTTGCCCTTTGAGAAAATTCCTTTAAGGAGCGCTCGGCAACGGGACGTGCAATCATTGTCCTTGGTCCGCCGATACAGCCACCTTCACAGGCCATGCATTCTAGGAATCCCTTCTCCTTGTTATTAATGTGAGTTTCTAAGGCCTTTAAGCTATTCTGAACGCCTTCTGTTTGGTGGGTTACTGGGGCATCTTCTCCTAGGTAAGAACGAAGCGCTGCAGCGACTCCCCCGGCTTTAGCAAATTCTCGTGCATAGGAGCTCGGTCCCTCTAAAATCAGATCAGACTCCTCGGTAGGGTTAATACCTTCGGACTCGAACCAAACCATTAATTCTTCAAACGTAATCACATAATCTACTTGGGTCTCAGGTTTCCTACCTTCTTCTTTCTTTGCAATACAGGGACCGATAAAAGCAACCTTTGCCTCAGGGTTATTCCGCTTAATCATTTTTGCGACTTGAGCCATAGGGGATTGCGTGGTGGAAATATAAGAGGAGAAGTTAGGCTTTTCCTTTTCTACAGCTGCTACGTAGGCGGGGCAGCAGGAACTTGTCATGAGCTGCTCTCCATGAGCTAAGCGTTCTTGATACTCTAGGGCCTCGAGTTCAATGGTTTTGTCAGCGCCAAGTGCAGCTTCGAGTACTTCCTTAAAGCCTAACTTTAAAAGTGCTGACTTAACCTGTCCAGGAGTTACTTTTCTCCCGAATTGCCCTACGAAAGCAGGCGCAATCACAGCATAGAGTGTATTCTTAGGTTCACTTAGCTCTTGAGCAAGATTTACGAGTTGAGAGGATTCCACGACAGCACCAAAGGGACAATTGACGACGCATTTTCCACAGCTTGTACAGTGCTCTTCTTGAATGCTCGCAATGCGATCCTCGCGAACGGAGATTGCTTTCGTCGGACAACTTTCTTCGCAAGGCCTTCTTTGCTCTATAATGGCATGGTAAGGGCAATTCCGAGCACAAAGACCACATTCCACGCAACGTGTTTGGTCAATGAAGGCTTTATTGTTGATAAAGAGAACTGACTTTTTGGGGCAGTTTGAAGAACAGAAATGACCAACGCAGTTCTGACAAAGGTCAGATACAATATAGCGGTGCATTTCACATCCATTACAGCCTTCTTTGAGAACTTGAACGACCGGACCACTATCAGGCTCGAACACAACTTTTAGGCGTTCTTCGATAATGGCCCGTTCTTTATGGACACAGCACCGATAACGAGGAAATCCATCGGGAATGATTTCTCGAGCCAAGGTGGAACGGTCGTTACAATCTTTGCTATCACGTACCCATTCTAACGCAGACTTTAATACTTTATGCCGAATTTGCATGATTTCGGATTGGGCCATTTTATTTCCCCCTTATTAACATTCTGAAAAAACATCTTTTTTTATATCTCGTAAAATATTAATAGTAATAATTTCATAAGCAGACTAAATAACTATAAAATATTGATAATATTTATTGTACAAACGTTGAACTGTTAAACTAATTTGTGAACTGAATGAAATACTTCATTTATATACAGTGTACCAGAGGGATTCTGCGAATTAAATACATATGTGAAATGTTTAACTTGGAAGTTTATTTTATATATAGAATTTATTCTGTTAAATTTATATAAGAATTTTCTGTTTCTTGCAAGTATATACACTCTAAAACTAAAAAACAATATTTTATAACGCTAGTAATGAAGAAAAAGGAGGTGAATTCCACAGATTGTGGACTTTACCCCCTTTTATAGATATAGTCAAGAGTTAAAAACAATAAGTGTGCTCTTTAACCTCTTTTCAGATAGAAGGCTTCTGGCGCTTAACAACTTCATTTCCTACCCAAGCGGCGATCCCCGCCTTAATCAAATCGGAGAGGATGAAGGGTAGAAAGCCTGTAGTAAAAACGAGGGCAACTGAGGTGGGCCGGTGCAGTATGAAGCGCATTGCGATATAGAGGTAGCTTAGTCCAACTGCGTATAGAACAACTAGACCTGCCAGGACGGCAAGGCTTGCTGAACCTAGACTTTGCCTATTATAGATTTTCCCTACGATATAAGCAGCTGCAATATCTCCGAGAAGATAGCCAAAGGTTGGTTTAAAGATGTACCCAAGTCCTCCAAACGGAGCGCTGGCAAAGACCGGTAAGCCTAATAGGCCGAGAAAAATATAGACGATTAAGGCTAGTGCACCATATCTAGCTCCTAAGACAAGACCTGCTATGAGTACTAAGATGGGTAAAAGGCTGAAAGGAACTAAAGCGGGCGTTGCCCAGCGCATAACCATTCCGGCTAAGCACAACAAAGCAGCTATTGCTGCAGTTCTTGCTAGATTTTTTGTTTCCACTTGAAATACTCCTTTACTCGTTTTTCACGTTGATTTTTTAGCTTCTTGATTGTAAACTTATAACATGAATAAAGTTTACAATCTTTTTTGAATTATGACAAGGATAATTTTGCATATTAATACCTTATTTTTGACTAATTTTTAATTATAGTTCAGGAGTGTGACCTATGTCGTTAAACCAGCTGTGGGGGAGGAATATCTGTTTTGGAGTCCTAAGTGAGCTTAACTTCTTTCTCCAGCAGGGTGAAATAGTTGCCCTGATGGGTCCGAACGGAGCAGGGAAATCGACGTTAGCACGAATTCTGGCTGGGCTTATCGAACCCTCGAAGGGAGAAATTCGTCTGGTGAAGAGCGGGCTCGAAAAGGCATGGTCAGAAGTAAAGCGTTGGCAGGAGATTGGTTTGATTGGCCAACACCCGCGGAGACAGACCATCGGGGCGACGGTTGCGGAGGAGCTAGGATTTGGTCTTCTTAATCTCGGATATGGCATCAAAGAAGCGCGTGATCTAGTAAAAGAGCTGGCCTTTGATATTGGCCTCGGGGATCAATTGAATCAGTCTCCGGCGACTCTTTCTGGGGGAGAGAGGCAACGGTTAGTTCTTGCGGCGGTTCTTGCCCTTAAGCCGTCTTTTCTGATTCTTGATGAAGCTTTGACTATGCTTGATGAACGAGCACAGGAAAGATGTCTTAAAATGCTTGAATCGCAGAGTAAGGATATGGGCCAACTCTGGATCACACATGACCCACATCTAGCCAACAAGGCAGATCGTCTCTTAATCTTAGAAGATGGAAGACTCCTGGATATGGGAAAACCAGATAAGGTGTTAGAGGATAGGGCTTTTTGTGAAAAATTCTCTATCCGACACAATCAACTCAAATCTAGATTTTCTTCTAGTGTAGAACTATGGGGGAAGTTCGAGAGAGCTTTGGAAAACTCTCAGGAAAAAGAAAGTAAAAGCATTTTAGAGTGGCAAGAGGCAGAATATAGCTCGAGACTTAATATAAGCCAGGAAATTAAGCAAAAGGAATTTATCGGTGTAGTCGGGCCCTCTGGAGCGGGTAAATCAACGCTTCTAGATAGTTCAATTGCATTAATTAACCCAACTAAAGGCCAATTCTTAGCCTTCGGGGAGAGAATTTCGAAGAGAAGTATAAATCTTCTAAGGCAGAAAATCAGACTTATGGTACAAGAACCCGGGGAATACCAAATTGGCCGAGATGTGTATCATGAAGTCTTCTATCTCCAAAGCAGGCAAGAACGAAAAATAAAAAAGTCTGAAAACCTAATGTACCTGAAAGCTTTGGGTATAACTGAAGAGAGTTCTCATAAAATACAAGATCACCTAAGTGGCGGAGAACGCCAGAGGGTGGCACTCGCTGCAGCTTTAGAGTCTCTTCCCGAAGTATTATTACTTGATGAGCCTCTTCTGGGGTTGGATGCTAATGGGCGTGGGTTATTTCAAGCAATTATTAATGAGTTGAAAGGGAAAATGACTATAGTTTATGTAACCCATGATTTATCAGAGATTGAGGATTTTGCAGATCGCTTATGGTTAATTGAGGAGGGGGCTCTTAAGTTAGACTGTAAAGCGAGCGATTGGGCGAAATATGTGGATCAGTTTAAGGAGGCGGGTGTTCGAATACCGAAACACCATATTTGATTTATAGGAGGGTTGAAAGGAAATGGAGGCAGGACTCTACTTATCCGGCACAAGTGCCTTGCATCGAGCAGATCCACGATTGAAAATCGCTGGAGTTGTAGGATTAAGTATTTTAATAACCACTATAAATCAGGTCGGTTTAATCTGTTTGACTATTGGGATACTTGTACTGCTTGGGTTAAACCAAATTCCGTTAAAGGCATTTAAATCTGTATTCTATGCTGTTTTGTTTATTGGTAGCTTTTATGCTCTTGTTCTTAGCTGGAATTGGTCAGATGCTTGGAGGTTTTGGCAAGGTGAATGGTCGAAGGAAGGCCTACTTCAAGCCACGATCATTATCTGGCGTATTAGTCTTGTTTTTGTAATAACTCGAGCATTTGTAGGGGTTACACTTCCTTCCGAACAAGGAGTTGGCATTGCCTATTTTTTTACTCCCTTTTATCGCTTTAGTCCGATAGTGGCAGATTTAGCGTTACTCATCACCCTCACTCTTCGTTTTATCCCCTTACTAGTGGAGGATGGGAGTTTACTTTATAAGGCTCGTATTGCTAAGGGAGGTATTCCTTTAAGTTTACCGAAGAGGATTATGGAGCTTGCATCTCTATTACTACCGCTACTACTTTTAACCTTACGCCGAGCGGAGGAACTTGCCGAAAATTTGGTGGCTCGCGGGTATATCTCTGGAGGGTATAGAGTTCTTGGGACAAAAGAATGGGAACGTAGCGATACAGTTTGGGCGTTTATCCTTTCGGTCTGGGGAATCATGAGCCTAGTACTAGATATAATGTTCATGTAATCGGTCAAAGCCTTTATCAATAAATGATTCTAACCACGATGAAGAGAGAGGAGATTGACATGATTTTAGAGTCCATTGGAGTTGTAAAATCACCAGTTATAGTGGGTATTGATCAAAATTGGGGTAGTGTGATATCGGAGATTTATTTAGAAGAGAACTTTGAGAAAGGTTTAACGGGAATAGAGCAATTTAGTCATATTATTGTTGTGTTCCACATGAATAAATCTAGTTTTAATTCCCATAGTGATTTAATGAGAAGACCTCAGGGTCGCCATGATATGCCAGAAGTAGGGATTTTTTCTCAGCGTGCTAAACACCGTCCTAACCCTATTGGTATAACAACAGTAGAACTGATAAAGCACAATGGAAGGGTATTAACGGTAAAAGGATTAGATGCTATAGATGGGACACCTGTCTTGGATATAAAGCCCTACTTTCCAGACTTTGATAGAGTTGAAGACCCGAAAATTCCTGGATGGGTAAATAAGTTAATGGAAAGCTATTTCTAAACGAACGCAACTATCCAGCTCAATCCAAGTCAGGGTTGGGCCTCTTTTTGACCATTATGAGAAGTTTTAATATAGTTGTTATAAACGACGGGGTTTGATATTCTATCGGTAGGAGGCTGAAATCTATGACCTTTATCGAAGTAGTAGCTAAATGTTAGGGATATGATTAAAGCTAAAGAAAAGTTCAGAAAGGGTCTCATAAGGTGAAAAGTTACCTTTCAGCATTTACCATAGGGTCGTTTGGCGGCTGGGCTTTTAGCCTGTTGAATATGCCAATCCCTTGGACACTAGGTCCCCTTGTATTCATTGCGATAGCAGAAATAGGTTTTAAGGTACGTCTCAACTGGCCTTCACAGATAAGAAATATAGCACTACTTTTTTTGGGTTATAGCATGGGCCGAGCATTTACTCCAGAAACCGGTCAAAGGATTTGGGCGCTTTTTCCCCTTCTGATGCTCGTCACATTAATCAGTGTGGCTCTTTGCCTCATTGGAGGCTTCATTATTCATAGAAGCACAGGGCTTAGTCTATCTACCTGCCTTTTTGGGAGCATGCCCGGGGGGTTATCACAAACGGCTGTAATCTGCGAAGAAGTCGAAGATGTTGATCTTGCGGCGGTTACCTTAATGCAAACGATTCGCGTATTGGCCGTAGTTTCGTGTGTTCCATTTATTGCTTTGCATGGATTGTCAGATCAATCGACCCAGGTCTCAAAGGTGATTACTACCTTTGGGGGAAGCGACTATTTAGATCTAGCAATCTTTGCTACTGTAATTGGATTTCTGACGTATATCGCAAGGTATCTTAGAATTCCGGGAGGGTATATCATTCCGCCCTTACTTGGTGCAGCAGTATTGTCCTTAGTGGGACTGCATGCCCCCGCTTTGCCACCGTCGGTTATCTCTATCGCTCAGCTCTGTGTGGGTATCCGAATGGGGATGTCTTTGAACTTTGCGACACTTGCCAATTGGAAAAAGATAACCTTCCAAAGTTTATTGAATATCCTAGGGTTGCTTGGGAGCTTAATGGGTGTCAATTACCTCATAACACAGTTCTCTACGATATCCTTCCTAACAGCGTTTATAGGTACCGCACCTGGTGGGATGGCGGAGATGGGTCTTACTGCTATGATGGTTAACGCGGATCTTTCTACAGTCGTAGCCTTCCAATTATCCCGATTGCTTTTTGTACTCTTAATTGTGTTTCCGGTCATGACTTGGCTATTCAAACGGAAGAAGCCTAAATCTCAAGGTGTTGTTCTGTAAAGAAGGATAGGTCGTAGAAAAATGACAGCGTAATGCTCTAATATAAAATAACGAAGCCCAGGCTGTACCTTTAAGGTATATCCTGGGCTTCAAAGTTATATCCATAGGCTAAAAATCAATAGGCCAAAATTAAATCAATAGGCCAAAAAGCTCTGGGTTATCATTTATGACTGTATATTGGAAGCCCTTTTTATCCATCTTCTTAATAAGGGCTTGATAATCTTCTTTGCGGCTAAGCTCGATTCCTACCAGGGTTGGACCTTTTTCCTTATTGTTAGATTTCGTGTATTCGAACCTAGCGATATCGTCATGAGGTCCAAGGACTTCGACCACGAATTCCTTAAGTGCACCAGGACGTTGTGGGAAGTTAATGATGAAATAATGCTTGAGTCCTTGATCAAGGAGGGAGCGCTCTTTGATTTCAGGAGTTCTTTCGATATCATTATTTCCGCCACTGATAATGCAGACGACGTTTTTGCCTTTGATTTCCTCTTTGCAAGCATCAAGGGCAGCAATAGGAAGAGCACCAGCGGGTTCAACGACAATAGCACTATCATTATACATTTCGAGAATTGTGGTACAGACTTTGCCCTCACTTACGATGAGAATATCATCTAAGACTTCTTGGCAGATTTCGAAGGTTAAATCTCCGACTCGTTTTACCGCTGTACCATCGACGAAACTATCAATGCTCGCTAAGGTCACGACCTCATTTTCTTCAAAGGCGCGTTTCATTGAACTCGCTCCTGTGGGCTCTACACCGATGACTCGGGTAGAGGGGCTTAAACTTTTGAGGGCGATGCCAACCCCAGACATCAGTCCTCCCCCACCAATACCGCCGAGCACGTAGTCAACGGGAGCTTCCATGTCATTAAGAATTTCCATGGCAATGGTACCTTGTCCAGCGATAACGAGCGGATCGTCGAAAGGATGAACAAACTTTTTGTTTTCCTTTTCACAGTGTGCTTTAGCTTCGTTAAAGGCATCATCGAAGGTGTCACCTGTTTGGATGACTTCGACAAAATCTCCCCCAAAGCGTTTGACGGAAGAAACCTTTTGCTTTGGCGTGGTTGAGGGTACATAGATACTTCCGTGAATCCCTAAGGCCTTACATGAGTAGGCGACACCTTGGGCGTGGTTGCCTGCGCTTGCACAGACGATCCCATTCGCTAATTGGTCAGAGGGGATACTCTGAATCATATTATAAGCTCCACGGAGTTTGAAAGAACGGACGACTTGTAAATCCTCACGTTTCAAAAAGATATTGCATTCATACTTCTCAGATAGAAGGTCACTACGGTGGAGTGGTGTTTTATTGATGATGCCTTTAAGAGCTTGACCCGCTTTAAGGATATCTTCTAGCACTACTTTTCCCATTTCTCTTTCTCCTCTCTTCTCATCTTTTAGTATATTTTCAAGTAGTCTCTTAAGTGGCTATAGAGCCTTATGAGGCTATAGAATCTGTAGTACTACAGGGTAATTATTTTAAATCATACTCTTCGACAGTGCGTTAGTCAATTCACTACCGAAAGTTTTCGCTGGGTAAAGTTTAATAAAGCTGTCCTTTATTTTTTGGGTTTTACAATTTCTTTGTATTTTGAAATTGCATAGGAGATAGAGTCTTTTAGCCAGATGCCGAGCTTTTTCGAGAAAATCCACCACCTATGGCGGTAAGCCCATAGAAGCCACATAGCAATCAATAGAAAGATAAGGCCGAAGGCTAGAACAATTGGAGTATACTCCTTATAAGTTGAGCTAATAAAGAGCTGGGCTGCAGCGATATATCGATCTTGGAGCTGATTCGGTGGGGAGGGAAGAGTAACCACTTCAAGATAGTTTTCTTGTGTGCTTGTTTTGACACGCATGTAATGATAATAGCTATCCTTGGTTAATAGTTCGGCGCCAGCTCCTCCACTGATAATATAGCGGACGTCATCCTTTAAAAAGCTAAAGTAGCTATGGATATGTGAGAGGAAGACAGTATCCACTTTGTACTGAGTCATGAGGTTTTCAAAACGTCTGGCTTCTTCCTTATCTGGAAAGGCGTGATCTAAGTTATTCGTTCCACTTAATTTATTAAATTCATCCTCGATAATACTTGGTTTTTCTACGCCGGGTATATCAGGGTAAGTATTTGGTTGTAGGTTTGAGCGAGGGTCTGTCGGGGGTATATGCGTAAAAACAAAAAGGCGTTTCCCTTGACTTCTTTTCAAGTCATATTCTAACCATAGATACTGTTCTTCGGGAATAGTTCGTTTCTCTATCCACCCTCTGGAGCTATCGAGGAAGATGAAATGCGAATTCTGATAGTCGAAGGAAAAACAGGGCGGACCAAAAAGCAGGGTATATATATCACGGCCATTTTTTCGGATGTCATGGTTTCCTAAGGTCGTATACAGCGGGACTTGGAGTTTAGAAACAGTTTCATAGAATAGGCGGTAGCGATTGGCCTCTCCTCCAAAGACTAAATCCCCATTATCAATGACAAAAGCGGGATGAACTGTGTTAATTTGGTCAATGATATCTGAAAAGGTCTTATATCCATTGCGGTTATCTCCGAGAATAACAAACTCGGAATAAGGATTTTTTAGTAAAATATTTACTGATTTCTCCTCATTAACTTCGGCTTTTATAGTGAACAAAACAGTATGGGCATCGAGAATCTTAAGATTCTCATTTCCCTTCGAGGTTGTAAGATTTAGAGGATTAACATTTTCTAAGCGTATAAAGTAGGTCTGGGGTATTGTACCCCCTTTTACAGTTATTTTAGGAGTTGGCGAAAGAGCGCGAAGGAGCAAGTTTTCGGGTGTACCTGTTTCCTTCATTGTACCTTTGACAAATCCACCTTGGATACTAATTTGGGCTCCATTCCAGGTATAGGAGGAAATTCCTGTATAGGGATCAAAGGATAATGGAATTGCCGTAAACCCTTGATGGATTTTGTAGTTGTTATAACTAAAGAAAGAAAAGCAGACTGTCGCGAATAAAACCAAGATTAGAATAATGATAGGAATTTTTTTCTTCATCTTATGAATCTCCCAGCTAAAAAGACTTCTTAAGTATATTGTCCAGAATGAGTTGATTACAGACTTAGGAGGGCTGTGGATTATGACTGAGTTAAAGGTTATTTATGAAAAGTTAGCTAACTTTGATGAGGATATGCGATCAGGTTTAATGAAAGAAAAGCTAGGCGAGATAAAAATCAGGGCAAAGGATATTACTCCAATTTTATTAACACTGAACAAGAGTTTTAAAACCAGTTTAAATACTCAGAAGACAAGCGAAGTTGAGTTTTTTGTTTGGTTACCTAACGATGAATTGTCCGAAGAAGAGAAAATTGGCTTTTTCAATATTACTTTGAACGATACCTATACCTTCGAAAAAAACATGTCCTTGATGAATCAGATTATAAACAGTATGAAGGCCCATGCAGGGAACGTCTGCTGGGTAAAAATTACTCGTGACTGCGAAGTGGACAGAGAACGCGTAGAACAGTTTTTACGGGGGCTCAAAAAGGGGGATGTCTTCGAGAACATCCTCGAAAATATATCGAGACTCTGCGTTATTGATTCGGAAACCTATAATAGCAATGTTAGAATTGCTCAGATGATTGGCGAATTCGAAGAAGTACTTTTTGAAGAACTCGTAAATAAGAAGATTCGAGTGAATGGAAAAGGTGGAGTTCTAAAAGAGGTTCATGGGGATTGTGGTCGCTATGGCTTTTTCGTGCGAGGAGTGAGAAAGAACTATGTCTGCTTGTCCCTTGTTCAGAAAATGGGGGCTAGGACAATTCGCGAGCTAGGTTTTTAATCTAACCTTTCAAACAAGTCATAAGGTATGTTAAAATTTAGTTAGTAGAAAAACTTGTGAATGATATTAACATTTATAACTGAGATTTTTAATGAGTATGGGAGGGGTTTAGGTGCCTAGACTCTATCAAATTTTATGGTCTTTGGTGGTCCTTTTTATCGTTGTGACCACGGCCATTTTTTCCTTTTGGATATTTGTATTGGGAGCAGTGGTAGTCAGCCTTTATAAGCTATATCATTATTACCTGAGTAAAAAACGTCCGAATAGATTCAAAGATAATCGACCGAGAGAAAATACACCTCCTCGAGGGTATACATCGGGTGAAGTGATTGATATGCCTGTCGAAATCCTGGATAGGCCCTCAGATCGTCCTCGAAATGACTAAGAATTATCAGAGATAAAATAAGAAAGAATTTAAGTGTAAGCTAAAGTAACAAGCTCCTGATGCGGAGCTTGTTTTGCCATAGAAATTTTGAACTCTTTGGAACAGATTTTCAGCTAACTTTCAGGATGTCTTCAGTCTCATTTCAACAGAAGATTGGATAATGGAGTAAGATTATAGAATTAAACATAAGGGGGACAACCCTATGCAGAAAATAAAAGGGATAAAAATACTGCTTGTGGATGATGAGCCAAATATCCTTGAGTTTTTGGAGATGGGACTTCTCAATGAAGGCTTTGAAGTGGCTACGGCGCAAGATGGGATGGCAGCTGTTTCGCTGGCGAAGCAATTTCAACCCCATATCGTGATTCTTGATGTAATGATGCCAGGTATGGATGGCTTTGAAGTATGTCGGATGCTCAAGAAGACAGAGAATATCGCAATTATTATGTTGACGGCGAAGGATGAAGTCGATGACCGGGTGAAGGGGCTAACCCTTGGAGCAGATGATTATATGGCTAAGCCCTTTAGCTTTGAAGAATTGCTCGCTCGCATTCAGGCGCGCATTCGTAATCAGTTTCCGAATCTGATGGGTGAGGTTATTATGGGGCCTTTCCGGATGGATGATCGGCGTAAGGAAATTCAGTATCAAAATAAGGTATTAGAACTTTCTCCGACTGAGCATGAGTTGCTTAAGTTTTTGATTCTCAATCAAGGACTGGTTTTAAGTAAGACGACAATACTCGATAAAGTATGGGGTTATGATTTTGTCGGAGATGAGAATATTGTCGAGGTATATATTCGATCACTAAGAGAGAAATTAGCTGACAAGGAGCATCGCTTGATTCGCACCTTGCGTGGTTCAGGTTATCGGATGGATTTATCATGAGGAAACGTTTTTCTTTTCGGAAATTTTTTGAGCCTAATTCACTGAGGTTCCAGCTTTTGTCACGCTCGTTGTTTTTTCTGGCAATAATTCTTCTGTTTATTGGGATATTCCAATATGTTTTCATGAAGGAATTCATTTTTGCAAGTACTGCTTCGAGTATTAAATCTCAGATGTTAACGCTACCGCGTGAAGCCTGGGCTCAAATGATTCTTCACTCTGATATTAACCCAGATGCGAATACGGATAGCAGTGCGGGGGTAGTCATCCCGGGGAGAACGCAGGGTAACGATTCGAATCGCCTTCCTTTTGTCTTACTCGATTCTACAATCTCCTTTGTTGATCTCAATGGGAATCTCTCAGTACTCAATAATAATTCGCTAAAGGGAGGAACTCCTCCACATCTGGAGATACAGGATTACCAAGCTGCGCTACAGCTCCAAAAACGCATGGACTATAAGGTGGTAAATTCCTCCGATGGGGATGAGAAATTAGTGGTTCTCCACCCTCTAGAGTCGCGAGGCTATACGATTGGTTTAATTCAGGTTAGTCTGAGTACGAAATCCTTAAAGGCCGTGTTATTTCGGCAGCTCCTCATCTTTTTGCTCCTATCATTACTTGCCTTAATTGGAGGGCTCATTGCCTTTGGCGCAGTACTCAAGAAAACCTTGGTTCCTCTTTCCAATATCGTTGATACTGTGGAACAGATTGATGCAGGAAACTTAGCCGAACGCCTTCCCGCAGAACAGGGTCAGATGGAAATCGATCGCCTGGCGGTATCCTTCAATGGGATGCTTGAGCGATTGGAATCCTCTTTTGAAGCGGAGAAGGAAGCGAAGGAGCAAATGCGGCGATTTGTGGCGGATGCTTCTCATGAGCTACGAACCCCCCTAACCTCGATTCACGGATTTTTGGAAGTGCTCCTCCGCGGGGCAATGAACCAACCGGACAAGCTGCATAAATCCCTGAAAAGTATGTATGCTGAATCAGAACGGATGAAAAAGCTAGTTCAAGATCTTCTATTGCTTGCGAAACTAGACAGATCTCCGAATCTAGAGCTTGTCGAGAGAGAGTTAGATGGGCTGATTCTCGAGATGGAGTCCCAGTTACGAATGCTTGCGGGAGATCGAGAAGTTGAGTTTGAGTTAGCCCCTGAGATTCGCACTCGTTTTGACGTGGATAAAATGAAGCAGGTCATCTTGAACCTTTTCCATAATGCAGTCCAACATACGGATTCGGCAAAGGGGAAAATTAAGGTTTCACTCAAACATGTGAATGAGGGAATTGAGCTGGCAGTGAAGGATAATGGGGTGGGTATTTCCGAAGAGCATATTCCCCACTTGTTTGAACGTTTTTATCGCAGTGATTCCTCCCGCACTCGCCGATATGGCGGAGCAGGTCTTGGGCTCGCAATCACTCAGTCCCTTGTCGAACTGCATGGAGGCTCAATTCGGGTCGAGAGCAGGGTTGGAGAGGGTAGTACGTTTGTCGTGTGGATTCCTAGGGGCTTGGAATTAACTAATTAAGTATGTGAGTCTTTTATTTAGATGTTAGGAAAAGCCAGTGAATCCTTCATTACGATTGAAGATTCACTGGCTTTTCCTAACAACCAAATGCTATAAAATTTTCTCAACGGTTTTAATTAAGTTCTCTGCGACATACTCACAGTCACTCGCAGTAAGAATCGAATACAGTGGTAAGGTGATTTCATTAGCATATTGTGCGTAGGTATTCGGGTAATCCTTAATGTCGTAGCCAATTTCTTTATAGTAAGTGAACATTGGAATCGGGGTATAGTGTACATTCGTTGAAATTCCCATTTCCGCGAGTTCTTGAATGACTTGATCTCTTTGCGACTCAGTGAAGCCTTTGATCCGTAAGGGATAGAGATGATAAGAACTCTCCATCATTTCATTTTCTAAGAAGGGTAATATTGCCCATTCCTTATCGGAGAGCATCGAGTGATAGATATGGGAGATTTTTTTCCTCTGAAGAAGCATTTTATCATAGCGTTCGAGTTGGACAAGTCCAATCGCTGCACTGATATCGGTCATATTACACTTCATGCCATCGGTTAGGACATCGTACTTCCAAGCCCCTGCCTTCATTTTGGAGAGGGCATCTTTTGATTGACCGTTAAGCGAAGTGTATTTGAAAACTTGGGCCAGATTTTCACGATTTCCCTTGTCATTAAAGGTGATAGCCCCGCCTTCTGCTGTTGTGAGATTTTTTACGGCATGGAAGGAGTACACGTGAAAATCAAATTGGGTTCCGACGCGTTCCCCTTTATAGTTGGCACCAAAGGAATGGGCGGAGTCGGAAATAAGGAGGATATCCTCTCTGTTTTTGGCTTTAAGAATAGATTTAATGGAATCATAATCGACAGGAACTCCACCGACATCCACAGTGAGAATGACTTTAGTCTTCGGTGTGATTGCATCATAGAGCTTCTGCTCATCCATAAAGAAGCTATCTTTTTTGAGATCTACAAAGGTTGGCTTAATTCCTCTATGGAGAGCGGCATTGGATGTGGCGACATAAGTATAGGGAGTCGTCAGGATTTCATTATCTCCCGAGATATTAAATACTTTCAAAATGAGGTCTAAACCTTGAGAATTACTGGCTATAGTTACTGCATTGTCGGCCGCACAATATTCTTTTATCTTCTCTTCAAATAATCGAACTTTAGGACCGCTGGTAATCCAACCTGATCTTAAAACTTCGATTACTGCGTCCACTTCTTGTTCAGTAATATCGGGCGGGGAAAAAGGAATTACGCGATTATTCATGTCAAATCAACCTCCGAACATTACTATATCATACAATTTTAGAAGGGCATAATGCTGTTTAAGATTTTTTTAGGGATTGTGTGTGTCTCCAGGGGAGTATCGCGACTATTTGAAAAGTAGTACGCGATACTCCTTTTTTGATTAGGCAACTCCATCTGAAGCTAAGAATCACTTGATAGGCGAAATATAGGTCAAATAATTCACCTGTACTTCACCTATACCTCACCTAAATTACGAGCGAAACCTAGAAAAGGGTTGTATTTGGCGCAGTGACGAGTTGGCATAAAAATTGCAATTTTCTCATAAGGAGGACTAATAGGAGGAGGACGAACATGACAGCATTCCGGATTGGTGTACTTAAAGGTGATGATATTGGGCTTGAGGTTGTTCCTGTAGCGGTTGGCATTTTGAAAGCCGCCGTAGAGAAATACTCGGAGGTACAAATTGACTGGGTAGATCTCCCCGTGGGATATCCTTCATATTTAGAAACTGGGGAAACTTTACCCCAAAAAACTCTCGATTCCTTATATGAACTCGATGGCTGGTTTTTAGGGCCTATTGGACATATGGCATATCCCAAAGATGACCCTAAAGCGGTGAATCCGCATCCGATTTTACGCAGAAATTATGATCTCGTAAGTAATATACGTCCCACGAAATCCTACGATGCCCTTCCCTGTCTCCACCAAAATGTAGACTTGGTCATTGTGCGTGAAAACAATGAAGGCTTCCAACCCGATCGAAACATGTACAAAGGGATTGGGGAATTCATGCCTACTCCAGATATGGCCCTTTCCATGCGTGTGGTTACAAGGCGTAATTCAGAAATGGTCGCCAGGACTGCCTTTGAACTTGCTAGACAAAGGAACAAATTAAAAAAAGTGACAGCAATACATAAAAATACTGTATTTAAACTGGGCTGTGGGCTTTTTGTTGACACCTGCCGCGAGGTCGCTAAAGACTATCCAGATATAGAATTTGAAACGGTGGTCGTAGATACCTTTGCAATGCACTTAGTAATGCGTCCACAACGCTTTGACGTTGTAGCTAGTACAAATATGTTTGGTGATATCTTGACCGATGAGGCAGCAGGGCTTGTGGGTGGTCTCGGTATGGCACCCGGTCTTTGTGTCGGCCCTAAATATGTTATGGCACAAGCGACACACGGTTCTGCCCCCGATATTGCTGGTAAGCATATTGCTAATCCCTACGCCATGATTATGTCTGGTCAAATGATGCTTTCCTGGCTAGGTAACAAATGTGGGGTCCCTGGGGCGGTCAAAGCAGCCCAGGAGATTGACGAGGCGATGAGTACTATTCTAAATGAACGTGAAATCGTGACACCGGATCTCGGAGGGAGGGCCTCAACAGAAGAAATGGGGCAAGAAATATGTAAGATAATTCGCTCGCGATAAGACGATTTTTTTACGTTACATAAGCCGGGAAAATCATTTAAGTCTTCCTGGCATTTTATATCGCTCAAGAAGGAGGGATTATAGAGATAAATACTTAGGCAGAGGTTTTTAGAGGTAATTTTAAAGGAGGGGATTTAGTAATGAAAAAGTTATTCGCAATTTTTTTGACAGGGATGTTATTGGTTGCAGGCTGTGGAACAACTAAACCGGCAACGACTCCAACGAGTTCAGGAGGTTCTAGTAGTGCTCCGGCTGCAACTAAGGTTGATTTTCCAACAAAAACTGTAACTTTAGTTGCTCATACGGCTCCGGGTGGTGGTGCTGACGTATTTGCTCGCCAATCGGGTAAAGCCCTACAAAACGTTCTTGGCAAGACAGTCGTTATTGATAATCGTAGTGGTGGTTCAGGTGCTATTGCATTGCAATATGGCGCTGAAGCCAAACCTGATGGATATACCGTATTAGCTATAACAGATACCATGATTATCACTCCACTTAGCAATCAGATCCCGAAAGATTTAAGTTATTTTAAACCGGTTGCTCGTTTAGTCATTGATCCCAGCGTTTTGTATGTTAAAGCGGATAGTAAGTGGACTATAGACTCCCTACTCGATGCGATAAAAAATGGGAGCGCAAATGTTAAGTGGGCAGCCTCACAGGCTGGAACCCCTGAGACCATGGCTATCGATACCTTAATTAAAAAATATAATTCCAAAATCAATTCCGTTATGATGGGCGACGGATCAAAAGCTATTACAGCAGTTCTGAGTGGAGACGTCGAGGCTAGTATCGCAGAAGTAGCTGAAATAAGGCCACAGCTTGAAGCTAAGCAGCTTAAAGTTCTCGCGGTCTTTAACTCTCAACGGATTCCGGCAATGAATGATGTTCCGACGATGGTCGAAAAAGGCTATCCTGATTTAGTCCTTGATAAATTCCGCGGTTTCGCCGTTCCGAAGGATACTCCAGATGACATAGTTAAGATTTTAGAGGACTCCTTTAAAAAGGTATTAGATGACCCTGATTACAAAAAAACCTATGACAGCAACATGCAAATTCCAGCGTTCCAAGGTTCAGCTGACTTACAAAAAACGTTAGATGCCAAGAAGGTAACCTATAAGGAAGCTTTTGGTAAGTAATTGATTGTAATGAGAGGGAGCAGTTTGTTAGAACTGCTCCCTTGCGAAAAAGGGGTGCTTGCCGATGTCTCATGACCGTAAAGTTTCGCTCTTTTTGATGCTATTTGCCATCGCGGTATTTGTTAAAGCGATTCAAATTCCTACAGCAGCATTGCAACGTGAAGTGGGTGCCGGAGTCTTTCCTATGTTTCTTGCTGCCTTATTAGCGATCTTAAGTATTGCCTTATTTATAACAGCTGGTAAGAAAAAGAAAAAAGAAGTTCCTAAAGAAGCGTCCAATGTACAAAGCGATACGGAGAAGATTGATGAATCAAATGCAGCTCGTGTCAAACGGATTATCAAAGCCATTGTCGTTTTAGCAATCTATATTGCTTTACTCCCTTATTTAGGTTTTGTTATCGATACCGTTTTGTTTGGGATTATTTATTTAACCTTGTTATATTCCTACAAACCGCTTAAAAGCATTTTCCCAGCAGCCGCAATGGCTTTTTTAGGCTACCTCATTTTCCAAGTAGCCTTGCAGATTCCCTTGCCTGCTTTTATGGAAGCCATTAAGTAAGGGAGGTATAAAGAATGGGCGGACTTGAGCAATTGCTCTATGGCTTTAGCATTGCCTTAACACCAGTGAATCTCCTTTGGGCTCTTCTTGGTGTTACGGTAGGTACAATTATCGGGGTATTACCAGGCGTCGGTCCAGTAACGGGTATTGCTGTACTCCTACCACTTACCTTTGGCCGTGATCCGGCGAGTGCCTTAATTCTGCTTGCGGGTATTTATTATGGTGCGATGTATGGTGGGTCTACGACATCTATTTTAGCGAATATTCCGGGGGAGTCGTCCTCCGTTATGACTGCCGTTGAGGGGTATGAATTAGCGAAAAAAGGGCGCGGTGGGGCTGCGTTGGGAATTTCTGCGTTTGGTTCCTTTATTGCGGGCACGTTAGGCCTTATCCTCTTAGGATTATTTGCCCCTTACATGGCTAAATTGGCCATTAAATTTGGACCACCGGAGTATTTTACGTTAATGATGCTATCCTTCACGCTTGTAGCAGCCTTATCCACCAATAACATCGTCAAGGGTTTAATTTCCACGATCATCGGACTCCTAGTTTCCACAGTTGGAATCGATAGTTTAACCGGTGAAGCGCGGTTTACGTTTGGAGTTATGGGCCTACTTGATGGAATCGAGTTTGTCATTGTTGCCATTGGACTGTTTGCGATTGCAGAAATTCTCATTAATCTCGAGGTTTTACAAGTTCCGATAACACAGTTAAAAAAATTCAAGTTCTCAGAGCTCCTACCGACTAAGGCAGATTGGAAAGAAAGTGCGTTCCCCATTTTGCGTGGTTCTTTGATTGGTTTTGGTATAGGCTGCTTACCCGGTGGCGGAGCCACGATTGGGTCCTTTATTACCTATGGTGTGGAAAAGGCTTTATCAAAAACAAAGGAGAAATTCGGCACCGGACATATGCCCGCTGTCGCAGCCGTAGAATCCTCTAACAACGGGTCAGCTGCAGGTGGGTTTATACCCCTACTTACACTCGGAATTCCTAGTGGTGGCTCGACGGCCGTCTTGCTCGGTGGTTTTATGCTACTAGGCATAAGTCCAGGCCCTACTCTTTTTCAACTTCATCCCGATGTTGTCTGGGGTCTAATCGCTAGTATGTATATCGGGAATATTATGCTACTTATTTTAAATCTGCCTCTCATTTCCTTATTCATGCAGATTCTGCGCTTGCCCTACGCTGTAATGTCTCTCTTTATTTGTGTTCTATCAGCCTTGGGAATTTACAGCTTATCTAATAATCTCTTTAAACTTTGGATTATGCTCTTTTTTGGCATCCTGGGTTACATCATGCGTAAGCTTGATTTTCCTTTACCTCCACTCCTTCTCGGCGCTGTCTTAGGGACCATGATGGAAGAGGCGTTTAGGCAATCCTTATCCTTGTCTGAAGGAAGCTGGCTCATCTTCTTCCAGCGTCCAATCTCTTTGACCTTAATTGTTGTCTTAGCTATTGTTACGACCTTCCAGGTCATTTCTATCGTAAAACAAGGTGCTTATAAAAAACGGGAATCTGATGATGTTTAATATTAAATAGCTCCGTAACTCGAAAGGAGTATTTAGATGACCATAATCATTAAAGACTTATGTACGGGTTGTAAAATTTGTCAAACATACTGTACGGTTGACGCTATTTTTTATGATTCAACAGAGAAGAAATGCTATATAGACCAAGATGTTTGCACTGAGTGTTATGTTTGCTTGAGACAGAAGGTATGTCCGAAAGGTGCGATTGAACCGATTGAACTGATTGGGTTCTTTAAACAATTCCAGCATGTGATAAGTGACCCTGTAGAGAACCATGGAGTAACAGGAGTTACCGGACGGGGTACAGAGGAAGTTAAAACGAATGATGTCACAGGCCGTGTCAAACGGGGAGAAGTAGGCCTTGCTATCGATATGGGGCGTCCTGGGTTGGGGGTCTATCTAAGAGATGCGGAAAAAGTAGCTATGGCCTGTGCCAAAGCGGGGGTAAAATTAGCCCCACAAGAACATACACCCCTCGCTGCTTTAATGGCAGATTTATCAACAGGTCAGTTAGTGGAAGAATGCCTTAATTATCATTTGCTTTCAGTTATCATTGAGGGGAAATGTGAAGAAGGAAACCTTCCAGCAGTTTTAAAGGCTTTAAAGGAAGTCGAACAAGAGATCGACACGGTTTTTTCACTCGGCCTTATCCTTAGAGTGGATGAAAAAGGGCAGACAAAAGCCATAGACTGCCTTGATGAGCTTGGTATCCCGCAACCTCATAGAGGCAAGGTAAACGTCGGACTTGGTCGTCCACTTTGTTTAGAATAGGAGGAAAGACACATGACACATTCCTTGCATCGGTCTGGACCTATTGAATCGCAAAAAAAAGACTTTAACTGGTTTATGTACCAGACCAAAGGAGTTAATGATAAAAACATCAAAGATAAAGCCTTAGAATTTATTGCTGCAGCTGAAGCCGCTGGCTCTGAAAACTGGGGAGATGTCAAAACGGGGCCGCTTACAGCGTATACTCCTGAAGTAATCAAAGATAACCTTAGCGATAAATCCCGCATTCGTGGAGTTTTTACCAGAAGGGAGCAAGTCGTCGAATTTCTTCAGCAAATTAAAGAAAAGGATACAGGTATGTCTGCCGTAATAACAGGAGTCCTTTCGGAAGTTTTACCAGCTTGTGAGGAGGCAGGCGTTACTCCACACTCTATTAATTACTCTCTTGGAGTGTGGGGTAAGAAAGATAAATTACCCGATGAAACCACATTATCAATTACCACTATGTGTGGTCACCACATGATCCCTCCGAAATTTGTGCAGCACATTATGAAGCAGGTCGAGAAAGGCCGTTTAACACCCGAACAAGGTGCCATCAAACTAGCTAACTTTTGTTATTGTGGAATTTTTAACCAGGTCCGTTGTACCGATATTATTAGCGAGAATTCGAATGGCAATGGACTATCTTAGAAGACATCCTACAAATCTGCTTGGGGTAAGTTATGGGTTATTAAGAGAGGGAGCAGTTTAAAAAACTGCTCCCTTATAAAAGGAATGCCTGCCGCCTCGTGTCTTATGAGCTAGATGTGAAATGGGGGACTAGAAATGTCGAAAAAAAGTCTGTGCTTTATCGCTCATACAGAAGGTGTCTGTGACTACGTACAGCAGGAGATGCTACGCTTCTTAGATAAATACCTAAACGTAGAAACATGGTGCCTTCAAAAGACAAAGGTTCCCCCAAAGCATTTTTCAGCACATGATTTATATCTTGTCTCAAGTAATACCTGGCTTCCTGTCGTACAGAAATTTGCTCCTTCCCATCGAGATATTTATGTTGCATCACGAACGCTAAATACTGAAAACCTGTGTAGACTTCTGGACCTCGAATCAGGTACCGATATTTTGGTAGTAGCGACGAACGAAGAGACCTGTTGGTTAGTCATCGATCTCATTAAAAGCTTTGGTATAAACTATCTAAATCTTCACCCCTATTATCCAGGAATTAATCAGCATCCGCAAAATATTACGCTAGCAATTACTACAGGGCTTAAAGATCTGATGCCCCCTCAGGTGGAAAAGGTTATCGATGTCGGGGTCAAAGGCTTAGATTTATCAACGTTTGCTCGTATTATTCAATATTTTAAGATACCTCTAGAAGTTCTGGATAAGATTTCGCATACGTACTTAGAATCTCTCCTACGAGTCACACAACAGCAACAAAAAACCGCACGGAGACACGAAGATCTTAAAAAGAATGTGGAAGACATCATCAATACTGTAAATGAGGCACTAATTGCTATCAATATTAATCATGAAATTACTTTCTTTAACCTTGAGGCCGAAAAGGTCTTTAAATTGACAAGTGAAGACGCGATTGGAAAAGCTGCTTACAGCATTATTCCCGGGCTCGATTTTCCGGAAAACTTAGATGAGCTTGAACCTTCGACGAGTGAGATACAAACGATTCGTGAGAAGGAGTACGTCATCATTCTAAACCCCATGACCGACTCTGGAGGTTCAGTCACAGGCGCCATAGCTACTTTAAAGCCTGTGAAAGAGGTACAAGACCTCGAATCGAAAGTGAGAAGTGCCCTTAAGAAAAAAGGTCATGTTGCTAAACATACCTTCCTGGGAATTGCAGGCGAGTCGTATGCGATAAAACATGCCATTAGCTTGGCAAAGAAATTCGCTCAATCAGAACTTACGATTCTCTTAGAAGGCGAAAGTGGTACGGGAAAAGAACTCTTTGCTCAAGCTATACATAATTATTCACACCGGAAAAATAGTCCCTTTGTAGCTCTTAATTTTGCAGCCCTCGCAGATAATCTGGTGGAAAGTGAACTTTTTGGATATGAGGAGGGCGCTTTCACTGGAGCAAAACGAGGAGGCAAACGAGGGCTTTTTGAGGATGCTCATACAGGTACGATGTTTCTCGATGAAATTGGTGATGCTACTTTAGAGGTACAGAAAAAGTTATTACGCGTACTTGAAGAACGTGAGATTAGACATGTAGGGGGAAGTGCTGTTTTACCAGTGGATGTACGAATCATCGCGGCTACAAATCGCAACTTGGAAACCTTAGTCAAGGAGGGAAAATTTCGCGGTGATTTGTTTTATCGTCTCTGCTCACTCCCTATTAGTCTACCTCCCCTAAGGGAACGTAAGGATGATGCGATTTTACTATTTAATCTCATTTCCCGTCGAGTATTTAAGAGCGAGATAGCGCTTGAAGCAACACTTAGTGAATTCCTTATTAATTATGATTGGCCTGGAAACATTAGAGAATTGGAAAATGTAGTTAAGTACATTACTAGTGTTGCTAGGAATAAGTACTGTGCAACCCTTGAAGATTTACCACCCTATTTATTAAGATATGATCAAAAGATAGCTGATCAAGTAGAGGCTGTAGAAGTTTATCATGAAACAAATGATTATCCGTTTTCACAGGTCGTAAATGCATTCAAGGGTAATGAGTCTATTGAATTGATATTTAATATCTTAAAGGAAATTAGAAATAACACTATACTTAATAAAGGGATTGGACGCCAAAATATGCTCAAGGTACTACAGTTGAGAATGAACAATCTCACAGATTATCGACTCAAGCAATGCCTAATTATGCTTGAGCAAATGGGATATATTCAAGTAGGAATTAAACGACAAGGAAGTCGAATAACTAAACCTGGCGAGGAATTACTACGCTATCTTGAGCAAAAGCAATACTTTAAGATTTCTTGAAATACCGTACCCATTGCGCCGCTTAATTCAGCAAACTTTCAGCAAGTTTTTAAGAAACTTTCAGGTTTCCTTAAGCCTCCTTTCAGTAATGATGGTTATATTAAAGGAGTAGTCTTGATAGATGTACATAAGTTCAAGACGAAAAAAGGAGGTATATTTTAATGAAAAGAAAAATTGCCATAGGGGTGCTAAGTGTAGTGCTATTGGCAGGGGGTGCAACAGCAGTCTTCGGGGCCGATGCGATCGACTCAACAAAGCTCGCAGAAATTAAGAGTTTAACCCAGCAGATGTTTGGAATTCAGCAAAAGATAGTGGACAAAAAGGTTGAGGCAGGTATCCTTAGCCAGGAACAGGCGGATAAAGCGAAGGAATCCATTACTCAGCGTCAGCAACATAGTGATGAGGCTTTTGCGAATGGGAAAGTCCCTGGGATGGGTATGGATAAACGGGGCGATATGAAAAAGTTCAACGACGGCCAACCTTTGACGGCTGATCAGATTACAGCTTGGTCTACGGAAGCTCAGGCCCGTTTAAAAGCTCAAGAAGAGGCTATGAAGAGCGCAGGGAAATTAACGGATGTGCAGATTAAGACTTGGGTGGATGCAGCTCAAGCACAGCTCAAAGTTCAAGAAGAGGCCATGAAGAATGGAACCTTTGTCCCAGGAGGTATGGGCATGCCCGGTGGGAAGGGGATGCATGGTGGAAAAGGGATGCGCGGTGGTAATGCGGGGCAAGCCGTGACTCCAGAAGCAAGTACAGCAACCAATTCCTAAGTAGAAGTAAGTAAATATGAAGCAAGGGCGCTTTGGGGAAATTAAATTCCCAAAGCGCTTTTGCTTTTTTGATATTGGATTGCGCGTAAAGGCTTCAAGTATACATTATTCATGTCTTAAGGTACCTTGTCGTGTTATACAGTAGATGATAATATTATTTATATTTGGAAAATTAATAATATTAGGAAAACCATTAATAATTGGGTCCTGACTCTGGCCACTTAGATTGTGGCTTCAAAGTAGGTGATAACAATAATTCGTAGGGGGACAGCGTTGTGATTCAACTTGAAGGTTTACATAAGCATTTTGGTCATTTGCACGTTTTAAAGGGCATTGATTTGGATGTAAATTCAGGGGAAAAATTGGTTGTCATTGGTCCGAGCGGGTCTGGTAAGAGTACGCTTATCCGTTGCATGAATCTCTTAGAAAAGCCCAGTTCAGGAAAAGTATTTGTAGATGGGGTAGAGATTACGGCACATAAGGCTCCAGTGGCTAAAGTTCGGCAATCAGTGGCGATGGTTTTCCAACAGTTTAATCTCTATCCACATAAGACGGTTTTGGAGAACCTGACCTTGGCACCCATTTTAATCAAGGGTGTGACTAAGGCTGAGGCAGAGGAATCTGGGTTAGCTTTCTTAGATCGGGTAGGATTGCGGGCGAAAGCTAGTGCATATCCTTCTCAACTATCCGGTGGACAGCAGCAGCGTGTTGCCATTGCAAGAGCCTTAAATATGAAACCGAAAATTATGCTCTTTGATGAGCCAACCTCGGCTTTGGATCCTGAAATGATTCAGGAAGTTTTAGACGTTATGGTTGATTTGGCCCATGAGGGGATAACGATGGTCGTTGTTACCCATGAGATGGGCTTTGCACGTCAAGTTGCAGACCGAGTTGTGTTTATGGATGAAGGCCAAATCGTAGAGTCGGGAACCCCTGAGCATTTCTTTACAAATCCTACCCATGAGCGAACAAAGCTATTTTTAAGTAGGATTTTACGTTAATACGCTAATTTAACTTAAAAAATTAAATAAATATTAAATTTGAGGAGGAAGTAATTGTGAAAAAGTTAAGTATTGTTATGGTAAGTCTTTTGCTGGTTGGTGGGTTGCTGGCTGGATGTGGGTCAAATACCGCAGCATCATCAGGAACAAGCAACACAGCTTCAGGTGTGTCTGCAGATGTCAAGGTAATCAAAGATCGTGGTGTACTTAAGGTAGGGGTTAAAGTTGATGTGCCCAAGTTTGGTTATAAAGATCCGAAGACAAATAAGACAGAGGGCTTTGAAATTGATCTAGCTTCGGAGATGGCCAAGAAAATCGTGGGTGATTCTGCGAAGGTGGAATTATCGGCTGTTACAGCGAAAACTCGTGGCCCCCTTCTTGATAGCGGCGATGTAGATATGGATATTTCAACCTTTACAATTACTGAGGAACGTAAGAAAAGCTATAATTTCTCTGATCCTTACTTTACAGATGGGGTAGGTCTACTCGTAAAAAAGGCCCCAGGTTATCAAGGGTTAAAAGATTTGAATGATAAGAAAATCGGTGTGGCTCAAAGTTCAACGAGTAAACAAGCAGTTCAAACCGAAGCGGATAAGCTTGGAATCAAAGTCACCTTCCAAGAATTTGCTACGTATCCCGAGATAAAAGCCGCTTTGGATTCTGGAAGAGTAGATGCCTTCTCCGTTGACCGCTCAATCCTGTACGGTTACTTAGATGATTCTACGACTCTATTGCAAGATAAATTCAGCCCGCAAGAATATGGAATTGCAACGAAAAAAGGAAACGACGGCTTAGCGAAGTTAGTTAATGACACGGTGAACGAGATGAAGAAGTCGGGTGATCTTGACAAACTAATTAAGAAGTGGGGTCTGTAAAAGTGGTTGGACCATTTGCCTGGTTTAAATGGCAAGCACTCTTTAGCGATTGGCACGTCTTTGCAGAAGGTTTCATGTATACGGTGCTGGTTTCTGTCCTAGGGCTTATCTTAGCTTTGGTATTAGGAATACTTTTTGGAGTTTTAGGAAATACGCAGCTTAAGTTCTTTAGGGCAATTAACCGCATTTATGTGGAGTTTATTCAAAATACCCCTCTAGTTATTCAGGTGTTTTTCCTGTATAACGGCTTGCCCCATTTAGGCATTATGCTTCCTGTCTTAAGTGTAGGGGTATTTGGTGTAGGGATTTATCACGGAGCCTATATCGCGGAAGTGGTTCGAGCCGGTATTCAAGCTATTCATCGAGGGCAGATGGAAGCTGCATTGGCACAAGGGTTTTCTTACTGGGGTGCTATGCGCTACGTTATTCTACCCCAAGCAGCTAGGATTGTATTACCCCCTCTAACCAATCAAGCAGTAAGTTTGATAAAGAATACGTCCATTTTGGCAATGATTGCTGGCGGGGATCTTATGTATAGTGCTGATTCTTGGTCAGCAGGAAATATTTATTATGGTCCAGCCTATGTCACTGCCGGATTACTTTATCTCCTTTTATGCTTCCCCTTAGCCCGACTGGCTCAGTACTTGGAGCGTAAGACGGAGGTGTCGATGTAATGCAAGAAGTTTTTCAACCTTACGTCTTCCGCTTTTTAGGTCAAGGATTATTGACCACTATCTATATCGCAGTCATGACAATCCTATTTAGCTTTATCCTTGGCACATTACTGGGTATCGCCCGATATTCAAAGCAACGTGTTCTAGCTCCGATTGCTGCGACCTATATTGAGATTGTTCGTAACATTCCCTTGCTTCTATTTATTCTAGTACTGCGTTTCATGACGACCTTTAAGCCTGTCAATTCAGGTATTCTGGCGATGACCATATTTACCTCAGCAATTATCGCCGAAGTCATACGGGGTGGATTAGTTTCCATAGATAAAGGGCAATGGGAGGCTGCAAAAGCCCAAGGGTTTACCTATGTTCAGATTCTAAGGTATATTATTCTTCCTCAAGCACTTCGTAAGATGATTCCACCGCTTGTATCTCAGTTCATTACAGTGGTAAAAGATACTTCTTATGTTTGGGCTGTAGGGGTAGAGGAGCTTACAGGAAAAGGATTAATCATCATGGGCCAAATGGGTTCAACCCCACAGGTCTTTACACTCTATGGGATGATAGCCTTAACGTATTTTATCCTTAATTATGCTCTTTCAGTTCTAGCACGTAATCAACAGCGTAAGTCTGCCTTCCAAAGTTATTAGAGTACAGTAGTGAATTCAAGAGGGGAACTTTGTATAGTGCAAAGTTCCCCTTTTGAATTTATTTGTCTGTAGATTCTTTCCGAATCAGCAGATTACTTTGAGGGTCTATCTCCAATGACCTCTTCTTCTGGAAGTATACAGTGTTCATTGCCAAAACCTATTGTTATTTTTTCAAAACTAAAGTATCTTAGATACAAGATAAATAAAGGCAATGACGCCGTACAAGAATCCTGGCTTTACCGGATTTTTGAACGGCGTTTTTTATTTTAGAAGGGGGGCTTTGAATGCAAGAACGTATACAGAATCAAGAAAAGCCTTCTCTGGAACGAATTGCACTTTCCTTGGCGTTGACAGAAACTCGTGAAAAAGAGGATGAGTTAAAAAAGAGTTTGGTATTAAAAAATGTACATTGTGCGGTGACAGAGATAGGCGGAACGTTTGCAGCTTTGCAGCCGACAGGGAAATTGACACATTCGGTGCTGTCAGCTGCAATTAACACGGGTATTATTAAAAAAGAGCCGAAGGACATCCATGCACTCGTTCACGCCACTTTAGAAGCGAGTAATAGCGTCTTTATCCACACGAATAGTAATGCGAGCTATGCGCTAAAGATTGGTATAGCAACAGATCGAGACTGGATTGCTATCGCGATATTCGGTCGTTCGTCCTTACATGCTCTTTCAGAGCATTGTCGAGTGGGTTTAGGGTATATGCATTTATAGTTTAAAAATATATGGGTGCCAAGTCGCTTGATTTGGAAGTGTTTAAGTGTTTAAGAGAGAACCCCGATTCAAAGTAGTTAGGGGTTCTCTCTCTTTTTTTATCCAAAAAGGTTCACTATTCGACACTTAGGGGGGTGATGTTGCGAAATGATACTGCATGAGCAGTTATTTAAGAACAATAAAGAAGGGAGCAGCGAGGTAAAAGTATGGAAATAATTGTTGAGTAGTTTACCAAATGACTAAGAAAATGGATGGAGGAAATAACAATGAAAAGATTATGGATATTATTACTTGCAGTTATAAGTATGTTGGCTATTCCCGCTTCGGTCTTTGCAGCGGAGACCTCAACCGTAGATACAGGGGATACAGGTTTTATCCTTATGTCCACAGCACTCGTCTTTTTAATGACACCAGGTTTGGCCCTTTTTTACGGTGGGATGGTTCGAAAAAAGAACGTCTTAAGTACGGTTATGCATAGCTTTATTATTATGGCTATCGCGTCTGTCCTCTGGGTAGTCGTCGGTTTCAGTATGGCTTTTGGTCCAGATCATGCTGGATTAATTGGGGGGTTAGATTGGTTGGGACTTACTGGAGTAGGCATCGAGCCTAATCCGGATTATTCTGCAACCATCCCCTTCCTCGTGTTTATGGCTTTTCAAATGATGTTTTCGATTATCACGCCAGCTCTTATCTCGGGTTCAATCGCTGAACGCATGAGATTTCCAGCGTTCTTGGGATTTATTACTTTGTGGCTACTTGCGGTGTATTTTCCCTTGGCACACTGGGTATGGGGAGTCGGTGGCTTCTTACGGAATATGGGTGCTCTTGACTTTGCTGGTGGAACAGTCGTGCATATCAGCTCAGGGGTTTCTGGGTTAGTTGCTGCCTTGGTTATAGGTAAACGTAAGGGTCATGGTAAAGAGCCAATGGCTCCTCATCAAATTCCTATGACCGTATTAGGGGCTGGGATTCTGTGGTTTGGGTGGTTTGGCTTTAATGCAGGAAGCGCCTTAGGTGCGAATGGATTAGCAGGTATGGCTCTTGTCACAACGAACACATCGGCAGCCGCAGCTGCATTATCCTGGATGGCAGCAGAATGGATTCACCGTAGTAAGCCTACTGTCCTTGGAGCCGCTAGTGGAGCGGTAGCAGGACTCGTTGCAATCACACCGGGAGCAGGGTTCGTTACTCCCTTATCGGCACTTTTCATTGGACTAGTCGGAGGGGTACTTTGCTACTTCGCTGTGAGTGTACTGAAGGCGAAACTGGGATATGATGATGCTTTAGACGCCTTTGGCTGTCACGGAGTCGGTGGCATATGGGGAGCATTGGCTACAGGGATTTTTGCCACGAAGGCTGTCAATTCTGCAGGAGCAGATGGACTTATCTATGGAAATTCAGCTCAATTAGGAATTCAAGCCCTAAGTGTGGGGGTAACCATCGTCTTAGCTGTTATCGCAACCTTTGTCATTCTAAAGCTGGTGGGAGTATTTACGAAATTGAGAGTGACTTCCGAAGAAGAAGAGACAGGGCTAGATGTATCCATGCATGGAGAAGAGGCCTACCCGGACTTTATAGGCAATGGACTTATGCCAGCACCCATGTTAGCTTCAAAACCTACAGCAATTTCTGTAAAAAACGGACAGCCCACTCATTAAAAAGTATAAGAATTAGTAGTTCGTAGCTCAGGGATTTAGAGGATTTTAGAGGATTTATTAGTAATAAGAATCATATTTAAATTAGGGGGAAACTCGATGAAGAAGATTGAAGCAATTATTCGACCTGGCAAACTCGATGAGGTTCAAGCCGCACTCGATCAATTTGGAGTGTCAGGACTTACAGTAACTCAAGTCATTGGCTGCGGAAAACAGAAGGGGCACACTCAAATCTATCGAGGAGTAGAATACAAGGTTTATCTCCTTCCAAAAGTTAAAATTGAAATGGTTGTAAAGGACCAAGCGGTTGAGCCGATTATTCAAATCATTTCAAAAGCCGCACGGAGTGGAGAAGTAGGGGATGGTAAAATCTTTATTTACCCTGTGGAAGGAGCCATACGAATTAGGACGGGTGAATCAGGTGAGGATGCCCTATAAAGATGTTTCAAAGGGTTCGCCCTTCTTATACTCTTCTGAAAAGTTTTACTTTGGAAGAGCCCCTTGTCAATTGCTAAGAATTTCACTATAATAGGGCAATAATAAGCTTATAACAATACAGTTACACGACTGGCGGATATGTTGTAGAACAAACTACAATGGAGTGTAACCTGTTCATGCCGACCGCCTGGGCGAAGATACATTGATACCTCACCGAGGTGTATTGTATCTTCCTCCAGGCGGTCTTTATTTTTAGGTAAAAGGAGTAGGCAAAGGAGATGGAGCAAAAGATGGAGCAAAAGATGAAGCAAGAGATGAAGCAAGAGATGAACAAAGAATGGTCTGATTTTATAGGCGGAGCCTGGCAAAGTGAAGTGAATGTACGTAACTTTATCCAAAGGAATTACACACCCTATCAGGGCGACGAGGAGTTTTTAAGCGGTAAAACCGAGAAGACCGCTGTTCTCTGGACCGAATGTCTAGATTTATTAAGACAAGAAAGAGAAAACCACGGGGTTCTGAGTATCGACACAACACGAGCAACAGGGATTGCTGCTTATGGTCCAGGTTATATCCATAAGGAATCAGAGGTTATCGTCGGCTTGCAAACTGAGAAGCCACTTGAGCGTTCCGTACACCCCTTTGGGGGACTTCGAATGGCAAAACAGGCTTGTGAAGCGTATGGGTATCAGATGGACAAGTCACTAGAAGACTTTTTTACTAAATATCGCAAGACACATAATGAGGGAGTTTTTGATGCCTATACTCCAGAGATGCGTAAAGCCAGGAGCCGTGGGGTTATCACCGGTCTTCCCGATGCTTATGGTCGAGGAAGAATCATCGGAGATTACCGAAGGGTTTCCTTGTACGGAGTGGATCGACTCATCGAGGGGAAGGAAGAAGATTTAGGGAAGCTTAATGACGTTCTCATGAATGATGAAACCATTCGATTACGTGAAGAAATTAAAGAACAGATTAAAGCTTTAAATGAATTAAAAGAAATGGCGTCCGACTATGGCTTTGATATTAGTCGTCCAGCAAAAAACGCAATTGAAGCGTTTCAGTGGTTATATTTCGCCTATCTAGGAACGATAAAAGCAGAAAATGGGGCTGCGATGTCACTGGGTAGGGTAAGCACGTTCCTCGATATTTACCTTGAGCGGGATTTGAAGCAAGGTCAACTCACAGAAGCTCAAGCACAGGAGCTCGTCGATCAATTTATCATTAAGCTACGGTTAGCTCGTGAACTAAGAACCCCAGAATATGAGGAGCTTTTTGCGGGAGATCCACTATGGATTACGGAAGCAATCGGAGGAATGGGGATTGATGGCAGGACACTAGTTACGAAAAGCTCCTATCGTTTCCTCCATACGCTTTACAATTTAGGACCGGCTCCAGAACCAAATTTAACGGTCCTATGGTCGACAGATTTGCCGGAGAATTTTAAGAGGTATTGTTCCAGAGTCTCTATTCATACGAGCTCTCTACAATATGAAAATGATGACATCATGAGAGAGTATTATGGGGATGATTATGCGATTGCCTGTTGTGTATCTCCGATGAAGCTTGGGCAGCAGATGCAATTCTTTGGAGCAAGATCAAATCTGGCAAAGCTTCTACTTCTCGCCATTAATGGGGGAAAAGATGAAAATACTGGAGAGCAGTTGGGGCCAGAGGTTCCCGCTTGTGAAGGGGAAGTCCTCGATTATAAAAAAGTGAAGGAGAATTTCCTGATTCTCCAGGATTGGCTATGCAAGCTCTATGTGAACACGATGAACATCATTCATTATATGCATGATAAATATGCCTACGAGAAAATTCAAATGGCACTCCATGAAAGCCAAGTCGAACGAATAATGGCCTTTGGAGTGGCAGGTCTCTCGGTAGCTGTAGACTCCCTAAGTGCTATTAAATATGCCAAAGTCTATCCTATCCGCAATGAACAAGGAATCACGGTAGACTTCAGGATTGAAGGTGACTTCCCGAAGTATGGTAACGATGATGATCAAGTCGATCAAATGGCCATCGAGCTTGTTCAGGGCTTTAATGAAAACCTCAAGAAATATCCGGCTCATCGACAAGCCAAACATTCCTTATCTGTTCTTACGATTACGTCAAATGTTATGTATGGGAAGAAGACAGGATCTACTCCGGACGGCCGCAAAAAGGGAGAGCCCTTCGCCCCTGGAGCCAACCCGATGCATGGACGGGATACCCATGGAGCTCTTGCGAGCTTAAACTCTGTAGCCAAGCTTCCGTATGAAGCATGTAGGGATGGCATCAGCAATACGTTTTCCATCGTCCCGATGGCTTTAGGGAAAGAGGAGGGGACTCGAGAGAGAAATCTAGTCCAATTACTGGATGGCTACTTTTCTCAGCGAGCCCATCATCTTAATGTGAATGTTATGGATCGAAGACTTTTGGAGAAGGCGATGGAAGAACCGGAAAACTATCCCCAACTTACTGTACGGGTTTCCGGATATGCGGTACACTTTACGAAACTAAGTCGAGCCCATCAGCTTGAGGTTATCAAAAGAACCTTCTTTGAGAGAATGTAAGGAAGTAACTTTGAAGTTGAACTTGAAGAGGTTTATTAAGGAGTATTCATCAATATGAAGGGAAAAATTCACTCGATTGAGAGTTTGGGGACAGTAGATGGTCCAGGAATACGTTCTGTTGTCTTTTTTCAGGGGTGTTCTTTAAGGTGCAGATACTGTCATAATCCTGATACTTGGAACAAGACTTGCGGTCTGGAAATCGATTCGACTGAAGTCGTTCAAAAGATAATTCGTTTCAGGCCTTACTTCGGGGAGCAGGGAGGAATTACCCTTTCAGGTGGGGAACCTTTACTACAGCCTGAGTTCGCAGCGGATATTCTAAGAGCGTGTAAAGAGAAGGGCCTCCATACGGCAGTAGATACGTCAGGCTGGGTTGATCTAGCTTCTCTAGAAAACGTTCTTCCTTTCACGGATCTTTTGTTATTAGATGTTAAAGCATTGCAGGCTGCTGAGTATGAGTGGTTAACTGGAAAAACCGATGAGAAGTTTCGAAGGGCTCTCGACCTGATTAAGAGAAAGAAACAGGAACTCTGGTTGCGTTATGTTGTTCTTCCGGGGATTAATGATTCACCACGTCACCAAGAACAACTAAAAGAGCTTCATCAGTATCTCGGCTCATGCGTCAAACATGTTGAGTTTTTGCCTTATCATTATTTGGGGGTTCCTAAATGGGAGAAACTCGGCTTAACTTATTCTTTGGAGAAACTTCCAACACCGAGTCAAGAACAAATGGAACAAATGAAGGAAAGTATTAAACATAGAGAAGTATGTGTATAGAAAAAGAGGGCGAACCAGCTTGGTTCGCCCTTTATATAAGGAGGGAGGAAAAAAGAAAAGGAAAATTTACAAACTTGAGCCTATTTCTCCGAGCGTTGCCTGGACTTGCTTACTTTGCCCATCTCGGATAAAGGTAACGTTAATTTGATCGCCGATTTTGTATTTGTAAAGCTCTCGAACGAGGCCAGAGGAACTTTCGACTTTGGCGTCATTGATTTGGGTGATGACATCTCCTTTAACAATCCCAGCCTTGGCTGCGGGGCCGTTGGGTTGTACTTCAGCCACATAAGCACCTACGGGTAAATTATTCGTTTGGGCATAAGACAAGTACTGATCATTGACCGATACCAAAAGGGCGGGATGCTTAGCCGTTCCAGATTGGATTAACTGTTGAATGATTGAATTAGCATCACTCATGGGGATTGCAAAGCCCATTCCTTCAAAGCCAGTTTGGGCGTATTTAGCGGAGTTAATTCCGATGACTTCCCCTTGATAGTTGACCAAGGGGCCCCCACTATTTCCTGGGTTTATCGCCGCATCCGTCTGAATCAAGTTGTAGAGCCCTGTTTCTCCAGACATTTCTAACGTACGGTTGGTTGCTGAGACGACTCCCGTGGTTACTGAACGTGCGAATTCGTTACCACCAGGGTTACCAATCGCGACTACCGATTCCCCGACTTCTAGTTTTGTGGAATCCCCAAGTTTGACAGCGGTTAGATTGCTGGTATCTGAGATTTGCAGTACGGCTAAATCCGTCCGTGGATCTGTGCCTACAAGCTTTGCATCAAGATTACGACCATCACTTAAACTTACTGTAATTTTCTGGGCTCCATCAATCACATGATTATTCGTTACGATATACCCTTTTTGAGCGTCTACGATAAAACCAGAACCGCTTCCTGCTTCAGAAAGTCCCGAGCTTCCACTTCCAAATCCTCGACGAGTGGTCTGGAAATTCGATACCCCTACGACGGCAGGACCGACATTTTTAGCTATTTGTGCTACAGGGAAGTTGGTCTGTGTATCTGATGGATTAGAGACGAGTGTAGTCGAAGTAGAGTTGGAGAGAGTTGACTGAGTTGCTTGAGCGGTCTTAAGTGAGTTCAAAAGCTGAGGATTGACGCTCTCAAGTATCGATACAGAAGTAACTCCTCCAATGAGTGCACTAACCAAGCATAAACTGGCTAGAGATACTAATTTCCCCTTGCGTTTCGGGGGTTTTTCTGGAGTTAAAACAAAGTCGTCTTCGTTCATTAGTTGAACCTCCTGTGGTTTGATTTCCAAATGGAAAAATTTATAACGCACTTCTTAGCGCTTGACCTTAGTATAGAATTCCTTTCTGAGATTAACCTGATAATTAACTGAAAATGTGCTGAAATTTTCTAGGTTTAATGCCATAATGATTGAGTGTAGTTTAAGAAAATAGGATTCCCCCCTATTCGAGGTAGAATCCTATTTTTTGCGAACTTTCCTTAAACGGGGGGCTCTATATTCATTAATAGAAAGGATGCTCAGGGAGTTTCGCTTTTTTAATTGGTACGGTTCTTTAAATTAAATTGGTTTTAACGCGCGTTTTTAGTTAATCCTTAGCTGGTATTCAGCTAACTTTCAGCAAACATTAAAGAAACTTTCAGTTAGCCTTAAGGTTTGATTCAGGTACTTGCCTCATACTGAATGAGAATAACTTACAATGTATACGAGGGGGAAGGTAATATACAAAAATTACAATTTAGTTTAGTGAACTTTTTCTCTTTAGTCGATTCTTTCATTATTAACTTTCGTAACCTTTGCCTACAAAGTTCAAAATTGTTAAGTTATTATTTTTATTTTGAATAAAGAAAACGGGGAGATAGGGCATGAAAATTAAGCTTTCTAAAAAGAAGGGGATTATCGCAGGTATCCTTGTACTTGTCTTGGCTGGTGGGGGGTACTGGGCTTATAAAACCTTCTCGGCCAAACCTGCGACTGTGACAACAATTACTGGGAAAGTCCAGCGTGGGGATGTACGTAAGGTGCTTTCGGCAACGGGTACAGTAAGCTATCCGAAAATCACTAATCTTACCTTTGAGCAGACGGAGAAGCTCGTAGCCTTGAATGTAGCAGTTGGAGACAATGTCAAAGAGGGTCAAATTCTTATGCAAATTGATCCTAGTAATTTACAACAAGTTGTTAATCAACAACAAGCTAATCTTGCTTCAGCTCAAGCTAAACTACAACAGGTTCAGGAGGACTCTCTCCCGAATGCTTTATCTGCTTTAGCACAAGCTCAACAAAGTGTAAACTCAAAGCAAGTCGCCTTAAATACGGCCAAAAATAATGCGGATGCTGCCTATTTAGCTAATCAGTTGAACCTTGCCCAACAAAACGTTCTCCAGGCGAGTAATAACTTGGCGCAGGTGATGGCTAGTGGGGATAGCACGAAAATACAGGGAGCGCAAAGTAGTTTAACGCAAGCTCAACAGACGCTCATTACGGCTCAAAATGCCCAAAATGGGGGCGCAGCGACGGCCTTGAGTGCAGCTCAATCCGATTATGAGGTCGCTCAACAAAACCTCAAGCTTGCCCAGGATAAAGTGGATAAATTAGGGCAAGGCAAGATTTCTGCAGAAATCTTGACGGCGCAAAACTCCGTTCAGCAAGCTCAGGCTCAACTGCAAACGGCACAGACAAATCTAGGAAAGGCTACAATGATTGCCCCCTTTGATGGTGTAATTACTGCTGTAAGTGGGCAAGTCGGGCAAGTCACAGATTCGTCTTCAGGTTCAGGTTCGGGTTCGAAGCCAGGAGTGACAATAGCTGCTAATCCAGATGTGCTGCAAATTGATACCTCGATAGGTCAAGCGGATATTAATACGATTAAATTGGGTCAAAAGGCAGAGATTACCCTGGATACCCAAGCAAATGTAAAAATCACGGGAACGGTGAGTTCCATTGCGGTACAGGGAACGTCTACTCAGAACGTGACAACCTTCGGTGTGAAAATAATGGTCGATCAAAAGAATACTATTTTGAAGGCCGGGATGAATGCGAATGTGAATATCATTCTGGATGAAGTGAAAAATGTTCTAATGATTCCCAGTGAGGCATTAAAATCAAGAAATGGACAATATTCTGTACTTGTTCCAAGTGCTACTGGAGACACAAATACTGGAGAAGGAACAGGTTCTCCCTCAGGTTCGAGTGCGGATGGGAAGGCTACAAGAGGTCAAGGCAGTAATCAGGCTTCCGGTACGAATAACGCTAGTGCAGCTGGCAATGCAACTGGAATGCCTTCTAATGTCAAGTCAGTTCCAGTTGAAATCGGGCTCAATGATGGCACCAATGTTGAGATTAAGAGTGGCTTAACTGAAGGTCAGGAAATTGTCGTGTCACTACGTTCTACATCTTCTTCAACGACAACTTCAGGACAAAGGTCGAGCAACCCCTTGGGAGGGCAAAGCGGAGCAAACATGGGGAACCTTAATCGGGCGATGAGTACGGGAGGCGGTAGACCAGGGAATTAACCCTTAGTCTTGAGCATGCTAGCTCCTGGGAAAAGGAGGATTTAATATTTGATTACTTTAAGTGGAATAAAAAAGATTTATTCAACTGGCGATATCCAAGTAGCTGCTCTGCGTGGAGTGGAATTGGAAGTCGGAGCTGGAGAGTTCGTTTCAATCATGGGGCCCTCTGGTTCCGGAAAATCAACAATGATGAATATCTTAGGTTGCTTAGATACGCCAACCGCTGGAGAGTATTTTTTAGATGGAACAGATGTTGCACGAGCCTCGGGGAATGAACTTGCAGAAATTCGCAATCGCAAAATCGGCTTTGTCTTTCAGGGCTTTAATCTCTTGCCGCGAACTACGGCACTGGAAAACGTGGAACTTCCAATGCTTTATGCGGGTGTTCCTCCCAAAGAACGGCGGGAAAGGGCTATCGCTGCTTTGGAATCCGTGGGTCTAGGGACTCGTGTTCATCACCGTCCAAAGGAACTTTCCGGAGGGCAGCAGCAGCGGGTGGCCATTGCCCGGGCTTTAGTTACGAAACCTGCGATCATCTTGGCTGATGAACCGACAGGGAATCTTGACACCCAATCCAGTATTGAAGTTATGTCTATCTTCCAGAAGGTTCATGAAGAGGGAAATACCATTCTTATTGTTACCCATGAACCGGATATTGCGCAGTATACCCGGAGAATTGTTCGGTTCAGAGATGGTCATATCGAGGGAGATGAGAAGGTGGAAAATCCTAGAGTAGCTGCCCTCGAACTTCAAGATGTAGAAGTGGCAAAGTAGCCTATTAGTTAGAATATAGGGATTCAATAGTTTGTCTCTTTAATAATATATCGACAAGAAAGGAGGGGGAATTTTTGAATCTACTCGAATCAATCCGAATATCCTTGAGGGCTTTGCGTGCCAATAAACTTCGCTCGATGCTGACTATGCTGGGTATCATTATCGGCGTGTCAGCAGTCATAGCTATGGTGGGGATTGGAAATGGAGCGACGGCTAATATTACTTCACAAATTAAGGGGCTAGGCTCAAATCTATTGATTGTTCAACCCGGTCAAACTAATTCTAGCGGAGTTAGAGGAGCGGCGGGGAGTTCTAATACTCTACTTATGAAGGATATTCCGAAGATACAGGCTAGCGGTTCAGCGGTAAAAGCAGTCGCACCGTTTGTTAGTACAAATGCCCAGGTTGTGTACGGGAGTGGCAATACGTCTACTAGTGTATCTGGAACAACGGACACTTTTGCTGAAGTTCGGAATTTGAGCCTAGGAAGAGGGCGATTCTTAACGCAAGAAGATGTCGACTCTTTTGCCCGAGTGGCAGTAGTAGGACCCACCGTTGTACAAAACTTGATGGGCGATGCAAATGCCAATATTATTGGTAAAACCATCAAGCTCAAGAACATTCCGTTCCTCGTCGTAGGGGTAACGGCAAGTCAAGGGTCGTCAGGAATGACAAACAACGACGATGTAGTTTATATCCCCATCTCAACGGCCCAGGATCGGCTCATCGGGAATAAGTACGTGCGGCAGATTTTCATCGAAGCATCGGGTGCGGATATGATGACTACGGCTCAAGATCAAGTGACTATTGCTTTACGTAGTTCGCATAATCTACAAAGTAATCAGCCCGATGATTTTTCAATTACGAATCAGGCCGATGTTCTGGCGACAATGGAAAATGTCACGAAGACTTTGACCATGCTCCTGGGAGGGATAGCGGCAATCTCTCTCTTAGTCGGCGGGATTGGAATTATGAATATCATGCTTGTTTCTGTGACAGAGCGGACCCGGGAGATTGGAATCCGCAAGGCGATCGGGGCTAAGGGCCGAGATATTCTGCTTCAGTTTCTCATCGAAGCAGTCGTCCTCTGTATCCTAGGGGGAGGAATTGGGATTCTGCTTGGATGGGGCGGCTCGGTTCTCGCTGGAAAAGCACTGAGTATGCCTACAAGTATTAGTATGTCCTCAGTCATCATGGCCTTTGCTTTTTCAGCTGCAATCGGAATCCTGTTCGGTGTGTTTCCGGCGAAAAAAGCGGCAAGTATGGATCCGATTGATGCGTTGAGGTATGAGTAAAAGGAGAGGAGACTTTTTGTGAGGTTTTTAATAAATCGTTCAATAAAAATAGTAGGTACAATAGCGCTAGGTCTTATGCTGTTGTTAAATTTCAATTCTCAAAATGTATTAGCAGCCAATGGAGACTCGACTGGTGATTATCTTGGTTTTTTGAATTATATTCAGTTTGTGTCAGAGGCTGACAATAATTTAATTGTTGGGGAAACTAATACAATCAATTTCCGTCTTCTGGATAACAATATGACAGTTTATAAAGGGAGCGGCCCCTTTACGGCAACGATTTTTGATCCTAATGATAATAAAACAATGTATTCTTTAAGCGGTAGTTCTACTCTATCTAATGTTACCTTTGACGAACCAGGTGATTACTCACTATATGTTACAGCTACATCAAATACTCTGGGGCTGGCTAATGGTACAGAATCGCTTGGTGTAGCATCAGGTACGATACATGTAAGAAGTGCGAAGATTGCTTCTGCTGGTGATTTAACTCTATTCTCAAATAATACAATCAAAGTCACCCTAATGGATAGCGATGGGAACGTACTGCCCCGTAAATCGGTTACAGTGGATGCGACCGGTGTAGGCGGAACAACGTCTAGTTATACTACAATTTATGACGGTACCTTCAACTTGACTCTGACTCCAACGAAACTTGGCAAAGTAACAGTAAACCATGGTGGACATGATATTGGAACGATCGATGTTGCTTCAGGCTATTCTGCGGAATCACGAATCGGAAATAACGCCTCGGATAATGCCGAGCGTTCGGTAGCGGTATCCGAAAAAGGATGGAGTACTGCAAGTAATGTCGTGTTGACCCGCGATGATGTTGTTGCAGATGCCATGGTCGCAGTGCCGTTTGCTAAAAAATATGATGCTCCTATTTTAATGACTCCTTCTAATGAACTTAGTGCTAGTGTTCTGAATGAAATTTCAAGACTTGCTGCTAAGACTGTATATATCGTGGGAGGAGAAGGGGCTATTTCCAGCCAAGTAGAGAGTCAACTCCAAGGTTATGGAATTACAACGATTCGGGTCGCAGGAAGCGATCGGTATGAGACGGCAGCGAAGATAGCAACTTTGGTTGGTTCACCGGGAACAGTATACTTGGCCTATGGTTATGGTGAACCGGATGCTTTAGCTGCAAGTGCTCTTGCAGCAGAACAGGGAATACCGATTTTACTGACAGATATGAATGCAATACCTGAGAGTACCAAGGATGAGTTGAAATCTTTGGTCCCTCGCAACCTTAAACTACTTGGAGGTACGGGCGTCATTAGCACCGGGCAGGAGCAATCCTTAGCCGATAGTTATGTGGTCGAGCGTTGGGGTGGTTTAGATCGCTACGTCACGGAGCAAATAATCTTCCAAAATTCCTTTAAAAATCTGAAAGCTTCTAGTAGGTTCCCTGTGTATTTTACTTCGGCTTATGTTTCACCGAGTGATGTAACCAGTGGCAACCCATACGGAGATGCATTGTTTACTGCAGCTCTGGCTGCTAAGAATAATGGATTCGTCATTACATTGCCCCACAATGAGATTCCTTCTTCGATTAGCACCTTCCTACTCTATAATAAAGTCTATATGTCTTCCAGTACGGTAGTAGGGAATAACTCGGCGGTAAGTTATCAGGTGGAAGCACAATTGAATCAGCTGTTGGCTAGATAAAAACGCATCAGCATCAAAAGGCTATTAATGAGTTGTCGAAGCACTAGAGAAAATGAAAGCACCGAAGAAATCCGTAATATTGGAAATCCTCGGTGCTTTTTGTGGTAATTTTGTATGATAGTTCAACTAATATAGTAGTTTACTAATAAACTGCTTGAATTTACTTGATTTAAAGTATAATAAAGGGGTAACCTGTGATTAAGGTCACAGAAAGTAGAATATCATCTGCCTAACATAATAGGTAATGAGCAGAATTACTTGAAGGGAGATAGTTTATGATTCAAATTCAGAAGGATCTATATCAATTCAGTACACACATTCCGGTAATTGACCTTTCTTTTAATCAGTACTTATTGATCGGCGAAGACCCTCTATTAGTCCATACAGGTAGCCATGATCAAGCTGTAGGAATAATGCCAGAAGTGAAGAAAGTCTTAGGCGGGAAATCACTTCGTTATATCTTTATTTCTCATTTTGAAGGGGATGAGTGTGGAGGGCTTGCTCATGTCTTAGAGAATTACCCGAATGCTCAAGTCGTTTGTTCAGAAATTACTGCTCGGCAGCTGGTAAGCTTCGGAATTAAAAGTAAGAGCTTAGTTCAGAAGCCCGGAGAAATCCTCAAAACCGCTGATTTTGAACTTGAGTTTATAAGTTACCCCTCAGAGATGCACTTATGGGAAGGACTTTTAGTCTTTGAAAGGCAGCGGGGTATTTTATTTAGTAGTGATTTATTTTTACGCTTTGAAAGCAATGCGGAACCTCTACGAGTGAACTTTAAAGATGAAATTCAAAGTATTACTGAGCAGCAGATTCCCAATCCGAAAGGACTTCAGACATTGCAAGAAACGCTTTCAAAACTTCCCCTTCGTCTAATAGCCACAGGACACGGTCCTTATTTGGAAAGTATTTAATCATTTTCATACGAATAGCAGGAGGACTTTGACGTTTTTATGTTAAAGTCCTCCTGCTATTTAGCTACTAGCTTGTTCACACTTATGAGAAGTCAAGCATAACCTGTACTATGAAATTGTACAAGGAGTGATTTATTTGACTTCGATTGTAGGTAGTCGAAACCCTAATCGGCCTCTAACACCGAGTCGGTTCATTCGACAATCCCTTGAGTTAAACCTTTTTTTTCTTAGGATTATGAAAGAACACTCCTTTTTCCTGGAAGCTGGATTTCTCCCAAAGGATTCAGGGTTTGCTCAAAGGGCAGATGCATTTAAAAATCAATTCAATCTACTATTAAGTGAAGCTGTAATTCTGGCTAATGGAAATGTGAGTTTGGCAGCGCTTCGTTCAGGTGAGTTTGTTACGGATAAAACTTTGCGCGCAGAAATTAAAACCCAAGAATTATCGGGGATAGCTATTGATACCTCAGTCACAGAGCAAGAATTGCGGCTTCAAAGAATCGAACCCTCAATTAATATCGAAGTTGAAGGACTAGTAAGGCTCTTAAACCAACGCGCTATTGTCTTAACTGCTGAACTGGTAGAATTTAAAACAAGAATATTGGACGAAATGCTTCAGTGTAGATTATTCACTTATAACTTTCCTCTCCTCATAGATCACATCCGAAGAGAGGCATTGCTCTTTATTAGGCAACTCGAGCGGCTTCAACGCAATGAAGTTATTAATTTCAACTTGGAGATTCTAGAGCAAAAGGCTTTCTGGGATCGGATCATGGCTGAGCATGCTTTATTTATTGCCCACCTACTTGACCCTACAGAAGTCGTCCTGATTGACCAGGCCAATAACTTTGCCGAGATATTTGAAAGACTACGCCGGCAGGCCGAAGCCTTGAATACAACAGGTGGCGGCCCTATAGAAGGATTGCTCCGCAGAGAATTAAGGGCAACTCGTGAGATAAGAGATTTCAAAGCGACAGCGGAAGAACTCTTGCTCGCTTGTCAAATTAAGTCCCTAATCATTCCCTTGCTTGCAGACCATGTCCTAAGAGAAGCAAATCATTTCTTGCGTATTCAGGAAATGACAGGCCTCAATCCGCGACTGGATCAGCAGCTAGGTGTTTCAGAACAAATTGAGACTCAACTAGAGATGACTACCGCAGAATTGGGGGTCGCTGAGAATCAAAGTTCACTTGAAAGACTCACCTTTGGGCAGGTAACCCCGTTTCAGATAGAAGAATACTAAACTTTAACTTGGATGTATTAATGAGCTCTAGGGGAAATATAGAAAGACCGAAGAATTCCATACTTGGACCTTCGGTCTTTTATCGTTGCTCGTTACTTAATGATTTGCGACTGCTGTATTTAAATCTTTGAGTAGGGGACATCAATTCCATGGGCTAAAGCACCTTGCTCAAGGTTTTCGAAGCGAGCAGCCATGCAACCAAAACAATGCATCCCATATTTCTGGAAAACCTCAACAGTCTGTGGATGTCTCTCCACGATATCAGTAATTTTCTCAGATCCATTAAGCATAAGTTACATCTCCTTAATTCATTGATTACCCAATCGGAGTTACATGAGATTTTAAGAACTTCCTATTATTGTACCTAAATCTCAAGATTTAACCCATTTTCAACCTGTCAATATGATAAAATATGAGTACATACTGTTAATAATGGGAGATTCAAATAAAATATCTAGTGATTGGAGCAGGAGGATGAATTACAAAAACTTTGTGTTACAACCTGATACTGAAATAGACGATCTCGCGTATAAAGTTGGTAGTCTAGCTATACAAGCGATGATCTATGAGGTTTCCTGTTTTCCGTCTCCAGGGCTAGTTTCACCAGTATCTAATGGAGCCCATAAGGACATGAACTATTATACTTTTATTGATAGTACATGTGCTTTAATTAAGTATTTTAAAGGATTCGTACAACTTGGGCTAGAGGGATATTCCAACGTTGAACTGTTTGCTAAGATTAGAGAATTAGGCGTCCGTGCCGAAGAAGATATGTTTATTAAGACAAAGGGGGTTAATACCCACAAGGGAATGTTATTTCTACTGGGTATTAGTTGTGCGGCTGTGGGACAGGTGATTAATAATAGAAGGGGCTTTGAAGAGATATCGAATGTTATTAGAAAAATGACGGTCGGGTTAGTCGAAAGGGAATTAATTCGGCTAGATAAAAAAGAAAACTTATCGCATGGCGAAAAACTATACTTAAACTATAAAGTATACGGTGTAAGAGGGGAAGCAGAAAGGGGAATACCCACTGTCTTTAATCATGCACTTAAACTTTATGAGGATAGTGTTGATTTAAATACGAATGATAGGCTAATACATACGCTGATTGGTATTATGCAAGTATGTGAAGACACTAATATCATGCATCGACACTCGCCCGAGACCTTGCTGGAAGTTCAGACTAAGGCAAAGGCTATAATAAACTCTGGAGGAATAAGATCTGAAAAGGGAAGAGCAATGATACAAGCTCTAAATCATGAGTTTATTGAAAGGAATATCAGTCCTGGTGGTAGTGCAGATTTATTGGGGATAACTGTATTTTTATCCTTGGTACGTGACAAAATATTTTAGATTTTCTCATTTGTAGGAAGGGAAAAATTCATAGGGGCCGAATATAAAATGGTATACCGTATACCATTTTTATTTATTTAGTGAAGTATGAGGTAAGAATGATGAGCGAACTGCGGGTTCCACATGGGTTGACAGATGTTAAACCCATTCGTGAAATAATCTATGAATATCTTAGACAGGCCATTCTTAATGGGATGATTAAGCCTGGTGAGAAACTGATTGAGAGAGATATTGCCGCTAAGTTCAACGCAAGTCGCACTCCAGTGCGTGAAGCACTTCGAAAGTTGGAGTCGGAAGGATTTGTGGAGTATTTAGCGCGTAAGGGTGTCGTTATACGTGGATTTGATATTGGTCAAATTCAAGAGATATTCAATCTTAGAAGGGTGCTAGAGTGTCTGGCAATACGAAATGCAATTACTAATATTACAGATGCACAGATTTTTGAACTAAAGCAAATAGTGGAACGACTCGAGCGAGCAGAAAAAGTTGATTCTGAATTAACTGCGAAAGAATTGCATGAATTTGATGATTTGATTGTGGATGCAGCTAATATGCCGATTTTAAAAGGTTTCTTGCAGACTCTTAAAGAATCACTCCAACGCTATAGAATGTTAAATCTCTCTAAACTCCCACGAAGAACTGATGCAGTAAGAGAGCATAAAGAGATTTTGCAAGCAATCATTGATTCTGATGCGGACCGTGCTGAAGTGTTAGTGTGTACACATATTGAGAACTCGCAGAGCGAACTCTTAAAATCCGTGCGATGACTTTAAGTTATAAGTTTGCCCCTAGAATTATATTGTTTGGCTTAAACTAATTTATATAAGGGAAGTGTGAAAATGGTAAAACTTATAAGGCAAGGTATCTATCTGTTAAAAGGTCAGGTGATAATGGAAGAGGCAGAGAATCTAAGCATCGAGGAAGCAAATCATCGTTTAACTTGTTCTAATCTGGCTCCGTTATCTGAGACGGAAATCAATCAGGAAAAAGCCCGTACCCATACAATTGCTTATCAGATACTGAAGGAACATAATACGTCAGAAGATGTACATCAATTAAAACTCAAATTTGATGCACTAACTTCTCACGATATAACCTTTGTGGGAATTATTCAGACGGCTAGAGCGAGTGGGCTAAAGGAATTCCCAGTGCCTTATGTCTTAACAAACTGTCACAATAGTCTCTGTGCTGTGGGCGGAACAATCAATGAAGACGACCATGTTTTTGGGCTTTCAGCAGCACGTAAGTATGGTGGAATCTTCGTACCCACACATTTGGCAGTCATCCATCAATTTATGAGAGAAATGCAAGCGGGTTGTGGGAAGATGATTCTTGGGTCTGACAGCCACACTCGTTATGGGGCTCTAGGAACCATGGCCATCGGAGAAGGTGGACCCGAAATCGTTAAGCAACTTCTACAGAGGACATACGATGTAGCTTATCCAGAAGTCGTAGCAGTCTATCTAGAAGGGCAACCAGTCAAAGGAGTAGGTCCTCAAGACGTAGCTCTAGCAATCATCGGGGCAGTGTTCAAAGACGGTTTTGCTAAAAATAGGGTAATGGAGTTTGTTGGTCCAGGTGTTAGTCATTTAAGTGTTGATTTCCGTAACGGAATTGATGTAATGACAACAGAGACCACCTGTTTATCTTCTATCTGGCGCACGGATGAAAAGGTAGAAGAATACTACAAAATTCACGGTCGCCCAGAGGCTTATCGTAAACTTGAGCCAGGTGAAGTAAGTTACTATGATAGAGCCGTAAAAGTAGATTTAAGTCGCATTGCTCCGATGATCGCACTACCCTTCCATCCTAGCAATGTTTATTCTATAGCTGATCTCAACTGTAATGCGGGTGATATTCTTCGTGAAGTTGAGATTGAGGGACAAAAACAGTTGGAAAATCCAAAGCTGTCCTTTAACTTAACAAGCAAACTGGTAAACGGCCGTCTCAGGGTCGATCAAGGGATCGTAGTGGGCTGCTCAGGGGGTACTTTTGAAAACATCGTAGCAATGGCCCAGATACTAGATGGGAAATCTACGGGTAATGGGGATTTCGGCTTGAGTGTTTATCCCGCGAGCCAACCTATTTTTTCAGAGCTCATCAGTAATAGGTCAATCGATAAATTAATGAAGGCAGGTACCATCATACGAAGTGCGTTCTGTGGACCCTGCTTCGGTGCGGGTGATACTCCAGCTAATAATGCCCTGAGTATAAGGCACGCTACTCGGAATTTCCCAAATCGGGAAGGATCAAAACCAGACAGTGGTCAGATTTCTTCGGTTGCCTTGATGGACGCTCGTTCTATAGCCGCGACTGCGATGAACGGAGGCTTACTCACATCAGCTACAGAAGTAGACTATGGTGATACTCCGTTAACCTATAAATTTGATAAAGAGTCCTATGACAATCGAGTATATCAAGGCTTTGGGCAGCCTAAATTGGAAGAAGACCTCAAGTTTGGACCTGGAATTGCCAACTGGCCGGAGATTCGCCCACTCCCAGAAAACCTGTTGATTAAGATAGCATCAGTTATCCATGATCCGGTCACGACGACGGATGAGTTGATTCCTTCTGGTGAAACCTCGTCCTATCGTTCGAATCCTTTCAAACTTGCGGAGTTCACCTTATCAAGGAAAGATCCAGCTTATGTAGGCAGGTCTAAATCTATGCAGGGGCTTGAGACGAAGCGACAAAAACTTGTGGCTGAAGGGGGTTCACTTCAGGAGTTAGAAAGCATCTTCAGTGGAATTCTTGGCAAAGGAACAATGAGCCCCGAGCAATTTGATGAGCTAATGAAAAATACTGGACTAGGAAGCGTCATCTTTGCGATGAAGCCTGGTGATGGGTCTGCGCGCGAACAGGCAGCTTCTTGCCAACGGGTTTTGGGTGGAGACGCTAATATAGCTGTCGAATATGCTACGAAGCGTTATCGGAGTAATGTAATAAACTGGGGAATGATTCCGTTTACGATTGATAAAGACGACGTTGAAAAGTTAGCCATTGAAGATTATATTTACGTTCCAGGTATTCGTCAAAGTGTCATAGAGGGTGCTGAAAAAATCCAAGCTTTCGTTATTAATCAAAAAGGAAAAACTTCACTTAATCTAAAACTCGAGGGTCTTTCCAAAGACGATCGGGAGATTATCCTGGCAGGTTGTTTGATTAACTATTATGCTAGTGAGCAACGATAAGATTAGGAGTTGATGAGGTAAAGGAGCAGAAGGAATTAAGGATTCTTTCCGCTCTTTTTACTAACGGAGGTCTTATCACTTTGACGATAACAACTAACTTTCAAAGTTTGTAACGGATTTGACTTATGAAGAAATTTCGCCAGAAGCTAAAGAAGCAACAAGGATTGCATTAGAAGATATATACACTAGAATGCGTAGAAAATGTCAAAGATATCACCCATTGTTTGTCTAAGGCCTAAGCAATAAAAGCCCCAGCATTTATTCTAAGGTACGAGGGTTTTAGGAGGTTAGTTAAAGATGGATATGCTGGCTGTCCTGGGATTTGCAATGATTATTACCTTTATGTACTTAATTTTGTCCCAGAGGATGTCGCCTTTTTCTGCGATGATTGTTATACCCATTATCTTCGGTGTAATCTCAGGCGCTGGTCTAGAGATGGGCAAAATGATGATTGATGGAATCAAAGGAGTCATAAATACTGCAGTAATGCTCTTATTTTCGATTCTATATTTTGGGATTATGATTGATGCAGGCTTATTTGATTCTCTGATTGTCAGGATTCTTAAAATTGTAAAAGGTGATCCCTTAAGAATTATTATGGGAACAGTTATTCTTACAGCCTTTATGGCCTTAGGTGGGGACGGTTCTACAACCTTCATGGTAGTGGTTACGACGATGCTTCCTCTTTATAAACGTCTTGGCATAAATTCGATCATCTTAGCAGTGTTTACTTTGATGACTACTAATATTCTAAATTTAGTCCCTTGGGGCGGGCCGACTTCGCGTGTGATGAGCGCTCTTAATCTCGAAGTGTCTGAGATTATTCCCTATCTGATTCCAGGGGCGATATTAGCGCTGATCTTTATATTAGGGGTAGCATACTTTATAGGGAAAAGGGAGCGAACAAGATTAGGTACCAGCTCTTTCGATGATGATGCACTAGGGGAGGTAATCACCTCAGTCGAACAGAGGAAACCTCAGCTTAAGCGACCCAGGCTGTTTGGGGTAAATATGGTGTTAACGGTTGCACTTATGTCTGGCTTGGTTTTAGAGGTGGCGCCCTTAGCTGTGCTGTTTGGGATTGGGGTTGCCTTAGCCGTAATCATAAATTATCCTTCATTGAAAGAGCAGCGGGATCGCTTCTCTGAGCATGCTCCAACCGCCATAAATGTTATCACTATAATTTTTGCTGCTGGAATTTTTATGGGTATTTTTACAGGGACAAAAATGTCTGATGCAATGGCTTTAAGCTTAATTAATATGATTCCACCTTCCTTTGGTCCATATATGGCTTTAATCACAGCCTTTATCAGCATCCCTGCTACGTTCTTTCTAACCAATGATACCTACTATTTCGCAGTTGTTCCTTTACTTGCAAAAATAGCTGGCAATTATGGAATTAGCCCTGCCGAAATTGCTAGGGCTTCATTGATGGGACATCCGATTCATTTTTTATCCCCTCTAATAGGATCAATTTGGCTATTACTCGGGATGACAGAAGTTACACTAAGTGATCTTCAGAAATATGCTTTCCCCCTAGCGATTGGAATGATGATTATCTATATCCTTACTGGAATATTAACAGGAGGTATTCCAGTGTAGTTGAGGAGTAGGTTATGTTTGATATGATTACGGAGCATGGATTTAATTCAACTTCTTATTTAGGATACGCATCAATACCTAGGAGGAGAGGGAAAATGTTCGATAATCTCGACATAGAGATCGTTAATTTAAACAGAGCAGAAAAAATTGAAGAGGTCAGGAATTTCCTCGCCAAATTCGATTTGACCTATGAAGATAATCTTGAATATACGATCCTCCTTCGTCAGGATGGGACTATGATAGGTACAGGTTCGTTTAAGGGCGATGTACTTCGGAACATTGCAATAGACAAGATGTTTCAGGGTTTAGGGCTTACATCCATAATCCTCACGAAATTAATGCAAGAGCAAGCCCGCCGGGACCGAATGCACTATTTCATTTTCACAAAGCCTGATAAAGCCTCTTCGTTTGTAAGGCAAGGCTTCTCAGAAATCGCCCGTGCAGAACCTTATGTAGCCCTGCTTGAGACTGGACTGGGGTCAGTAAGTGAATATTGTGATTCAGTCAAAAAGCAAGTAAGGCATCTAAAAGGAAAACGGGCTGCCATTGTAGTTAAATGCGATCCTTTTACCAAGGGTCACCAGGAACTTATTCAAAAGGCAGCAAGTGAAAATGAAGCTGTCATAGTTTTTATCATCAATGAGGATCAATCACTGTTCCCTTTTGTAGATCGTTTAAAAATGGTGAAAGAAGGAGTAGCAGATTTAGCTAATGTGGCTATCGTATCTTCCGATAAATACATTATTTCTCAAGCGACGTTTCCAACGTACTTTATTAGTAATGTGGATAAACATGTTGCTCAGGCACGTCTCGACATAACTTTGTTTGCAGAACAGATAGCCCCTAGACTAGATATTACCTGTCGTTATATAGAGGAGGAATTCTACTGCGCTTTGTCCAGTGCATATAATCAGGCTATGCTGGAGATTTTTCCGAAACATAGATTAGCTTTAAAAGTTATGAAGAGGATAGAGATCGACGGAAAGATTGCGAGTGCTTCAAAGGTGAGGGAATTAATCAAAAGAGGTGATTGGACAGAGATTAAAAAGGTTGTTCCGGGCAGCACGTTAGATTATCTAACCTTGCCCTCTACCCAACCAATTCTTGAGAAGATTAAACAAGCGAGTTCAAGGCACTAAAATCTTAATGAAGCGCATTTCTGCATATCGGGGGATGACTGAAGTTCTTTAGTCATCCCCCCTGAATTTCATCGAATGACTAATTGCCAAAAACTATTGCTCGTAAGAGGGAGATGAGAGGCGCTGAATTCCTGGATAAAGATAAACCTACTTCATAGGATGGAATCTCGAATTACCTAAATTCCCCTTAAAGTGAAAAAGAAGGAATACGGACAGAGTGTATTGAATTGTAGGTAAAAAGTGGGTAGAGAGACTTTAAGGAAGGAGATGAGCCCCAAGTCAATATTGGATTTTGGATGTAACATATCTATTAGTTATGGCCTGATATCAAAATCCAATATTATATTTTTTTTTCATTTTGAATTACATTATATTTAGAGATGTCTAAAAACTCTGAAAAGTGGGAGGGAACTTATGTTCAAAACAAAAACAAAGATTCTATCGGTCGCATTGATTAGTGTTCTGGCACTCAGCCTAGCCGGTTGTGGTGGAAAAACAGCAAGCTCATCAGGAGGATCTAGTGCTCCTGAAGCCGCCAAATCCAATTACCCACAAAAGCCGATTACTATCGTGGCACCCTCTGGTGCGGGTGGGGGTCTTGATATGGCCGCCAGAATGATAGCCAAGGTCGGTGATAAAACAAAACTTATTTCTCAACCAATTCAGGTAGAGAACAAACCAGGTGGAGGTCAAGTTACCGGTACAGCTGAATTTGTTACCAAGAACAGCAAGGATGATTATACCTTATTACTTCCTTCAACACCTTTAGTTATGAACTATGTCAAAAAAGAAGGAAACAGTCCCGTTGGATATACGGATTTAACTCCGCTGGCAATGTTACAAATTGACTACGGCGTCATCGCTGTATCCCCAGATTCAAAGTATAAAGATTTAAAATCTCTTTTAGAAGCGATTAAAGCTGACCCAAGCAAAATAACTGTAGCCGGAGGATCTGCCCCTGGGGCACTGGATCATCTAAATATTATCCTGCCAGCAAAGATTGCTGGGATCGACCCTAAATCCATGAAATATACTGCTTATGATGGCGGTGGTGCAGCAGTTACAGCTCTTTTAGGTGGTCATGCTGATGTACTCAGCTCGGATGTATCTTCTATTTCACAGTATGTAAAAGCTGGTAAGGTCAAAGTAATTGGTGTATCTTCACCTGTAAGACTTAAGGGAGAAGTGAGCAAGGACTTTCCTACTTACAAAGAGCTGGGCTACAATACAGAACTTGCAAACTGGCGTGGAGTTTTCGGCGGAAAGAATATGTCTGCCGATGCTAAAAAGTATTGGGAAGAGACGCTGAAAAAATTAACTTCAACTCCAGAATTCCAACAAGAATGTGATACTGCAGGCGTAATACCGTCATATATGAGCGGTGCGGATTTTACAAAACAATTAGAAAAAGATACAGTAATGTATAAGGAAGTTTATACATCCTTAGGTATGGCTAAATAATTGTAAATCAAAAGTAGATTGCGGTGATTTGGGGGAAGAGCATGCCTCTTCTCCCTTTGTGTTACCCGAAAGGAGCGAAAATTTTGAGCAAAACATTTGATCGCTATGCGAGTCTTGTTTTTCTAGCTCTTGGAGTCTTTATCATATTTTATAGTAAGAACTTTTCCCAAAGCTCCTATGGAAGCGTGGTAGGGCCAAATGCCGTCCCCCAAGTTTTGGGCTTCCTATTCATTTTACTAAGTGCGCTAAACCTGTATGGAACTTTCCGCGCTAAGGCTGAAGTTGAAAAGGAAAAGGTAAAGCTCGAGTACAAAAGGTTTTTAATTCTCTTAGTGGATTTAATTGCATACTGTCTTCTGATTGAACCGATAGGTTATGTCATTAGTACGTTTTTATTCTTGCTGGTCGGTTTTCAGGCCATGGAAAAAGGGAAGTATTTGCCTACCCTTCTGCTTGCAGCCCTAATACCAATCGTTGTGTATTATGGCTATGTAGAACTTATGAAGGGATCTTTACCAGGTTTGCCCTTTTAGTATCGAGGTAGTAAGGGAGGAAATAGAGTGGAGTCAACATTACATTATCTCGCTAATGGATTCATCATAGCATTTCAATGGTATAATCTACTATTTGCTTTCTTCGGTGTTCTCATAGGTACAGTTGTAGGTGTTCTGCCAGGGATTGGTCCAATCAGTGGAGTGGCACTTTTAATCCCTGTTACGGCTTCAATCACTAGCTCCTTAAGTGGTGATCAGGCTGCTACTAGCTCCATTATTTTACTAGCAGGTGTTTACTATGGTGCTATGTACGGTGGATCTACAACGTCAATCCTTTTGAACACACCTGGAGAGGCTTCATCCGTCGTAACCACTTTGGACGGCTATCAAATGGCCAAGCAAGGTCGAGCGGGAGCCGCTTTGGCTATTTCTGCAATTGGTTCGTTTGTGGCGGGGCTCATATCACTTGTCGGTTTAATCTTTTTAGCTCAGCCTCTTGCTAATGTCGCTCTAAAGTTTAGTCCAGCAGATGAGTTTTCCTTAATGGTGCTAGGTCTCTGTGCTCTAAGTGGACTTGCCGGGAAGTCTGTTACTAAAGCGCTAATCATGACAACCCTAGGTTTATTCCTTTCAACGATTGGAATTGATGCTGTATCGGGTGTTGCACGTTTTACCTTTGAGATGCCAGCGCTCTATTCAGGTTTAGAATTCCTAACAGTAGCAGTGGGAATGTTTGCCATTGGAGAAGTATTTAGAACGATATTACATAACGATATCAATGAGGGTGAAATGAGTAAAATCACCCGACTTATGCCAACCAAACAAGACTTAAAGGACAGTTTTCCAGCCATTATCCGTGGATCGTTAGTCGGTTTCTTTAAAGGAATCGTACCCGGGTCAGGGGCAACACTTGCCTCCTTTTTAGCCTACCTATTGGAGAAGAAAGTCAGTAAGCACCCGGAAAAATTTGGACATGGTGCTATAGAAGGTGTGGCAGCACCTGAATCAGCCAATAATGCTGCTGCAGGTGGAGCGATGATTCCACTGTTGACCTTGGGAATACCGGGAACTGGAACTACAGCAGTATTGATGGGTGCTCTCATTATGTATAATGTCACTCCAGGTCCACTGTTGTTCCAGGATCATCCCGATATTGCATGGGGGTTGATTGCCAGTATGCTCGTTGGTAACTTCATGCTGTTAATATTGAATCTTCCTCTTGTTCGGGTTTTTGCTAAAATTATTGAGACTCCACCAAGATACCTTATTCCTGGTATTCTCGCTATTTCGGTGTTTGGAGTCTATGCAGTACAAGTTGCGGTCTTTGACCTACTGCTAATGGTCGGCTGTGGTGTTGCAGGATACTTCTTATCTAAAAACGATTATCCTATTGCTCCAGCTGTGTTAGGACTAATTTTGGGACCTATGCTCGAAAACAATTTAAGAAGAGCTTTGACTATTTCCAATGGTGATCTTACGGTATTTGTAATGCAGCCGGCTTCTGCAACCTTTTTACTTATTGCTTTCTTATGGATTACCGTACCGTTTATTCTGAAACTAAGAGGGAAAAAGGTAATTATCGAGGAAGAAGGAGTTTAAGCTACGGTAGATATCGAAAAAACGCGCATTCATCTGACAAGAATTTCATATGTCCTTCTTATACACCTGGCCTTCAAAGCGGGTGTATTTTTGTGTTCCATTTGAGCCATAGCAAATTTATATTGTTTTAAAGGAGTTGCCACGAATATTCTTATCGCTAATTATAACTTCTTTGAATTTTACATCTTATACTGAATATTTTATACTTTTAATGTAGCTAGAGTTTATTGTATAAATTATGCAATAAATTAAAAAAGGAGCCATATGCTAAACTAGGAATGTATACAAAATGCAACTCAGTAAGTGCTGAATTGACTTAGAAAATGAGGTGAGTATGATGACTGATGTTCAGAGAAAAATTGGTATAACTGATACTACTTTGAGAGACGGCCATCAATCCCTGTTAGCTACACGGATGAAAATTGAAGATATGCTACCGATTGCTGGGAAGATGGATGAAATTGGTTTTTACTCCATGGAAGTGTGGGGCGGTGCTACCTTTGATACGTGCATGCGCTTTTTAAATGAGGATCCGTGGGAACGCTTAGACAAAATCAGACAAGTTCTGAAGAACACCAAGATTCAAATGTTATTACGAGGTCAGAACTTAGTTGGTTACAGACACTATGCCGATGATGTAGTTGAAGAGTTCGTGAAGAAGTCGGTGGCACACGGGATGGATATCTTCCGGATCTTTGATGCAATGAACGATGTAAGAAATCTAGGAAAAGCGATGGAAGTAGCAAAAAGGGAAGGGGCTCATGTTCAAGCCACAATCTGTTACACGATCAGTCCAGCGCATAATTCGGATTACTTTATGACAATGGCCCAAAACCTTGTAAACATGGGAGCGGACTCCTTTTGTGTTAAAGATATGGCAGGAATCTTGAAACCTTATACAGCCTTTGAATTGGTAAGTGAGTTGAAGAAACGTTTTGGATTACCTGTACAGATGCATACCCATTACACTAGTGGAATGGCCTCCATGATGTACCTGAAAGCCATCGAAGCCGGTGCCGATGTTGTTGATACAGCAATTTCCAGTTTGGCTCTTGGGACGTCCCAACCCGCAACAGAAACAATGGTTGCAGCTCTGGTAGATACCCCTTATGATTTGGGTTTAAACCTGGAAGCACTCAATGAAGTTGCTAAATACTTCAAAGAAGTACGCAAAAACTACAAAGAATTTGACGTTTATACAGCCAGTGTAGATACAAATGTGCTACTCTATCAGGTCCCTGGTGGTATGCTTTCCAACTTTATGACGCAACTACAGCAGCAAGATGCCGCTGACAGATTCTCGGAAGTACTCGCAGAAGTACCGAAAGTTAGAGAAGATCTCGGATATCCCCCACTTGTTACCCCGACGAGTCAGATTGTAGGAAGTCAGGCATTGCTTAACGTCCTTCTGGGCCGTTATAAGATGGTTACCTCAGAAGTGCGAGCTTACGTTAGAGGCATGTATGGTGCAACTCCCGTGCCTATAAAAGAGGAAATACGGAAGCAGATTCTTCGCGACGAAGAGCCTATCACTTGTCGTCCTGCTGATGTCATCGAGTCGGAACTTCCTATCGCTCGTGAAGAAATCGGAATCTATGCCCACAACGAGGAAGATGTACTCAGTTATGCTATCCTTCCGCAGGTAGCTAAGAAGTTTCTCACAGACCGTTATCAAGCTAAAAAATCAGATACAGAAGCAGCAAAATAATAGTAAAGCAGCTTTGAAATTTGTAACAGAGGAGGGATGAACATAACTATGGATTCAATAATCAGGGATTTGACGATGGGGATCACAGGCCTAACATGGCAGATGGTCCTCATGTGGGGTATAGGTCTTGGCCTGATGTATCTAGCCGTCGTCAAGGACTATGAGCCACTACTTTTAATGCCAATGGGCTTCGGTGCAATTTTAACGAATATCCCTTTTTCTTCGGCAGTAGGACCAGACGGACCTTTAACAACTCTTCTTCATGCAGGGATTTCCAACGAACTATTTCCGGTATTAATCTTTATCGCTGTCGGAGCAATGTGTGATTTCACACCTCTTTTGCAGATGCCCTTCATGATGATTTTTGGAGCCGCGGCTCAGCTTGGAATTTTCGCTACAATTGTTATAGCAGCACTTTTAGGTTTTCCTCTAAACCTTGCTGCAGCTATTGGTATCATTGGTGCAGCAGACGGACCAACAACAATTTTCGTAGCAAACAAGTTTGCAAAGGAGCTGCTTGGTCCACTTTCTGTGGCTGCATATTCGTATATGTCCTTAGTTCCTATCATTCAGCCCCCAGTGATAAGAGCCCTTACTACCAAAAAAGAGCGTATGATCCGCATGCCTTACAAAGCAGCAGATGGTGTTTCAAAACAAGCGCTTATCGCTTTTCCAATTATGATAACTATTGTTGCCGGAATCATTGCCCCAATTAGCGTGGCACTTATCGGCTTCCTCATGTTCGGCAACCTCTTACGGGTCTGCGCAGGAGTTGAAAAGCTAAGCGATACAGCCCAAAATGCCCTTGCCAATCTCGTTACTCTCTTATTAGGAATTACGATCGGTGGTACTATGTCTGCTGAAGGATTCCTTAACCTACAGACCTTGGCAGTTATGGGTCTTGGCCTAGTAGCATTTGTTTTTGATACTGCAGGAGGTGTCCTCCTGGCTAAATTTATTAATTTATTTCGTCAAGAAAAGATTAATCCAATGATTGGTGCTGCTGGAATTTCAGCTTTCCCTATGTCGGGGCGGGTAATAGCTAAGATGGCCCTACAAGAAGATCGAGGGAATTACATAATTATGCAGGCGATAGGAGCAAATGCATCAGGGCAAATCGGTTCTATTATCGCAGGTGGTGTCGTTCTAGCTGTTGTTGGCTCGATGCTGGGGATGTAAGAAGGAGGAATAAGAAATGTCAGCAGTGACGCAAGCCCTTCAGGTTATGGGTATCGGTCTCCCTGTCATGTTTTTTGTTATTGTCCTTTTAATGATTTTGACGACTGCTCTACTTAAGATTTTCCCCTATAAGCCTGAAGAAGAGGAAAGTGCCGAAAGCTAAGAAGTTGCAAACATCGGAGACTTATTGAAGGAGTACTAAAATTGGAGAACTGAATAAATATTGTTAGGAGAGTTGTGAAATGGAAAAAGTTATTGCGCCTATTCCTGGTAATATCGTATCTATCGCTGTAAAGGTGGGACAAACAGTAAAATCAGGACAAAAAGTCCTGATACTAGAAGCGCTCAAGATGCAAAACGAGATTTTCTGCGAAACAGCAGGAACAGTAAAAGAAATTCTTGTTAATGAAGGGTCAAAGGTAAATGCTGGACAAACTTTGGTTATTGTCGAGTAAGTTTCACAAGTTCGTTCCAGTATGGGGGAGTAAGAATGGACTTGAACAGTAACCAAACCTCTCTTAGTCACGAAAATTTACTGCAGATTTTATCCGGACGGGAGCAGAGAGTAGAGCGACAGCAACAGTTAATTAGACAATATAATCTGCCGTTAGTATCGTTTACCTTAAATATTCCTGGGCCAAACAAAGTCGAGCCTGAGTTTGTAAAAATTCATCAAGTGGGTATTGATTCTCTAGAGAGAGCTATTAATGAAATTAACGCTGAGATTATTTATGAAGAGATAAGTGTTAATGCAGCCGGGAATCAAGCCTTTTTCGTAATTAGCGCTGACCCCATGGTTATTAAGGAATTGACGGTAGGTGTCGAGGAAAACCACCCACTAGGAAGATTATTCGACTTTGACGTATTTGACACTGGATTTAGCCAAGTCAATAGGTCTAAGTTAGGGCTTGAAGAACGGTCATGCTTAATATGTGCTGATAAGGCTGCAATTTGCAAGCGGAGTAGAAAACACTCTATCGTCGAATTGTTGGCAAAAATTGATAGTTTAATTTCAGTGTCTAACTAAGTAAAGGTGCCTTAACCCTATGCATGCATGGGGTTAAGGCACCTTTTGTGTTTAAGTTATATAAAATATAAGGAATTCTTGGCTATTATTTATAGAGAGAATTAGATCCTATATCTAATTCGTCTGCTTTTATCTGATTTATTTGGCGAGTGTTTCCAAAATCGTAGCTAGAAACAAACTCTACAAAAGCCTTAACTACATTTATCTCTGTGGACTCTTGATGGTAAACCATCCAGGCCCTCTGCAGTATGGGCTCACCGTTTTTCTTTGTTATTCCAATTTTATACAAATTGTCAATGCCATTTAGGATGGAGGAGGGTATTATCGCGTATCCGAATCCATTAACTACCATTTCTTTACAGGTATCAAGTTGATCAACTTCCATACTCATTGATGGAGGCAATGAGAAGTTTTCGTTCCACCAGTTATCGATAATCGTCTTATATAAATTATCGGTTTGGTAAAATATTCTTGGGAGTTTTGGTAAATCTTCAAGCTTAAAAGGGTTCTTTGAGGTAATGCATAGCTCATCTTCAAAAAGCAGGTGCTTCGCATCCTGCCAAAGATAGTCTCCACGAAAGAAGCCTACGTGAACCTCTTCATTATAGACGTAATGATGGATATCTCTGCTCCATCCGGTAATTAATTTGTAACTCACCTCAGGATAGAGACTACTAAAAGCTCTTAAAATATGGGGAAGTTTATATTTTGCGATATATCGTGAAGTACCTATCCTTAACACACCCGAGACAGTATCACTCATATTTAATACATTTTCTCGCGTCTTCCTCAACTTGAGTAAAATATCGTCTGCACAATTTGCCAAGTACTCTCCTTGAGGGGTAAAATGCACACCTCTACGTCCTCTATGTACTATCGTGACCTTAAATTCTTCTTCAATCTGACGCAATCTATTGGTTAAAGCAGGCTGAGAAATGAAGAGATGTTGGGCAGTCTTCGTAATGTTTTTCTGTTGAAATAGAATCTTTAGGATTAACCAATCCCTTTCCTCCATAACTTTTACCCCCCAAAAATAAAAATTTTTGTTTTATCTAGATTCAAGTTTGGGCTAAAAAGGTTTCTTTACAGATTAATGTTTCAGAACTTAGTGAAGATATTACCTTAAGGATATTGCGGGAAATACCATGATTTACCCTTAGTTCCATTTCAACAAAAAACAACATTTTTAATTATGGGACTATTTAATTTTTACAAAATAATGTGCAAATGTCAATAAGTGTTTTCGATATCGTATACAAAAAACAAGATATATCAAATAGTTATACACAGTTATCAGAATTAAGTATTTTTTTTATCTTTACAGTCAACTTAAAATAGTCAGTGGAAGGTATGTTTAATAGTTACAAGCTCTTTTTGGAGGGAGTTAATTAAATGATAAAGCCGATTAAGAAAGCACAAGCTGGAACATTAGAATCCTCGGACATTCTTATTATGATAGCTCAAGGAGATTATGGAAGTGGAATTCAAATCGAACTTGTTAGCCCTACTATGCAACAATATGGAGATCAAATTAAAGGAGTAATTGAAAGGACTTTAGTTTCTCGTGGGGTTACAGATGTAATCGTACATGCTACCGATAAAGGGGCTTGGGATTGTACGATTGAAGCACGAGTGAACTCAGTAGTTTCAAGGGCCTTGAGTTAAGGGGAGGGTAAAATGCAAAAGTTACGTAGAGCAATGCTATTTGTGCCTGGTAATAATCCTTCTATGTTACAGAACGCCGGAATCTATGGCGCAGATAGCTTAATCTTTGACTTGGAAGATGCTGTTTCTGTTCTTGAGAAAGATACAGCACGTGATTTAGTAACAAGCACAATTAAAAATCTTAAGTATCCCTGTGAAGTAGGGGTGCGTATCAATCACATTTCTACCCTCTGGGGGCGTGCAGACTTAGATGCTGTTTTACCATCAAAACCAAATTTTATTCGTTTGCCAAAAGCTGAAGCTGCTGAGGAAATCCATTTAATCGATGAGATCATCAGTCAGGCCGAAGCAAAATATAACTTCGAATTTGGTTCTATCAAGATGATGGCTGCTATTGAAAGTCCTAAGGGATTAAGAAATGCTTACGAGATTACCACGGCAAGTCCACGAATGATGGCACTGGCCATCGGCGGGGAGGATTTTTCCACCTCTTTGAAAACCGGAAAATCAAAAAGTGGAAGGGAATTGTTCGTTGCCAGAAGTATGTTAGTTTTTGCTGCGCGTGAGGCAGGTATAGATGCAATCGATTCAGTATTTTCTGATGTTCGTGATGATGATACCTTTATCGAAGAAGTAACCTTGGCAAAAGAATTGGGGTTCGATGGTAAATCCTGTGTTAATCCACGCCAAGTCGATTTAGTTTATGGGGTATTTACTCCCTCTACCAAAGAAGTCGATAATGCGAAACGCATACTTGAGGCCTATCAAGAAGCTCTAGAACGTAAGTCTGGTGTTATCTCTTTGAATGGAAAAATGATTGATGCTCCAATGATAACTAGAGCCGAGCGTGTATTAGCCTATGCTGCCGCTGTTGGAGCCACTCAAGAGGGGGAATCAATCAATGATTAATGCATCAGGGAGAGATATTCCCGAATACATTAAGGGATATAGGGAGGTTAAGCCCTATTTAGGCTCATTTGCTACACAACCAACCGGTAATGTAGTTGGCAAAAAGCTTGCTGCATTTTCTCCTGCAATTGATAAAGTGTTAAACTCACTGGAGGAAGCAATCGACGCATCCGGTTTAAAAGATGGTATGACGGTTTCTTTCCATCATGCGCTTCGGAATGGTGATTATATTATCAACAGGGTCATTGAAGTAATCGCACGTAAAGGAATCAAAGGCTTGACCCTCGCACCAAGTTCATGCCTAGATGTCAATGATAAACTTATCCCATATATTGAACAAGGTGTTATTAGCTCTGTTCAAACAAGCGGGGCACGAGGTAAACTCGGAAATTTTCTAACCTATCATTCCATGGAAAAGACCACCATTATTCGTTCGCACGGTGGAAGGGCACGTGCAATTGAAGACGGCGAGCTTCATATCGACGTGACTTTTATTGCTGCCCCCACTTGCGATACTTACGGGAATATCAACGGTATTGAAGGCCCAGCCGCCTGCGGTTCGATGGGATATGCCATGATAGATGCAAGATATGCAGATAAAGTCGTAGCAATCACAGATAATTTGGTGGATTACCCTCTTTGTCCAGTGAGTATCCCTCAGACACAAGTGGATTATATCGTGAAGGTGGAATGTATTGGTGATCCCAAGGGTATTTCTACGGGCGCTTTGAGAATCACCTCGAATCCAAGAGACCTCCTGCTTGCTAAGATGACTGCAAGAGTCATGGAATACTCTGGTTATTGGAAAGACGGTTTTGGGATGCAGTTGGGAGCGGGTGCAGCATCAGTTGCTACAGGCAAGTATATTAGGGAAAATATGCATAGAGATAATATTAAAGCTAATTTTGCTATTGGAGGCATTTTAGGGCCATTTATCGACTTATTGGAAGAAGGTTTGATTAGAACTGTCTTCGATGTTCAGAGTTTCGATGCTAGGGCCATTGAATCACTCAAAACAAATCCCTACCATCAAGAGATGGATTGCAGTTTCTATGCAAATCCTAGTAATAGAGGGCCTATTGTTAATAAATTAGACTTTGTAGTTTTAGGTGCGACCGAAGTTGACGTTAATTTTAATGTAAACGTTATCACTGATTCTAATGGAGTGATTATGGGGGCTTCTGGTGGACATTCTGACGCTTCTGCAGGGGCAAAATGTACTATTATTGTTGCGCCGCTTCTTCGTGGACGTTTGCCTATGGTTACGGATGCAGTACAAACAATTGTCACGCCGGGTGAGACGGTAGATGTCATCGTGACAGATCGCGGTGTGGCTGTAAATCCCAAAAGGGAAGACCTTTTGGAAAATTTAAAACATGCTGGACTTCCAATCGTTTCTGTACATGAACTTAAAAATCTTGCTTATGAACTGGGTGGTAGACCTAAACCCATTAAACTTAGTGATGAAGTCGTAGCAGTAGTGGAATACAGAGATGGAACAATCATTGATGTGATTAGGCGACCGCTGTAAAGATACGGTTCTTCTTCAATAGGGTTTGATTTGAAAAAGGAATAGAGCTCCCTTGGTCATGGACCTAAGGAGCTCTATTGATTTCATAAGGGGTAATATGAGCAAAGCCGGAGAATCCAAATTTGGAGACCCCGGCTTACGATGATTTTGACTTAATTCTTAGCGATTACTGTGTTTAAGTCGTTGATAAGGTTTTCTACATTAATACCATGGGCTAATGCACCTTGTTCTAGGTTTTCAAAGCGAGCAGCCATGCATCCAAAACAATGCATACCATAACCCATCATTACTTCCGCAGTTTTAGGGTATTTACCTACGATTTCTGTGATTGTCATATTCTTAGTAATCATTATTTCTAGCTCCTTTTAATAAGTTTTTCTGAGATCAATTTACTCCTGGGTAGAGTAGTGTAAGCGTTGATTGCCGAACGAATTGCATAATTTTTTATCCAATTAGAAGAGGATATATGAGCCAGGACCTGTGAGCAGGACTCCTACAGTAGCGGCAATAATAGCTAAGTTATATTCATATCCTCCAGCAGTAATATCGAAACCGTTTTTACCAGTTACAGTTAAGATAGCGACGAGCATCGTTCCAACAATCAGGAGTGCTGCAAGTGGCATAAACGTGCCTGCTGCAAAGAAAAGTCCACCCAATAGTTCACCTAATCCGGCAAGAATCGCAAGAGCAGCTCCTGGTTTTAAGCCAATGGATTCGAAAAATCCTGCTGTCCCTTTGATCCCGTGACCTCCGAACCAGCCAAAAAGTTTCTGGCTTCCGTGCATCGCAAAAGATAGACCAACTACTAACCGAATAATAAGCAACCCTAGATTCATCATAATTAATAACTCTCCTTTTTTCTTAGCCCTCTTGTAATGTGTAATCTTAACTAATTACCTTTATGGGGTAAGTTTCTTGGCAACCATTAGTTACCTTATGAAAGTATAGTACTATAGGTAAGTTACATTCGTCAAGTAGAATAATTCTGGTAAAAGGATTTTTTAGATTTCAAGCCTAAAAAAACTTTGGACTGCCATTGAATTAGTATATTAAGCATTTGGAGGTTATGCTTTCTCAAGAGGATTCCTTCCCTGAAAAGGCTGTCTTAACAGCAAACGACTTATCATTATAAGATTATGGAATTAATAGGATTTAGATTATATTTCTAGATTTAGCTTATATCTAATTTAAAAGCTTGCAAACCTGTCCGAATAGGTTTATTATAGATAAGTAACTTGCGCCACTAGCTCAGCTGGTAGAGCATCCGACTCTTAATCGGCAGGTCCCCGGTTCGAATCCGGGGTGGCGCACCAATAAATTCGCAAATCTTATGTAGCAGGTATTTCAGGTTTTCTGAGGTACCTGCTTTGTTATGTTTAGGCTAATTCAGGACATCCGTTTATTTAACGAAAACTTACGAGTCTTATGCTTTGATTTTTCATCCATGCTAACCATGAAAAGAATTAAAATGCTACATCCTTACTTGATTTTTATTAAATAGATTACAATAAAAAAACCGAGGCACTGGCCTCGGTTTTTTGAATCAATAACTAATAATCTGGAGATTGATGACTGGGGGAATAATTCTATATTGAAACTATGTACTAAATGCATGAACAAAATCAGTTCTAATATGATCTATATTCTCATAGAGGGGATTCAATCCCAAAAGCTTTTTTAACATGATTACCTGTACTTTTGTTAACTCCAGTTCTTCATACCATGGTAATTCTTTAGACCATGACAATAGTTTATTTCTATTATCTTTATCGTAAGAGGAATAAAGCAAATATAGTAAAAAATCCCCTAGATACGAGTAGTCTAAATCATACTGATATGAATGATCCGCCCATCTCGCCAGCCCAAAGTCAATAAGACTTACCTTTCCTTCATCAATTACCACATTTGGTATACGGATATCCCGATGAACAACGCCATTTTCATGAAGATATTGAATGATATCGATAAGTTGAAGTCCCGTGGTATAGACCTCTTGCGGTTGAAACCTATGATTATGCTTAAAAAGCAGTTCCTTTACTGTAGAGCCTTTCTTGAAATCGAGAACGAATCCATAAAACCCTTTTTCATTTATTACTCCTAAAAAATTAGGAACTCGTAGATCGTTAAGTTGTGAGAGAATTACGGCTTCCTCGACACACGTTTGAAGTGCCCGTTGTGTTAAAACTGACTTATACTTCTTAATTACAACTTTATCGCCCGTTTCTGAAGTCGCCAATAAACAAAGTCCATAACGACCTTCACCAAGGACTTCTTTGATTGTATATTGACCAAACTTCTTACCAGAATATTTAAGATTTATGTAGAACATTATTTACTACCTATTTAATTTTGTACCACATTTAGGACAAAACTTCGCATTAGGGGGCAGCTTCTCACTGCAATTTAAACAAAACAGAGTATCCGAAACTTTTTCACCGCATTGTAAGCAAAACTTTGAACCAACGGGGATTGGGGATTTGCAGTTCTTGCAAATCGTTGAATTCTCATTTTCGATCTGTTGGTTGTGCATTGGCAAGGGCTGATGATAGTTATGTTCATTGTGGTTATGATTACCCCTAGATCCACTTTCTAATATGTTTAATAAATTGCCGAAGAAACCTTTTTTTTGATAATGACTGCTTCCATGTTTTCCGCTCTTGTAATGGTTTCCTCTTGATGAACTAGAACCCATAGTGTATCCCCTTTCTAATGGTTACTTACTAATAGAATTATTCTCACTTCGATAAGGATCTATATGTATGTTTACTCTTGTGTTTTTGAATTTCTCATTCATAGATTTCTTTAAGCAACCAACGATATTATGTGCTTCTTCTGCCGTGATTTTGGGGTCAATAGTTATATGGAAATCAATATATTTTGTACTTCCGGATTTTCTTGTTTTGAGCTTGTGATATTCTCGAAAGAGATGGCTATGTTCCTGAATTAATTTTTGTATTTCCTTTTCATCTTCGTCGGAAAGCTACAATCCAGAATGTTTCTCAATTTAGGTATTTACCATATTTTAACATATAATTTTAAGATAGTATACTTTCTAACCATTTTATGTGTCAATAAAACTTCGAAATTCCCCAGTCCACTCCCAAACTAAAGATGGTTATGCTCAAAAGTATTATGTTGAAGATTCTAAGAGGGCTTTATTTAATATTATTAACGCGTATATTAATAATATTAAAGATATAATTGACATAATTAACAAAAAGAATTATTATATCAATCAGAGAGTACATATCAACTTAATGAAGAGGTGATAAACTTTGGAATATAAGATGCCGCATCGGTGTCCAGTATGCGATCATGAAATGAAAATAAGTAAATTAGCTTGCACTCATTGTCCCACTAAAATTGAAGGCGAATTTAGCTCCTGTAAATTTTGTAGGCTTCCCGCCGAGCAAACTGTTTTCATAGAGGCATTTATCAAATGCCGAGGTAATATCAAAGAAGTAGAAAAGGAACTAGGAATCTCCTATCCAACGGTCCGTGGTCGGTTAGACAGTGTGATTGAAGCCCTTGGCTATAGGGTAGATAAGGAGAAAGAAAAGTTCAATCCCCAGGAGGAAAGTCTTCGTAGACAAGAAATCCTTGAATCCCTTGAGCGTGGAGAAATATCACCCCAAGAAGCCACTCGTCAAATGAGGAAAATGGATAAGTAAAATGAAGTCGAGGCCAAAACAGGCCAGAAGGGAGTAAATATAATGAGCAATGAAAAGATGAAGATTCTAGAGATGATTCAGGAGGGTAAGCTCACGGCTGCCGAAGGGATGGATTTGTTGAAGGCAGTTGAGGAAGGGGATTTGAAAGAGGAGTCCTTCCAGAAGCCCGAAAACGGAATAGCTAAGATAGGTGGTTCACCCTATGGAAACCGTTTCTTACGAGTGCGGGTCGTTGGAGAAAAAACCTTAAAGGTTAATGTGAATGTTCCCTTTAGCCTCATCCGGTCAGCTTCTAAACTTATTGTCTATGCTATGAGTTTTGTTCCAGCAGAAAAACGCATCGAATTGGAACAAAAGGGCCTTGATTTGCAAGCCTTGGACGTGGAAGGTCTAATCCGTTTAGTGGAAGAAAGTGTAGATGGAAAGATAGTCGACGTGGAAACAGCAGATCCTGTAGAGGGAAGAATCAAGGTGGAAGTGTGTGTGGAGTAAATCGGCAAATGTTTTAATGGTCCGGGTAAAGGTGAAAGGTCACTGGGGGTTTGCTTTTCCGGTATCCCTATGGGTTGTAGATCAATTCTTTGACTCCCTTACGGATTTAGCATGGGTTGGGGAAATGGCGTTAAAGCTTGTTCCGCTGCCGCAGGAGGAACAAGCCAGAAAGCATCTTCGCTTTGTCAAAGCTATTTCTCCCAGTGGTCTTCTTGCAGTCTCCCATTCAGCTATCAAAGAACTGAGAGGGCATAAGGGACTGGACATAGTTGATGTGGAGACCGGTGATGTCCGCGTCAAAGTACACTTAAGGTAAACGAGGGGATAGAATGAGAAAACAAACTTACCGTATTTTAATCAATACACTTGCCCTTTTTATCGCGGCTCAAATATTGCCGATTCAGGCGGCAACATTTCTTCACTACTTCTTTGCCGGGATAGTTCTTGGACTTGTCAATCTGCTTATTCGACCACTGCTTATTATCTTGACCATTCCCTTTAATCTTTTGACCTTTGGGATATTTACTCTCGTTATAAATACTTGGATGATTTTGCTTACGAGTGGACTATTGCCAGGCTTTTACGTACCTGGGTTTTGGGTAGCATTTTTAACGTCCCTTATCGTATCAGTAGCGAACTGGCTATTAAAAGATTCGTTAGGTTCGTAATTCAATTCACCTATTTTATAAAGTTACTTTAATATATAGGCTGCCTTAATGGCAGTCTTTTGTTTATAAAAAGAGTTTACATGACATTATTATTTCGTATTATACCTAGAGGAAGAACTGCTCTGATATCTTTATGAAAGTATAGCTCTATTAGCTAGTAACTTCCGTAAAGTAAATTAATATGATAATATTATTAAAATGAGAAAGGGGGACTGACGTTTTGGAGGATTTTCATTTGTGTCCGAAATTCGAGTCAGCAAGCGAACTCATCGGAAAGCGTTGGACTGGACTCATTATTCGTGTATTACTCACAGGGCCAAAACGGTTTAAGGAGATCACTGAAATTATCTCAAATGTTAGCAGTAAAGTACTGACTGAACGGTTGAAGGAATTAGAAGGTGTAGGGATTATTAAGCGTGAGGTTTATCCTGAGATGCCTGTTCGTATAGAATATAGCCTGACTGAGAGAGGGAAAGAACTTTTGCCTGTGTTTGATGAGTTGCAAAAGTGGGCAGAGAAATGGATTAAATAATAACTGGAGGTGTACAATGGTTAGACTTATCCTCCTTCTACTTGTTATTGCTCTATTCTTTGCGGGTATAACTTATCTACTGGGTCGTCTTTTACCACGAGTAAAGAGTATCAAATACTTACCTACACTTCTTTGCTTACTTGCAGGGGTATATTATCTTTATTTAGCGAAGGCGGTGGATATTGGTGGCTTTGCAGACCTTGCGAATGTGCTGATGTCGATGATGTTTTTTACTGGCTTTGCCGCAGGCCTGGTAATGGGTTTGATACTGGATTTTTTATTGCCTCGGTTTAAATCCTAAATGAAAACAAGTTGTTAACAGGTTGAATCCGCCATTGCTTTGGCGGATTTTTCTTTTCCGTAAATTCTAGGTATCGACATTTTAACTTATAAGATATACTATATGACTATAGAGTCATATGACCATGGAGTCACACGTTAAAGGGAAATGCTAAAGCTAATAAAGTATAAGGGATTATTTAACAAGCGAAACTAATCCGGTGAAATAGAAAATTAGGGGTGCCGTATAAAATGCCGAAAGAGACTTTTTTCAATTTACCTCTCGAAAAACAAGAGAAGGTAATGCGAGCAACAATCAATGAATTCTTAAAACATGGATTTGAAAAAGGAAATATCGGAGAAATTGCAAAAAACGCTGGAGTTGCTAAGGGGAGTATGTATCAGTATTTTGAGAATAAAAAGGAGCTCTTTTTATTCTCAGTGCGTTGGTCCATAGAGCTTCTTGTAAAGAAATATGATCGATATATTAATCCTGAAAATATGGATACTGATATTTTTACTTTTCTCTATCAAAATGCCAAGGAAATTTGGCTTCAGATGCAGGATGAGAGAGAGATTACGATATTCATCCAGAATGTATTTTTAGGGAAGTATACCGCTCTCACGGATGAGTCTATGGCTTATATGATTAAAGCTTCCGATGCGTACCTATTAAACCTGATAAAGGATGGGAAAAGAAAGGGTTCGATCAGGGAAGATATCGACGATCAAATACTATCTCTTTTCATTACAGGAGTGACTTATAAGATTAAGGAGCATCTCATGAGGAAAGCAAGGGATCTTGGGGAAGACATTATAGATGAGGATTATGAAAAGAATGAAAAAGAAGTAAAGGCAATGATTGAACTTCTGAAAAATGGAATGGGGGCAAAATAATGTTTCTTAAAGTAGAAAACTTAAATAAGAGCTATAAGACTGGAGAGATAAGTACTCAAGTACTAAAAGGCGTAGGGATGAATCTGGATAAGGGAGAAATCGGAGTAATCCTTGGGCCTTCAGGTTCTGGAAAATCTACGTTACTTAACATTATAGGCGGAATCGACAGAGGAGATTCGGGTCTGGTGGTCGTAGATAATATCGAAGTAACTAAGCTTTCGGATGACAAGCTTACAGACTATAGAAGGGATAAAATTGGCTTTATCTTTCAGTTTTACAATTTAATACCTCATCTTACAGTAGGCGAAAATGTTCAGACAGCCTCTAACATAAGCAAGTTTCCCCTTCAGATTGATAAAGTGTTGGAGGCAGTTGGGATGCTGGACAAAAAGCATAGATTCCCAAAGGAGTTAAGTGGGGGAGAGCAGCAGAGAGTTTCAATCGCTAGAGCTGTAGTCAAGAACCCAAAGCTTTTATTATGTGATGAACCTACAGGAGCACTGGACTTTACGACTTCTAGAGAAATATTAAAACTTTTACAGCAGATCAATAGGGATTTTGGGACAACGATTCTGATGATCACCCATAATACAGCCATTAGCTCAATGGCGAATAGAGTTTATAAAGTGAGAGACGGTAAAATTGTCGAGAGTATCAATAATAAAACCATTACGCCTATAGAAAGGATTGAGTGGTAATGGTTATCAACAAGAAAATTAAGAGAACCATACTTGAAAGTAAGTCTCAATACTTTGGTTCCTTAGCCCTTATTATCATCAGCTGTCTTTTATTTGCTATGTTTAATTTACTTTCAATAAACTTGGCGAATATCACGTCTTCCTTTGAAAAGAATTATGTCCAGGAAGATGCTAACTTAACCGCGAATAAGAAACTTAACAATATTCCAGAAGTTGAATCGAAATTCAACATGCTGGTTGAGGAAGGCAGTACGATTGATTATCCTGTATCGAATAATAAAGTACTCAGAGTATTTAGCGAGAATACAAAAATCAATAGACCGGCAATTATAGAAGGTAAAGCTCTAGGTGCTCATGATATTCTCCTTGATCCAGCCTATGCAAAGGCAAATAAGCTGAACGTGGGTGATAGTTTAACGATATTCGATAAAACCTTTAAGATATCTGGCTTTATGTCGCTTCCAAACTATATTTACCCCCTTAAAACAGAGGGAGATATATTGACTGACCCCAATAGTTTTGGTATTGCCGTAATTAAGAAGGCTGACTTTGAAGCCTTGAATAAAGGAAATAGCTTCTATGCAATTAAGTTTAATGACGATAAAAGCAATCTTGAAAGCAGGATGTCGCAGTTTAAAGCTTACCTGAACGGTGAAAACATTACTGTTCTTAATTGGATGAGTGCATCTACGAATCCAAGAATAACTTTCGTTACTGTGAAGCTTAATGGAATCAATCAAGTGAGTACTTCCTTGCCTGTAGCTATATTGCTACTCACCTGTATTTTAGCAGGAATCGTTATGGCAAGAATGCTGAAACGGGAAGCTGTGATTATAGGAACACTCTATGCACTGGGTTATAGGAAAAGGCAAATTCAAAACCACTATTTAAGGTATCCGCTAATCATCTCATTTATTGGCGGAGTCATCGGGACTCTACTTGGAATCCTAGCCTTAAAACCTATGATAAACCTTATGGTTGCTTACTTTAATATGCCGGTAGACTTTGTTAATTTGAGTATCAAGTATATCGTTATAAGTATTCTTCTACCCGTAATCTTTTTAAGTTCTGCTGGATATCTTGTGGTAAGAAAGGCACTAAAAGATTCCCCAATCAAGCTTATGAGAGGGGATACAAAAAGTAAAAAGGTAAATTTTTTAGAGAAAGGCCTTAAACTTGATCGATTTGAATTTTCGACGAAGTTCAAGATAAGAGAGCAGCTTCGGAATATTCCCAGAAGTACGTTTTTACTCCTTGGGGTTGTCCTTGCGACGATGCTCCTCCTATTAGGTTTTGCTTCTAAGAGCTCCTTAGACAGTTTAATGCAGAAGGGCTTCGAAGAGGCTTTTAAATATAATTACAGCTATGTATTTAACTCGATCCAAAAGGGGAGCCCTGCCAAGGGTGAGGCTTTTTCTGAATTACCGTTTTCACATGAATCTGACGATAAAATGAGTATTGCCGTCTATGGTGTAAGCCCAAATTCACAATATGTCACCTTTAAAGACCAATCGGGCAGTAGAATAAGTACGGACAAGATTATTATCACGAGGCCCTTAGCAGAGAAACTAAAGGCGAAGCCGCAGGACACTATTAAAGTAATAAGTAAGGTTGATTCTAAGGAATATAGCATAACCATAGATAGTATTGCGGAGTCTTACGTTGGAAATTACATTTATCTTCCCCTGTCTAAGTTTAATAGTATGTTCAATTATCCCTCGGGGAGTTATATGGGCATATGGAGTGGGGAGAAATTGGATATCCCGGAGAACAAGTTACTAACGACCGTAACTAAGGATGAAATAAAAAAAGCCTTTAATACAATGACCGCGCCAATTCAAACAACCGTTGGGACTATGGCCATTATGTCCTTCATCATTGGACTTATTGTCATCTATGTCGTAACTTCCATGATTATAGAAGAGAATAAGGAAAATATATCCCTTTTGAAAGTTCTTGGATACAGGAAGAAAGAAGTATATTCAATGATTTTAAATAGTTCATCTTTCTTAGTTGTCTTGGGTTATATTTTAGGAGTCCCCCTGCTTTTGATGTCATTAAGGGCCATGTTTCAGTCTCTAACTAAGGAGATGAGTATTTCCCTTCCGACAACAATAAGCTATAGTTACCTTCTTATTGGGTTCGTGATTATCTGTTTTACTTACGAAATTTCAAAGGCCTTAAGTAAGAAAAAGATTAATAGGATTTCTATGACAGAGGTTTTAAAATCCAGATTAGAATAAAAATCTCAAACTTCTCTTTCTTGATTGAAGAAACGGTCTATCAAACACTTTTCGAATTCTCATTAGGTAGCGATCAAGTTAGTCTACTATAGGGCTAGATTTAGATTGGAGGAACGGTAAGAATGAAGAACGTAGTTATAACTGGAAGTACCAGGGGTGTAGGGCTATGCATGGCAAAAGAGTTTTTGAAATCAGGATGCAATGTTACTGTTTCTGGTAGAAGTGAAAAATCCTTAGAAATTGCCAAGAAAGAACTGGCTAAGTTCTCCGATAAGGTTTTGTATGTCCCGTGCAATGTAAGGGCGAAAGGGGAACTGGAGAACCTCTGGCAGGAATCGGCTAGAAAATGGGGACGAGTAGATTACTGGATTAACAACGCTGGTCAAAACGTTCCCCATGAATTTGCTTATGATACAGAGCCAAATTACGTCGATGCGGTGATAGACACCAATATTAAAGGAGTGATTTACGGCTCTCAGGTTGCAGTGAGTAACATGTTGTCCCAGGGAAGCGGCCAGATATGGAATATGGAAGGCCTCGGATCAAACGATATGATACAAGTAAAGACGATTCTTTATGGCACATCTAAACGTGCTCTGACATACTTTACGAGGGGTCTAGCCAAAGAGCTTGAAGGAAAGCCGGTATTAGTAGGGCGTCTTTCCCCGGGGATGATGCTAACCGACTTTATTACTAAAACCCCGGACGGTGAAAAATCCCCCGTGATTGAGGATCAGAGGTTCAAGAAGATATTTAATATTCTTGCCGACAAGCCTGAGACCGTTGCTGCCTTCTTTATTCCGCGAATGTTAGAGAACAAAAAGAATGATGCTCATATTGTATGGTTAACCAAAATGAAAGCCTTGCTGCGTTTTACGACGGCTTCCTTTAAAAAGCGCGAATTGATCTAACCAGAAATCCGCCCACATTTGGGCGGATTTTTGGTTGAGGACTTTAATATTCGTTGAAATGTTTATTTCTTGCTTTGAAGAGCCACACTAATGCTACTGAACACCTCTAAAGATTGAAATGGAGAAGCAAAGCTCGATGAAGAAGTTAACACTCGTTTCACTCGTATTAATGATTTTCACCTCTGTCTTTGGATTTGCCAACATGCCTCGATCCTTTTACCTCATGGGCTATGGGGCAATTCCTTGGTATATCCTTTCAGGAATTACATTCTTTATTCCCTTCGCATTTATGATGGCGGAATATGGATCAGCCTTTAAGAACGAAAAAGGTGGAATTTATTCCTGGATGAATCGATCAGTAGGTCCTAAGTATGCTTTCATAGGGACCTTTATGTGGTATGCCTCTTATGTAGTTTGGATGGTCAATATCAGCTCCTCGATATGGATACCGCTATCGAATGCACTTTTTGGAAGAGACACTACCGCATCCTGGACAATTCTTGGACTAAAATCGACTCAAACCTTGGGGATATTGGGTATTGTCTGGATTGTTCTGGTGACATATGTCGGCTCCAAAGGGCTTGAAAAGATAACAAAGGTGACTTCCGTGGGAGGGACGGCTGTTGCCTTATTGAACATCGTCTTGCTCGTAGGAGCACTCGCTGTCTTAATCGCAAACGGTGGAAAATTAGCGGAACCAATCCTGGCAGTAAAATCCTTCATTCAATCTCCTAACCCCGCTTATCAGAGCCCCCTAGAGGTATTTTCGTTTTTAGTTTTTGCCATTTTCGCATATGGTGGAATTGAAGTTATTGGCGGATTAGTCGACGAAACGGAGAATGCAGAGGTAACCTTCCCTAAGGGAATAATGTTCGCCGCTATGATTATTGCTATTGGTTACTCACTCGGGATTTTTCTGACCGGGATATTTATAAACTGGCAGGAAGTACTTTCGACGAAACAAGTTCATATGGGAAACGTAGCCTACGTTGTGATGCAAAATTTAGGCTTTAAGCTGGGGCAAGGATTTGGGCTGAGCCAAGCAGCGTCACTAGCGATGGGGGCATGGGTTGCACGGTTCGTTGGACTTTCAATGTTTTTAGCTTTAACGGGGGCATTCTTCACCCTATCTTACGCTCCCTTGAAACAAATTATTGAAGGAACTCCTGCTCAATTGTGGCCTGGTAGAATGGGAGAAGTTCGAAATGGAATGCCGCTTAATGCCATGTGGATTCAGTGCATTGTGGTCGTAGTTTTCATTGTGCTTGTTTCGTTTGGTGGAGAAGCGGCATCGCAGTTTTTTTCCAAGCTGGTACTTATGACCAATGTAGCGATGACTCTACCCTACCTATTCATTTCAGGCGCTTTTGCTGCCTTTAAGAAAAATGAAGAAATCAAAAAGCCTTTTGTTATTTACAAAACGCACTCGAGTGCACTCCTTTGGACCATTCTCGTAACCTTTACAGTGGGTTTCGCGAATTTCTTTACCATTATTCAACCTGCAACGGTGGGAGATTTCTCTTCTACGATATGGATGATTGCCGGACCAGTATTCTTCTCGGTTGTCGCCTTGATTATGTATAGTTCCTACGAAAAGAAAGTTAGAGAACCAAGGGTTGGAAAAGTTAAGTGAAACTCCTAAAATACCTTTTCCCCCAAATAATAAACTGCTGCTAAAAGGAGAAATACGCACACTAAAATTACACATCTTTTTAGGTTTCTCTGCTTGCCTAGAAAAGCTTGTAAAGCCTCGAGGAGGACGACTAGCATAGCCCCTCTGACCGATAGCTCTAAGAATAAAATAACGAAGATAAACAAGTAGGCAAAATGACTAATAGAAAGTACTAAAAACATTAATATTGCAAGGACTATTGATAAAATTATCGGAGATAACTTCATCATTAATGACTTCTTATTTTTGAATGCCCAGAATTGGTAAAGGAAAAATAATAGGATGAGTATAAGTCGAACCGAACTATTCATTTAATTTTCTCCAAATAAAGCCTGAGCCAAGGGGATGTTTGATATCCCCTTGGCTCACATTTTCATCTTAAATTCTTAAATTACTTTATTCAGTTCCTCAATAAGGTTTGGAACATCGATTCCATGAGCGCGAGCACCCTGCTCGACGTTTTCATATCTCGAGGCCATTCAGCCAAAGCAGTGCATACCAAAGCGCATAAACACTTCAACAGTTTGAGGGTATTTCTCGACGACCTCTGTAATGGATTCAGTTCCGGTAATCATATTTACTCAACTCCTTTCAAATCCCGTAAATATGTAAGTGACTCTAAAATAGGTCTATATTATTGTAACCTTAAATCCAAGAGTTTACTAATTGAGGTGACCAGTTTTTTGCGATAGGTAATAGCAACTCTTGGGGCACCTATTTTAAAGCAACGTTATTCACGTTAATCTAATCATACCAGTACTCGAGGAAAAATCCGTGATTACAGTCACGAAAAACGCAATTTGTTCTCTGTTAAAAGCAGTGCTGCGATGTGACCAACCCGCTTTAAGGGTCTTGGGATTCTTCGGTGACAAGGACAAAGCCTGCATCGCCATCGACCCTGATTCTTTGACCCGTCTTAATCAACTTTGTTGCGTTTGTGATTCCGACAACGGCAGGGATTCCATACTCTCGAGCAACCACCGTTCCATGGGTTAAGAGACCCCCTATTTCCATGACCAAACCCGATGCGTTGATGAAAAGGGGTGTCCAGCCAGGATCGGTAAAGGGGGCCACCAAAATCTCACCCTTATTTACCGAAGCTTTCGTTGGATCGGTGATGACCTTTGCAATTCCCTCGATAACTCCTGAAGATACGGGTATACCAGCTAATGCTCCCTCTGGTAGGTTCTCTCTTGTGTAGCTTGCTTTAATTTCTTCACCCTCGCTTGTGAGCACACGCGGTGCGTTAAGCTTTTTAAAGTGTGCGTATTCTTCTTTTCGCTTTTCTACGAGTTCGATAAGGCAATCATTGCCTTCAATTGCTTCATATAACTCCCAATAACCGACATAGAAAATATCCTTTTCCTCGCGAAGATGTCCCTTTTGAACTAGGATCTTTGCCTCTTCGAGAAAGGCTTTCTTGCAAATTAAGATGAGTTTCATAATCAGATATTTAGGATGCTCCCGTATAGGTAAGTAATTTCTCAAAACTCTGACTGCTCTCCGAACGATTTTACCTTTTATCTTTCCGTGCTCTGAATCAACTTTTTTAATAAGCTCTTCAGCAGCTTCCTTTGCTTTTCGGATGGTCTCCTTGTACTCTTTTCTGTGAATGCCCTCTTCCGAGGTTTTCACGATAGCAATAATCGATTTTGCCAAGGGCTCTGGATTTTCAATCCATCGTTCTTTAGCCATATCGATTTCTCCGGCAGCCCTTAAATCATATTTATCCATGAAGGCATTCAAGCTTTTCTTGAATTCATCGTTACCGTTAAGTTGGTTAATTCGCATAATCAAGGTTCTGTAATCTTCATTTTCTAATTCCCTAATTAAATCCGGAGATTTTCTTGCCAAATCAGCCAGATCACCTACGAGTAACCCCATTTCAGTGGTAATATTGCCTTCAAGTCCTTTGACAATTAAATCGAAGTAATGTCGACCACCTAAAAGTTTTTGCTCCAATTTTTCAAGAACCTTAAAACTGATCATTGCCGGAGCCATCATTGGGAGGAGGAATGAGAAATCCTTGGCAAAACTAGCGGTTTCATAAATAGCGTTTAGACGTGGAAGTCCCAGCTGGGCTTGATTTATTTCTTCCGTTGCTTCTTTGACACGTTTTTCGATATAGCTATTTACGAGTGCAACCGTGCCCTCTGGTTTTTTATAGATGAAGTTTTTTAGTGCACTCAGGGCTATGGGCAGAAAGAATTTTTTAGCTGCTTTTACTACAGCCTCGTTCTTTTCAATCCGAGCATCAAAGTCAGGTCTGTTCACAAGCTCTGTTAAGGCCGATGATAGGAGGGCATCCGCATTGGTTAAAAGTGATGGAAGACCTTTTTTGACTTTTTCGACTCCTAATAAATTGCTTAAATCAAGATATATTCTGCCTGCTGCAGATTTCATGGTTTTATATTCCTTGGGGCTTCGAGCCTCTTTATCAAAGGAGGCAATAATTCTTAACATATCAATTCCCAGTGGAGATATAGGGTCTGTCATTACTTGAAAATGGTTAAATGAAATATAGGCGTGTAAGGCATCATCTTGTGGTAGGGGTTCCGGCAGCGGGAATAAAGAAGTAATAGCTCGACTTTGAACGATGCTAATCGATGGGCTGCTCTGAGCGGTATCGGAGGATTGCCCCCAACTTATGCACCACTCAATATCTTGCGGACAGCCATAATGCTTTTCGATTTTCATGCCAAGCTCGGCTAGGCTCTGGATTAAGGTATCGTTGAGGACCTGACTTGTGGATTTTTCTCCTGTTATCTCGATTCTTTGGGTACCGCCGCCCTCAATCGGGATAATGGCGAGCTTTTTCTCGGCTATGGTCTTGCTCTCAATTTGCCCGCTGTTTTTTTTATATTTATAGATGTCAGGGGATACAAGTCCTGAAACCAGTGCCTCACCCAAGCCGTAGCCTGCATCGATGGAAAGTATTCCCCTATGGCCGGATACAGGGTCGGCTGTAAACATAATCCCTGAGACCTCGGGCAACACCATCTCTTGGATAACTACTGACATATGAACCTTTTCGTGTTCAATTTGGTTCTGTATCCGATAGAGAATGGCCCGATCCGTAAATAACGAGGCCCAGCAGTCTTTGATAGAGTCAAGCAGGACTTTTTCTCCCTTGATATTGAGATAGGTATCTTGCTGGCCGGCAAAGGAGGCAAAGGCCAAGTCTTCTGCGGTCGCACTCGATCTTACCGCATAATAGGAGTCTGCTCCAGCCTTGTTGAAGGCTTTGACAATGTCTTGCTCCACGTGATTAGGTATTTCTGAATCCTTGAGTTTTGTTCTGATTTCCTCACCAATTTGGCTTATGTTCTCTAGGCATGCTTCTTTGATAATCTGAGATATAAAGTCGGATAGATTGTTATGCTGAAGGAATTCCTTATAGCCTTCCGTTGTAACGCAAAAGCCGTATGGGATTGGGAACCCAGCCTTGGTCATTTCCCCTAGATTGGCCCCTTTTCCACCGACAAGGGATAAGTCCTTTTGGTCAATTTCGTCGAAAAATAGGATATATCTCTCTTTCATCCATTACTCCTCCAAATCATCATTATTGTTTTGCGCCGTTCATAAAAAGGTCAATAAGTTGATCCTTTAATGTATCCCCATCACATATCTCAGGAGCATATAGGTTTGACATAAAGTAGGCCCGAGTAAGAAACTGGAAACCTCTAGCCAAGGCTAATGCGGGTATATCACAACGAATTTCCTTATTTTCCTGTGCTTCTTTCATGATTTCTAGGAGGAAATGCTCTAGCCCACTTCTTTGCGGATTGTCAAAGGAATTGCTATCTAAAAGGGTTTGAGTCCGATAGCGGAAATAGATTTCGGCTAATTCGACTTCATTTCCTACGATTTGGATTATAAACTCCAGGAAAGTATGAAGCTTTGCGTTTATTCCTCTCTCACTCTGTAGCTTTGATTTTAAAGCTTGTCCGAGCTCAGTAATTGTTGTCTGGAAATAGGCGATTAATATGGATTCTTTATTGGGAAAGTAATTATACAGCGTGCCCTTGGATACATCAGTTTTTTCCGCGATTTCCTCCATCGAGGTCTCTAGAAAACCCTTCTCCTTAAAAAGGGATACCGCGCAGTGGATTATGTTTATTCGGGTTTCTTCTTTTTTACGTTCTCTTCTGTTCATGGTTAGTGACTCCTTAGAAAATGTTATTCAGTGGTTATTTTTATACATGTAATTAATATTGTACTAAAGTATAATATTTTGTCAATTATGGTTAAAGTAGCCCACTCATATTCAAATGACTGGCTTGCCCTTAAAGTCAATTGAGTACTTTATTTTTCACCATTTTGTTAATACTTTTAAGAATCCCTATTTACATTGACGTTGCGTAAAGGTATATAGTTATCTCATTGGGAGGTGATCACATGGAATACACGGTGCAGAAACTAGCTCATCTAGCATGTGTCAGCACTCGGACTCTCAGATATTACGATGAGATAGGAATTCTTAAGCCGGCAAGAATAAACTCGTCGGGGTATCGAATATATGGTCAAGTAGAAGTTGACCGTTTGCAGCAGATTTTATTTTATAGAGAGTTAGGTGTGGGGTTGGAAAGTATTAAAGATATTGTGATGGCACCTTCTTTCGATAAAGCAGGGGCACTGAGAGAACATCGTGAGAAGCTTCTTGAAAAAAGAGAGCAATTGGATGCGTTGATTTCTAATGTGGACAAAACCATTGCGCTAACCGAAGGGAGAATTGTCATGTCGGATAAAGAAAAGTTTGAAGGCTTTAAGCAAAAGCTCGTAGATGATAACGAAGCAAAGTATGGAAAAGAAATTCGTGAGAAATACGGCGAGGATACGGTTAACAAGTCCAATCAAAAAGTGAAGGGTATGACTCAAGAACAATATGATGAAGTAACGAAGCTTGCAACAGAGGTTATTGAAACCCTTCATGCGGCGTTTAAAACAGGGGACCCCGCTGGAGAGCTCGCTCAGAAAGCTGCAGATTTCCATCGTCAATGGCTATGCTATTATTGGGATAGCTATTCAAAGGAAGCTCATGCTGGACTTGCCCAGATGTATGTCGATGATCCGAGGTTTACGGCATACTATGATGAGAAACAACCGGGTTCCGCAGAGTTTCTGAGGGATGCAGTCTTCATCTATACGGGAATGAAGAAATAAGCTTCCATTGCCATAAAAGCTGGTATTTTCTAAGGAAAACGCCAGCTTTTATGTTTTTATATACGCCCTTACCGAAGAAGGTATAGCTGCGATTGAAACAGAATATCAATGGGTTGAAGGCCATGATTCATGATGGATTTTCACTTGTGGACTTTAAGGTGCTAGGCAGAAGTTCCGTAAGGATTTCGCGGAAAGGGAGGGAAAGCGATGAAGGAAATTTCGGAGAATAGTGAGCATTTGTCCGAAAGCCTGCCTGAACCTGATACCTTTAAGAAATTGTTAAAACGCTTTCGGATGGGCGCCCTAGTGGCATTGCTCATTGTTGTTCTAGGAGCGATTGGTGTCGGTGTAGTAAGCTATCAGGCCGGGATGGTGGTGGCAGATCAGCAGACCCTTAAGACGAAGGATGTAGTGAAAGTGCTAAAAAGGGCTGGACTCGAATTAAAGGTCTCTAAAGCACCGACTTTAGATCCAAAGGATAGTATTCTAGGGGATGAAGAACCGCAAGTCTATGATATTAGTGATGGCCTGAGCCAGCTGTATATTTATGAATTTGAATCTTCTCTGGAAAGGCGGAATGTCTTAGAAGAAATATCGAGAAGAGAATATTCCAGCTCCCAAGATCTCTCTTCTCGTGATCCCTTTACCAAGGCACAAAAACTTAGCAGAGCTTATGGGGCTAAGAATATGGTGATGGTCATGGTATATAATATTACTTTAGAAAACATGGAGAGTGAAAATAAAATCCTAGCACCTATCACCTTAACTGTAGGCAAAACAATCTTTTATGAATTAAACCAAGGAAGGAAATTTGTCCTTCAGGGTGAGGGAGAACACTGGGAAGCTAAATTTGTGGTATCAATCTATGAAGAACAGTGGACCGATGAGAGCGGGTATAAACGAACTCAGCAGAATTCTAACGAATTGCCTTTAGTCCGCTATAAAGGCAACCCGGAAGAGATACGTGATATCACTTATCGTTTTGAATGGCCTGGTGGGGCATCTTCTCTATCATCGGAAGAGGGTTTTCGACAAGGCAACTTCGATGACGAACGGACAAGTGCCTATGGAGGCTCTGCCCTATTGTGGGGGAGTTTCGGATTTAGCACAGGTCGTACTCTGGAGGAGGACGATACCTGTGATTTCTCGGTGGAGTGGAATGGAGGAGAAGAAGAGCGCCTTACTATGAAAGTGCGACCTGTAAGCGAGTTGACATCCAATCATGTGACCTTATATAATTCAAAGGGAACTAGAATTTCATCCTAAGAAAGGCAAGGTATCCGCAGAAAATGAAAATATAATTCACTCATCGATGATGTAAAATGGAGAGTTTAATAGGGTCGTAATCGTAACGGCTTTATTGTCATGCATTTTATTAAACTTGTGAGTGGATAGTGTTCGTAAACTGCTGGTAGCTTGTTGAATGATTGTTACAGCCTCAATTTGCAATTTGTATCTTAAATATGTACCATAGATAATTTTTAAGATCTATAGGGGCACTGCTTAGGATTCATTGTGCAATTCTTAGGTGTAATCAGTTATGACACTATCCTCTCCAGTTTATAAGGAGGGGTTTTTTATTTTATTAGTAGAATGTAGCAAGGTTAAAAAGTACTTTGGTGATCGCTTGATTATCGATATAGGGAATTTGAGGATTTATTCTGAAGATAGGATAGGGGTCATTGGTGTGAACGGAGCGGGAAAGACTACGTTCGCCAACATGTTAAGCCAAAGATTAGAGCCCGACGAAGGGTGGGTCAAGCTGTACGGAAGGGACTCCTATATTTCTCAGCTTGAACCGTCCGAGAATAAAGAGATAAGTCCTGAAATGGCTTCCAAATTCGGGATTGCAAGTACCTGGAACGAGAATATGAGTGGGGGAGAGAAGACCCGGTTTAAGCTTGCTGAGGGCTTAAGTCAGGAAAGTCAGATTATATTCGCAGATGAGCCCACCAGTAACATCGATATGGAAGGCATAGAACTCATGGAACGTCAGTTTGTAGAATTTCAGGGTGGGCTGGTTCTTATTTCCCATGATCGAAGCTTTTTGGATAAGCTGTGCAACAAAATAGTTGAGATGGAGGACGCTAAGGTAAAAGTATATAGTGGCAACTACAGCGACTATAGCGCTCAGAAAGCTAAAGAAAGAGAAAGAGAAAGCTTTGAATATCAGCAGTATGTAGATGAGAAGAAGCGGCTTGAGGGAGTAACCCTTGATGTCAAACAAAAGGTGAAGACGATGAGGAAAACTCCTCAAAGGATGGGGAATTCCGAGGCTAGACTTCACAAGATGGGAAACCAAAGGTCAAAGGCTAATCTTGATAAAGCAATGAAAAGTGCTGAGACGAGGATAGAGCATCTTACGGTAAAGGAAAAGCCTTTAGAACAAGAGATAATTAAGCTCGATGTAGCAGATTCTAAGAAACTTCATAGTAAAGTGATTATCGAAGGTAAGCATATTAATAAGATATATGGAGAAAAAGTTATATTTCAGGACGCGGAGTTTGAGATCGGTAATGGCGCTAAGGTCGCCTTAATTGGAGCGAACGGGTGCGGGAAAAGTACGTTGCTCAAAATGATTATGGATAAGGAATCTTCCTTGAAAGTTGCCCCTGGGGCGAAGATAGGCTACTTTAGTCAGGATATGAGCATCTTAGACGAAAACTTATCCATCCTCGAAAATGTGATGGGGCGTAGTATCTATCAGGAAACCATTGCACGGACATTACTCGCCAGATTGTTATTCAAACGAGAGGATGTCTATAAACGGGTAGGAGTATTAAGCGGTGGAGAGCGTGTTAAGGCATCTTTTGCGAAAATACTTTTACAAGATATAAATCTGCTTATCCTAGATGAGCCAACCAATTATATGGATATCAATTCTCTCGAAGTCATTGAGGAAACCCTTCAAACGTATGATAGAACCTTGTTGTTTGTTTCTCATGACCGAAGATTTATTAGTTCTGTTGCAGATCACATCCTCACCATAGAAAATCATAAGCTAAAAATGTTTAAAGGGAGTTATGAGGAGTATAAGGCGAGTAAAGATCAATCTTTGGATAAGGATACTGAGGATATTGAGAAACAGATTTTCTTATTACAATATCGCCTATCGGAAGTCATAGGGCGAATTTCAGTGCCTTCAAAAAAGGATGATTTAGAGGTCTTAGACAGGGAATACCATGATATATTGGGTGAACTAAAGAGGCTAAAGCAGCAATAACAACTTCGAACTAAAATGGTAAAGCTCGTAATAATGCGTTGGTTTAGAAACTGGGTTTTCTTACCAACGCATTTATTTTAAGTAAAGAGATATATTCTCTATTTGACACAACCTGCTAAGGTAGATATAATCAAGTTAGTTATTTAGTAAATTACTAGATTACTAAATAACTAAATGAATAAATAAGTAAAGATAAATTTGGAGGTTATCGCATTGAAAATACCAACAACTTTAAAGCATAAACCGGTAATAGTATCTGAGAATTATGAAAATGTAGATGGTAGGTACGCCTATAACTCTGATGCCAAGGGCCTTTCTTTAGGATTAGCCCAGTGGAATGATCGGGGAAAGGTCGATGTCTCCGCTAAAGTATGGAGATATACTGGAGAAAAGTGGTCTAGACAGTCCGAGGAAATGCCCCTTCATCGCGTACTTGATCTCGCTATTCTAATTTGCAGAACCAAACTTCATTTTCGAGAGGCTTATAGGTACGAGAAATTATATGATACTGAAAATCCTACCATAGACAGAGTGGGCTTGCAGGGTGATGCTATGACTGTTAGCGTATGTACGGATAATGAGAAGATTGATGAGGATATTAAACTATTCAGTCAGGCTCTGAGTAATGATGATGAACTACTAGGTGAACGCTTGCGTACCCTAGCTCAGATTCTTAGAGAGATGGGATATTGATGAGTAAAAACAAGCATGAAATTGACATATCAATTTTCTTAGATGATGCTGGTAAAATAACGCAAATTCCTGTACCGAATCGGACGAAAATCCCCGTCCTAGCGTATTTAGATAGTAAATTTGAGGAGAACCGAATCTACAGAGAAAAAGAAGTCAATGAAATTATCAATTCATGGCATAGCTTTGAAGATTATTTTATCTTAAGAAGGTTATTGATTGATTACAAGTTTCTCGAGCGAACACCCGATGGAGCAAGATATTGGGTGAGAGAAAAAGATAATGAATAGGTGATATATGGTGGATAGGAAAAAAGAACTCAAAGAACAATATAAGCAGATGAAACCGGACATGGGGATATTTATCATTCGCTCTAACTTTAGCAATAAATGCTATATTGAAGGGACGAAAAATCTGAGAGCTACTTTAAATGGCACTGGATTCAAATTGGAGATGGGCTCTCATACAAACCGAGAGTTACAGAAGGAATGGAAGGAGCAAGGGAAAGAGAACTTTACAATTGAGGTTTTAGAGCAGCTTGAATATGACGAGGATGAAGCAAAAACCGACTACTCCGATGACCTTGAGCTGTTACTCATGGATTGGGAAGAGAAATTAGCAAAAGAAGGTCATGCTTTTTATAACAAAAGGGGAAGTAGACAGTAAAAAATAAAAACGATAAGATTAAGTTAAACGGGGAAGATTAAGCCCATAATCCATGCTAAGCAAGGATTATGGGCTATATACATATATATTAGCAATTGTATGTTGGAGGAGGCTTAAGTGAAAATGCGAAATAAGTATTTGATTCTACTGGGAACACTGGCGTTGTTAGTCGTCTTAGGCTCTATTTTCACCATGAATTACTGGAAAAATCAAGATAATAAAGATGGTTCGATGCCGACTGGGCAAAGCTCAAATCAACCGTCAGAAAATACTTCGCAAAACAATGTTAATATCGACCCCCTTCGAGCCCATATCAAAGTGATGAGCTTGGAGGAGAAGATTGGACAATTGGTGATGGTGGGAGTTGATGGATACGAAAACGACAGTAACTCCCAACAGCTAATTGCAAAATATCATGTGGGTGGATTTGTTTTATTACAACAGAATATAAAAAATGCTAATCAAATGTTATCTCTAATTAACTCGCTGAAAGAAACGAATAAAGCAAATAAAGTACCCTTATTCTTATCAATCGACGAAGAGGGCGGCAGAATTTCCCGTATGCCAAATGGGTTTATGAAGCTTCCATCAAATCAGCGAATTGGAGAACTTAACAACAGTAAAGTCTCCTCACAAATAGGCGGGATTATTGGGGAAGAACTAAGAATGTTTGGACTTAACATGAATTTTGCGCCCGTTTTAGACGTTAACAGTAATCCCAAAAATGTTGTGATTGGAGACCGTGCTTTTGGAGATGAGCCTGGTTTAGTAAGTAAGCTTGGGATTCCAACCATGAAGGGACTACAGTCTCAGAATATCATCTCGGTTGTCAAGCATTTTCCTGGTCATGGTGATACGTCAGTGGATTCACATATTGGGTTACCCACTGTTAATCATGACCTAAGTAGGCTAAAGAGTCTTGAGCTAGTTCCTTTTTCTTCTGCCATAGAAAACTCTGTAGAGGCAATTATGATGGCGCATATTTTATTGCCGAAAATTGATCCAGTATACCCTGCGTCTTTCTCGAAAACCGTCATTTCTGAGGTTTTAAGAAAGGATATGAACTTTGATGGGATAGTCATAACTGACGATATGACCATGGGAGCGATAGTCAATCATTACGATATCGGTGATGCTGCAGTAAAATCAATCAATGCGGGAAGCGATATTATTCTTGTATGTCATGATTTTGCTAAGGAAGAAGCCGTCCTAAAGGCTATACTAAAAGCTGCCCAATCGGGAAGTATATCACAAGACAGGATAGACCAGAGTGTCTATAGAATCCTAAAGTTAAAAGGGAAATACGCTCTTTCAGATAATGCAGTGGAAGCAGTGAATCCACAACGAATAAACAATAAGATTGAAGCCCTCTATAAGGATTTTCCTTCCTTAAAAAAATAGAAGTAAAGGTTGAAAAATGCAAGATAATACGAATAGGTAGTTTAACTTTGAAGTTAGACTTGACTAATTATAAATTCTCATCAAAATGAGGTGTAAGATGTGAAAATATTAGCATTTATGGGAAGCCCTCGTATGAGGAAAGTTTATAAGGGGTATTAGTGCATAATAAGTTTGACAGTGGGGGGATATTTAACAGCATGGAGTTAGTTTCGATTTTTTTAGCAAGTTTAGTAATGGGATTTTCCGGAGCGATTATGCCTGGCCCGTTGTTAACTGTAACCATTAATGAAAGTTTACGGCGTGGATTTGTGGCAGGACCCCTTATTGTTCTTGGTCACGCGCTTTTAGAACTTCTCTTAGTCAGTCTGCTCTTATTAGGCTTTGGCACAATCTTAGATCAACAGATTGTTAAAGGTCTCATTGGCTTAGTGGGAGGCGGCTTTCTTATCTGGATGGCTTACGGGATGATTAAAGAAGCGCGTCGTAAAGAATTAGACTTATCCCTTACCTCGACGCAGCCCGCGAAAAAGATGAATCCCATTCTTCTCGGAGCGACAATCTCTGCTTCAAATCCGTACTGGTCTCTCTGGTGGGCTACAGTAGGTACAACTTCTCTCGTTCTTGCAGGGCAGAATGGGATTTTGGGATCAACAAGTTTTTATCTCGGACACATTTCTTCGGACTTAATCTGGTATAGCCTAGTTTCAGGTGCAGTTGCGACCGGCCGCCGATTATTTACCCCCACGATTTACCGTACGATTCTTTGGGCCTGTGGATTGTTCTTGATTGGCATAGGATTCTATTTCATCAATTCAGGAATTCAATTTTTCGTATCTTGAAGACACTTAAAATAGGCTGGGGTTCCCTGTTTTGGGCGAACGTATGATCACCTAGGGTGCGATACGCCAAACCTATTTAGTTGAAACAAGTGGAAAATCCGTCAGAATAACGCTACTTGGTATATATGAGCAAAATGGTCCTCATAATATATTTATCATTACTTAAACTGTGCTGTCTGGAATTTGTAGAGACTGGCATTGATCCTTATAATGAAGTCAATGCAGAATGTCCATCTATGTTATGAAATACATCTAGTTATTTGGAAAAAAAAGGAGCGAGGAACCTTGAAAATGATTACATTAGTAAAAAGAGTGAACTTAAAATGGATGTTTGCTACCTTCGCTTTAGCGCTTATTGTCGGATGTTCCTCTTCAAGTCCGCAGCCTTCGAGCCTCCCATCCTCGCAGCCGAATCCGGCTTCTCAAATCACTCCGCCTTCCCAAGCTAAACCTTCGCCCCCATCGCAAGCTACAGACACTTCTATAGCCCTTTTGCAAAATATGAGGCAATTAGCTGAGGAAGGGAAAGTCGTCAACTGTGATTTTCCTGCGAAGACGACTATTTTGGAGGATGTAAAGAAAAAATGGGGAGAACCAGACAAAGTTGATTGGGTCCCGGCTGCTAAGGGGAGTTATGCTACGTATTCAAGCCGAGCTGTAGTATTTGGATTCAATAAAGGTATGCAAATTTTTGATGTACGGTCCTACGATAAGCAATTGAAGAACCTTTCCCTTACTAAAACTAAAGAGGCATATGGAACTCCGGCTTATGATGTGAAGGCCAATGGAGAAGAAATCATTGGATATACTGCGGGACAGGAATTTAAAATCGAGTTGGTATTTCCACTACCGACCAATAGTTCTCCAGACCCCATGATGGATCACTATCTCGTACTCTATCCTAGAGGCACAGTTAACAGTATGGCGGATGATCCGGGGCGGCAATGGTAGATAACGGCTGCAGAAATCCCAATTGTGCAGACCTTGATGTCCTTTAGACTTGGTCCCGGACCTGGGGTCGCGTTGATGATGACTTTACCGGCCGTAAGTATTCCTTCTTTGCTTATGGTGAAGCGAGTTTTCCCGACGAAGGTATTGCTCTTTGTTGCGGGTTCCGTTATGGTTGTAGGAACACTTACAGGGTTATTTGCAGGATTTATTATGTAATAGGGTAGAGTTGAAAAAGGACGATGACAAAAGTAACAATTTGTCATCGTCCCTTTTTATTTTTAAGGGCTTAATTAGTGCGTTGAAAGGAGATTATCTAGGATCATAGCCTATAACAGTCCGAATCCCACTTTGATCTTGTCGAATTTTATTCGATGTAATTTTTAAGGAATTATAAGCTACCGGTGGTTCACCATCGGAATCAGGGGGACGGTTCTCTTGATTCATTTTGCGAGAGTGCACGGAATCTAGAGAACCGTCCCCCTGATTCCCGCCCAAAACAAGAGAACCGTCCTGCGCCTCCAATAATCACCAGAATCCCTAACGTGGAATAATATGGAATATGATTTAGGGGGATTGCTATGGTGTCACAAGATTGTAGCTTGTTATTCATACAAAGTTACTGGGTCGTATGGTTGGTAGGATCCTTTGCAGTCTCTATCTTACTTGGCGGCGTCATTTTCCGAAATTATTATGAAGTTGCTAAATAGTCCTAAAGGCGGTAATGGAAGAGTGGCTATGAATTATACGATGCATGCGGCTCAGAATCGGACACAACCTAGAACAACAAAACCCACAGCTCCAGGTTCAAAGTTTTGGGGTATTTGGTTGCCTGTCCCCACAATTCTAGCCATTATTAATTCGCTTTTTTGGACTTGGCTTATACTAAGTACTGTCGGCTATCAAGAGGGACCCATCGAAAAAGCTGCGGAATGGATTATCGAGCAGTTTTAGGGGGTGGAATGTTGTTTAATCCATATGAGGAAATAAGGAATTTTGAGAGGTTTCGCCCCTTAATTCAAGAGCAAATGAGGAAGTGGCGTTTAAATAGGTTGAATCCGTTTAACCTCTGTCCGAGTTCACTTGTTTTTTGGCTTATCATTCCACCTTTTGGCGCGATTGGAATTACGGCACTTGGGCTTAAGAGGATTATCGTATTTTGGCGCCAACAGATAGAACCTAATGAGACAATTTATCTGGTGTTTAAGTTCCTGGAATTAGAACTTCCGATGCCATTTACCCTGCTCATTGTTTTTTCGCTATTAGGTTTGACCCTTGCTGATGGGATCAACACTTTGCTTCAAACTGTTCGTGAAGAATTCGTAAACGATATTGATAAGGTTGAAACGGCAATAGAAGGATTATCAAATTCAGTGATTGATTTAAATGTAAGGGTTAAGGGAGCTATTACTGAAGAAGAACATCAATCGTTTTTCAAGAGAATTGATCCATTTCGCTTGACACCAAGATTGTCAGTCTATTTCCCAGTTTACGATAATCATACCACAATAGGGTTTTTAACCATTGATTTTGCACATACGGAGTTTAGTATAAAGCAGTCCTTAGAGCCTAATGACAGTATCCTAAGCCTTATTCGCTTCATGGATCTTCATGCCCCGTTTCCTCTTCAAGCGGCGGTAATATTCCTATCGGTGGGTTTATTTCTTATGGGAAATATCTATAATTATGGAGAATCGAAGCGCGAAGAAGTTTTGAGCGAGATTAAAAGAACGCTCAAATGAAAGTAAAGGAGGAGTGCTTTTATGTCATTATGGTACTTTTGGGCTCATGGTACTACGCTAGGAGCACAACCCTTCGCCTATTTTGCTCCCTTAATTTCCTTAATAGCCTTTATAGTTGTTGTCTATATCATTACCGCATTGAAAGTAGTAATCGATAACAAAAAACAACACATCCTCTGGTGAAGATGCGTTTAAATATAGCTCTGATTAAGAAATCAAGGTATAGTTTTCCTCAACTTCAATATGTCCCCTAAGAAGAGATGAAGATAATTCTGTGCTCTTTGAAATGATTAAGTTGAGAAAGTCTTCAGGTCGAAGTGGTCGACTAAGGTAATACCCTTGAGCATAATTACAGTCGAATTTCTCCAATATTTCTAATTGCTCTATGGTTTCTACTCCTTCCGCCACAGTATTGAAGTTAAGATTTTTAACCATTTTAATTAATGCTTCCAGTAGGGCATTATCACGAGGGTCGTTGGCTATATCCTGAATAAAGGCACGATCAATTTTAATGGAGTCAACGGGATATTTTTTGAGATAACTTAGGGAGCTATAGCCGGTCCCGAAATCATCTATGGCGATTTGAATCCCAATAGATCTAAGAAGAATTAGCTTTTTAAGAATCTCTTCAGGGTTTGAAAGAGTAACTCGTTCAGTAATTTCAAGTTCAAGGAATTTGGGGTTAAACCCGGTTTCTTCAAGGATTTTTTGGATAACTTGCAAACAGTTGGGTCTTTGTAATTCTATGCTAGATATATTAACTGAGATTTTGATGAAATGTCCGTAGCTATGCCATTTTTTAGCTTCTCTTATTGCGTTCAATAATACCCATTCTCCGACATGAACGATCAAGCCAGTTTCTTCAGCTAAAGGAATGAATTCATTGGGTGGGATAAGTCCCAGTTCGGGATGTTCCCATCGAATAAGGGCTTCGGCACTGGTTATATTTTCGGTTTTTATGTCCCAAAGAGGTTGATAAAATAGTGTAAACTGGTTCAGCGTCAGAGCATCCTTCAGGTTTTGCTCTAAAAGTGTTTGTCTAAGCACCGTTTCGCCCATTTTGGGTGTGTAAAATGCATAGCTGCTGTTCCCTTGCCCCTTCGCTTTGTACATAGCCGTGTCAGCGTATCTCATTAATGTCGTGAAATCCACACTGTCCTGGGGGGAAAGGGCTATCCCTAAGCTTGCGGTTACTTTATAGTCAATTTCATTGAGGGTTATGGGGCGTTCGATTATTGAGATTATTTCTTGGATTATGAGTGGAATTTCGTCCTGAGAAGAAAGATCGTCTAATAAAATGGTAAACTCATCTCCACCAAGACGAGCTAGAAAGTCGTGGGTACGAATACCTTCCTTTAAACGCTTGGCGATTTCGCAAAGGACCAAATCTCCAGTACAATGTCCATCCGTATCGTTTATACATTTAAAACGATCTAAGTCACAAAAAACTAGGGCGAGTATATGATTAGATGTCTTTGACCTCTGGAGTGCCTCAGAAAGTTTCCGTTCAAAGGAGCGGCGATTGGGTAGAGACGTGAGCGCGTCGTGATTGGCGAGAAATTCTAATTCCTCACTCATTTTTCTTAATTCTAATTGCTTTCCCTCAACGTGCCGAAGTAAAGTTGCTATCCCTAGCGTTACAGCAAAAGTTCCTGCTGCAATGGCTATAACAACAATAAAATTTCTAGTGTTAAATTCGTCTTGATGCAGGAAATATTCAGTAGTTTCAAAACTTAATTGCAGAATAATACCGAAAATACCTGTAAAGATTGCGCCTTTGGAGCCATGGTGAAAGGTTATTAAAATGGGTGGTATTAAATAGAGGAGCCAAATGATTTCGTAGGTGCCATCCGGGATATCGACAAGGAGTGGAATAGCAAGAAGGAGTAGGGATATGAAGTAGGTTAGTAGCCTTTTATGTGTAGTGTTCACTCTTGTCATAGACTAGCAACTCCCTTAAATGTTAGAAATAATGCATGGAATAATTTCGACAAGAAACACAAGAAAACCTTTTAACTTGTTAAAAATAGTATTTGTTATAAGGTAAATAGACTTAATTCGAGTAAAGAGGCTTCAATAGGATGGTGAATTAAGAAAATGTTACTTTAAAAAGTGATTCCAATCACATTATTTTAAATACTAAAATGGTTAGAATAAGGCATAAGGTAATGGATTTCAAAGGGGGACATTTAAATGGTTAATATCATGAAAAATATCGAATTCTCACAAGCTTTCAATCTAAAAGAACGTATAGCCTATCAACAAGGCCAAGTCATTAGCATGACTATCGCTCAGATTCCTGCAGTGAATATTACTTTATTCTCTTTGGATCAAGGAGAAGGCATTAGTACACATACAACTTCTGGAGATGCTATGGTTCAGGTTCTTGATGGAGAAGCGGAAATTACCATCGGGGATGCAGTGCTAACAGTTAAAGAAGGGGAGACAGTCATTATGCCCTCCGATATTCCCCATAGCTTAGAGGCACGTAAACGGTTTAAAATGCTTTTGACAGTAATAAAAAAACCGAAAGAATAATATTTAGAAGTCCCAATGTTTTTGCTATAGAATAAATAGGATTATATAAAAAGGGTAAGGAGCATATGGGTTGCTACTTACCTTTTATGTTTCGGGACTAATGATAATATGTTACTTCAAGCATACTTAAGATTACTTTAGAGCTAGACAAATCACCCTTTTCATAGTATGCTACAAAATATAATTTAAACCTAGTAATTCGCTATGGATAGGAGGAGTTAAGGGTGAATAGAGTCTGGGAAAAGGACTATAATGAGCTGAATGACTTTGAAAAACTTAAGCTAAACCAAGATGGCTTGGATATACTTGAAAGGCTTTACGAATACAAAGAATCAGGTTTTGAATCTGTTGATGCCCAAGAGCGCGATCTCTTAAAATGGGCTGGAGTCTATGTCCAAAGACCCCGGACTGAGGGATACTTTATGATGCGGGTAAAGATCCCTAGTGGAGTAATGAATTCTCAGCAAGCTCGTGTCTTAGGAGATATCTCGAAAAAGTACGGACGAGAAATCATTGACTTAACGACTCGCCAAGCCATTCAATTTCATTGGATAACTGTCGAGGATTTGCCTGAAATTATGGCAAAACTTAATGAGGTCGATTTGCATACTATCGAGGCATGTGGAGATTGTCCTCGAACAGTTATCGGAAATCCTCTTGCAGGAATCGATCCTGATGAAACGATGGATACTCGAGGGATTGTACAGGAGGTCTTTGAATATTTCCAAGGAAATAGAGAGTTTTCGAACCTTCCCCGGAAGTTCAAGATCTCGATTTCTGCCAATGTCTATAACGCAGGACATGCTCAAATCAATGATCTTGCATTTACACCAGCTGTTAAGAGAGAGGGCGAAAATGAAGTTTACGGATTTCATGTCTCTGTTGGTGGGGGACTCTCGAGTAAGCCATATCTTGCCCAAAAATTAAAATTCTTTGTTCATTCCCAGGAAGTCTTAAAGGTCTCCATGGCTGTAGCAATTATTTTTAGGGATTACGGATATCGGAATAATCGTCGGCGAGCCCGGCTAAAGTTTCTCGTGGCGGATTGGGGAAGGGAGAAGTTCGAAACAGAGCTTCTAAAATTGACTGGCCCTCTTGAAACTGATGGAATAGACTTAACACGTGGCTGGAATGCTGGATGTTTTTACGGTATCCATCCTCAAAAACAACTAGGGTTCAACTATGTGGGGTTATCTATTCCTGTGGGTCGACTATCAGCGGATGATTTACTGGAGCTTGCGCAGTGCGCGGATAAATACGGGGATGGCTCTATTCGTACGTGTAATTCGAAAAATCTCGTGCTTGCTAATATACCGATTGAGAATACTGAAGTTCTCCTCGCCGAACAGATCATCGCGAAACTCACTCCAGATCCGAAACCCTTTATCGGTTACACTATGTCTTGTACCGGTAAGGAATTCTGTAATTTAGCAGTAGCCGAGACAAAGAAATTTGCCTTGAGAATTGCTGAATATCTCGATGATAAGATTGAATTGGATACACCCTTGCGTATTTATGTAAATGGTTGTCCTAATGCCTGTGGTCAATTGCAAATTGCTGACATTGGTTTAAGAGGGATGCTTGGGAAATGGAAAGGGGAGACTGTCGAGAAGTTTGAATTTTCCCTAGGAGGGCAATTAGGGATTGACGCTGGGTTTGCAATCCCTCTCGAAGGAGCAGTGCCTGCTGATCAGGTTCCAGAAGTTTTAGAGGAGATTATCGGATTCTATAAAAGTAATAAGTTTCAGGGGGAAGAATTTCACCATTTTGTTTCCCGGATGGGAGCTCAGGTTTTTCAAGAGCTTCTTAATCCCTATGTTAAATAGACCCACATGTTCCTGGGTTTTTGATAAGGTAATATTAAAGTAGTAAAATAGCTCAATAGATTAGAAGAGGGATTACTCTAGTATAGAACTAAAGTAATCCCTCTTGGAGCATATTCATGTAGTGGTCCAGAATTTTTATGCTAGCCGACGTGCTGGCTTTAGAGTATTTATGCGTGAGTTTATAGCATATACGGTCAGGTACGGCTTCAGAGAAGCGAAATATATTGTAATTGCCCATTTTTTGAGCAGCTCTAGCGACAGAGAGAGGAACAATGGCCCACTGTCTTTCGGCGTGCAAAAAGGACAGAATGAGTTGAGCGGTATCTAGTCGAATTTGACCAGGACTCAAGGGATTCCACCATTGATCATGCCAAATCTGATTTTCCGGACCCCAATAGACAAATAATTCATTATTGGCATCTAGCTCATGTGGGTGAAGGAATTCGTTTTCCGAACGTGTAGGCCTTGCTATGCGTATGCCTACCATAGAATCTGAGAAACACTTTTCGACGGTGATATTGGGGTGTTCTCTTCGAAGCGTAGTAAAAGCAACATCAACCCGCCTTTGCTCGATGAGGTCGTATAATTCCGAAGAGTGGGAAGTGACCACTTTTAAATTCATTCTAGGCTGGTGCATGCTTAAAGCTCGAAAAAGACTTGGGAAAATGGCATAATTCATGCTGTCAAGTGTGCCAATCGACAATGTAGGATTTGGACTGGAGTTTTTCAAATATTGTGTTTCCCGCCAAAGAGCTTGCCAGCGTTCCGCTATATCAGTAAAGGCTTCACCAGAAAGTGTTAACTTAAGAGACTTATTTCCCTTACCTCGGTCGAACAAGGTCGTATTTAACTCCTGCTCTAATACTTTTAGCCTTTTGCTAACCGTAGATTGTGCCAGATTAAGTTGTTCTGCAGCACGGCTAACACTTTGTGTCTGAACCACAGCGAGAAACGCCTCTATACCTGGATGATACATTCGAATATTTCTCCCTTCTATTATCGAAAACAGGAATAATTGAAATCGAATATATTCACTTTACTTCATATTTGCTATAACTTAAAATTATCACTAGTATAATAGTTTCGTCAATTAAAAAGAGAATGACCAAAATAAATGAAGATTCTCTCTCACTTAGTCAAGATTAGCCGATTTTGGGATAGGAACAGCGGAAGGGGAGGTAAAAGGGATGTCAGAGTTAATTCAAAGCCTAATTAGCATTGTAGGTCAGGAAAATGTTCTTTATACCCTAGAAGACAGAATGTGTTATTCCTATGATGGTACGTTTCGAACCTTTATGCCGGATGTCATCGTGAGACCCGATGGGACACAACAAGTCCAGGCGATTGCTAAGTACGCATCTGAACACAACGTACCGCTTTATCCACGAGGTAAAGGCACTGGGTTAAGTGGTGGGTCTGTCCCCATAAAGGGTGGAATCGTCATGGACTTAACTCGTATGAACCGCATTTTAGAAATTGATGCGAAAAACTTACTTGCAGTGGTGGAACCAGGAGTTATCACAGGGGATTTACACAAAGCGGTCGAGGCCTTAGGCCTTTATTATCCACCTGATCCGGCAAGCCTTAAGAGTTGCACTATTGGTGGGAACGTAGCTGAAAGTGCGGGTGGGCCCTGTGCTATTAAATATGGTGTAACACGAGATTATGTCATGGGCTTAGAAGTTGTAACGGCCGCAGGGGAATTGATTAACACAGGGGGGCGTACCGTAAAGAATGTTTCCGGCTACGACTTAACACGACTTTTTGTAGGCTCTGAAGGAACCTTAGGTGTCGTTACAAAAGCGATTCTTAAGCTTATACCCAAACCGGAAGCAAAGAAAACGATTTTAAGCATCTTTCCGAAGCTCGACGGGGCATCCGATACAGTCCCTCAAATTATTGGTCAGGGGATTATCCCGGCTTGTCTTGAAATCATGGATGATGTCGCAATCAACTGTGTAGAGAATCAGCGCAAATTAGGACTACCTCGGGATGCTGAGGCAATTCTTCTGATTGAAGTTGACGGGGACAAAGAAGTGGTTGAAAAGCAGGCTCTACTCATCGCGAGAATCTGTGAAGAAAATGGCGCTTCTGAAGTAAAGGTTGCGAAAGATAATCAGGAAGCAGAACAACTTTGGGTTGCACGTCGAGCCGTATCCGCTGCTGTTCTTCAATTAAATCCAACGAAAATCTCTGAGGACGCAACGGTTCCCCGTACGAAGATCCCGGAAATGATTCGTCGTTTAAAACAAATCGGTATAAAATACAATCTCCCCATGACCGTTTATGGGCATGCCGGGGATGGAAATCTTCACCCGAATATTGTTACAAATCGCCGAGACCATGAAGAAATGGAACGGGTCGAAAAAGCCGTCGAGGAGATCTTCAAGGTAACCATTGAACTGGGAGGAACCTTAACCGGAGAGCATGGGATTGGGATTATGAAATCGCCTTTTATGAAATTACAGTTTACTCCAGAAGAGATTTACTACTTTAAGCAAATTAAAAAGGCGTTTGACCCCCATAACATTCTAAACCCAGGGAAAATATTCGGGGGTGAAGAAAGTGAAGGATTATTCACATCTACAAAAGGAAATTGATCATTGCAGTAAATGCGGAGGCTGTACGGTCGCTTGCCCCATTTTCACCGAGCTTGGAGTAGAAACGATGAGTTCCAGGGCGAGAGTCTTTCTTTTCACACAATTCGTTGAGGGGAATTTGGAGCTTAGTGATAAATTTAAAGAGATTATGTCTCTTTGCCTGCTTTGTAAAAATTGTACTGCAACGTGCCCGAATGGAGTACGGACAGATCAGTTGGTTCTCGCTGCCCGTCAAGCATTCGTAGAAAAGCAGGGTCTCTCGTTTATTAAGCGTAATGTATTTAAACATTTGTTACCCTATAATGGGCGACTCGATTTAGCAGCTGGTTTTTTAAGAATTTACCAACGAAGTGGAATGCGGTGGTTAGTGCGCAAGACCCGTTTGTTAAAGCCTTTCCCCGATCACTTAGCAGCAAAGGAACACATCTTACCCGATATCCAAGGTAATCGGTCCTTTCGCAAAGAGGTTCCAACTTATATTCAAGTCGAAAATCCTCAGGGTCGGGTCGCTTATTTTACTGGATGTATGACGAATTACATCTTCCAAAATACTGGACGGTCTGTGCTTAATGTTCTTAAGCAAAATAACATTGAGGTTTTTATCCCTGACCAATCGTGCTGTGGTGTTCCTGCAGAAGCGAGTGGGGATGTAAAAACCGCCTTAAAATTAGCGGAAGAGAATGTTAAAGCCTTTGCGGCTCTAGAAGTCGATGCGATTATCACAGATTGTCCGAGTTGTGGTATGGCCTTAAAGGAGTTTGGGGAAAAACTAGGTACGGAAGAAGCAAAGGCTGTTAGTGCCAAGGTGAGGGATATCACGCAATATTTGATGAAGGATATTTCATTTAAGGCACCCCAAGGGACTTTACCAGTTACGGTTACGTATCACGACCCTTGCCATGCTTGTCGGGGTCTTATGATTCAAAAAGAACCTCGGGAAATGTTAAAAAGTATTTCGGGGTTATCTATTAAAGAAATGGCGGGAGCCAATCAATGTTGTGGTGGTGCTGGGTCTTTTAACTTAAGTCACTACGAGCTTTCGATGCAGATTCTTGATAAGAAGCTTAAAAATATTACGGATACCCAAGCAAAGGTTGTGGCTACAGCTTGTCCTGCTTGCGAGATGCAAATAGGCCATGGTGTCCGCAAAGAGAACATGTCTCAGAAGGTTATGCATCCAATCGAATTATTAAGTCAGGCGTATGGGGAGAAATAATGCTTGAAGGACTTTACGGACATGTATAGAATTTATAATTAGCTTTGTCTGAAAAACCTGTCGTTTATTGGACAAAATATCTTTACGCCTCGATAGATAGAAAGGATGATAATAATGAATATAACGGTAATTGGTGCAGGTGCTACCGGAGGATACTTTGGCGCAAGGTTAGCAGAAGGCGGATTAAATGTAACCTTCTTGGTCCGTCAGAATAGGGCTAACCAACTTAGAACAAACGGTTTAGTTGTAAAGAGCGTAATGGGGGATCTCACAATAAAAGAGCCTAAGATAGCCTTAGATTGTGATGAAATACCTCACTGTGATTTGGTATTGCTCACATTAAAGAATTATCAATTGGCTGCAAGCTTTCCACAGTTAAGGGCTCTGGTTAATCGAGGTGCGAAAATATTACCTTTATTAAACGGGATAGAGCACTTTGAGCTATTAACCAAAGAATTTGGAGAGGAAAACGTACTTGCTGGTAACTGTAAGATTATCTCTACCTTAGATGCAGAAGGAACAATCCATCATACAAGTAAGAAATTGCATAAGATTATATTTGGTGAAATTATACCCTCTCAACAAGAATTTTGTAATAAATTACAAGAAGCAATGTCTAAGGCCAACATGGAAGCGATATATAGTAAAAATGTTTGGGTAGAAATCTGGATTAAATATGCTTTCATTACAGTATTTTCTGGCGTCACAACCGCGGGAAATCTTACAACGGATTTAATTTATAATAACGATGCTACAAGAAATATCTTTAGACGTTCATTAGAAGAAATGAAGAATTTAGCCAGTGCTTATGATGTAACCTTGCCTGACGAATTTGTATCATCAAATGTTGAGTCTTTGGCAAAATATGCAGTAGGAACAACTACTTCAATGCATCAAGATTTGAAGAAGGGATTGCCTCTTGAAGTTGAAAGTCTTCAGGGTGCCGCGGTCCGTTATGCAAAGAGAAAAGGCTTAGAACTTCCGACGATTGAGACGCTCTATAGCCTTATTAAACCTTATGAACTTGGAAAGTAATTCTCAAATGTAAGAAACTGAGAAGCCGAATCTTAGTTGAATAGGATTTAGCCTTTGAATCGACTAGAATCGAGGAGGTTAACAAACAAGGGAAGTTTTAAGACTTCCCTTGTTTGTTTATATATATTGTATACTTATTGAAAAGTGGTTGATAGAACGAGCAAATATCTGTAAATTATAACCATACCTCGTTTAAGAGAGTTTTCGAAATGAAAATCTAAGAGAGCGGAGGGTTAATATGGTTCAACTTATCGAGAATGGGATATATCTTATCCATGGAAGAACGATTTTAGAGGTTAAAGATAACTTATTATTTAATCTAAAGGGTCAGCGTGTGAACCCTGAGGATTTACCGGAAGGACTTGGTGAATTCGAGCGGGAGAATGCCCGTAAAAATACCATGGCTCATCAAATTCTGTCTAAGCATAATACGGCGACAGATATGGATAATCTAAAACTTCGTTTTGATGCCCTAACTTCACATGACATTACTTACGTTGGGATTGTTCAGACCGCACGTGCGAGTGGACTTAAGGAGTTCCCCGTACCTTATGTATTGACGAACTGTCATAATAGTCTCTCGGCAGTAGGGGGAACGATTAACGAAGATGATCATGTTTTTGGTCTTTCTGCCGCTCAAAAGTATGGTGGGATTTATGTTCCAGCGCATCAGGCCGTCATTCATCAATACATGAGAGAGATGATGGCTCGAAGTGGAAGTATGCTTCTAGGTTCTGATAGTCATACTCGTTATGGCGCCTTGGGGACCATGGGAATCGGAGAAGGGGGACCAGAGCTTGCCAAGCAGCTCCTTGAGAAGACTTATGATGTAAGATATCCAGGAGTTGTTGCAATCTACCTTGAAGGTGAGCCACAGCCGGGAGTGGGTCCCCAGGATGTCGCTCTCTCCATTATTCAAGCCGTCTTCAAAAATGGCTTCGTCAAGAATAAAGTAATGGAGTTTGTCGGCCCCGGAATTGAAAATTTATCCGTCGATTATCGTAACGGCATTGATGTCATGACGACAGAGACAACGTGTTTGAGTTCGATTTGGGTTACGGATGATAGAGTGAAGACGTATTTTGAAATCCATGGTCGACCTGATGCCTATTCTAAGCTGGAACCCGGTGAAGTCGCGTATTATGAGGGTATGGTCAGGGTCAACTTAAGCGAAATTATACCAATGATTGCTTTACCCTTCCATCCGAGCAATGTGTATAGCATCGCAGAACTCAATCAGAATACCAGCGATATCCTTAAAAAGGTTGAGGAAGAAGGAAGGAAACAGATTGATAATCCCTTCATTCAGTTTTCTCTAACTAATCGCATTGTGAAGGGTAGACTCATGGTTGATCAGGGAATTATCGCAGGGTGTTCTGGGGGAAGCTACGAAAACTTGATGGATGTTGCCTCTATCGTCGACAGCCAATCGGTTGGGAATGATTATTTATCCTTCAGCGTCTACCCAGCGAGCCAACCCATCTATTACGAGCTCGTTAAGAATGGTGCTATAGCGAAGCTGATGTCAGCGGGGGCTGTGGTCAAAACCGCGTTCTGCGGGCCTTGCTTTGGGGCGGGAGATGTCCCAGCGAACGGTCAATTGAGTATTCGTCATACCACTCGAAACTTCCCGAACAGAGAGGGTTCAAAGCCAGGAGATCTTCAGATTTCCTCTGTGGCTTTGATGGATGCGAGATCAATCGCAGCGACCGTGGTTAATGGGGGTCGACTGACAGCTGCTACAGAGAATGAGATAACTCCTAACCCTGCACCCTATGAATTTAATGCCGAGATTTACAACAAAAGGGTGTACCGCGGCTTTGGGAATCCCAAGCCAGAGACCGAGTTAAAGTTCGGACCTAATATTACGGACTGGCCGGAAATGATCGCTTTACCGGAAAACCTCCTCTTGAAGTTTGCTGCAGTCATTAATGATCCTGTCACAACAACAGACGAACTCATTCCATCAGGTGAGACTTCTTCCTATCGCTCAAACCCTTTAAAGCTTGCAGAATTTACCTTGTCGAGGAAGGATCCAAAATATGTCGGTCGGGCCAAATCAGTTCAAGCTTTGGAAGTTGAACGTCGAAAGTATGTTTCGACCTCAGAAGACAATGTAGAAATGACAGAGGCATTGCGCGAAATCGGGGAAAAGGTGATGCAATATCATCCGTCCTTTAAAAATGTAGAGAGTGTTTTAATAAGCACAGGATTAGGCACTGTAGTCTACGCTGTTAAACCTGGCGATGGTTCAGCACGAGAGCAAGCCGCTTCATGTCAAAGGGTACTCGGGGGCTGTGCCAATATTGCGACCGAATATGCCACGAAGCGCTATCGAAGTAATTTGATTAACTGGGGCATGCTTCCGTTTACCGTAGAGGGTGATTCCAAAATCTCGTTTGAAGTAGATGATTACATCTTTATCCCTAGAATTCACCAAAGAATATTGAATGAGGAAGATACTATTCCAGCTCAAGTCTTTACTTCTGAGGGGATGAAGGAAATTGAGCTGAAACTAAACCACTTAACCCTAGATGAGAGAGAAATCATTTTGGAAGGATGTCTGATTAACTACTACGCGGAAAAGTAAAGATGTATAAATATTAAGAAGTAAATGCAAGTCAAGGTAAGTGTGGGAAAGTAAAGGAGGCTTAAGGAAACTTAAGGAAGTTTAAGTAAAGCAAAGGTAAGCAAAGTTAAACAAAGTTAAGGGAAACAAAGGTATCTAAAAGGAAGATAAGTAAAGTGAATGAAGCGCTGAATCGCCTGAGAGGGATTCGGCGCTTTTATTTCATTTTGTTTGAAATAATTTTAATGTGAGACATAATTCAAGGTGAACAAACGATAAATCAAAAAAGATTAATGCTTGGGTCTCACAATGTGGATTTTTCCATCAATAAAGTATGTACTAATTACTTAATGTGCTGTTATAATAGTGGATGTCTAAAGTATTATGTATAACCGACTCGAGAAAGAAGGAGCTAGCAGTATATGAATGATAGAGTCCACTATAATATTGCAGTATCTGAATTAGTCGAAAGAGCTCTTGCTCGTCATGAAGGCGTTCTCGCCTCGTCCGGAGCTTTATGTGTTAATACCGGTAAGTATACAGGACGTTCTCCTAAGGATAAGTTTATCGTCGACGAACCTTCGGTCCATAATCACATTGCTTGGGGTCAAGTAAATAGGCCTATTTCCTCAGACCACTTTGAAAGCCTACATAGTCAGGTAAAACTATATCTTGAGGAACGGGAAGTCTTTGTTTTTGATGGATTTGCAGGTGCAGATAAAAAGTATCGTTTGCCCATTCGGGTTATTAATGAGTTTGCTTGGCAGAATCTTTTTGTACATCAGCTCTTTATCCGACCGACTGAGGCAGAGTTAAAGGACCATCAACCTGAGTTCACGATTATTGCTGCCCCAGGGTTTAGGGCAAATCCAGAAACGGATGGGACACATTCCGAGGCCTTCATTATCTGCTCTTTTGAGAAGCGGATTATTTTAATTGGCGGGACTCATTATGCAGGAGAAATGAAAAAGTCGATTTTCAGTGTACTTAATTATTTATTACCTTTTAAAGGTGTATTGCCTATGCATTGCTCCGCAAATAAAGGAGAGCAAGGGGATGTCGCTCTCTTCTTCGGACTTTCGGGTACAGGCAAAACAACCCTTTCCGCTGACCCAGATCGCTACCTCATTGGGGATGATGAACACGGTTGGTCTGGGAAAGGGGTATTTAATTTCGAGGGCGGTTGTTATGCTAAGTGCATTAATCTTGCGGAGGAAAAAGAACCGCAGATTTGGAAGGCTATCCAACAGGGAACTGTGCTTGAGAATGTTGTTTTAGAGCCAAATAGCAAAGTAGCCAACTACGAAGATAGTTCCTTAACGGAGAATACGCGTGCGGCTTACCCTATTGATTATATCGAGGGAGCACTCAACCCTGGAGTTGGCGGACATCCTAAAGTGATTGTTTTTCTCACTGCAGATGCTTTCGGTGTGTTGCCGCCCATCTCAAAATTGACGAAGGAGCAAGCGATGTATCACTTCCTTTCTGGATACACATCAAAATTAGCAGGAACGGAACGTGGAATTACTGAGCCCCAGGCGACCTTTTCTACCTGCTTTGGAGCACCATTTCTTCCTCTTGAGCCTAGCGTCTATGCGGAAATGCTTGGCGAGAGAATTGACTCCTATGGTACGAAAGTTTATCTAGTCAATACCGGATGGTCCGGAGGTCCTTATGGAGTGGGTAAGCGTATTAAATTAGCATATACCCGAGCAATGATTACAGCGGCTCTCAAGGGTTCTATTGAAACTTCAGACTTTACCGAGGATCCTATCTTCGGAGTCTATGTTCCGAATCAGGTTGAAGGGGTTCCTAGTGAAGTTCTTAATCCACGTAATACCTGGCAGAATAAAGAGCACTACGATTCTAACGCAAAGGAATTAGCTATACGCTTTAAAACTAATTTTGAACAGTTTAATCAAGTCTCAGAGAAGATTAAGAAAGCCGGGCCAAAGGCGTAAGAGGTAGAAGTTGATCCTTATATATCCTGATTGCTTAGTGAGCTTTCAGGATTTTCTTTTGTTCCCAGCTTAAGTTTTTAGAGTAGACTTCCATGCCGTTGCCGACCATGAAGCCCTTTTTTAAAAACTTAATTTAGTATACTTAATTCTTTGTAGGTAGAGTAATATTCTTAATATAAGGTGTAGTCTTTGGCTACAGATATGTAATCTGAACCGGCTTAAGCATTGAGAGGAGAGACATCATGATGAAACCAGAGTGTAAAAAAAGTAGGAGTGGACGTGCTAAAGCTCTGATGGCAGTAGCCACGATTTTGTTACTTCTTATTAGCGTTAGTGGCTGCTCTTTTTCTGCCCAAGATACAAGTGTCACTGCTTCCACTCAGATGAATGAAAAACCGATGGAAAATCGGTCAACCCTCAGAGTAACATATTTGGACGTAGGGCAAGCGGATTCGATTCTGATTCAAGTTCCCAATGGGAAAAATATTTTGATTGATGCCGGAAATAATGAGGATGCGGAGTTAATTACTTCTTATCTAAAAAAACAAGGGATTCGTCGTCTGGATGTAGTAATAGGAACACATCCCCATGAAGATCATATCGGGAGTCTGGATAAGGTTATTCAAACGTTTGAAATCGGTCAAGTAATCATGCCTAAGGTTACAACGAATACACAAACTTATAAAGAAGTCCTGACCGCAATTCAGAACAAAGGGCTTAAGATCAAGGAAGCTAAGGCAGGACTAAAACTTGAGTTGGGGCCTACAGATGCAGAAAACCCCCAGATGTCTGCGGAAATTCTTGCCCCCGTGTCAGGTCAATATGAGGATATGAATAATTATAGTGCCGTTCTACGGCTGGTTTACGGTAAAAATACTTTTCTCTTTATGGGGGATGCCGAGGATGTATCTGAAAAAGAGATGCTTGCCTCGTCTGTGAATCTGAAGGCGGATGTCTTGAAAGCTGGACATCACGGGAGCAATTCATCAACGACCCAGGAGTTTCTCAATAAGGTTAATCCAAAGTATGCTGTAATCTCGGTAGGTAAAGACAATACCTACGGACATCCTACACCTTCTACACTTAGCCGCCTGAAGAAGTCAGGAATAGAGGTCTATCGAACAGATGAAATGGGAACGATTATCGCAGAATCCGATGGGACAAAAATATCGTTTAGGACTAATAAGTGAGAGTTAATTCAAGTGAAGGAGCTGAGAAGTTGAAAGGGATAATAGACCGCTTCGAGGGAGAATTCGTTATCGTTGAGTGTGAAGATCGAGGGAGAGTTGAAATTTCTAGGAATATAATTCCCAAAAACGCTAGGGAAGGGGATTATATCGTTCAACTCGGGGATAAGTACGTAATTGATGAGGGAGAAACTCAACGTCACAAAATCGAGATTGAGAAATTAGCTAAAGATTTGTGGGAATAAATTTCCGCAAAAACAGTAAAAAGAGACGAGTTTTCACACATTCTTCACAACCATCTTATATAATAGAGTTAAGTTGTTAGCTTGATGGGGGGTATATGATGCGGCGTGTGAAGATTAATATGGATTTTAAACCAGTATCGAAATGGTTAGATAAAGTTTCGTGGAAGTCTCCTAAGGTTATTAGTGGTTCTTTGGTGGCTTTACTCCTTCTTGGTGGGGGGGGATATTATCTTAACTCCACAACTTCAGCAGCTTATGTCATCATTAATGGCGAAAGCATTGGAATTGTGGAGAATATGCAAAGCGGGAAAAAGCTTGTCGAAGCTGTCCTCAAGGAAGATGGGGAGGCTGTTGGAGGAGTAGCAAAAACTCACGATCAGATTGAGTTTACACAAGCGAGAATAAATGAAGCGTATAGCGTACTGTCTGAGGATGAGCTAAAGCAGAAGCTTTCTTTCTATATCGAGGGAGTCGAGTTAAGGATAGCGAATACCTCGATTTTTACCCTTCCAAATCAGGAAACTGCGGATAAGCTCTTGATAGCGTATCAGGAGATTTATGCTAAAGCAGATGAAGGCAATCAGCTTTCTTCCGTTTCATTTGAAGAAGAAGTTGGTACACAAGTTGTCGAAACCTCACCTGAAAAAGTAACCTCTTTTGAGCAGGCCTTGGAAAAGCTCAAACAAGGGAATGTACAAAAGCAAGACTATGTAATCCAACCGAATGATTCTTGGTGGCTAATTGCCCGTAAAAATGATCTCAAAACGATTGAGGTTTTGGCTGCAAACCCAGGGGCAACGTTGGATACAAAGATTAAGCCAGGCCAAAAGATTTCTATAGAGAAGGTCTCGCCCTACCTTACTGTAGTCAGTGAAGGAACTCAGATTGCTAAAGAAGTTATCCCCTTTGATGTTGTGACAAAGACGGATTCGACTTTGGCTAGTGGGCAATCGAAAGTTACTCAGTCGGGGAATGACGGAGAAAAAGAAATTAAGTATTCCTACGTCAAGAAAAACGATAAGGTCGTTACAAAGTCAGTTTTGGATGAAAAGGTCTTAAAGGACGCAGTTACGCAAGTCGTTGCTAAAGGACCTAAAACCATTCAAGTCGCGAGTGTTTCACGGGGAAGTGGTCAGAGTTCCGGGCTAAGTGTTCCTTTGCGGGCAAGAATCAATTCTTATTACGGGTATCGTGGCGGAGAATTCCATACTGGAATTGATTATGGCGGGTCTACTGGTGATCCTTATGCTGCGGCTGGAGCTGGGACTGTGGTCAGCGCAGGCTGGAATGGGAATTACGGGTATAGTATCCTTATCGATCATGGAAATGGAATTCAAACACGTTATGCGCATTCCTCGAAATTACTTGTAAGTGCTGGTCAGAGTGTATCAAAAGGTCAGACTATCGGCCTTGTCGGAGCGACAGGGCGTGCGACAGGCCCTCACTTACACTTCGAAGTCATTGTTAACGGGGATACGGTAAACCCTAATAATTATCTGAACTAATGAGGTATACTCTAATACATGAAATTAAGCCTTGTCTCTATAAATCTTTTAATCTAAAAAGGGTTTGGAAGAACTAACTCGAACTACTATTGTAGAGAGCTATAATTTCCTTGTTTAGCTGGAGGCGAAATGACGAAGATTGAGAGAATCTTAGCAGCAATTCGAGGAGAGGTTGTAGATAAGATTCCTAAAGGAGAATTTTATCTAGAGGATGGATTAAGCGCAAAGCTTTTACGATTAACGTCCTCAGAGTACACCGACGAGCTTGACTTGGAAGCTAGAATTAAAGCCTGTGAGTTATTGGGGTTGGACGCTTTAGTTTTCATTCCAAAGGTTGGTCCTAGGGAAGAATCTTGGGAAGAATTAAAACAGTGGAGAGGTCAAACTGACTTCTTCCTTTTTGCCCTTATTGATGGCCCCTTTCAGGGAATATCACATCGTTATTCTGACTTTACCTCTTTCTTAATGGACACGGCGAGGAACAGAGAACAGCTTAGCGAACTTGCAAAAGAGATCGTAAGGGAGAGCTTGCAGCTAGGGAAGGCGGCCTTGGAGTCAGGCGCTAATGGAATACTTATTGCGGATGATATCGCCTATACTCAAGGGCTTTTCGTTTCCCCTCATATAATGCGAGAAGTATTTTTTCCCTATCTCGAGGAATTAGTTCAGGAGTTAACTCAGTATACTGTAACAACAGGCGGGGGCAAGGTCCCAATCTTTTTCCATTCGGATGGGAATATTCTTCAAGTGCTATACGACCTAAAGGAAATAGGCTTTGATGGTATCCATTCACTAGAGCCTGTAATGGATATGGGAATAGTACGAGAAATTATAGGAAACGAAATCTGCCTTATGGGTGGCTACGATCTAGGATGGTTTGACTTCGGTGGCACGAGCAAAGCAGAAGAACTTCTGACGAAAGCTCGAATAGGTGGAGGGTATATTTTTGGCAGTAGTGCAGGAATACTTGATACCAGTCTCTCGGCCCTTGATGTACTTGAGGTTTATAGATTTGTTGAAGAGTATGATGTAAGAAATAAACCTTGATAATAAAAAGGGTTGAGAAGAAAGTATTACCTTCTTCTCAACCCTTTTTATTATCAAGGTGTGAAAACTTTTAATTAGATTCTTTTGTTATGGCGATTTCACTTCTCACTAAGAAAGATTTTCAATCACCTTATCCAGCACACGGACGCAAATCGCTATATCTTCGGGATCAATTCCTTCAGTGGTTTGAGCATTCGTCTTTCGTCCCATAGACATAAGGCCTTCTTTGAGATCTCTACCAGTTTCTGTGAGGTAGATTAGATTTGTACGACGGTCGTGAGGATGTCTGATTCTACGAACAAGGTCATGTTTTTCCATCGTATTAATGATCCGTGAGACACCGGGTTCGTCTTTGCCAGATGTCTCGGCTAAGCTGTTTTGTGTTTGCCCATCTTCACGCCAGAGATAGAGGAGGATTTTCCACTGTTCCGTGGTAATGGCGAAGTTATTTTCTTTAAAATTTCGACCTAGCCTCTGCGTTATTAGGCGTGCAGACTTATTTATCTTATGACCAATAGAGCTTCCGGTATACTCACTGAATGTAGTCATAACCTTACCTCGCAATTGTTCTCTTTTACACAATTAAATGATAACATTATGACTAGCATTCTAGCAAGTAGGGCATTATTTAGTTTATGAATAATGCGCATATAAAAAGAGTAAATATAGGAAGTTGGAGGATGACCTTCTAGGCAACCTTTTGTCTATTTAATATATTAAAGTTTAGAACTAAATACATTATGGGGAGGAATATTATGGTCAAACGGAAAAACAGAGTTCTTAACCTAATTAAAAAGTACTTTTTTCTCTTTGTAGGTGCTTCGTTAGCATCAATCGGGCTCGAGATTTTTCTTGTTCCCAATCAAATTATTGATGGAGGGGTAACTGGCATATCTATTATGGCGAGTTTTCTCTCAAAGGTGCCCTTGGGTATTTTTATTTTCGTCTTGAACCTGCCGTTTTTGTTTGTTGGTTATAAGCAAATCGGAAAGACGTTTGTTATCTCAACGTTATTCTCAATTACGATGCTTTCGATAGGGGTTAGTATTCTTCACCCCGTACCTGGCTTAACTCAAGATACGCTTTTGGCAACTGTCTTCGGAGGAATTCTTCTTGGGATTGGGGTGGGTCTCGTTGTTCGATACGGAGGGTCACTTGACGGAACTGAAATAGTGGCAATTGTCATCTCAAAGCGAACCAGTTTCTCTGTCGGAGAAATTGTCATGTTTTTTAATATATTCATCTTAAGTAGTGCAGGGTTGATTTTTGGCTGGGATCGGGCGATGTATTCGTTAATAGCTTACTTTATTGCCTATAAGGTCATTGATATAACCATAGAGGGGCTAGATGAGTCAAAGGGAGTTTTCATCATTTCCGACAAGCAAGATGAGATTGCAGAAATCCTTATGGCGAGATTGGGTCGCGGAGTCACTTGCCTTGAGGGAAAAGGGGGATACTCCGGAGAGGCGAAGGGAGTTCTCTATGCTGTTGTGACTCGGTTAGAGGTGGCTAAGCTCAAGGGGATAATTGAAGAGGTCGACGAAAATGCTTTTGTTACGATTAACGATGTGCATGATGTCATGGGTGGAAACCTCAAGAAAAGGTCTATTCACTAAAGCCTTTAGCTTACGCAGTGAAAAGAGGGTGTGGCTTCTTGAATAAAAAAAGAACCTATGGGATTTCTCCCTTAGGTTCTTTTGATAAATCGTTATAAAATTTTACCAGTTGTTGCGTTTGCGTGGTGTGTAGCAATCACGGCAATAAACCGGCTTGTCGCCTGTCGGTTGGAAAGGAACGGTAGTTTCTTTTCCGCATGAAGAGCAAACAGCTGGGAACATTTCGCGTTGTGGACGTGAAGAAGAATAGCCACCACCGTTGTTACGGCTTTGAGCTTTTCTTGCGGAACGGCAAGAAGGACAACGGCCAGGCTCATTAGTAAAGCCTTTTTCTGCGTAGAATTCTTGCTCAGAAGCAGAGAAAACGAATTCAGCTCCACAGTCTTTACAGGTTAACACTTTGTCTGCAAACATTTGAAAAAAACCTCCAAGATTTTATTTGACCCGTTGCATGGGAAGTGTCTTTGCTCCCCAAAGCCACAGGCATCGAGAAGGTTTCCATCCACAGAACTAACGAGTTTAAAATCATTATACCTAATATTTATATCTTAGTCAATAATTGTATGTATATTGGGAAAGTTTAGATTTGGGTATTCCAGGGAATAAAGATTAATAAGGGATCCCCTAAAGCCTTAGTACAAGCCACTTTTTCGTTCAAAGGATTATTTTGGAAATGGATTTAATAGTTCATAGCTTCGGCGGGGCTGATTTAGAACCGTGATTATTCTATCAATAATTGGAAGCGGGAATCGGTTTTCACGGGGTTGAAATCCTTTTCTTCACGGGCGACGGCTTTGACCTCTGGATCGAGAGTAATAGCTGGACGAAGCCATTCGAGGGCCTTCTCGACATCACCTTTGCGGCCGTAAATGCTTGCGATTCCATAATAACTCCAAATGTCCTTTTCATCGAGCTTAAGAGCTTCCTTATACGCTTCGATAGATTTTTTATAATTCCCGGCTAGCTCATAGGCTAAGCCTAAGTTGAAGTGAGCATAGACAAACTTTGGTTTAATTTGAATGGCTTGTTGGATTAATGAGATGCCTTCACTGTAGCGGCCTTGAAAGGCATAAGTTGCCCCTTTGGAGTTGAGTACCTGATAATTTTGGGGATCGGTAATTAAGACCTGATCGAATAGACTCAGTGCTTCCGAGAAATTCCGTTCATAGTAAAGCTTTAAACCTTGCTCGTATAAATCTTTAGCTTTCTGATTCTCTTCGGAGTCTATAGAAGCAGCTTGGTTTTCAGTGGGTAAGACTTTGTTGTCCTCAGTGTTAATAGGTTTAGGTTCTGTATCTGTAAACGATGTGCTATTCGATTCTCCACTAGCCCCTTGACTTAATACTTCAGGTGAATTCATGTTTGAAGTATTCGTTGTAAGCTCAAGCTTCTGAGAGCAGGAAACTAAGGTGAGCATTAACACCAGACTAAGGATTATACAAAAGTTGGTTTTCTGCTGCATCTTTGAACCTCTTAACTTCTCAATCTATTAGGATTTAAGGATTTGGTCTACATCTCGTAAATAAGTGCGAATACTTAAAGCTTGGGGACAGGCATCCTCACATTGACCACACTCTACGCAAGCAGAGGCTCGCGTCTCAGGGGTAAAGAATTGCCCATAAGCGAAACGAGAAGAAGCAAGATCATCGTACATATGCGCATCATTATAAAGAGCGAAGTTACTAGGAATATCCACCCCCGATGGGCAGGGCTGGCAATAACCGCAGGCTGTACAGTCGATCTTAGTTAAGGAACGGTATTGGTCCCTAACTTTATCAACCAAGCTAAGTTCAGAGGGAGTTAAGGAATGAGGGAGAGCTTCGGAGGCCGTTAGCAGATTTTCCTCGACCTGTTCTAAGGTATTCATTCCACTGAGGACAACTGTAACTTCCGGATGGTTCCAAACCCAGCGAAGGGCCCAGGCAGCCGGAGCGCGATGGATAGGGGACTGTTTCCAAAGCTCTTGTACGACAGTGGGGGGATTTTTCGCTAGTTTTCCTCCTTTGATCGGTTCCATTACGATGACGGCAAGTCCTTTTTCGGAGGCATATTTTAAGCCGGCCGAGCCTGCTTGGTACTGGGTATCCATATAGTTATATTGAATTTGGCAGAAGGTCCAAGGGTAAGAGTCCACAATCTCCTTAAATACGGGATATTCATCGTGAAAGGAAAAACCTGCATAACGAATGCGTCCATCACCTAGAGCTTGATCGAGAAACCGACTGATTTCGAGTTTCTGCACGTGATCCCATGATTTTTGGTTAAGACCGTGGAGGAGATAAAAATCGATATGATCAGTGTTGAGTTTGGTGAGCTGTTCATTGAGCAGGCGATCAAAATCTTCGTAGGTTTTGGCACGTGTGACGGGAAGCTTTGTTGCAAGCATCACTTTTTCACGATAACCGTCCTGTAAGGCCTTGCCGACGACAACCTCGCTTTGTCCTTTATGATAAAAGTAGGCCGTATCAAGGTAATTGACCCCGTGATCAATGGCAGTGCGAATCATGGGGATTGCTTTTTCTTCATCAATCTTTCCAGGATCTTGATCGATTATAGGAAGTCGCATACACCCAAAGCCAAGAATAGATGCTTGGAAATCAAGTTTGCCAAATTTACGATAGAGCATGGAATTTTTCCTCCTTAGGTTTAATCTGATTTAAATTATATTATAATCTTAGTAAGGAATATGAACAATGGGACGTTGAAGATCTGAAATTAAATAACGGGACTGGCCTTCATAGAGGTCGGTCCCGTTTATATATCATTTTATTGAGAATTTGTGCAAAAGGTAAAAGCTCCTGCTTAAAGAAATAAGGCGGGACTTGCTCGCGTACTATAAAAAGGTGTTTCCCAGAAATGTAATATGCTGTATGATTAGGGTATCGTAAGAATATATAATAAAGTGCTGTTATCGCTCCTCGCACGGAGGTCTACAAGGGGGGAGAAAGTATGCTGTTAAATATCTACTGGGGATGCTTATTTGGAGGGATTATATTTGCCCTTGTCACAGTAATTTTCGGAGATTTACTTGGGGATGCATTTAATGGGTTGTTTCACTCCCTAGCGTTTGACCACCTCGAATTCCTGCAACCTATGGTTTTAGTTAGTTGGATAACAATCTTTGGGGGAACAGGGGTTGTGCTCACTCTGTATACATCATTTGCCCCCTTACCCGTGCTCATTGCTTCAATAACGTTGGCCATTTTAGTGACAATCTTAATCTATTTCGCCTATGTAAAACCCATGAAAAATAGTGAGAACTCAACTGCTTATTCCATGGAAGATTTAGTAGGTATGATAGGGGAGGTAATTACACCTATTCCGACAAAGGGTTATGGTGAGGTTTTACTCAAAGTTGGCGCAGGACATTCGAATCATATAGCGTCAAGCCAGTATGGTGAGGAGTTATCAACAGGGACAAAAATCTTTGTGACTAAGGTCGAGAAAAGTATTGTCTATGTTGTGAACCAAAAATAAAAGGGGGTAATTAATTGCCAGGTTTTATTGTGATTCCAGCGATTGTCGTAGCCGTTATTTTGGTACTCGCTCTTACGTTTTGGGCGAGATACAAAACTGTGGGGCCAGATGAGGCGATGATTGTCACAGGATCTTTCCTAGGAAGCAAAAATGTATTGGCAGATGAGTCCGGTGGGCGCAGAATTAAAATCGTGCGCGGGGGTGGAGCCTTCATCCTACCTGTCTTTCAGCAATCAAATTTCCTTTCTCTCCTTTCGAGTAAGCTCGATGTTTCGACCCCAGAAGTGTATACGAGCCAGGGCGTTCCGGTCATGGCAGATGGGGTAGCCATCATAAAAATTGGGGGTTCCGTTGAAGATGTCGTGACAGCAGCTGAACAATTTCTAGGAAAAACAATAGATGCTTTGCAAAAGGAAGCACAGGAAGTTCTCGAAGGACATCTTAGGGCTATCCTCGGGACAATGACCGTTGAGGAACTCTATCAAAACCGAGATAAGTTTGCCCAAGAGGTTCAGGCAGTGGCAGCACTAGACTTAAAGAAAATGGGACTGCAAATCGTCTCGTTTACCATGAAAGATGTCCGAGATAAACAAGGATACTTAGAAGCACTCGGGCGCCCAAGAATTGCTGAAGTCCTTCGTGATGCTGATGTTGCTGAAGCCTCTGCCAAGCGGGATGCTCGGATTCAGAAGGCCAGGGCGGATGAGGATGCTCAGAAAGCTGAACTCATCCGAGATACCAATGTGGCCGAAGCCCAAAAAGAAAAAGAACTCAAGATTGCGGCCTTTAAACAAGACCAAGATACAGCGAAAGCGGAAGCAGATCAGGCTTATGCCATTCAAACCGCTAAATCGAAGCAGGTAACGGTCGAGGAAGAAATGAAAGTCGAGCTCGTTCGTAAAGAGCGGGAAATCGACTTGCAGGAAAAAGAAACTCAGCGCCGCCAAAAAGAATTCGATGCGAATGTCAAGAAGAAAGCGGATGCCGATCGTTACGCTATCGAGCAGGCGGCTGAGGCTGAGAAAACGAAGCGTCTGCGTGTAGCAGAGGCTGACGCCGAACAAAAACGCCTTCAGGGGAATGCTGCTGCTGATGCGAGAAGGGCCGAAGGTACGGCTGAAGCGGATGTCATTCGTTTGCGTGGTCTTGCTGAAGCTGAGGCGAAAGAAAGACTCGCTGAAGCCTTTGCGAAGTTTGGTGAGGCCGCAGTTCTAGATGTTATCGTTAAGATGCTTCCAGAACTTGCGGGCAAGGTTGCTGAACCTTTGAAATCAATTGATAAGCTGACCGTAGTGGATACTGGCAATGGCGAAGGAGCAGCTCGAGTGAGCAACTATGTCACTTCACTCATGGCTACAGCACCGGAAATGGTTAAATCCGTGACAGGATTAGACTTTATGGAACTCGCCAAGAAGTTAACATCTAAAGATAAAGCAGGATTCTCAACTGAGGCCAAGCCTGAATAAAGGATTAAAAGAAGACAAATGAAAGAGAGCTCTGAACCAGGGCTCTCTTTCAGTAGAAACTTCTAATAAGTAAAAGGGAGGGAAATGGAATGCCCTTTGGTTCCTTTGATCTGATGTTTTCAATTGTACCTATTTTTATTGGTATTACTTTTATTCTGGTTTTCGGTACGATCATATTCGGTATCGTACGGGGGATAAAGACCTGGAGCTATAATAATTCGCAGCCCGTCTTAACGGTTATAGCGAAGCTTGTGACAAAAAGAACTGATGTCACAAGTCATATGCATAATGCCAATGACAACGGAATGCATCATCACAGCGCGAGTACGACCTACTATGTGACCTTCGAGGTCGAGAGCGGCGATCGTATGGAATTTAATATAGGGCAGAAAGAGTATGGGATGCTCGTAGAAGAGGATATTGGGAGACTTAAATTTCAGGGAAGTCGCTATTTAGGTTTTGAACGAGTAAAGCAGCTAGGAAGGGATTACTCATGAAATCCAACAAGCGGTATATTATTGTTTCTCTATTGACCCAAATGGTAGTCATTCCAATCCTGCTAACCCTTGGGCTTTTCTGTATTCTCCCCATTATTGGAGCGATACCGAAATCAAGGTTTGGTGAAGATACCCTGAGATTTATTTATTGGGTGATCGCAGCTTTAGGTTCGTTACTTGTCGGAGGGGCCGTTGGTTTTATCTACTCGGAGGGTGGCAAGAATAAGCCAGATTCAGCGGTTGCGAGGTACCTACCCCTTATCCTTCCAATTTTATATGCCCTCGTTTGGACTATTCTTATCGTGACTTTCTCAAAGGGGGACTATCAATCGGCTTGGTGGGGCTGGTATCTTTTCAAAAACCCAGTCTTTGTAGTATTTGGTATTATGCTTTTCTTTGCTGGAAATCACGTTGTGTTTACAGTGGCAGAGCTCATGGGGTATGTAGGATTTGCGGCGGGGATATTAATTCAGGAGCACTTATCACAAACTGTCCTTCCCATCAAAACTTCAAGGCAGGGTGTACTAAAAGTAATCCTTGCCTCACTCATCGTCGGAGTCATTATCGTCCCAGGTATCATGGCAAAAGATGTGCTTCGTGATGGTATGAATGAAATACGTTATGGGAAAACAACGCTTGGAAATGATTTAACTGAATTTGACCTCATGGAAATAGCTCCCTTTAAGGTGAACAACAGACTTGCAAAACTCGACAAGGTTGCGAGTTTACAGTTTACAGAACTTGAGACCATGCCACGTCTAGATGGAGCTACTGCCGCTTACCCTGTTTATGGAGCTTTCGTAGAGGCGGTCTATAAAGGGTTGGGGGAGTATTATGAAGCTAATAAACAGAGTTCTGAGAAGGATAATTACCTTGCTTTCGTGGCAAGTGAAAAGTTTCCGCTGAATACCGTGCAATGTTCAAAGACGGATAAAGCCTATAAACGATTGATTCAGGGTGAGACCGATATTATTTTTGTCGCAGAGCCGTCAAAAGCACAGGTAGATGCGATTAGAGCAAAAGGGGATGAATTTGTTTTAACCCCGATTGGAAGCGAAGCCTTTGTATTCTTTACTAACACACAGAACCCAGTTGAGAATCTGACAATGAAACAAATCCAAGGGATTTACACGGGGCAGATAACACGTTGGAAAGAGGTCGGTGGTCAAAATCAAAATATCCTTCCGTACCAACGCCCTGAGAATTCCGGTAGCCAGACTGTCATGCAAAATAAAGTGATGAAAGACCTTGAAATGTTAAAGCCAACAAAGGAAAACGTTGCTAGTGGTATGGGAGAGATAATAAACCGAGTGGCAAGTTACAAGAATGCCAAAAATTCGCTGGGCTACTCTTTTATGTACTACTCCTCTGAGATGATCAAAAACAATCAGATAAAATATATAGCAATTGACGGAGTCAAGCCGACTCCTGAAACAGTACGCGATAAAACCTACCCCTTTTCCGTCCCAGTGTATGCAGTAACTTTGAAGTCAAATAAGAAGGAAAATGTAAGCCGATTAATCCAATGGGTTTTGTCTGAGGAAGGGCAAAGCCTTGTGGAAAGAACGGGGTACACCTCCGTCCTATCATACTGAGCAGTTCATCAGTGGTATCGCTAAGCAGTATGAAAGTCCGATTAATTGAGAAAGCCTGGTTAGAACTCTCAGCATATGTCTTTAGCTCACTTGCCGAGAGGTTCAGGGCGGAAGAGTGGTTGTTATAGGGAGATGGAGTGAAATTTGAAAAAGCGCAAACCCTTCTCTGTTTTCATATTCCTAGGGATAGGAGTGATTCTTTTATCCATATTCTTCAGGAATCTCATGGGGACCTCAAAAGAACCCTTAAGAATGATACCCTTTTTTCAAAATCTCCCTGGTCATTCATCAGTACAGATCCCAACGGTGAATTGCCCGTTAGATAAAGACAACGACGGTCTAGACGATTTGAAGGACATCGTAGCTGGAGCAAGGGCTGAGGTTAAAAGGAAACCTCAGTATCGTAGTGCGTATTATCAGGGCGGATACCCACCGGAGCAAGAGGGTGTGTGTACAGATGTGGTCTGGAGAGCCTTCAAAGGTGCAGGATATGACCTGAAGGCACTCGTAGATAAGGATATTCGGCAAAACCTTTCTCAGTATTCTCGGGTAGGAGGAAAACCTGATCCTAATATTGATTTTCGGAGGGTCCCGAATCTTATTGTCTACTTCAAGAGTAATGCGCAAGTATTAACACAGGAGATAAAAGCTGGGGATGTCGAAAACCTATCTCAATGGCAGCCAGGGGATATCGTCACCTATGCAGAGCCGCACGAGCATATAGCGGTTGTCTCCGATAAGCGTAGACCGGATGGAGTTCCTTATATCCTTCATAACGCAGGTCCGATTCCCACTGAGAGTGACCAATTGCAGAGTTGGCCATCTCCGATGACTGGACATTTTCGGTTTCCACGTTTCTAGAAAAATTCCGAATAAATATCTCGTAAATCAAGAGGTATTCCCTCCAGAAAGTTTTGGAAATAGCCGAGATTTGACAAAGTAAATGATTAATATTACGATATACTAAACCGATAAGAATTCTTATGCTTGGAGTGATAATCGTATGAAGATATCAACAAAAGGAAGATATGGTTTAAGGGCCTTACTTGATTTAGCGGTTCACTCTAATGGAGAGCATGTTCCTCTTTCTAATATCGCGGAAAGACAAGAAATTTCCGAGAATTATCTCGAACAAGTTTTTTCAACACTGCGCAAGTCAGGACTTATTAAGAGTGTCAAAGGGGCTCAGGGTGGATATGTACTCGCTGATAAGACTTCTAATATGAAGGTCGGTACTATCTTAAGAGTTCTCGAAGGGGATTTATCTGTAGCTGAGGAAGAAATTGGCGCTCAGGAAAGGTATAATTTGAGCCTTCAACGTTGCCTTCAGGTCAATGTATGGGATAAGATGACGGAAAGCATTAATACTCTGGTGGATTCAATAACACTAGAGGATTTGGTCCAAGAATATAAGCTAATGCGTGGTAAGTCGGCAATAATGTATTATATTTAATGATATAAATAGATATTTGTGCTGGTTCTCGGCACCATCAGATGATAAAATGGTTTTAGAGGACGTAGGAGATGGTCAAGACCGTTCCCTATATTGGGCAATATCGAGGATTAGGGAGTTGCTTTCTGAATTATTTCGGGGGGCAATTTTTTTTATATCCTGCATGTCATCATAAAGACAGATTTTCCGTATACGCTGTGTTCAATTATAGTTGTGCATTTTTGCAAATAATTATATAATACATTGAGCTTAGATATTGACAAATACCATTATCAAACATACAATTTACTTAAAGCATAGTAAACATATTAAGATACTAGGACTCCAAGAATAAAGAAAAATAAGGAGTATAGTACTAAAAAATAAAGGAGCGATAATATGAGCGAGAGACAACTAAAATTTGACACCTTGCAAGTCCATGCTGGACAAACAGCTGACCCCACTACAGGTTCAAGAGCAGTACCGATTTACCAGACTTCATCGTATGTGTTCAACAATGCTGAGCATGCAGCAAATTTATTTGGTCTAAAAGAAACTGGGAACATTTATACCCGGATTATGAACCCTACGACAGATGTTTTTGAACAACGAATTGCTGCCCTTGAAGGTGGGGTAGCGGCTCTGGCTGTAGCCTCAGGTTCTGCTGCAATTACTTATGCTATACTGAATATTGCCGGAGCTGGCGATGAGATTGTCTCAGCAAGTACTCTTTACGGAGGGACTTTTAATCTCTTTTCCGCAACGTTCCCAAGATTAGGGATTAACACGGTTTTCGTTAATCCAGATGATCCGGAGAATTTTAGAAAAGCTATTAATGAAAAAACAAAAGCTATCTATATCGAAACAATAGGCAACCCGGGAATTAATCTCGTAGATATCGAAGCCGTGGCAAAAATCGCTCATGAAAGTGGATTACCACTCATTGTTGATAATACCTTTGGTACTCCTTATCTTATTCGTCCGATTGAATTTGGCGCGGATATCATCGTCCACTCCGCAACCAAGTTTATTGGAGGTCATGGAACTTCTATCGGGGGTGTGATTGTTGACTCTGGTAAATTTGATTGGGCTGGAAGCGGAAGGTTCCCAGGTTTGACTGAGCCTGATGAAAGCTATCATGGCCTCAAATATGCGGAAGCTTTGGGCTCTGTCGCTTATATTACTAAGGCTAGAGTGCAACTTCTCAGGGATACCGGAGCAGCTTTGAGCCCCTTTAACTCTTTCTTGTTCATTCAAGGATTAGAAACACTCTCTCTTCGCGTAGAAAAGCATGTTGCCAATACGAAAAAAGTGGTTGAATTCTTAAGTAATCACCCGCTCGTTGCTTGGGTGAACTACCCGAGCCTCAAAGATAATAAATATTATGATCTTGCACAGAAATATCTCCCGAAGGGTGCTGGCTCTATCTTCACCTTTGGCATCAAAGGTGGAATCGAAGCGGGTAAGAAGTTTATTGATAGTCTAGAAATTTTCTCTTTACTCGCTAATGTAGCGGATGCAAAATCTTTAGTGATACACCCTGCAAGTACGACCCATGCACAATTGTCTGAAGAGGCTCTAATTGCAGCAGGCGTTACTCCAGATATGGTAAGGCTTTCGATCGGAATCGAAGATGCAGATGATCTTATCTATGACTTGGAGCAAGCACTTAATAAAACTATCGTGTGAGTTGTAAAAAGAAGGAGCTTTACGCAATGCGTGAAGCTCCTTTTCATAAGCAAGAACTGCAGAATTTGCTAATCGATGGTATGACTTCAGGAGGAACAGGGAAATTAAATATAGAGAGTTTGCGAGTCTATACACTCCAGAGTTTGAAATTTGATTATGATCTAAAGGGCTGATAGAATGCAAAGAGAAATGTTTTTAGATATTGACATTTATTTCATAGGGTATTAGAATTAAAACAATAAAACATATAAGAATACTAGGAATAAGTTTTAAAAAGATTTACTAAATATTAGATTATTAAAAATTTAAAGGAGGACATTGTTATGTCGAAAATCGCCAAAAGCCTTACAGATCTTATTGGTAATACCCCTCTACTAGAACTCTCCAACTACAATAAAGCAAATGGGTTAGATGCAAAAGTTGTAGCAAAACTTGAATATTTTAACCCGCTGTCCAGTGTTAAAGACAGAATTGGTTATGCAATGATTAAGGATGCTGAAGATAAGGGATTAATTACAAAAGATACGGTTATTATCGAACCAACGAGTGGAAATACGGGTATTGCTTTGGCATTTGTATCTGCAGCTAGAGGCTATAGACTTATCTTGACAATGCCTGAAACCATGAGCATGGAGAGAAGGAATCTTCTCAAAGCTCTAGGAGCCGAATTGGTTTTGACTCCGGGACCTGATGGTATGAAGGGTGCAATTAAAAAAGCAGAGGAATTGGCTGCTGAAATAGAGAACTCGTTTATTCCTCAGCAGTTTAATAATCCAGCTAACCCTGAAATTCATAGACAAACGACTGCCGAAGAAATCTGGAGAGATACTGACGGACAGGTTGATGTTTTCATCGCTGGAGTAGGTACAGGTGGGACTGTAACAGGTGTTGGTGAAGTTCTCAAAAAGAGAAACCCCAATGTTAAGATTATTGCAGTAGAACCAAGTGACTCTCCTGTCTTATCTGGAGGTAATCCTGGACCTCATAAAATTCAGGGAATCGGTGCTGGATTTGTACCGGATGTATTTAATCCATCAGTTATTGATGAAATTTTTAAGGTTAAGAACGACGAAGCTTTTGAGACCTCGAGAAAGCTTTCCAAATCAGAAGGTCTACTTGTTGGGATATCCTCTGGTGCAGCAGCCTTCGCTGCAACCCAGATTGCTAAAAGACCTGAGAATAAAGGAAAGACAATTGTTGTTCTTCTTCCAGATACAGGCGAGAGATATTTGTCTACAGTACTATTCCAAGAAAGCTAAGTTCATAGAGATATAAATATAAAAAGTCTTGACATTTCTTTATTCTGGACTAAAATAATATTAGAATATTTTAACAATTGAACGGATTACAGGTGCCCTTCATGCGGAGGGAGAATAGGGAACCGGGTGCGAATCCCGGACGGACCCGCCACTGTAAAGAGGAGTCTCATACAGGGATGCCACTGGGTAACTGGGAAGGTAGTTATGAGACGTTGACTCTAAGTCAGGAGACCTGCCTGTAATCAAAAGACACATGAAGTATGGTAAAGTTCATGGTCATTTTGCTTTATCCAAGAGGAGAAGGCGAAATGGCTATGAACTTTTTGTTTTTTTAGAAAGGAGGGTGGAGAAGGATGGGATATCATGGGCGAGATGTTGAGGTGGTTTCCTTAAATGAGACTCAATACCTCGTGGCCGCATGCGATTCTTGTGGTGCCATTGGTATGAAGGAGCTCGATGCAGTCAAAGTCACTTGGAGCATTACAGGAAGGTCTACTGCCCGGGTCGCTTTACTGGAAGTGCTCTCCATTGGGGCGATTCCCCAAATGCTTACAGTTGCGATTTCAAATGAACCTAAGCCAGCGGGGGAAGAAATACTTGAGGGGGTGAGAGAGGAGCTTAAGGTTATGGATTTGGCTTCGTTACCAATAGCTATAAGCACAGAGAAGAATATACACACACAGCAAACAGGCCTCGGGATTACAGTAGTGGGGCTTTGTGAAAAAGCAAAGCTTCGTATAGGTCAATCTAACATAGGAGACGGTGTCTTTTGTATGGGCCTCCCCAAAGTGGGGTTTGAGGTCCTAGGTCCAGATGATCCGGAAATTATTCAAGGTGATCATGTTATGAAATTATTGAGATACCGTGCGGTTCATGACATCATCCCGGTGGGCTCTCAAGGAATACGCGGTGAAGCCGAAGCGATAGCTGCGACTGTGGGTGCTCGATTTATTCAAGAACCTCAATGCCAACTGAATCTGCACAAATCGGCAGGACCATCAACTTGCGCCATTTTCATGGCACCTGAGGCTATTCAATTAACCGATTTTGGGACGATTCCAATCTACAAGGTTGGAAGGCTCGAAGGAATTATTTAAAACACCACCTTAAGTACTTATAACTCTACCTAAAGTTCTTATAACTCTTAAGTAAGGTTGTTTAATTTAATTATCCAAGAATGATGTTAAAAAATAAGGAGGAATTTAAAATGATTAATAGCTCAAATTCAAAGGAAAGAACAGTCAAGAACTCTGCCCAGAATATTAGACGAATTGCAATCATGGCCGTTTTTATTGCCTTGAGTGCAGTGGGTACCTTAATCAAAATTCCGAGTCCAGTCGGGACAGTGGGTTTGGATTCTGCACCAGGCTTTTTTAGTGCATTAGCCTTTGGAGGGATCGAAGGAGGCGTAGTCATTGCCCTTGGTCATCTTCTCTCCTCATGGGTTGCCGGCTTCCCGCTTGGGATTCCTATGCATTTAGTTATCGCTGTAGAAATGGCTGTCTTTGCCTTGATTTTCCGCTTCGTTAATAAGAAAGTTGGCTTAATTACAGCGGTGGTCGTGACAATTCTCTTAAATGGCGTAGTGGGTGCGTTTATGGTTTTCCCAATGGGTGGTATGGGAGCTGTTTTGGGGTTAATGCCCTTCTTATTAGTAGGTTCAGTAATTAACGTTGTGGTATCAGCTTTAGCGTATAAAGCACTTAAAGGAAGCCGGTTGATTTAAAGGGGTGTATCGGTGGAACAGGTCATTGAATTAAAGGATGTTTCTTATTGCTATCCTCGTGCTACCGTAGAGAGCTTAAAGCGGGTCGATTTAACTGTGGAGAAAGGAAAATTCGTAGTCTTAATGGGTCGCACGGGTGCAGGGAAAACAACATTAAGTTTATGCTTAAATGGACTGATTCCACAGCTTATGCAAGGAGATTTAACTGGAGAAGTAATCGTCGCTGGTAAAGAGACAAGTAACTATCGAGTGCAGGAATTGGCTAAGCAGGTAGGACTTGTACTTCAGGAAGCAGAAAGTCAGATTGTTGGGAGAACTGTAGAAGAAGATGTAGCTTTTGGCCCCCGAAATTTCGGTGTTCCGATTGAAGAGGTTCATAGAAGGGTTGAACAAGCGCTCGAAAGAGTTCAACTAAGAGAACACAACATGCGCTCCACAGTTGAGTTATCGGGTGGAGAAAAACAAAGGTTAGTGATTGCTGGGGTACTAGCCATGGAGCCAGAAATTATGGTCCTGGATGAGCCAACCTCTGAACTCGATCCTGAAGGGCGAGTAGAAATCTATCGGGCCTTAGATGATCTCCGTCGTGAAAGTGATCGGACTCTTCTTGTGATTGAGCATTCGAGTGAAGAGATTCTTCAAAGGGCCGATGAAATTGTTGTACTTAATCACGGAGAGATAGTTTGGCAAGGAGCTCCCAAAAAGCTTTTTCGCGATATTCCTCTTTTGCGGGAATTCGGGATAAAGCCATTGCCTGTAAGCTTATTAGGCTGGGAGTATTATCAGAGGGGCTGGATTGAATTCAAAGATATACCGTTAGATGTTGCAAGTGCTGAGTCCTTGATTCGTAGTTTAACAAGTAAACAAAAATCGCCGGACGTAAAGAACCCATCGGCAAAGCCTATTGAGATAAGAGAGGTTTACTACGAACGAACGAAGGCAAAGGTAGCACAGAGTTCACCGTTAATCCAGGTCAATCAGCTTGTCCACCAGTATGAATCCGGACAAATAGCCCTACAGGGGATTGATCTTGCAATTCAAAAAGGTGAATTCGTCGCACTGGTCGGTTCCAATGGAGCAGGGAAGACCACTTTAGCTAAACATTTGAACGGCTTGCTTAAGCCGACACAGGGAGAAGTCATCGTTAAGGGGATGAACACGAAGGAATATGACACAGCACATCTTGCCCGAACGATTGGCTATGTGTTTCAAAACCCAGATCACCAAATCTTTTCTGTTTCAGTGGAAAAAGAATTGGAATTTGGATTGAAAAATGCAGGCTTTGATTTGAGGGAGAGAGAGGAGCGGATTACTCGGGCCTTAGAGTTAACCGGTCTAGCAAAATTCCGAGAGGTTCATCCTTATACACTCGGCAAGGGAGAACGTCAGTTGATTGCAGTCGCTTCCGTTCTAGCACTTACTCCAGAAATTCTCGTGATAGATGAACCTACGACGGGCCTTGATTGGAGGGGTGTACAAAAAATTATGGAGTTGCTTGATCAACTCCATAAAAAAGGAACAACAATCCTTATGATTACTCATGATATGGATATTGTTGCCGAATATACGGAGCGGGTCATCGTATTGCAAAGAGGTCATGTATTAAGAGATGCTCCGACTTGGGAGGCCCTGAGTAACTCTGACATATTACGGCAAGCGGCAATCCTTCCGCCCCAAATCAGTGCCTTGAGTCAAAGGTTAATGGACTTAGGTCTAAGACCGACTTCAGCTGAGGAATTTAGAAGGGCGTTGGTTAAAGTCATTGAGGAGGGGAATCAGGCGCTATGTTTGTAGAATATATTCCGGGGGAATCTCTGCTTCATCGCCTAGATGTCCGCACCAAAGTACTTGGCCTACTTACCGTCGTTGTCTGGAGTTTCTTGTTCCAGGAACCCCTTTATAATTTGGCGCTAATGCTGGGTATCGTCACAATAGCTGTACGGTGTAAAATACCCTATAAGAAAGTTTGGCAGCTTATCCAACCCTTAGTTCCAATTTGTCTATTTCTTATTTTGATCTCCGGTTTTACTTACCCACCTGAACGATTTCGCAGTGAAATGAGTCATATTGTTTTTTTTTCTGCTTTGTCTGACGGACGTTTGGCGCTATCTGTAGGAGGAGTCTTGACCGGTGTCAATTTCGTCTGTCGACTTCTCGTTATGATCCTAGCATCTTCGATGTTAACCTTAACCACTCCAATTGACGATTTTATGCTATTTTTGAATCAGCTTAGAGTTCCTATGGAGATAACGTTCATGATAACCACTGCCCTCCGGTTTATCCCTACTCTGGATAAAAAGAGATTACTCATTCTTGAAGCGCAAAGAGCTCGTGGTGCGAAGATTGATGATAAAGGAAGCATAGGGCGTATCAAGGCGTATATTCCTATTATGGTCCCATTATTTGTGAACTCCATCCTGATAGCTGAGGATTTAGCAAAAGGCATGTTGAATCGTGGTTACGGATTTACCCGCACAATGACCAATATGCGTGACCTCCATTTTACGATAAGAGATTATTTTATCATGAGCCTTCTTTTTTTGATTATTGTAGGTGGCTTTTACTTACGAATTGGACTGAGATTAGGAGACTTATAACGTGTTTTCATAGTGCGAGCCCGAAAAGTCCGATGGATTTTTCGGGCTTGTTAGTTTTTGATATGCGGGGCTTAGCGCCACTTATTCCTGACTAAGAGTGAGGGACTTAAGCTTTGGACAAAAGAAAAAAGCGCCTAGAAGAAATTATGCGAGAATGCGAATAGCTAAATTCTGTCGAATGAGATATTATTAGAGAAGTAGTTTTGTTAGACGTGAAAAAGTCGGAGGGTGTAAAGTGGAACTTTTACAAACTGTAATCGATATATTTCTTCATCTCGATGAGAAGCTAGGTATTGTCATTCAGGCATACGGAGCGTGGACCTATCTCATTCTTTTTCTGATTATCTTTGCAGAGACTGGTCTTGTTGTCACTCCATTCCTTCCTGGTGATTCCTTGATTTTCGTAGCGGGGACTTTCGCAGCGAGTGGTGCTCTAGACCTCAAGACATTGTTTATCTTGCTTTTCGTTGCTGCTATTCTTGGGGATACTGCGAATTATCAGATTGGTCACTTCTTTGGACCTAAAGTATTCTCGAAAGATATGCGTTTTCTGAATCGAGAAAATCTTGAACGAACCCAGCACTTCTATGAAAAGCACGGTGGAAAGACAATTATTATGGCACGATTCATCCCAATCATTCGGACCTTTGCTCCTTTCGTGGCAGGAGTTGGAACGATGTCCTACTGGCGTTTTCTGCTATTTAACCTCGCCGGCGCGTTTCTCTGGGTGGGTATTGTTCTTTCCGGGGGATATTTTTTTGGCAATTTACCTATAGTCCGTGATAATTTTACACTTGTTATCTTCGCCATCATCGGGATATCTATTGCACCAGGAGTTTTAGGCTACCTAAAGCAGCGCTTCGGGAAATCTAGGAATAGAATGGAATAATGATATTGACTGAGGGAAAATACTGTTCTAAGACAGTTGCAAATCCTTTGGGAATAGAATATAATGATTTAAATTCATCATTCCTTTAAAAGGCGATGACGGAGAAAAGTAGACTATGGTCACTTTCCCAGGGAGGAAGAGCCACCGACTGAAAGCTCTTCTATAGTGTAAATAGTTGAAGTTCCCTCCTGAGCTGCCAGCTGAACAGGTTTCTAAGTAGGCTTGGACGGTTCTTCCCCGTTAAAAAGAAGGAGGTATCGGATTTTCCCGTACCTTTTTGAGTGAGCCTTCAGTGGCTAAGTTGGGTGGTAACGCGAGAATGACTTCTCGTCCCTGCATGGGGCGAGAAGTTTTTGTTTTTATCTCGTTCCAACTCAATTAGGAAAAGGGAGTAATCTTGTACTTTAAATGAGGAGGGCCTATCGGCCAAATTGGGTGGTAACGCGGAAGTCCACGGCTTTCGTCCCAGAGAAGGGACAGCCGTGGACTATTAATTTTTGTATAAGGGGGATTAGTCATGAATTTACCATTAGTAGGTTTGAAGGGTGAACGAAGTGAAGTAAGGGTAAAAGACACGACGGTCGGAGGAAAAGAAATTATTTTGATGGGTGGACCCTGTGCGGTAGAATCAAGGGAACAAATGCGAGCCGCGGCCAAAGCAGTGAAAGCGGCCGGAGGAAGCGTCCTAAGAGGCGGGGTGTATAAGCCACGCACTTCACCCTATAGTTTTCAGGGGCTTGGAAAAGAGGGTGTCGAGTATCTAGTTGAGGCGGCAGCGGAATATGGGTTACTCTGTGTCACTGAGGTTATGGATGAACATGGCTTAGAAGTGCTTGTAGATAAGGTGGATATCCTCCAAGTGGGCTCACGAAACATGCAGAATTTTCATCTCCTCAAGTTGCTCGGTGGGATTAGAAAACCTGTCATTCTAAAAAGGGGACTTTCAGCAACAATCGAGGAATGGCTATTTGCGGCAGAGTATATTTTAGCTGGAGGAAATTCAGAAGTGATTCTTTGTGAGCGGGGAATTCGGACCTTTGAACCGAGTACCCGCAATACCTTAGACTTAAGTGCGGTAAGCTTAGTAAAGGAACTCTCCCATCTCCCGGTGATTGTAGATCCGAGTCACGCGGCTGGAAGAGTGGACTTAATTCCGTCATTAGCCAAGGCGGCTATCGCGGGAGGGGCGGATGGACTTCTCATTGAGATGCATCCCAACCCGGCTGAAGCTCAAAGTGATGGAGCACAATCCCTTACGCCGGAGCAATTCGTACAGTTGGCTTCAGAACTTCAGACTGTCACAAAGAGTGTGAAGAGGAATTTCGTCTGCCCTAAGGAAGTGGAGGGCCTTGAACAACTTAGGGATCGAATTGACCGTATCGATCAAGACCTTGTACAACTTTTGGCTGAGCGAATGCTTACGGCCAAGGAGATAGGAAATTACAAGAAGGCAGGTCATATTCGAGATGGGAAAAGGGAAGCGGAAGTTATGCAAAGGCTTAATAACTGGGCTTTGGAAGTAGACTGCCCTCCTGACCTGCTTAAGGCAATTTACCCTGCGATATTTGATTATTCGATACGCCTTCAGTTAAAAAATAAAGGAGCTCAGGATTCTGAGCAAGTGATGTAAAGAATTCTAAAGAGGAATCGTTAACTTCGTCATAAGGTTAACGGTTCCCTTTTTATATTCCATTTTGCCAACAGGATAAAACGGAGTAAAACGGCATAAAAGTGCAAATAATACTTTGCAAAACCGCAGAGAAGTGATATTCTACTGGTAAATAAACAAAAGGGGTTTATGTATGTTTGCTGAGGAGCGTCATGAGCGTATCCTTGCCAAGGTAAAATCCTCGGGAAGGGTATTTGCAAAAGAACTTGCGGAAGAATTTCAAGTTTCTATTGATACCATACGTAGGGATCTGACAACCATGGAAGAAAACGGTCTTCTAAGAAGAACGCATGGAGGGGCTGTGCCTTTATCAAAGGTTAGAAGGTTTCCGATGGATGACCGAATTCGATATAGTGAGGGAACTGAGCATCAAAACGCTGTGGCCAGGCTAGCCGTATCTTATATCGAGCAGGGTGACACTCTATTTATTGGTGGGGCAAGTATCCATTACATTTTACTAAAATATTTACCCATTGATCGGAACTATACCGTTATTACTAATTCGCTCGTTATTGCTGAAAAACTTAAACCCTATAATAATATTGAAACCTATATCGTATGCGGGAAAGTGAAAAGTGAGGAAGGTATCGTCGACGCTCTGGCGACGGAATTTATTAGAACCTTACGGATAGATAAGGCTTTTTTGACGGGTGGAGGAATTTCTGCGAAACACGGGTTGAGCAGTTCAACTCCGGAAGGGGCTATTTTTCAAAGGACTGTGGCAGAGGTCTCAGCCCAAACCATATGCCTCGCTAATTTTGACAAGGTAGGGACAGAATTCTTTTCAAAAACACTAGATCTAAAGGATTTGGATGTCCTCATTACCGATTGGGAAGCTCCTGATGAAGAAATTGAGAAAATTGGGCAGTTGGGTGTTAAAGTCTGGATTGCCAAAGAAAATTAATGAGAAAAGGTCGGATGAATGATGAGAGTTAATTTTTATGAGTCCCAACGAGAGTATCTTGAGAAAAAGGACGAATTCAATCGCGCAATTCAATCAGTACTTGAAAAGGGGAATTTTATTCTTGGCGAACAGGTATCTCAGCTTGAGAATGAGATTCAAGAGTATTGTCAGGTAAAGTATGCGATTGGGGTAGCTTCTGGTACGGATGCCTTGACTATAGCATCGGATATTCTTGGCTATAAGGACGGGAAAGAGGTTATAACTTCTCCCTTTACGTTCCTTGCCTCAGCCTCGTGTATCACAAAGCATAAAGGCCGTCCGGTTTTTGTGGATATTGATGAAGAGACATTTGCCCTTGATGTCAATAAGATTAAAGAAAAGATAAATCAAAATACGATTGGGATTCTCCCTATACATTTGTTCAATCAGATGGCAGATATGGATAGAATCATGGACATTGCAGGGAGGCATCAGCTTAGGGTCCTGGAAGACGCGGCCGAAGCTTTTGGGATGAGATGGAAAGGTAAGAGCAGCCAATATCAACATTCAGGGACAATGGGTGACTTTGGGGTATTTTCATTCTTCCCGACCAAAACTCTTGGAGGCTATGGTGATGGGGGAATGATTATTACGAATAACGAGGAGCTTGCTCGAAAAGCGAAACAGTATAGGGTTCATGGTGCTTCAAAGAAATACTTCTATGATAATGTCGGATACAATTCGCGCTTGGATACCCTTCAAGCGGCGATATTACTGGTTAAACTCAAGTATATTGACGACGCGATTAGTAAGCGAGAAAAGATTGCCAAGAAGTATATGGAAATATTGAGCGATTGTAAAAATATCAGGTTTCCTAAGGTTAAAGGGGAACAGAAGCCCGTCTACTATGTGTTTAACGTATTGGCCGAGAATCGGGATGAACTCGCAGCTTACTTAGCTAAAAATGAAATAGGCTACAGTATTTATTATCCTCGTCCGCTTCATGTCCAGGCGTGTTTTCAGGATTTGGGGTATAAAAAAGGCGACTTCCCTGTTGCGGAGAAAGTAGCCGATGAAATCATTGCCCTTCCGATTTATCCCGAAATGACGATGGCTGAAGTTGAGTATATATGTGAAAAAATTAAATCCTTCTATGTGAATTGCTAATTTCCCTGAAAAAGCAAAAGATAGAAATAAGAAAGGAACTTGATGATGATTAAAAAAATACCCTTTTCACCACCGGATATTACTGAGGAAGAAATTGCTGCCGTTTCAGAAGTTCTAAGATCTGGGTGGATTACAACGGGTCCAAATACTGCCTTATTTGAACAAGAATTGGCGGGTTTCTGTGGTACGGGGCATGCGGTTGGCTTAAATAGCGCAACGGCGGGTATGGAGCTGATTTTAAAGGTTTTGGGTATAGGTGGGAAGGATGAAGTGATAACCACACCTTACACCTATACAGCAACATCAAATGTACTTGTCCATCGCGGAATCATGCCTACGTTTGTGGATGTTAAGAAAGATAGCTTTTTGGTTGATGAACAAAAGATTTATGAGGCAATTACGCCTAAAACCAAAGCCATTATGACGGTGGATATAGCGGGAGTGCCTGTGGACTATGACGCCCTAAGGAAAGTCCTCAAGGCAAAAGGCCGTGAAGATATTACTCTGATTTCTGATTCCGCGCACTCCTTTGGAGCGTTGTATAAGGGACAGAAGGTTGGAGGGCAGATGGATTTTCATGTGTTCTCTTTTCATGCCATAAAGAACCTAACGACGGCGGAAGGTGGAGCAATTACTTATAACAACAATAGTTTTCAGGGGAAAGACGACTTATATAGGGAATTTAAGTATACTTCTCTACACGGCCAAACGAAGGATGCTTTTTCAAAAATGCAAGCGGGAGCCTGGGAATATGATATCGTGACCGATGGCTTCAAATGCAATATGACCGATATTATGGCAGCTATCGGACGTGTTCAACTTCGACGGTACAAGGAGATGTTAAGTAAAAGAGCAGAACTTCATGAGGTCTATAGTACAATTCTTGGGACGAAGGATTGGGCGATCCTTCCTTTTGAAAAAGACGAGGAAATAGAAACAAATTATCACTTATATACATTAAGACTAAAGAATTTTACTGAGGAACAAAGGAATCGTGTCATTAAGAAGATGGGCGAAAAAGATATCGCCACAAATGTACACTTCAGGCCACTGCCCATGTTTACGCTTTATAAGAACCTCGGGTATAAAACTGAAGATTATCCAAATGCATATGCTCAGTATGCCAATGAGATCACCTTGCCGCTTTATTCGAAGTTGTCCGTTGATGAGGCGGAATATGTAGCAAAAGAGCTTATTGACTGCGTTGAAGGGATCTAGTATGCAATGGGATGTTAAATCTTATATAAAAACCATTTGCAGGTATTTAACTCGTACTTTAGTTCAAAGACCTTAAGTAGACCGTTCATGATACTCTGGCAACGGAAAATAATCATACGGTTTCCGGCGAGCTTTTCCTCAGTTTTCAAGAGGATTTTGTCAATACAAATGATGATGGGAACTCCTTCGAAAGTCGCTTTATACTTAACCGGTCGAGGAATGCCATCTTCGCTAAAACGAGCAACCATCTCTATAGGTTGCATAATAATCTTCATCTGAATATTCCCCCCTTTTATTAAAGTAAACTCGTCATCATGGGATATTCCTCTTCTGCGACAACTCCCCCGGTCATTGATTTCAATCCGGATTGGAGATAGGAAGAGCGTAGGATAGCGTTCGAGCCAAATCGTTCTCGAATTGCGTCAACTGCTCGATCCACCTTTCGTTCTTTCTCATAATTTTTTTCGAAAAGGGAAAGCTGAACAAAGTCGTTTTGACAAAGTTCTGAAACGCGAGCTCCCATGTGCCTTAGAGGTTGACCGTGCCATAATTCGTCAAAGAGCTGACAAGCGACCTCCCAGATTTCATTGGTACAGTCTGTGGCATGAGAGATTTTTCGCTGATGGGAGTAGGAGAGGAACTCATTCGTTCGAAAGGAAATCGCCACGAGTTGGGCGGAGTATTGCCCCTGTCTTAAACGGGTGGTTACGGTTTCAATGAGAGAGAGAAGGACGAGTTGAGCTTCTTTGCGATTATCAACATCAAAGGGCAAGGTCGTAGAGTTGCCCATCCCTTTGACTTGGATACTCCCACCGGGCTTGACGGGAGAGTGTTCGATTCCGTGGGCATAGTTCCAGATGAGGCTGCCGTGGCTTTTTAAGCTCATTCTTATAAGCTTAGGATCTGTTTGAGCGAGTTCACCAATTGTTTTAATATTTCGGGACAAAAGTTTTCGGGAGGTTGCCCTTCCTACCATAAAGAGTTCTTCAATGGGTAAAGGCCACATTTTAGTGGGAATCTCCTCGGGAAATAGGGTGTGGACCTTATCGGGTTTTTCGAATTCAGAGGCCATTTTAGCAAGAAGTTTATTCGATGATATCCCGATATTAACCGTGAAGCCTAGCTCGTTTTTAATCCGATCCTTGATTTTATAAGCCGTTTCTAGGGGATCCCCAAAGAGTTGATCCATAGAGGTAAAGTCCAGGAAGTACTCATCGACAGAGAATTGTTGAAGTAAGGGGGAATACTCTCTCAAAATATTCCCTAAGGCTTGGCTGCACTGTCGGAACAGCAGGTAATTCGGCTTGGCTATTATCAATTCCGGGCACTTTGAGGTTGCGGAGAACAAAGTTTCGCCTGTTTGGATTTTATACTTTTTCGCAGGAATAGACTTGGCAAGAACGATTCCGTGTCGTGTTAAGGGGTCTCCTCCCACTACGGAGGGAATCGTTCTTAGATCCAGGGGATCCCCGTGTTGTAGTCGATGAACGGCTTCCCACGAGAGGTAGGCCGAGTTAACATCGATATGGAATATAGTACGTGCCCCCAACGTAATCACCGCCATAGAATTGAATTTAGATAAAGGTTAGTAACTTTGGATCCGAATTGAAAAATTCTAGCTGAATTAAGTGTTCCCTTATATTATAGGGGAATATGTGTTCGTAATCAACAGAAACAAGTATTCTATAAATAGCTTATTTGTTCTTGATATTGTCGAATACCATTAGATATTGGTTGTGGAGAGTAGAATCCAAACGAAAAAGATGTTTTTGGCAGAAATGTTCGGATTTTCTATTGAATTAATCTCGCACATAAGGTATAGTTTAGTCGTTTGTGGGATGGTTTTTTAGAAGGAGGTTCTAACCTTGAAGAAATATGATGTTATCGTGGTCGGTGCGGGTCCGGCTGGAATCTATACGTGTTACGAATTGGTATCAAAGGCACCTCAGTTATCCGTTCTGTTGATTGAAAAAGGGCGTGACATTTATAAACGGAGTTGTCCAATTCTTAAAAAGACGCTTTCAAAATGTCCGCCGCCAAATAAGCAAAGAGAATTCGCGAGTTGTACACCCGCTTGTTCCATAACCAATGGGTTTGGTGGTGCCGGTGCTTATTCAGACGGAAAGTTTAATATAACAACAGAGTTTGGAGGATGGATGACTGAGTATCTGCCACCCTCAGAAGTCCTAAGCCTGATTAAATATGTTGACGAGATTAACCTGAAGCATGGAGCAACCGCGGTTCTAACGGATCCTAACACTCCTGCTGTAAAGGATATTGAAAGAAAAGGCTTGGCCGCAGGACTAAAGCTCCTCAGAGCTCAGGTTCGCCATCTTGGGACAGAACAAAACCTTGAAATCCTTAAGGACATCTTCGAGTATCTTAAGGATAAAGTAGACATGGTTTATGAATCCGAAGTCGCGGATATTATAGCGGAGGAAGAGGCAGGGAAACTTCGAGTTAGTGGGATTCGGACCAGTAAGGGTGAGGAATATTATGCGCCCAAGGTCGTTGTTGTTCCAGGACGGGATGGTTCAGAATGGTTCAAGGATGCTCTCAAAAAATATAAACTCGAGATGACCAGTAACCAAGTCGATGTAGGAGTTCGTGTAGAGACACTGGACACGATCATGGAAGATATCAATGAGAATTTATATGAAGGTAAATTCCTTTTTCGGACCTCTGTGGGAACGACAGTGAGAAGCTTCTGCAGTAATCCCTCTGGGCATGTCGTCATCGAGAATCATACCGGAGTAATGCTCGCTAACGGTCACGCCTATAAAGATAAGAATTTGGGAAGTCACAATACGAACTTTGCTTTGTTAGTATCTCACAATTTTTCTTATCCCTTCAATAAACCGACAGAATATGCCAAGTCAATTTCTCGACTAGCAAACGACTTATCGAATGGAAGTGTCTTAGTGCAAACGTTCGGAGATATTCTGAAGGGCCGTCGTTCCACAGATAAACGTGTAAGCGAAAGCTTTGTGGAACCGACCTTAAAGGAAGCCGTTCCCGGTAACTTAGGGCTCGTCCTTCCCTACTCCACCATGAAGAGCATCATCGAGATGATTGAAGCCCTGGATAAAGTGACTCCCGGTATTGCTTCGGAGCATACCTTGCTCTATGGTGTAGAAGCAAAATTCTATTCTTCTCGCCCCAAACTTAAAAGTAACTTCGAAACTGAGATTGAAGGACTCTATGCAGGTGGAGATGGTGCAGGGGTAACTCGTGGACTTGCACAAGCGGAAGCCTGTGGGATCGTCATTGCTCGGGATATCATTGGCGAAGTTCACTAGGATATAAAAAAGGATGGTCGCAGAAAAATATTCTGTGCCCATCCTTTTTGCGTTACTGAAACACGGGAAACACGGGGACGGTTCTCCTGATTCCACTAGTGGAATCAGGAGAACCGTCCCCGTGTTCACATTACCTGAGGGTGCCGCGTCATAAGAACCTAGTTTGCCTTCGTCTCTGCTTCAGATTTAGCGAATTCATCCCGAATAGCTTGAGACGGTGCAGGGGTTAAAAAGCTAACCACGATAATCGCGAGAAGACCTATGGTAAAGCCAGGAATCATCTCATAGATTGATTTTAAGGCCGGGAATTGGGTCCAAAGGATAACGGTACCTGCGCCTGCAACCATTCCAGCAAGAGCTCCCCATTTCGTCATCCGTTTCCAATACAAGCTTAAGAGGATAACCGGTCCAAAGGAAGAACCAAATCCAGCCCAAGCATAGCCTACGAGATTTAGAATCGTGTCATTCTGACTCCAAGCGAGATAGGTAGCGGCGAGCGCTACAAGAAGTACACAGAGGCGACTGATAAAGACGAGTTCCTTATCCGAAGCCGAGCGACGAACGAGGATTCGGTAGAGATCCTCGGTTAAGGAGCTTGAGGTTACGAGAAGTTGTGAAGAAATAGTACTCATGATCGCCGCGAGAATTGCAGAGATGAGGAATCCTGTGATAATTGGGTGGAATAGAATCTTTCCGAGTTCGATAAATACAGTTTCAGGGTTTGGAAGCTTAAGACCGTGGGTTGAGAAATAAGCAATCCCCACAAGGCCAGTAAACATGGCGCCAATCTCTGAGAAAACCATCCAACTCATGCCTATTTTGCGTGATTTTTTAATCTCTTCCACTGAGGATATAGCCATAAAACGGACGATGATATGAGGTTGGCCAAAGTACCCCAATCCCCAGGCAAAGAGAGAAATCATACCCACAAAACTAGTTCCTTTGAAAACGTCTAAGAGTGCTGGATTAATGGATTGAATATGGCTAAAAGAAGTAGCCCATCCACCGCTGTTTATAATAGTGACGATAGGTACCATGATGAGTGCAAGAACCATAATAATTCCTTGGACAAAGTCTGTAAGGCTCACTGCTAAGAAGCCTCCAAATAGAGTATAGGTAACAATGACTGCAAGAATCAACCAAAGGCCGGTATGGTATTCCATCCCGAATGTTGTATTAAAGAGGACCGCGCCAGATACCAAACCTGAGGAGACGTAGAAAGTAAAGAAAATAATAATGACAAGAGCAGAAACTAAACGGAGAATATGGGAGTTATCATGGAAGCGATGTCCGAGAAACGATGGAATCGTAATGGAATCATTAGCAATGAAGGTATAGGAGCGTAACCGAGGTGCGACATAGAGCCAGTTTGCATAAGCACCTAGAGTAAGTCCAGCAACAATCCATCCTGCACTTAACCCTTGAGCAAACATTGCTCCGGGAAGGCCCATCATAAGCCAGCCACTCATATCGGAGGCGCCTGCGCTTAGGGCTGTAACCGCTGGACCAAGAGTACGGCCTCCAATCATATAGTCGGATAGATTCGAGGTTCTCCTGTAGGAATAAAAACCAATGACCAACATCATCAACATATAGAATGCGATGGAAACAGCTATCATTCTGACCACACTCCCAATATTTTCTGTTCTATCAAGTGATTCTTAGCTTCAGATGGAGTTTGCCTAAGAGGAATACTTACTCCAACTGAAGCATAGAAGAACTTATCCAGGGACGTAGCAGCCGTTATCACATCCTCACCGCTGAAGTCGTTCTGTGTAGCTTGCGGTTCGGCAAAAGCATACACTGGATACTTTCGTACTAATAGAAGATGGGAGTCTTACGGCTGGTAGTCATCGGACAATGCATACACTTTTCCAGCGTAATTCACATAATACCATAGTCTTAGAATTTTCTGAACTGGTTAGTGAATAAGTATACATTATTCTTCAAGAGTAGGAACGAGACAAATTACCACATCCATATTATGGTAATGGGATGAGGAATAAAGTCCAATAGAGTTTATTAATAAAAGGAGTGAGCTGGTATGTATGGTTGGGGATGGGGACACAGGTCATGGCGCCGCTGGATGGGTTTTCCTATGACAATGTTTAGTCCATGGTTTGGTCGTCGCTGGTGGTAAGTTTAGAGTAGTGCAGCTAATTCCTCTTGAAAAATTCGTATAGTCATTTAAATTAGGCCGGTCAAGAACCGGTCTTTTTAATATGGGGAAGTACATATTAAATCGAACAATGGTGCAAACTTTTTGTTGAATGGTTGAAGTGAAATGCTTCTAAGTTAAGTTCTTTAAATGGGTTAAGGAGTGAAGGCAAATGAGTGAAACGATTCTTGAAAAAACGGAAGGCCGTGTGAGCTATCATGATTCCGTTGAGGAGATGTTAGTTCGGATTCGTGAAGATGGGATGTCAAATGTATTTGATCGGTATGCTGCACAGGAAAAAATTCGCTGTAAATTCTGTCTGCAGGGCTTAAGTTGTCAGCAGTGTTCTCAGGGTCCCTGTCGGATCAATGAAAAAGGAGAACAAGATAGAGGCGTTTGCGGTATCGGCCCCGATGCAATGGCTATGAGAAAATTCCTTAATCTAAACATTATGGGAGCTGGTACATATAGCCACCACGCATATGAAGCGTATCGTACTCTTAAAGCGACAGGGGAAGGGAAAACTCCTTTCAAGATTAAAGATCCGATTAAACTTAAGTGGATGTGTGAGAAACTCGGAATTAATTCGAGTCAAGATTTAAATCAAATGGCGATTCAACTCGCTGACCTTTTGGAGCATCAACAAATAATTGGAGTCGAAGAGCCGAATCTGATGGTAGAAGCTTTTGCACCTAAAAAACGCAAGCAGGTTTGGAGAAATCTCAATATCTATCCAGCGGGAACTGTTCATGAGGAACAAAATTCTATTGCAAGCTGTCTGACAAACGTGGACGGAAATTACGTTTCACTGGCGATTAAAGCATTACGTTTAGGTCTTGCGACTATTTATAATTCACAGATTGGGCTTGAAATGGTTCAAGATATTTTATTTGGAACTCCCCAACCTCATGAAGTGAATGTTGATTTAGGAATCATGGATCCAGAATACGTAAATATCGTATTTAACGGTCACCAACCCTGGGCAGGAGCAGCTATGATTGAAAGGGCAAAGAGTGCCGATGTTCAGCAAAAGGCGAAAGCAGCCGGTGCAAAAGGGTTACGTGTCGTTGGTTCTATCGAGACCGGGCAAGAATTGCTTCAACGTTTTGAGATGGATGAAGTGTTTGTAGGGCTCATGGGGAACTGGATGGCCATCGAACCTTTACTTGCCACAGGTACAGTTGACGTCTTAGCTATGGAGGAGAACTGCTCGCCGCCGGCTATCGACATGTATGCCGAGAAATATCAAGCAACCCTCGTATCCATCAGTACGATTATCGATATCCCTGGCTTACAACATAAGATTCCGTATGATCCGTCTGAAGTCGATAAAATGGTTGAAGCTTTAATTGATTTAGGAATTGAAAACTTTAAGAAGAGAAAAGGAAAAGTCACCCCGATGGTTCCTCAGAAAACAATGAAAGCCATTGCAGGCTTTTCTACAGAAGCCGTTTTGGCTGCGCTCGGTAACAAACTCGATCCGCTTGTCGAAGTAATCGCTGCTGGGAAGATTAAAGGGGTAGTTGCCCTCGCGAACTGCTCAACCTTAAGAAATGGTCCTCATGACTGGAATACAGTTAATCTCACTAAAGAGCTCATCAAGAAAGATATTCTCGTCGTAGCTGGAGGTTGCGGTAATCATGCCTTAGAAATTGCTGGACTTTGTAACTTAGATGCCGTAAATATGGCGGGGGCAGGGCTCAAAGAAATTTGTACTGCTTTGAAGATTCCGCCCGTTTTAAGCTTCGGAACTTGTACAGACACTGGGCGGATTTCGATGCTTGTTACAGCACTTGCAGATCATCTCGATGTTGATATCCCACAACTTCCTATCGCAGTTACAGCGCCCGAGTGGATGGAGCAAAAGGCCACAATAGATGGCGTGTTTGCCATTGCTTATGGTGCTTATACGCATCTTTCTCCAACCCCATTCATGACAGGCGCCCCCCAACTTGTTAAACTTCTGACCGAAGATGTCGAAGGACTAACGGGTGGGAAGGTCGCCCTCGGGGATGACCCAGTGGAAGTGGCAAATAATATAGAAGCGCATATTATTTCCAAACGGAAAGGCTTAGGGCTTCAATAACAGTCTGTGCTAATAGTTAGATTAGAGGAGTATTGCTGGGGAAGGCAGGCTCCTCTTTCTTTGTTAGTTAAACCATATTTATTATAAATTTGATGCAAGGGTCTAAGTAACTGTTTTGGTGACAGTCTGGAGTCACATGAATTCGTGTGCAACTTTGATTTTCATACACAGTATAGTATTCTTAAGTGGATTAGGGGATTTTACTTTGAGAGTTTCAATTATCTTACGCTTAAGAAAGAGCAATTATTAGGCGGTTGGACTTTTTGGATTAAACGAGGAGGAGTGCATACCTATGAACTCTGCTACCGCTTGCCACAGCTGTGGGTGTAATTCGTGTACAGGGCAATTCTGTGCTTCAAAAGTGCCGATTTTTTCGACCTTAGCGGATGAACAGCTCGCAATGATTACTCATTTGATAACACGCAGAAAGTATAAAAAAGGGCAGGTTATTTTCTTCGAGGGAGATTTATCAGATAAATTCTATATCATCAATCAGGGAAAGATTAAGACCTTCAAGCATACCAGAGAGGGTAAGGAGCAAATTCTTTATATCCTCGCAGAAGGGGATTTCATTGGAGACCTGAGCTTATTAAAAAAGAGCGCCTTCCAATACAATGCTGAGGCTCTGGAAGACGTTAATGTCTGTACTTTAGCTAAAGATGATTTCGACAAGATTCTCAAGGATAGCCCGGAAATTTGTCTACGAATCCTGGAAAGTGTTCATGATCGCCTGGTTAATCTAGAGAACTTGGTGCAAACCTTAAGTACAAAGGATGTTGAAGCAAGGATTGCTGGACTTTTAATCAGTTTATCTGAAAGCTTCGGAACAAAGAAGGAGGGAAAGATTATATTGGATATGGCCTTAACCCGAGAGGAAATGGCAAACTTCATTGGTATAACGCGAGAGACGATGAGTAGGAAGCTTTCGAGTCTGCAGGAGGAAGGAATCATCGAGCTCGTTGGGAATAAAAGAATTATTATTAATAAGCTCAGTTCTTTGAAGGAATTAAGCTAAAAAAGAAAGCTTTAACTAGAATCGTTTAAGGATTTGATTGGAATCACATACTAAGAAGGCTTCTTTGCGTATGATGAATATGTAAGGATTCTGAAGTGTACCGACGATGATTTTTGGAAGCAGGGTGCCACTGAGACCTTGACACGATATAAGGAGGAGATTTCATTATGGCACAATTCAATGCAACTCAAAAAATCGGGGAAATTGTAACGAGGTTTCCCAAAGCAGCGGATATTTTCAAGGAGTATCGAATTGATTTCTGTTGTGGTGGAGATCGAATTTTGAGAGATGTGCTCAAGGAAGGAAAAATTGACGAGATCCTCGTCTTAAACCGGATTAACGCTTTATATGAAGAGCTTAAGGATGTAAGTAACTCAGATCAAGATTGGACTAAGGAGTCATCTAGCTTACTAATCAATCACGTCGTCAATACACATCATGCGTATTTGCATGTAGAGCTTCCTCGAATTAGCGAGCTAACCACTAAAATTCTCCGTGTCCATGGAGCCCATCATCCTGAATTAGGAACTGTCCACCGACTCTTTCATAATCTGAAAATGGAACTCGAGCAACACCTCATTAAAGAAGAAGAAATCGAGTTTCCCTTGATTAAAGAGTATGAGGCGAATCCTTCAGCGGAAGCTCAACAAAAGATTTTCAATGTAATACGGGAGCTAGAAACTGAGCATGAGGGGGCTGGAGATATTCTTAAAGAGTTAAGAAAGGTAACGAAGGATTTTGAAATCCCTGAGGATGCTTGTAATTCGTACCGTATCACGTATGGGAAATTAGAAGAACTTGAGAACGATCTCTTCCAGCATGTTCACCTCGAAAATAATATTCTATTTCCTAGATTTCATGGATAAGTAAAGAATGCTACCGAAGGACAAAGGGCTAACGGATTAATGGGTTAGTTCTTTGTTTTTCATTTGTTAGGAGCCACCTAGTAGCTGAATAACATCTACCAAAGGGACTGAACAAAGTTTCAGGAAAGTATTGACATAAATGCAAACGCAATTGTATACTGAATACATCTTGGAAAGTATTTTTCGGTGAAGCAGAAGGCAACTAATTCTAAAAATAAAGATTAAAAAGGAGGCCGTACTATGAACATCATCACTGTAAATATTGAAAAACTTACTTTTTCTTACGGCCTGTGCAGACCTAATTGACCATGATGTATTAATTCAGAATGGAAAATAGGGTTACGGGCTGTGCCCGTGACTTTTTTACTTTCTACGAGCCACGGAGAGACTCTCAAAAGATGAGGGTATCCGTGGCTTTATTTATTGAAGGAGTGAATACATACATCATGACAGTATTACGGAATTTGTTAAATCCCTATCGTGGAATGCCTAGGGAGATTTATGTGATTTTTATCTCGCGCATTATTAATGCCATAGGAGCCTTTGTCATGCCCCTGATGACGATTATATTGACTCAAAGTATAGGGTTATCTAAAGAGATGGCAGGTTTTTATCTGAGTATTGCTGGAATTATCAATCTCCCGGCATCACTTATGGGAGGGAAGCTGGCAGATAGCTTCGGACGAAAGAAGGTTCTTCTAATTTTTGATGGGCTTGCCGTCGTGCTTTATTTAGTAGCAGGTGGGATGCAGCCCTCTATGGAAATGGTTTATGTCATCATTTTAGCGGGGGCTGCGATGACTACCGCAGGACCCGCTCATGATTCTTTAATTGCGGATTTAACGACGCCAGCAAATCGTAGCGGAGCTTATGCACTTTCCTATCTGGGCTGGAATATTGGCTTTGCGATTGGTCCTGTCATGGGCGGATTACTTTATCAGCACCATCTATCTTGGGTATTTATCGGGGATGCTCTGACTGCGTTTTTAGCTTTGCTCCTTATCCTTTTTTTCATTAAAGAAACAATACATACAACTCACGAAGAAATTCAGGATGAGGACCGCAGCCTAGAACGGCGTGAGGAGGGGTCGATTTTCCAGGTATTGAAGAAACGACCGATTCTCATTTACTTTGCGATTATTATGTTTGGGTATAATTTTACCTACTCACAATGGTCCTTTATGCTTCCCATGCAAACGATCGAACTTTTTCCTGAAAATGGGGCTCAGTATTTTGGGTTCGTCGCTGGATTCAATGGCTTAGTCGTCATGCTTTTCACACCGATTGTTACGAAGCTTGCGGAGAAGCTCTCCTATTTACGTCGTGCAGTAATTGGAGGAGTACTGTATGCCGTTGGCTTTGGAATGATTGGTGTGTTGAATTCTTTATTCTTTCTCTTTGTTTGGGCCTTTGTATTTACTTTGGGAGAAATCATTCTAGCCATTAGTGTGACTCCTTTTATTGCGAATCACACCCCCGCCTCCCATCGGGGTAGAATGAGTTCCGTTATTCCGATGCTTTCTGGATTAGGCTTCACTTTAGGGCCCTTAGGGATGGGAAAGGTTCTAAATCATGTGAGCATAGATACAGGCTGGATCGCCTTAGGGATCTCTACGTTAATCTTTACTGTGTTTATGAGGATATTGGAACGTGTCGAAAAGAGAGAGAGCTAACTACTACTATATTGTCCAAGTTCTTAGCGTCGGAACGGTAAGACCGTTCCCTACATTCGTTTAAATATAATCAAGAGGGTGTCACTATCTACTGGCAAGGTAGAGAGTGACACCCTTTCTTACATCATGATTGTTCTAAAGCGGAGGGATCCTTTTTCTTTTTTTGTGCTTGTTTATAACTTACACTACGAGATTCATATTTTGCACTATCTCGCCCTTCAGGCCTTTTTTGGATTTCACCCGATTTTTTCATTGATTTTAACCTCCTCCGAAGTTCTATTATTTAGAGGCTTAATGTAGAAGTTTTACAACCCTTATTATGCGAATAATGTAGTGCTAACATGTAAGAAGAATGCAGGGAACTAGAAAAAAATGGCGAAATAAGGATAGAAGGAAGTTGATGCATAATCTGGAAAATGATCAGAGATAGGAGAACCTGTGGAGATGAATTACCAACTATCAGAAATATTTGATCTGGGTAAACTCGAGGAGCTGATGGAGAGCTTCCATAATATATCAGGGATCTCATCAAGTGTCATAGATCGGGAAGGTAATGCATTGATTCGGACAGGGTGGCAGGACATATGCACTCAATTTCATCGTTTAGGATCAAGTTCTCAAGCCCTTTGCAATGAAAGTGACCGAACCATTTTATCGGCAGTTACAAAAGATGAAAAAAATTATTTGGTCCATAAATGTCTTAACGGATTATATTTTGTGGTTTCTCCAATTTTCCTTCGGGGGATTCATTTCGGAAATTTTATGTTTGGTCAATTTTTTCTAGATACCCCGGATTTACAAGATTTTAGCCTAAGGGCTAGGCGCTTTGGCTTCCCAGAGAAGGATTACCTGGATGCCTTAGCAAGGGTACCCGTCTATGACTTGGAAAAGCTGGACTCGATTATCTGCCATTTTCGTCAATTTACAGAAGTGCTGGGGGAAATGGGACTTAATCGAATTGAACTTCTTGAAGCCAAAAGAAGTGAGGTCCGGCAAGCTAAAAATTTACTGAAGATAGTTTTGGACAACTTATCCAATGTCGGAGTCCGAATTTGTGACTCGGGTGGAAAAGTTTTATATTGGAATGCTGCCTCCAAGGAATTATTTGGATGGGAACCCCATGAAGCTCTTGGGAAAACCTTAGATAAGTTGATTTTCGATAGAAAGTGCTTCCGTGATTTTTTAAATACTTTAAGTAAATATGAACAAGAAGGTATCGTAAAGCCAAGAGAATGGATTTGCAAGGGCAAGGATGAAAGGGAACGAATTGTCTTTACCACTATTGTAAATAATCTAACATTTGGTGATAAGGAATTCATCTGTTTAGATATAGATATATCAGAAAGGAAGCGTTTTGAGAAAGAACTTGCTCGTCTTGACAGGCTGAATTTGGTAGGGGAAATGGCTGCGAGTATTAGTCATGAGGTGCGTAACCCGATGACAACCGTTCGTGGCTTCTTACAGATACTTTCTGAGAAGCCCGAGTGCTTGAATTATCATGACTATTTTGAGTTGATGATTCAAGAGCTCGACCGTGCTAATTCTATTATTACGGAATTTCTTTCCCTTGCCAAAAATAGACCCATTCAGCTTCAAAGGCTTAACCTAAATGAGGTCATCCATGCCCTAGAACCTCTTATTAGGGCCAATGCTACAATCCTGAATCAGAATGTCCAGATTACTACGAAGAGGATCCCCAAGTTACGGCTGGATGAGAAAGAAATTCGTCAGCTTATCTTAAATTTAATTCGCAATGCTATGGAAGCCATGGAACCAGGAGGGCATTTGACGATAGCAACATATTGCGAAGAGAACATGGTCATTCTTAGTGTAAAGGATGAAGGGCCTGGAATTGATCCGGGAATTTTGGATAAGCTAGGAACTCCCTTTATGACAACTAAGTCGAGTGGGACAGGTTTGGGCCTACCGGTATGTTATAGTATCGCGCATCGCCATGAGGCAAGCATAGAAGTGAACACGGGTAAGAGTGGAACCACTTTTCTTGTTAAGTTTAATAGATTATAGACCATATAAAACACTCCGATTTAGGTAACTCTATCAGTATAAGAAAGTTACTCGAAAGGAGTGTTTTTTAATGCGGCCATTTTTAGTAGGGATAGTCCTTAGAATACGTCACTTTATTCGAAAAATTCGTTGCAGATTAAGATAGGATGCTTAGAAAGAGCCCCATGTCAGTACACAACACCATCATAGGGGCTCTTTCGAAGGGTTTTATTCAGATACCTTATGCACTTCGATTTTTGCAAGCTTCTCATAGTATTGGACAAGTGCACTGTGGTCTGCTTGTTCTAAACCTTGGGATTTTAAAGTTTGCATCATCTCCATCACAGAGGCGGTAAGGGGGAGTGGCGACCCGATGTCATGGCCTGTCTCTAGAACATTGTTAAGATCTTTAATATGAAGATTAATTCGGAAGCCTGGATCAAAGTGACGTTCTAACATGAGAGGAGCTTTAGCATCGAGCACGGTACTTCCTGCTAGTCCCCCCCGGATTGCTTTATAGACAGTTTCAGGATTTGCTCCAGCCTTTGTGGCAAGGACTAAAGCCTCGGAAACAGCGGCAATATTTATGGCAACGATGACTTGATTTGCTAATTTAGTTATGTTGCCTGCTCCGACGTCTCCGCAAAGAATTGCCGAGGAGCTCATAGCCTTGAGAACTGGATAAAACTCTTCGAAATCCGTGGTGCTCCCACCGGCCATGATGGATAAAGTTCCATCTGTAGCCTTAGGTTCTCCGCCGCTCACTGGGGCATCCATAAAACGAGCTTCTTTTTCCGAGAAACACATGGCTATTTCACGGCATGCTCCTGGGGCGATTGAACTCATGTCGATAACCATAGAACCGGGCTGGATTCCTTCAATCACACCATTTGTCCCTAATAATACTTCCCGAACTTGGGGGGAATTTGGGAGCATCGTAATAATGAGGGAACAACGTTCACCGACTTCCTTGGGGGAGGAAGCTGCTTCCGCCCCTTCTCTCACTAATTCTTCAACTGCTCCTTGACTTCGGTTATAAACAACAAGTTCATAGCCTGACTTTAGAAGATTTTTACTCATGGGCTTACCCATTATGCCTAGTCCAATGAATCCAATTTTACTCATTACAATATCACTCCATCTCATCTAAGTTAAGATTAAATAAATCATATATGCTTCCTTGTTCTCCAATTGCCTATTTGCTATTTAATATTCCAATCCATCCGAGTGATATGAGGGTATCAGGGTCGGGTAGATACTCCATGGCGATGGCCTGGGCGTATCCGGCCGCTTCTAATGCAGTGAAAAAGGCTTTATAATCGATTTCTCCCGTTCCGGGTTGATGCCTACCTGGATTATCTGCGATTTGAATATGCCCAATATGAGCGAGGGATTCGTTGAGAACCTTTAGGATATTCTCGCTTTCACGGGCAGCATGATAGACATCAAACTGCAGAAAGATATTTTTGTGATCGACGTCAGAGATAAGATTGAGAACATCATGTGTCGTGTTGAGGAAGAAACCTGGTGCATCAAAGTGATTGAGCGGCTCAATAAGAAGTTGAATTCCTTCAGGCTGAAATTGCTCTGCAGCATAACGAATATTACTAACTAAAGTAGAGTACTGTTCTTCCCGTGTTTTTTCGGGGAGGACTTTTCCCGCGAGACAATTGATTTGTCTCACGTTGAGCTTTCGTGCCACTTCGATCGCCTTAGCTACTCCTGTACGAAATTCTTCTTGACGGTCTGGGTCTACGGCGATTCCACGTTCACCACTTTCCCAGTTTCCAGCAGGTAGATTGAAGAGTACGAGTTCTAAGTCATTAGTTCGAAGCTGAGTACCAAGCTCATCGAGGTCATAGTCATAGGGGAACATAAACTCTACGCGCTTAAGGCCTGCTTCTTTCACCGCAGAGAATCGTTCCATAAAAGGTTTTTCTGTAAATAGAAAGGATAAATTCGCAACGAGTTGCTCTCTTGTAACAAACATTCTGGATTCCTCCTGATGATTTCTGATTTTGGTACGAATTCCGTCCTTACTCAAGTTCAAGGACACCACTTAAGGTTCCGTCGAGGGAAACAGAACACTCAGCTGTGGGGTCCACTAGGACTTCGATTAGATAGGGGCGTCTTTCGCTAAATGCCCGATTTAATGCCGCTTGGAGTTGTCCCGGTTTTTCAATTAACTCAGCTTCGACCCCCATTCCCCGTGCAGTCGCGATAAAGTCAAGTCCTCTGGAATGCCCTTGGACACGGTTTTCATATTCTAACTCTGTTGATATCCAGCGACGGTTGTAGAGAAGATTTTGCTGCTGGCGGATGAGGCCGAATAAGGAGTTATTCAGTACGATAACGACGACGGGGATATTGTGTTTCGCAGCGGTGGCCAGTTCCTGGAGGGACATCCCCAGACTCGCATCCCCTAAAAGGTTAATGACCTGACGTTCAGGATAAGCAAGCTGTGCACCTAACGCTGCTCCAAGCCCCCAGCCCATCGTTCCGGCACGACCCGTAATTAGGAAGGACCGTGGAACATAGGCGTCAAAAAGCTGAGTAGCCCAGATCTGACTAATACCACAATCAAGACTAACGATGGCATCTCGTTGTAAGCCTTTACGCACCTCCGCTATAGCCTGCTGAGGTTTGAGAGGAAAGGTATTGAATATGGTTTGGCGGGCATATTGCACGCGGTCTTCTTGGAGGCTTAAGATTCGGCCTTTGGCTTGAGCATTTGGAGTATATCCTGAGTTTCGAATTAAGGTAATAAGTTGTTGTAAGAAGTCCTTTACATCACAGGAGAGGGCTAACTCAGTAGGGATATGCCGAGATAGTTCCTTCTCATCAAGGTTGACATGGATTACCTTGCGCCCTTCTTTGAAAAGTTTGGCATCACCTGTACCTCGGCCATCAAAACGCCCACCTAAATTCATGATGAGGTCGGACTCGAGAATTGTTTTGTTTCCTAAAGGTGTTTGACACATTGTCCCCATCAAACCCGCATAGAGAGGGTGATCATTGGGGAAGGCGTCTTTACCCATTAAGGAGGAAACGACGGGAACTTCTATGAGGTCTGCTAATTCACGGAGTTCTTCTGTGGCATTGCCAAGGATAACTCCTCCGCCGACGAGTAGGGTAGGGGCTTTGGCTTCTTGGAGTAGGGAGAAGGCGGTCTGTATTTTGTCTAGCGAGATTCCCTCGGTGGCGGTTCCTTCAGGGTCGTTGAAGTCATTCCAATCGATTTCAACGACTCCTTTTTGGATATTGACAGGAAGATCGAGCAAGACAGGTCCTTTTCTTCCCGTTGTCATCAACTGCCAGGCTTCTTTCATGATAGAGGGTAGTTCGGCAACATCCTTGACGAGGTAAGCCGCTTTGGTGACGGGACGAGCCATTTCAACCATCGGGGCCTCCTGGAAAGCATCTGTTCCGAGGAGTGCTGTGGGAACCTGACCTGTTAGAGCAAGCAGAGGCACAGAATCGGCGTAGGCACTATACAAACCTGTCAAGAAGTTTGTTGCCCCTGGACCGGACGTGGCCGCACAAACTCCGATGAAACCAGTAGACCTTGCATAGCCATCTGCCATAAAAATAGCAGTCTGCTCGTGTCGAACATTATAAGATGAAAAACCGCGTTCAAGCACAGCATCATAAAAGGGGAGAATAGCGGCACCAGGGATTCCATAAATTTGCTTAACCCCTTTTTTTTCTAGAAATGCTGCAAGGAATTGCGCCCCCGTCATTTGAACCGTATTTGCCTTGGAAGACGTTTGAACCAAATATTCATTTTCTTTTCCCCAGAGAGCCATTGTGATTACCCCTTCCTAGTTTTACATATTGAAACCTGGTTTCAAAGTTGAGCTAAAAATTAAACGCATTTCCTAATTCCATGCGAATCACCGAGGTGATGTTTTATTATATGAAACCGAGTTTCATAATGTGATATAATTATCAATGATTTCTCTATCCCGGTCAAATCATCTACTCCGAATTGACTGAAATTCGCCGCCAATAGTTGATCTTACACCTTGGACAGTTATATAACAGAAATGGATAAATTAATTGAAGCAAAAAAATCTATTCTGTATAATTCAAACCAGATTAGAAATAAGAGGTTATCATTTATAATTTCCTTTAAATTATTGAGTAGCAGCCATTTGGATTTTATCCCTACGTAACATTGATCCTGTATAAGACAAAAAAGGTATAATCCCTCAGTTTAATGAGGAATCATACCTTTTTACGTTACTATTCACCAGAATAAATAATCCTAGTTAGTTAATTAGTAGGCTAACACTTACTTCTCGAAAATCGTACCCTTTTTGAAGGGTGAATCCTTAAATGCAAACTTCATCAGAAGGTAATAGGCGATACCTGCTACAACCAGTCCGATAATCCAGGCTAACTCCACTTTCATAAAGGCAGCCCCAGCTCCAATGAGCATGGCAAGCAATGCGGCTGGATTATATCCGGCAAATGGACCATCTTCCTTATACAAATCCGCAACAATTACTTTTTGTTTTCTTAAGATATAATACTCGACTAATAGAATAGCAACAATCGGTCCTAAAAATGCGGAGTAGATTAGAATGAACATCCCCAGACCTTTGGACGAGGAATCTTGCACAAGTACCCAAGGGAAGGAGCATAACCCGAGCAAGCCGGTTATGGTAACAGCTACTTTGTATTTTAGCTTTGTGATCAAGGTAATAACGTAGGTTGGTGGAATAATATTGGCAACCATGTTTACTGCGATTGCACCCATCACAATAAAGGCAGATACAAAAACTGTGATATAGGGGTTATTGACCACGATGGCAAATGCCTTCACAGGATTGGAGATACCAGTTACGGTAGCGAGCATTGCCCCGATTGCGATTACGAAGCCGTATGCTACTACGATAGGACAGAAGTATAGGAACCCACGTTTTGCGTCGCTAATACCAGATTTTAGTTCTCTTGAATAGTCTGCAGCGCTTAAGAAGATACCCGCATAATTACCCATAAATACCATGATAAGAGCGAAGAACGGTAAGCCCCATGAGCCTGAAGTATGAACCCATTTCTGGGTAATTACTGCGCTATGGTCGGCTAAGAGAAGGTAAAACACATAGACAAGAGCTAGCATAATAACTGTAGATACGAGTGATTCCACCCATTTAATAGCATGGAAGCCGTATAGAGAAAGTCCAATTTGCACGAGCTGGAGGAGTACAAAGCAGATGACCACATTGTCAAAGGAGCCGCCTGTAACAATCTTGGCAATTTCATTTAAGGCAGTACCACCGATCCAGCTTTGAAAACCGTACCAGACGATAGCGGGGATACCGCGCAAAAGTGAGGAGATGACGGAGCCTTTTACCCCGAAGGACATTCTGAGCTGAACCACATACGGTATACCCGTTCTGTATCCAAGCCGGTCATTTAAAGCAAAAACGGCTGAAATGATACCAATGGCTATGATAGCTGCGAGAAAGGTCTGAAAGAGGTTCAGTGTAGCGATTCCTGCGACAACCAAACTCGCTCCAAGTGTCATATTCCCTAAATTAACTCCGTCGCCGATCCACATGAACATATAGGGGATCGGGTTGACCGTTCTATCCTTTGTGGATTTTGGATAAAGTGATTCATCCACACCCGTAGCATGTGGGATTAGTATCTCTTCTGCAACACTATTTTCAGTGTTTATTGCCATTTTACACCCAACTCCTTTTTCTCCATTGTTTGCTGAACCTCGGATAATACAGGGGTTTACAAATTAGGTCTTAGATGTTTACCCATGGGCTTCGATACAATCTTCCCATCTTTGAAAATAGTGGTTCCTCTCAGGATTGTTTCTGTTACCGTTCCACGGAAACGGTCGCCTACATAAGGGCTTACCTTGTGCTTATAGAAAAGATCCTCCGCTTGCAAGGTGAATTCCTTATCCAAGTCTACTAGTGCAAAGTCCCCATCATAGCCGACAGCGATTTTTCCTTTGCCTTTGATTCTGAAAATTTCATTCACATTTTGAGCCGTTAATTTCGCGATATCGACGAGCGGGAATTTCCGATCATGGTAGGCATGTGTTAGCAAGCCTTGAAGTGTTGTTTGGCAAGCCGAGATTCCTCCCCAAACTCTCATGAATTCGCCATCTTTGAGTTTCGGATCGCAAGGGGAATGGTCGGAGGAAATGAAAGCGATCTCATCATTGAAGAGTTTGCCCCACATCTTGCTTTGATTAGCAGCGTCGCGAATTGGTGGAGAGCATTTAGCTACGGTACCCAAGCGTTCAACATCGTCACCTGTAAGAATTAGATAATGGCCAATAGTTTCACAGCAGACGTCGACACCTCTGCTTCTTGCTTGTGTAACAAGCTCGACGGCCTTTGCTGTACTAATGTGAGCGATGATTAATTTACAGCCAGTCTCCTCAGCGAAAGTAATCATGCGCGAGACATTTTCTATTTCGGTTATAGGCGGGCGTGCTGCAAAATAATCGCGAACGGTTGTCTTGTTGTTGGATAACGCGAGCGCGGTCAAATCTCTGGTGATTTCTGCGTTCTCACAATGCACCATTAGCGGCAAACCAAGCTTTGCTAGTTTTTGCATCCCCATCAAAGCGGTATAATCATCCATTCTTTCAAATTCGTCGATACCGCTACCGCATGAAAAGGCTTTAAACCCAATGACTCCGCACTCTGCAAGCTCTTCAAGTTTGTCTAAATTTGTGGAAGTAAGCCCGCCCCAAAATCCATAATCAACGAACGAGTCTTTCTGTGCCACTGCTAGTTTGTTATTAAAGTTTTCGGCATCAAGAGTACAGGGGCTGCAATTAAGCGGCATATCAAAGAACGCTACACCGCCTCCAGCTGCGAGAGCGCTGCTTCCGGTTGTGATTGTTTCCCATTCTGTTCTTCCGGGGTCATTAAAATGCACATGTCCATCTGTTGTGCCTGGAAATACGTGCTTTCCTGCAGCGTCTACGATTTCTTTGGCATCACCTGAGATTTCTTCAGCTATTTCCACAATTTTTTCATCGCAAACAGCAACATCTGCTTTTTTGACGCCCTCTGGAGTTACAAGAATTCCATTTCGAAGGATTAAATCATAATGCGTACCCATTGTTTTTCCTCCTTTAGAAAGATTCTGACGGATTTATTTTAGCTTTTCTACGTATTCGCCAAAGCCTTTTTGACCGACCAATTGACCATCCTGTGCGACGACTTGACCTCTAACTAGAGTACAAACCGGGAGACCTTTACCTTTTAAGCCGACAAAGGCTGAAATTTGATTGACATAATATAAGGATTCAGGGGTGATCTCCCAAGCCTTTTCTGGATCGAGAATGACGAGGTCTGCATCGAAGCCCACCTCGATGGCACCCTTCTTACCATAGATTCCAAAGGCTTTAGCTGGGCCTTCGCTTAAGGAACGTGCCAATAAGGTAGGGCTATATCCTCTCTTGGCGATTCCTTCGCTATATACGACCTGCATGACGTTTTGGATTCCGCTAATTCCACCCCATGCTCCAAATACTCCATACTTTTCTTCGCTCTTCTCACTCAGTTCGCATGGAGAATGGTCTGAGGCAATGGAAGACAGTGTTCCGTTATTGATATATTCCCACATTCCCTCAACAGCCGCAGCATCTCTTAAGGGCGGCGCACACTTGAAGAGGCTTCCGTTTTTGATAACATCTTGATCAGTAAAGGTAAGATAGTGTCCACAGGTTTCGGCGGTGACATCCACACCTTCTAATTGTGCTTCACGGATAATTTGGGCAACTCTCGGATGGCTTACATGACAGATGTGGACTTTTGCGCCGACTTCTTTTGCTACATCAATAATATTCTGGGTAGCAATGAGCTCTGCGATTACGGGTCTTGAATCCAGGAAATCCTGCCAATCGTTCTTATCTTTGCGCTTAGCTCTTTCTTCTTCCCATTTGATGATGGAATAATCTTCGCAATGGAAACCTGCTCGAGCGTCGAATTCCTTTAATATTTCCATGGCTTCTTTGGCTTGCCCGATGCTTAAGGAGACATAATCAGGAGAAACAGGTCCGATGAAGGATTTAAAGGCAACGCAGCCTTTTTCATCGAGTTCCTTTAATTTATCTAAATTGTAGTCTACGAGACCGCCCCAGAAACAATAGTCAACATAGGCATTGGGAGAAACAGCCTCCAACTTTTTATCTAAGATTTTAGCATCTGTCATAGCGGGTTCATTCTGCATGGGCATATCGATAATTGTTGTGTAACCACCGACCCCAGCAGCTGCTGTGCCATGAGAGTAATCTTCTCGCCACAAATAACCGGGGTCATTTAAGTGTGCATGGGTATCAATGGCTCCAGGAAATACATAATTCCCTTTGGCATCGATAACCCTTTCTGCTTCAACTGGAGTTCCTGCTTCTACAAGTGCTGCGATTTTCCCATCATTCACACAAATGCTTGCTTCAATGACCCTGTCCGTTGTCACAACCCTACCATTTTTAATGACTAGATTAAACACATTTATACCCTCCCTTTTATATGTTGAAATTGTAAAGATACTTAGCTTTAGCCCCAAATCTGGGCTGTACATTAAGAATATACTGAACATTTCTATTTATCATTATCATTCATTGATAATTAACGAACCTAACGTTTATCCTATTGAGACGAAAGCCCTATTTAAGGCCTTTACGAAGCTCACTTCTGCCTCGTTTTAATGGTTGTATATAAAAAGATATTATGTCTAATGGTGGTACACTATATGAAGAATAGATATTGTTGGCAAGTTTCTTATAGAATGTGGATAGAAACTAGTGAGGAATATTATCCAAAGTTGCCAAAGACAAAAAACTGAAAATACTTGAAAATAGAATAAAGGAATCAAGCCATTGGCATATAAGGACAATAACCTGCTCAACAATTCATACTAGGAGTGGTAAAAGTGATCAACAAAGAACGGCTATTTAAGCGTTTACAAGAATTGGGAATGATTGGCAAACGTGAGTCAGGTGGAATTACCCGTCATGCATTTACCAAAGAAGATAGATTAGCCAAAGACTTAGTTATAACCTATATGAAAGAAGCGGGATTAAGCGTAAGGGAAGATGCCGTAGGAAATCTAATCGGTCGAAGGGAAGGGCGTAACCCAGATGCCCCAGTTATTCTTACGGGCTCACATATTGATTCGGTTTGCGATGGAGGAATCTTTGATGGAGGCTTAGGTATTCTCGGAGGAATCGAGGTACTTCAGACACTAACCGAACAAGGAATCGAGACCGAACATCCGATTGAGGTCTACGCTTTCAATGACGAAGAGGGCTCACGCTTCAGCTTTAGTATGTTTGGAAGTCGCGGGGTTATCGGAGATCTCAACGCCAAAGATCTTGACATGAAGGACAAAGATGGGATTACAGTTGCAGAAGCGATGAAAGTACAGGGGTATGACCCTGGTAAGATTGGTGAAGCTATTCGTACGAAAGAGTCACTAAAGGCTTTTATCGAACTTCATATCGAACAAGGGAAGGTCTTGGAGTGCAACAACCTATCCGTGGGAATCGTGAGCGGAATCGTGAACGAACTCTGGTTAAAGTGCACAGTTCAAGGAGAAGCAGGGCACGCAGGAGCCACACCAATGAACCTGCGACATGATGCTTTAGTTGCCGCGGCTGAAATGGTTCAAGTGATTGAACGGGAGGCTAAAAAGACTGGGACAACGGTCGCTACCGTCGGAAAACTAAAGGTTTTACCCGGTGGAATCAATATTATACCGGGGTCTGTCGAATTCACTTTGGATCTTCGGGATATCTCGCAAGAAGTGAGCGATGGTGTCGAGACCCAAATATTCAAGGAGTTCGATAGGATTTGTCTTGAGAGAGGTGTGGAGCTACAAACTGAAATCTTGCAGCGGATTCCACCGGCTCCTTGTTCGGAAGAATTTCAACAGGCCGCTCAAAAGGCTTGTAACCAATTAAGCCTTAAGCACTTTACCCTTCCAAGCGGCGCGGGCCATGATGCAATGCAAATGATTAATATCTGTCCGATTGGGATGATTTTCATTCGTTCTAAGGACGGAATCAGTCACAATCCTGCGGAGTGGAGCAGCCCTGAAGATTGTGCTGATGGTGTAAATGTCTTGTATCATACGGTTTTGGATTTAGCAGTTAGGGTGTAGAAGAATAGGTAACGAAAAAGTTTGGTACAGAAGGGTTTATAATAGTTCTGGAAAATGGAGGACAAATTAAATGATAAAAAGAGCAGAGGAATTAAGGATTGAGTATAGCCCAAACTTAAAGGGCGGAAAAGATACTGTAAAAATTATAAATATCCTAGAAAACGAGGATAACTACGGAACAGGAAGACTCTTTGGCATAAGCATTATTCCTGAGGGCGGTTCTATCGGAAAACATCGGCATGTCGGTGATTTTGAAACCTACTATATCTTGAAGGGAAAGGCCCTCGTCAATGACAATGGAAATGAGCAAATTCTCAATCCTGGTGATATGACAGAATGTAAAGATGGGGATTGGCACTCCATAGAGAATATTGGAGACTGTGACTTAGAGTACGTTGCAGTTATCTTATATAATAAACAATAAATATTTAATTTAATGAAAGAGGTCGATTTTAGTGGGTTACCCAAAAGACATACTATCAACAAGAGCAGTAATAAAGCATGGAAAATATGCAGTTGTCCCCCCAACTGGGCTAGTTAATAATGTAGTTCCTGGTATCGAAGGATGCAGAATAAGTATCGTGGCATCGCCCAAGATGGGTGCAAGCTTTGTACAGTATGTAATTACTGCAGAGAAGAATGGTGGCACTACAAAGATATTTGGAAACCAGTCAAATGTCGAATCCTTTATCTACTGTATAGAAGGGGAAGGGACCTATACTGTTGCAGGCAGGGAATATACGGCAACTGATGGCGCGTATATCTATGCTCCAGCGGGTATTGGCCTTGAATTCAAGAATACCTCAGATAAGCCAATGAAGGTTCTTTTATACAAGCAGGTATATATCCCTTGTGAAGGAATGCAGCCTTATATCTATTATGGAAATGTCAATGAGATTGAATATAGAATCTATGACGATATGGAAAATGTATTTGTCAAAGATTTACTTCCGGTTGATATTAACTTTGACATGAATATGCATATACTTTCCTTCGCACCCGGCGGATGTCATCCCTTTGTCGAGACTCATGTGCAGGAGCATGGTGCCTACATTTTGGAAGGCGAGGGCTGTTATCTACTAGATGACAATTGGTCTATGATCAAGAAGGATGATTTTATGTGGTTCGGTCCCTATGTTGCACAGGCAGCTTATGGCGTAGGAAGAACGAATTTCACATACATCTATTCTAAGGACTGTCATCGAGATGTAGAATTGTAAAATTCGCGATAAAGTATGAAAGAAGAGCCTTACGCTAATACGAAAGGCTCTATTTCATATTTATCGCAAAAGTTAGAAATCCCATGAACATCAGGATTAAAGGGTATGCTATAGTATTCACAGTAATACTTTTTCAAGTCTATTTCTGAGTGGCCTATTTATAGGGGTATCTCAAATGGCTTAATCGTCTAAATTATATGTTTTGAGGTGGTAACAGTGGAGATTACAGTCAAGAGTTTATTGAGAATTGGTCCCTTGAAAACGTCTCAAGTGGTTGCAGGATACCAAAAGCTTGATAACGTAGTTAAAGGCGTTACCATCATCGAAGCCCCGGATATTGCCAATTGGCTCTCGGGTGGTGAACTTCTCTTAACGAGTTTGTATTCTGGTCCTGGTGAAGGCCTAAATTATCGAGACTTTATACAAAGGTTAGCCGAGAAAGAGGTCTGCGCACTTGCCATTAAGACGAGACGCTTTGTTCAGGATATTCCCCAAGAAGTAATAGATGCAGCCAATGAGTATGGCTTACCAATTATTGAACTGGATGGGAATGTCCGGTTTGTGGACATTATGTATCCAGTCATGGAGCAACTCTTTAATTCACAAGTGGTTAAGTTAAAGTATTACAAAGATGTGCAAGAGCGCTTTACGACCTTAGCCATGCAATGTGAAGGGTTAGAAGCCATTCTTAAGACTTTGGAGGAGTTGGTGGGAAATCCAGTTGCAGTATATGACAAGAGTTTCAAATGTATTAAAGCTACTGATTCGCGAATTGAGAGATTTGAAGAACTGCATGAGCTTGAGCAACGAGAAACCTTGAATGAGAAACTTTCCTATTATCGACAGGGAGTGCACTATCCTGCCATAGAAGAAGCCATGGTTCCACAAGTGGTGGTAAAGATTCAAGCCTTCAGTCAGGTCAAAGCGTTTTTAACTGTAGCTGAATTAAATAGGCCACTGCAAGAAGTAGATTTTATCAGTTTGGAACATGCGGCCACTGTCGTTACTCTGGATATGGTCAAACGGTTTGCGGTCAAGGAAGTTGAGCAAAAGTTTAAAAATGATCTCATAGAACACGTTTTGTTAGGTGAATTGAACTCGGCTAATGCTTTAGAACGAATCAATCTAATGGAATGGGATCTCAATCGCCCCTATCGGATTGTTGTTTTTGACATTCAAAATTTGGATGTATACTTAGTGGAAAATCGTGCGCAGAACAAGATGGCCCTCCAAGGTGTGAAGTCAGAAATTACCTCAATTGTTTCGAGTGTTATAAAAAATTATACCCATGATTTTATCGTCGGGAATAAGGTTGATACAGTTATTGCACTTTGGCCTGTAAAGGAGAAAGAAGAAAATCTCCTCCAAAGGATAAAAAGCGCGAGTAGGGAAGTTCAGGAACAGGTTAAGAAACGGATGAAAAAGCTCTCAGTTCAGGTGGGAATTGGTGACGTAGCTAATGGAGCGGAAGAAATACCGCGAAGCTATAAAGAAGCGCAGGATGCCTTGACCTATGGGGGAATGCTCCATAAGGAGAGTTCAGTCGTCGCGTTTTCTGAGCTGGGAGTTTTCCGTATTCTTTGTAAATTCGCAGAGCGGAATTCACTTGAGGAATTTGTCCCTAAGCCCTTGCTGAAAATACTCAAGTATGATCAAGAAAACGAAGCGGATCTCCTAAAGACCTTGCAAGTCTTTCTCGAGTGCAATGGGAATGCGAGTAAGGCAGCTAAGGAACTGTTCATTCATTACAAAACGATATTATACCGTTTAGAAAGAATCAAAGAAGTTGCCCAGTTGGACTTAGAGGATAATGAGAATCGTCTTGAATTAGAAATGGGCTTGAAGATGCTTCGTTTAATGGGCAATTAAATGCTTCAATTGGCATATTATGCTATAATGTCGTCTATATGGATTGGAATCTTGCTGGGGAGGTCGGTTTAGTAATGAAGGATATGTTACTTAAGCGCCGGAGCATACGAAAATATACGGACACTCCGATTGAGAGTGAAAAGGTGGAGCAGTTAATCCATGCCGGATTGCTATCACCTACTTCACAGAACCGTAAAGCCTGGGAATTTATTGTCGTGGAGGATAAAGAAGTACTGGGAAAGCTGTCTCAAGCGAAGTCTGGAGCTCTAGCATTAAAGGGTGCCGCCTTAGGAATCGTCGTCTTAGCTGATCCACAAAAGAGCGATGTCTGGGTAGAGGATGCCTCTATCGCTGCAATCATTCTTCAGCTCACAGCGCAATCGCTTGGGCTCGGGTCCTGCTGGATTCAGATTAGAGAGCGTAAATATAAAGAAGGAATCACAGCCGAACACTATGTAAGGGAAGTTTTGGGGATTCCTGAGAGTCTTAAAGTCGAAAGCATAGTATCCCTTGGATATCCAGCTGAGACACGTCCGGAACATACGGAGGACGAGCTCTTAAAGGATAAAATTCATTGGAATGTGTTCAGAAGGTCTAGCCAGCACGATGATTAATGCGGTTCTGTTATTTGTACTTGCGGGCTTAGCAGAAATTGGCGGAGGTTATTTGGTATGGCTTTGGCTAAGGGAAGCCCGGCCCTTCTGGTATGGAATAATTGGCGCGTTTATCCTAGTTGTTTATGGCATTATTCCGACGTTACAGAAATTCCCGAGCTTTGGTAGAGTTTATGCAGCGTATGGAGGAGTTTTTATTATCCTAGCAGTACTATGGGGCTGGGGAGTCGATAAAAAAGTGCCTGATACGTACGATTGGATTGGTGCGGTAATTTGCTTGGTTGGGGTTTCGGTTATGTTATGGGCCCCACGTCAGTGAACTCGCCCCGCTAAAGCTGAACATTACTTCATTCGACGAAATCCTCCAGTGGAGGGTTTTGCCGAAGCCGCTTTACCCACAAGGATGACCATACGGCTGAGGATGGGTTTCGCCGAAGCACATAGTGAAGGGAGTGTCTTTACTACTTTTTTGAGTAGAGACACTCCCTTACTGTTATTATTCATTCCGGTTTCCTATAATAATCGAGCGAGAGCTACGCCTAAGGCGACCCCTAGAAAGCCGACGAAGATACTTAAGAGGGTATATGAGGCAGCGGTTGCGTAACTCCCCTTCTCAATCAGAGTAAAAACCTCAAATCCAAAGGTGGAAAATGTCGTGAAAGCACCTAAGAATCCCACTCCAATGCCCAGACGCCACAGCGGACTGAGGGACATCTTGTCCATAAAAAGGATATTAAGAAACCCAAGCAAGAAGGCCCCGCTCACATTGATAATAAAGGTAGGAAGTGGGAAGTTTTGATTCCACCTATTAGAGATCCAGAGGCTCAGTTCATAACGGGAGAGTGCTCCCAAGGCACCGCCGAGAGCAAGGACGATAAGATGATTCATTTTTGCACTTTCTCCTTAAAATATGGCCAAATAAACATCTGTGATTCACATTATAACTTCTTCGACCTTTAATGACAAAACTCCTACTTTTATACTTATAAAGCTCTAGAGCTAATGGAGTGTTAGAATAGGCGAGGAAGCATATAGTTTTAGTATGGGCTAAGGAGGAGGGAGATTCTTGCGTATCATTACCTTTTCGAGAAGGGGAATCTTATGTTGTCTTGTTATTCTGCTTCTAGCGGCTTTTGGTACGTACTATCAAAGTAGAAACTTGACACTCCCGTCGTTGGTTAAACAAGCAGGAACTTACTATATGGTTTATACTCAAGAAAAAGTAGTGGCCCTGACTTTTGATGATGGTCCGGATCCTTTATATACAGGATTTGTGCTTGATGTGCTAAAGGACAAAAATGTTAAGGCCACCTTCTTCGTATTAGGGGAGAATGCAAAGCAGAACCCAGATCTCCTTAAACGTATTAGTTCGGAAGGGCACGAGATTGGTAATCATGGGTATTCTCATAGTTATACCACTAGCCAGTTTATTCGAGAGCTTGTTCGTACGGATGAAGTAATATATCAAGAGATTCAACGGCATACAACCTTTTATCGTCCGCCTGGTGGAATTGTTTCGAAATCGCTCGTCGATGGGGTAAAAGATAAGGGGCATGTTTTAACCTTATGGAGCATTGATAGTAATGATTGGAGAAATCCTGGGCCAGCTCGCATCGTGAGCAATGTGGTAAAGAGCAGCTTCCCTGGAGGGATTATCCTGCTTCATGATGGGGGAGAAAAACGTGAACAAACCATTCAAGCCTTATCCGATATCATCGATCAATTAAAGCAACAAGGGTATCGTTTTGTCACTGTATCTGAGCTCAGGAACTTCGAGAGCAATACCCCGGTCCAGATTTCAAAACCTAAGAATAACTAAACTTAATCAAAAGGTTTATTGAATTGCTTTAAGTGGATTTGCCCTCAGACTTACAGGTCCGAGGGCAAATCTCGTTTTTTGATTTGTATTGGGAAGCTTAGGTTGAAACAAAGGTTATGCCACGAAGCGGAATTCGAACAATCGGACGGTGACCGTCAATTGGAGTCCCAATATTCGAGAAAAGCTGAGCATTCGTTAATAAAGCAACTCCATCTTGAATTCCACCGAAGTTACCAATCCAAAAAGCAGAATCCATTCCGACTCTCAATGCAGCCCCAATTGGATACTGATCAAATAAGGCAGTTGTGAGAACTGGATTGGTTGTTCCTAAAAAAGGATTAACGCTACCAGAGAAAAGTAATCCACTGCTACCTGAAAATAGTGACCCACCAAACATATAATTTATCTCCTTTCGGTGTTGCCGGCCTAGAACCGGCTACATAAGAAGAGAGAATTAGACGAGAGTATGTATGGACTTGCTTATAGTCCAAATTATGCGCAGAAGGGCCAGTCGGTGACAAGTTTTGAAAGAATCTCGCTAACTCATTAAGAAATGTAGGATGAGGATCATAATGCAAAGTATTAAGAGTGCATCTAGACTAAGATTTACTAACTTGATATACTACATATGAACATATATTCATATAATACTATGTATTGAGATTTGAAATAAACTATGAGGTGAGGAGAATTGGAGATTATTTCTGCAAATCTGGATGAGGAGAAAAGCGTAGATAGCCCAGTTTGTGAATTAGAATGTATCCATCCTGAACTGATTTCTCAGTTTAAGAGTGAAGTAATTGAACCCTTAAAGGCCAATGATTTGGCTAGCTTATTTAAAACGTTAGGTGACCCGACCCGGCTTCGGATTTTAAGTGCTTTAGCAAAAAGTGAATTTTGTGTTTGTGATTTAGCAGAACTTCTGGGTTTAAGCCAATCCGCAACCTCCCATCAGCTTCGGGTCTTAAGGAGTGGTAAACTAATAAAATATCGAAGAGACGGAAAAATGGTTTATTATTCTTTGGAGGATGATCATGTGTTAGGGCTCTACAATCAAGGGCTTGAGCATATTTCAGAGTAATTAGCAAAAGGGCTAACCGCAATGTTTCAGCTCATGCTAGTTTTCTGTAGAAGGCTGCGCTAGTTTATAAAAAGCAGAAAGTAGAAAGCGGCTAGGAGGAGAAGTAATGAAGATACAGATTGACAGCCCATCAGATCGATCAAACGTTCAGGGGGAAACAGTTTCTCACTTTGAGGATCCGAAATTAAATAGCGCTCGAGTAAAGTATCGAATTGAAGGGGAATTTTGTGCGAACTGTTGCGCGAAAATGGAAAGGGCCTTAAGTTCGACAGAGGGAATTGGCGAGACGTCCATTAACTATGTGGCTAAAACGGTATTCCTACCGTCGGATAAAATGACTCAGGCGCAGGAAATCATGGAGAAAATCGAGCCGGGAATTAGGCTCGTTGTAGTACCCAAAAGGAAAGGAAAAATAGAATCTCCCTTAGAAGGAGATGAAAGCAAAGAATTCCGAAAACAGCTTTACCCTATTATCCTTGCGGGGATTCTGTTAGTTATTGGGATAATCTGGGGTTCACGCTGGCATGGGACCTCCTTAGAATGGTTGGAGTTTACCGTTTTTTTAGGGGCTTATATACTTGTTGGTTATGAAGTTCTAGAAAAGGCCTTTAAAAATATCCTGCGTGGTGCAGTTTTTGATGAGAATTTCCTGATGGGCTTAGCAACTCTTGGTGCGATAGCCATTCATGAACTACCAGAAGCTGTCGGGGTCATGCTCTTTTATTCGGTCGGGGAGTACATCCAGGATCGAGCCGTCAATCGTTCACGGCATTCCATTCAGGCGCTTCTCAATATTCGACCGGATTATGCCAATCTAATTCAGCTGATGAACGTCATTAAAGTCGATCCTGAAGAGGTCGAAGTGGGACAGCAAATTGTGGTTCGACCGGGTGAGCGGGTTCCTTTGGATGGTGAAGTTGTGAATGGAAGCTCTTATCTGGATACTTCCGCTTTAACAGGAGAGTCTGTGCCAAGGAAAGCAGGGGTAGGGGATACTGTACTCTCGGGGATGATTAACACTTCAGGAGTGCTAACTGTTCGCGTGCTTCGGGAATATGCGGAGTCTTCGATACAAAAAATTCTTGATCTTGTCGAGAATGCGGGTTCACGAAAGGCAAAAACTGAGAAGTTCATTACTACTTTTGCTCGCTATTATACTCCTGTAGTGGTCCTAGTGGCTTTAGGGATTGCCTCTATTCCCCCTCTATTCGCCGGAGGAGACTTTAGTCGTTGGCTTTACCGGGCGTTAACGATTCTTGTTATTTCCTGTCCGTGCGCCTTGGTCATATCGATTCCACTCGGTTATTTTGGGGGGATCGGAGGAGCTTCGCGGCAGGGCATTTTAGTTAAGGGCGCGAACTTCCTTGAAGCCTTAACTCAGGTAAAGACCGTTGTCTTCGATAAAACCGGGACCTTAACTGCAGGAGTGTTTGAAGTTAATCAGATTCAGGCTGAAAAGGATTTTTCCGAGCAGGAACTATTAGAAATGGCAGCTCTTGCAGAAGTTCATTCAAGCCATCCTATCGGGAAGTCTATACGCGAAAGATATGGGAAAGAAATTGATACTTCTCGAGTGCGTGATTATGAAGAAGTTAGGGGCAAGGGGATTAGGGTAATCCTTGATGGGCAAGAGGTTCTGGTGGGTAAATTAGCACTTCTTGAGGAGCATGGAATCCAAGCCAAAGAACAGGATCTGCTGGGCACCAAAGTTTATATAGCTGTGAATCAACACTATGCAGGATTCTTAAATATTTCAGACCGTCCACGGATGGGTGCGCGTGATACCGTTCAACGACTTAAGGGCTTAGGGATAAAGACGGTGATGTTGACCGGTGACCAAGCGGCAGTTGCTCGGCGTGTCGGGCAAGAGCTTGGAGTTCAAGAGGTTTACGCAGATCTTTTACCTGCAGATAAAGTGAATCAATTGGAGAAGTTACTTGCGGAGAACAACGGTAAGGCCGGAAGGGTAGTCTTTGTCGGGGATGGGATCAATGATGCTCCGGTATTGACACGCGCAGATATCGGGATTGCTATGGGCGGACTGGGCTCAGATGCAGCAATCGAGGCAGCTGATGTCGTCCTCATGGATGATGAACCCTCGAAGCTTATTAGTGCACTTGATATTGCTGGATTTACGAAAAGGATAATCTGGCAAAACATTGGATTTGCATTAGGAATCAAACTTATTTTTATCATACTTGGGATGTTTGGGTTAGTTAACATGTGGGAGGCTGTTTTCGCTGATGTTGGAGTAGCGCTCTTGGCAATTCTTAATGCGACACGGGTTCGACGCTTTTCTAGCTCAGGTATCGGAACTCATGAGGGTGAGTCTGGGAATAAGGAAAGTGTCCAGGGGGTTACGGCTAAATAAATCTTTTAACTAAGATTAAATTTATACATCTATAGGCTATTAATCTTGGGGAAATGCCCGTTGGATTGATAGCCTATTCTCATTGTGTGGTTTATTGTTGCACGAGATAGTTGTCCTACTTTGGAGGGCAATCTTTTTGAATGGGTAAATTGTAGGCTAAAGAATAAAGAGAACATTAATATTGAATATGGAATATAATGGGAATAGCTAGAGGCTTTTTAGAAAGGAGGGATTTTGAGTGTATGGACCCGCAGGGGGTTATTCGCCTTACCCAGGCTCTTATCCCTCGAACTGCACGAATCCTAATTTTCTAGGGAATAAGCGCACTGCGCCAGTTCCAGTGAAGACGCTTGATTACGGAGTGGATGGGAAATCGATTGCAGCTTCGAATGTATGGTTGCTTGCCCCAGCAATTGTAGGAACGGGTGCTTATTTTTTCTTTACTTTTGTGGCTACAGATACGGACGAGTGTGGTAAAAAGGTAGAGTCTATACAGGGTTTGCTCGGGAGCATTGTTTACACGTGTATAGCTACGGCGGGAATCTCCCTTTATATCTATAATCTCCTTGTCGCATCGAATGGACATCCGTTGAATGCATTTTTACCAGTAGCGAGCGCGATTGGACTTCTGATTCTATATTACGCCGCCGTCTATAATTGGGTTTATCGTAAGAACCCAAAGAGTTTTACAGGTGATATTGATGGCAATCCTTTAAATGAAATTGTTACCTTTATCTATTTTAGTATTACGACCTTTGCTACAGCCGGAATGGGAGACATGGCTCCAATTACTAAAACGGCTAAAATCTTAGTAAGTCTCCAGGTACTATTTTTCATTTATATTTTTACGATGGGAATTGTCTTCTTTGCTGATCCCTAAGGAGAGGGAACCTCAAGCGCGGGGGCAGAAGGCAGTGTTATGCCTAGGGATACCGATCGCTTCTCTGGATCTTTCCGAGAAGGGTCGGTTTTTTGTTTTTAATCATCCATCTTATTGAATGGCGAAAAAACATTTCTATTGACGAACTCCGTTTGCTTTGCTACAATTCGATTAAAACATAGCGGAATAGTATGCTATATATTTTTAAAAGGAGAAGCATATGGCTATAGAAATAAAAGCCTTAAATAAGAGCTTTCCTCATGATGGAAAAGCGACTGGGATTTTAGTGGATATTGATCTTTCGATACGCGATGGGGATTTCATCTCGCTTTTGGGCCCTTCGGGATGTGGCAAATCAACCTTGCTTAATGTCATTGCGGGTCTTGAGAAACCCTCTAAGGGAGAGGTTCTTGTAAATGGCCACTCCGTGCAGGGGCCGGGAAGTGACCGAGTGATGGTTTTTCAAGAATCGGCACTCTTTCCTTGGTTATCTGTCTTAGACAATGTCATGTTTGGATTGAAAATTAAGGGTATAAGTACAAAGCAAGCTCAGGAGATGGCGCAGGAGTCCTTGAAGATGGTACATTTGAGCCGTTTTATTGGGGCTTACCCCCATGAGCTATCTGGGGGGATGCGCCAAAGGGTAGCTATCGCCCGGGCCTTAGTCATGAATCCTCAGTACCTGCTCATGGATGAGCCTTTTGGGGCCTTGGACGAGCAAACCAAGCTCCTTCTTCATAGCGAATTACAAGACATATGGCAAAAGACCAAAAAAACCATCATTTTTGTAACACATAGTATTCATGAGGCAGTGCAACTTTCGAACCGCATTGTGTTGATGGGGACAAGGCCAGGGCGCATCATCAAGGAATTTTCCATACCCTACCCTCAACCAAGAAGTAAAAGTGACCCCAATTTGGCATATATCGAAGGGCAGATTTTCGAGGACCTCAAAGTGGAAATCGAAAAGGTTATGCAGGAGGAGGTGGATAATGAATACCACGTTACGTCGAATCGTCTTCCTTGGAGCGCTGATCGGGATATGGGAAGTAATATTTAAACTTGGAATTTGGCCACCCTATATGTTTCCATCCCCAATAGACGTAGCACAAACCCTTATCAAAGGATTTCAAGATGGTAGCTTCATTATCGCACTGAAGGCGAGCTTCCAACGCTTATTGATTGGTTATGGCTTAGCCATTTTGATAGGTATACTCCTTGGGGTGAGTATTGCTAAATCTAAAATTATTAATGAAACTGTCGGAATGCTCGTTATTGGTCTTCAGAGTGTTCCAAGCATAGTCTGGCTACCACTAGCGCTACTCTGGTTCGGAATGTCTGAGACCGCGATAGTTTTCATCGTGACCCTTGGTGGTACTTGGACCATGACAACCAATATGGCTACAGGAATTCGAAATGTGCAACCCGTTTTGATTCGGGCAGCAAGGACGATGGGTGCCTCGGGTTGGCAGCTTTTTGTCAAAGTTACGTTACCGGCATCCATTCCTTATCTGATTACAGGAATGCGCCTTGCTTGGGCGTTTGCCTGGAGGGCACTGATGGCAGGGGAATTAATCGGTAGTGGGAGTGGATTGGGTCAAATGCTGACCTTTGGACGCGATGTCGGAAACATGAGTCTCGTACTTTCCATTATGGTAATTATTGCAGTGATTGGTACTATCTTAGATAATCTCGTGTTCCAAAGGGTTGAAAGAAACGTCTTAACCCGTTGGGGCTTAGAAAAAGCATAGGCTAGCTGAGAATAGAAAAACGTAATACAGAAATGAAATATGAAAATGAAAAGTAGAAGATAGAATAAATAGACAAAACGGAGGTTCTAGATATGAAGTTTAGTAAATTAAAACGGCCCTTAGCAGTAATCTTAGCAAGTTCTTTGGTATTCTTGGCGGGTTGCGGAACGACTCAAACCGCAACGAAAAGTAGTGATTTATCCAGTGTGAAACTTGGCTATTTTCCTAACGTCACCCATGCTTCAGCAATGATTGGTGTAGAAAAGGGTTTCTTTCAAAAAGAACTCGGTGAAAAGGTAAAACTGGATACCAAGCAATTCCCCAATGGCTCCTTGCTCATGGATGCCTTGACAACAGGGCAAATCGACATCGGTTATGTCGGGCCTGAACCAGCCATTGCACGCTATTTGCAAGGCGGGGATGTGGTTGTCCTTTCGGGTGCTGCAAACGGTGGGAATGTCGTGGTAGCTGCGAAAGATTCGAATATTAACAGTATTAAGGATTTAAGTGGAAAAGTTGTGGCTTCGCCTTCACGCGCTTGCACTCATGATATTTCCTTGCGTATCTTAATGCAGCAACAGGGCTTAAAAATGCAGGATCAAGGGGGAACGGTCAAAGAAGTGACCCAGAAGCCTGCGGATATGATAACTCTGCTCCAACAAAAACAACTCGATGCAGCAGTTGTTTCTGAGCCATGGGCTTCGCAAATGGAAGAGAAGGTTGGGGCGAAAGTAATTGTGGATGCCAAGGATATGCCTTGGGAAGGGAAGTTGCCGAGTACTGTTTTAGTGGCGTCTAAAAAGTTTGTGAGCGAAAATCCGGAGATTGTTAAAGCTATTCTTAAAGGGAATGTCGATGCGGTTAATTTTGTCAAGAGCAGTCCTGATGAATCGATTAAGCTGACACAGAAGAATTTGGCCGAACAAGCCAAGCAAGAATTGTCGTTAGATATCCTTAAGAAATCCTTTGCCCGTACTGAAATAACCTATGAAGTAAGTCCACAGATTTTAAATGAAATGGAGCAATGGTCAAAGGATCTAGGTTTAGTTCAAGGTAAAACAGATGTTGCAGGTTTAGTAGACCTTAGCTTGCTTAATGAAGTCCTAAAAAAGTAGAATATTAGTTAAAGGAAATATTTGAAAAGAAGGAATTAGCATGAAAGTAGTTGAAGATATAACTCAACTCATCGGAGAGACTCCAATCGTCAAGTTAAATCGCTTGCCTGGGGAAGATAGTGCCGAGGTTTACGTAAAGCTGGAGAACTTTAATCCAAGTGGAAGCGTCAAAGATAGAGCTGCCTTGAATATGATTTTGGAGGCGGAAAAGGCAGGTTTGCTTAAGCCCGACGCTACGATTGTTGAGCCGACGAGTGGGAACACTGGAATTGGTCTCGCGATGGTCGCTGCAGCTCGGGGTTACCGTACCATTTTGGTCATGCCGGATACGATGACTAAAGAACGGATTGCGATTCTCAAGGCGTATGGAGCAGAAGTCGTGCTAACCCCTGGTGCTGAGAGGATGCCCGGTTCAATTAAGAAGGCCGAGGAGATTATGGCTGAAATTCCAGGAAGCTTTATGCCGAATCAGTTTGAGAATTTAGCGAACCCTGCTATTCACCGTAGGACAACTGCTTTGGAGATTATCGAGCAGATGGATGGTCAATTAGATGCTTTTGTCTGTACGGCTGGAACTGGTGGAACCATAACTGGAACAGGAGAGGTTCTTAAGGAAAGAATTCCTGGGATTCAGATTTTCGTGGTAGAGCCTGAGACTTCTCCGGTACTTTCTGGTGGTGATCCTGGTCCTCATGGTATTCCTGGGACAGGTCCTGGCTTTATTCCGGAAATTCTAAATACGGGAATTTATGACGAGATTTTTCTCATCTCTGACCAAGAGGCTGCTCAGGCGACGCGGGACGTTGTTAGGCGTGAAGGGATTTTTGTGGGAATCTCGGCGGGAGCAGCGATCCATGCGGCGTTAAAAGTTGCTAAAAGGCTGGGTAAAGGAAAACGAGTCTTAGCGCTAGCCCCTGATACTGGAGAACGCTATCTCAGTACTTCTGTCTTTGAAGCATAAAATTGCTCTTAACGAAGTAGGGGTTAAGAGAAGAGTGGAGGAATAAGAGTTGCGCGTAACTGTGAAACATGTCGGAGGAATGGCTTTTGAAGGTGTAGGCCAGTCTGGAGAGATTACTAAAATTGCATCGAGTGTAGCCGAAGCAGAACATGCCGGTGCCAGTCCGATGGAATTAGTCCTCATGGGCGTAGCTGGGTGTAGTGGGATTGATATCGTAGGCATCCTCGAGAAAATGCGGATTAGCTTTGATAAGTTTGAAATCAGTGTCGAAGGTGAACGGGCGCAGGAACATCCCCGGGTGTTTACTGAAATCCGCGTAATCTACAAGTTCTGGGGAACGGATTTGCCAGAAGAAAGATTAAGACGGGCCATAGACCTCTCCTTCGATAAGTACTGTAGTGTCATTCATACCATAAATAAGGTAGCACAAGTCACTTATACGTTAGAAATTCAAGCTGAATAACGAGTATTGAATGCCGATTTCTGTTCTGATATTTTTCAGAGAGGGGTTGGTATTTTTTTTAGAGATAGATTCCTCGCATGGATGAAATACTAAAAAGAGTTATACTAAGCTAGGGCTGTTATGCCGTTCAATTACAGCACGATTATGAAGACTTAAGAATTCACCAGATAGGCAATTTTATAAGGCAAATTTCAGGAGGGAGAACAGTTTTGAACGTCGTATTGGATTGCATTCCGTGTTATTTAAAGCAAGCGAGAAATACTTTAGGACAAACAGAGGTCTCGGAAGATAAAGCCATGCAAATTTTGCATGAGATTTTACCACTCATTCCGGAACTTGATCCACGGGGAACTCCGGCAGAGAATTCAACGCTAATTCTTTGGAAGGTTAATGAACTCCTGGGGACGAGCGATCCTTTTGCAAAGGCGAAGAGAAATTCCAATGAATTGGCCTTAAAGCTTCTTCCCCAGCTGAGAGAACGAGTAAGGCAAAGTTCAGATCCGCTTTATACTGCACTACAAGTCGCAGTGGCAGGAAATATCATCGATCTAGGGATATTTAAGGACTTCGATGTCGAGGCGAGTATCGAGGAGGCGCTGGGGAAGAAATTTGCTCATGACGACTACTCTTCGTTTAGGGCAAGATTAGAAGGGACTCGAGAGGTGATGATTCTCGGCGATAACAGCGGAGAAATTGCTTTTGATAAACTTCTTGCTGAGCAATTGAAGGCTTTAGGCGTCAGAGTCACTTATGTGGTTAAGCATAGCCCCATTCTGAATGATGCAACTTTGGAAGACGCAGAATACGTAGAGATGAAAGATGTAGCTACCGTGATCACGAACGGGAGTGGATTTTTAGGAACGGTCATAAAAACGTGTTCAGAGGAGTTCTGTACTGCGCTTAATAAAGCTGACCTAATTATCAGTAAAGGTCAAGCAAATTATGAGTCCTTAGAAGCCGAGAGCAAAGCAGGAGAGAACACTTACTTTCTCCTTCGTGCGAAATGTGAGGTTGTAGCGGAGAGCTTAGGGGTAAAATTAGGAGAGATGGCCTTTAAAAAGTGGGGAATTAAAGATTGAAGAGGGGGGCATATTGATAAGATAATTATTTCCAGGAGTACTTGCATAAACGGATGAGATGATTTAAAGTGTTTATAAAATAGAAAATATATGAAGGAGGAATTTGATATGGCCTTTAAAATTAACGAAACCATTACCTATGTTGGGAAAATCGATTGGGAACTTCGTAAATTTCATGGTGAGGAATACTCTACTCATCGGGGGTCTTCTTATAATTCCTATTTGGTGCGAGACGAAAAAACCGTATTGATTGATACCGTATGGCAACCCTTTGGGCAGGAGTTCGTCGCCAAGCTAAAACAAGAAATTGACCTGAATGAAATTGATTATATCATTATGAACCACTCGGAAATCGATCATAGTGGGGCCTTGCCCTATCTAATGGAAGAGATCCCGAATACTCCGATATATTGCACCGCTAATGGGAAGAAGATTATTCAAGGGCACCATCATAAGGACTGGAATTTCGTCGAGGTTAAAACGGGCGACCGCTTGAATTTGGGCAAAAGAGAGATTGTCTTTATCGAAGCTCGGATGCTTCATTGGCCTGATACAATGTTTTCGTACTTAACCGGGGACAACATCCTCTTTAGTAATGATGGATTTGGCCAGCACTACGCTTCTGAACATATGTATAATGACTTGATTAATCGAGAAGAACTTTATTATGAAGCCTTAAAATACTATGCCAATATCTTGACTCCGTTCAGTAAGCTAGTTGAGGCGAAGGTTAATGAGATTATTAAAATGGATTTGCCTATCTCAATGATATGCCCAAGCCACGGAGTGATTTGGAGAGATAACCCACTACAAATCGTTACACAATATCTTGAATGGACCAAAAATTATCAAGAAAATCAAGTAACGATTATCTACGATACGATGTGGAATGCTACTCGAAAAATGGCCGAGTCCATCGCGTTTGGTATCCGTATGGTAAACCCAGAGCTCACAGTGAAACTCTTCAATTCTGCACGTTCAGATAAGACGGATATCATCGCAGAAGTTTTCCGTTCAAAAGCGGTTCTTGTGGGTTCCCCGACTGTCAATAATGGCTACCTTTCCTCGATCGGAGGAATCCTGGAAGAGATAAAGGGTATGAAGTTCAAAAATAAAAAGGCCGCTGCTTTTGGAAGCTATGGATGGAGCGGCGAGGTGTTGAAGCTCTTGAATGAGGAACTTCAAAAAAGTGGGTTTGAAATTATAGATGATGGCATACGCCTTCTCTGGGTACCTGATGAAGAAGCCCTTGCTCAATGTGTCGAGATGGGTAAGCGGATTGGGGAAAGTCTAAAGTAGCCTCGCTTTAAATTTTCTAGGGATATGCTAAATGGCGCTAAGGTTTATTATTAAACCTTAGCGCCATTTTTTTGAGCTAATAATACAGTGCCGTAGGCTGCTCGGAAAGTAGTTTTGCACACCCTCTTTAATTACCCTACTCTAAACGAGGCGACACTTCCCTTGGAAGTTGGAGTGACTTCGAGACGGGCATCGATTCGCTCTTTAAGCTCAGGTACATGCGAGATAATACCCACGAGGCGCCCACCTTGTTGGAGATCGATGAGCGCTTTGATCGCGAAGTCGAGAGATTCTGGGTCAAGGGTTCCGAAGCCCTCGTCGACAAAGAGAGTGTCGAGATGGATTCCTCCGGCATAAGATTGAACCACATCGACTAAGCCTAAGGCTAGGGAAAGGGAAGCAAGGAAGGTTTCCCCACCCGAGAGGGTACCCACTCCTCGGGCATAACCGGTATAGTTATCAAAAACTTCTAAATCAAGTCCGCCAGCCATATTTTTACGAGCACGATCCATGGTGCGCTGTAAGAAATAGCGTCCACGGCTCATCGTCTTGAGACGTTCGTTGGCAGCGAGTGCAACATCATCGAGGAGCGCCCCGAGGACAAAGCGCTGGAAGGTCAACCGGTATTCATTGTTGCCATTGGCGACTTCAGATAATCGACCAGTTACGGCGTAACGTGAAGAGAGGCTGTCCATTTGCTGATGAAGTACAGATAAGCGACTGAACCAATGCTTTTCACCTTCTAAGCGCTGGGTTAAGGTAGCTTGTTCGCGAAGAGCTTGGTCATACTCAGTTTTAGTAGAATCTACCGCTTGTTGTAGAGAGGAAAGTTCGGGTAAGGCTAGGTTATTAATCTTTTCCTTTGCACGTTCTGCTCGTTCTGTAGCGGCACTTAGACTCAAATCGAAGTTCTTTACCCGTTCCTGAACCTCTTTAATCCGAGCAGAAGTCCATTTCGCATGGGTATATTCCTCTATAGAGTTGAAGCCAGCGGCTTGAAGTCGCTTCGCAAATTCTCCTTTCGCCTCAGATAATCGATTGCGAGTAAGGGCAAGGTTATTCTGAAGGTTTGTTAATTCAGACTGCACTCTCGTATGCTCTTCTGTGGATTTTTGATAGGTTTGCTGTGCCGATTCAAACTCATTCTTCAGACGAAGTTGAGTGGCGAGGGCACCCTGGAGAGCCTTTTCAAGAGCCGTGGGAGTTCTGAGTTCAGGAGGAACTTGAGTCTGCCGCTCCTCAGCGATTCCGAGGGCCTTAGTATAGGCATCGTTTGCTTTGAGCCAATCCTCCTCTACCTTTTGGAGTTCACTTTGAAGACGGAGAAGCTCAGAGGTATACCCTTCGAGTTGAAGGCTTAGGTTTTTACTCTGTGTTTCAGCGAGTAAGGCCTCTTGATATGCGGCTTGAACCTCGGATAATTTCTTTTCCAAGCTTAGGAGATCCGTCGTGGCATAATCGCCGAGCTCCTCGATTAAGTAGTGTACATGCTGAGCTAGACGATCTCTTTCGTTGCTCTGAGAATTCCAATTTTCACGGGCTTTACTCATGGTAATTTCAATCTTCTCAAGCTCGTGTTGCTTTTGTTTTATTTCCTGCTCAGTAGGGGTTTTATCCGCTAGTAGTGCAGGCTGAGGATGATGAAGCGAACCACAGACGGGACAGGGGTTGCCAGGAGATAAGCTCGTGGACATGAGACCGGCTTGGCCATTAGCCCAAGCTTCTTGAAGGGCGGAAAGACCTTCCTTGCCCAAAGTGAATTGTTGGTTGGCTTCTCCAAGCTGGCGCTCGGCGACATGGGCGTGCCGCTCAGCCTCAGCTAACTTCTTATTAAAGTCCTCCAGGGATTTACGTTTGCTATTGATTTGCCTCATGTTCTCATAGAGTAGGCGGCGCTGTCCGGCCTCTGCTGCTAGGAGGGATAATGTTTGAAATTCCAGAGTTTTTTCTTGGGATAAGTTTTTAACTTGATCGAATTGTGCTTTGGTGTTGGTTTTATGGGTTTGGGCTTGTTGAAGAACATGCTGTGCTTCATCAGCAGCTAAGGTCGCAGCGGTAAGGGCCTGTACAGAGTCGGTTAACTGCTGAAGACGGTGGACCTCGGCTGCAGAGACTTCGCGCTCTGAATCTTTAACTTCCTGTTCACGGAGCACTTGCTGAGCACTTTCTAAGCGTTTCTTAGCGAGTCCTAATGCTTGGGTGTGTTGTTGCCCTGCTTTTTCGTATTCTTGAACATCAAGTTGCAGTCGAAGGTGGGTCTGCTCCGCTTCGACTAAAACGGAGGCTGCGAGCGCTTTTTCTAGGTCTTTGCGGAACTGTCCGACGACAGGAGTTTTTCCGAGGAGCTCCTCAAGCTTATTGTGGGCCTCATCGCTCTCCTTAAATTGCTCGACTATATGGTGTCCTTGGTTAAGGGCATCCTGAACATTTTTTAGCTTGGTATTAAGTTCTTCTACTCGGGTATTGAGTTGCAGAGTTTGAGATTTACGCTCCGTGATTCTTATCTCCAGCTCGGATAGGGAAGAAACCGCTGCTTCCTGAAGGAGGATGGAGCGTTCATGAGCCAAGGAATCATACTGTTTCTTGAGTTCCTGGGCTTTCGTCTTTAGTTTCTCTTCGATAATCCGATACATATCTGTCTTGAAGAGAGTTTGCATGATTTCCTGACGCTCGCTTGAAGTGGCGGTGAGAAGCTTTCGAAAATCCCCTTGGGGAAGGAGGACGACTTGTCGGAATTGTTCACTTTTGAAGCCGAGGAGAGTCTCCACCTTCTTTGTTACATCACTCCAACCTGTGCTGAGAAGTTCAGGTTCTCCCTCCGAGTTAAAGGTAAAAAGTTCAGCATTGGACGGTTCTACCGTCGTTCCGGTTCCTCTTTTACGAGGCCGTTCTTGTTCTGGCCATCGCTTTACGATATACTGTGCGTTTCCAATGCTAAATTCGAATTCGACGACAGTAGGAATGCTTAAATCCGCATAATCACTACGCATCGACTTGCTACTTCTTGTTGTCCCGCTAGCGTCCCCGTATAAAGCAAAGCAGATTCCATCGAGGATAGAAGTCTTCCCAGCTCCCGTAGGACCATGAATGAGGAAAAAGGAGCGGCTCCCGAGTTCTGTAAAGTCTAAGATTTGATGATCGGCGTAAGGCCCGAAGGCGGACAACGTCAGACGAAGCGGTCTCATGCGGTCACCTCCCGAATATCACGGAAGACTTCTTCAAGTATCCCGGAGAATTCACTATCTTGGTCTTCGGTGAGGGCTTGTCCAGTCATCTGCTCAAAGAACGAGGAAAAAAGTTGCTTTTCGGTAAGTTTACGGTGATCGGCTGTAGGCCCGCTTAAGACTGAAGTTGTGGAAAGATGGGGTCGATCAATAGCCAGGACATTCGGAAAGACCGAACGGAGTTGTCCCATGGCATCAAGTATGGGATCTGTGTCCTTAAGAACAATCTGCAGGTAATCCTCCGGGTTTCCGAGCGAAGTAGAGCTTTTAAGAATTTCCTGAAAATAGCCTTCGAGAATCCTTACATCACGCTTCGGGGAAAGAGCAAGGGATTCGATGCGTGCATCTCCCTGGGAGTTGATTTCGACAAGGTTAATTCCTTTGGTTTGGTTAGCCTCGGCAAAGGAATATTTCATCAGGGAGCCTGGGTAACGGATATGTTCCGCTCCTGCTTTTTGAGAATTATGCAAGTGACCGAGAGCCGTATATTGAAAGGGTTCAAAGAGCTTTGCGCTGACCATCCCACTTCCACCAATGGAAAGTGGTCTCTCAGAATCCGTGGTTAATCCCCCGGCGATAAAGGCATGGGCAATAGCCACCTTGCGTGAGTTCTCAGGAACTTGGCGGAGGGCTTGTCGGATCATGGATGCTAGGGCTTGGTCATGGTCAGAAGCCTCAGGCTCCTTTAAACGTTCACGGACGAGGGCGGGCTCTGCATATGTAAAGGGCAGAAAGTAAACAGGTCCATGTTCATCCTCGAGGATAATCGGCTGAGGTACTCCGGTGAGGGTTCCTGCGACATGAAGTCCTTGACGGGCTAATAGCTTGTTGCCAAACCCTAAGCGTTCAGGGCTATCGTGATTCCCCGCAATCAGTATAATCGGCACATGATAATCAAGGATTATCTTAGATAAAGTATCATCTAAAAGTTCAATCGCTTCTGTCGGCGGAACAGCTCGATCATAGACATCTCCTGCAAGGACGATGGCATCGGGCCGAGTATCTTGAACGCATTCTAGGAATTGGTTCAATAGATGGGCTTGGTCATTCGTTAAGTGTACCCCGTGAAAAATCCGGCCTAGATGCCAGTCTGAGGTATGAAGAAAGCGCATGTGAAGGGTTGCCTCCTTTTTGAGATCAGGGGGACGGTTCTGGTGATCTCATTATAGAATGAGGTGCAAGTAACTCGCTAAAGCTTCTAAAAAGCAATTATACGGAAGCTAGAAACAGGAGAACCGTCCCTTTGATTCTGTTCTTACTCTATTGTACCAGAGACATTCGTCAAAAACTTGGGATAACCTTTTTAAGAGTAAGCAGGAGTAAGCAGGGGGACGGTTCTGTTGATTCTATTTTTGGAATCAACAGAACCGTCCCCCTGTTTACAAGAAATTTTCTTGGGAGGTGAAACTTCTCTTTCTTCTTAATCGTATTAAGAGTGTAAAACTAAAAACACACAATATTTTTGGAGGGACAAATAATGACAGATAGGTTATATCGTTCGGGGATTGATAAGAAGCTTGGAGGAGTTTGTGGGGGACTTGCGGAGTACTTTGATATCGATTCGACTTTAATTCGACTTTTAGCGTTGATTTCTTTTTTCCTTGGCGGAATTGGTTTTCCCATTTATATCATTGCTTGGGTGATTATTCCCAAGAATCCAGCGTACCAGGTTGGAGTTCCTTTTCGAGGCTCGGGAGATGTGGCAGACGAGATGAAAGAAAGCGTACAGGATATTCGAAATTCGGCACAAAGCTTTGCTCAGGATTTAAAGGGTGTGAATCCAGAGCGGAGAAAGCGGTATGTGGGTATCGGGTTAGTCATTTTTGGCTTGCTTTTTCTTATGGACCAGTGGTTTCCGTATTTCTTTGACTGGGGAAGAATGTGGCCACTGATTCTTATCCTTGTCGGAGTGGGAATAATTTGGAGGAGGAATTAAGATGCGCCAAGTCGTGGATTCAGTCTTTCGAGGCCTTTTCTTAATCATACTGGGTCTTGTGTTTTTCCTAAATATCTATGGATTTTTACCCTGGGGTTTCTGGATGAATGTCGTCAATCTTTGGCCTTTGCTATTGATTGTTGCGGGGATTGCCCTATTTTTCAATAAACGCGTTCCTTTCAGCGCTGTTTTGGTCGTGTTCCTGCTTTCACTCGTTGGGTATTCTTTCGTTCAAGGAGTACCTCATTTGGGAAATGATTTTAAAAGGATTCCTATGCAAGAGGGCGCTGGCACGGTGATGGAGCTTGCTGCTCCCCTGGAAAGTGGGGTAAAAACTTCCGAGCTTGATCTGAACTTGGGTGGAGCCCAGGTTAATGTTAATGGCGTGAAAGCGGGGGCAGGTCAATCCGCGATTCTTACGGGAACGTATCATTGGAACAATCGCTTCAATTACGGTGCACCAGAGTTCTCACAGGTTCGGAATGGAGATAACACCAAAATCAAATTCAACTCAGAAAAGAAACCAAATTCAGGAGATAGTCTACTAGATCTCAAGCTTTCGGATCAAGTGGAATACAATGTCGATTTGAATGCTGGAGCGGTGAGTGGAACACTGGATTTTAGTCAATTGCGCATAAAAAGCCTTGATATGAGCACGGGCGCAAGTGATGTTGAGGTAAGATTTGGGGATACAGGTGTTCATACGAAAGTAGACCTAAGTACTGGAGCCTCGAAGATTACTCTTGTCGTTCCGGAAAGCGTAGGGTTAAAGATTCATTTAAGTGGGATTGCAAGTAATACAAACTTTACGGGAGATGGGTTATTATTAAGCAATAAAGAGTGGGTCAGCCCAAATTATGATAGCGCAAAAACAACGGTTGAAATGGACATTTCGATGGCTGCTGGAAAAGTCGATTTGCAGCGCTCGGCTAGCCCGTCGGTAATGTACTAAATAAAAGAGGAATGTCCTACTTCCCTTATTTTAGGGACGCAGGATATTCCTCTTTATATATTCTCTATATCGGAAAGTATAATAGGGAGCTATCCTTTATTTGCCCATGTCTACTGAGTGCCCAGCAAAGGGTAAGTGGATGCTTTCACTTCACTTAAATTGTCGAAGCGGAATTATATCTTCGGCATATTTTTACCGTAGAAGATTTCGGACATCTCCTTTTTGAGGCGCTGTTTTGTTTTCCTCTTATCGTTCACTGAGAGCTCTTTTTTGGCAGTGCCGAAGAGATAGTTATCCAAATCAAAATCCTTCAGAAGCATTTTGGTATGGAAGATGTTTTCCTGGTAGACTGTAACGTCAATCATCTGATAGAGATCTCGGAATTTCCGGTCAACATAATTTTGGATGGAATTAATTTTATGGTCGATAAAGATTTTTTTGCCGTCTATATCTCGTGTGAAGCCCCGAACTCGATAGTCTGCGATGACAATATCTGCTTGAAAGCTTGACATGAGATAGTTAAGTGCCTTGAGGGGAGAGATTTGACCACAGGTTGAGACATCAATATCCGCACGAAATGTACTTATCCCACCGTGAGGATGACTTTCAGGATAGGTATGCACGGTGATATGACTCTTATCGAGATGGGCGACTACGGCCTCAGGAAGAGCTTTTTCAGAGTCTGTGGCGAGTGGACTAAAAGGGTCATTATCCGGATGTCCCTCGGGTTCTAGGTGCTCTTCTGCAATTAGCATCGTGACGCTCGCACCTTGAGGATCGTAATCTTGTTTGGCAACATTAAGAATATTAGCCCCGATGATTCGTGCTACCTCGGTTACGATTCCTGTGAGCCTTTCCGCATTATATTCCTCATCGATATACTGAATATAGGCATCTCGATGCTCTGGCGTCTTAGCATAACATATATCATACATATTAAAACTTAGGGTTTTGGTAAGATTGTTGAACCCATAGAGTTTTAGCTTTTTAAGTGGCTTAACTTCCATCTAATTTCCTCCGCATTGCTTAATAATAAGTCCTCTTTTTTCATAATAGTATATTAAAGGTACTTTCCCTTAAAACAAAAAAATTATTCGCAGTGTTCTCTGATTAGCAGTTATGCAATTACAAAAATCGATCATTTTTTCCTATACATATTATAATACAATTTGAACTAGAGTATTACTAGCAAAAATATTACATAACTCCATCAATTACCTAAATATTACCTAAATATATGTATTGAGCTCATATTACCAGCAAGAATGCAGATAATAGTTAACAGTTTCTATCATAGTATCATATAGCTCATTATAGGTACAATTCATCAGGGGCGTTTCTCATGACGTCTAAGAATGAAATCAAATTTCCGGATAAGAAGAGGAGGAAACAAGATGCCACATCAACTTCCTGAGTTACCCTATGCTTATAATACTTTGGAACCACACTACGATGAAGCAACTGTGAGGCTCCATCATGATGCCCACCATAAGACCTATGTCGATGGCTTGAATACTGCTGAAGCTAAGCTTGCTGAAGCACGGGAAAAAGGAGATTTTGCCCTCATTAAACACTGGGAAAGAGAGCTTGCTTTTCATGGTTCAGGTCATTTGCTCCATTCCTTGTTCTGGCTGAATATGAGTCCCAAGGGAGGAGGCGCACCCTCAGGTACACTCGCTGATCGGATAAACCAATATTTTGGTTCTTTTGAGGGGTTTAAGAAGCAATTCTCTGCGGCGGCTGTCGCTGTCGAAGGCTCAGGGTGGGCAGTGCTTGTCTGGAATCAAGAATTCAAGAAGCTCGAAATTCTTCAGGCAGAGAAGCATCAAAATCTAACTCAGTGGGGGGTTGCCCCTCTTTTGACGGTTGATGTTTGGGAGCATGCCTATTACCTTAAATTCCAGAACAAACGGGCAGCTTGGGTAGAAGCATGGTGGAACCTTGTAAATTGGGAAGATGTGGCTGAACGATTGGAAAAGGCTACGCGGTAAATGTTATAGACTTACAATTTAAATATGTTTTTTCAAATAAGTATTATACCGATTAAATAGCCACGACTTGGTAGTTTATACCGCCAAAGTTATGGCTATTTATGTTTTCATATATCGATATTTGGAATAGGTTAAATCAATTACTTTCAATTTACATAATAGTTACTTTACTTTAAAATTATTAAGAAAAGAATAAGGGAGCTTTAAGTCAACTTCAGGATGAGGATAATTGATTTATAGCTATGAGGAGTAAACATAAATGAGCATTGAACAGTTACTTTCACATGTACAAATTCCAAAAATGGTTAGAGTAATTCAGAAATTTCCCAGGCCTAAACTCGATGATATTGCGGAAGCGGTACGCTTAGAAATGCAACGGCAGGAAATTCGTGGTCTCATAAAAAGCGGTGATAAGATCGCGGTCACAGCCGGAAGCAGAGGAATTGCAAACATTGCCACTATACTTCGGGAAGTTGTGGCCAATCTCAAAGCGTTAGGCGCTGAGCCCTTCATTATACCGGCAATGGGGAGCCATGGCGGGGCAACGGCCGAGGGGCAAGTAGAAATGCTCCATGCATTGGGTATTAGTGAGGAATCGGTGGATGCACCTATTAAGGCTACTATGAATGTCGTACAAGTGGGCGTGTCAGCCGAAGGAACGCCTGTCTACTTCGATATGTATGCCGCAGAGGCCGACGCTACAGTAGTAGTTGGTCGAGTGAAGCCCCATACTTCCTTCCGTGGAGAATACGAAAGCGGCTTGGCTAAAATGATTGCGATTGGGCTGGGTAAACAAAAGGGAGCCGAGGCTTGTCATTCTGGAGGCCCCGGGAAAATGTCCCAACGAATTGCAGGCATTGCCCGAACGGCAATAGAGAAAACAAATGTAGTTTTTGCCTTGGGCATCCTTGAAAATGCTTTTGACGAGACCTGTAAGATTGTGGCCCTACCAAAGGAAGAAATCATGAAAAGAGAGCCTGAGCTCCTGAATGAGGCTAGGACAAATATGCCTCAAATCCTGTTTCCTAAATATGATGTTCTCATCGTTGACAAAATTGGTAAGAACATCAGTGGACTGGGTATGGATCCAAACATCATTCAGAGATTCCCGACGCCAGCCATACAATTTGAGCCTTCTGTCCAAAGGATTGTGGTTAGAGATCTAACCGATGAAACGCATGGAAATTTCCATGGCTTGGGACTGGCGGATATGTGCACTAGACGCGTGTTTGAGAAAATTGATTATAATAAAACCTATCCCAATCCCGTGACCTCAAGACTTCCGGAGGCATCTAGAATCCCGATGGTTATGCAGAACGATGAGCTTGCCATTAAGACTGCTATTCAGACGTGTTATGATGTGGATTATAACAAGATAAGAATAGTTAGGATCAAGAATACTCTAAAATTAGATGAAATTCTTATTTCCGAGCATCTCCTTGATCAAGCACAGTCGGATCCAAGATTAGAAATAGTGGGGAATCCCCAACCGATGGTCTTTAATGAAAAGGGAGATTTGCTCAGTGACTTTTAAAACGGTCGATAGTGGAGAAGTGTTAACTGCCCACGGTTAAGTAGGCATTGCAATAGAAAAATGTAGTTATAAGAAGCCTTGGTTCGTACTTGTATCGGACCAAGGCTTCTTAATAGGTCGGGTTCGGATTTGTTGAGTAAAAAGGCTTCTTTTAAGGTACCATACAACAGATAATCAACACTACGACCATGCTAGCTTACATTGAACGAGTCCTGAGCGAAATTTAATCGTTTCATTAATATTTTGATTTCTGGACTAAATAAATTATGTTTTTACATTAACTTAACCTAATCTTCATAATGCGTTAACAACAAGTCGTTATGATAAAGGTGCTCGAATCATAATAGGAACAGATTGCACTGGAGGGTCAGGTGGATAATCTATGTCAAAGATATTGCTTATTGAAGATGATCTTCTAATTCAAGAGCTCGTTACCTTTAATCTAGAACGAGAAGGATATGTAGTTAAAGTCGCAGGGGATGGGAAAAGCGGGTTAGAGAGGGTAAGCTCGGAAATGCCGGATTTAATTCTACTAGATGTCATGTTGCCTGAAATTGATGGTTATGAAGTGTGCAAAGCAATTCGGGCGAATAAAGAGACTACAAATATACCGATAATAATGCTAAGTGCACGAGATGAGGTCGCTGATACAGTGATTGGATTAGAACTTGGGGCGGATGATTATGTCACAAAGCCTTTTAGTCCTCGTGAACTCGTAGCACGGGTAAAAGCCCGATTCAGGGAAGAAAAGCGTAATGCTGCTCCACCTAAACCGGTATCTATTGTTTGGGGTGAACTGGAAATTTGGCCCGAAAATTATCTTGCTACACTCGACGGTGAGAATATACCCCTAACTGGGAAGGAGTTTGATCTTCTTCACATCTTCTTAACTCGTCCGAATCAAGTATTTAGTCGAGAGTATCTCTTACAGAAGGTATGGGGGTATCAAGCAAGCGGAGATACACGAACAGTGGATGTCCATATTAGTAACTTAAGAAGTAAGCTAAAAACGTTGGGTCCAATCATTGAGTCCGTACGAGGAATCGGTTATCGATTTGCATCAAGTCAAATGAAAAATTAACAAATCCTTTACGATGGATTCATTGTAGATTTACAAAGGTTGTATATAATGCAACTGTTGAAGGAATTCAACGTCCTTCCCGTCAGTAAGGAAGTAAAAAATGGTTCTAAATTTAAGGAGGAAAAATTATTATGTTTAAAACGAAATCTAAGATTACTCTTATTAGTACAGCTCTTGTCGCCTTACTCGCACTTACAGGTTGTGCACAAGGTGCAGCACCGAAAACAACGGATAGTACTAAAGCTCCAGCTGGCACGACAATTGACAAAAAAACAATCACTGCTGCTGGATCGACTGCACTGCAACCGCTAGTTAAGGCTGCTGCCGATGAATTCATGAAGAAGAATAACGGAGTTCAGGTCAATATTAGTGGTGGCGGATCCTTTACAGGCCTAAACAATGCTGCAACCGGCGCTGTGGATATTGGAAACTCTGACGTTGACGTGACTGATGAGCTAAAAGATAAAGGCTTAGTCGACCATCTAGTTGCTGTAGCTCCTTTCTTAATCATCGTGAACAAAGACGTAACTGTAGATTCTTTGACAAAAGCTCAAATGAAAGATATCTTTACCGGTAAAATTACAAACTGGAAAGACGTTGGTGGTAAGGATCAAAAGATTGCCATCATTGGCCGTGCGAAGTCTTCCGGTTCCCGTGCAACCATCGTGAAAACTGTAATGGACGGGGTTGACTTCACGGATGCAGCAACCGCTCAAGATTCCACCGGTAACCTTCTTACAGGTGTTGCGCAAACTCCAGGATCCATCGGTTACATCGATGCTGCTTACTTGAAGGATACGGTTAAAGCCCTGAAACTCAATGGAGTTGCCTACAGTGCTGACGCCGTAGTCAGTGGTCAATATCCAATCTATGCTTACGAGCATATGTTCACCAAAGGTGAGGCTACAGGCACAGCTAAAGCTTTAATCGACTATATTCTAAGCGCTGATTTCCAAAATAATTATGTAGAAAAAGCTGGGTTCTTACCTGTAAGCAAAATGAAAAAATAATTCTTGGTAAAGACTAAGGGGGTGAAGGACTTAAATCCTTCACCCCCAAGTTATTTTTGAATTTATTTTTAAATCTACTTGACCAAGTGAATTTTCTTTACAAAACCTTAACATTTGTTTAATCGTGAATTAACAGTGATAAGTTAAAGTAAAGTAAACACTGCATGTCCCAGGACGATATGCTGGAAATCCAATGGAGGTGGCGTTATTGCCTCGCAAGAGCTCTCTAGTTCACTTTAATGATCGACTCATGCGGTATCTTTTTGTCGCAAGCGCCGTACTTGTTTCTGTGGTTATCGTATCTATTTTATGGTTCGTAGGGAATCAGGGTTTAGCGACCTTTCATGAAGCAAGCTTTATAGAATTCTTTACGAGCACCCAGTGGAGCCCTGATAATGGGAAGTTCGGGGCATTGACCTTTATTACGGGGTCTCTAGCTACGACTTTGATTGCGATTCTGATTGGGGGCCCCTTGGGATTAGCAGGAGCTATATTTCTTGCTAAAATCGCACCGCCTGGGATTCGGAGTATCATGAGACCGGCCACCGAGTTATTTGCTGGAATTCCCTCTGTCGTTTACGGTTATGTTGGAATTACAGTCATCGTGGACATTATACGTAAGACGACAGGCTCCACTACGGGGTTTGGGCTTTTAGCGAGCGGCGTTGTCCTATCGATCATGATTTTACCTACTATTATCAGTATTACTGAAGATACTTTAAGAGCCTTGCCAGACACCTATGAAGAAGCTTCTCTGGCGTTGGGTGCTACGCGGTGGCAAACAATATGGCGAGTCCTTATCCCTGCTGCCGGTCCAGGAATCCTTACAGCCATGATTTTGGGTATGGCTCGTGCTATTGGGGAAACTATGGCAGTCCAAATGGTTATCGGGAATTCCCCCCGCTTTCCAGATTCGTTGGTCAGCCCAACTTCCACCCTCACAAGTAACATTGTAATGGAAATGGGAAATACGCCGTTTGGCTCCACCTGGAATAATGCCTTGTTTATGATGTCCCTTATTCTACTTGTTATTTCTCTTGTACTTATCATTTTAGTTCGTTCGGTCGCTAGAAAGGGGGCTGCCCAGTGAGTGCAAAACGTATGGATCGCTTGGCTACGGGAGTACTCTGGTTATCAGCCTTCGCGATTATCGCACTGCTGATTTGGTTTTTAGTCTATATTCTTGGACGAGGGCTACCTTATTTAAATCTAGAATTTATTACAGGACCGGATGGAGTGGGAGCTCAACTTTTTAACTCATTTTATATTCTTTTCTTATCCTTAATTATCTCCTTGCCGATTGGTTTAGGAGCGGGGATTTACCTTGCGGAATACGCACCGAAGAATAGATTTACAGATTTAATTCGTTTGAGTGTAGAGTGTTTAGCTTCCGTCCCCTCGATTGTCTTTGGCTTATTCGGAATGATTATCTTTGTAAATATGCTGGGTCTAGGGTTTACAATCCTTGGAGGAGCTGCAACTTTAGCCTTACTTAATCTACCGATACTTGTTCGAACCACAGAGCAGTCCTTAACTGCTGTCCCCTTAAGTTATCGAGAGGCTAGTCTTGCCCTCGGGGCAACCATGTGGCAAACTTTGCGTAAAGTCGTTCTCCCTACTGCTCTGCCAGGACTTATTACGGGGATTACCCTTGTCGCTGGGCGTGCACTGGGTGAGACGGCGATTTTGATTTATACTGCTGGAATGAATGTATCTCGATATCTTTTTGATACCGATCCAATGGCAGCTGGAGAGACTTTAGCGGTGCACCTTTTTGCTGTAAAGTCTAATCCCTTGCCCGGTACGAATGCAGATGCCATTGCCGATGGTACGGCAGCTTTGTTAATAATAATGGTGCTCATCTTTAACCTTTTACTCGCTTTGCCAAGTCATTGGCTGCAAAAAAGACTCGTAGGTAAAAACTAATAAAGGAGATTAGCCATGAGGGATAAGATCGTTGTGGAAAACTTAGACCTGTTCTACGGCGAAGTTCAGGCTTTAAAAAATATTGACCTAAAAATGCCTGAAAAAAGTGTTACAGCTCTAATCGGCCCGTCAGGCTGTGGGAAATCTACTTTCCTAAGAAGCCTGAATCGAATGCATGATTTATTGCCGAATGTTAAAATCTTAGGTAAAATTAGTATCGATGGTGAAGATATCTATACTCCTGAAAATGATGTTGTTCTGCTAAGGAAACGAGTTGGCATGGTATTTCAGCGCCCTAATCCTTTTCCGAAATCGGTCTATGAAAATGTTATCTATGGTCCGAGAATTCATGGAGAGACGAAGAAGTCTAAGCTGGATGAGATTGTCGAAGCAAGTTTGCGAGGCGCTGTTTTGTGGGACGAGGTCAAGGATCGCTTGCATAAGAGTGCTCTAGGCTTGTCCGGAGGACAACAACAACGACTTTGTATTGCTCGACTCTTGGCAGTTGAACCCGAAGTACTGCTTATGGACGAACCAACCTCTGCGCTTGACCCTATTTCTACCATGAAAATTGAGGAACTCATTACAGAGCTTAAAGATAAGTATACAATTGTTATCGTAACGCATAATATGCATCAAGCTTCAAGGGTTTCTGATCAGACTGCCTTTTTCCTGAGCGGAGAATTGGTAGAAGCGGATGAGACAGGGGTGCTGTTTACTCGGCCGGCAGATCAGCGGACTGAGGATTATATTTCAGGGCGCTTCGGTTAATAAAAGGGGGCATTTCAGTGACTACGCGGCACTTGTTTGATAAGTCTTTAGAGGAATTGAATGGAAAAGTAATGCAATTAGGTACTTTGGTCAATGCTCGTATTGATGATGCTATAAACTCATTGTCCAAGCAAGATTTAGAACTTGCCAATCAAGTTGTTACAGGAGATTTGTACATCAATGAACTCCAGTCAGAGCTTGAAGAGAACTGTATGCTTCTCATCGCAACACAACAGCCCTTTGCTAAGGATTTGCGCAAAATTGTTGCAGCCTTCAAAATCTCAATTAATCTTGAACGGATAGGTGATTTAGCTGTTGATATCGCGAAACATACTATTCGTACAGGAAATGAAGGGTTGCTTAAGCCCTTGGTCGATCTCCCGAGAATGGCTGAAATCGTACGTTCAATGGTGATAAAAGGTATTGAGGCAAGTAAGGCAGAGGATGCTGAAGCTGCCCGAGTAATGGCGAAGATGGATGATGATGTCGATCACCTCTATAATCAGGTCTTCCGGGAATTGCTCGTTTTCATGATGGAAGATCCTAGAACTATTAATCAGGCAACTCACCTTATTTTCGTAGGACGCTTCCTCGAGCGCATGGGAGATTATTGCACTAATATCGCTGAAGAAGTTGAGTATGTCGTAACGGGAAAACGATCTGATCTAAATTAACTAGTAAATAACACAATAAGTGAATGCTAACCGGCCCAGGTGGGTCGGTTTATTTTTTGTGAAAGAGGAGGCCAGGTATTGGACGATACTGCAACGTAACGTAAAGTAACGTAATAGTTACGACCAGTCCCTGCAAAAAATGCACATAGTTATTTTACAAGGGGATTTTTTAGCAGGATTTTTATAAAATATAACGAATACCTTACCAATAAGTATACGGTCGACACAAGACCTTTTGCGTTCTCGAGTATTTCCTTTTAAAGGTTTTATTTCTTGAAGCGTCGAATAGTTGGGCATGATAAGTATATCGTCGACGAGAGGTGAGATTATTGGCTAGCGTAATTAAGAATATGCCGTTTCATTTACAAGTTTATCAGATTTTGAGAGAGTCAATATTAACAGGAAAGTTTCGACCCGGAGAACGTTTATTGGAGGCTAAATTAGCACAAGAATTAAGCGTCAGTCGTAGTCCTGTTAGAGAGGCTCTACGCATGCTTGAGCAAGATGGTCTAGTCGTTACCATGGAAAATGGTACAGTGGTAAATCCTATGGAAGTAGAAGACATTGAAGAAATTTATCAATGTCGGATTGCTTCTGAGCCGTATGCCGGTTTTCTAGCTGCGCTGAAGATTAGAGATGAAGAGATAGCTGAATTAGAGCAACTGGTGAACGAGGCTGAAGTGGCTTATAAACAAAAGGAATCGGAGCGAGTTGTGGAATTGAATACTGCGTTTCATGACCAAATTGTCCGAATCAGTGGGAATCGGAGGCTTATTGAAGTCGTCGATAAGATTCGATCTTTAAGTATCTTGGCAAGGAATACCGAACTTAAAGTGTATTCTCGGCCGGGGGATTTTCTCGATGAGCACAAGGAAATTGTAAAAGCTCTTAAGGAGAAAGATGCTCATATCGTAGAAAGTGTTATACGTAAACACATTGAAAATGACTGGAATTATTATTCACAACAGTATCAGGCGGCCTTAAATAACCTTAAGAACAACTTCTAGCAAGATGTAGAATCGGAGTGAGGAAATTGTGAAAAGCGTGCTAATAAAAAATGGTCATATAGTAACTGCTTCAGACCAGTTTCACGGAGATATTTTTATTCAGGAGGGGAAGATTGAGGCCATAGGCAGAGATCTAAAGGTCCATAGTGATGAGATCATCGATGCTGCAGGGAAGTATATCTTCCCTGGAGGTATAGATGCTCACATCCATATGGATGTCCCTTGTAACGATGGAAGTATTTCAGCTGGCTATGATACAGACTCTATTGCTGCGGCTGTCGGAGGAACCACTACAATACTTGATTACGTGATCCAAGAAAACGGCCTCTCTCTTGTGGAGACGGCAAATAGTTGGTCCGGGAGAGCAAAGCAATCAGCAATCGACTATGGATTCCATCTCATTATTACGCAACCCAATGACAAGTCCTTCGACGAGCTGAATCTTCTTGTGGAGCAGGGAATCACTTCGTTTAAACTATTTATGGCTAACGACATTGCGATGGCAGATAAAGATCTCTTCCGCTTTATGAGTGAATTTAAAAAACTAGGATGCACAGCTGCTATTCATGCTGAGAATAAAGAAATTATTGCAACCTTGCAGCAGCAGTACGTTTCTCAAGGAAATATCTCTCCGGTTTATCATGCTAAAAGTCGCCCAGCAGCTACAGAGGTAGAGGCTATTAATCGAGCTATCATTTTATCTGAACTCACGGGTTGCCCAACCTTGATAGCCCATATCAGTACGGCGAAAGGGCTGGAACTTGTCCGAGAAGCGAAAGTTAGAGGGATTTATGTCTTCGCTGAAAGTTGTCCACATTATTTGCTTCTGTCTGAAGAAAAATATGAATTGGAAGGTCATGAAAGTGCTAAGTATGTCCTATCTCCTCCTCTTCGGAATCCAGAGAACTTCGAAGGCTTGTGGAACGGGGTATTAAACGGTACAGTCGATATTATCTCCTCAGACCATAATGGATTCACTTATTCGACGCACAAACAACTTGGTAAAGAGGATTTCCGGAAGATACCCAACGGAGCACCGGGAATTGAGCATCGTTTTAGTTTAATCTACCACTATGGGATGGAAAGAGGATTGGATTTATCGCGGTTTGTTGAATTAGTCTCCACCAATCCCGCGAAGATTTTTGGGCTCTACCCGCAGAAGGGAACTATTGCCCATGGAAGTGATGCTGATCTTGTTATTTTCGATCCAGAAGCAGAACAAGTTGTTACTGCGGAGAATCAATATCAAAAATCAGATTATACCCCTTATGAAGGGGCAAAGCTCCACGGGAAGGTGGATACCGTACTGCTCCGTGGAGAACGCATTGTTCATCAGGGGAAATTTATAGGGACCCTAGGTAAAGGGAATTATCTAAAGAGGGCTAAACAGTAATGTACTCAGTAGATATGAGGTTGAAAAAATAAAAGCGACATTTAAGTCGCTTTTTTGTTTAATCAGAAAGAGAATATATAGAACTATATGAGTATATCTAGCGGTGTAAATTCGAAATTTCTTCATAGTTAAATTTAATATTCCAATGAAATAATTTTTTCTGAATTTAGCAAAAAGCATGCAGGATATTAAAAAATGATGACGAATATAACAATTAGTAAACTGTCGACAGTAAACAATATATTGTTTACAAATCTTAAAGAAGGAGGATCTTAGTACCATTACTCAAATGTAAATATTAACTCGCGCGAAGCCTACTAGGAAAACTGAATAAGGTTAAGGATTCGTACAGACACATTCACATTAACCAACCCACGCAATTATAATTAGGAAAGAAGTGAGGGAAATAATATGTCGAATGCAACTAATCAAGAGTATGGACAAAAAAACACCCTGCTAAGTAACGTTAAACCGACTAACGTACGTTGGTTCGTTTTTGTTGCTATGTTAGTACTTGTTACAATCAATTACGTTGACCGTGCGGTTTTATCCATTGCCATGCCGGAGATCCAGAAGGACTTAGGGATGGATCCCGCATTGGTCGGAGTTATTCTTAGTTCATTCTTCTGGGGTTATGCCCTAATGCAAATTCCTTCTGGTTTTCTCCTTGATAGGGTTAACCCATCAAAAGTAGTACTTGGCTCGGCGGTGGGCTGGGGAATTGCTCAAGCTTGTACTGGGTTTGTAAACAGCGCGGGCTCACTTATGTTCTTCCGGGTTCTCCTCGGAGTCACAGAAGCTCCAATTATGCCTGCCGGAGCAAAATTGCAAGGTGTTTGGCTTCCAAGTAAGGAAAGAGCTAGAGGAGCGACAATCATCGATAGTGGCGCTCCATTAGGAACAGCAGTCGGTGGACCAATCATCATCGCTTTCATGGCTTGGTTTGGTGGATGGCGCGGAGCGCTCATCGGTGCCGGTGCATTGACCATTATTCTTGGAGTTATCTGTTATTATGTCCTTAAGGGAAATCCAGCTACCCACAAGGGAGTTAATCAGGCTGAACGTGAGTATATCCAGGGCCATCTAGCTGAAGAACAAGATGCAGCTCAAAAAGAAACCAAGACTAAGCTTAAAGCATCGACATACTTGTCAAGCAAAAGCTTTTGGGGTATGTGCTTAGGCTGGTTCTCCTTCAACACCGTATTCTATGGTCTGTTAACATGGGGACCAAGTTTCCTCGCTAAGACTCAGGGCATCGATATTAAGACTATAGGTTTCTCCACATTACTCATCTTTGGATGTGGCTTTATTGGTGAGCTCATTGGTGGTCAACTCGTTGACAAATGGCGTCAAGCTGGTGGTAAATATAACACGGTTATGAAAACTTGCGTTGCAATAGCAGGTCTCGCAACCTCAGCCTCTATCTACTTACTCACAACAGCAAGTTCCTTAGCCATGGCGATTGGTTTGTTATCCACTGCCTTGTTCTTCTTGCGTTGGGCTGGTATCTTCTGGAGTGTTCCAGCAGCAATCGCGCAACGTCACCATGTCGGTGTACTCGGCGGATGTATGAACTTTGCTGGAAACATTGCTGGGGTTATCACTCCTATCTACATCGGTTTAATCGTTAAATTCACTGGATCGTTCCACGCTGGTCTTTTGATTTTCGTTGCAGCAGGTATCCTTCTTGCTGTCGCGGGTTCACTCATCAACTACGAAAAGAAAATCGGAGTTGCTTAAGTCTGACCCGTATCAGGCCGAGTGTACGTGTGACTTCTAGAAGAAGAAAGGAGAGTGAAATGTAATGCGAATTTTAGTTATTAATCCAAACATTTCAGAGAGCGTTACAAATCTTATTGCACAAGAGTCGAGACGTGTAGCTTCTCCGGAAACAGAATTGTTGTTCGCAACGGCACCTTTTGGAGTAGAGTATATCGAAACTCGTATGGAAGCACTTATAGGTGGATATGCTTCAGCTTGCGTTGCGGCTGAACGCCATGGTGAATATGACGGCGTAATTATTGACGCTTTTGGCGATCCCGGACTCTTGGGTATCAAAGAAATGCTCAACGTTCCTGTAGTGGGGATGACGGAAGCAGCTCTCGCGTCGGCCTGTCTTTTAGGTCAGCGCTTCTCGATTATTGCTATTTCCTCAAGGATTAAGGCATGGTACCTAGAAACCGTCGAGCGTAGTCATCTAACGACTCGTCTTGCGAGCATCCGATCTTTGAACGATACGCTGCGTAATATTGGCACTGTCCAGGAAGATCATGCTGAGCGATTAAAGGAGTTAGCGATTGAGGCAGTTGAAAAGGATGGCGCTGATGTCATTATTCTAGCGGGAGCTCCTCTAGCTGGGCTTGCCCGTAGCCTTGAAGGGCAATTGCCGGTACCCGTAGTGGACGGCGTGTCAAGTGCTGTGCGCCATTGTGAGTCGCTTATAGCTCTAAATCCTGGCATTGCTGTAAAAGGTAGTTTTGCTCAACCTCCTGTAAAACCTAACAAGGGGTTAACGCCAGCTTTGACTGCTGTCTTAAACCGCACACGCTGATGTTATAAAAGGGTTCTAGCAGAATTTTGCTAGAATCCTTTAACCTCGATTATGCAGGAATAGATTACTCATGTCTTTCTGAGGCTCAGCAGAAGAACTTTGGTTATGACTTGCGGACAAGTAGAGTCTATCAAGTCGCAGATAACGTTACTTTCAGGGTGGAAGAATTACCAGAATGGAGGATTCTTTGTATATGCAAAAAACAATGTTTGATCCAACGGAACAAAAGAAGATTGGAATGTTGACACCCTCTTCAAACACCGCTCTTGAGCCTATTTGTTCAAGAATGGTTTCGGGTTTAGAAAACGTCGTAACGATGCACTATTCTCGTCTTGAGGTAACAAAAATCTCTTTAGAAAAAGATGCCTTATCGCAGTTCGATCTCGATCCATTTCTTCGTGCGTCAGAATTCCTTGCACATGCAGATGTTGATGCAATAGCCTGGAATGGTACCTCAGGAGGTTGGACCGGCTTCGAATTTGATAGAATGGTATGTGAAAAAATCACGGAAGCTACTGGAATCCCGGCTACAACATCCATGCTAGCAATGCTAGATGCTTTCGAGGAAAACGGTGTAAAGACCCTTCATACAGTTACTCCTTATATCCCTTCAATCGATGAACTAATTATTAAGCAATTTGAAGAAAAGTGTGGCTACAAAGTAATCAATTCTCGTGGTTTAAATCAAACAGTAAACCGTTCCTTTAGTTTAGTAACCCCTGAGCAAATCGATCAAATGTGCAAAGAAGTTAGCGTAGATCCTGCTGACGGAACCAGCATCATTTGCACCAATTTAAGATCCACTTGGCAAATCGAACAACTTGAAAGAGATTATGGCATCACTATTTACGATAGCACCGCTGTAACGGTGTGGAAAACTCTTAAAATGGTGGGAATTGATCCTAGCCTTGTTAAGGGCTGGGGCAGATTGTTCGAGGCAAAATAAGTTATAAAATTGAATCTGGAATAGGCGTTACTCGGGGGCATTCTCTGTAACTCACTCTATTCAGTGTTTGGGGGTAGGCCGTTGGAACGGTACGTTCGTTTTAATAATGGAAATAATATCTGCTTTGGATTGGTCAAAGGAGAAATGGTTACAGAACTAATAGGTGAGGAGTTTCCGAATTTTAAAGAATCCGGAATAGAACATGAACTTTCCTCACTTAAGCTATTAGCCCCTTGTAACCCTACGAAAGCAGTCTGTGTTGGTCTTAATTATAAAGACACGATCCTTGAGCCGGGAGCTAAATGGCCAGAAGAGCCCCTTTTGTTCATAAAGCCTTCGACAAGCATCTCAAACCCAGGCGATAATATTATCAAATGGCCAATGACAGAGGACTTGGCCTTTGAGGCAGAGCTAGCCATTGTAATAGGGAAAAAGGCACATCTTGTCTCTGAGGATGAAGCTCATGAATATATCTGGGGATATACAATCGCCAATGATGTAACTGCAAAGGACCTGCAGAAGGCCGACATACTTTGGGGTCGCTCGAAGTCCTTCGATACGTTTCTTCCTTTGGGACCCTGGATAGCCAGTGGGATTGATGCCCATAATTTGACGATTACTTCTTCTGTAAATGGCCAACAAAAACAAAAAGGAACTACCGCTGATTTAATCTTTGGTATTGAATACCTTGTAAGCTTCATTTCTCACATTACAACTTTGTTACCGGGAGATGTCATTTTAACCGGTACACCCGGTGGCTATGGTTCATCCTTAGATGTGAATGATAAAGTAGAAATAGAAATCTCGGAAATCGGCAAGCTAACGAACTTTTGTAAAGTAAGCTCTGAAAGCTGGAAACTTGCACAACGTCATAAATAGTGTGCTAGGTATATCTCTATTGCTCAATAGTCAGAAGGAATCCAAACATCATATCCAGTGTAGAAGCGAGGATTATCCAAAATGGATTAGTTCTCGCTTTCTTTATTTATTCTAATTATCAGAAAGTGTAAGAAAAATAGTGAAAAGTCTCGCTAAATGATGTACTTTAAGTATATACAATGCAATAATAGCCGTGTTGATGATTCGAATGGCCCTACTAGAGAGGAGGCAGACTATAAGTGCCTTTTGAGTTACTGGATGATTATAAAAATGTTTTCGATTACGCTGCGATTGGGATGGCCATTACAACATTGGATGGCCGCTATCTTAAGGTGAACAAATACTTTTGTGAATTCTATGGCTATGAACCTAGCGAGTTTTTCACAATGGGTTTCAAGGATATCACTTTTCCAGAGGATTTGACCGTCGGAATAGAGGAATTAAAGAAACTCCAGCGAGGGGAAATTGCTAGCTTTCATGTAGAAAAACGGTATATACATAAATCAGGTGAAATTAAATGGGGACTAGCCAGCATCTCAGCTGTCCGCGATGAAACTGGCGAACCAATCTACCAGATTGCGCAAATCCAAGATAATAGTGCGCGAAAGTTAGCTGAAGAGAAACTAAGTCGCCGTATTGAATTCGAGAGACTCGTTACTACCATATCGACAAGGTTTATTAATATTGCCTTGGATAAGATTGATCAAGAAATTACACAAGCCTTAGAGACTATTGGTCAATTTTCAGGGGATGACCGGATTTTTATAGTCCAGTTCTATGATAATGGAAAAAAATATAAGAAGATTATGGAATGGAATCCATCAGGAATTAAACCCTTTGCTACCGTGGAACAAAGTGTCGAAGCTTTTCCTAGGTGGTATAGCAGAATGTGTAAAAAGGGGAATTTTTATTATGAAGAGATTTCCAATCAATCTCTAAATGCCAATGAGTTAAGGGAAGTATTTGAGAATCTGGGCGCTCAAACGCTCATTAATATTCCCATCACCCAGTCTGATCAGCTCGTTGGTTTTTTAGGAGTTTCTAATGGTAAGGTAAACAATAGCTTTTCCGAAGAGGATATGCGCCTCATGAGAGTGGTCGGTGAAGTGATTTTTAGTGCTCTAGAACGTAAAAGGTCAGAGCATGCTCGTCAATCGTCTGAGACACTATTTGCTAAGGCGTTTAAGGCGAGTCCCTCTCTTATGTTAATTTTAACTATGGAAAAGATGCGTATTCTTGATGTTAATGACACCTTCACAGAGACTTTAGGGTATAGCCGAAACGAAATAAAAGATAAGCACTTATTTAATTTCGCTTCTTTAATGGACGGATTGGATCTAGAAACGATTCATAAGAATTTTAGAGAAGCAGGTGCAGTTCTTAACTGTGAAGTAAGAATAAACACTAAATCGGGAAATAAGAGGATAGGACTTCTTTCGGCAGAAGTAGTTCAAATAGAAAATCAGACCTGCATTCTCATGGTTATCCAAGACATTACCGATAAAAAGTATATTGAAAAAGAGATGGAACGCCTTGAACGGCTTAATCTAATCGGAGAAATGGCTGCAGGGATAGGGCATGAGATACGAAATCCGATGACTACAGTTCGTGGATTTCTGCAGATTTTCTCGGCGAGAGAGGAGAATTCTGCGAACAGAGAAACTTTCCAGCTCATGATAGATGAGTTAGATCGGGCAAATCAAATTATTACGGAGTTTTTGTCGCTTAGCCGAGATCGTATTGTCGATTTTAAAGTCGTCAATATTAACACGATTATCAATGTTCTCTATCCACTCATTTATGCACACGCAAATACGGAAGATAAGCGAGTAGATATCAAGCTAGGGGATATTTCTGATTCCTATGTCGATGAGAAAGAGCTTAGGCAGTTGATTTTAAATCTTACGCGTAATGGCTTAGAAGCAATGTCAGCGGGGGGAAGACTCACGATTTCAACCTATATGAAATATGGAAAAATAGTTCTGATGGTCGAAGACCAAGGCTGTGGAATTCCTATTGAAATCAGGGAGAAGATTGGAACTCCCTTCTTTACGACAAAAGAAAATGGGACAGGCCTTGGCATGGCCATATGTTATAGTATCGCTGCACGTCACAAAGCAACTATCGATTTTCAATCCAATCCTACAGGAACAAAAGTATTTGTGAAGTTCAATCAGGTAAATGCTTCATTATTAAAAAGGGAGAAGAGTTCTTAACTGAACACTTCTCCCTTTGTTCTACTGCTAGTATCTACAGGCGTTGGCTTATCTTGATTCCTTAAGCTTAATCGATATAGGCGATGTCGTGCGCGGGTCATTGCTACATAAAGGAGTTTTAGGTCGAACTCCTCTTTCGAGTAATTTTCGTACAAATTAAAGATGAATACTGCATCGAATTCGAGTCCCTTCGCGACGTAGGAGGGGACTAGAAGTATTTTCCCTTCGTATAGGGTTTCGTCTCCTTGGAGTATTCCACAAGCGATGCTCATATGCTTCTTAAGAAGTTTGCACTCCTCCAGGGTTTTACCAATCAAAGCAATGGATTGATAGCCTTGCTCTTGGAGCATTTCGATTTCCTTTTCCAGGGTTTTAATCATTTTAGGGAGGGTATCGAAGGTGTATTCTTGAGGAGGGGCACCATGTCGAAGGACGGGTTTCGCCAGAACAAGTTCTGAAGTCTTGAGCTGCTTAATAATAGAGTTCGCTTGTTCCATTATTTCTATGGTTGTCCGGTAACTTTGCTCTAGGGTGAGAAATTGACACTTGAAATCTGGGAATACCCCCTCGCTTACCTGACCCCAACGCTTGAGTCCTCGGTAGGAGTGGATGCCCTGAGCTAAGTCCCCAAACAGTGTAAACATTTCAGTATTGAGAATTTTTCGGATAACATAGATTTGGAATACACTTAAATCTTGGGCTTCATCGATAAATACATGCTTTATCTCGAATTTATCTCTGTACCCAATAAGTCTATATTTCAGGTAGGCTAGGGCTGCGAGATCTTCCAATTCAACCTTCTTTATTTTAAGGAACTCCGTAGTAGAATAGCAAAGGGCCTCTAATGCACTTAGATTAAAGTTCTCATCATACTCAAGTGTCAGGAAAGGCAACTTTTCGAGAACCTGTTCGTAATGCTTTAGAAGGTTAATCTTTGGATAATGAGACATATAGTCTTTTACTGCAGTTTTCGCACTGAGTGTTAGATAGTCAATAATTTTGTTTTTCTCTTGGATAAGAGTAGTGGTTGTCGAGCGACGCTCTTCCTCAGTTAATCCAATAGCGAATTCGATCTTGTCGATTTGGTGATTAAACTTGTTTCTAACCTTTTGTAAGATTCCGGGAATAGCTGATTTTATTTTATGTTTTAGGATTTTTTTAATCATTGGTATACGTTGCTGAATCGAGAGAAAGGTATATTCCTCTAGAAAGACCCTTCGGATTTCTTCTGCAGGAAATATTAAGTAATCACCTAGTTTGAAATCGACTGAAGGGATGTAATTGGCTTCTAATTGGTCGATATAATCATCAAGGGCTTTTTTAAAGGCTAACGAACCTTTGAATTCAGAGGCCCAAATAATATTGTTTCGAGTCTCGGCAGGGAGATTACGATCTAAAAGAGTAAGTAATTTCTCTTCCGGTGGGATTAGTTTTACTCGGGCTTCTTTTCCGACCAACTCGAGTAAAAACTCTATAAAGGGGGTCTGACGGACTCTCTCAACTCCTAGTTCTGGCAAGGCCTCGGAAATATAGTTAATAAATAAACGGTTAGGGGCCAGAATTAGGAAGTTCTCGGGGATGAAGCGGTCTTCATAGGTATAAATCAGGTAGGCAATTCGATGAAGTGCAATTGTAGTTTTACCGCTCCCTGCGACACCTTGAACAATCAAAGGCGTGTGGATATCTGCGCGGATGACCCGGTTTTGTTCTGCTTGGATGGATGTTGCAATATCCTTAAGACGCTGATCGACCTTAGCATCCAAAGCAGCCTGAAGGAAGGCATCATTGGTTGTGAGGTCGATGTCTAAGAGACTAAGTAATTGGCAGTTTTCGATTGTAAATTGACGCTTGAGCCCAAGTTCACCTTGGTAGGTTTCGTATACAGACTGATATTCAACCTGGCCAAGTCGACCATCGTAGTAGAGTGAAGCGATGGGAGAACGCCAGTCGATGACAAGAGGTTCTTGGTCATTCTGAGTGGGGACGGAGCACTTGCCGATATAGTAAGAATTAAATTCTTGATTTCCTTCAGGTTTAAAGTCGATTCGAGCAAAATAGGGCTTTTCAAGCCCACGAGTTAACTGTTCAAAGTGCCTTTTCCCATACTCTTGGAGTTGCGAGTTAATCAGAATAGAAATATAGCTTTGACTACTATCAGTTGGGTCCAAGTCAAGATAGGCTTGACGTATTTCCTCTTGGCTTTTTCGTTGGCTTTCGGTAATCGATTCAATTAAATCTTCCATGTATTTACGGGTCATAGCAAGTCGTTTGACTTCATGATTAAAATCGGAATTTCTCTGTGGTACCATCCTTTTCTCCTTTCGTAAAGCATAGGCATCGCATAGAGAGTATAACAAAGGTTGTGTTATTCGTGCAAACCGAAAAAAAGCTGTCTCTAATACCGTTAGCCTTTTGTAGAAAGATATTATCGCCGCATGGTGAACTATAAGATGAAGGTATCTTTCATAAGATAGTTGCAAATTTGGGTAATTGATATAGTACAGTTGACAGTTCTTTTTTAACCTGTTATTATGGGAATAACTTTTTTATTCCATATAGACTAAATTTAAAATCTCTTATCCGGAGTGGTGGAGGGACTGGCCCTATGAAACCCGGCAACCAGCATAAATTTCTCGTAAAAAGGGAATTTAGGTATGGTGCTAATTCCTGCAGAAGGTTTTCTTCTGGCAGATAAGAGGATTGCAAAGCTTTTTGTAAGCCTCTTCTGTATGTAGAAGAGGTTTTTGATTTTTCTACGGCTTTTTGATTTTTCCATGATACAGTAAATAGCTAACTTTGCTTAAAATTGATACAGGAAGGAAGAAGGACATGAAATCTATATTTGAAAAGGAATTATCGAAGAAAATACTCATCCTCGATGGGGCGATGGGAACGATGCTTCAAAGAGCAAACCTAATAGCAAAGGACTTTGGGGGAGAGGAATACGAAGGCTGCAATGAAATTTTGAATCTTACTCGGCATGAACTCATTCGCTCAATTCATGAAGAATACCTTATGGCGGGAGCAGATATTATCGAGACAAATACGTTCGGGGCAACGACGGTGGTTCTTGCTGATTATGCCTTAGAAGAAAAGGACGTTGAATTGAATACAATCGCTGCAAAGCTTGCCAGAGAGGTTGCAGATGCCCATTCAACTCTGGATAAGCCACGCTTCGTTGCTGGTTCTATGGGCCCTACCACCAAGAGCCTATCCTTGACGGGTGGGGTAACCTTTGATGGCTTAAGCGAAGCCTATTACCGTCAAGCAAAAGCCCTGATTGAGGGTGGTGTTGATGTTCTTTTAGTTGAGACTGCCCAGGATACTCTAAATGTCAAAGCGGCAGGTGTAGGAATCGAAAAGGCCTTTTCTGACTTGGGTCGAAAAGTTCCAATTATGATTTCAGGAACCATCGAACCGATGGGAACCACACTTTCGGGACAAAATATCGAAGCCTTTTATATTTCTATCGAGCATCTAAATCCGATTTCTGTGGGACTTAACTGTGCGACCGGACCAGAATTTATGCGGGATCACATTCGGTCACTCTCTCACTTAGCAAGCTGTGGAGTAAGTTGTTACCCCAATGCAGGATTGCCAGATGAGGACGGGCATTACCATGAAGAACCGGAGGGACTCGCTCGAAAAATGGCTGGTTTCGCAGAACGCGGCTGGCTCAATGTGGCTGGTGGTTGCTGTGGGACTGCTCCGGAACATGTGAGGGCAATGGCAGCGGTGCTGAAAGGTTATGCTCCCCGGCCACTCGAGGAACGTACAGTGAGTGCGGTGTCTGGACTTGAGCCGGTCTATGTAGAGGATGAAAATCGACCGCTCATCGTTGGAGAGCGGACGAATGTCATTGGTTCTAAGAAGTTTCGTGACTTAATTGCAGAAGGCCGCTATGATGAAGCTTCTGAGATAGCTCGTGCACAAGCGAAAAAGGGAGCTCAAGTGATCGACGTTTGTTTGGCGAACCCGGATCGAGACGAATACTCGGATATGTGTGAGTTTTTACCCTATGTTGTTAAGAAAGTCAAAGCTCCTCTAATGATTGACTCGACAGATTCAAAGGTTATCGAAGTTGGGCTAAAATTATCGCAAGGGAAAGCGATCATCAATTCCATTAACTTAGAGGATGGGCTAGCGCGTTTTGAAGAGGTTATTCCTCTCCTGAAACGATATGGAGCGGCTATCGTTGTTGGAACGATTGATGAGAAAGGGATGGCGCTCCCCCGGGAACGAAAGCTAGAGGTTGCTAAAAGGGCTTACAAGATAATTACCGAATATGGAGTACCGCCTCAAGACATCATTTTTGACACACTCACTTTTCCTGTGGCGACAGGAGATGAAACCTACCTAGGTTCAGCTAAAGAAACCATAGAGGGAATTCGGATAATTAAGCAGGAGTTTCCCGAGTGTAAAACCATTTTAGGAGTCAGTAATGTCTCCTTTGGCTTACCGGCAGCAGGAAGGGAAGTCTTGAATGCCGTATTCTTGTATCATGCGACAAAAGCAGGTTTGGACTACGCCCTCGTCAATGCAGAAAAGCTTCAACGGTATGCCTCGATTCCTGAGGAGGAACGACTGCTTTCTGAGGAGTTATTATTTAATACGAAGGATGAGACTGTTGCACGCTTTGCCGAGTTCTATCGGAATAAGAATGTAGTGGATGCGAAGGATCAGGGTAAGCTTCTGTCTATGGAAGAGCGTCTAGCTCAATACGTCGTCGAAGGGTCGAAGGACGGGTTAATCTCTGATTTAGAGGAAGGTCTTAAAACCTACCCTGCCCTTGAGCTTATCAATGGACCACTAATGGCCGGAATGGAGGAAGTAGGAAGGCTCTTTAATGGCAATCAGCTTATCGTTGCTGAGGTCCTACAGAGTGCCGAAGTCATGAGAGCCGCAGTAGACTATTTAGAACCCCATCTAGGAAAAAACGAGGGGGCACTCAAGGGAAAAATTCTGCTAGCTACAGTGAAGGGAGATGTCCATGATATTGGGAAAAATCTGCTGGAGATTATCCTCTCAAATAATGGATATGAAATCATTAACTTAGGCATAAAAGTATCACCGGAGCAAATCATAGAGGCTTGTAAGAGGGAAAAGCCAGATGCAATCGGACTATCAGGTTTATTAGTCAAGTCTGCTCAACAAATGATTGTGACGGCACAGGATCTTCGTACGGCAGGTATTCATCTCCCCCTTCTTGTCGGAGGAGCCGCCTTATCCGCTCGTTTTACTGAGAATCGAATTGCTCCGGAGTATGAAGGCCCGGTACTTTATGCGAAAGATGCCATGCATGGACTAGAACTGGCAAATCGAAATTTAGGCAAACATCGCTAGAGGCCCCTTCTAAGAAAATCGTTTTTGCTAGGAAAAACTCTACGAGAGGGGTGTAAAAGATGAACAGTAGGACTCAAAAGAACTATACCCCTGTGATACCGCCTAACTGTGAACGTCATGTCTTTAGGAATTACCCTTTAGCGTATATTCAGCCTTACCTTAATCTGAAAATGCTTTTGGGTAAGCATTTAGGTTTGAAAGGAAATATAGAAGAGCGTCTGAAAGAGGGAGAAGATCAGGCGCTGGCAGTTTATCAGATTGTGGAGAATACATTAGAAGAAGCTAAGAGTAAGGGTTGGATTAAGCCTCAGGGCATTTATCAATTTTTCCCGGCTCAGGCGGATGGTAATGATGTCGTGATTTACAATCCGAAGGATAAATCGATAGTAATCGAGAGATTTAGCTTTCCACGGCAGGTTCAAGAACCTTATCTATGTCTCAGCGACTTTCTACGCCCAATAGAGAGTAGTGTGATGGATTATGTAGGAGTATTTGCTGTGACAGCTGGTCAAGGGGTTAGAGAGAAAGCGTCTGAGCTCATGGAAAGTGGGGACTATTTGGGATCTTATGTTCTCCAAGCCTTAACCTTAGAGAGTGCGGAGGGCTTCGCCGAAAGAATTCACCATCTGATGCGGGATGCCTGGGGGATTCCAGACCCTGTAGACATGACGATGAAGGAGCGTTTGGCGGCTCGCTATCAGGGAATGCGTTTTTCGCTAGGTTATCCTGCATGTCCGAATATCGAAGATCAGACGAAGATTTTTCGACTAATTCAACCGGAGGATATTGGAATTGAGCTTACTGAAGGATTTATGATGGATCCAGAAGCATCTGTGACAGCACTTGTGTTTGCTCATCCGGAAGCACGTTATTTCAGTGTAATCTAAAGTAAGTAGACGAGGGTGAGATCATGACACGAGAAGAAGAATTTAGACGTTTCCTACAAGAAAACTTAATCGTAGCTGATGGGGCCATGGCAACACTCCTCTACCAGTTAGGGGTTCCAGTAGGAACTTGCTATGAAGAATTAAATTTAACGAATCCCGGACTGATTCGTTCGGTTCATGAGGCTTATATTCAAGCCGGGGCTCGTTTGATAGAGACCAATACCTTTGGGGTTAATCGAGATGCCTTGAAACGATATGGCTTTGAAGATAAAGTAGGGGAAATCATTCGAGCAGGGGTGGAAATATGTCGAGAGGCAGCAGGGGATAAGGCATTTGTCTTGGGGAGCATTGGCTCGATTGTTGCCGGGAGAGTTCGGACGGAGCGACTTTCTCAATACCTTAGTCAATATGAAGAGCAAGCAATGGCCTTACTCGAGGGGAAGGTCGATGGGATTATCCTTGAAACCTTTCAAGATTTGGAGGAGCTTCTATTTGCCTTGCAAATTGTTCGAGACCTGACCCATCGACCAATTTTTGCTCAGCTTGCCACCTTACAGGTAGGAAGAACTCGGGATGGCTATACGGTAAGTGAGGCTTTCAAGTTACTTAATGAGTCAGGGGCTGATGTAATCGGTTTGAATTGCCGATTGGGTCCTGCTGAGATGCTGAGAACACTTGAGCGAAGTCAAACACCAGAGGGGGCAATCCTTTCAATCTTCCCGAATGCTGGAAGGTTAGGCCTTCTGGATGGGGAACTTTCCTATAAGTCCTCTCCACAATACTTTGCCGAGTATGCACTCCGCTTACGGGAGCAAGGCGTAAGAATTATCGGAGGATGCTGCGGAACGACACCCGAGCACGTTCGGGCCATGGCAGACGCTTGGAAAGCGCTTTCGCCGGTATCACGGGTGAACCCAATCGAGGCAAACCTAGGCATATCCGAAGGAAGAAATCAGGATCAAGGTAAGCTAGGGCAGAGCACGAGCCAAAACCAAAGCCAAAAAATGATGCAGGCCTTTGATTTGAAGATGAACCCAATCGAAAATGGGGTTGCTCCACAAAAGACAATACTCGATCAAGTCGGGGAAGGGCTTACAGTGATCGTAGAACTCGATCCGCCCAAAGACTTGGAAACCGAAGGCTTTTTTCGCGGATGCCAGGCTCTTTATCAAGCGGGTGCAGCTGCTGTTACTATGGCGGACAACTCACTGGCGAATGTAAGAATGAGTAATATGGCACTCGGAGCACTGATGAAGGAACGCTATGGTATAGAGCCACTCCTTCATGTGGCGTGCCGTGACCGTAATCTCATCGGGCAGCAATCTCATCTTATGGGACTTCACGCTTTGGGAATTAACCAGGTTCTTGTCATCACCGGCGATCCTTCACGCTTTGGAGATTTACCGGGTGCTAGTTCAGTTTTTGACGTGAGCTCTTTTGATCTCATCCGGATGACGAAACAATTGAATGAAGGAATCACTTTTTCCGGTCAGCCACTTAACAATCAGGCAAACTTCATAGTGGGCACGGCCTTTAATCCTTATGTACGAAATTTTGAAGCTGCTATTAAGCGCCTCGAACGCAAGGTTGAGGCAGGAGCGGACTTCGTAATGACTCAGCCAATCTATGACGAAGAAACGCTAGAACTAATTTATGGGGGAACTAAGAATATCTCGATTCCAATATTCATAGGGGTCATGCCCCTGACCAGTCAACGCAATGCAGAGTTCCTTCATAATGAAGTTCCGGGAATAAGCCTCTCTAATGAAGCGTTGAGACGCATGAACGGTCTAAAAGGGGAGGCCGCTAGGAAGGAAGGAATTGCGATGAGCAAGGAACTCCTTAATTTGGCGATGAAACGGTTTAATGGAATCTATCTCATTACGCCCTTTAACTACTATGAGATGACGGCAGAGTTGACGGAGTATGTCAGGAACAAGTCTAGGCTGCTTTCTGAGGAGCACTTGAGAAGTTCTGCAAAGTAAAGGGGAAAAGGCCTGTTTGCAGTTATTGCTTGCATACAGGTCTTTTGTTATGTGCATTTTATCCGCATTTCTTTCATTATTCGAGGGATTTCGGAGGAGAATCGATTATATTGGAGAATAATAAAGGTGAATTACTTGCAAGGTGAGGTTAATAACTCTCGCAGGTCTTAAGGGGATGACAATCATGAAGATTCCAAAACTGAAACTAACTCTCGAGAAAACCATTCTTATGCTCGTTTGTGTCGTTGTAATTTTATCTTTACTCGTTACTGATATATTGATCAGTCAAGAAGTTGTAAATACTACAGAAAAAAACATTGAGGATAAGGCGGTAAACATAGCTCGAGTCGTTGCGCATTCTCCAGTTGTTTATGAAGGCTTGAGTGGAAAACGCGAGGAAAGGGAGATTCAGGCTTTTGCTAATGAAATTTCCAATTTAACAAATGTAAACTTTATTGTCGTCTTTGACATGGCGGGAATTCGTAAATCTCACCCAGATATCAATGAATTAGGGAAGCCCTTTGTCGGAGGGGATGAGGGACCGGTACTCCAAGGCAAAGAACATATATCAATAGCTAAAGGGACTTTGGGAATGTCTTTGCGAGCGTTTACTCCCGTATTTGCTTCGGATGGTAAACAAGTGGGTGCGGTTGCAGTCGGTATTTTGCTCAACACAGTACAGGAGACAGTAGCGCAGAGTCGCTCTAAAACTTATATTGGAATTGGGTTTGGGCTTTTCATCGGAATCATCGGAGCAATCATTCTAGCCAAGAAGATTAAAAAGATTATGTTTGGGCTCGAACCGGCAGAGATTGCTAAACTTCTCCAAGAGCGAAATGCAATGATTGAGTCAGTAAGGGAAGGAATACTTGCGGTGGACTCTAGTGGGAGGCTAACGCTAACAAATGCTGCAGCCGATCGGTTGTTTAGTCAGGCGGGAATAAGTGATGTGCCAAGTATTAACGTTGCCGAATATGTCCCTGGGATAAAAAAAGTATTAGAAAAGGGTCAACCAGAGTTAGACTCTGAATATGATCTTCGGGGAATTACTCTACTCACGAATACAGTTCCTTTGAAAGTCAACAATAAAATTGTTGGGGCGATTTCGACTTTTAGGGACAAGACCGAAATCAAGCAGCTGGTCGATGAACTCTCGGGGATCAAAGTCTATGCAGAGGCCTTAAGGGCTCAAACGCATGAATTTATGAACAAACTTCATGTTATCTTGGGCCTAGTTCATGTTGAAAAGTATGATCAACTTGTAATGTATGTCAATCAGATTGCCAACCGCTACCAGACAGAAGTCGGCTCAATTGTACGTAATATTAAGGATCCAGTGCTTGCTGGATTTATTCTTGGAAAATTAAGCTTCGCTCGAGAAATGGGTTGCGAATTAGAACTGGCCGAGGATAGTTTTCTGCCTCAGTCGGCTGACCCAGAAATTGTTCATGACTTAGTGGCAATTATAGGAAACCTTATCGATAATGCCTTTGAAGCGGCAGCAAACTCTGAGAATAAGCAGGTTGAATTAAACCTTGCCTATGACGAAAGGGAACTTATGATTGAAGTTTCAGACCATGGGACAGGCATTCCAGAGGAGATAAAAGAGCAAATATTTGCAAAGGGTTATTCCACGAAGGCGAATAACCGAGGCTATGGACTTTTTCTAGTGAAGAGAAGTCTGGAACAAAGAGACGGGCAGATGGAAATCTATTCTCAAGAAGATCAAGGGACAACGTTTAGACTATATCTACCTTATGAGCCCATGGAGGAAAAGCATGATTAACGTTTTGATTGTTGAAGATGATCCAATGGTTGCGGAATTCAATAAGCGCTATCTCGAACAAGTGGAAGGTTTTGCTCTTAAGGGTATTGCGGCTTCGGCGGATGAAGCTGTAACGATACTCAAGCGAGAGGGAATTGACTTGATTCTGCTGGATATCTACATGCCGGGAATTAGTGGATTAGAACTACTCTCCCAGATTCGTAAAATCGGAGAAGGGATTGATATCATAGTCGTATCAGCTGCCTCGGATAGTGATAGCATAAAGAAGGCCTTACAATATGGAGCCGTCGATTATTTGATTAAACCTTTTGAGTTCAATCGCTTTCGTGAGGCGTTAGCAACTTATCGTGGGCGAGTGACATTAATGCAAGATCAGGTGAAATTGAGTCAAGTGGACCTCGATAAGCAGATTTTTCATAAGTATGATACAAGCAAACCTGGGGAGTTGCCCAAGGGACTTAATCGGGATACGCTAAAGTTGGTATGGGAACATATCCAGGAGACAGGCAAGGAACCTTTCTCAACAGAAGAAATTTCACAACGTGTTGGAATTTCACGGGTCTCGATGCGTAAGTATCTTAGTTTCTTAGACGAGATCGGGGTCTTGGAGACGGAAGTTCTTTATGGTTCCGTAGGGAGGCCTGTTTATAAACATCGTCATATTCTTTCGAAGAGTGAAATTCTTAAAATTTATCTGAAGTAGTTTGCTTTTCACTTACTTTAATTACAAAACTGTTTACAAAATTAAATATTATATGCAAATATTCTAAAAAATTTTAATATAGGCACGAAGACAAATTCAGGAGGTGCTTATATTATGGCTACAGTAGAAACCGTATCCAATGCCCCACGAACTTCAGGTTTCTGGTCTGCACTCGGGAATACTAAAATTGGAGTGATTCCCTTACCCCTTTATGCAATCCTAGCAGCAGTGATTTTTACCGCTTCTTTTTATGGTAAACTCCCTGCAGATATGATTGGCGGCTTTGCAATTATTATGATTATGGGAATGTTCCTTGGTGAGGTTGGAACGAGAATTCCGATTATTAAAAACATTGGTGGACCTGCGATTTTAGCTATTTTTGTTCCATCTATTCTTGTGTTCCTCAATTTATTGAATCCGGATTCTTTGAAGGCTATCACCGCAATTATGAAAACGGATAACTTCCTCTATCTGTATATTTCGTCTTTGGTTGTTGGTAGTATTCTTGGAATGAATCGAAAAGTTTTAATTCAAGGTTTTTTGAAGATGTTCATTCCCTTAATTGTTGGAACCATCGCCGCGATTTTGGCGGGTACCTTGGTTGGGACACTTTTCGGATACAGTATTAAACACACGTTCTTTTATATTGTAATTCCAATTATCGGTGGCGGAATTGGGGAAGGTGTTCTTCCACTTTCTATAGCTTATTCGGAAATTCTTCACTTGCCACAGGCTGGGATTATCGCACCTCTAACCACTGCCGCTGTTCTTGGAAACGTTGTCGCGATTATTAGTGCTGGTTTCTTAAAACGGTTAGGAGAAAAGAAGAAACATCTCACAGGGAATGGGATATTGGTTAAAGGCGGCAACGATGAAGAATTGCTCAAAGAAAGTACTACGATTGACAAACCTATTGAATTTCCTCTTATGGGGGCAGGTCTTCTCCTTGCAGTAAGTTTCTATATCTTTGGGAACTTGGCCAATATCGCAATTGCAATCCCGGGTGCAATTCTTATGATCTTTGCAGCCGCGATTATTAAAGCCCTGAAGATTATGCCACCGAAAATGGAACAAGGAGCGTATCATTGGTATAAATTTGTTTCTAACAATTTAACGTTTCCTCTCATGGTAGGTATTGGTGTCTTATATACTCCTTTAAGTGATGTCGTTAAGCTTATTAGCCCGGCTTATATTGTTATCGTTATCTGTACAGTTCTCGCAATGATAACCTCCGGGTTCTTCACGGGTAAACTTCTAAATATGTACCCAATCGAATCAGCTTTGGTTACGGCTTGCCATAGTGGCTTAGGTGGCACAGGTGACGTTGCTATTCTCTCTTCGGCTAATCGAATCGAGCTTATGCCTTTTGCCCAAATTTCCACTCGAATCGGTGGTGCCTCCATGATTGTTCTTGCAACAATCTTAATGCGGATGTTTGGTAACTAATTACAAGTCACTATGGATTCGGGTGTGGTCACCCAAACAGAATGAAAATATATTAACCTAGGTATGAAGAAAAGGTCCGTTTACAAGTGAACTTGCAAACGGACCTTTTCTAACAGCAAAATTTATACCCTACACCCCAGACCGTAAGAATATATTCCGGATGAGCGGGGTCTAGCTCAATTTTCTCTCTAATTTTTCTGATGAAGACTGTGATGGTTCCCGAATCCCCTAAATACTTTTCGCCCCATAGATTATCAAAGAGTTGTTTTCGCGTAAATACCTGTCCTGGATGATTGGCCATAAACGATAGGAGTTCAAATTCTTTAGAGGTCAAGTCCACTTTTTTTCCTCGCACATTAACTTCGAAACTTTTATTGTTAATTTCCAAATTCTTAATCGTAATACAAACTTTATTTTCCTGGGAATTCTCTGCTTCCTTTTTGAATGCTGCTCTGCGAAACATAGCTTTTATTCGCAAAGCAAGTTCTACTGGACTGAAAGGCTTGGTCATATAGTCGTCTGCACCCATATTGAAACCAACGCTTTTATCGACTATATCTCCTTTGGCGGAAAGTAGGATTATTGGTACGGCACTATCCTGACGGATTCTACGGCATACTTCGAAGCCATCGATTTCTGGAAGCATGACATCGAGAATAATTAAATCAGGGTTTTCGCGGGTAAACATTTGCAAAGCTTTTTCGCCGTCTGCAGCATAACAAAAGTCATAGCCCTCTTTTTGAATTAGATGCTCTACTATTTTGCGAATACTATCTTCGTCGTCTACCAACATTACTTTTGGACGCTCCAGCATATTTCACCCTCTTTTCCTTATTCTATATCCTGGACAGGAAGACCTACGATGAAGGTGCTTCCTCCGCCACATCTGCTCTCTACTTTAATCCACCCTTTGTGGAGTTCTACTAATTCTTTGGCTAAGGATAGTCCTAGTCCAGTTCCACCGTATTTCCGGGAAGAAGAACTATCGGCCTGGGTGAATTTCTCAAAAATGTATCTTTGGTATTCTTCTTTAATCCCTATGCCATTGTCGTTTACTTTTATTATAATTTCGTTTGAGGCTTCATCAAATTGAACGAAAATCTCAACTTTTCCTCCCTTATCGGTGAACTTCACTGCATTTCCTGCTAAGTTCTCGACGACTCTCCGAATCTTTTCAGGATCTGCATTCGTTAACGGAACCTCTGGAGCTACCTGAACATGAAAGGCTAATTCTTTGTTTCTAGCTAATGGTGCAATGACACTCTCTACGGAAGCCACAATATCGTTCATGTCCACGACATCTAGGGAAAGCTGATCTTTACCAGCCTCAATTTTGGCCATATCTAAGATATTATTAATAAGTCTCAGTAGGATATGGCTATTTTGGAGAACCTCATTAAGATTGTGCTGAAGTACTTTGTCCTCTTGAGGAGTATCAACTAACATAAACTCAGTGAAGGCAATAATGGATGTGAGTGGCGTCCTTAGCTCGTGGCTCATGACAGCTAGAAAATCAGATTTATAGATATTTGCTTCTTCCAATCTATGATTCATTTGCTCAAGTTCTTGCTGATGACTTTGTAGAATCAAGTTAGCTTTTTCTAATTCATCTGTTCTCTGTTCAACTTTCAATTCGAGATTTGTATATAAGTCTTTTAATTGCTCGGTCATATTTTGAAAATGATTGGTCAGTCTTTTTATTTCGCCCTTGGCTTTTAAGTGACTTAGGTTTACATTCCATTTTCCCGCCCCAACCTGGGCCACAGCATGTTCGAGTTCACCTAGAGAACTTGTGACCATTCTCGTCACTAAGAAATAAAGACAGATTACACAAACTAATATTAAAGTAATAGAAAAGAAACCATTACTTAAGACATTTCTTTGGATATTTTCTTGATAAATATCCATGGGCATTGTCAAACTAAGTGCGCCTGCAAAATCTCCAATTTTAAGCCCTTCTTTTGTATATCCAGATATATCAAGTTCACCTTTGGGCTCACCATGGCAGTCTAGACAATTTTTGTCAATCTGTAGGGGAGTCATATAGCGAAAAACCTTTTTCCCCTTTTCCATATCTATAGCCCAAAATTCCTTAGCTGAGGAGTCTTCATTAAGCTTAGTGATACCTCTTAACTCGAAATCGTCAGGTGCATTCAAGATATTCCTATAATCGAGTTTCGTTGGTTTTAGTTTGTAATCAGTTTCTGCTGCAAGCATAGCCCCAACACCCATCGCCACAGTAGAGCAGCTCAGGAATTTATACTCTAAATTCCCATCATAATCATAATTGAGTTTTCTCTGATTAATGGCCATGAACTCCCATAAAGCTTTCTGTTGCTGAGTGATAATCTGGGCCTTTTCAAGCATCTCGCGTTCAGCTTGTTTTTGCTCTCCAGAATAATCCCAGATAAACTTAACACCCATTACAGTAATAATTACAATGACAGTGGCTAACATAAAGCGGAAAGTTAAATTATCCGTGGACTTTAACTCTTGTTTTAGTCGTTTCATACCTCAACACCTTTTGTACTTGTGTAAATTTTCATAATCGATGGGGCTTGGGTGCTACCAAAAAGTTTAACATATTCTCTATGTATTTGACAGACTTTTAGAGGGAGCTTTTTCAGTCTACTAAGCCATAGTGCTTGAAGTAAAAAGTAACAAACTATTAATGATTTGTTAATAAATATTTATAAGTAATTAATAAATTTGTGATAGAATGCACATGAATAAGAATATTCCTCAATCTACTTATTTACTAAAAGGAGGGTAGAATGTAGGTCTAAAACCTATTTTCGCAGGCCTAAAATAATAACTTCTTGATTCTTCATAATAAAGTAAAGGTGGTTCCTTAGATGACTAAACAAAATGATGGTATAGCCATATTTCTCGCCAATCGTCATTACCTCTATGAATTATTGCAGCATATATTTGGCCATGAACCAAACTACGAATTGATAGAGATTGTCGTAAGCGAGCATACACAAGAAGCCCTGAAGTTATTACTGGGTGAGGATATACATAAGCTTGACGATTATTTGGCCGTATTAGCGGAAGTGAAGCAGGGTATTTTGACTGACTCCACGGGTATGATAGATAAATTAAAAAGCGAATATACTTATCTATTACTTGGCCCAAATAAGCTGCCTGCTCCCCCTTGGGAATCTGTATATCTGAATGAGGAACGGACAATTTTTCAGGAAAGTACTTTAAGAGTGAGAAGTTCCTATTTGGAATATCAATTTCTCCCAGCGAATTATCCCAAAGAGGCGGATGATCATCTGGCCTTAGAACTAGACTTCATGGGCCATTTGTCCAATTTGGCGCTAGAACGCTTTGAGGATGAGAATATTGAAGAAGTGAAGAGGGTATTGTCTGATCAGAAGGCCTTCTTAGAGGAACATTTGCTAATTTGGATTGGGAGCTTTGCTGAGCAAATACAGCTTTCCAAAACGCATTTCTTTTATCCGCAGATGGCGTTATTGACGGAGCAAGTCTTAAAAATGGACGCTGCTGCTCTTGAAGAACTTATTCCCTTAATCTAAATTACCTTCATATCACAGTGAATTCTATTTCTAGAATTTCTAAAATAGGATTCATCTCTTGCTTATATAATGAGAAGTATGTCAGGAAGCGGGGAGGTAAAATAACAAAAGATTAATATTTTGTTAAGATATAGACATAAAAGATTAATATATTTGTGATAGTATACACAATGAAAGAACTTGTAGTATAAAAATAAAATTTGTAGAAAAAAGGGGTGAATGAATCCTATACTGTGAATTGTTTTTCTAAAAGCTTATCCTACATCTTTGAAGGAGGTTAATGAATCGAATGGCCAATTTTATTGACAAAATTAATGATTTAAACCTTAGCCGTAGAAATTTTATTAAAGCAAGCACAGCCGCCGCGGCAAGCTTATCATTAGTAGGTTGCGGAAACACATTAACGACAGCGAACGCCGGTAAAGTGGCTAATCCGGAAGGAAGCTGGATAACGGCTGCTTGTTGGCATAACTGTGGAAGTAGATGCTTAAATAAAGCACTTGTGGTTGATGGTGTAGTTATTCGTCAGAAAACCGATGATACCCATTCTGATAGTCCGGACTTTCCTCAAGCAAGAGCGTGTCTTCGTGGACGTTCTCAGCGGCAACAAGTTTTTGGAGCTGACCGCCTGAAGTATCCCATGAGAAGAAAGAATTGGGCTCCTGGCGGTGGTAAGAAAGAGCTCCGTGGTAAAGACGAATGGGTGAGAATTTCTTGGGAAGAAGCCTTGGATTCTATTGCTAGTGAGATGAAGAGAATTAAGGCTGAAAAGGGAAATAGAGCTTTCTTTGCCGATGGGGGACCCGTATCTAAAGTGTTGGCTCTTGATGGTGGTTGTGTAGGGAATTGGGGAACTACATCTCGTGGTACCTGGCACGGTACAAATGGTCCAATCGGTTTTACCCCATCTGCAGTTGAGGGGATCAATGATAGGTTAGATATGCGCAACTGTGAGACGGTTATTATGTTTAGTATGAACCCAGCTTGGAGTTCTGCAGGAAATCCAGCGTATAATTTCCTACAGGTTAAAAAGGCTGGGGCAGAATTTATTGCAGTTGACCCTTATTATAATGATAGTTATGCATTACTAGAGGCAGAATGGATTCCTTCTCGCCCCTCTTCAGATACAGCCCTGCTCTTGGGGGTTGCTCATACTTTGGTTGTAGAAGATAACCCACTTACTAACCCTTTAATCGACTGGGAGTTTCTAAAAAATAATACGATTGGCTTTGATGCAGACAGTATGCCCGAAGGCGCTGATCCCAAAGAAAACTTCAAGGACTATGTTTTAGGAACCTATGATGGTGTTCCTAAAAGTGCTGAATGGGCTTCTGAGATTTGTGGGGTAGAGCCTAATCGAATCCGCTATCTGGCAAGGGCAATGAATAAAAATAAGAAAGTGGCTATTATCTTTGGCTGGGCCTCTGCAAGAACACAAAATGCGGATAGTCTTCCTCACATTGTAATGACTATCGGTGCTATGACTGGACATATCGGAAAATCAGGCCATATGTGCGGAGTAAGTTGCCATACGGGCTCCAGCAACGGTGGGCCTTCCTTAGTTAGCCCTGGGAAAGATGGCTTACCCACTGTAAAAAATCCTGTTGATGATAGTATTAATCATACAGAAATGTGGCCTGCCATTCTCGAAGGTAAATACAATTTCACAGGGAGTATGCAATGGCTAAAGGGTGAAAAGAGAGATATCGATATTCGCATGATTTATCATGATTCGAGTGCAAGGCTGCAAACGGCTGACGGGATGACCAAAGGAATAGAAGCTCATCGCAAAGTCGAATTAGTAGTAAGTCATGCGCAGTTTTTGACGACGAACGCTAAGTATTCTGACTTTGTACTTCCACTGACGACAGAATGGGAGAAACTCGGTGGGTTACTCGTTGGCAATCGCGAGATTTTAATCATGTATTCTCAAATCACCGAGCCAATGTATGAATGTCATGACGATCAGTGGATTGCTGAGGAATTGGCAAAACGTCTGGGAGTTGACCCAACCAAGGCATTCCCAATCGACTATAAGCAGCAATTATTCAATCAAATCGCAGGTGCAACGGTAGTCGCAGAGGATGGTAAAACGAAAGAGCCTTTGGTTACAATTACGGAAGCGGATATTGCGGAGTGGAAGGTCAAAGGGAAGGCACAAAAGGGACGAATTGGTTTAAAGGAATTCCAAGAAAAAGGGATTTACCAAGTCGAAAGAAAACCGGGTGACAATTATGGCTTTATTGCTTTAAAGGAATTCAGAGATAATCCGGTAGCGAATCCACGTGCCACTGCGAGTGGGAAGATGGAGATATACTCTAAAGCCCTAGCAGATAGAATCAATAATATGGGGTATAGCAAAATCAAACCTATTCCTACTCACACTCCACCTGTAGAAGGGTATGAAGCAACCTTTAAAGATTGGAAAGGGAAAGTAAAAGGCGATTATCCGTACCAAGTAATTAACCCGCATTATTTGCGTCGTTCACATTCTGTTTTTGATAATGTTCAGTGGCTCAGGGAAACCTGGCCGAATCCTGTGTTCATGAGTGCTAAAGATGCTAAGGACTTAGGCATTAGCGATGGGAATACCGTCTTATTGACGAGTCAGCATGGCAAGACATTACGTACGGCTCTTGTAACAGAACGTTTTATGCCGGGTGTTGTTGGACTACCTCATGGTTCCTGGGTAGATATGGATGAAAAGACCGGGATTGATACCGGGGGTGCGGATAATATTCTTTGTGGCCCAGTATCTACTGGCCAAGGGGCTTCAGGGTGGAATAGCTGCGTGATAAATATTGAAAAATATTCTGATACACCATTAACCCCAGATGTTAAAAAACCACAAAGAATCGTTTTGTAGAGAGGAGAGTGAGTAAACGTGGGACATAAAGGATTTTATTTCGATATGACGGCATGTATAGGGTGCCGTACTTGTCAAATTGCTTGTAAGGACAAGAACGATTTGAAAGTAGGGACGATATTTAGACAAGCAAGAACTTTTGAAACGGGCGTATATCCTACACCAGGTGTGTACCACTATTCGGGAAGCTGTAATCATTGCGAACACCCTAAATGTGTGGAAGGATGTCCTACCGGGGCAATGCATATCGATGCAGATGGCACAGTTCAACCGGATTTGACCAAGTGTATTGGCTGTCGTTACTGCACCTGGGCTTGCCCTTACGGAGTTCCTCAATTCATCAAAGAGTTGGGTAAAGTTAGAAAATGTGATGGGTGTAAGGATTTAAGAGACAAAGGACAAAACCCTGTTTGCGTTGAGGCCTGTCCTATGCGTGCTCTTGAGTGGGGCGATATCGATGAATTAAAGGCCAAGCACGGGAATAATACTGTCCGTGATTTACCTATTCTGCCTAAATCCTCGGTCACTAGCCCTTCTGTGGTCATCAACGCCAAACCCGTTGCTCTACAAAAAGATTTCCGGTACAAGGAGGTTTAGAAAATGGGCGAAAGTGCTTTAATGATATTTTCCTTTTGCATACAAGCAGCCATTGGAATTATGCTGTTTATCACCCTTGGAAAGCAGCTTTACAAAGGCAAGCAATTTAGAAGTGCAGCGATAGCTTCAGCGTTCTTCAGTGTTATCGGGGTTTTGGCCTCGTTAGCCCATTTGGGTCAGCCTCTTTCTGCCTTGAATTCTCTTGCCAATGTAGGAAGCTCTTGGCTAAGTAGAGAAGTGCTCTCAGCAGGAGTATTTATGGGAATTGCTGTGTTATATGCACTGGCCCAATATTTTAAGCCGGATAGTTTAAGTGTTGGCACAATTTTGAGATGGGCTGGAAGCGTGGTTGGCTTAATCACTGTTTTCTCCATGGGCAAACTCTATAGTACCGCCTCTGTTCCTGTCTGGCACGGGATGAACACGTTTGTCGATTTTTATGCGACGACAGTTGCTGTAGGTGCGTTGATTTTCTTAGCCGCTGGACTCAAGGAACTCCAAGATGTTGATAAAAGAATCTTTGGGTTTATCGTTTTAGCCGCAGTAATTATTCAAGCGGCAGTAGCCGTGCCTTACGCAATCGGCTTAGGCCTTAATGGGATGGCAGCACAGGAGAGTTCCAAAATCCTGAGTGGAATGAGTTCGGTCATAGGGTTCAAGTGGCTGCTTATTCTAGGTGGAGCTGGGCTCCTTATGTGGCCAACCATCCAGAAAGCTGGCACGACAGAGGGAAAATCTTCCTCAGGAATGATTTACATCGCTGGTGCAGCCTTGATTTGCGGTCAGTTCATTGGCAGATATGTCTTCTATGCTGCTATGATTACCACAGGCGTGGGATTGACGTAACTATCGAGCGATAACCTTGCCCTCCAATAATTTATATAATCCTGCTTTCTGTATATTTCTAGAAAGTAGGATTCTTTTTTATTACCTAAGAAAGTGTTAAGAGAGGTAGACTAAATCAAAATTATTCTATAATATAGCATCATTAGTATTTAAGGGAGGGCGATGAAATGCTTAAAGGAGAAGGGGCTCTAATCATTTTTACCCTATTAACACAATTGGCAGTAGGAACTTGGTTAGTAGCCATATCCTTACGGATGTTAATAGCGAGATTAAGCAAAGATATGGCTTCACAGCTCACAAAGCCTGCGCTTCTGCTCGTAGGACCTATTATGTGTGTTGCCTTAGTAATCTCAATGCTCCATCTCGGATCGCCCGCGACTGCGTATGGCTCGCTTGCTAATTTCGGTACTTCATGGCTAAGCCGAGAGATTGTCTTCTGCGGTTTGTTTTTATTCCTTTGGATTATAGCCTGTATAAATTACCGTAAAGATAATGCCGGAAATGCCTTGGGTTGGATTACTGCTCTTTTGGGGCTCCTAGCGGTTTTTAGTATGGCTAGTATTTATTATTCAACCCCTATTCCAGCTTGGACTAGCGTAAACACCTATATCGTATTTTTTGCAACCACATTAATACTTGGCGCTAGTGCTACCACAACTTTAGTCGCAATGGCAGCAAAAAGGTCTAGCCTTAATCAGGATATGTTCAAGCTGTTAGGGAAGGTATCCCTTTTCACCTTACTTGCAGTGATTATCCAGCTCCTCTCCACGGTCATTAACCTTACTCATATTACTGGAGGACTTGAACCGGGTAAAATTACGGCCGGGTTTTTCCAAGGAACCTTTGTTTTCACCTTAGTTCTACATGGTCTTCTGATATTGGCTGGTGGTTTTATTATGGTTGTTTTATTGTATAGACTGAATAGAAAACAATTGTTTAGGCTTCCGCTCACCGTTTTCTATTCGACCTTCGTCCTCTTTTTACTCGGAGAACTCCTTGGCCGGTATCTGTTCTATGTTATTGCGGCTCCCCTACGAATCGGAGTTTAGACACTTAGGCAATGATTCTAAAAACCAAGCAATTTGAAAAGAGGTGATAGCTTGATACCTTTTTCGAACTATCTCAAAAAACCATATCAGAAAATAGTGTTTGCCTTCATTTTATCGGGAATATTTCTACTCGCTACAGCAGTTACAAGGAATTTTGTCAGACAAGCGGGAGGACTAGCCTGCTTCTTCATAGCAGCTTTATTGATCCTGTCTGTGTTTAAAGTTATATTCTTTGAACTTGTTGAAAATCCGGAATCACGTAAAAAGGGACAAAAGGTCTTTGGCTTTTGTCACACTTCTCTAGGCTGGATTATTTTTGGGTTAATTGTTTATCACAGTTTGTATTTCACCTCCTTGTCCTTTTGGCCCGAAAATAAGATATCTGCAAATTATTTAATAACCGGGATAATAGCCTTAATTCCCGTGGGATTGGTTATTACTTCAGGTTTAGACAAAAACATAATCGCAGGGAATATTAAAGAAATAAAATCTGTCTATTTTAATCATATTTTTATGACCATCCTTCTGGCTGTTCTTATACTTGTGCATATTAATTTTCAATGAGGGCTGGTTGAAGCCTTGGCACATCCGAGAAACCCGTTTGTAGTAATTTACTGCGAACGGGTTCTTTGCATTTTATGAGCGATTGTTTAAGGTAACTGCTTAACAATTTGTTAATAACTGATTAACTAATTGATAAGCAGTTGTTAACTACGTTTTAAGAACTCCTTGTTAAGATAGTTATAAGTACAATGCGGGCTTGTCTGCTCTTTTTGTTTTTTGTTATAGAAGGAGAAGGCCGAACAAGCAGTGAAGCAGAAGGTAATAGAGGTTTTTAAAATGATAGTTATTTAGTATACGTTATTAGAGGTTTATGTTAAACTAAGAAAGAGAATTACATCACAAGCAGACATGAACATTATGTTCCATAAAAACGTATAAGTGGGTTGATTAAATATGAGAGATAGCCTAATCTATCGATTTATGTTATTCACTACGATTGTGATAGTGATTATTATGGCACTTAATTTTACATGGGATTATAAAACTCAGGAGACTCAGGCAATCGTTGAAATGCACGAAAAGGCTCAAGTTATTACAAAACAACTTATTGCAACAAGGGAATTTATCGCAAAGAATCAAGATCGCATCAACTCTGACTCTGCAGGTAATTTTGAATTTAAACATTTAAATCCCGCTGCAGTGGGGATGGGTGTTGGTGAAACTTTCGGCGAATTGACCAATTATTCGATCAAACAAACGAAGATGGGTTATCGTGATTCTAGAAATGCGCCGGATACTTTTGAAGTACAAGGATTACAAACCCTTGAAAACCATTCTGAGCTAACAGAAATTTGGGGTGAAGATGAAGTCGCAGGGAAGAAAGTCTTTCGTTTTATGGTTCCATTAAAGATAGAGCACGAGTGTCTCTCGTGTCATGGGGGGCCGGCCGGAACTTTGGATATTACCGGAAATAGAAAGGAAGGGTATCAGGTAGGGAACTTGGGTGGAGCGATAAGTCTAGTCATGCCTATGGATATCTTTCAGGAGAATATTCGGATGAATGTTTATCGCCATTTAGGATTCACCCTTCTGCTGGTGGCGGTTATTATTGTTTCGATGTATTTTCTCGTTACAAGGCTTGTTTTAAGATCGCTAGGGCATCTGCAAGTAGCTACTTCTCAGGTCGGTCAAGGGAATCTCGATATTGATCTCAGTAAAATTAAAGCTCAAGGGGAAATCAAGCAACTTGCGCAACAATTTCAGGTCATGGCTGGGCAACTTAAAGAATCTTACAACAACTTAGAAGAGAAGGTCGAAGAGCGGACCAAGCAACTTGCGAATCTAAATGAGGATTTAAGAGTAAAGCAACATGAGCTGGAAACAGCCAACATTAAATTAAATGAGATGAATAATTATAAATCAGAATTCCTAGCGGTCATGAGTCATGAATTGCGAACACCTCTTACCTCGATTATGGCTTTCACGGAACTCTTGCTCCAAGATACCCCTAAGCAACAGGAACTCGAACGACAGAATCTGGTAGCAATTAAAGCAAACAGCGAAAGTCTTCTTAGGCTCATAAATAATATTCTTGATATGGCGAAGCTTGAAGCAGGTCGTCAGGAGTTAAAGTTAGAATATGTGGATATGGCCGATGTCGTGGGTGCTGTAGAGAATGTAATCGCTCCGATAGCGCGAAAGAAAGGGTTGGATTTTAGTACGGAACTTGCTTCAGATGTTCCGCTCATTCAAGCCGACCCGGAAAAAATTAAGAGAGTGATAGAAAATCTCGCGGGAAACGCTATTAAATTCACGCCTCAGGGTGGGCGGGTAGAAATTATTGTCGATAAGGTCCCAGGCGATACATTAGTCCGAATTCAAGTCGCGGATACAGGTATCGGCATTCCTCCAGGTGAAGAAGACTTGATTTTCGAGCGTTTTACCCAAATAGATAGTTCGAATTCCCGAAAATATGGTGGTACAGGTCTGGGCCTAGCTTTAGCAAAGGAATTAGTACTCCTCCATGAAGGTGAAATTAGAGTCCAAAGCGAAGTGAATGTAGGAAGTACATTTATCATCTATTTGCCGATAAATACATAGCCTAATGAGGAGGACGTTGAATGATTAGGACCCAGAAGGTTTTGTTAGTCGATGATGAGGAGAGTATTTATCAAGTTGTCGAACAAGTCCTAAAAAGGGAAACCTATGAACTGCTCTATGCTGATAATGGGGAGATGGCTTTGGAGTACTTCCAAAAGGAATCCCCAGATTTAGTCATTCTCGATATCATGCTTCCCATCATCGATGGATATGAAGTATGTCGCACGATCCGAGAACAGAGTAAGGTTCCAGTTCTGATGCTCTCAGCAAAAGGAGATATTATCGATAAAAGTGTGGGGTTTAATCTGGGTGCAGATGATTACTTGGTTAAACCATTTAGTCCAGTAGAGCTCGCACTGCGTGTCAAAGCCTTATTGCGGAGGTCTCACGATCAAGGCCAGAGCAAACCTCAAAGGAGTAATACTATCATTTGTAAAGGTGATTTAGAAATAAATTGCGAGAGTCATGAGGTCTTTATCCGTAAAGAAAAGATTTATCTCACTCCTAAGGAATTTGAGCTTCTTAGTTTTATGGTGGAGCATCCGGCTCATGTATTTACACGAGAACAGCTTTTTTCCCATATGTGGGGGGATGAGTATGTTAGTGATACGAGCACGATTACAGTCTTCATTCGAAAACTGAGAGAAAAAATTGAAGAAAATCCAGCCAAGCCTCAATACATTCAAACAGTATGGGGAATCGGGTATAAATTTTCAGATTAATAATTTGCTAATATTATATTAAGAAGTTGCAAAGTTTTGGCTAACCGTCTGGTAATAAATGCTTGCTATATTAAATTAGCAAGCATTTTTTTTGCGGGGGGTGGGATCGCCATGGATATCTTTATTGATGATTGGGAGGTGAAGTCACTTTTTAAGTCTTTATGATAAGGAAGGGAGGCAAGACTTTGAGCACTCAGCCCGTTAGAAATGTGGCCAAATGGCTGAAACCTTTCGGATTATTACTACCCATCTGTGGTTTGCTTGCGGTGCTGTTCTTTACAGGGGGGGCGATACATTATACCTCTCAAACTCAATTTTGTACGTCTTGCCACGAGATGAATAGCGCCGTACAAAGCTGGCAAACCTCGACTCATGGATACAATGAAATAGGAATAACCGCACAGTGTGAAGACTGTCATATTCCTGTTGGCGTTATAGGCACGCTCACAACGAAGGTACAGAAACTGAGAGAACCTTATGTTCATTTTGTGGAATCCCCTACTGAATTTGAGTATTCCTTGATGAAACCTGGATTAGCCAAACGAGCTAAGGCCAATATACAAGATGACAATTGTCTAGTGTGTCATAACTTACAAGAGATGAAACCTAAAAATCAAACTCAGGAGATGGCCCACTCGACGGCAGTTGGTACCGCTAATTGTGCATCCTGTCACAGCACGGTAGGGCATAGAAAAGCTCAGAAGAAGGAGGGAGAACTTTGAAAAATAAAAAAGGTCTATGGATAATAGTGGCTATCCTGTTTCTTGGCGGTATCATATTCTTAACCATGTCAAGTAAGGCTACCGTCTTACCTGAAGGCGTTAACAGCGCCCAAGCGAAGGAATTTGAAAACTTCTACAAGGATAAAGTACCGATGAAATATGAAATGTGGCAAATGAGTGCCCATGGACAAAATGGAGTAACCTGTGTTAATTGCCATGAAGAGGGCAACTTAACTGGGGAGGACTTAAAGTACGAGAATTTCGCGAAGGTTAAACCGGAAACGTGTGGAAAATGCCACGAAGAAGCCTTGGATGGTTTTAATAGTACTCGCCACGTTGAGGCTGTTAGCTTTTCCCAGAACAATGTTCGCTATAAATTGTTAGATGGATTCTCGGCTATGCAGCAACAAGGGTGCGATAATTGTCATGTTAAAGTAGGGGAGACGTGTACGAGTTGTCACCAAGCGCATACGACGGCCTTGCCTAAACCTCAAACTGCTGCACATAAGGGTGAAGCCGTTACCGGCGACTTCCTCAATGGTTGTGGAAATTGCCATATGGGACCCGATCATCCACAACGAGAAGCGTATGAATCGAGTGTCCACTTCAATGTAGCTCAAACAACCGGTGGTCCAACGTGTGTGACCTGTCATACCAATCCAGACAATAAACATGAAATTATTCAGTTGAAGAATGAGAAAGGTGCGGAAGGCCGAGATAAGCTCTGGAGTAACTGCTTGCAATGTCATACCAAGGAGTATGTAGATAATGCAAGAGCCAACGTCGAACAAATTAAGAAAGAAACATTAAGGATTGAGGATGAAGCTAGGAAAATCATCAAGAATCTGTACAAAGATGGAATTCTTACAGCTAGTCCAGGTTCCCTCTTAGACAAAGATGGATTACCTCTACTTAATGCCAAAGGTACAAGCTACAGTCATGTTAGCGATATTGAAAGTAAGATGTTTGAGCTCTTCAAATACTCAGAGGCAACCACGATTAAGGGAGCTCAGCATTTCTCGCCGGATTATACTCACTGGCATGGAGCGGCTGACCTTTGGAGCAAGTATGAAGATATTAAAGCAGAAGCCGAGAGATTACGTCTAGAAGCTAAACTTCAACAGAAGACGGGTATTACAGAGGAAAAATTGCCAATGTACCAATACGAGAAAGCGACTGGAAAGGAACTCGAAACGCTTAAATAGAGGCAAGTGAAAAAGAAAGGCTCGTTTGCAGTTTATTGCAAACGGGCCTTTCTTCCTTCAGGTCATCCTGAGCGAAGCGCAAGATCTTGTGGCTGCTGCTCTGTATTACATCAAAGGGGCAAAAACACGCAAAATTGAACGCCCCGCCCTTCTATACCATTTGACGGCCTGACAGTCCTCTAAGGTAACGGGTTGACATTGTACTAAGGTTGTTACGAAATCCTCTTTGACCACTAAGACACTTTGGGTCTGATAAAGCCAGACTCCGCACTCAAAATGGAGAAAGAGACTGCGGTAGTCTAAATTTATGGTTCCGACGACCGCCAGCTCATCATCCACCGTAAAGGTTTTTGAATGCATGAAGCCGGGAGTGTACTCGTAGATTTTCACACCACTTTGTACTAGGACATTATAATTTGAACGAGTCACGGCATGAACAAACCATTTGTCTTCAATATGTGGGGTTACAATCCGAACATCTACACTCCGCTTAGCAGCAGAGCAAAGTGCAGTAACCATCTCGTTGTCGAGAATAAGATAGGGCGTGGTGATATACACATAACGTTCCGCTTTGCCGATGAGATTCAGATAGATGGTTTGGCAGATGGCCTCATCATCTAAAGGACTGTCTGCAAAGGGCTGAACAAATCCATCCGAGGGAAAAGCTTCCACTTGCTGGGAGGGTAGTCTGTATTGTTCATAATCCTCCTCCGTTTTCCTCTGATAATTCCAGAGAGATAGGAACATGACCGTAAAGCTCCAAACGGCTTCGCCCTGAAGGAGGATTGCCGAGTCCTTCCAGTGCCCGAACCTTTCATAAGCATTGATATACTCATCCGCGAGATTGATTCCACCTGTAAAGGCTATTTTGCCATCAATAATTGCAATCTTACGGTGGTCCCGGTTATTCATACGAATTGTAAGTAGGGGGACAAGGGGATTAAATACAACACATTTAATCCCCATTTTTTCTAGCTGCTTATTGTAGCCAAAAGGCAATGTGAAAAGGCACCCTACATCATCGTAGATTACTCGAACATCCACGCCCTGCTTGACCTTTTCGACGAGGATTTCTAAGATCGAATTCCACATAATGCCCTTTTCAATAATAAAATACTCCAGAAAAATAAACTTCTCTGATTTTTTTAGTTCCTCGAGCAAACGCTCAAACATTCGCTCTCCCGGTGTTAGAAACTCTGTGGTGGTGTTTTGGTAGGCGGGGCAGAAGGAGTAATTTTCAATATAGCGTGAGAGATTGGACGCACTTCGGTCCCGTAGTTCAATCTCTTGTACAACGCTCTCATTTTGGCCCAGCAGCTCGAGTGTCTTCTCTTGAATCGCATACATTTTTCGCTTCATTCGCTTGCTTAATCGATTGCCACCAAACATGAGATAGAAAAGTCCGCCGAAGATGGGAAAGAGCATGATGGGAACAATCCAGGCAATTTTATAAGCGGGATTGGTCCTGCCACTTAATATTCTGATCAAAGCAATTACACTCAGTAAGGTGCAGATGGAATAGAAGTATACAAAGTAGCTGCTAAACCTCCATATGACCATAACTATGGCAAAAGCTTGAAGTAGGATAGGTATACCTAAAATAAAGACTCTGCTAAAAAGAAGCTTCAATAACTTCTTCATACTTCACACTCCATAATCCATCAAGGGCTATTGACCAAACAAAGTATACTCTATATTATATATAGTGTAAAGATGTTATTGGGCATACAAAGTGGAGGCAAAATGAATGAAAAGCATGGTATTTGAGAATGAGATTTGGGACTTTTTAAGAACGATTACTGAAGGTATGGCCAATGCTTTCCGCCCCCTTGTTGAGGAGCATGGTTTAACATTAATGCAGACACGGATCTTAGTGGAGATTAAGGAGGGCTGCTCTCACACGGTAGGAAGCTTAGGAGGTATCGTGGGTCTTTCTAGCGGGAATTCTTCTTCCATGTGTAAAAAACTAGAGCAAGCAGGCTTTATCAAGCGCATTCGTAACCCTGAGGATGAGCGGTTCGTCAAACTCGTGATTACTGAATTCGGTGAGGATACGATTAAGAATATAGAGGAGACCCTTGAACGAAAATACGGTGCGTTCTTGGAAAGTAAGGGTGAAGAAGAGTTTAAAGATTTTTTGGAGAATATGGAAAAAGTGAGTTCTTTCATACGGGAAATGAGTGAATTTAAGTCCGATAAATAAATGGAGTGAAATTTAATGAATGAGCAAAAAGCGCCGCAAAGGCCTTTAATTTATTATTCGTTGGTAGCAATACTTATCTTAACGCTGCTCAACGCCTTGGTATTCCCAACGCTTTTGAAGCAGCAGGTTACACAGGTAGACTATGGTACGTTTCTGACGGAATTAAAAAACGGAGCAGTCGTTGAGGTGGAGATTCAGGAGAATCAGATTGGTTTTACAGCTAAAGATGAGGCTGGAAAGGAAAGTGTATACGTTACGGGGGCTATGGATGATCCGGATTTGATTAACCGTCTTCAAAGTGCAGGAGTAAGTAAGTTTTCTAAGGTTATTCCGAAAGAGAATTCTCCTCTGGTTAATTTTCTGCTGACTTGGATTCTTCCCTTGATTTTCTTTATAGCTATCGGGCAACTGCTCTCAAGGCAGATGCAGAAACGTATGGGCGGCGGCATGAATGCCATGACTTTCGGTAAAAGCAATGCTAAAATCTATGTTCAGGCACAGACCGGTAAAACCTTTGCCGATGTCGCAGGACAGGATGAGGCCAAAGAAGCACTCACAGAGATTGTTGATTTCTTACACGACCCTAGTAGATATTCTGAGATTGGGGCAAGTCTACCTAAGGGTGCCTTACTCGTAGGCCCTCCTGGTACAGGGAAAACTCTACTGGCAAGGGCCGTGGCAGGAGAGGCGAAAGTTCCTTTCTTTTCCATATCTGGCTCAGAATTTGTACAGATGTTTGTGGGAATGGGCGCTGCTAAGGTGCGGGATCTGTTCAAACAAGCCAACGAAAAAGCCCCCTGTATTGTATTTATTGATGAGATCGATACCATTGGGAAGAAACGTGATGGTGGGGGCATCGGTGGTAATGATGAACGTGAACAGACTCTTAACCAGTTGCTTACCGAGATGGATGGCTTTGACGGAAAAAAGGGTGTCGTTATTCTCGGTGCGACCAACCGTCCGGAATCCTTGGATAAAGCCTTGCTTCGCCCGGGTCGGTTTGACCGTCGAATTCCTGTGGAACTTCCTGACCTTGCAGGCCGTGAAGCAATTTTGAAGGTTCATGCTCAAAAGGTTAAGATGGAAGGTCATATTGATTATAATGCAATCGCGCGAGCAACCTCCGGCGCATCAGGTGCGGAATTAGCGAATATAATCAACGAAGGAGCACTCCGTGCCGTGAAACAAGGCAGAAAACTTGTAAATCAGAGCGATTTAGAAGAATCTGTCGAGGTCGTTATCGCTGGCTACCAACGTAAGGGAGCGGTGATTGCGCCCAAGGAAAAAGAGATAATCGCCTACCACGAAATCGGGCATGCCTTGGTTGCTACAAAACAAACGGATTCTGCCCCTGTGCATAAGATTACGATTATTCCAAGAACCTCGGGCGCACTTGGCTACACCATGCAGATCGAAGAAGGTGAGCATGTGCTCATGAGCAAGGAAGAGGCTTTCAATAAGATCGCCACTTTCACAGGGGGTCGTGCAGCGGAGGAACTAATTTTCGGGACCTTTACTTCGGGCGCGTCCAATGATATTGAGCAAGCCACTAAGATTGCGCGGTCTATGGTTACTCGACTCGGTATGAGCAAGAACTTTGACATGATGGCCTTGGAGACAGTGAATAATCCCTATCTTGGAGGGGATGCCTCCCTTAGCTGTTCCTCTGAAACTGCGGCGAAAATTGATGATGAGGTTCTCTCTATCATTAAGAATGCCCATGAGAAGGCCATTAGTATTCTCAAGGAGAATATGGAGATTCTTCACGAGTTAGCGCGTTATTTGCTAGAGAAAGAAACGATCACAGGAGAAGAGTTTAAGGCGATTCTTGCACGGTAACGAATCTTACTCAAAAGAAACTTACCTTTCGGTAGATTTTGGCAGGAAACCTTTTATGCTTCGGGGGAGTGTCATGAAAGCGATTATTATTACGACACCCTTGGGCAATGGACATAATTCCGTTGCCCAAGCGATTTCTAGTTACTTAACTGAACAACAGGTTGAAAACGTTATCTTAGATATCTATGAATATATTCAACCGAAACTTAAGGATTTTATCTCTAAGGGATTTAATTTTTCCATGAAATCCATGACCCTGGTGAAAGACCTTGCTTCGGATCTATATGATCTCAATGAAAAGCGTGATATGACCTCAGAATATTCTCTGAGTCATATCACCAATCAGATGCTAGCGTCAAAACTGAATAAATTCATAGCGGAATATAATCCCGATCTGATTATCTGCACACAGGTGTATGCAGCACAAGTTGTCGATGTTTTGAAGGGAAATGGAAAAGTTAACGCCCTAGCCGTCGGAATTATTACGGACTTTACCGTACAGACCTACTGGGAGGACGTTGAGAACTTTGAGTATATCGTCGTTGGCAGTGAGTTGCTAAGCTATCAGCTCAAGAAACGCAACATTCAGCAGGAACGTGTATTGCCCTTTGGTATCCCGATTGCAGAAAAGTTTTCAGTTAAAAGGATTAAAGAGGAAGCTTGTTCCCTACTCGAAATTGATGCAGCTAATAAGAATGTCCTAATCATGGGCGGTGGTATGGGCTTTGGTAATATCGATAAATATATAGAAGAAATCGACCAAAGCGATTTGGATTTGCAGATGCTTGTGGTGTGTGGAAATAATAAAAACATGTATAAAAAACTGCAAGGAATCGAGACGCAAAAGAAAATGCTCATACTTGGGTATGTGGATAATGTAGATATTTTGATGGACGCTTCGGACTGCATTGTATCGAAGCCGGGTGGGATTACAACCTCTGAAACCCTTGCCAAGGGCTTACCCATGATTATGATTGACCAACTGCCTGGAGTAGAGGATCGCAATGTAGAATTCTTATTAAACAATGGGGCTGCTCTTTACGCTTCTAAAACCTTCTCGATTGATGAGGCCTTACATCTTCTCCTGGAGTCTCCTGAGCGGCAGCAAGATATCCATGAGGCTATTCAGAGATTAGCAAAGCCCAACTCAACAAAGAACTTATGCGATTTCCTAATCCGAGAAATATCACACCAGCAAGTAGAAAAGATTAGTTCGAGCTAACCAATACAGTGAGAGGGTGCTTTAATAATGAATTGGCTTAGAAGACTAATGGTAGGTAGAAATGGTATAGACCAATTATCGATTGCGTTACTTATAGCCTATCTACCGGTATCACTCATAGCACAACTCTCAAGAATTCAGCTTCTTCACATTGTTACTATAGCCCTGCTTGTGTTGTGTTACTTTAGAATCTTTTCACGGAATATTGCAAAACGCCACGAAGAAAACCGCAAGTTTTTAGTGTGGTGGTATCCGATACAGAACTGGGTAAGTCGCAAAGCTTACCGAGCAAAGGACAGCAAAACACATCGCTATTTCAAATGCCCTCACTGCAAACAAGCTGTTCGCGTGCCCAAAGGCAAAGGGGAAATTCGCATCACTTGTCCGAAATGCAGAGTAGAGTTTATAAAGAAGACCTAGGGAGTCCTTATTTTAAACCTAAACGTTTTAATTTACGCCAAAGGGTAGAGCGGCTTATGCCAAGTGTTTTTGCAGCTTCCGCATATTTTCCATTGGCTGAAGCAAGCGCTTTACTGATTTGCTCCAAATCATTCGGTATTATACCCGCTAGAACATCACTTTCTTGGGGGTCGAATAGCATTAGGTTGATTGTCGTGGCATCAATAATTTCATAGTGATATACAGCAATAACTCGCTCCATAATATTTTGCAATTCTCGTATATTACCCGGCCATGAATAGTGGGTAAGAGCTTGAATCGCGGAAGGCGATAACCTTAGCTGGCGTTTTGTAATGCCAGCGTTTTTTTTCAAGAAGAACTCGGCGAGAGGTTGGATATCCTCTTTGCGATCACGAAGTGTAGGAATTCGAAGTTGAAGTACATTTAATCGATAATACAAATCTTTGCGAAATTTATTTTCATTAACAAGATCCTTTAAATTTCTATTGGAAGCAGCGATAATTCGGACATCAACCGGGATAACACTATCACTGCCTAAACGCATAATTTTTTTCTCTTGTAGAATACGCAAAAGCTTACCTTGCAATGAGTATTCCATTTCTGAAATCTCATCGAGGAAAATTGTTCCACCATGGGCGATTTCAAATAACCCAAGTTTTCCCTTGGGATTAGCACCTGTAAAAGCGCCACCTACATAACCGAAGAGTTCGCTCTCGAGAATTTGACTTGCAAGTGCAGCACAGTTTATTGCTACGAACGGACCTTGACGTCGTTCACTATAATTATGGATACTTTGGGCAAATATTTCTTTACCCACACCTGATTCGCCAAGGATTAAGATTGATGAATTCGCCAAGGAAAAATTCTTGGCCATGTTAATTGCTTGTTTAATAACCGCACTATTTCCAGTGATATCATCAAAGGTAAGGCTAGCTACATGACCAGAAGCATGGATGCGACGTCTTATTCGGGCCTCCATTTGTTGAATCTGGGTGACATCTTGAAATGTCACAACAGCACCTTTAGTATCGTTATCCACATTAATTGCGATTTTGTTACAAAGTACATCGACTTTATTGATACTTAAGAGTTGTCCTAATTCATCTTCTCCTGATTGGATAACTTGTTCCAGATTCAGTTCTGGCCAAAATTGACTAATATTTTTCCCCATAACATCCTTGCGATGGATAGCCGTAAGACCTTCTGCAATGGGATTAAACGAGGTTATGCGACATCCACTATCCACTGAAAGAATTCCGTCGTAGGCATAATCAAGGACAGCCTGAAAAAGGCTGGTCTTTGTTTTTTCTAAACTAAGCGCATGAGCGATCCGTTTTGCTTCTTCAGCAGCGAGTATAAGTGCCTCCTCGCCACTCTCAATCAATTCAGAGGGATAGTGATGCTTTTGAGCTATCTGGATGGTAATGTAACCGCCAATCACGACGTCAACTCCATCTCGGAAAGCCTGGAGTACTTGAGTCTCAGCTTCAGGTTCCTTGTGGATTGGATAAAGCCGAAGGTTTACGCCTAAAATCGGGCCTAAACAGTTAATTCCCTGGATCATAGAAGGGAACGCAACCACCCCGATGCAACACCCATGCAACTTTGCCTTTTCAACAGCTCGTATAATATCAAAACCAGTAACGGGGATTTCGACGAGAGTGACCTGGAGTTTAGCGTCTTTGATGGCTACTGCTGTTCCACCACGGGTTATAATGATTTCCGTCCCTTTTGCAACAAGTGAAGAGGCAACGTGTACCCCTTCATTTAGTAATCCCTTTTCGATATGAATGTCACCATGATACGCTTTATATAACTTCTGTACCCTTTTAAGCATGCTGTTATCCAGAGCCAAGAAGGCGATATGCGACATAAGAAGCCATCCTCTCAAACATAATGAAACATTATGAAACGTTTTGTTGTAAATTATAAAACAGGAGGCTTTTAGATTCAACAAATTAGACGTAAATTACTCTTAAAGCCTTAATAATTAGTGTTGGCACGTTTTTTGCATTACATAATTCTCAATCAATATATTGGGGGAATCATGTAATGCACGCAATAGAAAAAATACTGGCTCGAGCAAGTGGTCGAGATAGAGTAATAACGGGTGAGATTGTCCAAGCAAAGATCGACTTTGCTGAAGTGAATGACCTTTACCTTCAAACGATTTACTCCTTCCGCGAAATGGGGGGTAAGAAAGTCTGGGATAAAAGCCGCTTGGCCTTCGTATTTGATCACTATGCACCAGCTCCCACGATTAAGTCGGCTACTATTCATCAGGAAATGCGCGCCTTTGTGGAAGAGAATGATTTGACCTACCATTTTGATATTAATTCCGGAGTCTGCCATCAGGTTATGCCTGAGGCGGGCTTAGTATATCCAGGAATGGTATTAGTCGCTACAGATTCGCATACAACAACGCACGGTGCCTTTGGTGCCTTTGGAACTGGAGTAGGGGCCACGGATATGGCGACGATTCTGATTTCTGGGGAACTTTGGTTCCGCGTACCCGAAATCATCGAAATACGCCTTGAAGGCACCCCTTCTGCGGAAGTTCTGCCTAAAGATGTTGTATTATACGTTCTTGGGAAAATCGGGGCTAGTGGTGCTGTATATAAGGCTATTGAATTTACCGGAAGCTATATTGAACAACTCGATGTGCCAGGTCGCATGGTCATCTGCAATATGGCTGTAGAGATGGGAGCCAAAACAGCCTACATGCAGCCTAATGACAAAGTACTTAAATATGTCAACGCGAGAGCTGTGAGACCCTATACAGTAGAGTACACAGATGCAGGATTTGAATATGCTGAATCGCATGTCTTTGATTTAAATCAGTTAGCTCCCCAGGTGGCTGTCCCTCACAGTGTGGACAACGTGCAACCAATTGATTCTGTAGAGCGAGTTAAGATTAACCAGGGGTTTATTGGCGCTTGCACTGGTGGACGCGTAGACGATATTGCTGCCGCCGCCGCTATTTTACGGGGTAAAAGGATTCCACGGCATGTGCGTCTTGTAGTTATTCCAGCCTCGAGTGAAGTTATGAAGGAATCTATAAGACTAGGTTATGTCAATGATCTTATTGATGCCGGGGCAACGTTCTCCACTCCTGGATGTGGACCTTGCCTTGGAGCTCATGAAGGGATTCTCGCTGAAGGCGAGGTATGTGTTACAGCCTCAAATCGTAATTTCCCAGGTCGGATGGGGAGTACAGGGGCATCCATTTATCTAGCATCCCCTGCGACTGTTGCGGCTTCCGCTCTAACCGGTTATCTAACCGATCCACGAACCGTCAACGGAAAAGATAATATTAGCGGAGGTAAAATATGAAGACGATAATTCAGGGTAAGGCGGTTGTACTTGGCAATAATATTGATACGGATCAAATTTATCCGGGTCGCTATCTTGAGTTAGTGGATCCTAAGGAGATTGGTAGCCATTGTCTTGAAGGAGTTGACCCAACAATCACCCTTCGATTTTCTAAGGGTGACATCGTCGTGGCCGGTGCAAATTTTGGTTGTGGTTCTAGCCGTGAACATGCTACCATTGCGTTAATAAACATGGGTGCTTCCTTAGTTATTGCTGAATCATTTGCTCGAATATTTTTCCGAAATGCGATTAATCTTGGCCTACCCCTGTTGGTATGCAAAGGGATTAATCAACATGCCCAGGAGAGTGATCGACTGAGTGTTGATTTGCTAACGGGTACAATCAAGATTGAACGTTCAGGAGAAGTTCTCATGGGGGAAAAAGTTGGTGATTTTGCGATGTCCATCCTTGCGGCAGGAGGGATAAAGCCTTTGTTTATAAAGCGGATGGGCGTGGAAAAAGAGGCATAAAATACCTACTCAATTCAAACCCGAAGACCTCTACTGAACCTTTGGTAGAGGTCTTTTTGTGTCGCGCAGCGGTTCCTCGCTTTTATTATAATAATAATGTTATCTTTACTTAAATGCAGGATTTTAACACAAGTGGAATTGGCATTTTGGAGGTCGTCTAATTTCATAAGAAGGGAATTTTGAATTCTTGACGAAATATCTTGAGCAAACTAGAGATAGAGAATACGGATTAGAGGATGGTAGAAGATATGGCTGAATCGCGAAAAGATCGGCATTCTTGGAAATCGGGGTTTACAACAGGAAGCTGTGCAGCAGGGGCTGCGAAGGCAGCTTGTCTCTCGCAAAGGGATCATTGGCAGGGTTCTGAAGTAGATATTCCTCTGCCAGGTGGACAACGGCTAAGTCTTTTGGTTAAAAGTTGTGAGAAGGTCGATGGGAATGTTTCACGTGTAGGAATTATTAAAGATGCTGGAGATGATCCAGATATTACGCATGGTATAGAAATCCAGGCTTCCGTCAGAGTTTTAACAAACTGTGGAGATGTAGTGATTCGTGGTGGACAGGGGGTTGGGGTGGTAACCAAGAAGGGACTTCAGGTTCCGGTGGGTGAGAGTGCAATCAATCCTGTGCCACGTCAAATGATTCAAGCTGCAGTTCGAGAAGTTTTTCCGAAGGAAGAAGTCGAGGTCGTGATTGAGGTCCCGCAAGGAGAGGAAATTGCCCATAAGACGCTTAATCCCCGCTTAGGAATCGTCGGGGGAATCTCTATCCTTGGAACGACGGGAATCGTTCGCCCCATGTCAGAAGAGGCCTTCAAAACCTCAATATTACCTGAACTTGATCAAGCAATTGCCTATGGACATCAAGCGGTTATCTTAACTCCGGGGCATTATGGGTTTAGGGCCGCGACAGAGCAATTGGGGGTCCCTGCGGAAGCCATCATTCAAATGAGTAATTTTGTGGGTTTTTTATTGGAAGAAGCGGCCTTTCGAAAGATTGAGAAAGTTATTCTGTTTGGTCATATTGGGAAGTTGATTAAGGTCGCAGGTGGGATTTTCCATACGCATACCCATGTGGCTGATGCCCGAATGGAAATTCTCCTCGCCCATGCGGCTTTGGCTGGGGTACCTGTTCAACGCTTAAAAGAACTTGCCGAGTTTCCAACGACGGAAGGCGCGGCGACAGAACTCATAGCTGAGGGATGGGAAGGGTTGCTTTTTGAATTGGCTCATCGCGCGAGCTTGAGAGCTATGGATCATGTACATGGGCAAATACAGATTGGAACTGTCTTTACTCTACTCAATGGTGAGATGGTGGCCTGGGACGATCAGGCAGAGAAAATTATCAAAGAGGCTTGGCATTGGCCAAAAGGTTCAAAAAGTTTCCGCAATTAAAATTTGCTCTGGGCAGGATTTTATAGAAGTTTAGAGAATACATATTAAGGATATAGTATAGCTTAGCTATAAGTGTTGCCTGATTTTTAGAGCGAAGTTTATTGCCTGAATTATCTATTCAAAACTCAATAGAAGATGTTCAAGGTTCCTCGTTTTGAGGATGAAAAGGGAAGTCGGTGCAAATCCGACGCGGTCCCGCCACTGTGAACCAGGAGTTCCTTTCGATAACCCACTGGGTAATACCGGGAAGGGGAGGGGAATGATGATTGGAAGTCAGGAGACCTGCCTTGAAGATTCACTTAACCTACGAGCGATAGGTGTGATGTGTTTTTCGGAATATCTGCATAACCGAATAAAGACATTAAAGAGCCGCTCAGGCTCTTTTTATTTGTTTCTGACACAACGGAGGCTATTATCAATTCCTTCAATCGAGGAGTCATGATGAAATTAAGGCCTTATTAGGATTATCGGCCTATAAGGTGAGTGTAGAGAAGGGGTAGGTGAATAAGGGCGTGATAGAAATCTTTGGTATCGGGCCGGGGAACCCTGAATGGATACCTCCTGCAATCGAAAAAGAGGTGGCTCAATGTGACCTTTTGCTAGGTGGGGTTCGTGCCCTTGAACTATTTCCGACGTTCTTAGGAGAAAGGTTTCGGGTCGATCGAGATCTAACGTTAACGATTCAAACAATCCAGCAGGCGCTGAATGTAAAAAAGCGAGTCGGAGTCCTAGTTTCAGGTGATCCAGGGTTTTATAGCTTACTTCCCTTGATTCGGAGGAATTTTCCGGATGAGATTATTAGGGTCTTTCCCGGAATAAGTTCCTTGCAATTTGCTTTCGCTCGAGCAGGAGTTCCTTGGCAAGCGGCCGAGCTAATGAGCGTACATGGTCGAAGTATTGAAATCCTGCCCCTTAATGTGTGTAACCCTTTAGGGATTCTTACAGGGGGAGAAAATACGCCTCAAAGAATTGCTGCTTATTATAGCTCTTACGGGTTCAATCCGCGGATTTCTGTCGGGAACTCCTTAAGCTATCCGGAGGAAGTATGGGTTGATACTGAGGCTAATGAATTAAAGGACTCAGAGGCAAGTTACCCCAATGCTGTGATGATAATTTATCCCGGAGAGCCCCAGGACGGAGGTTCTCGACAAGAGATTCGAACTCAAAGTGGCTTTGGTTTCTCAGATGAGGAGTTTATTCGGGGACAAGTTCCCATGACAAAGAGTGAAATCCGGGTTCAGGTACTCTCCAAGGCTAAGATTAAAGTAAATGACCGGATACTGGATGTCGGAGCAGGGACCGGGAGTCTTAGCATTGAAGCCGCACTATTAGCTAAGCGTGGCTGTGTGTTCGCGGTTGAAGAGGATTCAGAGGCCCAGGAACTTATACTCAAGAATCAGGAGAAATTTCAAGTGTCCAATCTTCGGCTGATTCGTGGCACTGCCCCGGAAGCTTTGAGAGGTATTCCTCCTATTGATGTCTGTCTCATTGGGGGAAGTCATGGTCAAGTCGAAGAAATTCTAAGGCAAGCGCCTCTTTTACCTGAGGGAAGAGTGGTCATTACAGCAGTGACCTTGGAGACACTAGCCAAGGGCATAGAGGCCTTGAAGACGCTAGAGTATCAAGAGGTTGACGTAATTTCTCTACAAGCTGTGCGTTGGAAGGGAATCAAAGATTTTCATTTGGCCCAGGCCCTGAATCCCGTGTTTATCATGTCTGCACGGAAGGGGTTAAAGTAGGTCTCCGGTGTGGAGGCCTCACTCGCTCCCGAAGCTCTACCAAACCCGTCTGCTACCTGCATGTGGTATGAAAAGCTACACTATCGGGTTTTACAAGTAAACGTAAATGTTTGAAAGCAAGAGGAGGTAAATTGTGAATTCAAATAATATTAAACAGCAAAAATCAAGCAAAGCCAAATTCTACGGAGTAGGAGTGGGACCAGGGGATCCTAAGCTTCTTACCTTGCGTGCGGTCGAAGTTCTCCAGGAGATTGAGGTTATCGCCATCCCTAAATCTAAAATGGATCGTGAAAGTATCGCCTGGGAGATTGCTAAGACTCATTGCCCTACAGGGGTTAAGGTTTTGGAACTAGAAATGCCGATGACTTCTGACGAAAGTATACTGCGTGCGGCTTGGCAGAGTGCAGCAGATAAAATACAAGAGGAAATGCATAGGGGTAATTCAGTCGCTTTTCTCACCCTGGGAGATCCGTCCTTATATAGTACCTATAGTTATCTACTCTCGATTCTTGAAAATGTACTAGCTCCAGAGCAAGTCGAGACGATTCCGGGAATCACTGCTATGGCTGCGGCAGCAGCCCGTGTAAATTGGCCTTTAGCAACAGGGGATGAGCCCTTGGTTATTTTACCGGGAATCGAGGGATTAGAGGAATATGAGAAATACCCTAATCTCGTACTCATGAAAGTATCCCGAAACCTTCCAGAAGTAATGAAGCGTATCCAGACCACGGGTGCTCAGGCCGTATTGGCAACGCGTGTGGGTCAGGCCGGTGAGGAGATCCGGGTGTTGGACGCCCAGGACGAGCTGGAGAAGGTCGATTATTTGAGCCTTATACTACTAAAGCAAAAGTAGCAGAGGTAGTAACATATCCTTCGCTATTCTTTTTAGAGGCTTTGAGTCTTCATAAATAGATTGGAGTGAGATAACTTGGAGGAAAATGTAATTACTGACCGCGGTCAAGTTCTCTTCGTGGGTGCAGGGCCAGGTGATCCTGATTTAATTACCCTGAAGGGGAAAAAAGCTCTCGAGGAAGCAGATCGGGTTATTTATGCGGGATCCTTAGTCAACCCGGAAATCCTCACCCACTGCCGTCCAGGGATAGCTTTGTTTGATAGTGCAGGACTTACCTTAGAAGAAACCTTAGAAATTATGGTTGAAGGCGTAAAGAAGAATGAAAAGGTAGTGCGCCTTCATACGGGGGATCCGAGTGTCTATGGAGCAATCCAGGAGCAGATACAACTTCTCGATGAAGAGGGAATCACTTATTCAGTCATTCCGGGGGTAAGCTCCGTTTTTGCAGCTGCAGCTGCTGTGAAGAAAGAATTTACACTCCCTGAAGTGAGCCAAACCCTGATTCTGACCCGCTTGGCAGGTCGCACTCCCGTGCCGGAAAAGGAGAATCTAGCACTTCTAGCTAAGCATCAAGCGAGCATGGCTATTTTCCTGAGTGTTCAAGAGATTGGGGAAGTGGTTGAAACACTTCGTCAAGGATATTCTCCAGACACGCCTGTGGCTATCGTTTATCGGGCAAGTTGGCCGGATGAGCAAATCCTTCATGGGACGCTAGAAACAATCGCAGAGTTAGTCAAAAAGGCCGGAATTCGGAAGCATGCCCAAATCTTAGTAGGGGATTTCCTTAGGGAAAATCCAGGGGCTCGTTCAAAGCTCTATGATCCTGAATTTACGCATGAATATCGACAAGGGCGAAAGGCATGAAAGCTGCCGTCTTGGTCTTAACAGATCAGGGACTTAAGACCGCACAGAGAATCATAAACGAATGGCCTGAGGGAGACCTTCCAGAACTCTGGGTACATAGGAACTATCAAGGGGGTTCCCTTAGGGGATTCACTCTTGGTCCCAATCAAAATGAAGTTCTAGATTTAATTGTAATAACCAAAGAGCCAAGAAAATCAGCCCCCTGCTCTTCCTCAGAGTTAAGTCTAACTAGCGTGGAAGCAAGAGAACCGTCCCTCAGCCCTTGCACTGATTCTTCTTCCATGGAAACAGGAGAACCGTCCCCCCGATTCTTCCGCGAACTTAAGGAAGTGGTACCGGCGCTCTGGAAGGAATGCTCTGTTCTCGTTTTCATCATGGCCACTGGTATCGTAGTCCGGCATATTGCGCCACTTCTTAAGAGTAAGGATATGGATCCGGCCATACTTGTTCTTGATGAAAAGGGAGAATTTGTGATTCCTCTTCTTTCGGGACATTTGGGAGGAGCCAATGCTTGGGCTAGGAAGATTGCCAATGGAATTGGGGCGCAGCCTGTTCTGACCACAGCGACCGATGTTCGTGGGCTTACAGCGCCAGATGAGTATGCCCGGCAGTTGGAATGGGCTGTCGAACCTGTGGCACAGTTACGTAAGGTTAATCGTTTTTTATTGGATAAAGGCTATCTCAAGGTATGGTCAGATTATGAACTGCCTGAACAGCATCCACTTTGTCAGGATCCCCACTACCGTTTTCTAGATGAATCGGAAAAAGGAAAAGCACACTTATGGATTAGCGTTCAAAAGGAAAGCAACCTCGGCAGTTCACATGACTTTGCGAATGATGATCATCCAGGAGATTTTGACGAGGCTCCGCTTCTCTTGATTCCTCGGGTCTTCAGTATCGGAGTGGGTTGCCGACGAGGCGTTTCTAGGGAACAGATCTTAGAAGCCGTTCAGGTAGGTCTGGATCAGCTCGGAATATCCAGAAAAAGTGTGCAAGGGATATATAGTATTGAGCTCAAAGCGAATGAGTTAGGCATCCGTGAGGCAGCGCAAGCGCTCGGGGTGCCGTTTCGAACTTTCTCGGCGGAAGAGGTCCAAGCGGTGAACGAAGAAAGAAGTCTTGCCTGTTCAGGGTTTGTACGAGAGAAGATTGGAGTGGATGGAGTATGCGAGGCAACGAGCCTATTGGGAACGAAGCAGGGAGAATTGGTTCTTCCAAAGCAGAAATTGAACGGAGTCACGGTGGCAATCAGTCAGGAAAGATTTATGTCGTAGGAATCGGACCGGGAGACCAGGAACATATGACCACTCGCGCTCAGACGGTTTGGCAGGAAGTCGATGTGGTTGCAGGATATAAGACCTATATCGATTTAATTCGTCCGTTGCTTACGGAAAAGCAAGTGGTATCGACGGGGATGCGTCAAGAACTTGATCGATGTCGAGAAGTTGTTGGGCTCGCTCAAGATGGGCACCGAGTCGCCCTGGTAAGTAGTGGGGATGCAGGAGTCTACGGTATGGCTGGGATTCTCATTGAGTGTATGGAAGAAGCGAATTGCCTCGATATGCCTTTGGAAATCATCCCTGGCGTTAGTGCCTCTAATGCTGCAGCTTCGATGCTGGGTGCACCCCTTATGCATGATTTTGCGGTGATTAGTCTTAGTGACCTGCTTACACCTTGGGAAGTAATTCTCAAGAGGGCAAGACTCGCGGCTGAAGGGGATTTCGTCCTTGCAATTTATAACCCTAAAAGTAAAGGTCGTCAGGATCAGATCGAATGGGTTCGCAAAGTGCTTCTCGAGTATCGTACACCGGAAACTCCAGTCGGGATTGTGAAGGAAGCTTTACGTGGGGAGTCTCAAGTGTTCATATCAAATCTCGCTGAATTCACTCAGTTGCCAATTGATATGTTGACCACAGTCATTATTGGTAATTCCCAAACACGGGTAGTTGGTCCATATATGGTTACCCCAAGGGGCTATGTGCTATGAATCTCATGATTTTGGCCGGAACAGAGGATGGAAGAAAGCTAGCAGCTGAGTTTCAGAAGCGGGGTCATGAAGTTCTCGTCTCGACGCTAACAGAGTATGGGGCAGAAATCGCCGAAGGACAAGGACTTAAAGTACGATCAGGCGCCCTCGAAGAGGTTGAGTTTAAGGCGACGTTAAGAGACCAGGGAATCCAGGCCCTGATTGACGCCACTCATCCTTTTGCTCTAAATATTCGCTCGTTAGCCCAAAGGGTTGCTAGGGAATGCGAAATACCCTATTATCGCTGGGAGAGACCCCAGGGTGAATATCCGGAGAATTCGCTCATTCATTTTGTCCGAGATATTAGTACTGCAGCAAGGTTAGCAAGTCAGCTAGGTAAGAGGATCTTCCTTAGTACAGGAAGCAGAAATCTATCCAGTTGGATGAGTCTCTTAGAATTAAAAGACTACGAAGTCTTCGTTCGGGTACTCCCTACTGTTCAGGTATTAAAACAGTGTGAAGAGGTGGGTCTAAAACCCTATCAGATTTTAGCTATGCAGGGGCCTTTTACTCAAAAATTTAATGAAGTCCTATGGGAACAGCTGAAGATTGATGTCGTGATTACAAAAGAAAGCGGCTCAATCGGAGGCACGGAGGAGAAAGTACAGGCCTGTCTCAAGCTCAAGATTCCCGTGATTATCTTGGAGCGTCCAGGAGCGACTAGGATGGATTCCCAAGAATTCGTGGAAACTTCCAAAGGGATTGTTGGGAGTAGCTCAGAGTTAAAGAATAGCTTAGGGTTGAATAGATGTAACATCAATCTTGAAGATTTTGTCAGGAAGGTGGAAGGAAACTCTTGAATACAGAAATTATTCTTTTAGGGCATGGCAGCCGTCGCGGTGAGGCAAATCAAGGGCTTCTTGAGGTAGCACATAAAGTGAGCCAACTTATGGGGCAAGAAGTGACCCCGGTATTTATGGCCCATCAGTCGCCAAGTTTACCCGAGGGAGTATTGCAAAAAATCTCTCAAGGTGCAAAAAAGATTATAATCATGCCACTATTTTTATTCCGTGGTATGCATGTGACTGTGGATATTTATGAGGAAATTCGGGAGGTCCAAGAAAAATACCCTGATGTAGAGATTCAATTTACTAAGGAATTGGGAGCAGATGATACTATTGCCAACTTAGCAAGCTTGAGAATTAAGGAGGCTTTAGGTGTATGAACGGATTCATTACCGATCCGATTCAGATTGAACGAGAGAGCATGCGGATTATCCATGAGCATTTAAAAATGCCTTGGACGGGCCAGGAGCTTAAGATTGTCGAGCGATGTATCCATACCAGTGGGGATGTCAGTCTCGAGCCATTCATACGGATTCATCCCAGAGCTATAGAGGCAGGCCTCGAGGCCTTGAAGCAAGGGGCATCCGTCATTACAGATGTAGAGATGGCGCGGGCGGGGATTGCTAAGAAGCAATTGGCAGAACTCGGTGGGCATGCTGAGTGCTTTTTAGGGGATCCTCGCATCCCAGAAAAAGCCGCTGAATGGGGGCTAACCCGAACGATGGCAGCCCTAAGGGTAAACAAAGAGCGCCTCAAAGGAGCGATCGTTGCGGTAGGAAATGCACCAACTGCCTTGATTGAGGTTATCGAATTAGCTAAGGACCCCGAGACACGGCCAGCGCTTATTATTGGTATACCTGTGGGTTTCGTGGGTGCAAAAGAGTCGAAGGATTTACTTTGGGAAGAGCATCAAGAGATTCCTTCTATTACGATTTTGGGGAATCGCGGAGGAAGCCCGTTGGCAGCGACATGTGTGAATGCGTTGATTTATTTGGCGGTTAAGAGGGAGTTATAGGTTTTAATATAAAAAAGGAAATACGGAGGTGAGACAATGAACGAAAAAGTTAATAGTCAAGCGAACAAAGTTGCTCGTCTCATGATTCAAGGGACTTCGTCGAATGTGGGAAAGAGTGTTTTGGCGGCGGCTTTTTGCCGAATCTTTTATCAAGAGGGTTATCAGGTTGCTCCTTTTAAGGCTCAGAATATGGCTTTGAACTCCTTTATAACCCGCGAGGGCGGAGAGATGGGGAGGGCACAGGTGGTTCAGGCGCAGGCCGCGGGGATTGAGCCGAATGTGCGGATGAATCCGGTACTACTTAAGCCGACGGGTCATACGGGCTCGCAGGTGATTGTTCTTGGGAAGGCTCAGGGGACGTTATCTGCTTTTAAGTATCATGGGGAGTATCAGAGGACGACCTGGCCGATTGTTGAAAAGGCCCTTCACGAACTCTTGGACGAAAACGAGATTATCGTGATTGAAGGGGCGGGTAGCCCTGCAGAAGTGAATCTGAAAAAGAACGATATCGTCAATATGCGTGTCGCCCTGGAGGCTAAGGCCCCCGTCCTTTTGGTTGCGGATATTGATCGTGGGGGGGCTTTGGCTTCGGTGGTTGGAACTCTCGAACTGCTTGAGCCTGAAGAGCGTGAAATTGTGCGAGGAATAATCCTGAACAAATTCCGTGGGGATATTAAACTTTTGCAACCCGCCCTCGATTTTCTGGAAGAGAAGACAGGGATTCCTGTGGTTGGGGTCGTGCCGTATTTTGATCAATTCAAGATCCCTGAAGAGGATTCGGTCGCTTTAGAAGAAAGAAGAGATATTCCGCAACAGGCACAGGCACGGCAACTTAGTCCGGAAGAGAGATTGGATATCGCGGTCATTCGTTTACCCTACTTGTCTAACTTTACCGACTTTGACCCTTTGGAGGATGAGTTAGATGTTGCCGTGAGGTATGTCAAAGAAGCCTCTGAATTAGGTCGACCAGATTGCGTCATCTTACCGGGAAGTAAAAATACCCTTGCAGACCTCCGCTTTCTGTGGGAAAGCGGTCTTGCAGAGAAGATTCAAAGCTTGTGGAAGGAATCGGTATCAATCATCGGAATTTGTGGGGGTTATCAGATGCTAGGGCGTGTGGTTCGAGATCCACTTCGCACTGAATCTGACCTTGAAGAAATTGCAGGGTTAGGAATCCTGCCGATGGATACTGAATTCGAATTGGATAAACATACAGTGCAAAGCCATGGTAGGGTTTTATCGGAGGAGCTTTTTTTCGGTCGTTGTAAAGACACAGAGCTCACAGGTTATGAGATTCATATGGGACGCTCCTTTGCCGATGGAAATCCTCTTTTTGAGATTGAAGCACAAGGGCAGGCATATGGAGATGGGTTACACTCGGGAAGTGCTTTTGGAACTTATATTCATGGAATATTTGACAATGACCCACTAAGAACAGCACTTCTAGAGTGGCTCTGGGAAAGAAGAGGGGAAAAACGAACGGTCGAGAATTCCCTATCCCAGGCCGCCATTCGGGAACAATCCTTCAATGAACTCGCTGACTGGGTGAGGAAAAGCGTCGATATGGAACAAATCCGTTCCATCATGGGCCTGCATAGAGGATGATAACTAATATGTTCATGCTAGGACCATCCGCATTTTCAGCATTTATAGGTGGGTTTCTACTAGACCAGGCTATTGGTGACCCTCCGGGGTGGCCCCATCCCGTAATTTTTATGGGGAAAATTATAGCTTGGCTAGAAAAGAAGCTGAATCGGGAAAGACAGTGGGATCGTCGTTTGAAGGGAGCACTCCTGACACTTTTCTTGGTCGTAGGGAGTTTCGTAGTGACTGGATTGCTTGTTGGGGCGGCCAGGGAAATCTCTTCTAGTCTAGGGCTTGTTATTGAGTCGCTTCTTCTGGCCTCAACTCTAGCGGGTAAATCCCTTTTAAAGGCAGGAAATCAGGTGCTTAGTCCGCTTCGCGGGGGTAACCTCGAAGAGGCCAGAAAAAGGCTGGGTTGGTTTGTGAGCCGTGATACCGCTGCTTTGTCTGAAGGTGAGATTGCTCGTGGAACGGTTGAAACTTTAGCGGAGAATTTCGTAGATGGAATTCTTTCTCCCCTGTTTTATATGGCTATTGGAGGGGCGCCTCTTGCTATGGCTTTTAAGGCGGTGAGTACCCTAGACTCAATGATTGGATATCGAAATGAGCGTTACGAAGATTTTGGTTGGTTCGCTGCCCGAACGGATGATTGGGCTAACTATATCCCAGCACGGCTCTCTGTAGGGATTCTTCTTTTCACTGGCTGGCTTTATAAGATGCCTGTTCGACACGCTATGAGTATCTGGAAAAGGGATGCTAAATCCCATCCCAGCCCAAACGGCGGAAACCCCGAAAGCGTCGTCGCAGGACTCCTGGAAATTCAACTCGGCGGAAGGAACATCTACCACGGAAAAGTGCATCACCGCGCCGAAATGGGCGATCCTCTCCACGAGCTCGGCTGGAAGGATATCCAAAGCTGTCAGAGGCTAGTACGGACAGCGACTTGGCTTTCATTTGTCCTAGCCCTCGGGGTTTTGGCTATAATACAAATCTGAAAAGGCAACTAAAGACTAGACCAGAAAGACATTGCAAAGAGGTGACAAAAATGACACTACAGATTCCACGAATTGTCCTAGCCGGAACCCACAGCGGAGTTGGCAAAACAACCCTGGCTACAGGAATTATGGCTGCCTTGACTCGAAAAGGACTACCTATTCAAGCGTATAAAGTCGGACCCGATTATATCGATCCGAGTTATCATACCTTAGCCACAGGTCGTCCCTCCCGGAATTTGGATCGGTGGTTATTGGGTGAACAGCTGCTTCCTGTATTTGAGAAGAGTTCCGAAGGGCAATGGGCAGTGATTGAGGGTGTCATGGGGCTTTTCGATGGTATGTCTGGTACTCGGGGATATGGGAGTAGTGCTGATGTGGCTAAGCTTCTGCAGGCCCCGGTCATTTTGGTCGTGGATGCGGCAAATATGTCACGAAGTGTCGCTGCTCTAGTCCAGGGTTTTTGCACGTTTGATCCAGAGTTAAAGATTGTGGGGGTCATTCTTAATCGGGTAAAATCCTCCGCCCAGGAAGCCTTACTACGGGAGGCCCTAGCGGAGATTGAGGTGCCGATTCTTGGTGCTTTGCCCAAGGAAGAAGCCATTCGATTACCTGAACGACATCTGGGCCTTGTCCCTTCGCAGGAAAAATCGTTCAGGGAGGACTTCTGGGACGAATTGAATCGAGTGATCTCCAGGTATATCGATCTTGAAAGAATCCAGGAGATTATGCTGCGCTCGGCTGAACAAGAGGAGATAGAGATTGGGACAGAGAATGAGAGAGTAGGGATACCAAAAAGAGTAAAAGGGGTAAGAAGAGAAACCGAGGATCAGGGAAGTGAACTAAGAAGCCGGGGAGAGTCAGAGTTGGGGCAGAAAGCCGCCACTTTGAACAAGGAGCCTAAATTGCGACTGGGTGTGGCTTGGGACGAAGGATTTTCCTTCTATTATCAGGACGCCTTGGATCTGGCCGAAAGAATGGGCTTTTCGATTATTCCTTTTAGTCCGTTGCAGGACGTTCACTTGCCGGAAGGACTTGATGCTCTCTACATCGGAGGTGGTTTTCCCGAGATGCATTTAGAAAGGTTAAGTAAAAATCATTTGTTTTTAGAATCCTTACGGGCCTTTTCTGACAGCGGGAAATCGATTTATGCAGAGTGTGGTGGGTATATGTATCTAGGGAATACGATAACCGATTTTGAAGGAAGAACTTATCCGATGGCTGGGCTTATTCCCATAGAGGCTGAGATGACGACGCGACTTCAGGGAATGGGTTATCGGAAGGGAATCTTTCAACGGGATAACTTTCTGGGCTTAGCGGGGAGTGAAGTTCATGGACATGAATTTCATTATTCCAGGGTCCGTTTCCAAGCTCCTGAGACAAAAAAAGGGGATTTACCAGCTTTCGAGTTGTTTAAAGGGGAACGTTCTGCAGGGATGGATGGATATGTGACGGATCATATTGTCGCTTCTTATCTTCATCTAAACTTCGCAGGGCATCCAGAGCTTTTGGAACGATGGGCCGAGCAGATTCGGCGAGGAGTATAAGTATGGTTCGTGTTTTTACCGGAAAAGGAAAAGGAAAAACCACCTCGGCACTTGGGGAAGCCTGCCTAGCCTATTCTCAGGGGATTGAAGTCTTAATCGTACAGTTCCTTAAAGGAAGCACATATATGGGTGAACTCTATGGTCTACAACGTTTGGGGATTCCGTTAGTACAGTTCGGAGTAGGATGTCGCTGGTCAGGCATGATTCGTACAGGATTAAAGCATTGCAGTGGCTGTGGGGAATGCTTCCGACAAAATCGAGATCCAGGAATTGCTGTTCCCCTTGTAGAACAAGGGGTTGAGTTTCTTAAATCGAAAGTTCAGGACCCTCGCGTAGGACTCGTTATATTAGATGAAGTCAGTCACGCCATTAATCGAGGGTTTTTAAGAATAGATACTTTGAGTGAGCTTTTACTTTCAAGTCACAACGACTTGAACTGGATCTTAACTGGGCGAGATATGCCGACAGAAATCCTTCCTATAGTGGAAGAATGGTGGGAGCTGAATCCGGAGAAACATCCATTTCAAGCAGGAATACGAAGCCGCAGGGGGATTGAGTATTGATGAAGAGGCTAACCGGTTGGGCAAGATGTCCGGGAACCTGTGGAGAATGGGTTCAAGGAGCAAAAAATGGGATTCCCTTTTTAATAGGTTGTCCAGTGAACCGGTTCGTCGAAGCAAGGTCAGAAATTCAAATTATAGATAGGCACGTTAATGAGGGGATCCCGGCCTTAGACCTTAGAGGCTGGAAGTGGAATTTACCAGAGGGGAAAGAAAAAACCCGCCTAGCTCTAGATAAGTTCGCAATGAGGCACAGTTTACCACTATTAAAGGGTCAGATCGACTTAATCTCTGAACTTCCTACAGGTAAAGGGATGGCGAGTTCGACAGCTGATATGCTTGCAGCTATGGTAGCTGTAGCACATTCTTTTCAGATTTCCTGGGACCCCGAAAACCTAGCTAGATTGGTATTGGAAGTTGAACCGACCGACCCTGTCATGTTTGAAGGAATTGTAGAATTTGCGCATCGGGATGGTTCTTATGTTAAGTCCCTTGGTTCGGTCCTTCCAGCATATTTGCTCATGATGGATTGGGGTGGAAGCCTCGATACGGAATCCTTTAATGCTCGTGATGGACTTTCGACCCATTATCAGAAGAATGAATTGGAAATCCGGGCTGCTCTTTCGCTCTTCTATGAGGGGATGGAGAAAGGAGATCTCGAGAAAATCGCACGAGCTAGCACAGTGAGTGCACGTTGTAATCAAGAAATTAATCCCAAACCGGAATTCGAGAAATTCCTTTCTTGGGTGCACCATATGGGGGGACTTGGGGTAATCACAGCTCATAGTGGAACTTTATTGGCTGGGGTTTTTCCTTTCGACCTTCCCCAGACTTCACAAAGAAATATTCAGGCGGAGGCCCGCTTTCGTTTTCAGGCAGAAGCAGTGGAATGGCTCGAGACCTACGGCGGTGGGATTCAAGGAGGGGTAGAACATGCACGGTGGAAATTTATTAGAGGCGATGGGCAGATACGGAAGGAATTCGTTTATTGATTTGTCCGCGAACATTAATCCCTTCGGCCCGCCTGAGGGAGTTTGGGAGGCAATCACTCGAGCTCTGCCGAAAATTGTTCACTATCCCGACCCCGAATATCGGCGTTTAGGAAAAGGGTTAGCCCAAAATCTCGATTTGCCTCAGGATTGGATTCTCCTAGGGAATGGGGCAGGAGAGCTTCTCTTTGCAATTTTGCAAGCACTTCGGCCACAGAAAGTTCTCCTTCCGGTTCCAGCCTTTAGCGAATATGAACGAGCGGCTCGGGCCTGTGGAGCGGAGATCACGACCTTACCGCTAGGATTAGACGGCTGGGATAATCCAGCTTTCAAGTTAGAGCATGAGTTAGAAGTGGGACTAGCTTCTATCGAAGCTTCGAGCACAATCCAAAAGGATAAGGACATATGCTTCTGGAAGGAAAAGCTTCGCGAAAGCGATCTCCTTTTCTTAAATTCCCCACATAATCCCACAGGGAGTCATCTCGAAAGAAAGCAATTTGAACGTATTCTTTCAATTGCCCGGGAAAGAGGGACTTGGGTCGTTTTAGATGAATCCTTTGTCGATTTCCTAGAAGATGAGCATCGATGGTCAGGGAGGGAATACTTAAGGGATTACTCTAATCTAATTGTCTTGTACTCGATGACGAAATTCTACGCTTTACCGGGGCTGCGCTTGGGAGCGGTTTTCGCTGCACCGGAGGTCCTTAATCAGGTCAAAGAACATCGAGATCCATGGGCAGTGAATATTCTTGCTGAAGAGGCGGGAATTGTTGCGATTGACGATCAGGAATATCCTAATCGGGTACGAAGTCTGCTTAGAGAGAGTAAGGAATATTTCGTTCACTCCTTTGAACAGGCCAAGTTAACACAATTTCAGTTGGTTCCAGGCTCGGTGAACTTTGCACTTATAAAGATCTTAAACGGCCGATCCGAGGACATTGTAGGAGCCTTAGCGAGGCAAGGAATTTTAGTAAGGGATTGCGGAAATTTTCAAGGACTTGAGGGAGAATTTATTCGTGTAGCAATCAAGGATATCCCTAGTATGCAAGCCTTAATTAAGGAAATGCTTGCTCTCAGCTCCATGAAAGATCAATCGGAGCGCTTGGGCGATTGGATTAGACCGTGGAAGGAGTGAAAGGTCATGGGCAAGCGATTGCAACTTTTCATAGGGCTTATGCTTATGATGTTTTTTATACCCCAAAAAGTTTCAGCCATGCACATTATGGAAGGTTTCCTGCAGCCAGGCTGGGCAATTGCCTGGGGAGCACTCTGTATTCCCTTTATCGTTATGGGGATTTTTTCAATCAAAAAGACGGTAGATGAAAATCCTCGCCTTAAAATACTACTTGCCATGGCAGGGGCTTTTGCCTTTGTTCTCTCCGCTCTAAAGCTTCCCTCAGTCACTGGAAGCAGTTCTCATCCAACTGGAGTAGGCTTCGGTGCAATTCTCTTCGGCCCCACGGCGATGTCGGTAATCGGAATGATTGTACTTTTGTTTCAGGCCATACTTCTGGCGCATGGTGGGCTGACAACACTGGGTGCGAACACTTTCTCCATGGCTATAGTTGGCCCCATTGTTTCCTACGGTGTTTACAAGCTAGTGAAGAAGGCAAAAGGACCTTTGTGGCTCGCGGTTTTTCTGGCAGCGACTTTGGGTGACTTAGCAACCTATGTAACCACTTCGGTACAGTTAGCACTTGCTTTCCCAGCAGAAATCGGTGGGGTTGCAGCGTCCCTAGTGAAATTTTTGGGTATATTTGCAGTGACACAGATACCCTTAGCAATCAGTGAGGGCATTCTGACGGTTGTTATATTTAATGCTCTTGCAGCTTATGGTATGGATGAGCTAAAAGACCTCAAGATATTTTCCAAGGAGGTGTAACTCATGAGTAATCATGTAATGAAAAAAGCCAAGTTGAGTCGCCTCACGATTAATATCTTATTAATATTACTGGTGATAGTCATTACTGTTGCCCCTTTAATTTTTACCAAGGGTGCTATGTTCGGAGGTTCTGACAGTGCTGCTGAACAAGTAATAACAGAACTACAAGCGGACTATAAGCCCTGGTTTACTCCACTCTTTAAACCCGCGAGCAGCGAGATGGAGAGCTTAGGCTTTGCACTCCAAGCCGCAATCGGCGCTGGTGTCATTGGATATGGATTGGGGTATCTTAGAGGACGCAAAAGGGGTAAAGACGGAGACAAGAAATGATTAATATCGATACGTATGCGTATGCTTCACGACTCAAAAGTATAGATCCTATGCAAAAGTTTGTATTTGCTCTTCTCACACTAGGAGTGTGTCTATGGGCAGATACTTTGGTTATTTCTTTTGCTGTGATTTTTATTATGGGATGGATGACCATCCGAAGTGGCGGCACGCCACTTTCATTTTATATGAGATTGTTGATGGTCCCAATGGCTTTTTTGGTGATTGGAATACTGACAATTGCCATCAATTTTTCGAGTAATCCTCAAGGCTTTTTATTTTCTATGCCTATAGCGGGGTTATGGATTGGTGTGTCCGAGGTGGGGATATACGAAGCTGGAAGACTTTTTCTTCGAGTGTTAGGTTCAGTCTCCTGCCTGTATTTTTTATCGCTAAGCACTCCGATGGTCGATTTATTGAACGTACTGCGAAGGCTTAAGCTACCCAAGATAATGGTAGAGATGATGGGGTTAGTCTATCGATTTATCTTTATACTCTTGGATACCGCTGATACTATGTTAATAGCTCAAAACTCAAGACTCGGGTACCGAAGCCTCTCTACAGGATATCACTCGTTGGGGGCACTTGCTTCCACCTTGTTTATTCGCTCCTATAAGCGGTCCAATGACCTTTTCACCTCTTTGGAAGCGCGAGGATATGATGGTGACCTCAATGTGGCTGAAGAACCTTTCCTAAAGAGTCGAAAAATATATGGGGTAACGGTAGTCGTCAATGCGATTCTAGTATTCGTTACTTTGTCCTTGAAATAGTACACAGGAGGATGACTCTATGACTGAGAACATCTTAAAGCTGCAGGAGCTTCATTATACTTACCCCGATGGAACTCATGCGCTAAAGGGTTTAAATATGGAAATCAAGAGGGGTCGAGTCACTGCCATCCTTGGAGGGAATGGAGCCGGTAAATCGACTTTATTTCATCATTTAAATGGAATATTAAAACCTACCTCCGGTCAGCTTCTCTTTGAGGGTAAGCCCGTGGATTATTCGAGGAAGGGTCTTATTAGACTACGTCAGTCCGTCGGTGTGGTCTTTCAAGATCCCGATAACCAACTCTTTTCAGCCAGCGTATACCAGGATGTTTCGTTTGGTGCTGTCAATATGAAGCTGCCTGATGACGAAGTGCGCAGAAGAGTCGAGGTTGCAATGGAGCGAACGGGGATTTCGCACCTCAAGAATAAACCCACTCATTGCCTCAGCTTTGGTCAGAAGAAACGTGTGGCGATTGCCGGAGTCCTGGTTATGGAGCCAGAGGTGCTGGTACTAGACGAACCTACGGCGGGGCTGGATCCTAAAGGTATAAGTGAGATCATGAAACTCTTAAAAGAAACACAGCAAGAACTTGGGATATCCGTTATTATCTCCACCCACGATATCGATATCGTTCCCCTCTATTGCGACCAAGTGTTTGTCATGGATGAGGGAGAAATCGCACTAGAAGGAACCCCAGAAGAGGTATTCTCTGAAAAAAAGGCGCTGCGTAGTGTGAATCTCCGGCTTCCACGGATTGGACATTTGCTAGAAATCTTGAAAGAGAAGGATGGATTTGATTTTAAGGAGAATCCCGTAACTATCTCAGGCGCCCGGAAGGTCCTTAAAAGGTGGAGGGATGAAACAAGCTCTCACCCAAGTTGTTCTAAGTGAAGCCTTGATGCTTTCGTTAGTATAATTGTTCATCTCGTGACGAAATGAGGGGTAACCTTGGCCAAAAGAAAGTGGTCCGAGGAAGAAATAAGTGAGTACCGAAAAGCACGCCGAATGTACTTTTTTTACTACAATGAAGAAGACGGAAACTTGTTTGTCCCCAAAGCATATGTTTTAGATGCCTTTAAAAATTGGCCTATGGCAGGGATAACACTCAATTGGGCGCATCCAATTGGAATGGGTTTTGCGCTAATAATTTTAACCCTTATTATCCTCCCCCTGATTTTTGATATTCTATGTAAGTAGATAGATTGTGCAGGGCCTTTAATTTACAATAGAGTTTGTTCAAGTGCATAGGTCTCTGTAAGCGAAAACCCGACGAAAGCCGGGCTTTTAGTATTTATAAGGATGGATGGGACTATTAGAACACTGCTTAATATTAGGAACAAATGGCGGCCTTTCGACCAAATTCTCGGAGAATTTACCTTAAGGAAATAAACAAAGGTAAGCTAATGAAATTAGAGGATTTTAGTCGGAAAGGAAGAATAGTAAAATCATGGAAGGGGGTATTTCCTAATGTCACTTTTTCTACATAAGCATGCCGATAGTGGGCGACTAATTGTACGCTTCGATTATTCTGAAGAGCGGGTAAAGAAGATTAAAAGTATAATTGGTCGGTCTTGGCATCAAACGGAAAGATATTGGACTATACCCTTACATAAGGAGTCGGTGAAAAACTTCTATGATTTATTTGCTGAAGAAGAGATAATTACTGATCCAGTGGTTGCCATAATAATCAACGAGCTTTTACCTGAAATTAAGCACTTCGATCATTATAATGAGCTACTTCAAAATGCCGACATTGAACTTAAACTTAAGGGTTATAGTAATGAGACTCATAAATCTTATTTAGGTCATATTCGCAGATTCCTTGAGTATACGAAAAAGGAGCCGGACCTGATTAACAAGGATGATATCAGAAAGTATCTGATGTATCTACTGAATGAAAAGGAAAAATCACATTCTTATACGAACCAAGCTATTAGCGCGTTAAGATTTCTATTTAATAAGATACTTAAAAGAGAACTGGAAACGATAGTTACATACCGCGTCCTAAAAAAGAGCGTAAGTTACCAGATGTATTAAGTCCCGAGGAAGTACAACGCATTCTTAATTCGGTAAAGAATATAAAGCATCGAATGATTTTACTCCTCATTTATTCGGCTGGGCTAAGAGTCAGTGAGGTTGTCCGACTTAAACCTAACAATATTGATGAGGATAGGATGCTTATTCATCTTAGACAAGCTAAAGGACGTAAAGATAGATATACAATTTTGTCTCCGCTTGCCCTAAAATCACTGAAAGATTATACAAGAGTTTTTCAAATAGACGAATGGCTATTCCCCGGCGAGAAAGAAGAGAACCATTTGACAGAGCGTAGCGTTCAGAAAATCTTTGAAGTGGCTTGTTCCAAGGCTAATATTACGAAGGACGTTTCAGTACATTCTCTTCGGCATTCATTTGCAACGCATCTCTTGGAGAGGGGAACTGACCTTAGATATATTCAGGAGATTCTAGGGCATCAGAGTTCTAAAACAACGGAAATTTATACACATGTATGCAAGAAGAATATAGCCAATATCCAAAGTCCTTTAGACGCTTTGACAATTGACTAAATATCAATAGCAATAACTTATGGAAGCGCAATTAAAAGTTCATCTTTGTAAGAAAATGAATAATAGTAAGAAAGGGGAAATCCCCGAAATCACCTTCGGGGATTATCAATCATATTTAGGATACCCGAAGCCGATTTCGGGTATCCCGTAGTTGAACAAAACCGCTAACGCGGTGGCTCTTGCGAAGGGGCCTTTTTTAGTTTTTGGAACTCTCAAGGCTACATTCTTCTCCTTCAGGTAAGAATACCGAAAAACCTGTAAAGGAGATTTAAGTTATGAGTGAACTAAGAAAAAAGATGAAGGCAGATATGGAGCTAAAAGGTTACAGTCCTAGAACCCTAAATAGTTATATTAAAAGGGTCGAAGGATTTGCCAAGTATTTTGGAAAGTCTCCGTTAGAATTAGGAGATGCTGAAATTAAAGAGTATCTTCATCATTTAGTATCCTTACAAAAAAGTGATTCCTATATTAATGGAGCATATAGTGCCCTTAAGTTTCTCTATCAGGTAACTCTACAAAGAAATTGGAATGGTTTGGGGATTCCTAGAACAAAAAAGAGTAAACGACTTCCAGAGGTACTCGATACTTCGGAGGTTAAAGCAATTTTAGATGCAACCACAAATTTAAAGCATAGAACAATATTATTAACTACTTACGCAGCTGGTTTAAGAGTAAGCGAGGTTGTAAATTTAAGAATCAATGATATAGATAGTAAACGTATGCAGATTAGAGTTAGACAAGGCAAAGGTAAAAAGGACAGGTATACAATCTTGTCAGAAATAAATCTGTCAGTTCTCCGAAAGTATTGGCTAATGTATAAACCTCACTCTTGGCTTTTCCCTGGAGAAAACCCAGATAACCATATTACAGAACGAACAGCACAAAAAGTATTTCAAAATTGTAAGGAAAAAGCGAAAATCACTAAAAATGTTTCGATTCATTCATTGAGACATAGCTTTGCTACCCATCTATTGGAATCTGGAACAGATGTCTATCACATCCAAAAGCTCATGGGTCATTCTTCTACTAAAACAACTTCAATGTATATCCACATAAAAAATGAGAGCTTACTTCAGATTAAAAGCCCAATAGATATTTGGAGTTACAAATGTTAGAAGTTGCAGATAGTTTAGAGAGTTTGGTCCAGGGTATCGAAAAAAACATAAGTTAACCAAACATATACATAAAGTCATGGATGCAATAGAACGTTGCAGGACATCAGCCCTTGGTGGTCATATAGACGAATGTGACAGTTGTGGACATATTAAAATCTCATATAACTCATGTCGCAATAGGCATTGCCCAAAATGTCAGGGGTTAGCACGCGAGAAATGGTTAATAGCAAGAGAAAGAGATTTGCTACCCGTTGGTTATTTTCATATTGTATTTACCATTCCTGATGAGTTAAATCCCCTTGTACTACGAAACCCAAAAGAGATGTACTCTCTCTTATTTAAAGCTTCCTCTGAAACTCTGATGGAATTAGGAAAAGACCCTAAATATCTTGGTGCTGAAATAGGTCATATCTCAATACTACATACCTGGGGCCAAAACCTAATGGATCATCCACATGTACATAGTATTGTGCCAGCTGGCGGATTATCTTTAGACGGAGAAAAGTGGATTTATTCCAAGAAGAAGTTTTTCATTCCCATAAAAGTAATTTCAAGAGTTTATCGAGGCAAGTTTATGTTCTACTTCAAAAGGGCTTGCCAGGAAGGAAAAATTAAATTCGAGGGACAGATACAAAGATTTGCGAACAAAGAAGAACTTAAGATACTAACAGACTGCCTTTACAAGAAAGAATGGGTGGTATATTGTAAAGAACCATTCAGTAATCCCATGCGGGTAATGGAGTATTTAGGGCGATATACTCATAGAATAGCAATCTCAAATCAGAGAATCATGGGACTTAAGAATGGAAGAGTAAGTTTTAGATGGAAGGACTATGCAGATCAAAGTAAAAATAAAGTAATGGAGCTAGATGCAGAAGAGTTTATTCGTAGGTTTCTGCTTCACGTATTACCTCTTAGATTTATGAAGATAAGACATTATGGAATTCTTAGTAACCGAAGCAGGATGATTAAATTAACAAAATGCCAGGAGATTTTCGGTACTGAAAAAGAGAAAAGAATAAAACCAGAACAATCTTGGGAAGAGTTACTTTTGCAGATTAAAGGGGTAGATGTTAGAGTTTGCCCTAAATGTAGTATAGGTAAAATGATTTGAAGAGAAGTTATATCACCCAAGGCCTACTCACCACCAACTAAGTTTGTAGCTTAAAGATCTGACTATGATGGCACAAGGGATGAGTCTGTTCTTTTTTAAGAATATTGAATTTATTGAAGGTAAATTGCTTAATCTCAACGAAGTAATTCTTTAGATTCTCGAAGTTCAGTGGATTCAGATAGGGTATAGTTCGTCAAAAATGATAAAGGCTATCTTTTCAATTAGGGAATTCAATATTGAATCTCCATAGTACGCTTCGGCGGCATCGTTCAACAAGATTGTATCTAAAATTGAGGAGGACTAAGGGCTGTTTGATTTTATAGATTTTGCTCAATTTCAGATACAATCCTAAGAAGTTATATGACATATCCTGCAGGGCCGCCCGCCGTCCATGGCGGGAAGACGTGAGGGATTAAAAACCCATTTCCTTCTTTTAGGATTTTTTAAAATTGTTTTACAAGGGGAAATTAAAGTGAGATTTGAAGAAATAACTTTACTTGATATTGATGAACTGGCAAAGATATATGTTGATACATTTAATGCACCACCATGGAATGATGAATGGTCAATAGCTACAGCATCGAAAAGGTTGTATCAATTTATTAACTGTAAAGATTTCTATGGGCTTAAGGTATATCAAGAAGAAATATTGTGCGGCATGATTTTAGGTAGTAAGGAACAGTTTTATGATGGAATAATGTTCAATATTAAGGAGTTTTGCGTCAAGAACGAGATGCGAAGTAAGGGGATAGGAACCAGAATACTTGCTGAATTTGAAAAACGGTTGAAAGATAAAGGAGTAAAAGAAATTGTTTTATTTACATCTAGAGATGATGGAACAAAAGGGTTTTATGAAAAGAGAGGATTAAAGCTATACGACAGTATGGTTATGATGGGTAAACAGTTGTAATTAAACATATTATGTTACTTGCTTTATTCTTAAAATGTAAGTAGATGAATTGTCTGGGGGTGCGCCGTCCATGGCGCTCTGGCTTCGTGGGGCAGGAAACGTCATATAACAAAGTGTTCCCGTAACTTTGCTAATATGAAAGAGGGATGGCGCTACGGGAACACGAAAACGTTATCTGACATGACCATTTCGGAGAAATTTTTATGAGTATGTAATTGTTG
>CAURZJ010000002.1:0-498962 GCA_963529635.1 uncultured Peptococcaceae bacterium
GGTTGATAGGCCCGATGTGGAAGTCCCGTGAGGGATGGAGCTGACGGGTACTAATAGGTCGAGGGCTTGACCTAACGAAAGCCAACATGAAAGTTCACTCACTTTGGGCGAGAGCTTTGAGTGAGGAAGACGAAATCTTAATTACAGTTAAGAAATGAGAATCTGTGCAGTTTTGAGGGAATAGGGTTCCGAAAGGAACGCGACAACTTCAAAGATCTGGTGATTATTCCGGAGGGGTTCCACCCGTTCCCATCTCGAACACGGAAGTTAAGACCTCCAGGGCTGATGATACTTGGACCGCAGGGTCCTGGGAAAGTAAGTCGTTGCCAGGTAAGCAAACAAAAAGACCGTCTTTTATTAGATGGTCTTTTTGCTTTTCACTGCGTGAAAACTTTGGACCGAAGTGCAAGCTTCTTTGGGGTTAGTTCCACCCGTACGCCGGCGCCGCGTAGCGATACTCTGTGGCCGTGCGGCTTGGCCGAAACGATATCCCATATCGTTTCGTATCTCGAACACGGAAGTTAAGACCTCCAGGGCTGATGATACTTGGACCGCAGACGTAACTGTCCAGTGGATGGTTACGCGGCCAGCGCCACATCCACAAAGAATGACTTATTGGCGCGGCCTCTTGGGAAAGTAGGTTGTCGCCAGGTAAGCAAACAAAAAGACCGTCTTTTATTAGATGGTCTTTTTGCTTTTCACTGCGTGAAAACTTTGGACCGAAGTGCAAGCTTCTTTGGGGTTAGTTCCACCCGTACGCCGGCGCCGCGTAGCGATACTCTGTGGCCGTGCGGCTTGGCCGAAATGATGTACTACATCATTTCGTATCTCGAACCCGGAAGTTAAGACCTCCCGCTATACTGGCAAGAAAACACCGATAAACTTGGACTTGATTGGGTAGACTTTTTATTAGATGACACTCGTCATAACAAGGAAAGTTTATAAATCAAAAAATGAAATTTAAAGTGACAAAGGTTATGAGCATAAAATTATTCGCATTTTTAATTACTCCACATGAGTTTGAGTAGCGAACTTATAGCCTACTTTTTACAGTAACATAAAGCCATGGTGTTAATTAGAATTTTGCAATTATGGATAAAGAGGAGAAACTAAAATGACAAAGAGAAATATAATCAGCCATAACAAGGAGTTGTCACCAGAACAACGTGAAGAACTACTCAGAGTGTTGAAAACCCGTTTTGAGAAGTATATGAACCGCCATATAGGTCTTGAATGGGCTGAAGTACAAGTAAAGCTGGAAGCTAATACTGAAAAATTTTGGTCACTCAATGAAATGGAAAGGACTGGCGGTGAACCGGATGTTATTGGTTATGATAAAGAGACGGGTGAATACACTTTTTATGATTGTTCAGCGGAAAGTCCTAAAGGTCGCAGAAGTGTTTGTTACGACCATGAAGCGCTGGAGTCAAGGAAAGAACATAAACCAGAAAATAACGCGCTTGATATGGCTGCTGCCATGGGCATTGAGCTTTTAACGGAAGAACAATACCGGGAGCTGCAGAAACTTGGAAATTTCGATACGAAAACATCGAACTGGATGAAAACACCTGCTAATATTAGACAACTCGGCGGGGCCATCTTTTGTGATCGTCGCTACGACACTGTCTTTGTATACCACAATGGAGCAGAATCCTACTATGCTGCTAGGGGTTTCCGTGGCTCGCTAAGGGTCTAAATTTTGGTGGGAAGCCGGCAGGCCTGCTCAAGGGTCATTGCTGCCAGACCGTCTCAATTGGCGTGAAACGCCGCCAGTGAGAAGGGCTTAAGTAGTACGCTATATTGGATAAAACATTTATTTTTTTCAATGTATTAAGAAGTATATTAGTTTGCGTCAAATCCATACGACTATAGGTGCTAGAAGTGTTACAAACACTAATCTAGCCTCTTTTTAGTGCAAACAGATATAGGTTTTTAAGAATAGTGGTTTTACTTATCGGGAGGAGGAATTCTGATAATTATTGACCTGATGATTAATGATAGCCTGGAGAGGTAATACATTTGTTAACTATTAGGTCTTTTAATGCTAGAATTTCCCTTATAAGATGAATAATAGACAATTTTTACCAAGGACTTTCAACGTATCTTATTGAATTTAGGTAATTATTAAAACCTTAGCGGGGATGTGGTGGTATTGTTCCTAAAGAATAGAAAAGTTTTAGAAAAGGAATCTAAAAATCGACACTGGAACGATTTTGAAAAAAGATTTAAGTCCCTCCGACAACCCTCAGAAGCCATTCAATTGCTTCAAGACGTTATCGATGTCTTTAAAAATGCGGACAAGCATGAGCTTGAGCACTTTATACTCTTCCTGAGACAAAATGCTGAGGACTTTCAATTCAAATACTATAAGGCACGTTGCACATACATTATTATCCCACCCGAGGATTCGCTCTCTTTTTGGGTGAGTTATGTCCTAGGGAGTTTACCCGAAACCTCCCGTTTCTCATTTTTTGAAAATGAAGTTCAAGAACTTTTGAAGGTTTTATTTCAGGTTCCAAGTGAAAAAGAGAAAAGGCCACTAGCTTCTAATCTTCCGACGAAAGAAGTAGAAGTAGCTCTATCCCTATTAAAAGAGAAATACCCCATCTTCTTTAAAGGTGTGACTAGGGAACCTATCCTGATACCCATCATGGACTTTTCTGTGATAAGAGGTTCTGTTTTATCCATTCCGAGACTCCACTGCTTTGGGCTCCTCAAAGCTAAAAATGAGACAGAGCATCCGCTGTTAGTAATTCTTCACTCCTTTGTACACATCCTACATTACCAACTCACTGAAGATTTAAAGGTTTTACCTTTGGGTTTTGCGAATCTACACCATAAGCTTTTTGATGGGCTGGAAATGTCTTCCGCAGAATGGGCAGAGACCTTCGCCGAGACGGTTGTCTCTTCACTCCTTTACGAGACAGAGTATATGTCTTTAGTAGCCTATATGGAATTAGGCCAACAGGATCACATGGAAATCAGTAATTATCTCTCTTGGTTAGAAACCATTTATGCTTCAAGTCTTCAGGATAATATCCAAAAGTTAATTCTAAAATGTGAAGGACGACTTAGAGCGTAACCTACTTAACGTTTGATCCTTGTCACAGCATTGGCATTGCATCCCTATAGGAAGCAATGCCTTTTATTTTTGACTTACTGGGATTCTCCAATTTATACCATGAATTAGTCGTTAAAACAAAGAATCTTTTAAAGCCCTCCTTTACTGACATAATTCGACGTAAGAGCAGAGTATAATTGTTTAGGAATCAGACTATCAAAATAGCATCGACATGAGGTGTAAATGCAAATGACACTAAAGAGAAAGTTGTTCCTAGGCTTTTGTTCTATTCTTATCCTTCTAACTATTTTGGTTTCGATTTCGGTAATCATATTGTATGAACAGAACAAAAACATGAATGAGATTGTCCTTATTCACTATGAGAAAATATATCTCGCAACTACGATTGAAAAAGAACGTGCCCTGACCTCTAAAAGTGTCAAAGACATACTTTTAGATCCATCCACATTAAGCCCTAAAGAAATTGATTTAATTGATAAATCCCGTCTGAGAGCTACTATTGCACTTGTTAAATTATTCCATATTGAAGACGGAGATCCAAAGTGGGAAAAAGTTATTGATCTTCAAGTTATTAACCAAGCTTTCGAGCAGGATGTCAAAGAACTACTTTCTTTACTTCAAGCAGGTAAAAGAGAAGCGGCTTTGCAGCTCTATAATACACCAGAACATGGGAAAAATAGACAAGACCTTCAAGATAGGAGCTTTGAGCTACAAGATGATGAGCGTGTAGAAATGGATGCTTTGCTCAAATATTCACAGGAAACCTACACTCGTGCTATCCAGTTACTACTATTCCTATTCACATTATCATTACTCGTAGGAATAGTGGTCTCCCGCAGAGTAGTGAATGGATTCAGCCTAAGTATCAATAGAGTGTCTGACGTAATTTCAAGCGTAGGAAAAGGAAACATGGTCTATTTACCTCGAATTGAAGTAATCTCCAAGGATGAAATCGGGGAAATTTCCAAGGCTTTTAATCAGATGGCTATAACCATAGAACAAAAGGCTCAAATCGAAGAAGAGTTCAACCAAACGTTGCAAGATCAGAAGTGGGTAGAAACACAGCTTACGGGAATTTTGACACTGCTTCAAGGTGTAACTGATCTTGAAACACTTTCCAAGCTCTTTATTACTACAATTACCCCAGTGCTTAACGCAAGTTATGGTGTCTTTTACTCTGTAAAAGGGAATGAGGGACATAAGTACATAAGTCCGCTTGCTTCCTATGCTTATCAGCATGATGAGCAGTTAAAGATACAGGATTTCCACTTGGGAGAAGGGCTCGTTGGTCAATGTGTTCTAGATGGTCGGGAAACCTTACTTAACGATGTTCCCGATGATTATATTAAGGTTCATTCTGGCCTGGGAAATACTTCACCTAAAAACATTTACATAATGCCAATAAAATTTGAGGGTGGAGTATTGGCAGTTGTGGAATTTGCATCATTAACTCCCTTTACATTAATTCAAATGACACTTCTTGATCGAACACTTGAAACAATTGGAATCTTGCACCATAGTGTGACGCGTCAAATGCAGGTCAAGATTCTCCTTGAGCAATCACAAAGCTTGACTGAGGAGCTACAAAGTCAATCAGAAGAACTTCAGATGCAACATGAAGAAATGAGAAGCATTAATGAACAATTAGAGAAGCAATACCAGGATCTGGAACGTAAAACTCAGGAATTAGAAAAAACAAAACTTGAACTTGAAGAAAAAGCGCAACAACTTTTCATTAGTTCTCAATTTAAGTCGGAATTCCTTGCGAATATGTCCCATGAGTTAAGAACACCATTGAATAGCATGTTAATCTTAGCCCAGATGTTTGCTGAGAATAAAGACGAGAATCTCACTGAAAAACAGATGGAATATGCTCATTCAATTTATTCTGGGGGTAAAGATTTGCTAAATCTAATCAACGAAATTTTAGATTTAGCAAAAGCTGAGTCAGGTAAACTAGATATTAACCATGTCGAAGTAGATACTGACAGCTTATTGAGAGATATAGAAAGACAGTTTTCACCAGTCTCTGAAATGAAAAAACTATACTTTAAAATTCATCTAGATCCTGATTTTCCTAAGCTTCTGATTACTGACGAGTTACGTCTTATGCAGATTTTGAAGAATTTATTATCCAATGCGTTTAAGTTTACGGAAAAAGGAGGTGTTGAGCTCAGATTCAGTAGATTAAGTGAGATGGATTTCCTAGAAGGACATGTCGCTAACACTTTAAGTCTTGCCATTTCCGTAGTTGATACTGGAATCGGAATTGCTAGAGATAAGCAAGAGCTTATCTTCGAGGCCTTCCGCCAAGCCGATGGGACTATAAGCCGAAAACATGGAGGGACTGGCTTAGGATTATCTATCAGTCGCGAGCTTGCGCAATTATTAGGCGGTACGATTGAACTGCTGAGTGTAGAGGGACAAGGGAGCACGTTTACTCTTTACTTACCTAATAAACCCAATTATCTGTCGAAACCCATTTTTGAAAACCAGAAACCGAATTTAGAGGTAATCCCTCAAGCGGTACCACTACCTCCTCAAAAGCAAGCTTCACTTGAGGGAAAGAAAATACTTATAGTGGATGATGATATGCGGAACGTCTTTTCCTTAACGACCTTGCTTGAGAAGCAGAATATGAAAGTACTATTTGCAGAAAATGGTCAAGAATCTATTGAAACACTTAAAGCCAATCCTGATATAGATATCATTCTTATGGATATTATGATGCCCGAAATGGACGGGTATGCTGCGATACGCGCTATCCGCAAAATTAAAGATTTCAAGACATTACCGATTATCGCCCTAACAGCAAAAGCGATGAAAAATGATCGGGAAAAATGCATTGAAGCTGGTGCCTCGGATTATATTACTAAACCAGTTAACATTGACCAGCTACATTCACTTCTGCACGTTTGGCTTTATCGTTTGGAGGGATAGACATTAACGAATTATCCCATTCCTCGAAAGACAAGCAAGAAGACCTTAAAAATGAGTTAGAAATTCTAGAAATCAAGCTTTTACTTGAAGGCATCTATCGGTATTACGGTTTTGACCTTAGAAATTATGCATTTCCTTATATTCGGCGCCGTATTATGCACCGAATTCAGGCTGAAAACTTAGTGAACGTCTCTAGTTTGCAAGAAAAAGTTCTTCACGACCCGCTAACTATGAAAAGGTTACTTGGGGATGTTTCCATCAGTGTGACTGAAATGTTTCGAGATCCAAGCTTTTTTCTTTCCTTGCGGAAAAACATTTTCCCCCTGTTTGGTAATCAACCTCGTATAAGGATCTGGCAAGCAGGGTGTTCTACTGGGGAAGAATCGTATTCCTTAGCCATTTTACTGCGCGAAGAAGGATTACTGAACAAAACCCGAATTTACGCCACAGACATAAATGAAATTTCCTTGGAAAAAGCCCAAAAGGGAATTTTCTCTATTAGTAATATGCAGTATTATACAAGGAACTATTTAAGTGCAGGCGGAAAGAAGGCTTTTTCAGAGTATTACACAGTTGATGGAGAAAGTGTTCGATTCAACCCATCCCTGAAGGAAAATATATTATTTGCTCAGCACAACTTGGTTACAGACACTTCGTTTAATGAATTCGATTTAATTCTTTGTCGAAACGTCCTGATTTATTTTAATAAATCACTTCAAAAACATGTTCACGAGCTTTTATATTCAAGTTTGAGCAAGTCTGGAATACTCGGGCTAGGGAGTAAGGAAGGACTAACAGTTTCCCCCCACCGCGAGAGTTATAAGTCTATTGACAAGGTTGAGAAGATATATCAAAAGATAAATTAGGGAAAAGGGAATTGGTAAAGTCGTGGAAACTAATAGTTTAGTAACGAAGCAGAAAGTTAATATCTTGTTAGTGGATGACCATCCAGAGAATTTACTTGCTTTAGAGGCTGTCCTATCATCTCTTGATTACAATCTTGTTAAAGTCTTATCGGGTGAGGAAGCCTTGAAGTGGGTGCTTAAGGAAGAATTTGCTGTTATACTACTTGACGTACAGATGCCAGGGGTCAATGGATTTGATACGGCCCAACTAATAAAAGAACGGGAAAAGTCGAAAGATATTCCGATTATTTTTATCACAGCGATTAGTCAAGCTGTGGAACATGTCACTCAAGGGTATAGTGTAGGTGGCATAGATTATGTATTCAAACCCTTTGAACCAGCAATTTTGATTAAAAAAGTTGAAGGCCTTGTCAAGATTTATATGACCATAGAAAAGACAAGGGAACAGAGCAAACTCCTTAGGCTTCGGGCGGGCGAACTCGAAGAGGTTAATCAAGAATTAGTAGATACAACGCAGGCTTTGAGAAATACGGAGGCGCTAGCAAGAGTTATAGGTGAAGTATCGACAGATACTATCCTCACACTAGATCAGCATGGCATTATCTTAAATGTGAATCCAGCCGTTCGAGAAATGTTTAGTTACTCCGTTGAAGAACTCATAGGAGAAAAAGTTTTGCGACTTCTCCCAGAGTTTAGGGAAGCTCAAGAGGGCACTCATGCATTTAGACAGAGTGGGCTAATCAAAAAGGAAAACTCAGGAATCGTTGAGACAGTGGCAAAACGGATAAATGGAGAACGTTTCCCTGTTGAAATATCAATCGGGGAAGCATGTGTCAATAACCAAAGTATAATAATTTATTCAATCTGTGATATTACGGAACGAAAGCAAATTGAAAAAGAACGGATAGAACGATATGAAAAGCTAGAGAAACTTGTTCTGGATCGTACGTTGCAAATTCGATTAACGCATGAGGAGCTTAAGCATTCTGAGGAACGTTTTCGAAAAACCTTTGAAAGTAGTCCGAATTTGATGGCGATTTCTTCGCTAATAGATACTCGTTATATTGATGTGAATGAGTGTTGGGAGAAGCATACTGGGTATTCTATTTTAGAAGTGAAAAATCGAAAGCTTGATCTTATTAGGGTCGCTGGGAATACCTCTGAAAAGGACGAAAATTTATATCTTCTCCAGAAGCATCCGCTTCGTAACCTTCGAGTGACTTATCAGACGAAGTCAGGGAAGATTCGTGATGGGTTACTCTCTACGGAAATTCTTGAAATAGAAGGGGAGAAATGTCTCCTTTCCGTCCTCACAGATATTACTGAACGTTTACTCTTAGAAGAAGAAATGTCCCGCTTAGATCGACTGAATTTAATTGGAGAAATGGCTGCAGGAATTGCTCATGAAATGCGAAACCCCATGACAACAGTACGAGGTTTTTTGCAGATGATGAGTGCGCGACCGCAACATATCGGAAGCAATGAATTCTTTACGCTCATGATTGAAGAACTCGACCGAGCAAATTCAATAATTACCGAGTTTCTTTCGCTCTCTAAGAGCCAAAGCTTAGAACTGGATAAACAGAATTTAAATGAACTCATCGAGACACTTTTTCCATTGATACAAGCAGATGCATTTAATAGTAAAAAAGATGCCCGAATAGAACTTCAATCAATTCCTGAATTTGAATTCGATGAACGAGAAATTCGCCAGATGATTCTTAACCTAGTACGCAATGGTTTAGAGGCTATGTCTCCCGGGTGTACACTTACCCTACGAACGTATGAACGTTCTAACGAGATTATCTTAGAGGTTCAAGATCAAGGTAGCGGTATTGAGCCGGAAATCCTTCAGAGGTTAGGTACACCGTTTTTTACAACTAAAGAGAAGGGAACAGGTCTAGGACTTGCTGTGTGCTACGGAATCGCTGAAAAGCACAAGGCAAGAATCACAATAGATACTAGTCCGAGGGGAACAACGTTTATTGTACGTTTTCCTCTAAATCCTCTGGACAACGCTTAGACACCTATGCGCTTCGCCTAACCTTAATCGGGGGAACGGCCAGTATAGAACCTTCCTCATGCTTAATTCACTACATCCGCCCATCCCATACACCCTGTAGAATATTATGAAGGCGTGAAAGTATTTATATTATCTTATCCTCGTAATGAATAATCTTGGCTAAAATATAAATCTTCTTCAGGTGATCAATACTTGAAGAAGATTTTATATTATTCATCAGAGAACTAACTTCGGATGGAGTATGAGACAATACTAAAAGAAGTTTTTTAATGAGACAAATTAGACGGAACCCTAGTCTTTATGATATTCTTAATAGATAGGCTAAATTCTAACAAACTCGATTATAACCGGAGGAAATAGGGCCATGAATATTCAAATTTTTGGCGTTAAGAAATGCTTTGATACTAAAAAAGCGGAACGCTACTTTAAGGAGCGAAATATAAAATTCCAATTTAATGATCTCAACGAAAAAGGACTCAGTAAGGGCGAGTTGCAAAGTGTCAAGTCCTCCGTGAATCTGAATGAACTCATTAATAAAGAGACAAAAGAATATAAAACGTTGAACATAGATCAGATTAGAAGCAGTGAAATTCGGGAGGAACTCCTTCTAAACCACTCTAATCTATATAAGACTCCCATCGTCCGGAATGGGAAAAAGGCTACTGTCGGTTACCATCCAGAGATTTGGAAAGACTGGGACTGAAAGAGAAGGGGTAAGTCAGGCAATGATTCAATTAGATATTTCAAATGACGAAATTAAATCCATCGCAAGTCATCAGATGGCTTATCAACTCGGGATATCTTATTATCACGGTGGACGCGTAAATGAGCTTAGTTTTGAACCAGATAAGAGACGAGTTGAAGCCTACGTGACGGGGAATAGACGCTATCATGTCGAAATTGACTTAACTCGGGTCGGCTCTGTACGTAGTTATGAGTGTACTTGTCCGGCCTTCAGCCGGTATTTTGGAGCATGTAAACATATCATTGCAGTCCTTAAAGCTATCCAGGATAAAGGAGCGTCAGCACCACTAAAAAAAGGAGCACAAAGCTTAGCGGCTGAAGAGTTATTAGCTTTTTTTGAAAATAACGCTCCTGAACCCTTTCGAGACGAACTAAGTCTCGAATTGCAGCTTCAAATTATTACGGGATATCACGTTTCAGTGAATCTCTCTCTAAAGATAGGACTGCAGCGTCTTTATGTCGTTAAGGATATCGGTGAACTATTAAGATGCCTAAAGAAGGGGGAATCTCTGGAATTTGGTAAGCAATTCACCTTAGAACCCTATCGCCAGGCCTTTAGAGAAGAAGATAAGCCAGTAATGGATCTGCTCATGGAAATGTATGAACAGCATTTAGCTTGGCGGGAAATGGAGGGTTCCTTTTCTAGTATTCAAAGCTTCCCTAAGAAGGCACTTCCTTTAACAGGCTTCTATCAGAAAAAGTTCTTTGACCTCCTTGGGAGCAAAGCTATTCTTTTAGAGGCGGGGACTATGCATCCAAAATTGACTCGGGTCAATCGTGAAGGACTTCCCCTCGAATTTTCGCTTCAGTCTTATGAGCAAGATATTGCGTTGACCTTAGACTCGGAGCAGTTCCCTCTTCAGTTATCCCCCGAGGGGCAATACTTTATCTATAAAGGAGAAATTTTCCTCGCCTCGCCAGCCCAGCAGGAGATTCTTCCACCTATTCTCAAAGCGCTCCGCCAAGGCTTATCGAATACTCTTATCTTGCCTTCGGGAAAGCGAGAATTTTTTGTTTCCGAAGCACTACCCTCTATTCAGAAGATCGGTAAAGTCGAAATTGATTCGGATCTTGCAACGAAATTCACTCGCGAGACTCTGCAAACTAAGATCTACTTCGAAAGAGGTAATGAAAAAGGAGCAGAAAATGGCATTAGCGCTCGAGTTGAATTTCATTATGGTGAGACCCTTATCAATCCTTTTGGAGCGCAGGGGAATACTCGCCCGAATGATTCCTCCTCTGAAGATCGCATCTTAATCCGCAATAGCGAAGAAGAACGAAAAATCCTTGGTATACTTGAACGAGCTGAATTTACAGTCACACAGGGGAAAATTCATCTTTCAGATGATGAGAAGATCTTTCAATTCGCACGATCCTATCTTCCCAAATTACAAGACTCTGCAGAATTGTATTACTCCGAAGATTTTAAACTCACGATACGATCTTCTGTCTCCTTTTTAGGTCGAATTCGTCTGGATGAAACGTTAGATTTGCTCGAGGTCTCCTTCCAGTATAACGACTTGAAGGATGAGGAGCTGTCTGATATCTTTCAGGCTCTCAATCTCAAGAAGAAGTATTATCGCTTGAAGGATGGCTCCTTTCTCGATCTTAATCAGCCCGAGCTTAAGTCGATTGCACAGCTACTTGATAATTTAGATTTAAGAGCGGAGGATATAGGAAAGCAAGAGCTAACTCTACCCAAATTCCGTGCTCTCTATATTGAGAATTATCTTCGTCAAGCGAACATTCCGGGTATTCAACGTAATAAAGCCTTCAAGCACCTTGTCCAAAGTATCCTCGAGCCTCATGACGGAGAATTTGAAGTTCCGAGTCAGCTTCAGAATATCTTGCGAGATTATCAAAAGACAGGATTTATGTGGTTAAAGACCCTTGCCTCCTATGGGCTCGGAGGGATTCTTGCCGATGATATGGGACTAGGAAAGACACTACAAGTTTTAGCCTTTGTCCTTTCCGAGAAGTCTTCCGCTACTCGCCCAGCCTTGGTCGTTGCCCCCACGTCTTTGGTCTATAATTGGCTAGAGGAAGCACGCAAGTTCACTCCAGAAATCCGTGTACTTGTCGTTGATGGAACTCCGCAGATTCGGCAGTCTTTGTTAGCCAATATGGAAAATTGGGATCTTGTGGTTACTTCCTATCCTTTACTAAGAAGAGATACAGAATTCTATGCTGAACTTGACTTTTCTTATTGCTTTCTCGATGAAGCACAGCAAATTAAGAATCCGCAGACCATTAATGCAAAATCCGTTCAACAAATTAATGCTAAAGGCTATTTTGCGTTAACAGGGACACCCATCGAAAATTCTCTCTCTGAACTTTGGTCACTTTTCAACTTTATCATGCCGGGTTATCTCTTATCTCATGTCGATTTCCGTAAAAAGTTCGAAATACCTGTTGTTAAAGGAGAAGATCCAGCTCCTCTTGCAGAGCTGAGTCGACATGTGACGCCCTTTATTCTTCGCAGACTTAAGAAGGACGTTTTGCTGGAATTACCGGATAAGATTGAATCGCGAATGACGGCGCAGATGACTGAGGATCAAATGAAAATTTACCTTGCCTTTCTTCAGGAGGCGAAAAAGAATATTGCCCAAGAAATTCAAGCGGTTGGCTTTGGAAAAAGTCATATAAAAATTCTCGCAGCCCTAACTAGACTTCGGCAGATATGCTCTCATCCGGCAATGTTTCTGGAAGATTATTCAGGGGAAAGCGGAAAAATGCTTCTCTTCCAAGAAATCCTTGCTGATTCCTTGGATAGTGGACATCGTATTCTCGTCTTTTCACAATTCACCTCCATGCTGGATATAATTCAAACCCATCTACAGAAAGAAGAAATCGGCCATTTCTATCTCAGTGGTGCAACCAAAGCTTTAGACCGGCTACAGATGGTTCAATCCTTTAATGCCGGAGAAGGAAAAGTCTTCTTAATCTCTCTAAAAGCTGGAGGAACAGGGCTAAATCTTACCGGTGCAGATATGGTGATTCATTTTGATCCCTGGTGGAACCCTGCAGTCGAGGATCAAGCAACAGATCGGGCACACCGAATTGGACAAAAAAACTCAGTTCAGGTCATTAAACTGGTTACACAAGGGACTATCGAAGAAAAAGTCTATGCCCTCCAAGAGAAGAAGAAAGAACTGATTCAATCTGTAATCCATCCTGGAGAGACTTTCTTGTCTAAACTCACTGAAGAGGAGCTAACTGGGCTTTTTGAATTGGTATGATTGTGAAGAACCCCTCGGATATAGTTATCTCCGAGGGGTGGAGATGCATTAATTCCTTATTAAAGTCAATTCTTATAGGTGGAAGATAAAAAGAAATGCTGAGTTTAGGAAAAGGACTGTGTACGTAGAAAATGAGACGAATTGTAGCAAGTGATTATCAAGAATACCCTTTTTCACCTGAATTAATCTATCAAGTCCTTTCGGATATTTCGGGATACAAAAAATGGTGGCCCTGGGGAATAAGAGTTAAAGTACTCAAAAAAACACCTGAGGGCCTAGATTCTAAAATCGAAGTATGGGCCTCCGGGGGGTGGTTCCGATGTAAAACAACATCCTTAAACCCAACTGACAGTGTTAGTATTCAGTACTATGCAGGTGTCGTTAGTGGAGAGAGTTATTGGAGTATAGAAGCTCTGGGCAATGGTATGACGAAGGTGTGTTATACGATCGACCTCGAACCCCATGGAGTAATGCCTCGTTTACTTTCGAATGTAATCAATATCTCTAAAATTCACTCCCTGCAATTTAAGAGGGTCTTTAGAAGTTTACATCGACATCTAAATGTAATCACAGGGATTAATTGATTCATACCTTACATCTAAACAGAAACTTCGCTCTAAAGAAGCGAAGTTTTTTTGCGGGAAGTCCAGAATATTAAGTGAATTGTTGATTTTCAAAGGCCCTATAAGTTCGTCGGAAAGTAGAGAACACGCTTATCTAGGGGGGAACCGCCAAACGCCTTATGGAATTCATTCGAGAAAAGAAGCTTTCAGCCCCCCGCTGAAAGAAAGCGCATGCGGAAAGCGTGTATCATCCCGAGTGCGATCTCTCTGTCCGCCTTGAAGGTCACCAGCACTTTGGGGAGGGTAATGAGCCCTAGACTGATTTCTCTTTCCAAATCCAGGCTGACCTCCCAATCGGGACCCTGGATTAAATCCCAATCCACCAGAATACCACCACGGGAAAGAAAGTAGTCTAGAAAGACTTGACGTCTTAATCCTCGCATTTCTAACGTCTGCGTATGAATGACATTCATTCGTATTCCCTCCAGTGTAAATTCCTAGGTCATTCGAGCAATTTAAGGAATACTTATATTAAATTCTTTCATCTTTCGATACAAGGTATTCCGACCAATTCCTAAAAGTCGTGCTGCAGGAGCAATTTTACCATGGGTTTGAGCTAGTGCGTTTAATATTGTTTGTTTTGTTTGCTGTCTGAGAAGGGACGGGGTCTCTCGATCCTCAAGCGCAGGCATAGTTTTTAATTCCATTGGCAAATCGTTAACTGTTAAAATTGGAGTATTTGTCATCGCGACCATGCCTTCTATACAATTTTCTAATTCCCGGACGTTCCCCGGCCAGGAATGGGCATATAGATAAGAATAAACCTCTTCCTCGATTCCTAAGAAGGGGCGGCCGAGGAGAGCACACGATTTTTGAATAAAATGGGGGACAAGCTCACGAATATCTTCAAGTCGTTCACGGAGAGGAGAAAGTTCAATGGTGACTACTTTAAGCCGATAGAAAAGATCCAGACGAAACGTTTGTGCCTCGACTAAGGCTTTCAGATCCTTATGGGTGGCAGCGATTACTCGGACATCTACTTTATGAGGCTTCGTATCCCCAATTCGGGTGATTTCCTTTTCTTGGAGCACGCGGAGAAGAGCAACCTGTGCAGTTAGCGGCATGTCACCAATCTCGTCTAGGAAAATAGTCCCTTTGTGGGCTAGTTCAAACTTGCCAGGCTGTCCACCTCGACGAGCTCCTGTAAAGGCTCCATCAGCATAACCAAATAATTCACTTTCTAAGAGAGAACTCGGAAGCGCTGCACAATTAAGGGCTACGAAAGGACCTTGTTTGACGGGACTTAATTCATGAATCATACGAGCCACAATTTCTTTGCCCGTCCCGCTTTCTCCTTGAAGGAGGATGGAAGAGTGAGTCGAAGCAGCTCTTTGAACCCGTTCTAAGATTTGGCGGGAACTTGCGCTACTCCCAACCCATAAGGGGGTAACGTTCTGTGGCTCAGTAAGCTGTACTGTTCCGAAAGCACCCAGTGACTTTCCAGAGTCATCAGTGAGCCGTCTTAAGCGCGAGATTATCTCATTACCCGCATGATTTCTTAAATGTAAATCTAATTCTTGATTGTTTAGCATCCAGCCCTTAGGGGTACTAAATACCTCAGCCACCGGCCTTCCGATAATGTCTTCACGTTTTCGACCGAGAAGTGAGGCACCACTTGGATTGATGTTTGTGATAACACCAAGTCGATCGATCGAGATAAAACCTTCCTTAAGAAGATCAATGGCTAACTTTGCGCCTTCTTGATAAAATTTAAGTTGACGTTCAATATCTAATGAACGCAAGTTTTGCTCTATCATTTTTGCGCCCATAATGGCAATGTCCAACACATGTTCTTGTCGATTTCCTGTTTCACCGCTAATATCAATAACCCCAACGGTTTCTCCCTGTAACCCGTGAATAGGAGCAGCCCGGCAGGTCATAAAATGATTCTCACGTACAAAGTGTTCCCAACCGGAGACGGCTATAGGACTATTCTCTGTGAGCGCCGTTCCGATCGCATTTGTTCCTTTTACATCTTCACGCCAATTCACCCCTGGAGAAAGGTGAATTCTTTGCGCTTTACTTAGAAAGGGACCATCTCCCAAGGCCTCTAAAATGAAACCCTTTTTGTCCCCGAGTAAGACCGTATAATTTGCACTTTGAAGCATTTTAAAAATATAGGGTAAAACGGATTCAGCCGCACGAATTATATCTTCTTGCGAGTCTCGCAATTCACGTAGATGTGAGGCAGTTAAAATCATATTCTGAGAGATTTCGGTATGATTGACATTATAACTCATGCTTCGTTGCCAAGAACGATATATCACGGGTGCGACTTCGTCTTCAACCTGTTCACCTTTGAGAAATCTATGCCAGTATACATTCATACTAAACCCGCTCCTCAGATTTATTGTGAAAAGTTTAAACATTCAAGATTAATGTCAGGATAACACATCAATCACAGCCAAACAACAGGCATAAAGGGATTCGCTTCGCAATTCCAACAAGTGTTCCAAAATGGAGCAGGGATGATACATAAACTGTCACCACTTAGGGCAAATCGAGTAAGCCAAGGATGCAGCATCACTGCAATATCAACTGTCGGATAATTGGCACGATTATTGCATTTATTATTCTAACAATACATACCTTATTTTAAGTAAAAATATACAAGGAGGAAAAAAGAATGGGTGGGTATACAGGAAAGATATTACGAATTAATTTAACCGAGAAAACCACGAAGACCGAATCCTTAAACCTGGAGCTTGCGAAGAAATACTTAAGTGGACGTGGGCTTGCAGGAAAAATGTTTACGGATGAAGTGCCTGCAGATGTTGATGCGCTCTCGCCAGAAAATAAAGTTTTTATTGCGACGGGTGCATTAACAGGTACAAATGCTCCTTCATCGGCTCGCTTTATGGTTGTTACAAAGTCACCTCTTAATGGCACTTTGACCTCTTCAAATTCCGGAGGATATTGGGGTCCCCAATTAAAGTTTGCGGGTTATGACATGGTGATCTTAGAGGGCAAAGCTGCTTCACCAGTTTATATTTCCATCCTTGATGACAAGGTAGAAATTAAGGACGCTGGGCATGTCTGGGGAAAAGACGTCTATGAAACGACCTCGATTCTCAAGTCTGAGTTTGGAGACGATCAAGCGAAAGTCATGACGATTGGACCTGCCGGTGAAAATCTCTCTTTGATGGCTGCAGTAATGAATGACCTTTACCGGGCAGCAGGACGGACTGGAGTTGGTGCAGTAGTAGGCTCTAAAAATGTTAAAGCCATTATTGTCCGTGGGACAGGAAAAGTCGAAAATGCAGACCCAGAAAAAATGAAAGCGGTTCTAACCGATGTGCTAAAGAAGACACGGGAGAACGGTGTCACAGGCCAAGGACTACCTGGCTATGGAAGTGCCATCCTTGTTAACATAATTAATGAGAACGGTGTCTATCCAGTTAATAATTTTCAAGAATCTTATGATCCGGATGCTGATCTAATCAGTGGGGAAACCATGACTGAAAAGCATCTCGTGAAAAAACACCCTTGTTATCGTTGCCCCATCGCCTGCGGTCGCTATTGTAAGTGGGATGAAGAAGAGGGTGAAGCAGAAGGAGCTGGGCCCGAATATGAAACCGTCTGGGTCTTCGGTTCAAACTCTGGTATACATGATTATGATGCTATTCACCAAGCCAACGATCTCTGCAATAAGCTTGGACTAGACACAATCTCAGTCGGAGCGACTATTGCAGCGGGTATGGAATTATTCCAACGCGGTTATATAAAACCTGAAGAACTTGATGGTACTCCGTTAGAATTCGGTCACGCTAAAGGAATGGTAGACTGGATTCGTAAAATTGCGTATTGCGAAGGGCTAGGGGCGAAAATGGCTCTTGGATCCTATCGTTTTACGGAAAGTTATGGAGTTGCTGAACTTTCTATGAGCGTCAAAAAACAAGAACTTCCTGCGTATGATCCGCGTGGTGTCCAAGGACAGGGCTTATCGTATGCAACCAGTAACCGTGGGGGCTGTCACGTCCGAGGCTATGTCATCTCTCCAGAAATTCTCGGACTTCCTGAGAAACTTGATCGCCTGAGCGTAGAAGGAAAGGCAACTTGGGTTAAGATTTTCCAAGACCTGACCTCTGTTATCGATTCAGTAGGTCTATGTCTGTTCTCCTCATTTGCCCTTGGATTAACTGACTATACTGAATTGGTTAATGCTATTACGGGGTTTAATTATACAGATGAGGAGCTCCTTGCCTGTGGAGAACGGATTTGGAATAATGAGCGTCTTCATAACTTCCGTGTAGGATACACAAAGGCAGATGATACACTACCTAAGCGTTTACTTGAAGATCCGATTACTGAGGGCCCTTCCAAAGGTCAGGTTCATCGATTGGAAGAACTGTTGCCTGAGTATTATAGCGTCCGCGGGTGGGATGAAGAGGGTGTCCCCACACCAGATCGTTTGAGCGCTTTAGGAATGTAGGGTGTTTGCCTAGACTTTTAATATTTTAAACTTGAGATGTGGGGGACCTAACTGGTCCCCCTTCGAAGTCTTAAAGTTAATGTTAAGATTGGTTGTCAAACGTAAGGATTTAGATGTTATTATAAAGTATAAAGAGAAGCTTGTTTAAAAGGGAGGAGATTCGGTGCACGTAACAATCAAGTTATTTGCCACGTTCCGAGATCAGCGGTTCAAAGTCGATGTCAGAGAGCTACCCGAGGGAAGCCACATTGAGGATATCCTTCGCTCCTTAGACATTACCCCAGAAGAGGTGGCGATTTGTCTCTTGAATGGGCAAGATGTGAATGTGTACCATGCTTTGAGAGATGGAGATACACTAGCACTTTTTCCACCTGTAGGAGGGGGGTAATAAAAAGACTTTTCCCCAATGAGGACAGCTGTGTCTACTCAAGTGGGTTTACTTCTAGTTACAATAAGGGTCAGCTTGTGATGGGATATTAGAGTCAAGGAGTTTATATGGATGCAACCCGACAATTATATTGGAATACCGATGGAAAAGAATTAATGTACATGTTTGCACTTATAGCCTTAGGTATCTTTATCGTAGGTCTTCTTAGGAGGATTAGGAGTTGGCAACAAGGGCGACGTAACCATGATGCTCACTTGAGTTTAAAAGTTAAGAGGCTTTTATTGGATCTTGTTAAACATGAGAAAGGACTTTTCAAGGGGAATTTTCGTCGACTAATGCATTTGGGCATTTTTTATGGGTTTATCATTTTGTTGATCGGCACGTTAATGATAGCACTTCAAGATGACTTCAATATTCCCGTGTTTCATGGTGCAAATTATTTGCTAATAAGTCTGTTGATGGATTTATTTGGACTAGCAGCTATGATAGGAATAGTGATGGCTGCATATAAGCGATATATCGATAAACCAGACCATGAAGAGTACACTTGGGATGATGCAGTTGTACTGATTCTTATTTTTATTATTTTTTTTACCGGTTTTCTGCTCGAGGGTTTACGAATCTATAGTACTCGAGATCTATGGGCAGGATGGACACCGGTTGGTCTTTTGTTTTCACTAATGATTCAATTCACAGGAATGAATGTTCTGAAAGCTCAGGCTGTTCATGCCTTTTTGTGGTACTTCCATATGCTTTTGGTGTTTGGGTTTATAGCCTATCTACCCTACTCTAAATTGTTTCATATCTTCGCAACTTCGCTTAACCTTATGCTGAGATCTTCTTCCAGTATCGGTAGAGTGACTCGGATTGACCCCTTAGATCAAACGACTGATGTAGTAAGGCAGAGTGGAGTGGCTAAACTTGAAGATTTTACCTGGAAGCAGCTACTTGAATTAGATGCCTGTGTTTCGTGTTTGCGGTGCGAAAAAGGCTGTCCCGCTTATACTTGCGGAGCTCCATTATCGCCAAGGAAAATAATCAAAGATCTAAAATACTATTCAAACAAAACATCTTCCGTTTTCAGTAACAAGGGTAAGGGTAAGGACGCTATTTTCGTCGATCAGGTGATATCCAAAGAGACATTATGGGCTTGTACCACATGTGGACTTTGCGAGGACAAGTGTCCTGTTAAAATCGAACATATTAAAAGAATCGTTGATCTGAGAAGAAACCTCGTAACTCAGGTTAACGGATATCCTCCGGTGGTTGAGCATGTATATAAAAATATCTCAGAGGTGGGGAATCCTTGGGGCTTAAGCTTACAGAGCAAATACAATTTGCCAAATGAACGCGAGGTTCCTTTGCTCAGCGAGAAAAAGAAAACTGATATTTTGTATTGGGTAGGTTGTTTTGGCTCTTATGAAAGCAGAAGTAGGAAAGTCTCACAGGCTATGTTCAAGATCTTCGACAAAGCGGGGGTCGATTATGCCATCTTGGGAGAAGAAGAACGTTGTTGTGGTGATTCGGTTAGACGGTTAGGTAACGAAAATTTATTTCGACAATTAGCGATGGGTACCATTACTATGTTAAGCCGTTATCAATTTAAGGCCATCGTGACGGCTTGCCCCCATTGTTTCAATATTCTCAAGAACGAGTATCCGGAATTGGGTGGAAATTATCAGGTATTCCATCACTCGGAGTATATCCTCGAGCTCCTTCAATCCGGGCGAATTAAGCTAAAAGAAATGAACAAAGTTAAAGTTACTTACCATGACCCTTGTTATTTAGGACGATATAACTCGATCTATGATGCCCCTCGAAAAGTTTTGTCCTCAATTCAGGGGCTAGACCTAATAGAGATGAAGAACAATCGGGAGAGAGCCTTCTGCTGTGGGGCAGGAGGGGGACGAATCTTTCTTGAAAATCTCTATCGGGAGAATATCAATGATATTTTACTAAAAAAGGCCTTGAGAACAAAGTCCACTGTCTTAGCGAGCGCGTGCCCATTATGTTTAACCAGTTTGACTGAAGCGATAAGTAGTGCTGAGGCAGATGTAGGGATCTTAGATATTGCCGAAATGGTGGATAGAGTTCTTAAGTAATACTCGCACGCCCCTGGCCTCAGCCATACGTAGCTTGAGTCTCCAATTAAGCAGATGAAAGGTGTAATGAAAATGGGAAGTCATAGCGAACTCTTTAAAGTTAAGACCTTAGCCGAGGCTATGGAGACCTTAAGACCGTATCTTCTGCCCCTTTATAAGCGAGTTGAAGAAGTTCCTTTAACTAAGTCCCTTGACAGGATTTTAGCTCTGAATATCCAAGTTGAATATTCAGTACCCCATTTCCGTAAATCAACCGTTGATGGTTTGGTTGTACGGGCAGTAGATACTTTTGGGGCGAGTGAGAGTCTGCCGGCACTCATCCAATCAATAGGTGAAGTTCAGATGGGGATTGCTCCATTGGAATCACTTAAACCGGGGGAAGGAATGCTCATGCCGACAGGGGGAATGCTCCCTGAAGCTTCAGATGCTGTCGTTATGGTTGAGCACTTGGATGATTTTGGCGACGGTCTTTACGGAGTAATTAAGCCTATTGCTCCGGGAGAGAACCTTATTGATAAGGGTGAAGACTTAAATGTAGGGGAAGTAATCATTTCAAAGTATACAAAAATTCGTCCTCAAGAAATGGGCCTGCTTGCTGCCCAAGGAGTGGTTTCTGTTCCAGTCCTTCCTCGATTAAGGGTGGGAATTCTTTCAACTGGAGATGAAATTGTTTCGCCTGAGGTCAATCCCGCTCCGGCCCAAACTAGAGATATTAACGGTTATACCTTATTAGGGCAGGCCCTCGCAGCTGGTGCACAAGCAAAGTACTATGGGATTGTCAAAGATGATACCGGGCTGTTGCGTCAAACCCTTGAAACTATGCTTAAAGAAAATGATGTGGTCTTACTCTCGGGCGGAAGCTCTGTAGGAGCCCGAGATTTTTCCGCTCAACTTATAGAAGAACTAGGAGAACCCGGAGTCTTATTCCACGGACTAGCCCTTCGCCCCGGAAAACCAACGATCGGCGGAATCGTGGATGGAAAACTAATTCTTGGCTTGCCTGGACACCCAGCTTCAGCTATGGTTGTCTTTGATTGTGTGGTTAGACCGTGGTTGGATGCTTCTGTTTTAAGGACCCAAAGTTATCCTGAGCCTGAGGGAAGACTCACCCAAAACCTCTATTCAGGAACGGGCAGAGAAGAATTTGTGCGCGTTCGCCTCTGGCCTGAAGACAATGATTGGCGTGTTGAGCCCATCCGAGGTAAATCGGGTCTGATCAGCACGATGGTTCAAGCTGACGGTTTGGTGCATATTGGGCTAGATACGGAAGGGATTGAAGCAGGTAAACGCGTGAGGGTCAGCCTTATACGATAAGATTTTCACATTAGGGGAGGACGAATTGATGGAACGCCAAATCTACTTAGAGAACAAAACCTGGCAAGACGGATTGGCTCTTATGATGGAAAACCTAGCAATGAATTGTTTTCCGGAAAATGAACGCGTCGATATAAGGCGGGCCTTAAATAGAATAACGGGAGATATCGTCCGAGCGGAGAGAAGTTCACCTCATTATCCCGCCTCGGCCATGGATGGATATGCGATTCGGGCGAGTGAGACCTTTGGAGTATCTGAGCGTGAACCCCGTTGGCTTCAGTGGGAGACTCAGGCTATCCAAGTCGATACTGGAGATCCGCTCCCTGAGTGTATGGATGCTGTCATCATGTTAGAAGAAATCCTTGAGCAGGGTGAGCGGGGGATACTGATTCAGAGCGCCGTCGTACCCTGGGATAATGTTCGCTCAGTGGGGGAGGACATCGTTGAAGGGGAAGTCTTACTTCCAGTAAATCATCGAATTCGCCCACAGGACCAAGGTGCCTTGCTGGCGGGTGGCGTTTTAGAGCTTACTGTTCGTCGTAAGCCGCGGATAGGGATTCTTCCGACAGGGGATGAAATCTGCTCCCCAGATACACCGCTTAAGGTCGGCGACATTGTGGATAGTAATTCCACTGTCTTGTCTTCTCTAGTTGAGGAATGGGGCGGAGAAGGTTCCATCTGGCCTATTACTTCGGATCGTCAGGAAGAACTTGAAGCAGCCTTATTAGAAATGTCTAAAACACAAGATATGCTCGTGTTTATTGCCGGGTCCTCTCAGGGGCGGGATGATTATACCTCCAAAATCATCGAAAAGTATGGTAAACTCTATCTCCATGGTGCAGCAATTAAACCAGGAAAGCCTGTCATCTTAGGAGAAGTTCAAGGGAAACCTGCGATTGGGATTCCGGGTTATCCTGTTTCTGCCTATATTACTGCCCAGCTTTTTCTCGAACCTTGGGTAAAGCACCTCCTTGGAATAAAAAAAGCAACACTGCCTACTCTAGATGCTACTCTCACGAAGAAAGTGTTCTCCACCCTTGGAAGTGAAGAGTTTGTTCGCGTTAAAGTGGGAAAAGTTGGGGAACGATGGGTCGCTGCCCCCTTGAGCCGTGGGGCTGGGGTGACTATGAGCCTCGTTCGAGCGGATGGAATAATCCGCGTCCCACGCTTACAAGAGGGCTTTCACGAAGGGGAAAAAGTTCCTGTCGAGATTTTACGTTCTGTGGAAGAACTGGAAGAAACCCTCATAGGGATAGGATCTCATGATTTAACGGTGGATCTATTAAGTAGTCATATTAAAGCTCGGGGAGGATATGGGGCGATTGCCTCTGCGCATGTCGGAAGTTTAGGCGGAATTTTAGCCTTACGTAAAGGAGAAGCTCATTTCGCGGGAATCCATCTCCTTGACCCTGAGACGGGAGACTATAACTGTTCTTACTTAGAACGGCTCTTACCTGGACGAGATATTGCTTTGATGAATCTTGTCTACCGCACACAAGGTCTGCTTGTGGCTAAGGGGAATCCGCTAAATATTACGACGCTTGAGGATTTGGCTCGACTAGGGATTCGGTTTGTAAATCGTCAGGGGGGATCTGGGACAAGAGTGCTCCTCGATTATCACCTCACTCAAAAGGGAATTTCTAAAGAAGAAATTCTCGGTTATGATCGGGAAGAATTCACGCATCTCAATGTGGCAGTTGCGATTGCTTCAGGGTCTGCAGATGCCGGACTTGGGATTCAAAGTGCTGCGGAAGCTCTCGGACTTGATTTTGTGCCGATTGGTGAGGAACGGTATGACTTAGCTATTCCCCGAGAATTCCTCGAGGAACCTCGCATGAAAACGCTCATTACGGTCGTTCAAAGTGAGGAATTCAAAGAGGAAGTTGTGAAGCTCGGAGGGTATGACGTAAGAGATACCGGCAAATTTATAATGTAGGGAATCATTGTATAGCGGACCAAAGGTTTTTCCTTGGTCCGTTGTGTATATTGCCTAACTTTTAAAAATAGATCTTTAAGTTTTGTTACTAAAAAAGAAATTGGATAGATAGACACTTTTTTTAAATGTAGTTTACGGATATTAAGTTGAACAATTATGACTTATTTCTAACAGAGTATTCTATGAAGAAAGGAACATGACTGTGATTTATCTGGATAATGCGGCGACTTCTATTCCAAAACCTGAAAGCGTGTATCTAGCTGCAGATCAGGCACTCAGACAGTTTAGCGGCAACCCGGGGCGATCTGGACACAGACTCTCTTTGGCGGCTTTAGCGCAGGTAGAGAGGGCACGCAGATTATGCGCACAGCTTTTCAATGTAGCAGTGCCTGAACGTGTAGTCTTTACGATGAATGCAACGGATGCTCTTAACCTGGCCATAAAAGGCGCTATAGGCACCGGGGATCATGTGATCACGGATACCTTGGAACATAATTCTGTTGTGCGCCCGCTCAATGCATTAGAGAATATTGGTGCAGAAGTAACGAAGATATCTACTTCTATAGATTGGGGTTTGTCCGTGGCAGACGTGAAGAAAAACCTGAGGCCTAATACTAAAATGTTGGTTTGCACGCATGTCTCCAATGTGACAGGGACAGTGAATGATATCAAAGCCTTGGGAGCGTTGTGTCGGGAGCAGGGCATCTTATTTTTGGTGGATGCAGCCCAGTCTGCAGGTACTAGAGTAATCGACGTGCAGCAAATGAATATCGATCTACTAGCATTCCCGGGACATAAGGGATTGTTTGGTCCTCAGGGGACGGGTGGGCTGTTTATTAGGGAGGGCGTTAGGCTCAACTGTCTACGGCATGGCGGTACAGGCAGCAGGTCGGAGCTGCCTTATCAGCCGGAAGAACTTCCTATGCGGTATGAGAGTGGAACGTTAAACGTGGCAGGTCTAGCAGGACTGGCAGCAGGCGTTGAGTTTGTTTTGAAGCAGGGGCTCGATAAGGTCCAGAAGAAGGAAAAGTCTTTAACGGATCAGATTCTGAATGCACTCTATCGGATTCCCAGCGTGCAGGTCTATGGACCAGCAATAAACTATGACAGGGGTGGAGTGATTTCTTTCAACCTTCAGGGCTGGTCGCCTAGTGATCTGGCAGTGGTGCTGGACACCAGCTTCGATATCGCAGTACGGTCAGGACTACATTGCGCACCGGATGTCCACACCATGTTGGGTACATTGCAAACGGGTGGTACGGTTCGTATCGGCCTGAGCTATCTGAATACGGAAGAGGAAGCGGAGGCCTGTATCAAGGCAATCCGTGAAATTGCGGAGGGAGGTGGCAGTATATGCCAATAGAACGATATATCCGGCAGATGACCTTCACAAAGATTGGGAAGGAGGGGCAGGAGCGTCTGTTCTCTTCCCGGGTGGCCATCGTGGGCATGGGTGCTCTAGGTACGGTGGTGGCGAACCACCTCTGCCGTGCCGGCGTGGGCTATCTAAGGCTTATAGATCGAGATTTGGTGGAATTGAGTAACCTTCAGCGACAGATGCTCTATACGGAAGAGGACGCTAGGCGGTCGTTACCCAAGGCTGCGGTAGCAGCAGAACATTTACGGCTTGTCAATTCAGAGATAACAATAGAACCCGTGGTTGTAGATCTCAACGCATTTAATGTGGAAGCTCTTTTGAAAGAGGTGGATCTAGTAATTGATGCCGGAGATAACTTTCCCGTTCGCTTTTTGATTAATGATGTTTGCTCTAAGCATGCCATCCCTTGGATTTACTGTGGCGCAGTAGGAAGCTCTGGAATGACTATGAACATCCTGCCTGGCGAAGGCCCATGCTTCCGTTGTCTGGTGCCGAAAACGCCACCGGCAGGCTCAGTGCAGACTTGTAGTACAGTTGGCGTTCTTGGCATGCTCACGACGTTCCTTGCTTCTGCCCAGGCTCTGGAAGCGGTAAAGATTCTGACGGGATCAAAAGACGTCCGTAAAACGCTAATGGCTGTGGATATTTGGGATTGGCAGGTGGATTTCATAGCGGTAGAAAATAAGCCAGACTGCGTCACTTGTGGACAGCATCGTTATGAATATTTGGAGCAGAAGGTTAGCAACGGATCTACTACCAGCCTGTGCGGGCAGAATGCCATCCAGATTCTTCCGGAGCAAGCCGGAACCATAAACTTTGCGGCTATGGCAAAGCGGCTGGAGAAGGCAGGAACTGTTTCATATAATCCCTATATGCTAAGGTTTTCCGATGGCAGAGTGGAGATTACCCTTTTCAAAGACGGAAGAGCCATCATCAAGAACGCGAAGAATGAAGGACAGGCAAAGTCCATTTATGCTGAGTATATCGGCTGATACAGATAGGACATTGGATCTGTGTATAAGCTTGAATTTAGGGATACTAGAAAGCTATCCTGTGCCTTCATAGGAGATCGATTTTATAAATTTGTAAGGTATTTGTCTTTTGTTGAATACCTTATTTATTTTCTTTTAAACCTTTTTTAGTGCTCCAACTCTGAACACTGTTCCAATCACAATGTGTAAAAATGGGGCAGGTACCCAATTATCATTCACTTTAAAAGGAAAATCTGCTCAGCGAATCGCCCTATTTTTCTGAATCTTCACCTTATTAATTATATTTTGAACATGCAGCCTTAACTGGCATGCGAATTGCAATATATAAAAGCAAGTATCCCGAAAGGGAAATGAAGGTTGAGGAGGATAAAATCTATGGCTATTGTTCATCAAGTTTATGGCTATTTCATGCCAACGGTTAACCTTATGGGAGCGGGGGCAGTCCAAGAAGCTGGAAAACAAGCAAAACTTCTAGGAGGAGAAATTGCCCTCTTAGTAACGGATGCTTATCTCAATCAAATTGGCATGGCAAAACAAATTGCGGACATTATCGAAGCCGAAGGGGTTAAAGTTGTAATTTACCCAGGAGCTGAACCGAATCCTACAGATAAGAATGTTCATGATGGTGTAGCGATCTTCCAAAAAGAAGGCTGTAATATGATTGTATCCCTCGGGGGAGGCTCTGCACATGACTGTGCCAAAGGTGTGGGTCTAGTCGCTGGAAATGGGGGTAACATTCGTGATTATGAGGGAGTCGATCGATCTGAAAAATCGATGGTACCGATGATTGCGATTAACACAACTGCCGGGACAGCCAGTGAGATGACCCGTTTCTGTATTATTACTGATACTGATCGCCACATTAAAATGGCTATAGTAGACTGGCATACTACGCCAAATATCTCCATCAATGACCCCTTGTTAATGATGAAAAAGCCTGCAGCCCTGACTGCCGCAACTGGCATGGACGCCTTAACCCACGCAGTCGAGGCTTATGTTTCAACTGCAGCTACACCGATTACAGATTCTGCGGCGTTAATGGCCATGAAGCTTATTAGTAAGTACCTCCGTCGCGCAGTAGCTAATGGCAATGATTTCGAAGCTCGTGAACAAATGGCTTACGCCCAGTTCCTCGCGGGAATGGCATTTAATAATGCGAGCTTAGGTTATGTTCACGCGATGGCACATCAATTAGGAGGCTTCTATAATCTTCCGCACGGTGTCTGTAACGCCATACTCTTACCTCATGTATCCCGATTTAACCTGATTGGGAATGTCGAGCGATTTGTTGATATCGCGGAAGCAATGGGAGAGGAAGTAAAGGGGCTATCTACTCGTGAAGCCGCAGATAAAGCGTTGACTGCAATTTCAACCCTGTCGAAGGATATCAATATTCCAAGTGGCCTCACTGAACTTGGTGTAAAAGAGGAAGACCTTAAAACTATGGCAATCAACGCGATGAAAGATGCCTGCAGTCTAACAAACCCTCGCCTTGCCACCCTTGATGATGTCATTCAGATCTATAAGAACGCCTTATAAGTCTTAAAATGAACATCGCAGATTTTTTTAAAGCATGATTATACTAAATAAACGAAAAGCGGCTCAAGAAATATTCTTGAGCCGCTCTTTTTTCATGATGTTAATTCTGAAGTTGTGCGCCAACAAGTGAGGAACTGATCGACCTCGCTACTCTGGGGCGTTGATAAGAGGTTAGAAGGGGATGCATCTGCGACGATCTTCCCCTGGATTAACAGTACGGTTCTTTGAGCTAAGCGTTGAATATCATCAAAATCATGACTGACTAATACCGTCGCAATTTTTGTTGTTCGGAAAATCTGAGCAAGGTCCGTTCGTAAGGCTTCTTTTGTCGGGGCATCTAAGGCAGAAAAGGGCTCGTCAAGAAACAAAATATCTGGCTCTAAAACAAAAGCTCTAGCCAAGCTAACCCGTTGGGCCTCTCCTCCCGATAGGGAGCGGGCAGGTTGCTTGGCTAGATGAACTATCCCAAATTGTTCAAGCCAATAGGTCACTCTTTTTTTGATTACGTTTTTAGAAATCCGTCTAATTTTGAGTCCGATTGCTACGTTTTCCCAAACACTAGTATCTAGAAGAAGGGCTTCCTGGAAAACGATTGCAATTCTGCGTCGTATATCGAGCGAAACTTTTTTAGGGACATGCTGCCCTTGGAACCAAATATCCCCGCTTGAAGGTGGCTCTAATAGAGCCAGAATTTTTAGTAAGCTACTTTTTCCTGACCCATTCGGGCCAATGAGCCCAAGGCATTCCCCTGAGTGAAGAACAAAGTCTATATCCTCGAGGATTGTCTTGTTGCTCTTCTTCCAAGAGATTTTTAGTGCTTTCAGCATAGAGTTATGCTCCTTGCTTTTTTTGTTGGAGGAGGGTTAAGAAAAGAGTAACAAAGTAGGCAAGTAGGGATAAAATGATGCTCAATGCAATTGCAATATCGAAATTTCCCTTGGAAACTTCGAGAACCGTAGCCGTCGTTAAGACTCGAGTTTGACCTTTGATATTACCACCGACCGCCATAGAGGCCCCAACTTCGGAGACCACCGCACCAAAACCCGCGATAATCGCAGCTAAAATAGAAAACCTGACCTCTTTCAGTAATAACCAGAGATATTGTAGTTGAGTCGTACCAAGTGCTTGAATCTGTAGTCTTAACTTCGGATTTGTCTGTTGGAGGGCCGCTGTGGTTAAGGCTATAACGATTGGGGAAGCAATTACCGCTTGGGCGATGATAATCGCGGTCGGGGTATACATGATATTTAAGTAACCAAATGGACCTGAACGCCAAAGAAAGACAGAAACCCAGAGACCTACGACAACTGGGGGTAGCCCCATTCCGGTATTCACGAAACTTAAAATAACTCTTCGGCCTGGAAACGATTTAAGGGCGAGTAAGGTACCTAAGGGGATCCCAATCAGAAGACTGATCAGTGTTGCAGTACCGGATACCTCAAGAGTTAAAAGTGTAATTCTTAAGACCTCGGGATCTCCGGTAAAAAGCAAGCGAAAAGCCGCTAGAATACCTTGCCCAATCATTTCCATTCTGTCACATTCCCTTCCATTTGGCTCACTTTCCTTGGCTCATCCTTCTATAGTAATATTCAAAGGAGTATTGTTTTTGGATTATTTAGTGAGGTCTTCCATTTTTTTGCCCGCGTCAGGGAAGAAAAGCGATTGACCAAATTTATCTTTGCCAAAATCTCCGATGACTTTCTGTGTTTCCGAATCAATCATAAAACTTACAAAAGCTTTCGCTCCGTCTTTGTTGACCTTTGGAAATTTATCAGGGTTTACTTGCATGACATGATAAATATTGAGTAAGGCTGATTCTCCCTGAAGGAGGATATCAAGTTTTAGGTTTTTCTGCATCGAGAGGAAGGTAGCGCGATCTGTAAGGGTATAACCTGCTTTGTCTGAGGTAATCGTTAAAGTTTGTCCCATTCCCGAGCCAGTTTCTTGATACCAGTTTCCAGAGGGTTTAAGGTTGGCTGTTGTCCATAAAGTCTTTTCCATCTTATCAGTTCCTGAATCGTCGCCACGAGATACAAAGATAGACTTGCTTTCAGCGATTGACTTCAAGGCTTCAACAGAAGTTTTCTTTTCTTTCATCTTTGCGGGATCAGAAGAGGGGCCGACGAAGACGAAGTCATTGTGCATGACAAGGTTATAGTTAATGGCAGTTTGATTATCTACTAATTTCTTCTCGGAACTTGGTGCATGAACAAGTAAAACATCAGCTTCACCTTTTTCACCCATGGTTAAAGCCGCTCCGGTGCCTACAGCAACAGTTTTTACTTTATATCCTGTTTTCTTTTCAAAGCTAGGAATGAGGACATCAAGAAGTCCGCTATCCTGAGTACTCGTCGTGGTTGCTAGGATAATGTCAGGATTCGCAGGGGTTGGAGTCTGTGAAGCTTGCGTATTTGATGAATTAGACGTTGTAGACGCGGTTCCACACCCAGTAAGTACGAGTGATAGGGTTAGAGTTAAGGAGAAAATTAGTTGATGAATTTTTTTCATTGTTTTTTAAGCTCCTCTCTTTTTTAAAAGCCTATATGTATTGAGTACTACGAAGTAAAACTATTTAAGACCCGAAAATTACCCCCAGCTTTTCATCCTCTGCTAGTGCTGCATAGCGACATGGAGGCCTCTTCTGAAATAAGATACCTGAAACAACGTACCTGTCCCCTTGTATCAAGGAACTGTTTCATACATGACTTTTCCAGTCAAAGAGGTGTCATACCCAACTTGCCGCTGTATTGCAATCTGAAAAGAAGAGGAATTTAATATAGAAAGGATTCTCTTCCATACTTCTGTTCTAGTTGTCTCTTGTAAGGCGACGAGATCATAGCGTTCGTTAAAGAGGGGGACGAAATCTAGTCCCATTCGATGAGCGGCAGATTGAACACCTATTCCCACGTCAACATGATTATTGGCGACACAGCTCGCGACTCCAAAATGGGTTTGCTCTTCGTTTTCATAACCTAGAATTGCGGCTGGTGAGATTTGGGCTGATCGTAAGTTGGCATCAAGCCTTAAACGGGTTCCCGAGCCTTTTTGACGGTTTATAAACCGCACATTGTTTTTTTGTAGATCTTCTAGGGATCGGAGCTTTAGCGGATTTCCAGGTTGCACAATTAACCCCTGAACTCGTTGAACCAAGTTAATAAGAGTTACCGATTCTCCTGGAAGAACATAGTGTACGAAAGGAAGGTTATATTCACCTGATTTATCATCCCAAAGATGGATTCCAGTGATATGGGCTTGACGTCGAAAAAGTGCAAGGAGCCCATCCATGCTTCCCTTGAAAGAGAGTTGTAAATTAAGAGGAGCAGAGGGATATTTCAAAAAATCTGCAAGCAATTCAACAACTGGGTCGTGGCTCCCGACAAAGTGTAAAAGTGAGGGCTTTAGATTCTCCGGAGATATCGCCTCAGCAGAAACGAGCGAATCTGCTTGATTGGGAAGTTGCGATGCCTGATCTAGGGAAATTTCTCCTTGAATCGAGCGATATAGGGTTCCTGGATCAATACGGATTTGTCGGCCAATGCGATGTACCGGAATCTCTCCGCGTTTGATTAGTTCATAAAGGGTGTACTTAGACACCTTTAAGATTTTTGCTGCTTCCTCGACAGTCAGGGGAGAGAGAGTGTTCAATTAATCACCTCCAAACTTGGACAGTATAATCTGTTTGTACAGTTTTTCACTGTTCATTTGTCATTATAGAACGAATCTACTGATTATTCAAGGAAAAGAATAGGGGTTAGTTAGTATTGATTTGAATTAGCTAGTTCTAGTTAGGCCTAATTTACGTTTTCCTAGATATAGCAAATAACCCGCCTTGGGAAATCTATTCATTATTAATGGCTTTACATTAGCATTCCTTCTCGAGCTGCATAGGATATATGGAACTAAATGAAAGGGGTGTATCTATGACCTATGTTGTAAAACCCTGCGAAACTCTTTTTGACATCGCTTGTATGTTTAATACGACGGTCGAAGAGCTTCTAAGGTTAAATCCCCAAATCATGGATCCGAATTGTCTTATTCCAGGGCAAGTGATTCATATCCCAGCACCACCGCAACCCATGCCGCTAACCATGTCGCAACCTGTACATTGCCCCGTTCTCAGACAAGGTTCCACAGGTCCTGAAGTTGTTCACTTACAAACTTTATTAATGCAAAAAGGATTTAATCCAGGACCAATTGACGGTATATTCGGACCCATGACTGAAGCAGCTGTTCTTGCTTTCCAAGGGAGTATGGGTCTCGTGCAAGATGGTATTGTCGGAATCAAAACTTGGACTGCACTGGGAGTAAACTGTATGACCCCACCACCACCACAGCCTTGCCCGACGTTACAGATGGGATCAACCGGACCATCAGTAGCAAGACTTCAGGGACTATTGTTAGCGAATGGCTTTAATCCTGGACCAATTGATGGCATATTTGGACCGAAGACCCATGCGGCAGTTCTCGCTTTCCAGGGGAGTAGAGGGCTTGTGCAAGATGGTATTGTCGGAATCAAAACTTGGACTGCACTGGGAGTAAACTGTATGACCCCACCACCACCACAGCCTTGCCCGACGTTACAGATGGGATCAACCGGACCATCAGTAGCAAGACTTCAGGGACTATTGTTAGCGAACGGCTTTAATCCTGGACCAATTGATGGCATATTTGGACCGAAGACCCATGCAGCAGTTCTCGCTTTCCAAGGGAGTAAAGGTCTTGTGCAAGACGGCATTGTCGGCGTGAAAACCTGGACGGCGCTTGGAGTACACTGCGGCTAATCCTCAATAAACGTCATAGGTAAGTCAGTCGATCCAGACCTAGCAGAACTTTCTGTTATGTCTGGATCTTTATCTTGCTCAAGAGGAAAAATGCATTCTTTATAGAATAGATGAAGCTATATATCTAAATCTAGATAAATATCGACGAGTAGACAATATAGCTGCATAAGGCTTAAATTACTGAGTATTCTTTAATAATTCCGGTGTACTGTGAGCAGAATCACGGTAAACGCAGGTCTTATAAGATAATATAAATTTAGGGAAATTAACTAGTTTCTAGAATATTGTTATAGTTCTCAAAAAAATAAAATCTTAGTTTATGACCATGATTATGTTATAGTATATATAAGTTATAGATAAAATTGCTTTCTAAGATATAAGGGGGAAAATAGATGGCCAAGGTGCTCAATGTTGGACTCGATGTGGGTTCTACGACTGTAAAAATGGTAGTTCTCAGTCCTGAACAAGGCATTGTTTACAAACAATATTTGAGGCACTTTTCGAATATCAAAGATACCGTTCTTTCGATGCTAGAAGATGCAAAGTCAGTATTAGATGGACAACTCATCACGATGATGATCGCTGGTTCGGGTGGGTTTAATCTCGCACAGAAACTAGAAATACCCTTTATCCAAGAGGTTATCGCTGGGACAACAGCAGTGAAGAAGATGATTCCGCAGACCGATGTGGCGATAGAGCTCGGTGGAGAAGATGCGAAAATTACGTATTTTGGAGAATCCATAGAGCAACGTATGAACGGAACCTGTGCAGGTGGCACAGGAGCTTTCATCGATCAGATGGCAGCTCTTCTTCAAACGGATGCTGAAGGCTTAAATGAACTGGCTAAGGATTATAAAACGATCTATCCTATCGCCTCACGGTGTGGCGTTTTTGCAAAGACTGATATTCAACCGCTTTTGAATGAAGGAGCCGCTAAGGAAGATATTGCGGTTTCCGTCCTACAAGCTGTAGTCAATCAAACGATTACCGCTCTAGCGCAAGGCCGACCGATTCGCGGAAGAGTGGCCTTTCTCGGAGGACCTTTATTCTTTATGTCAGAACTTCGTAAGCGCTTTGTAGAGACTCTGAAGCTTGATGAAGGTTATGCGATTTTCCCTAAGGATGCACAGTATTTTGTCGCTCTTGGAGCCGCCTTATCTTCGCAAGATGAAAAGGTTATACCAGCGCATACCGTTTTTGAGAAAGCCCCACAGATCCATAATATTGCACAGGATGAAGAGGTTAAAGCAGAGCCTCTGTTTGCAAATGATGAGGAGTACCAGGCTTTTAAAGAAAGACATGCTCGTCATCAAGTAAAAAAAGTGGATCCACAGTGCCATGCAGGTAATGCCTATCTCGGGATTGATGCCGGCTCCACTACAACCAAGATTGCCTTGATTGATGAGGAAGGGGGCTTACTCTATTCCTACTATGGGAGCAACATGGGAAGTCCTTTAGAGTCAACGATTGAGGCGTTAAAGGGAATGTATTCTTCTCTTAATTCGAAGACCTTCATTGTAAATACTGCAGTGACAGGGTATGGGGAGCATCTCATCAAGGCTGCTCTAAAAGCCGATATCGGGGAGATTGAGACCGTTGCCCATGCTAAAGCAGCTGATTTCTTCTTACCCGGAGTAGACTTCGTCTTAGATATTGGCGGTCAGGATATGAAAAGTCTAGTCATTCGCGAGGGTGTCATCGACTCGATTATGCTCAATGAAGCATGTTCATCCGGCTGCGGCTCTTTTGTCGAGACCTTTGCTACTTCTCTCAATATGGACGTCAAGGATTTTGCACGCCTTGGCTTAGAATCGCAAAAGGCAGTGGACCTAGGTACGCGCTGTACAGTATTTATGAATTCTAAAGTAAAGCAGGCTCAAAAAGAAGGCGCCGCCGTCAGTGATATATCTGCAGGTATTTCTATGTCTGTCATTAAAAATGCCTTATTCAAAGTCATACGCCTTCGTAACACAGAGGAGCTTGGGCAGAAGATTGTTGTCCAAGGGGGTACCTTCTATAATGAGGCCGTTCTTCGTTCCCTCGAAAAGTTACTGGGTCGTGATGTTGTGCGCCCTGATATCGCCGGGATTATGGGAGCTTTTGGTGCAGCACTCATTGCCAAGGAAAGGTATGAAGACGGATACGAAACCCAGCTGTTACCCGAGGAGGAACTGCAGGGCTTCTCTACAGAAACGTCTATGAAGCGCTGTGGCTTATGTGGGAATAATTGCCTCTTAACTGTGAAGCACTTCTCAAACGGAGCTTCTTTCCTTTCTGGAAACCGTTGTGAACGAGGTGCTGGGCTGGAAAAGGTCTCGGTGGACCTTCCCAACCTTTATGAATTTAAGTATAAGCGAATCTTCCAGTATAAGCCCCTGCCGAAAGAGAAAGCTCCGAGGGGTATGATAGGATTGCCTCGTGTATTGAATATGTACGAGGATTATCCATTCTGGTTTACCTTCTTCACAGATCTAGGCTACCGTGTGGTTCTCTCTGGACGTTCTTCCAAAAAGCTATATGAGTCAGGGATGGATACCATTCCCTCTGAATCCGAATGCTTCCCTGCAAAGCTTGTCCATGGTCATATTGTAGATTTAGTGAATAAAGGGGTTAAGAAAATTTTCTATCCCTCAATTCCCTATAATATTGAGGAAGAAAAGGGTTCTAATAATCATTTTAATTGTCCGATTGTGACTTCCTATCCGGAATCGATTCGTGCAAATATGGATATTTTAGCTCAAGAAAATGTGACCTTCTATCAGCCCTTCTTACCGATCGATGACCCAAAGCGGATGCAAAAACGTCTCGTCGAAGAGCTTGCCTCCACAGAAGGTTTATCGAAAAAAGAGGTTTCTAGAGCCTTGAATAAGGCTTATGTTGAACTCGACCAGTATAAAGAAGAGGTACGAAAAAAAGGGGAAGAGGCACTCCAGTATATCGAGGAACATGGAATCAAAGGTATTGTCTTAGCAGGGCGGCCTTACCATATCGATCCTGAGATTCATCACGGAATACCCGAATTGCTCCAGTCCTTTGGACTTGCTGTGATCTCAGAGGATTCAGTACGGCATCTAGCTCAGCTAGAAAGGCCCTTACGCGTTGTCGACCAATGGATGTATCATACTCGTCTCTACTCAGCAGCACGTTTTGTGGCAGAACAGCCCAACCTCGAACTTATCCAACTGAACTCCTTCGGCTGCGGTCTTGACGCGGTTACGATTGATCAGGTGAAGGAAATCTTAGAGCGTTATGGGAAAATCTACACTGTCTTAAAAATAGACGAGATCAGTAACCTTGGCGCGGCTCGAATCCGTATACGCTCTTTACTTGCAGCGATGAGTGAGCGGAATAAGAAAAACTTCAAACCTAAAAAACTCTACGATTCCGAAGCTAGAGTTGTATTCACCGAAGAAATGAAAAAGACGCATACAATCATTGCTCCTCAAATGGCCCCAATTCATTTCCAATTCTTAAAGACAGGTTTTGAAAAAGCGGGCTATAAGATGGAGGTTTTACCCTCAGTCGACCGAGGAGCCATTGATGAAGGCTTAAAGCATGTTCATAACGATGCCTGCTACCCGACGATTATCGTTGTTGGACAGCTGATTGAGGCCTTGAAATCTGGTAAGTACGATTTGAACAATACCTCTGTACTGATTTCTCAGACGGGGGGAGGATGTCGAGCGACAAACTACATCGCCTTTATTCGGAAAGCGCTAAAGGATATAGGTATGGAGCAAGTTCCGGTCATCTCTCTTAATGCTTCCGGCTTAGAGGCAAACCCTGGCTTTAAGATTACCCTGAAAATGCTCCCAGATTTGCTGTGGGGCTTAGCCTATGGCGATCTTTTAATGAGAGTACTCTATAGAGTTCGCCCTTATGAAAAGGTCCCTGGGTCTGCAAATGCACTCTACAATACGTGGGTTGAGAGATGCCAGGATGCCTTGAGACGTGGTGACAGGAAGGAAATAAAAGCTAATATCTACAAGATTGTTAAAGACTTCGATACACTTGATGTTCATGAGAACCTTGTAAAACCTAGGGTCGGAGTCGTAGGCGAGATTCTCGTTAAATACCATCCCACGGCTAATAATAACCTCGTTGAACTCTTGGAAGCAGAAGGAGCAGAGGCCGTCCTACCGGATTTAATCGATTTTCTCATGTACTGTGCTTATTGTCATAAGGCGAAATTTGATCTCCTCTCAGGAAGCTTCCGCAGCATGTTCAATGGGATGATTTCCATTAAATTCATGGATGCCTACCGGAAAGATATGAAGAAAGCACTTTCCGCGAGCAGGCGTTTTGAAGCTCCTAAACCCATCGAAGAAATTGCAAAATGTGCTGAAGAACATCTCTCCCTTGCGAATCAAACCGGGGAAGGCTGGTTCCTTACTGGGGAAATGGTCGAACTTTTACACAGTGGGGTAATGAATATCGCTTGTTTGCAACCCTTTGGATGTTTACCGAACCATATCATTGGCAAAGGGATGGTTCGAGAACTCAGAAGCTCTTATGCTCATGCTAACATTGCTGTAATCGACTATGACCCTGGAGCAAGTGAGGTTAATCAGTTAAATCGGATTAAACTTATGCTGTCTGTGGCGAAGGAGAATATGAAGATTGAGGAAGTGGCTAAGTAATTACAGCTTCCTTTGAAGGTAAGATAATTACAAATACTAACCAATGGCTGTTGATAAGCAAGCGAGCTTATCAACAGTCATTTTTTTTAGATATACAGATGCCCCCCAAAGTGGCCAACTAATATTTTGCAAATAGTTTTACAATATTCATACTATTTAAAAACTTCTATTGACATTCGTTGGAGAATAGAGTTAATATTAGGACAATATAATTTGTCTATACAACTAGATGAATTCTTAATAGGAGGTGTTCAAGGATACAACCTTAGATAATCTTCAAGATAAAGTAGAAACAATTAGAAGAAAGACAGGGGGTGCCGTAATGGCGAGTAACAAAGAGATGTTATATCAAGAGAGGTTAACCCGCTATACAACTGCTTTGAATGGTGAAAAACCGGATAAGGTTCCGATTCGCTTACAACTTAGTGAATTTATGGCCAAATACGCAGGATTTGAGCTTCAGGAAATATATTACGATATGGACAAGAATATCGCCGCAGTGAATAGAATACTCGAAGATTTTGATATGGATGTGATAGGAGGAACGCCGAGTTTATGGTGGGGTTCCTTACACGACGCAGTCGGAGCAAAATATCTTAAGTTTGCTGGAAGACAACTCGATCCTAACCAACAGTTCCAATTTGTAGAAGAAGAGTATATGGTTCCTGAAGATTATGATGCTTTCATTGAGAATCCGACCCAATGGATCCTTGATACTTACTTACCTCGCCTTCATGAGGAGTTTTCCGAACCCGGTTCTTTCCGCGCCAATCTTTCCTTAATTAAAGGCTCAGCAGCCATGGTGATGGCCAATGGGGCAAATCAACAAGCAGCAGCACTTTGGGCCCAGGAATATGGCATGCCAATGGGTGGTTCGGGTATGGTCAAAGCACCCTTTGATACCCTTGGAGATACCCTTCGTGGACTTAAAGGAATTATGATGGACTTACGGAAGCGCCCAGATAAGGTCCTTGCAGCGATGGATATGCTAGTCGCACATAATATGTTTTACGCTTTAGCTACTGCAGGAGGGGACACTTTGCTCCCGACCTTCTTACCCCTCCATCGTGGAAGCTATCCCTTCTTGAATCCGAAACAGTGGGATACCTTTTATTGGCCAAGTCTTAGAAAAGTCCTTGAGGGATTATGGGCTCATGGCAAGCGTACACTCTTCTATGCGGAGGGGAATTGGACTCCTTACTTAGAACAAATCGCCGAATTGCCGGATAAGAGTATCGTTTTCCATGTGGATCAGACCGATATAGCTAAAGTGAAGGAAGTCTTCGGTGGTCGATTCTGCATCAGTGGAAATGTACCGAACACGTTAATGGCTTATGGTAAACCAGAAGAAGTGCGCGAATACGTTAAGCGTCTACTCAATGACTATGCCGCCGATGGTGGATTCATCATTGATACAGCAGGTGTCATGCAGACCGATGTGAAAGTAGAGAACGTCGTCGCCTTAATTGAGGCTACTCGTGAATTTGGAGTATACTAATTGGCCTGATTCAAAGGTGAATAGTATCTCTGGAATGGATGATAACCGAGGAGGGATAAGGATGTCAGATCAACCTAAAGCGGAAGTTACTAAGGGTTTACCACCAGGTGTTTGCCTTCCATGGGAGCAGAATTTAAAGGAACATGGTCCCCTCACTGGAAATGAAGCGCTCATTAAAGGTGAATGGGAAAAACTTGATGCGTTTGCTTATATCTATCTTTGGTGGTGGGTACATCGGTGAACCTAGGGAGTATGGATAGGAATAAAACCTTTTGAATTTCTTTATATGCGATATTACTTAAATAGAGGAGTGATAACCTATGGCAAAGTTAGAGGATGCTTTGGCCAGTGCAATCGCTGAATTGGAAGACGATAGAATTGTAGCTCTAGTACAAGAACGCCTTGCCGCTGGGACTCCACCTTTGGAGATTGTAAGTAAACTTCAAGAAGGCATGACAGAAGTAGGGTTACGTTTTGAATCAGGAGATTATTTCCTTAGCGAACTGATTCTTTGTGGGGAAATGATGAATGAAGCAATGACGGAATTAGAACCTCATTTGAGCGGCGAAAATGTGCAACATAAAGGGAGTATCGTCATCGGCACGGTCAAAGGAGATGTCCATGACCTCGGGAAGAATATCGTCGTCATGCTTCTTAAAGGAGCAGGCTATAACGTAATTGACCTCGGTGTCGATGTCCCCACTGAGAAATTTATTGAAGCCATCAAGGAAAATAACGCACCTTTAGTTGGAATGAGCGTACTCCTCACAGGTTGCCAAGAAGCGATGAAAGCCACGATTGCTTCATTTAAGGCCGAGGGATTAACGACCTCAATTCTTATCGGTGGAAACTATGTCGATGAATTTGTTAAGAACTACGTAGGGGCAGATTGTTTTGGATCTAATGCAAGTGATGCAGTTAGGTTAGCTGAGAAAGTATTTGCTACAAAGTAAGTAGACCCTATGGCAGTTATGAATGACTCATAGGATTTTAGCGGGTTGGGTGTCGCAAGAAAGCAGACCCAACCCTACTCATAGTGGTATAGCTGTGGCAAACTTTAGGGGGAGGTCTATATAATGCTCATCATTGGAGAAAAACTTAACAGCACGATTCCTCGTGTACGAGAAGCGATTTTGAACAAGGATATTGCCTTCATTCAGGACCTCGCACGCAAACAAGCCGAATGCGGTGCCGACTTCATCGATGTTAATACTGCACAAGGAAATAATGAAGTTGCAGACATGGAATGGGTCGTTAGGGCCATTCAAGAAGTTACCGACGTTCCACTATGTATCGACAGTGTCGATCCCGTAACGATAGAAAGTGGTTTGAAAATCCATCGGGGTCAAGCGATGCTCAATTCCATCAGTATGGAACAAGCTAGGATTGCAGGCATGCTCCCTCTGGTTAAAGAATATAAATGTAAAGTTATTGCACTGACAATGGATGATCAGGGTATCCCGAAAACGGCTGAAGAGCGTATTCGAATTGCTGGCCAGCTTGTTGAATTAATGAAGAACGAAGGCTTCAATCTTTCGGACCTATATATTGACCCCTTGGTTCTGCCGCTTGCTGTAAGCAGCGATAACGGTCTCATATTTTTCCAGTGCCTCGATGAGATTAAGGAAAAATATCAAGTTAAGACGGTATCAGGGCTTAGCAATGTCTCTCACTCTTTACCGAAAAGAAAGCTGATTAATCGCTATTTCCTATCCCTTTGCATGAATTTTGGCATGGATGCAGCCATTATGGACCCGTTGGATCGTAAGCTCACGAGTGCAATTTCGGCAGTAGATGTACTTCTCAATAAAGATCGTTTCTCACGAAGATATCTTAAAGCCTTCCGCGACGAAAAACTTGAAGATTAAAGGTTTTTAGATATATTATCCCGAATAGTCATACAAATGGAATAGTTTATAAATGCGAGACGGCTGCTAAATTTTGTAGTCGTCTCTCAATACTTTATTTGGTAGGGGGAATTTGAGATGACAGATAGCAAACCTGAAGTGGAGAAGATGGTAACTGTGAATTTCTTGCCTTCGCAGATAGTCGGAAAAGTTCCCGTGGGGAGTAGTATACTTCAAGCGGCGATTGCTGCCGGTGTGCATGTCCAAAGTACCTGTGGAGGAAAAGGAACCTGTGGCAAATGCCATGTTAGATTAGAACCCGAAAATCGAACGGAACCCTTAGATGTCGAGAAGAAATTCCTAAGTGAAGAGCAAATCGCAGAGGGGTGGGTACTCGCCTGCAGGCGAATTTTGGAAGGCGATATAATTGTTCATATAAACGAGCAAAATGATGTGTTTGATCGAAAAACACATCTCGAAAAAACGGAGGAAGTTCACTCGCTTTCTCCCAGGATTCATAAACAGGTGCTGAAGGTAAGTACACCAAGTATTACAGATCAGCGTTCTGATTGGGAGCGTCTCGTAGCAGCACTTCCAGGATCGGATTCCCCGCTTCGTTTTAACCGTGGGATTGCCTCCTTACTCCCGAGAATTTTGAGGCAAGCTTCTTTTCAGGTTACAGCTGTCACCGCTGGGGATGAATTATTAGCGATTGAACCAGGAGATACTCATGAGCGTTCCTTCGGGCTTGCCATCGACATCGGCACAACGACTATTGTGGTGTATTTACTGGATTTAAACACGGGGAAAGTTGTGACCCGTGGGGCCCTAACGAATCCACAACAGGGAGCAGGTGCCGATGTTATCACTCGAATCACTTACGCATCTGATCAGCCCGGAGGACTCAACCAATTGCAAACTCAAGTCGTCGACGGTTTAAATCAAATTATCACTCGTCTCTGTGAAGAACAAACGATACAAGTTGAGGAAATCTATCAAGCCGTCGTAGTGGGTAACACCACAATGAGCCATTTGTTTCTTGGAATTGACCCGACTTACCTCGCCCCAGCACCATTTATCCCAGGATTTCGTCAGTTGGTTACCGTCAAAGCCTCTGAATTAGGCCTCAAGATTCTTGGTAACGGAATCGTCAACGTCTTACCGATTGTTGCAGGCTATGTTGGATCTGATACTGTAGGTGTTATGCTGGCAGGACAGGTCGATATGCTGAAAGGAATTCATCTGATGATAGACATCGGGACCAATGGAGAGATGGTTTTGGTTGGCAAGGGACGCATCCTTACCTGTTCGACGGCCGCGGGCCCTGCCTTTGAAGGAGCGGGGGTAAAGCATGGAATGCGGGCGGCAGATGGAGCAATTGAGCGTGTTCGGATTACTTCCGATGTGGAGCTTGGGATCATCGGCGGGGAAAAAGCGCGTGGAATTTGTGGTTCGGGTCTGATAGATGCGATTGCGGAAATGCTGAAAGCCGGAGTCATTAATTCTCGAGGACGGATGATTTGCTCAGAAAGTGAGGGGAAAAATCTTCCCCAGGCCTTGCAATCAAGAATCCGCGAGGTCGACGGAAATAGAGAATTTATTCTTGCTTGGAAGGAAAATACAACTACAGGGGAGGATATTACCATTACTCAAAAGGATATTCGAGAACTTCAGCTTGCCAAAGGCGCTATTCTTGCGGGAGTTCGTATCCTTCTTAGCCATCTGGAAGTCGGAGCGGAAGAAATAGACCAGATTCATTTAGCTGGTGCCTTTGGCAACTATATCCAGAAGGAAAGTGCTCTAGCAATTGGGCTATTCCCTCAGGTATCCCCAGAAATCATTCAATCGATTGGTAATGCTGCAGGAAGTGGGGCACAACTCGCACTGCTATCCATGACTGAAATGGAGAGAGCAGAACGACTTGCTCGGGTCGCAGAACACATCGAGCTATCTACCCAAAAGGAATTCCAGGAAGAATTCATAAATGCTCTTAACCTGGGATAATTTGAATAGACGGGGGCTTGTCCTTTGAAAGATATTGTAATCATGAATCTCCCTTTACCAGAAGTCACTGTAGAAGAAGTTTTTGCGGCTGAAGGTGCGGATTACTCTAAGCGCCAGCCGCGCCCTAGTCTGGTGGAACTCCATCGTCGGATTCTCGACGAAGCCCCGACTTGGATCAAACCCCAAGCTATCTGGCGTGAAGTCGACATTAAAGCAGCAGAGGGAGATAAATTGTATCTGGAAGAGGAAAAGATTCTAACGAGTGCAGTTCTGACCAAGATAGCAGGTACAGCGGAAAAACTCCTTATCTTCTCTGTCACTATCGGTGAAGGGATTGAGGAGCGCTTATCGCTATATCGGAGTGGAGGAAAAGTGTCTGAAGCGTTTGCCATGGATGCTACAGGAACTGCCTATCTTACAAAATTAATATACATGGTACAAGGGCATTTGGAAGAAATTTACCACGGTAGGGATATGAAAACTACATTTGCTCTAGGTCCTGGACATTCTTACTGGAAAGGGCTAGAGGACCTTCAAGTTTTATTTCATTTTCTTCAAGCCGAAAAGATTAACTTGAGGTTAAATTTGTCTAACTTGATTATCCCACGGAAATCGGTTGCAGTAGTCATGGGTGTAGGGCGCAATATCCCGGATACCAAAGGGAAGACCCATTGCCACTTCTGCCACTTGCAAACTACATGTCAACTGAGTCAAGCTAAGAAAAGAGAGACAGTACAAGAATAATCCTAATTCTTCGTCCTAATTAGAGATAAAGACAGGTGCATAAGGGTGAATGATGAACTTTCTATCGATAAAAATTCTGTAATTCCGATTTATTATCAACTGGCAAAACTTCTTGAAGGGCAAATTTTACGAGGGGAACTTAAGCCAGGTGAAGCTTTGCCAACGGAGTCAGAAATATCAACACGCTTCGAAATTAGTCGTATGACAGTCCGCCGAGCTATTTCTGAACTAATCTCCGCGGGAATGGTTTATGCACAACAAGGGAAGGGGACCTTCGTAGCCCTACCTAAACTCAATAACGTCGTCTTTGAGTTAGATAACTTTAACCGTGAACTTGAGCAACATGGCTTGAAGGTGAAGACAACCTTATTAAGCGCACATATCGTTCGGGCAGATGCCCAGTTAGAGAAAATATTTCAACTCCAGGATGAAACTACGCGCTTCTTATATTTTCGCACGGTTCTCTCAGCAGAGGAGGAACGGCTCGCCTATGAGAAGAAGTATATAATCTATAAGAAGAGTAAGCCCCTTTTGGAATCAATACTAAATGATCCGACTCTATCAGCTCTTGTTAGCGCGAATAGCGATGTTTTACCTGTTAGCAGTAAAAAAGTATTACAGGTATCTGTGACGAATAAGGAAGAATCCAACATCTTAGGAATTGGGGTCAATGCCCCGATATTTGTCGTAGAAGAAACGATTTATGATCTAGACCTTAAACCTATGGGTTGGAGCAAATCAATCTATCGCGGGGATCGCTATCAACTGACAGGTTATGATGGATGGCTCAGAAAAGAGTAGCGAATGAGAGGGGTGTTAAATCTTGGATGATATGTTACTAAATGCTATGGCTGATCTCGATGAAGATAGCGCTTTAACCCTAGTCAAAGAAAAACTCCAAGCAGGGTATACCCCTTTAGAAATCGTGGAGCACTGCAAGCGTGGTGTCGAAATTATCGGGAAGCGCTATAGTGAGGGAGAGTACTTTCTTTCCGATCTCATAATGTCAGAGGAAATCTTTAAAAGTATCATGAATATCATTGAACCCTTCATCCCAGAGAATGTATCAAACAATGGTTATTCAATCGTCCTCGGAACCATAGAAGGGGATATTCACGACCTCGGAAAAAACATTGTTAGGTATTTGCTTAGTTCTTCTGGCTTCAAGGTTTACGATTTAGGAGTCGATGTATCTCCTGAAGAATTCGTACGTGTCCTCAATGAAACGAAGGCTCCAATTTTAGGGATTAGCGTTTTACTATCTTTTTGTGTTGGTTCCATAAAAAAGGTCGTCGATCTCTTGGAAGAGGCAGGACTACGTGATCAGGTTAAAGTAGTTGTTGGTGGATACCCTGTAAATGAGCTGGTCAAGGAATATACTGGAGTAGATTATTACGCTAATGATGTAACGAAGGTATACGAGATTTGCCAAGCTTTGGGGAATACTTAAGCTTAATGGCATACGGAGGTGATACCATGATTCGTGTTTTAATCGTTGATGATGAAGCACCAGCCCGTGATGAGTTGGCTTATCTTTTACGACAAATTTCTGAAATTGAATTAGTGGGAGAAGCGAAGAATGGAAGGGAAGCGATAAAGAAAATCTCTGAACTTAAGCCTCAAGTCGTTTTTCTCGATATTCAGATGCCAGATATGTCTGGATTGACCGTATGTAGGGAATTAAGTCTACTCCACGAACCTGATAATTTACCTATTATTGTATTTGCTACAGCCTTTGATCAGCATGCCCTTGAAGCCTTTGAAGTGAATGCCGTGGACTATATACTTAAGCCCTTTAGCGAGGATCGATTACAGTGTACCCTCAATAAGGTCAAAAAGCTGATAAGTAGTTCCGAATCTCAGCACTTAAATCGCATCCTCTCTCTTCTCGAAAAGCCTAAGCTATCAAAGCTTCCAATAGAAGAAAATGAAAGAATTATCTTACTCGATCCTAATGAGATTGTCTTCTGTACGATTAGCGAACGACAGGTCGTTATCACGACAAAGGATCGTGAATATACCACCGGATTTAATCTTAATGAATTGGGAAGCAAGCTAAGTTTCCTAAGAACTCACAAAAGTTATCTCGTAAATCCCGACATGATTAGAGAAATAATACCCTGGTTTAATGGCACCTACAATTTAGTGATGAAAGATAACAAATCGTCTACAGTACCAGTCAGTAGAACCTATATCAAAGAGGTACGAAGTGTACTAAACTTTTGATTTGGACAAGGGGTAAGCTCAAAATCCTTAGTTGAATAGATTTTACTCATGTTAATCAGGTCAAAAAACGTGCAGGTTAGGCACGTTTTTTTGCGTATTTTGTATTTTTTGGCGCACGAAATAATTGAAGAGGTAAACTGAATTCAGTTCTAATATTTTATATATATTTAAAAAGGAGTGGGAAAAACATGCATGCTCTTTATCTCTTAATTATTACTGCCTGTGTTCTTGTTATGGGCTACCGCCTTTACGGAACCTTCATGGCCTCCAAAGTGCTAGCCGTTAATCCGAATCTTATAACCCCGGCTAGACGTCTTGAAGATGGCCATGACTTCGTACCCACAAATCGTTGGGTAACATTTGGTCATCACTTTGCAGCAATCGCTGCTGCTGGCCCCTTAGTAGGACCAGTTTTGGCCGCACAATTTGGTTATCTCCCAGGTGCCATATGGATTCTCGTCGGTGGGGTACTCGGGGGAGCTGTCCATGATATGGTAGTACTTTTTGCGTCCATACGTCATAATGGAGAATCGATCGCACAAATTGCTAAGAAGGAAATTGGACCTGTCACAGGTGTAGCTGCAGGAATTGCGGTTTTATTCGTCCTCTTGATTACAATGGCCGGTCTTTCTATCGTCATTGTCAATGCTCTAAAACATAATCCTTGGGGCTCGTTTACGGTAGTTATGACTATTCCAATCGCTATCTTTATTGGTCTTTATATGCGTTTTATTCGTCCTGGAAAATTAGGGGAAGCATCTATAATCGGAGTTATCCTTATTCTTCTGGCAGTAGCTTTTGGACCAGCAATAAAAAATTCTGCTCTTGCTCCCTTATTTGATTACAGTGAGATTGTTCTAAAATTAGGACTGCCTATTTATGCCTTCCTTGCAGCCGCTTTGCCGGTATGGTTCTTGCTTGCACCTCGAGATTATCTAAGTTCCTATTTGAAAATAGGTACGATTGGGGCACTCGCAATTGGGATTATCTTTGTAAATCCTGTTCTCCAAATGCCTCCTGTTACCAATTTCATCAATGGTGGTGGCCCGATTATTGGTGGAAAAGTATGGCCTTTCGTCTTTATCACGATTGCATGTGGTGCGATTTCAGGTTTCCATAGCTTAATTGCTGCAGGAACGACCCCGAAAATGTTAGATAATGAAAAGGATATCAAAATTGTTGGTTTTGGTGGTATGCTAGTTGAATCCTTCGTTGCGATGATGGCGTTAATTGCAGCTTCAGTTCTTCCAGTCGGTGACTATTTTGCGATTAACACTATGCCAGACGTCTTTGCAAATCTTGGAATGCATGTAGATAAATTACCCATGTTAAGCCAAATGATTGGGGAAGATGTCGCTGGACGCCCTGGTGGTGCAGTTTCCTTAGCAGTAGGTATGTCCTATGTATTTAGTAGTATACCTGGACTAAATCACCTCCTTGCCTACTGGTATCAATTTGCAATTATGTTTGAAGCTGTTTTTATTCTGACAGCGGTCGATGCAGGTACACGTTCTGCTCGTTACGTAGTACAAGATATGATTGGGGTTGTCATCAAACCCTTTAAACAGATCAACTGGTGGCCCGGTGCGATTATCTCAGCGGCTCTTGTCTCTGTAGCCTGGGGATACCTCTTATTTGGAGGAGATATCTCAACAGTCTGGCCCTTATTCGGAGTTTCGAACCAGTTACTTGCTTCGTTAGCTTTGGTAGTGGGAACTACCCTTATCCTCAAGAACACTGGACGTATCGCTTATGCTTTAACCACGTTTATACCTTTTATATTCCTCTTTATAACCACACTTGTAGCCTCTTACTATAACCTGACTCATGTCTATATTCCCAAAGGATTATCAGTAAACATTGGTCTTTCTGTCATTATGGCTGCTCTATCTCTAATCATTGTGTTTGATGCAATGATCAAATGGAGAAAAATCATTGCAGATAAAAAGGGCATGAAGGAAATGCAATTGGAGCATGAAAAAATAGTTCGTGAGCTTGCAGCAAAGTGATTGTAAATAATTAGATGAAAAGATAACCCGAGTAATGGACAAAGTTTCTTTAACTGAAGTCCGTTATCGGGTTTTTCTTTTCTGATACGAAAGGAAAATCTAAGCGACTTGCCGAATTAAGGAATAAGGATGTCAGGAAAGTAGAGGATTGACCTTTCATGATGAAAAAAGCCTTAGAGGTCTTGAAAAAGTACTTTGGCTACTCCCAATTTCGAGAGGGACAATCTAAAGTCATTCAAAGTTTGCTTGAAGAAACGGACACTGTAGCTATTATGCCGACTGGAGCTGGAAAGTCGCTAGCCTATCAAATTCCTGCGCTCCTTCTCGATGGCGTTACACTTGTCATCTCACCCCTCATATCCCTCATGAAGGATCAGGTAGATTCCTTACAAGATGCAGGGGTTCCGGCCACTTTTATTAACAGTTCGCTTTCAATGAAGGAAGCGTGGTTAAGAGTGGAGAAGGCCCGACTTGGCGAGTTTAAGCTTCTCTATGTAGCTCCTGAGCGTTTAGAGACAGATAGCTTTCTCAATCTTTTAGAATCCTTGAACATCTCCTTCCTCGCGGTAGATGAGGCACATTGTGTTTCCCAATGGGGCCATGATTTTCGTCCGAGTTATATGCGAATTGGTGCATTTATCGATAAACTACCGAAACGACCACTTATTGGGGCCTTTACTGCGACGGCTACAGAAGAAGTTAAAGAAGATATTGTTCGTCTATTAAAGCTAATATCCCCAAATGTCTTTGTGACAGGCTTTGATCGACCCAACCTTTCCTTCTCTACTTTAAGGGGAGAGAATAAAAAGGTTTTCCTCTCTGACTACTGTATCGCCCATGCTGATGAGTCTGGAATAATCTATGCGGCTACTCGTAAAGAGGTTGATCAACTTCAGACCTACTTAAAAGGAAAAGGACTAGCTATTGGAAAGTACCATGCCGGTATGAAGGACCTTGAACGTCAGAAGAGTCAAGACGCTTTTCTCTATGATAAGACTCCTCTAATCGTAGCCACGAATGCCTTCGGGATGGGGATTGATAAGTCTAATGTTCGTTTTGTAATCCATTACAACATGCCTAAGAATATGGAATCCTATTACCAAGAAGCCGGCCGCTCTGGACGGGATGGGGAGCCTGCGGAGTGCATTCTCTTATTTTCCCCGCAAGATGTCGTCTTACAAAGGTATATGATTGAGACTACGACCTTCCACCCAGAACGAAAAGCGAATGAACTGAAAAAACTGCAGGACATGGTGGATTATTGTCATACGACCCGATGCTTACGCAAGACAATCCTAGAATACTTTGGAGAAACCGAGGTTGCTGAAGAATGTGGGAATTGTGGAAGCTGTACCGATGATCGGGAAACAGTTGATGTTACAGTGGATGCGCAGAAAATTTTCTCCTGTATCGTCAGGATGCATGAGCGTTTCGGTATGAATTTAATTGCTGAAGTCCTTAAGGGATCGCGAAATAAAAAGGTCTTAGAACTCAAGTTTGATCAGCTCACAACCTATGGACTAATGAAAGATAAATCTGTCCAGGAACTAAAGGATCAGATTAACTATTTTATTTCTGAGGATTATCTACGCCTTACGACAGGAGAGTACCCGATTGTCAAACTCGGAGCCAAAGCAATTCCTGTACTTAAAGGGGAAGATTCAGTGTATCAGAAAGTTCCCCGAAAAGTTGAGCAAAAGAGGGAGGCGTCTATTAGTCTCTTTGAACACCTTAGGCTTTTGCGTCGCGAGATAGCTTTAAAGGAAAATCTTCCGCCCTATATGGTTTTTGCCGATAGTACGTTGCGTGAGATGGCAGAAACCTGTCCTAAGAACCGTGCTGCTTTTATTCATCTTGGCGGGGTAGGAGAGCGTAAGCTTGACAAGTATGGAGATGTGTTTCTCAGTGCCATCCAGGAATATCTAAAAGAGAGCAAGCTAAGCCTTCAAGATAAGGATATGGATAAGAATAAGGATAAAGATAGTAATAGTGATAAGATTCTTGCAAAGGTAACGAAGCCAAAGCATATCATCGATAGTTCACTAGCTAATATTCCTAGTGCTGACAGCAACAATGGTTCTTCTTCAGTTATTGAAGCAGAAGACAATGCACAAAAATTATTGATGACCGATAAGATGCATAGTCATATCGTAACCTACACGATGTATCAAGAGGGGAAAACTCTTGAAGAAATCTCCAAGCTGAGGAAGTTTAATCTAACAACCATCCAAGACCATATCATCCGTGCCTTCCAAGAAGGACACTCTCTTGTATGGAAGGATTTTATCCCTTCTGGACAAGAGCAACTCATTCTTGATGTGGTTCAGAAAGTGGGACGAGAGAAACTACGCCCTATCAAAGATGCTCTACCGGATGAGGTTAACTGGATGACTATAAAAGTGGTGTTAGCCAAAAACAATGGTTAGACACTTGGAAAGCTGGGCTTTAATTTATCATGTAAGTCTGTTTGAACTTGAAATGATAATATCCTTAGGAGAAAACAGGATTTGAATTTTTATCCCCAAGGAGAAAGTAGACCTGTATCAACCGTCTTGATGTCACGAATATCAGCATCCGCTCCACAACTAGGGCAGACATAATGGTATCCTGGGATGTTCATCTCAATTGACTCAATATCGTTGTCACTAAAGTCATTGATTTTGTCTTCACCCAATTCGCTTAAGGTGACCGAGTCCCATTCTATCCCGCTATGGATCGTATTACAGAACGGACATTTATAATTCATTTTAAATTTCCTCACTTTCATGCGCTAGGTTAGGTGATTCATGTTCTCTTGTACTCTATATCTTCCTCAAAAACTTCAAAGAGTATGAGTGGAAACATGCTATTTCATTTTTGAACAATAAGATTAACCAAGTGGAATGTGCAATAGAATTTGATATGATATTTATTGTGAAGCGACCTTTGGGTCGCTATTTTATTTTGCTCATTTCTTTGTCATTAATTCGTGACAACATAATTGAGGCAAATATAAAAATTAATAATTCTTAATAAAACGTTAATATATCTTAATAAAAGAATAATAATTTATATATTTCGGAATAAGATATTTGTGATAAAATTAACATAGTTTTAATAATTGGTTATTGAAAGGCAGGATAGGTATTTTTATGACAGAATTTGAAGAATCAAATCCTGTGTTCCCCCTGTTGGAATGCAGACTGATTGCTTTCGATGTACTCAGACAAACGTTTCTTCAGGAACCGACAATTGAATTTTTATCACGATTCCAAAAAGAAGAGTTGACTAATATTTTTCCGTTAAATAGTGAAAATGAATACATCTTAAAAGGAATTGATTTTCTGGATTCCTTTATATCAAATAACGACCTATTAAGTGAAATTATTCATAATGACCTTCACTGGGATTACACACGTATGTTCATTGGCCCATATGAATTACCGGCACCGCCTTGGGAATCTGTCTATCTTAATGAAGAGCGCCTTCTTTTCCAAGAAGGGACGCTCAATGTAAGAAGAGCTTATTTAAAGTATTTTTTTCTGCCGAAAGACTTTGGACATGAGGCCGATGACCATCTCGGTCTCGAGCTAGACTTTATGTTTCAGTTGACCAAGCTTGCTATAAACGAAATTAAGATAGGGAACGATGCGGAATACCGAAAAATACTTGAGGATCAAAAAGCCTTTCTCGAGGAGCATTTACTAAAATGGGCACCTGCATTCTCTGAAAAGGTAGTCGAAAGTGCTCATACCGATTTTTATCGAGGCATGGCTTTAATTCTAAAAGGTTTCTTACTCTTAGATCTAAAAGCTCTTCATGAGCTACTAGATATACAGTCCTAATTTTTCTTTTTTTAAATTAACCGGAGGTGAAAAGTATTTATGAGTTTGATCGAGAAAGCAAAAAGTCACGTCATGAGTAGAAGGTCCTTTCTCGGCAAGTCTGCTGCCCTGACTGCGGGAGCAGCGGCAACACTTACTCTACCAGGGTGCGGTCTACAAAAGGTTGATTCAACTACAGCAGAGGCATTAGCTTCAAAAGAAGGTCAGTGGATAACAGCTGCCTGTTGGCATAACTGTGGTGGGCGCTGTCTGAACAAGGCCTATGTAGTCGACGGGGTCATTATTCGTCAAAAGACAGATGATACTCATGAGGATACTCCAGACAATCCACAACAAAGAGCGTGTTGGCGAGGACGCTCGCAGAGCCGTCAAGCCATCGGAGCAGATCGTCTTAAATACCCCATGAAGCGTAAAAACTGGGAGCCGGGTGGTGGAAAAAAAGAACTGCGCGGTAAGGACGAATGGGTTCGTATCTCTTGGGATGAAGCTTTAGACACAGTCGCCGCAGAACTTAAGCGTATCAAAGATAAGTATGGGAATAAATCCATCATGGGACAAGTAAACCAAGGAATGGAAAGAACCCTCGCCGAATTCGGCGGTTATGTTACTACTTGGGGTTCCACCTCATGGGGAACCTGGGTTGATGTCGGTCCAGCGGTAATGGGACCCTATGGAGATAGCTATTCCAATACAGGTAATGACAGAATACGTCTAAGAGATTCAAAATTGATTATCATGTGGGGCGCGAATCCAGCCTGGAGTTCAGGTGGTAACCCGACCTATAACTTCCTTCAAGCAAAAAAAGCAGGTGCAAAATTTATCTTCATTGATCCCTTGTATACAGATACAGCTCGGATTCTAGGGGATGAGTGGATTCCCATTCGGCCTTCAACCGATGCAGCATTGCTACTCGGTATGGCTTATGTCATGATTACTGAAGATTCTACAGCTAAGCCTTTAATTGACTGGGAATTTCTAAATAAATGTACTGTCGGCTTTGATGCGGATCATATGTCTACGGGAGCGGATCCGAAAGAGAACTTTAAAGATTATGTACTAGGCACCAATGACGGGATTCCTAAAGACACCAAGTGGGCATCCGATATTTGCGGTGTTGCACCAGAAAAGATCAAGGCTCTCGCTATCGAATATGCAACGACAAAGCCAACAGCAGTAATCTGTGGTGGAGCTTCGAGTCGTACCCATCGAGCAGAGCAAACTGCCCAAGCTTTCATTACACTTGCCTGTATGACAGGGAATATTGGTATCCCCGGAGCAGGCACAGGCTTAAGCTGCCACAATCGTGCAGGAAACGCAGGACCATCCCTGATTAAGGCAGGCAGTACCGGTGTAACTGCACTTAAAAACCCGATTACTATCAATATTAATCAAAATGAAATTTGGAGTTCTATCCTTACCGGGAAATATACTAAAGGTAAAAATGATGTTAAGGATATAGATATTCGCTGTATTTACTATGATGCAGTATCTTTACTCAATCAAAAAATGGGATTAACCAAGGGAATTGAGGCTCACCGCACAAAGTTGGAATTTGTTGTAACTCAAGCATTTAGCTTAAATACTCAGGCAAAATTCTCAGATATCGTCCTTCCTGTAACCACTCAATGGGAAAAATATGGTGGGTTCCTGGTGGGCAATCGCGATATCTTAATCTGGCACGGCAAAGTCATCGAACCAGTATTTGAATCGAAAGACGATATCTGGGTTGCGACCGAAATCGCTAAACGTCTAGGGATTGACACAAAAAGAGTTGCCCCTCTCTCCCTTGAGCAGCAGGTCTATAATCAACTTGCTGGAGCGAAGGTAATCAAAGAAAACGGCAAAGACTTTGAAAATCTTGTGACCATTACTGAAGCAGATATCAAAGAAATGGGTGTAACGGGTAAGCCACAAACCGGACGAATTTCCGTGAAAGAATTTAGAGAAAAGGGTATTTACCAGGTGGCGCGTACTCCTGGAGATAAACTTGGCTTTACTGAATTAGAAAATTATCGACAAGATCCCGAAAAATTCCCTCGTGAGACTCCAAGTAAGAAAGTAGAAATTCATTGTAAAACTTTGGCCGATAAAATTACAGACTACGGGTGGACAGTTAAATCGCCGATAGCGGCGTATGACAAGCCTGAGGAAGGTTATGAAGATACCTTTAAAGACTGGGATAAAAAAGTCAAAGGTGAATTCCCTCTCCAGATGTACACAATCCACTATCGTCGGCGATCTCACTCTATCTTTGATAACATTCCTTGGCTTCGCGAGGCATTCCCACAAGAATTTATCATGAATGCTCAGGATGGAGCGCAACTTGGTCTCAAAGAAGGGGAAATTGTAAAAATCACGAGCAGACACGGTGTTGTTGTTCGTCCTCTTCATCTTACTGAACGCATGATGCCTGGTGTGACAACCTTAGGCGAGGGTGCATGGCTCGAAATCGATGAGGAAACGGGGATTTGTACCTCTGGGACTGTAAATATTCTAAACGGGGGAATCCCAACGGGTCAAGGTCATATGGGCGCAAACTCCTGTAATATCAAAGTAGAAAAATATGACAAGCCTTTACTTCCAGACTATAAATGGCCACAACGAATTATTTTTTAGGAGGTGGATGAGAAGTGGGTCAAAAAGGATTTTACTTGGACATGACATTATGCATTGGCTGTAAAACGTGTCAGATTGCATGTAACGACAAAAACAGGCTCGAAGCAGGAACTCTATTCCGTAAAGTTTACGAAGTCGAAGGAGGGAGCTTTCCTAACCCTTGGGCCTATACTTACTCACTAAGCTGTAACCACTGTGAAAAACCAAAATGCGCAGAAAACTGCCCGACTGGATCAATTCATAAACGGGCCGATGGCATCGTTGCACAGGATAAAAGTAAATGTATTGGTTGCAAACTATGTACTTGGTCTTGTCCTTATGGAGCACCAAAGTATATCGAGAGCCAGGGAAAGTCAGGAAAATGTGATGGATGTGCAGACCTCATCGATAAAGGAGAAAATCCTGCCTGTGTGGATGCCTGTTTAATGAGGGTATTACAATTTGGAGAGATTGATGAGCTTCGTAAAAAGTATGGTGACACAGCCGATATTAAGGGCTTGCCTGAATCTGGGCTAACTAAGCCTTCCCTTGTTCTAAAGCCAACAAAGGAAGCCATGAAATAGTTTTTCGAATTTCGTATTAAGAAGTTTTATCTTAAGGAGGCCTGATAAATGTTTGCAGAAGAATGGCCGTTGATGATGTTCACGTTAATTAGCCAATTAGCAATTGGAAGTTTTATTCTTCTCGTTTTTGTTCGCACAATTCTCAACAAGAAGGATGCTCAAGCCGCTAAACGCTTGACTAATTTCGGCTTCTTAGCTGTAGGCCCTCTCATGGCTTTGGCCCTGATTTTCTCACTATTCCACCTTGGAACCCCAATGGGCGCTTATCGTTCTATACTGAACCTTGGTTCCTCCTGGTTAAGCCGTGAGATTCTTACAGCCGGTGGATTCTTTGTTCTGTGGTTTGTTAGCTTTAGAGGGTATCAGAAGGAAAACGCAGGGAATACGCTAGGATGGATTACCTCACTTGTCGGACTGGTGGCAATCTTTAGCATGGCAAGCATATATGGTAATTCAGTACGACCGGCTTGGGACAATATTAATACTTATGTAGGGTTTTATGGAACAACCTTCGCTCTAGGTAGCTTAGGGGCGGCGAGTTTCATTGCCTATGGAGCAAAGGGGAACGTTCTCTCTGAAGATACGATTGCCTTACTCAAAAGAGTCAGTCTGGTTGCTGCAGTCGCAGTCATCCTTCCACTTATTTATCTCCCAGTCTTCGTCTCTAGTTTAGGGAGTGGGGGGAGCGCGGCTCAAGCATCTGGACAGCTTCTCGCAGGAAGTTATGCGTTCACTTTAGTCGCACGTGGAGTTCTCTCTCTCATCGGTGCTGGCCTGCTCTATTTTGGATTAGGTAAGGCCACCACTACGAAATTAATCCCGACCAATCTAATCTACCTCGCTTTCATCATGGTAGTAGCAGGCGAGTTTATTGGTCGGTATGTGTTCTATGCTTCTGCAGTATCGATTATGATTGGCATGAAGTAATAGTTATACTCTAATTAAACAACTTACTTCCTGATATTAACCTGTGAGCATGAAGACTTCATGTTCATGGGTTATTTTTATAACAAAAATACTTAATGTGCTTTGCTCCTTCTTGACATCTTTACCCTATGAATTGAAAACATGAAATCCCCATTGTTAGTAACTAAGAATGGGGATTAAACTTCGTATTTGGCTACTAGTTAAATAGTTAAATAATTAAAATCGATTTCTAATACTGACTAGTACTTAAGGATGACCTGATTTATAATGAATATATTCGCCTAAAGGACCGTTAACTGAATAAAGCGTGTTTTGAAAAGAGATAGGATAAGGATAAGAGGAGAAAAGAGATGAATAAGAGAGATTTTACACTTTTTCTATTAGCGAGCGCACTACTCGGTATAACACAAAGCATAGATAATTCATTCTTTAATAACTTTCTAAACGATACCTTCGCTCTATCAGTATCTCAAAGAACCCTTCTTGAAATTCCTCGGGAGTTTCCTGGATTCGCAGTAGTTTTTGTTTCTACACTTCTCCTTTTTCTCGGTGATGTCCGTGTCGCTGCAGTAGCGAATGTCTTAGCCGCTTTGGGTATGTTGGGGATGGGCCTTTTTTCATCTGAACTCAATGTGATGGTTATTTGGCTCCTGACGTACAGTATGGGGATGCACCTCTTTATGCCTGTTTCCAATAGTATTGTAATGAATCTTTCCGATCAGGCGAATATGGGGAAACGTCTTGGTCAAGTTAACGCTGCGAATACCTTTGTTTTTCTGCTTGCGAATTTAACCTTTGCACTTATCTTTAGGAATATTCGTGTCAATTACCAGGGAGTTTACCTTATAGGGGCGATTGCTTTTCTCGGTTCGGCTGCTCTCCTGATGTTTATGACGCCGCATACTCCAAAAGTCAAGTCTAAAGGGTTCAAGCTCGTGTTCAAAAAGGAATACACCCTTTTTTACTTGCTGAATATCTTATTTGGTGCCAGAAAGCAAATCTTTATTACCTTTGCTCCCTGGGTTCTAATTAAGGTGTTTAATCAAGGGGTAAGTACCTTTGCCTTCTTAGGCTTCTTTATTGCTGGGTTTGGTATTTTCTTCAAACCCTTTGTTGGCCATTTAATTGACAAAGTTGGGGAGAGGTTCGTCCTAGCAGGGGAAGCCGCAATCTTAATCTTTATTTGCTTGGGTTATGCCTTTTCAAAATCCTTCTTCGAGGGAATTGGAAAAGGTGGATTAGCACTTTATGTTATCTTTGCTTGCTTTATTATCGATCAGATGCTTATGGCAGCAGGGATGGCGAGAGCTACCTATCTCAAGAAAATTGCCATACTTCCGGAGGATGTTTCCCCAACTCTCTCGATGGGAACCACTTTGGACCATATACTTTCCATGATTGTCCCTTTTGTGGGCGGTTTTATCTGGCTAAAATTAGGGTATGAGTACGTGTTTATCGGAGGAGCGGTCATCGCAGTAATCAATCTTTTTGCAACGAGCCGAATAAAGATTACAGGAATTTCTGCTGAAAGTGGAATTGTGAGTTCTAGGTAAAAATACTTTCCTTAGTGAATCTATAAAAAATTAAAGGATTCTAGCAGAGTTATGCTAGAATCCTTTAATTTTTTATCCGATGACTACCAGCCGTAAGACTCCCATCTTTTATTAGTGGGAGATAACGGCTGCTACATCCCTGGATAAGTTCTTCTAAGCTTCAGCTGGAGTAAGTATTCCTCTTAGGTAAACTCCATCTGCAGCTAAGAATCACTTGATAGATGCAGGAATAGAGTTTTAATAGGCAAATAATAGAAAAGAAGAAGAGGGAGACTATAACTAAATAAAGGAAGGATTCAATATGGAACGCATGACGAAGTCGCTTTACGTAATATCGTTTGATGGATTATCCACCTTAGATTTTGAATATATTGCTAACCTCCCTAATTTCCGTGAGTTCTTAAAAAAGGCTTCATTCTCCCAGAAAGTCCATAGCGTTTATCCTTCATTGACCTATCCGGCCCATGCAAGCATTGTTACGGGGAGATATCCCAAAAATCATGGAGTGATCAACAATACCCTCTTACAACCCAATCTGAGAACCCCAGATTGGTACTGGCAGAGGAAGTATATAAGAGGAGAGACCTTTTATGATCTGGCGATCGAGAAGGGGATGAAGGTCACGGCCTTACTTTGGCCTGTGACTGCACAATCAAAAATACACTATAACATGCCGGAAGTAGTTGCGAACCGGCCTTGGGAGAATCAGATACTTGTATCTTTATTGAATGGAAGCTCGATGTATCAATATATGCTCAATCACAAATTTGGACATCTCCGCAAAGGATTCCATCAACCGGAATTAGATCATTTTGTTCACCAGTCCTTGCTCTATACAATCCGCGAATACCAGCCAGACCTCACGCTGGTTCATTATACTGATCTCGACTCGATGCGACATTATCATGGATTCCACTCGAGGGAAGCCTTTGAAGCATTGCAACGACATGACCAACGATTGGGCGAACTTATTCAAGTGTTAAAAGATAGGAATAGATATGAGGAAAGTACCCTGGTAGTGCTCGGTGATCATAGTAGTTTAGATGAAGATAAAATTATCTACCCTAATGTACTCCTCAAAGAAAATGGATATATACAAGTCAATTCCAAAGGTTGGATAACGGACTATCAGGCTATTGTGAAAAGCTGCGATGGATCTGCCTACGTCTATTTTAGAAACCAACAGGATAGAGCGAACAAGCAGATGCTTAGCACGCTCTATAGAATCCTCGAAGAATTTAACCAAGCAACCAACGCACTTGAAGTGATTTATTCAAATGCTGAAGCTATAGAACTTGGCGCCGACCCACAGTGTATTTTTATGCTTGAGGCAAAGCGAGGGTATTATTTTGCTGATGACCTTGGAAAAGAACTCATCCACACGATATTGCCCAAGGAAGTCGGGGCCCTACCTCATCATACCCTTGCTGCTCATGGATATTCACCATATAAAAGTAACTATACAACTGTATTTATGGCTTCAGGAAAGGGAATTCGCGAGTGCGTGGCATTAGAAGAAATGAACCTGGTTGATGAAGGTCCTACCCTTGCCAGGCTTTTAGGCGTTAATTTAAAAGAAGCTGATGGTCGAATCTTGCATGAGTTATTACTCTGAGCGTTCGAGTTCCTTAAGCATCCTTCTTAAAATCAAACTCTTTAGGATAGGTCAAGTCAATCTTGAGCTCTCTCAGATATTTTCCATCCTCACGCGTTTCCATTACATTCGATGAAATTCCGATTTCTATATCTAAATCTCTGAGAAGCTTAATTTGGGACACGTGAAATTCTAGGAAATGATAGTCTGTATTCATTTGGTACTGTGTGACATTCTTTTTCTTAAAGACCTTCTTAACCTTCTCGATGTCCTCTCCAAAGACTTTCGCAGACTTGAAGAAGTATTCCGTAGGGGAGAAGAACATATGATTAGATACTTTTTGCCCATGGTTTTGCTGATAGATTTGGCCAGTCTGTTTGTTTTCGAGAGAACAGTAATGAACTCCGATTTTTAACTGTTCCTCTAAGGCAAATTCCATAAGCTCAAGACACTCGAGCTCACTACGTGAAATAGGAAGCCCCCCAGCATACCAGTAATCGTAGAGCACTTTAAAGGGAGGATTCTTTACTTTATACCCGCGCTTCTTAAACTCTTCAGCATTATTAAAGGGAAAGCAAAACTCGAGTAAGTTAATTCCCGAGATGCCAATTCTTTCGAGTTCCAGAAGAACCTCTTTCATCTCGGATAGGCTACCTGGCAAAACGGGCATCTCAACCATAACATCGGCGATATATTCCTTGGCAAGAGCTATACGTTCATAAACCTCTTTTTTAATTTGTTCAGGATCTTCCATTTTAATACTAAAGCGGATTTCCTTCAGCCCTGCGTCTTTAAGCTCTTGCAGGATTTCCCGGTCGAGAAAATCCCCGGAGGTATAAAGCCGCGTATGGGTGCGCGGAGACTTTTCCTTAGCATAATTGAAGAATTCTAGCATCTCTTTCTTATGGAGCAGGGGTTCTCCTCCAGTCAAGGCGAGATGCGAGAATCGCTGGCCTTGCTTAAACATTTGCCCAAGTTCTTCCACGCAATTTCTCTTCTGATGCGTGAATTGCTCATAGCTTTCTTGATTGGGATTAAAGCAGAAGAAACAATTACGGTGACACATTAATGAGACATACAAAGTAACCGTGCCAACACCCTTTTGACAAGCTTCACAGGCTGAGGAAATCCAATGTGTTGTAATACTTTTATCCGCATTCCTAAAGTGTGCTCTTTTTTCCCGGAGACGTTCAAGTTTTAGGCGAGTTTCCTCTTCTAAGTTTTGATCGAGTTCCATTCCAGTCCCCTCGACTTGCCCAATAAAATTGTCATACACTCGTGTATAAATTTGAGCGTACTGAGCAAAATCTGCATTCTTAATCCGGGAAACATTTTGTTTCGTTATTTCTATGATCATAACAAACTCCTTTTATATAAGCATACCTGATAATTCGACAATCGGTTTAAGGTTTCCTTCAATGGTTTATTCTTCATTGCCAAACAAGATATTATGTCCTAGAATGAGGTGTAAGGTCGATTCGATGGATAGGGGAGATTACCACAAGATGAAAGAATACATTAAAAAGGTCGCGGTCACCTTACTGGTGATTCTTGCATTTATTTTAGTACCACTGGTAATCTACCGCATATTACCTATTCTTACACCCTTTATTTTAGCTTTTCTTTTTGCACTTCTCCTGGAACCTTTTAATCAGTGGCTCATGAAGAAGTTAAGAACCAAACGAGCGATTGCTGTAAATCTATCGTATTTTCTTTTTCTAGGTGTCGTTTCACTTCTGGGTTATATCATTTCTACGAAAATTATTCGTGAAGCTATTGATTTAATAAAGTATATCCAAAGGAATATCCCAATAATTCAAACTTGGTTCTCTCAATTGTTCCAGCAAATCAATGATTTTATCCTACTTCTCCCCCCAGAGATGGGAACGCAAATTGAACAGTCCTATACTAACTTCATGAGGCAATTATCAAATTTAAACCTACTTTCAAGCTTAAGTATTCAGACCATTAATTTAACTGCTGCGATTCCGAACTTTTTTATTGTCTGTATCCTTTTCTTCGTTTCGCTCTATATGATTAGCTTCGATCTTCACAATATTAAGAGACGGTTCTATTCATACTTTAAAGACGAATCGAGGCAAAAGGTTGAGGTTATTCTCTCTGATTTACGTAAAGCAACCGTTGGATTTGTGCAAGCGCAAGTTATTCTTAGCACGATTACTTATCTTGTTAGCCTCATTGCTTTGGTTATTCTCGGAGTACGCTATGCCATGGCACTCGCCCTCCTTATCATCATCGTTGATATTTTGCCTATTCTTGGAACTGGGTCTGTACTCGTCCCTTGGGGGATTATTTCGCTCACCCAGGGAAAGATGTTCCTTGGCTTTGGCTTAATCATCCTATTTATTGGCATCACCGTATTGCGCCGAGCTATCGAACCAAAAATCTTGGGGGAGAGAATCGGGTTAAGTGCATTGACGACTTTAATTTGCATCTGGGTTGGATTTAAAGCCTTAGGCGTGCTTGGTATATTCCTAGGACCCTTGCTTCTTATCCTTTATAAGGCTTGTGTAAAAGCAAAAGTCATTCGTTTTCGACTCAAGATTTGATTCAATCTCCTAATTCTAGTTTAAAACCCCAAAAGGTCGCTCAAATTTGAGCTACCTTTTTTTAGCTCATTTGTTTATACATTGTTAATACTCTGTTTAATAATAATCAAGACCTAGGGGTTAGAATAAATATGGAAGCTTCCAGAGGATTTAAAAGGAGTGAAATCATTGAAAATCAAGAAAAAGACAGCCATGCTTGCAAGCTTTACAATTGGTACTTTGTTATTTGCCACTACAGCGCTAGCGGATGTCGTAAGTAAGAGCGGGTATGAGCAGTTAAAGGATGGGCTCAAGGTATCTGCTAAAAAAATGAGTGGGGAGTTTAATAGCTTTACCCTCGACATTACCTATGTCATAAAGGATAACGGGAAAACCCTTCAGTCGGAAAATCACGTCGAGAAAAATGATCGGAAGAATAACACGATTGAATCTACGAACACAAGCGAAGGTTTAAATGGAAACAATGGCTCAAATTATACCTATTCGGATAATAAAACGGATATTAGACGGGGTATCGGTCCGGATGATAAATTCTACGTCATGGAGTATACTGAAGAACGTAAACTAAACCAATTCACAGATCCCTTCGCACAAAATGGAGCAGAAGACGTGGAGCGGATTGCAGATGCAATTATCGGGAGTCTCAAGGACCATGTTATCGTCAAGGATAATTCTGATGAAAGTAAAGAACTAACAGGCTCTCTCTCGGAAATGCAAATTCCCGCACTTGTCAACGCAGTAGCTTCTTTCCAATTAAAACAAGAGTTTAATGGTAGAAATGGAATGCAAAACGAATGGCCACACCTTACTCAGGATGTATTTGTCAAGGAAGTCACAGGATCGGCCTCGATTAACAAAGACGGGGTCCTGGAAAATATCTTAGGAACAGCGACTGTTACCGGTAAAGATTCGCAAGGTCAGGCTCACGATATTACCGTGGAAGTGCTTGGTAAATTGAAAGATGTGAATTCTACAAAGGTTACTAAGCCGGATCTCAATGGTAAAGAAGTCGTCAAACAGATTGCGCAACCGAATCGTGGACCAGAACTAACGAATCCTCAAAAATTCCTCGGTACGTTTAAGAATGATATTATTATCGAAAAAGAGGGTAAGTTCGTAAAAACTGGTGAGCGAATCTTAGAAATCACTAAAATTGATAGCAATGGAGTCACCGGTCGTTACCATGAAGAGTATAGGGCTGGATTTGAAAACTCAATAAACAAGACAGAGGAATTTACCTTTAACGGCACTTTTGAGAACGAAAAGCGGAGCGTTCGTTTCGAAGTCCCTAATGATAAAAGTGGAAACGTCGAAGGACATATATATTTCGATGATTTCATGGGGAAAGTCAATTTCAATGTGAACCGACCCTATATGGGCAATGGACCGATGTTTGATTCGATGTTCAGTCCAGTATTAGACTAGACACTTGTTCCCTTAGGTGGCCAGTCGTGAATCAAAAAGCTGCCGGGATTTCCGGCAGCTTCCTTACACATTCTTAGGAGGATTTATAAGAATGCAAAAAGTCATTGAAATTAAGAACTTGACCAAACTCTATTCTAATGGTCGAGGAATTGATGATATAAACCTTGAAATTTTTCAGGGGGACATCTTCGGTTTCCTAGGCCCGAACGGGGCAGGGAAGACCACGGCTATGAAGATTATGACAGGATTGGTTCGAGCAGATCGTGGGGATGTCAAGATTTTCGGACATAGTATCACAGACGAATATGAACAAGCGATGGCACAAGTTGGCTGTATCATTGAAATCGCAGAATCTTATCCCTACCTTAGTGCTTACGAGAATCTAAAGCAACATGCTCGTTTCTATCCAGATGTGGATGATAAGCGCATTGATGAAGTCCTAGAACTCACGGGAATGCTGAAGTATAAAAAGGAAAAACCTCGCAAGTTCTCCCTTGGGATGAAGCAACGTCTGGGAATCTCAGCTGCTATCCTTGCACGTCCCAAAGTCGTGATTCTGGATGAGCCACTGAATGGGCTCGATGTAGAGGGTATGATTGATATTCGCAAACTTATTAAGCATCTCGCAGAAAATGAACAGACGACCTTTTTCATCTCCAGTCACCTAATCCACGATGTGGAGCTTACCTGTGACCGCATTGGAGTCATCTATAATGGCAAAATGCTTAATGTTCAAAGTACACAGGATATACTTAAAAACTATGCGACCTTAGAGAATTACTTTGTGAGTGAGGTAGAGAGAAATGGCCGTGTTTCAAGCTGCGCTCGTTAATGAACTAGATAAGCTTTATCGAAAGAAAAAAGCGACTGTTGCAGTTATTTTATCACTATTGATGATTGTCATTGGGCAGTTACTCGTTGTTGGGGTGAGAACTGGTTTCGGATTGAGAGGAGCAGGGAGTGTCGAGTTTCCCATGCTGGTCTTATCTGTAGTGGTTAACAGCATACTCCCCTTATTTACAGCACTTGTCGCCATCGATAGCTTCTCTGGAGAATTTTCGCAAAATACGATGCGAATTATGTTAACTCGTCCTGTCAGCCGATTTAAAATTTTCAGTGCGAAAATAACAGCGATTGCAGTCTTTATCTTAGCAAATCTTCTCTTGCTCCTCGTATTTTCCACTCTTGCCGGCTTCCTTTTTAATGCTAATTCCGCTACCGTTGGAGCCTTTGCCCAGACGATTCTCTCATATCTTGTGAGTTTTATACCGCTCCTTGTTCTCGCGTTGGCGATTGTGCTATTGGCTAACCTTTTCAAGAGTGGAATTTCAGTCTTTTTTGTTGCTATCTTAGTATTTGGAATTTTAAAGGTCTTGGGACTTGCCTTTTCACAATATTCCAGCTTATTTATTACCTCCTACCTCGATTGGTACAATATCTGGTTAGCAAACTCCTTCCCCCTTGGAAAGATCCTCAGGCAATTATTGATTATGGCCGGATATGCTATAATGTTGTTTACAGCAGGATTTTACTTGTTTGATAAAAAAGAGTTTTAGGGTGAAGACATGAACCTCAAACGGCGTTTAATTCTAGCCAACGCATTAACAGTAATCCTCCCTGTATTGGTTACTGTTATAAGTGCTTTGGCTTTTATCTTTATCGTTGGGAAAATATCGGATAAGAGCCTGCCCTTTGAAAGCGTTCAGACATTAACGGAAATCAAGTACGAACTTACCGGCACGGAGAAGAGTCTTTTGAGAGAGAATCCGGAAGTCGTAAAGGAAATAAGCTTTCAAAGTCATTTACAGGAGCGACTCGCGGGAATTAATGGAGAGGTCGTAATTTTGCAGGACGATCAAATTCTCTTTTCCTCACGTAATTTCAGTAAAATTGATGTAGCGAAGTTTATAGAAGCATCGAATACTAGAGGTGGACGAACATCAGTGCCCATAGGGAAGGTATCCTACAGTGTGCAGTCCATTGACTTGAAATTTTATGATGGAATAGCAGGGAACCTCCTACTCCTTGCCCCTATCGATGGGTCGGCATTAAATCTTACGAGTCTACTCCTTTTTACAGGAATTATCTTTGCTTTTTCCTTTGTGGTTATTAACTTTATAGTCTCCTATCAATTTAGCCGCAGTATCTTAAGCCCTCTTAATCATCTACAAAAGGCTGCAGCAGAAATCAGTCAGGGAAACCTAGATCATCCCATAGTCGAAGAAGGGGATGAAGAAATTCAAGAGCTTTGTCGTGATCTTGAGCTTATGCGGCTAAGACTGAAGGAATCTATCTATACACAATTAAAATATGAAGACAACCGTAAAGTACTCATCTCAAGTATCTCCCACGATTTGAAGACTCCAGTCACTTCAATAAAAGGTTATGTGGAAGGCCTACTCGATGGTATCGCTCATACCCCAGAGAAGAAAGAAAAGTACCTAAAAACGATTTATAGTAAGGCTCAACAGGTCGATGCTATGATTGATGATCTACTGCTTTATGCTAAGCTTGATATGAATCAAATTCCCTTTAACTTTGAGAGAACGGATATTGAAAAGTTTCTTAACGATGGTTTGCTTGAATGTGAACACGAGATGGAACAAAGCAAGATTTCACTTTCCTTCACAAGCGAAATCAAGGAACGACGACGGGTAATTCTCCTCGATCGCGAACGGATGAGAAGAGTTATCATGAACATCCTCGACAATTCACGAAAGTACATGGATAAAGAAGTAGGGCGGATTACTGTTTTTCTTAGGGAAACCCACTCTAGCCTAATTATCGAACTACGAGACAATGGCTCAGGGATTCCGGAGAAGGATTTACCTCAAATCTTTGACCGTTTCTATCGTTCAGATATGGCGCGAAGTGAGATTGGGGGAAGCGGCTTGGGGCTTGCTATCGCTAAGCAGATTATTGAAGGGCATGAAGGGCGAATATGGGCTATAAGTCATAAAAATGAGGGAACGAGTATAATGATTTCACTACCGAGGAGTTAGGAAAGGGGATCCCGCATGGAAAAGATTTTAATTGTCGAAGATGACTCCAGCATCGCTGAGCTCCAAAGGGATTATCTTGAAGTCGCAGGCTTCGACGTTTTCTTATGCGCAGACGGTGTGGATGGTTTGCGAGCCATCCAGAATAATGATTATGATCTTATCATTCTTGATATCATGCTTCCAGGACTTGATGGTCTAGAAATCCTTAAGAGCATGAAAGACGAGAAGGATATTCCAGTTCTTCTCGTTTCCGCAAAGAAGGAAGAAATTGATAAGATTAAAGGGCTAACACTTGGGGCAGACGATTATATTACGAAACCCTTTAGTCCTGGGGAACTAGTCGCTCGTGTCAAAGCACATATCGAAAATTACGAACGCATCAAACAGCGTTTCAGTGTTGGGCAGAAGAAGAGGGCTGCCGTAACCATTCGCGGCTTAAAAATAGAGAAAGACTCGCGTAGAGTCTTTGTGAATAATCAAGAAGTCAACTTAGCCCAGAAAGAATTCGATCTCCTTCTATATTTAGCTCAAAACCCTAATCGGGTCTTTGGCCGGGAGGATCTTTTCGAGCGAATATGGGGGTTAGAATCCTTAGGGGATTCGGCGACCGTTACTGTCCACATTGCGCGAATTCGGGAAAAGATTGAGTCGGATCCCTCCAAACCACAGTATGTAGAAACTGTTTGGGGAGCGGGATATAGATTCAGAGTTTGACTTTAAAAATGATCTCTGCTAAAAGACAACAATGCTTTGCAAACGAGGTGTACCCGAGGTATAAAGTTATCTCGGGTATTTTTAATGTGTATCATAAAATTTGATACACAATAATGCCAATTAAGACATACTAATCGCGTAGTTTTTAAGGTACACGGACGTAATGTTATGCATCTTGTATACAAAAATCATATAATGTGCAACAAAAATACATAATACATAAGCAAATACGGTTTACGCTTTATCTTGTATTGAGTATTCTATAGTTATACGTCTAAGAGATATAGAGTTACAGAGAAGGGCGGTGGAGCTTGTGGCAACAAACCTTGTCGAGATTCAACCTACGGTAGAACGTAAGATGCCACCAGTTTTGGAATTAATTAGAGGTAATATTGTAAAACATGGAAATCCTTTGGCCTTGAAAGGAACGGAGATTTCAGCTTGGGCTAAGGAACTTAATTTACCGAAGACGGGAGATTTATTGTTCTACACAGGTGGTGAGTACCAACTCCTACCATTCATCGATTCCTTAGTTAAAACGATGACTGTCGTTGATGCGACAAGCAAGGGCTTTTCGATGTTAATGGGAGTCCGTAACATCATTGAGAAGGCTGGTATTAATGCGGAGAAGATTTATGCTTCCGTTCTGGCTAAAGATAAAGAGCGCTTTAATTCTGTTTGTTTGAAAGCTGCAAAAACTCTTCGGAATTTGGGCTATGACCTTTGCTATTCAGGAGAAGATGAACTTTATAGCGGGGCTTTACTTTATGAATTAGGTTACTGGGAGGACTTGTCCGATTACGGCAAAAGAGTAACTAAGGTCCTCAAAGATAGTAAAGCAAAAACGATTGTTTGTCTGTCTCCTCATGCAGCAGAAGTGATCAAGTTAGTTTACCCGAAACTTGGCATAGACCACGACCTTAAGGTTAAAACGTTTGTTGAGCTTGTTTGGGAACAAAGGGACAAACTCCCCAAATTTCCAATCACGCAATCCGTGGCGATACATGATTCTTGCCGTTTAGCACGTGAGCTAGAAATTACTGAAGAAATCCGCGATATTTTAAATGCTGCTGGGGTTCAGATCCAAGAACCAAACCGGAATCGTACTTGGACGACTTGTTGTGGTGGACCAAGCAAACTTCTCTTTCCTGATCTTTCTCATACGATTGCGGGTCGTAGAGTGGAAGAACTTAAGGAAACGGGTGCTGACATTTTCTTAACCTCCTGTCCCTACTGTTTATCTGCTCTTCATGGCTCAGCAGAAAAACAAGACAAAGAAAATATTGAAGACTTGATTGAATTTCTTTACAGGGGGATAGAGGGATGAGCGTTTTTACGAAGCCAAAAAGTGAATCTATCGATATGCAAAAAGGGTACAGTGAATACTCTAAAGATATCAACCGTGCTCAAAATGATGAAAATATCAGAAGAGCGATTACTCGCGCAGTGAAAGCGTACAGGGAAACAACAGCTGCTTCTATGGAACGTTTCCCCCATACTCCGGCACTCGCTGAAGAAGTAAGAGAAATAAAACGTCAGGCTGTTATAAAAAGAAAAGAGCTCCTTGCTCAAGCGATGGACTCTGTCGAGCGTAATAAGGGTAAAGCCTTTTATGCCAAAGATAAGCATGAGGCTTTAGTAATGGCAAGCGAAATCATAGGTAAACATAAAACGATTGTTAAAGGAAAAAGTATGCTCGGTGAAGAACTTCATCTTCGAGAGTACTTAGAGGAGGAAGGGAACGAGGTATGGGAGACTGACCTCGGAGAGTTCATCCTTCAGCTTAAGAAGGATCGACCGATGCATATTCTTTCTCCTGCGATTCATGTTCCCCGGGAGAAAGTCGCAGAAATTTTTACGAATTTCTTTGGTCGTGAGATTGAGCCCGACATCGCAAAGGAAGTTGCTGCAGTCCGCGAATTTATGCGGGAAAAATACTTTACTGCAGATGTCGGTATAAGTTCTGCTAATGTCGTAGCCGCAGACACGGGGGCCTTCGTTATTATCGAGAACGAAGGAAACGTTCGTCTTGCCACTGCCGCTCCCCCAGTTCATCTTCTTCTAGTGGGAACGGAAAAGCTTGTCCCTTCCTTCCAAGATGCGATGAAAGTTGCTGAAGTAACCTGGCGTTATGCACAATATCCGGTTCCTTCATATGTCAATATTGTGACAGGCCCAAGTAAGACAGGTGATATCGAGAAAGTCACGACCTATGGCGCACACGGTCCGAAAGAATTCTATGTAATTTTTGTAGAGAACGGACGAGATGAGATGGCGGCAGAGGATGACTTCAAACAAGCTTTACACTGCTTGCGTTGCGGTGGATGTATGTATGAGTGTCCAGTCTTCCAAATCACTGCAGGTACCTTTGGAGAAACGTATCTCGGTGGGATAGGAACCATTTGGAATGTCTTTACTTCTGGTGGACTAGATGCTACAGCTCCGCAAATTTATAACTGTCTACGCTGCGGACGTTGTGTTGAGCGTTGCCCAATGCAAATCGATGTTCCATCCATGGTAGGAGAACTAAGAAATCGACTCGTGAACGGCGAAGTTATCGGCTAAAAACTTATCGGATATATAAGAAGGGGGCACCGCAAAACTACTTTTTGCGATGCCCCCTTTTAATGGGATGGAAAATGTTGTTCTAGTGGCTAAAAGCTTGTTTGCGTTGGACATGGTTAAGTCTTATTGCTAAACAAAGGGCATTCAACGAGATTCCGGAAATTAAACCTATCCAATATCCAAAAGCTCCAAAGGATGTGAAATGCGCGAGGAGGTAACCTAATGGCAGGGCAAACAACCAATAAGACAAAAGCGAACTAAGGAAGGGGACATTGACATCCCTATAGCCACGTAAGATTCCTTGGATGGGGGTGGCAATTGCATCTGAGAACTGAAAGAAGAGCGCATAGATTAGAAATTGTTGAGTGAGTTCTATTACTTCAAGCTCCTTCGAATAGAAGCCTGCAATTTGAGCTCGGAAAAGAAGGAGAGCAACTGCAGTGAGAAGGGCTAAAATCAACGATATTCCAAGCCCAAGTAAGGCATAGTTTCTTGCGTCTTGAATGCGTCTTGCTCCCACTTCAAAGCCTATAAGGATAGTCAACGCCATCGAGGAACTTAAAGGAACCATATAGAGCATTGAAGCGAAATTCATAGCACCCTGATGTCCGGCAATGGTCACAGTGTTAAAACCACTCATGAGCAAAGTCACCGCTGCAAAGATACTTGTCTCGAAGAAGATAGAAAATCCTATAGGTATACCAATTTTTAACTGCTCACGCCATGCTTTGAGAGAGATAGGGTAGATATGACTAAAGATATGATATCTCGAAAAAGAAGGGTCTCGAATTACGATACATGTCGCAATAAATGCCATGAGCCAATACGTCAAAGCCGTGGCAATCCCTGCACCAATTCCACCGAAAGCAGGGAGTCCGAGCTTACCATAGATTAAAATATAATTCAGAGTTACATTAGTAGGTAAAGAGAGAAGTGCAATTATCATAGAAACTCGCGTTTTCCCGAGTGCATCGATAAATGAACGTAGTACCTGATAGATAAAGAGAGGCGGAATTCCAAAAGCTAGGACGATGAGATATCCTCGTGCTATTGCTCGGACGGGAACCTCTAAATCCATCAAAGAAAGAATCCAATCGAGAGTTATGCTACCTAGAAGAATTATGAACGCGGAAATGAATAAGGCTAATAACACACCTTGAAAAACCTTATAGGGAACTTCTTCATCTTGTTTTGCGCCTACCAAATGAGAAACAAGGGGGGTAATGGCTATAAATATGCCGCCAAGACCTGTACTAATGGGTGACCAAATACTTGATCCAATGGCTACTCCAGCCAAGTCAATAGCGCTTGCATGTCCAGACATCACAGTATCAAAAAAACTCATAGCAAACATTGTAACTTGAGTAACTAATATCGGGAGGAGTATGGCCAGAAATTGACTCGTCCTCTGCTTCATTGAAAAGGCTTGTTGCATGTGTCGTTTTTCCCTTCAAACCTATGGACCTTCATTCGCATGATGAATATCTTATCAGAAAGGATACGAAAAGCCAAGCTACCTTGAAGGCTATTCAAGAAGCTTTAATAGTTTCCTTAATAGTTTTTGATATATCCCCAGAGGTACAAATTTATATTGGAATTAATTAAATTAGGTTGTAATATGTCTATAAGTGATAGGAATCAAGATATTCCAAAATTGTCTGTTTTTCACTTGTTTCTACATGGATTAGAGGTTGAATCTTTTGATCAATGACCCCGGGCCATTTGATGTAAATGACTTGATTATAGGAGTCATTGAGAATAGGATCTTTATATCTTAAGCTAATTACAATATAATAGGACGGAATTTTTGGTAAGTTTGGGTTGAGTTCCTTTGGATCTAAATGCACTAATAAGCTCGTAACTGTATCCCTAGGGATGGCATTAACGATACTATAGTCATCGATTAACAGAGGCTTTCCTAAAAGGTCCTGATTAAAGACCAAAGTCTTACTGGTAAGTTCTGTGGCAGGGTGTGTTCCCACATTTTGAAACTTAAATTCGAAACTCACCTGGCTTCCCAATTCCACAATCGGAGATTCTTTGAACGTAAAGTAAGGTCTTGCAGCTTCTCTTTGGGTTTGCCAGGAGACAATGGTTATATAAGCACTAATGAGCGAAATTATTGCAAAGATTGTGGTGGAGCCAGTGACTACAAAGGTTGACCATTCTCTTTTTCCGTTTCTTTTAAACATGTAAACATGCTTCCCCCTAATTAACATAAGATTTCGGGATATACTTATGACTTTATTAGGGGAAACATTCCCTTTAAGGAACTTTAACTATGATATGGCTTACATTATATTATATAGAAATAATGTAGTTGCTAATGAATATTTGTGAGAACTTTGCTATACTTGACGGATAGCTGATGATTGAAAAATTATAGTTTTTTATGCAATATATAATGGAGGTAGTTCAGTGCGAGTCGTAATTGTCGGAGCGGGCAAAGTAGGCTATAGTCTGGCCCAATATTTAGCGCAGGAGAATCACGAGGTAATCGTGATTGAAAATAATGAAGAGCGTCGAGCCATTGTCCAAAACTCGCTAGATGTGATGACAGTTTCAGGAAACGGTGCCAGCCCAGGAATGCTATTGGATCCTGAGATTTGTCATGCGGATCTAATGGTCGCGGTAACAGACAGCGATGAGGTTAATATGATTGCGTGTATGTCTGCCAAACAAGCTGGGATTAAGCGTACGATTGCACGTGTTCGGAATCAAGAATATGCCGAAAAGGACAAACTGAAGTTCAACGAGTCCTTAGGAATCGACCTTACTATAAACCCTGAAATGGTCACCGCCATTGAAATAAGTCGAATTCTTCTAACGCCAGCAGCTCTGGACGTCGAAGATTTCGCTGACGAACGAGTCAGAATGATAGAAGTCAAGATTTCACCGGATTCCAAATTGATTAACATTCCCCTGAGTCAATTAACATTACCCCGTCAAACCCTGGTGGCTGGAATTCTACGTCAGGAACGCATGCTTATCCCCCATGGATCAGACATGATTGAGCCGCATGACTGTGTTTTTTTTGTAGGAGAGTATTCTGTAATTAAAAAGTTCGAAGAGCATTTTACCGTAAGAAAATCCAAAGTTGATCGAGTTTTGATTATTGGAGCAGGACGGATTGGCCGACATTTAGCGCTAATCCTTGAAAAATCCGGGATTTCAGTCAAAGTTATTGATAAGGATCGTGAACGATGTCAGGAATTAGCCGGACTCCTCGAAGACGGGCTTGTTCTTTGCGGTGAAGGTACGGATATTGACCTCCTTACTGAGGAGGGGGTAGGGGAGGCAGATGCAGTGATTTGCCTAACCGATGACGATAAGCTCAATCTGTTGATTGCACTATTGGCAAAGCATCTTGGCGCCCCGAGGACCTTTGTCAGAGTTGGCCGTTCTGACTATATCTCTCTTATGGAGAAAGTTGGAGTGGATGTAGTACTCTCTCCACGATTGCTCACCGCTGGCGTCATCCTACGTCAGGTGAGAAGAAGTGACATTGTCTCAATTTCACTTTTAGAGGGGGCAAAAGCGGAAGCCATGGAGATTATCGTTTCCGACACTAGTCCTGTTGCCTATAAAAGACTCAAAGATGCAAAGCTGCCACTTAACTCCTTGATTGGAAGTATCGTTCGAAACGACAAAATCATCATTCCTGATGGAGATACTATGCTCGAACCTGCAGATCGCGTGATTGTCTTTGCCTTGCCAGATACAGTCTCTACGGTAATAAAACTTTTCGAGAATAAATTAGGGAGCAAATAAGAAATGAACGTTCCACTTGTGCTAGGAATACTCGGGAGACTCCTCGCTGCGTATAGCTTAGCTATGTCTGTTCCCTTGATTATGGCGGCTTTTAATCAGGAATATAGTCTCTCAGCCTTCATCCTATCAGTAATTATCACGGGATTAGCTGGAATAACCCTAATGCGACGTTATAAACTCACTAATCTAAAAATGGGCGTAAGAGAAGGTTTCGCAATCGTTGCTGCTGCTTGGATTCTAACTTCGCTATTTGGAGCGTTACCTTATTGGTTCGCTGATGCTGTTCCCACCTATATCGATGCAGTATTCGAGACAGTCTCTGGACTTACCACAACAGGTGCCAGTGTCATTAATAACGTCGAAGCTCTATCCCAATCCCTTATATTCTGGAGAAGTCTTACGCATTGGCTCGGTGGAATGGGCATTATTGTTCTCTTCATCCTCTTACTCCCCAATACGGGGGTCGGAGCAGTTTACCTATTCAATGCAGAAGTTCCAGGACCTACGAATGATCGTGTTCTTCCACGCATTCGTGATACAGCAATAACTCTCTGGAAAATTTACTTGTTTTTTACCGTTATAATGACGCTGTTACTTTGGGTTGCGGGGATGACTTTTTTAGATGCAGTAAACAACTCGTTTGCAACGGTAGCTACAGGGGGTTTTTCCACTAAAAATACAAGTATCATGTATTATGATAGTTTCGCAATCGAGTTGATCCTCACCTTTTTCATGATTCTAGCCGGCGGAAACTTTGGGATATACTTATTGGCCTGGCGCAAGAAGACCTTTAAGCCGTTTCGCAATACTGAGTTTTTTGTTTACCTGCTTATTATTCTCGCTTCTACTTTACTTATAGCAGTAAGCCTATGGTTCACTAGCAGTAAGCCCCCCGAATACGCCTTTCGACATGCCTTATTTCAAGTTGCATCGATTATAACGACAACAGGCTTTGCTTCAGCTGACTTTGATCAGTGGCCAGCTATGACTAAGCTCATTCTATTTTTGCTTATGTTCATCGGGGGAAGTTCTGGCTCAACCTCTGGGGGGATGAAGGTTTCTAGACTTCTACTTCTTGCGAAAAGTACATGGGCTGAATTAAAGAGGGGAATTCATCCCCGCGCGGTTTCGAGTGTCAAACTTGAGGGGAAAATAATTGAATCAGATACCCTCAATCGGGTGGGAATATTCTTCTTTCTTTATATCACGATTTTCGCGGCGGCAAGTATTATCATTGCAGGTACAGGAATTGCGCCCTTCGATGCGATGAGCGCCGTTGCAGCCACCCTAGGCAATGTTGGTCCTGGATTTGGAGTAGTAGGACCTACTACGACTTTTGCCAGTATAAATCTATTAGGAAAGTCAGTCCTGACCGTTTGTATGCTACTGGGGCGCTTGGAATTTTTCACCTTGCTGATATTGTTTCGTCCTGAGTTCTGGCGTACGAGAAAGAGTTGGTAGTGGGTGATCAGTCAATTTGGCAAGTCAGTGCTAACCTTCTGTATGCTTCTCGGTCGCCTGGAGTTCTTTACTTTGTTGATACTAATTCGCCCAGAGTTCTGGAAATCTAAGAATAGTTGGTAATAAAAGGGCACGTGCATTGGACTCTGGTTTATTCTCTTAGAATACCTAAGTGATAAGTAAAGAGGCCTAGAGAAAAGTTTCTTAAGGCCTCTTTATCTGTTATTCGATTGAGATATTCTTCCTCTAATCTACTTGCATTACTTTTAAATGATAAATAGCGAAGAAGGGACGTTTAATAAGATGATCATCGTTGCAAAGATCCTAGTTACTTTAATTCTTGTGGTTTGGCTTTTGCGGAAGCATGTGCAAATTGGGCATGCCATGTTAGCAGGCTCAGGAATCTTATTTTTACTTGCTTCGCCTACCTTCGAAAAAGCCTTTATCGCGATACAATCTACGGTACTCGAGAGTAGTACGTGGGAAGTTGTCTTAGCCATGTTTTTCGTAATGTGCCTCGAGCATCTTTTGCGCACTAGTGGAACCATCGAAGGTTTTATGTCTTCTATGAAATCCTTGCTCCGCAGTGATCGAGTTCTCCTCGCCTTTATGCCCGCCTTTCTAGGATTACTTCCTTCTTTAGGAGGAGCGATTTTCTCGGCACCGATGGTCGAACATGCGAGCAAAAATTATCTCCTGACTCCGGAAAAGAAAGCGACCATCAACTATTGGTTCCGCCATATTTGGGAATATGCGAATCCTATTATTCCTGGAGTACTCCTCGCAAGCCAAATTTCTTCCATTCCGCTGGGTACCTTTGTTGGACGTATGGGGGGATATACACTTTTTGCATTAATCTTAGGGTTAGTGTTTATTCTCACGGGAAAAAGCTTTAAATTTGAAAAGCAACAAGAATCTGTAAGAGAAACTTTGTCTAACGACTCTGATTCAAGCAATTCTTCTGCCGCTGTAGATTCTGCGATCTCTCCACGCTATCTACTCCTAGCACTTGGCCCTATATTAGTAAACATTATTCTTGTTGTATATTTTCACTTCAGTGCCGCGATTTCAATGGGTTTAGTCGTCTTTGGCATGATTTTCATTCTTCGATTAGATAAGAACAAAGTGGTGAGAATGCTAGTCGATTCCTTTGATAAAAAACTCCTCTGGGGAATTTTCAGCATTATGTTCTTCCAACATGTTTTGACGGCTTCAGGACTCATTAAAGATTTGGTAGGAATCTTTGAAGGGACCAATATACCCATCGTTATTATGCTTGGAATTAGTTCCTTCGTCGTCGGACTCCTCACGGGTGGTCCCCAAGGGGCTGTCGCTGTTATTTTTCCGATTCTTGCCGCTCTCGCACCGGGAGATATAAATACGACTACGACAGTTTACATCCTGGCCATCACAGGAGCTATGCTCTCACCGGCTCATCTTTGCCTTATCGTAACTGGAGAGTATTTCAAGGCAGACATTTTTAAGTCTCTAAGACCAGTACTTCTTATGGAACTAATTATCATCGGCGTAGTTATGTTAACTCAATTTGCTTAAAACGGGCATACTGTAAGTACATTTATCTAAATCTAGCGAGTGAGTTCAGAGTTAAAACACTATTTGTAAGCAATCGGGTAGAAGAGACCTATCAATTTCGCTAGCTAATATATGACATAAATAATAAATAGATAGATAGGATTTGAAAACTATGAATGTATCATTTAACAATCTAAACCTTAGCGAAGCACTAACCACCGCACTGAAAGTGGAAGGAATTCTTGAACCCACGGCAATCCAAGAGAAAAGTATCCCTTTGATTTTAGCCAAGAAAGATATGATTGGTCAATCAGAAACAGGGACAGGGAAGACACTTGCTTATCTGCTTCCAATCTTTCAAGCCCTTGACACCCAGCAACGGGAAACACAAGGACTAATCTTGGCCCCCACTCATGAGCTCGCTCTCCAGATTCATAGGCAGATTGAGCGTCTTGCCCAAAACTCTGGACTTCCTGTAACCTCAGCAGTCATCATTGGGAATGTCAATATCAATCGTCAAATTGAAAAGCTAAAAGAAAGACCCCATCTTATCGTGGGGTCGAGTGGGAGAATTCTTGAACTTATTCAAAAAAGGAAGATAAGCTCCCAAACAATCAAAACGATTGTTCTCGATGAGGCAGATCGTTTGCTCGATGATCACAATCTAAAGACGGTAGCGGCCGTGATTAAGACCACGCTGCGTGATAGACAACTCTTGGCTTTTTCTGCGACGATGGCTCCGATGATACTTGAACGAATTAAAGCACTTGCTAAGACCCCCGAAATTGTCCGAGTCAGCAATCAGACGCAAGTAGCCATGACCCTCATTCATCAGTACTTTCTCACTGAACAACGAGATAAATTCGAGGTATTGAGAAAACTCGTCCGGATCATAAACCCAGAGAGGGCCCTGGTCTTCATCAATAAAAGTGAAGAAATTGAAGTCACTGTTGAGAAACTCCGATTTCACGGGCTTAACGCAGTAGGGATTCATGGTAGTACTATAAAATCTGACCGAGGAAAAGCAATGGCTGAATTTCAAAGTGGGAAGTTTCAGCTCCTTGTCGCCTCTGACCTTGCGGCTCGTGGTCTAGACATTCCCGGAATTAGCCATGTCTTTAACCTTGATTTATCTGAAGATCCCCAGCTTTATTTGCACCGAGTAGGAAGGACTGGGCGCGCTGGTCAAAGCGGAGTCGCAATATCAATCGTAAATGAACGAGAGCTTGGAATACTCAAGAAGGTAGAAAAACAATTTAAGATTCATATCGACGAGAAAGATGTGTCCATGGGAATTATCATGGATTCACGCAGAAAAACTCCGACCTTCACAAAAAAAGGACCAACCCCTGCTGAGAAGCTTTACTCTCAGAAGAATCGATCCCAGAAGGACCAAGCGGAGGATTCTATACCAGGTCGCAATCAAGCGAATCGTGTTCCCAACACATCTGCCCAACCCCAGCTTTCAAGGAGAAAGTCGGGATTAAGGAAGCCTTAATTCATCCCCAACCTTTTTGATTCGACCATTCTTTAAAAGTGTACCAACTGCACGCTTAAAAGCGGCCTTGCTCATATGGAAAACCCGTTCAATATCTTCTGGACGGGATTTTTCATTGAGTGGGAGAACTCCTTGATTCGCATTCATTGCATTAATTAACAATTCGGCATCGACATTCATCTGTTCATAGGAGAGCCCACGAGGGGAAAGATCGAGTTTTCCATCTTCACGAACTCGAATCACTCGAGCCTGGACTCGCTCGCCCCATTTTAACTCCGAGAAATTCTCTGTACGAGGAATGAGTCCGAGGTACTGATTATCTACAGCGACAAAGACCCCAATCTCAGGGTTAATTTGATAGACAGTTCCCCTAACCGTGTCATTTTTTTGATACGGTGAATCAACGCGTAGAAATTCATAGACATTCGTTGTGCTCGTTATTCGTCCACTTTTATCGAGATAAACATAGACAAGATAGCTCTTATCTACTTCGATGGGATATTTCTGTTCTCGAAAGGGAAGAAACAGACCTCTTTCTAACCCAAAATCGAGAAAGGCCCCAATCTGCGTCTTGGCAGTAACCTTAAGATATGCTAATTCACCTACTTGTGCCAAAGGCTTTTGTGTGGTCGCAATTAATCGGTCTTCCGAATCGTGGTAAATGAAAACGTCAAATACGTCGCCCTCTTGGACATTATCTGGACACTGATTGCCTGGAAGTAAGACATTATCTGTGCGGTTTCCGGTTTCTGCATCGAGATATACCCCAAAGGAAGCCATATTTGCGACTTTAAGTTGATTGATTTTCCCTACCTGGATGATAATAAGACCCTCCTTAAAGTAAACTCAAGTCAAAAAGCAAAATTTCCTTTTATAAATACAGGGATAACTTCACCCTCTACCGTGGTACCTGTAATCTCTAAATCGGCCGTTCCAATCATGAAGTCGTCATGAACCAACGAATCATTAACACCAAGCTTATCCAATTCTTCCTTACTTAATTTCTCTCCGTCCTTAATACATACAGGATACGCTTTACCGATAGCCAAATGGCAGGAAGCGTTCTCATCAAAAAGAGTGTTGTAGAAGAGGATCTTCGAATTGGAGATTGGAGAGTTATGAGGAACTAAGGCAACCTCTCCAAGGTAGTGGGAGCCCTCATCCGTTTCGATGAGACTTTTTAAGGCTTCATAACCCTTTTCGGCCACGAAATCAACGATACGACCTTCTTTAAAGGTCAACGAGAAGTTCTCGATTAAGTTTCCGTTAAAATTTAAGGGCATGGAGCTGACGACCTTACCATTAACTCCACTTTTTTTCGGAAGAGTAAAGACCTCCTCAGTAGGCATGTTAGCAATGAATTCTAACCCTTCCGGAGTATAGTCTGCGCCTGCTACCCAGAGATGATCCTCGGGAAACTCGATAACAAGATCCGTTCCTAACGAAGTTTTATAATGTAAGGATTTAAATCGGTTTGAGTTCATAAAGTCCATACTTTGTTTGAGATTTGCCTTATGATTGTCCCAGGCCGCAACGGGGTCCTCCTGGTCGACACGTACAGAATTAAAGATGGCTTCCCAGAGCTTTTCTATGGCGTCCTTTTCCGAGTCCTTAGGAAAGACTTTTTTTGCCCAGGATATCGTCGGTACCGAAATCACGCACCAGACGTTTTGGTTACTCATGAGGCGATCGCGATACTCTTTCAGTGCCACATTGCTCGCTTTTTGAGCTCTTACCATTCTCTCTGGATTGACTTCTTTCATTAATTCCGGATCAGAAGCCGATATGCTCAAGAAGGCAGCTCCTTGGCGGACATAGGAGAGATAAAACTCCTTTTGCCATTCAGGGAACTGATCAAAGATTTCATCCGGTGCATGGAGATAGCGAATCTTCGAGAAAAGCTCATCCTTCCAAAATATAACGACATCTTTTGCACCTTCTTGATAGGCGATCTCAGCGACCCTTCGCGTTACTGAAGCACACTCAATAGGGGAATTAATGACGAGAATTTGATTCTTTTGGAGATTGATTCCTGTCTTTACGATAAGACGAGCGTACTTTTCAAGCATTTGTTCATTCATAAGCGGAACTCCTTTCGTATCCAGGGTTAAAGTGAAACTTAGATATAATTTATACCATTATAACTTAATCTATGAATTATTTGCCTCTAATGAAAGATTATAACACATTCTAACCTTTAAATTAAAACTTGTGTATTTTTGAAGCTGCTAATAACCACAGTTTAATTAAGGCAATCAAAAAATTATATCCAAATTTAATAACAAATTTTCTAACAAATTTTATAATATGTTTACTTTGATATTGAAATATGTTCGTAATAATCATATAATAAGCTTGAAAAGCTCAGCTCCAAGGGGGGATTCGGTGAATTCAGAATACATCAATGAAATCTTAGAGATTGCCAACGGGTTTGAACCGAAATCCAAAGCCTTACCTTATCTAGAATTAGACTCTATGATGCTTTCTCAAGTCGTCGAAGTGGCCCAACGTGTCAGTCAGAACGACATCAACAATATCCATATTCAGAACTGGGTGCGACGAAAATATCTGCCCCACCCTCAGAAAAAGAAATATAGCAGAGAACAAGTTGCTAACATTCTACTTCTCAATGATCTCAGGAATATATTATCCCTGGAGGAAGCATCTCGTTTACTTGGCTTCGTGAATCAATCGCTTGATGACAATTCTGATGACCGAATCAATCCTGCTAAGCTTTACAGATATTATAGCGAGATATTCGATCGTACTCAGCAAGATTGGGTTAAATCTCTAGAGCAGTTACCCAAGGAAGTGTATGATTCCCTGGCCGGAGAAGAAATGAATGAGGCGGATAAGGAGAAAGTTGCTGCAACGTTAGTCATCCTAAATCTTCTAGCCCGAGGTAATCTTTATAAACAGCTTGCCCAGCATTGGCTGAAAGATATTTCTAAAAACCCAGTGCAGGAAAAGGATTCATGAGACTCTGCATATAATTATTATATACATGTTGATTTAGGAGGGGAGAATCATGGGTATTGGATGGATCATTTCCTTATTTGTGTTAGGAGTCATTCTAATTTTTCTTGAGATTTTTGTTCCTGGGGGTATACTTGGGACTATAGGTGTCATTCTATTAGCTACAGGAATTTTTTTAGTCGCGGATTCTACTGCTCAAGGAATAGCATATGTAAGTAGTATGCTTATCTTTCTTGGGATTTTGCTTGCCTTAAGTTTTCGATTTCCTCAAACAAGGCGTTTTTGGGAGCGATTTTCTCTGACCACTACCCAAACAAAAAGTGAAGGGTATGTTGCACCGAATCAGAATCTTGAGTGCTTCCTTGGCTGCGAAGGAGTAGCCCTAAGTCAATTACGACCCGCGGGAACAGCGGATTTTAACGGAAATAGAATCGATGTCGTGACTGAGGGTGGGTTCATATCTAGAGAAGCTCGGATCAAGGTCATTGAGGTAGAGGGGACACGGGTCGTCGTACGTGAAATCTAGTCGTCAAAAGCTTTAATTAGCTATTATATTAAAATTTGGGAGGTGAAGCCCGTTTATCGGGCGAAAAAACATGATCGGATCATTAATGCCTTTAATTTTACTTGCACTCGTTCTTATCGTGATCAGTATTATCTTTACCTTTATTCCTGTTGGACTCTGGATCTCTGCTTTAGCAGCTGGTGTCAACGTAGGTATCTTTACACTCGTTGGAATGCGCTTGCGACGCGTCACACCCTCAAGAATTGTTAACAACTTAATCAAAGCTCATAAGGCAGGACTAGATGTTACAACTGCTCAACTTGAAGCACATTACCTTGCAGGTGGTAATGTCGATAAAGTGGTGAACGCTTTGATTGCTGCAGAACGTGCAGCGATTGATCTTCCGTTCGTACGCGCTGCCGCAATCGATCTCGCGGGTCGTGATGTTCTACAAGCCGTGCAAATGTCAGTTAACCCGAAGGTTATCGAAACTCCAATTGTTTCCGCTGTGGCTCAAAACGGTATTGAACTTCGTGTGAAAGCACGTGTCACCGTTCGGGCTAATATTGAACGCCTCGTTGGTGGAGCTGGTGAAGAAACGATTATCGCCCGTGTAGGGGAAGGAATTGTAACGAGTATTGGTTCTTCACATTCGCATAAAGCCGTTCTCGAAAACCCTGATGTAGTTTCTCGGACGGTCTTAGCAAAAGGACTCGATTCTGGAACTGCTTTCGAAATTCTCTCCATTGATATAGCAGACGTTGATGTCGGTAAGAATATTGGGGCTCAACTCCAGACTGACCAGGCAGAAGCCGATAAACGGATTGCCCAGGCTAAAGCTGAAGAGCGCCGTGCTATGGCTGTAGCGAGAGAACAAGAGATGGTCGCTTCTGTACGCGAGATGCGGGCTAAGGTCGTTGAAGCGGAAGCTGAAGTTCCGAAGGCTTTGGCTGAAGCCTTACGCGAAGGAAGAATGGGCGTCATGGATTACTACAACATGCAAAATATTATGGCTGATACCAGCATGCGTGAAAGCATTGCCGGCCCAGAGAAGAGCAAAACTACAGTAGATGTTACCCCTAAAAAGTAGGACGGTGAAATTTAAATGGATTTTTTCTCCTTCTTACCTATAATCATCTTCATCTATGCGATTGCAACGATGTTTAACCCTAAAAACAAAGCACCGAACAATCGACGCCAAAATCCTTCTCCTCCTCAGGGAACCTGGAGAGAGAGAGTAGAGGAGTTTGAGCGCCAAATGTTCCCGCAAGAAGTTGCTCGCAAGCCGCGGCCTTACACGGCTGAGCCAACGAGACGTCCAGGCTCTGAAAGTTTTGGTAGTGAAGGCTATGCAGGGACAGAGGGCTTTGGAACGGAAGGCACGGGGGGAACAGAAGGAACCTTTGGAAGTGAAGGCACCATCGGGGTAGAGGGATACTCTGGACCAGACCTCGGAGGGTCTAACGAACCCATTCCTAAAGAAGTTCAAACGAGTAAGCAGAAACAACAGGAAGATCTAACACGTTTTCCCAGAATAACTGAAGATTCTCTGATGCAGGGAGTGGTCTGGGCAGAGATTCTCGGGAAACCCAGAGCACGAGGCGGATGGTCTTACGGTCGAAAGCGATAACTCAATAATACCTAATTGCCCCGGACCAAAATGGTTACGGGGCAATTTTTTTATATTCATACCTTTGAAATTACTATTCTCGTTGCGTACTCTCTGTTAATTGTTTACAATGAACTTATTCTAATGTTAGCGAGGTGTTGAATTATGGTTAAAAAAGAGTCTGTCATTGTATCTATTCACACTTATTCTCAACGTCGCGGGGAACGTCTCCTTTAGCATCTCGTCTAAACGGGACTTCCGCGACTAAACAACGTCAAGGAGGGTTCCCATCTGAATTTAAAATTTAGTTTAGAGAATCTCGGTTGGAATGATCATTTTGCTACTCATTTTCAACCCTATTTAGAAAGCGGCTTTCAAGTTGGCCGTATCTCTGCAGAGCATAAAAATCGTTTTCAAGTATACACGGAAATTGGAGAAATCTGGGCTACATTATCTGGTAAAATGCGCTACTCTGCACTTGAGCGAGGCGATTTTCCGGCTGTGGGAGACTGGGTTATATTGGACCACTTAGAGGTGCATTCGAGTGATTCAGACTCGCAGGTTGCGGTCATTCAATCTATTTTACCAAGAACCAGCAAATTCTCTCGGAAGTCTGCTGGAAAGACATCAGAAGAGCAAATTATCGCGACGAATGTTGATACTGTCTTCCTGGTTAATGCACTGAACCTAGATTTTAATGTTCGAAGGATTGAACGCTACCTCACTCTCGCTTGGGAAAGCGGAGCAACTCCTGTCATTCTCTTAAGTAAGGCAGATATCAGTGAAGATCTTCAGGAAAAAGTTCAGGAGGTCGAAGCCTCCGCAATTGGAGTCCCAGTTCACCCCATAAGTTGCATAACCGGTAAAGGGATAGACGAACTCAAACGCTATGTTAAATCTGGTCAAACCGTCGCCTTGCTTGGATCTTCGGGAGCTGGTAAATCCACACTTGTCAATCAATTAATTGGGTTAGATGTTCAAAAAACAAACGAAGTTCGGGAAGCTGATAGCAGAGGACGACACACAACAACCTCTCGAGAAATCTTCGTATTACCTCAAGGAGGACTTCTGATTGACACACCGGGAATGCGCGAACTTCAGCTTTATGGAACAGGCGATGGGCTATATGATACCTTTGAAGATATCTATGAGTACGCCAGTCGTTGTCGCTTTTCCGATTGCTTGCATGAGACTGAGCCTGGCTGTGAGATCCAAAGAGCACTTGCTGAAGGCTCATTAGTCGAAGAACGCTATGAAAGCTTCAAAAAGCTACAACGAGAGGCAAGTTATATTTCACGTAGAGCAAATCTTCAAGAGCAGCTTGAAGTGAAAAAGAAATGGAAAAAAATTAACCAGGAGCTCAAGGAACATTATCGAAGTCATCGTTAAGGTTCGTTAAGCTCAATTCGTAGTTATACTAAGGCGCGGGGCAAGGTATTATATACCTTGCCCCGTATTGTTTTATTACCCGATGACTTCACCATTAAAAGTACTTCTTCTTATGCCGAAAAGTGGATTAGTGGCGCTAATCCTTTGGTAAGATCAATTGGGCATTAGGTATTCTAAAATCAACATGATGTAAGTTTTTTTCATTATTTATATTTCAGTACTTGACTTAAACTTGTACAGAGTTCTATAATTATATTAAACAGTGTTTAATATTTGAATAATATTTAATTGATTTTAAGGTGGCATTAAATTGGGAAAGAAAAGGCAGTTAGAAAAACAAGAAGAAATTAGAAAAATAATATTAGAGGCCGCTAAAAATATAATCTCGAAGGAGGGTATCCAAGGGTTATCCATTCGTAAAATAACCAATACCATGGATTATTCCCCTGCGATTATCTATCATTATTTCAAGGATAAAAACGAAATTATTGAAACTATAGTTAATGAAGGCTTCGGACAAATCCTTACTTCTATTCGTTCGGTGATACGCAATGAGAATGAGCCTTTAAAAGAACTAAAAGAAATCTTTCTAAATTATATTAAAGTTGCTCTTTCCATTCCAGAAGAGTATAAAGCGGTAATGCTTAATGATGATCCTTCTATCTTGAAAAGAACCGGCTTACTTGAGAAAGGAATTTCAGGAAAGAGTCCTACGATGCAAGTCCTGTGCGACAATCTCAGAAGGGGAGTAGAGCAAGGTTGTTATGCCCCTTGTGATCCAGAACTGACAGCACAGATTATCTGGACAGCAACCTTTGGACTTATTATTAAACTTCTCGTAGAGAAAGACATCTCTGAGGATCAAGTCGAGCGCCTAATTAATCAGCATTTCCAACTCTTATTTCAGGGAATTATGCTTAGAAAGGAGGACCATAATTCAATCAAATGAATCCCTATTGGATAGAAGCTTAATAAATAAGGCAGGTCAAAACCGTAAAGGAGGACCGAATCATGGGTAGAATTGTTCTTGTAATACTAAGTGTACTAGTCGCCTTGGTGTTGTTAATTGTAGTTGTTTCAATCATCGCCAATTTCCAATTCAATCAAAAAGTTGATAGGGAAGTTAAAGAGCTATATAGTGTTGTGGAAAATAATCATGAAGTCATTCAAAGTGCAGACTTAGAAGGTTTACCACGCCCTGTTCAGAACTGGTTGCGATACTCACAAGTAGTTGGCAAAGAAAGAGTCGTCTCAGTACGCACAAAGCAAGATGTTACCATGAGATTGAAAGCTAATCAGCCCTGGATGAATGCCCAAGTGGAACAGTACTTTAGAACAGATGAACCTGGATTTATATGGGCAGTTGACATTAAGGCTGCACCTCTATTCCACATCGTGGGAAGAGATCAGTATATTGAGGGTAGAGGAAATATGATGATTAAACTATTGTCCTTGATAACTGTTGCCAATGGAAGCGGAAAAGAAGTCGATCAGGGAACATTATTGCGGTATCTTGCGGAGACTATGTGGTTTCCTTCAGCTGCCCTAAGTAACTATATTCAATGGGAAGGAATTGACTCAAACTCTGCCAGGGCGACCATGAGTTACAAAGTCGTATCAGCCTCTGGAGTCTTCACATTTAACGAACAAGGTGAGGTTTTAAGCTTTGTGGCTCAGCGCTACGGGGATTTTGACGGTGAATATCGCTTGGAAACTTGGTCCTGTGTCATGACTGAATACATGGAGTTTGACGGGCTAAGAGTTCCTTCTCAAGGAGACCTTATCTGGAGATTGAAAACTGGAGACTTCCATTGGTATCACTTTGAAGTCAAAGAAATCGAATACAATAATGCAGTTCGCTTCTAGGAGAAGCAAAGGGATGTTTTTCCACACTTTTGTATTAGATATTTAGATTTAGAAAATCCACCATTACCTTTTTAAGGTTTGGATGGATTTTTCCTTTAAGTTCTCTTTAATTCAAAAAAAGGGATTTAAGTTCTTGACGAAGAAATAATAGGATGAAATTCTTCTTTTCCGCGACAGATATGACGAAGGGGAATGTTCATAAGCTTGCTACGGTGGAAGCGATACATTCTGGTGAGGTTATTTTTGTACTTATAGGTGAATTGGTAATTCTTCAGGCTCCGTACCCTGCGCCTTGGTCTATCGTCGGAATTCTTCTTGTTGTTCTCGGGATGACTTTACATAGTTTCTTTGGGCAAGGAGAGTCGACATGATGAAGACACTGTTCATGATTACTCCCGAAAATAGTGAAATCAATCGCTTTAGAGCCAGTCAGAAGAATAGCTTTACACAGTTAACGATGCCTATTTAGCAGGTTTCGAACCTTATTTGATATAAATTATAGATTGGAGCTACTTATGATGGATGAATTATCTATCACTTCCCTTAGTGAGGAATTGCTAGAAGAAACCTCAGCATTTATATCGAGGTGTCAGAACCTTGAAGAGAGTTTTGTAGCTTGGTTGGGCTTCTCGGAGGAAGAGATAAAATCAGAGCTCCTTTCCTTACCGTTACCCTACAAGCAAAGTTGTCTTGTCGCAATCCAGAGCGGGGTAGTAAGTGGTTTCCTAGGAGCATATGTCTCGGAAGAGCAATCTAACTTCAGATTTCTTGGCCCCTTTATCGCTTCAAATTTAAATTGGGACCAAACAGCTTATAGCCTATTTGATACATTGAGCCGAAGGATTCCGGCCCATCTTCGTACTGCAAAAGTTGCTTTTTATGGGGAGAATGCTCATTGCAAGAACTTCTACGAAGCAAACTATTTCGAGCTCTATAACGCAGAGAAAACATTAATTTTCAGCAGGGATTCCGTGGGAGATTTGGCTAACTTTGAAAATGCTCAGATAAAACTAAGAAACTATAATTCAAGTGACTACGATCGATTTTTGCAAATCCATCCCTTAGGTGCCTATTTTACTGCGCCAGAAGTGATTAGTCGCTTAAACGAGCATCATCAGCTAATTGTAGCTGAAATAGAGGAGTCCCCGGTCGGCTATGTTTACTATGAAATGCTTCTCGCTGATCAATTCGCTGAAATCTGCTTTCTTAATGTAGACGCACCCTTCAGAAATAACGGAATTGGATCGTTATTACTTAGTAAGGCAATAAAGGAAGCATTCCAAAAGGATTGGGTTGATAATATCCAGATATCGGTAAGAGTAGATAACAATGAGGCGGATAAGTTATACTCAAGAATCGGTTTTATCGAGAAAAACGTAATTCTAGCTCTTCAGAGAAATTTGGAGCAATATCCGTTGGAGATTAAGAGCTAGATTAGCGGTAGGAGTGAAGTAATAGGAGAATTATGAAGTGCTTACATAAAGTTGAAAAATTAGAGGTATACCTTGAATTTAGCAATTGAAAGTTATGTAAAACCAAACGCTGGTTGGGCAATATAAGGCCTAGCCAGCGTTCTTTTGTCCTTCGAATAAGTACAGCTGGCCTCTTTACAATTCATTAATCTTCAGATAGAATGGAGCCATAGTACATTACTTGACTAATGTACTATGGCTCCTAAATCAAGGGAGGTGAATATAATGATTTTTAACTCCTCTAGTTCCAAGCCGATTTATCTTCAAATTGCAGAATGGCTTGAAGCAGAGATTCTAAATGAAAACCTTAAAGAAGAAGAACGAATCTATTCGCAGTATCAGCTCGCGGATATGTTTAATATTAACCCTGCCACAGCAGCAAAGGGACTTAATCTTCTAGCTGATAATGACATCGTCTATAAGAAGAGAGGGCTCGGTATGTTTGTATCTCCGAATGCGAAACAATTTATTTTAGCTAAGCACAGAAATCAGATTCTAGGGCAGATGATTAAGGATCTAGTTACTGAAGCGAAACGCCTTGATGTTGGGGTAAATGAACTGTTTCAAATGATTGAGCAAGCTGCTGACATGGAACAACGCAGTACGAATTGAAAAGGGAGGAAAAGAAATGAGAGTCATCGAAGGCCATGAACTTACTAAGGCCTATGGCCGAATCAATGCTTTAAATCATTTATCCTTTGAGATTGAGGAGAATAAAATTACAGGCTTAATCGGGAGAAATGGTGCTGGCAAAACGACGTTACTTAAATTAATCGCTGGTTATTTACGACCAACAAGCGGTGAGCTCCGAGTTTTTTCTCGTACCCCCTTTAATAGCTTAGAGGTTTCTGCCGATACAATTTTTGTGGATGACAACATGTCTTTTCCCGATTCCTTTACGTTGGAGGATATCCTAAAGGAAGTGGCCCCTTTTTACGTGAATTGGAATAGTACTTTAGCAAATGACCTCTTCGAATATTTTGGACTTAACCCGAAGCAACGTCATAGTCACTTATCGAAGGGGAGTAAAAGTACCTTTAATGCCATTATCGGCATCGCTTCACATTGTCCATTGACTCTCTATGACGAACCCACGACAGGTATGGACTCGGCGGTAAGGAAGGACTTCTATCGCGCTTTACTTAAGGATTATCTTGAATTTCCCCGAACAATTCTCCTTTCAAGCCATTTGTTGGGTGAACTAGAAGAGATTCTTGAGGATATTCTACTGCTAGAGCAAGGGACAAATCGTCTACATCTTCCCATCACTGAGTTAAGGGATTATGCTATTGGCCTTAGAGGAAATTCTAGTACAATTCATCAAATAGTGGAGGGCTTAGAGCTCTTCCATAAGGAGGAGTTTGGAAAAGAAAGCTTATTCGTAGTGGTCAAAGCTGAGGACCTCCAAAAAGACACGCTAAAAATGATGGGAAATGGGGTCGAAGTAATCCCAGTCCCTATTGATGATCTCTGCATTTACCTAACAGCGAAAACGAAAGGAGGAATAGACGATGTCTTTAAGAGAGGTTAGCCTTAAGTCTATAGCGATGAAACAGTTCATTTATAAGCTGAAAGGTCACTCTGCTTTTGTCTATGCACTAATTATTGCTCAACTTCTTGGATTACTATTCTCCATGGGCCCAAGAATAGGTATGTCTTCAGGAAATAATGAATTGCGTGTCTCTATGAATACGTATTCTACAGATACTCTGCTGTTCTTTTCTTTCGCTTGGATCATAGTGATTGCATCTCAATTGACTTCTAAAGCATTTCGTAATATGGAACGCTCCCTTGTCACCAATAGCATTTCAAGTCATCTATCGAACATCCTCGTATTAGTATTGTGTTCGCTCTACGCAGGGGTAACTTCAACACTCATGAGTGTAGTTCAGCGAGTAATTATGGTTTTGGCATCTAACCCAGATCAGTATATTTTAGATGGAGTTGCCTTAGCCACTAGGGATCTGCTCCTTGGAATTTTCGTTTCAAGTCTATATCTGATTCTTTTAGCGGCTCTCACTTATTTTGTTCGAATAATCATCGAATTTAATAAAGCGATTGCTATTATCATACCCGTTTTATTAATAGGATTAATAAGAACTTACACGAGCTTCTTCGGGGAAGTGGTTAAATTCTACATTTTTGAGAGTTCCTTAGGAGTATTTGCGGTTAAAGTACTTTTTACAGCCCTCATTCTCTTTGTGATGAGTATTCTACTTTCGAACAGAAGGGAGGTTAGATGATGAATATGATTCTTTCCCCCTTACTCCTCGTTGTATTTGTTACTTTCATTTTCTTTTTAGCCAAAAATCTAAGGCCAAGGCTTAATCGTCTACTCAGGTGGAAAAATAATCTACTCTTCGCTGGGGCCTACCTAGCGCTGCTTCTTCTACTCGTCCCTATATCAGCGTTTTTTCTTAAGGAAGGTTCCTTTCAACAAAGTGTGGAGAAGAATTTTATGACTAAATCGCCTAAAGAATGGGCAGATGATTATTTCTATCCCATTCCTCTTCCTCCGAAAGGGAATCTAGATAATAATCCAGAAATCTATAGGAATAGCAGCCAGAAATTCAAACTTAATTCCAGTACTTTAACCCTTGAAAGTTCACCGAGTTCGGAATACAATCAAATTCTCATCGAAAGAAAAGACACGGATGACGGAGAAGTTGAAGTGAATACCTATATCGCCCCTTTTTATGCAGGAAGTATTGAATTTACCAAAATGGTTTTACCTCCTAAGATTTCTTTGGTAGACGGGATAATGTCCTTTCAAGCCCCAGTGAATCAAATCTTAGAATTCAAGCGGTTTAATTCAGATTTTACAGTTAATCAATTTAAGCAAGATAATCAGAACACAAGAGAAATGAGTTCTGCGCATTTTGGATGGAAAGCAATATATCTTCGTGTTCCCCAAAATCTAGAGATAATAAATAATGGAGGAAATAACGTACAGATGATTAAATAGGGAAAAATCATACTTTATTCATTTGACTGAATGCTTATCAGCAAGTATAATGAATTCTACAAAGGGGAGTAGCTTTTACTGGATAGTCAACAGTGCGACTTTAAAAGTCTGGCTGTCCAGGGCAAAAACTGTCTAGCCAGACCTTTGTTCCTAAATATGGGAACAAAGGTCTTTTATTTTTGGATTTTTGGCCTTTATCCTATTTAGGGTAAAGGTCTTTTTGTATTTTTATGAAAGGAGTGGAGTGCTAAAAAAATAGTGATTTCGTAATAAAGATTTAAATATAAATAACGAGGGGGAAACTAAAATTGGATGCAGAATTAATTTCGGGTATTTTAAGTATTGTATTTATAAATTTGATTCTAAGTGGAGATAATGCCGTAGTGATAGCTATGGCGGCACAAGGTTTGTCTGAGAAATATCGTAAAAAGGCAATCTTCTGGGGTGCGTCCCTCGCTGTATTCTTAAGAATTGGCCTTACTTTTGTTGCTGCAATGTTATTGGCCATCCCCATGGTTCAATTTATAGGTGGAATACTTCTGGCCTTCATTGCTATTAAACTATTACAACCGAAAGAAGAACACGCCACTTCCAAAGAAGGATCCGGAGACTTTAAAAAGGCTGTACTCACAATTCTTTGGGCAGATCTCATTATGAGCTTAGATAATGTTTTAGCAGTTGCCGGAGCCGCACAAGGGAATATGATTCTTCTTATATTCGGTATTGCTATCAGTATTCCGATTGTACTCGCGGGAAGTACCATATTAACAAAGCTTATGGATAAATACAGTTGGATTTCTTATGTAGGCGCTGGAATTTTAGCATACACAGCAGGCGAAATGATGGTTAAGGATAAGTTAATTGGAAATTTTGTTCATTCTGTTCCAATTCTCGAGTACGCAATTCCCGTTGGATTAATTCTCTTGACCCTTTTACTGGGTAAGCGCGCTCGCTCTCAGAAAACCGAACCTAAAACTACTTCTATTTGAATCAATACTTTTTTTAAAAGTTCAGAGCTTTAATATTTAAATAGCCGCAGGGTGTATAATACTTCATTGTCTTATACACCCTGCGGCTTACTTTTTTCTTTTTAATTTTTAAACGTCTTCTATTTTGAATAAAGGTCGGTGAAGAGTTTAATTATAACGATTTTGTTTTTAATTGTATCAAAAGGAATAAACTATATTTTGTCGAAGTTTAAAGGAATAAATTGATGAGGAGGAATGTATTTGGGTAATTTCTCTATCGCTGGAAAAACAATAAATGAATGGACTTCAGAATTCCCCTTATTAAAGGAGGTAATCACTACTCAAGAGGTATTTTGGATTAATCCGAACTACACTCGTGAACATCAAATTAAAGCTGGGTTAAGGACAGATATGAGCTCAGGCCCTTCAAATATATCCGATAAATTAACTCCAATACTAGAAGAAGAAATTCATGATGCAGAGGATAGACTTGTTCGCTTCGCTCCCTATATCGCCCAAGCGTTCCCTGAGACTCGATCTGCTAGAGGGCTGATCGAATCGCCCCTATTACCTATCTCAAAAATGCAAGAATCTCTTGAGAAGCGTTTTCAAGTTAAAATTCCCGGCCATCTATGGCTTAAATGTGACAGTCATCTCCCAATATCCGGCTCAATCAAGGCTCGTGGGGGAATCTATGAAGTTCTTAAATACGCTGAAACGCTTGCTCATGAACACGGACTTCTCAAGCTTAACGATGACTATTCTATCTTGAATTCTCCGAGCTTCAAAAAATTCTTTTCTTCTTTCTCGATTGCTGTAGGATCCACAGGTAATCTCGGATTAAGCATTGGCGTGATTGGAGCGAAGCTGGGCTTCCAGGTTACAGTACATATGTCCTCCGATGCGAAAGCCTGGAAGAAGGAAATCCTCCGTTCCAAGGGAGTTCGGGTGATTGAGTATGCCTCAGATTATAGTAAAGCAGTGAAAGAGGGGAGAAAACAAGCCTCAGTTGATCCCAAATGCCATTTCGTTGATGATGAAAATTCCCGCGACTTATTCCTTGGGTACGCTGTAGCTGCTTATCGGCTAAAAAAACAATTAGATAAATTAAGTATTATTGTAGACTCGAACCATCCTCTCTTTGTCTATCTACCATGCGGTGTTGGGGGTGGGCCCGGTGGTGTTACGTATGGATTGAAGCAAGTCTTTAAAGAAAATGTCCATTGCTTCTTTGCTGAACCTACCCATTCACCGTGTATGCTCTTAGGCCTTGCAACAGGGTTACATGATAAAATATCAGTCCAAGATATGGGTCTGGATAACAAGACAGAAGCAGACGGTTTAGCCGTTGGCAGACCCTCCCGCTTCGTAGGAAAGGCGATTGAAACCTTGCTAAGTGGAGTTTATACTATCAATGACGAGGAACTCTTCAGCTTACTAAAGGTTCTTAATGAGACTGAAAATCTAAAGCTAGAGCCCTCCGCACTTGCTGGAATGCCTGGAATAGCAAGGCTTTTAAAAGCCGAAGCTGGACGAGAGTACCTTGAACAATTCGATTTGGAGAATAAGCTGAGGGAAGCTACGCATGTGGTTTGGGCAACAGGTGGGAGTTTAGTACCTAGTGAAGTGATGAACCATTATTTGGAGAGTACACATTAGCCTTCCAATTATCGGGCAAGCTGATTTCAGCCGGAGATACTTGTCATTTTAATATCCAGGGTAAAGGAGTTTCCTAACTGTGCAACTTCTATTTCTGATGGTAGAGCATATTGGTTTGATTGTAGCAATTGCGTTTATCCTTACGCGCCTCACTTCGTTTCGTAATCTCATCGATCACAAACTAGATTCCTGGACGATAATCAAACTTTCCATTGTCTTTGGGTTATTTGGTATCGTCGGCACCTATACCGGGATTTCGATTCGACCAAGTACTCAATCATTTTTATGGGCTCCTCATGTTGACCCCATGGGGTTTGATGAGGCCCTTGCTAATTCGCGTGTCGTCGGAGTTGCAATAGGCGGGCTTTTAGGCGGTCCATGGGTCGGCCTTGGAGCAGGTCTTATCGCTGGCATTCACCGTGCATTCTTAGGCGGTTTCACTGGTTTGGCCTGTGGAATTTCCACTATAACTGAAGGATTAATTGCTGGTCTCGTCTATTACAAGCTTGGAAGTCGAAGAATTGTCTCGACCTCTAAAGCACTGCTAACAGGGGTAATCGCTGAAACAGCGCAAATGTTAATTATTCTTCTCGTAGCCAAACCCTGGGAAAGTGCAGTAGCTTTAGTTCAGGTCATAGCGCTTCCCATGATTTTTGCAAACAGTATCGGGATTGCCATATTTATTGCTATTATTCGCTCAGTCATACATGAAGAGGATCGTATCGAAGCAAATCAAGCCGAAAAAGTTCTTCACATCGTCGATCAAATGCTAACTCATCTCGGACAAGGTCTTACTGAAGAAGCAGCAACCACGATTTCCAAACTTCTTTTAAAAACAACGAATGCATCCGCAGTATCTATCACAGATCATGAAAAAATTCTGTCACATGTCGGGATTGGGGATGATCATCACTTACCTGGACACACCGTATTAACTGAAGCAACAATGCGGGTTCTTTCTACTGGAAAGATGTATATTCCAAAATCACTTGATGAAATTCATTGTACGCAAAGAGGATGCCCTCTCGCTGTTGCAATTATCATACCATTAAAGAAATCAGAGGAAGTAATTGGAGTGCTTAAATTCTACTTCACTAACCCGAAGCAGATAAAGCCAGTTGATATAGAAGTGGCCCAAGGTCTTGGCAAGCTTCTCTCCCATCAGCTTGAAGTCGTCGAAGCTCAAAACCATGCCCAACTTCTTCGCGAGGCGGAAATAAAAGCCTTACAGGCTCAAATTAATCCACATTTTTTATTTAATTCTTTAAATACGATTGTTTCTCTTATCCGTACGAACCCTGACTTGGCACGAAAACTGCTTATACAACTAGGATACTTTTTCAGGCAGAACCTCAATTCATCTCTACATGAGTTTGTTACCTTGAAGCAGGAACTTGACCATACGCGTGCCTATCTTGATATAGAACAAGCTCGCTTTACTGAAGACTTAAGTGTAACTTTGAAAATTGATCCCCATTTTGAAAACGTCCTTATACCTCCGCTTACTCTCCAGCCTCTCGTTGAAAATGGGATCAGGCATGGTCTGAAAGGGTTAGAAAAAACTGGAGAAATTATTATTCATGTCACAGAAAACGAAGGTCATGCCCTTATCTCAGTAAAGGATAATGGAATAGGAATTTCTCCTCAACGAATATCTGAATTACTTCATAGTAGGGCAGAATCACAAGAAGGGACGGGGCTTGCCTTATATAATGTTAATCAAAGACTCATTTATCATTTTGGAGAAGAATCTCGCCTTCATATCGACAGCGAAATAGAACAGGGGACGTGCGTCTGGTTTAAAGTCCCTGTAGAAGAAAGAGGATGTTATAATGACCAATCCATCAGTAAATACGAAAATCGTGCTTTCCGATTCTTTTGACCCGTGGCATAATCTTGCTTTAGAAGAATTTCTTTTTCAAAATGTAGAGAGAAATCAAGTCATTCTCTATCTCTGGCAAAATCAAAATACTGTTGTTATCGGTAGAAACCAAAATGCATGGAAGGAATGCCGCTGTACAAAGCTTGAAAGTGACGGTGGCAAGCTCGCCCGCAGGCTTTCTGGCGGAGGAGCTGTATTCCACGACTTAGGGAATCTTAATTTCACATTTATCATGGATCGTTCGTTGTATGACCTTCACAAGCAACTCCAAGTAATTCTGGAAGCTACCAAGAAGCTCGGAATTCAAGCTGAGTTCACCGGACGAAATGATTTGACCGTAGACGGGAAAAAGTTCTCCGGAAATGCGTTTTATTTTGAACAGGATAAAGCGTATCATCACGGTACGGTACTCATTAATGTAGATGCTAATAAAGTTGCCGCTTATCTTCAGGTCTCTAAGGAAAAGATGGTCGCTAAAGGAGTAGATTCTGTTCAGTCACGAATCACCAATCTTTGTAATTATCTGCCTGAATTGACGATTGAAAAGATGAAGGAAACCCTGAAACTAAGCTTTCAAGAAATCTATGGGGAAAGCCCAGAACCAATTCTCATTAAGAATAATGACCATGACTTAAAATCACTCTATGCTAAGTACTCCTCCTGGGATTGGCTGTATGGCAAGACCCCCCAATTTGATGTTGTTTTCGAAACTCGCTTCCCCTGGGGGGGCATTGACCTCGGACTGACCCTCCGCAATGGTCGGATTACGGATGCAAAGCTTTATTCTGATGCGATGAATGCGAATCTAATCGAGCGAATCGGCTTATCTTTCGTTGACCTCCCTTTGAAGAGTGAGAGCATGATTTATGCTCTTGATACTCTAGTGGTGGCTGAAGAAGATAGGGAAGTCATTAATGATATGGGAAACTGGCTAAAGACAAAGGTTGATGAGCTTTAATCTCAAACTAAGGGTTACATTGCAACATGGAAAAAGGGGATTTTATAATGGATCTGAAGGATAGGAAGAATAGAGTGACTTTACCCGATGGGACATCGATGCCCCAATTAGGCCAGGGGACTTGGTATATGGGGGAAAAGCGTGCTCAGTGGAAGCAGGAAGTAGAAGCGCTTCGCCTAGGAATTGATTTAGGTATGACGCTTATTGATACCGCGGAAATGTACGGTGAAGGACTTTCGGAGGAATTAGTGGGCGAAGCGATTAGAGGATATGCTAGAACGAACTTGTTTCTTGTGTCAAAGGTATATCCGCACAATGCAGGTCGTAAGAAAATCTTCGAGAGTTGTAATGCCTCTTTAAAACGATTAGGAGTTGATTATCTTGATGGATATCTGCTTCATTGGAGAGGAAACATCCCACTTTCCGAAACAGTGGAATGTATGAATGAACTTGTCACCCAAGGAAAAGTTAGAAACTGGGGTGTATCTAATTTTGATACTAAGGATATGAAGGAACTTTTGAACATCAACGGTGGAAACAAATGCGCCTTCAACCAGGTACTTTATCATTTGAATTCTCGCGGCACCGAATACGATCTACAGCCTTGGCTAAGTGAACATAGCATCCCGATGATGGCGTATTGTCCCATGGCTCACAATAAAAGCATGAGGAGAGAATTAGTAACAAATAAGCAGATTGAAACCATTTCTAAAAAGTATGACATTACTCCAGAGCAGTTGCTATTATATTTTGTATTAAAAAAGGAAAATGTAGTGGCAATTCCAAAGGCAGGAACCATTGACCATGTAAAGGATAATGCTCAGGTCTCAACGCTCCACATCGAAGAAGAGGATATGGAAAAGCTGTCAAAGGAATTTCCAGCTCCAACGCGAAAAACTTCTTTAGATATGCTATAGGAAATATATGCTATAGGAAATGTTCTAGAAACTTAAAATTCGACCATCTCAGAAGGGGATAACAGAAAGGTTATCTCCTTTTTGTTTAGGGTTTCTCATTTTCCACAACAATGACTTAGTGGAATTGTCGCTGCTTCCAAGCAGCATCGAATGGATGATGAAAAATGTTTAGAGGGTGTAGGTAACATTTAGAGAAATATTTAATTCTAACAGGCAGGAAAAAATAGGAGTTAAGCAGAAGAGTAGATATAATTATCTAAACTTTCTGACTTCATATACTTTTATTTTAAAAAATTAATTTTTTAATCTATGCAGAGGAGGAGAGATAAATATGCTACAGACAAAAAAGGATTTGACCCATGAGCAAGCCCTTACCCTACTGGAGGACTTTGCCAAACGTTGGCTAGCCCATGACGGGCTATGGTTCCAATCCATTGAGAAAGAGAGAGGAATCGAAGAAGCTATCCATCATGATATTGAGGCATGGCGAAACTTTACGGTTATTGAGGCTAAGCGAATTATGGATTTCTTAGAACTGCCTGCCCACGGAGGACTGGATGCATTGGCGAAAGCTTTAAACTTCAGACTCTATGCCTTTCTTAACCAGCAGACAATCGAACGTCCAGATCAGCAAACTTTGATTTTTAAAATGACTAACTGTCGTGTTCAAGCCGCACGTGAAAGAAAGAAAATGACGGACTTTCCGTGTAAACCCGTTGGGGAAGTGGAATATACTCTATTCGCTTCTACGATTGACCCAAGGATTGTAACTCGTTGTATAGCATGTCCACCAGACATGCATCCAGCAGAATTTGACTGTGGCTGGGAATTTAGGTTAGTTGAACCAGAAGGTGATTGTGGCTAAAAGGGGAGGATATAGTGGAAGGATTTATCTCACTTGGGCTCTCATTGTTGGAAGGTCAAGAATGTATAACCCCAACGCCTTCAATCAACGACGAGGCTCTTTTGACGGATGCCCTCCAAATCATTTTAAAGCACCAGATTCCGAGAGTTGCAGTTATCGATCATGAAGGCTGCTTACTTGGAGTTGTTGAAAGCCTAGATATCCTTGAGGATTTTGCTAATCAAGTTTTTGATTCTTTAACTCCTGTGAAATCTTTGATTAAGCAACCAGAACATATTGTATACGAGGAAGATGGCCTCATCCAAAACATTGGACGTACTATGGAGTTAGGATGGTCTTCGACCTATATCGTTAATCAAAAAGGGCATCTCAAAGGCGAACTTCGCTTGGATAATATCTCCAAGGCGATACGAGAAATGCTTAGGAATCTTGATTATTTTATTAGTCGAATCATTGGAGCAGTTCATAATGCGATAGTTGCCATTGATTCAAAAGGCCGAGTTGTATTTTATAACCCCTCAGCCGAAAAGACCTTAAGCTTCCGAGAAAAAGATATAATGGGGCAACCTATTAAGAAGTTCTTCCCCGACTCGCTAACTTATAAAGCATTAGAAAGTGAACAGGAACTCCGAGGGATTCGAATGCAGTTTGGGGAACGGAATACATGTACGGATTTTCTACCCATTGTAGACCAAGGGAAACTACTCGGAGCGGTTGCTATCTTCAAAGATGTCACAGAACTAGAAGCTGTAACCCATCGTTTAAGTACTAATGAAAAGCTGATGGCCACCCTTGAGGCAGTTGTTGAGAACTCCTATGAGGGAATGGTTGTGATAGATGATCAGGAACGTATCATCCTAATGAATCAGTTTTTTTTGGATGTGATGGAACTCAAGTCTCAGAATGTTATTGGTAAGGATATCCGTGAGATTAGCCCTGAATCCAAACTTCCTGAGACACTAAAAACAGGACTCGCCCAATTCGGGGAAACTTGGCATGTGGGCGGGCGTGATTTTATCATTATGCGTGTACCAATTGAGCGAGATGGAAAAGTCGTTGGAGCTATCGGAAAAACCCTATTTAAGAACATGGAAATTGCAAAGATGTTTGCTAAAAAAGTCATGCGCTTAGAAGAAAACCTAGCTTATTATAAAGAGGAATTAGGAAAATTCCATTCGTCTCAGTTTGCTTTTGATGATATTATCGGAGAAAGTCCGATTATGAAAGCAGCGAAGTCCTTGGCTGAACGTGCTTCACGTACCACCTCCACTGTTCTCATTCTTGGCGAAAGTGGAACAGGGAAAGAGGTATTTTCCCATGCCATTCATGAATCAAGTTCACGCAGTAAAGGACCTTTCATTAAGATTAATTGTGCTGCACTTCCGGAAAATTTACTCGAATCTGAGCTTTTTGGCTATGCTGACGGAGCTTTTACTGGTGCCCGAAAAGGAGGAAAACCTGGTAAATTTGAACTCGCCGATAAGGGTACAATTTTTCTCGATGAAATTGGAGATATGTCCTTTACTATGCAAGCAAAGCTATTACGTGTCCTTCAGGAGCGAGAGGTGGAGCGTCTCGGTGGAACTCAGCCGATCAAGGTCGATGTACGAATTATTGCAGCCACGAACAGGAATTTACATCAAATGGTGATCGAACACAAATTTCGTCTTGATCTTTATTACCGACTTAATGTACTAGTGATTGATCTTCCACCCCTTCGAGATCGAAGGGAAGATATCGACCCAATCTCCAGAGCAATTATGCGGAGGATTAACAAACGCTTAGGCACCCTTATCCAGGGCTTTACTTCAGAGACTCTTAAGATATTAACTGCTTATCATTGGCCAGGGAACATTCGTGAATTGGAGAACATCTTAGAAAGAGCCATGGTCACCTGTGACGAACATTCGATACAGCCCAAACACTTATCTCTACCAGGGGATTTAAACCACTACCTCGAACCCACCGAAAAAACCTTGGAGGTTGCTTTAGCTGAGGCTGAACGCGCAATTATTCGAGGAGCCCTCAGAAACACTCGCGGCAACAAAGTTCATGCAGCAAAAATCCTTGGAATTCATCGCTCGCTTCTTTATAAAAAGATGACTAAACTCAATATTATAGAGTAAGAAAGCATATTCATTAATCCTAAAGAGATAGTGTCTTCATTTTGAGACGCTATCTCTTTTTTGCGACAGTTATTAAAAAGTGGCCGTTATAAACCTAAAAGCATAGTTTTCAAGCATATACTGTCCTCGATAGGCGACATATGTAATTTAACCTCACAAGCACAATCTTAGAAAAAAACTCAAATCAAAAATTAAATATGTTTCTTACTTTTATAGCGTTAAGGCCACTGATCCTAAGTTTGAGGACTGTTTTGCTAAGATGTCTAGTCTAACAAGTTGGTATTTCTTAACAGATGGCATAGTTCTTGCATTATATTTTAGATAATTTAAAAAATTCATAATAATTGCACATTAGGACAAGGAGGAAACTGAATGCGGAGAACTGTGGTGGTTAGCGCTGCGAGAACCCCGTTTGGGGTCTTAGGTGGATCTCTCAAAGAAGTGCCAGCCGTAGACCTGGGTGCTCATGTTATCAGAGAAGCACTAAAACGCGCTGACTTATCGGGTAATCAGGTGGATAACGTGCTCATGGGGATGGTCTTACAAGGAGGGGCTAAGCAAGTTCCCTCCCGTCAAGCGACCCTAAAAGCAGGTCTACCCTACGAGGTCACATCCGAGACAATTAACAAGGTTTGTGCTTCCGGACTTCGTGCCGTGACCTTAGGGGAAACGATAATCAGAGCTGGTGATGCAGAAATTATCGTCGCAGGGGGAATGGAAAGCATGTCAAATGCTCCCTACGCACTCTCGAAAGCTCGCTTTGGTTATCGTATGGGAAATGACAGCGTCATTGACCTTATGTTGAATGACGGACTGTGGTGTGCATTTCATAATGTGCACATGGCCGTTCATGGCTCGAACGTAGCCAAAGAATACGGAATCACGCGAGCAGAGCAGGACGAATTTGCCCTGCGTTCTCAGACTCTAGCTTCACGAGCGATAGAAGCAGGGAAATTCTCGGACGAAATCGCTCCTGTGAGCATTCCTCAAAAAAAAGGGGAACCCAAGATTTGTTCAGTAGACGAAGGACCGCGTCGAGACACAACCCTTGAGAAGCTTAGTGCACTTCCCCCTATTTTTGTCACTGACGGAACTGTCACTGCTGGGAATGCACCAGGGGTTAACGATGGAGCAGGAGCCATGGTACTCATGAGCGAGGAAAAAGCCCAAGCCCTTGGCAAAAGACCATTAGCCACAATCCTTGGACATGCTACCGTAGGTCAAGAACCCGCTTACATCGCTACAACTCCAGGGCTGGCAATTAATAAACTTCTAAGTCAAAAAGGGATGTCTATCAGCGATATTGACTTAATTGAAGCCAACGAAGCCTTTGCCGCTGTCGCACTGACGAGTCAAAAAATTACCGGTTGGAATCCAGAGAAGGTAAATGTAAACGGAGGTGCAATTGCTCTTGGCCACCCTATTGGGGCCAGTGGAGCTCGCATTATTATGACACTCATCTACGAACTGCGCCGCCGGGGCGGTGGCTTAGGAATAGCCGCTATCTGCAGCGGGGCAGCACAAGGAGATGCTATTTTGCTAGAGGTTTATGGTGAGTAGATTAAAGAGAATGAGTTAGGGGGGCGAAATATGGACTTTAGACTATCAGACGATCAACTTATGATGCAAAAAATGGTACGAGACTTTGTAGAGGAGGAAGTCATTCCACAAGCTGTAATCACAGATGAAACCCACGAATATCCGCAAGCCTTGCTACGGAAAATGGGAGAACTTGGTCTTATGGGAATTCCTATACCGGAGGAGTACGGGGGAGCTGGAGCGGATTTTCTATCCTATATCCTCGCGATTGAGGAAATTGCTCGTGGGTGTGCCTCTACGGCTGTCATACTCGCGGTACATACCTCAGTGGGGACCTTTCCGATTCTCTACTATGGAACGGAAGAACAAAAGCAAAAATACCTCCCCAGGCTTGCACGGGGTGAAATAATTGGAGCCTTCGCTCTTACAGAGGCTAATTCCGGATCTGATGCTTCAAGCTTAGTTACGACAGCAGAGCGTAGAGGCGACCATTATGTCCTAAATGGAAGTAAACGATTTATCACTAGCGCAGGACACGCTGGAGTTTATACCGTCATGGCTTCAACAGACCGATCTAAGGGACCACATGGGGTCACCTCGTTCCTTGTGGATGCGAATACTCCTGGTTTTGTCATCGGAAAAAAAGAAGAGAAAATGGGACTGCATGGTTCAGCTACCTGTGAACTGATTTTTGAGGATGCCATTGTCCCTGTAGAAAATCGCCTTGGTGAAGAAGGACAAGGTTTTAAAGTCGCTATGTCTTTACTTGATGGTGGACGGATTGGAATTGGGGCTCAGGGGTTAGGGATTGGGCAGGCCGCATTTGAGGCTGCCTTAGCGTACTCACAAGAGCGGGTCCAGTTTAAACAAGCTATTGTGAATTTCCAAGGGATTCAATTCATGCTTGCAGATATGGCAACTCAGCTTGAAGCCGCACGTTTACTCGTCTATCAAGCAGCTGCCAAACGTGTTGCAGGACTCCCTTACAGTAAAGAAGCCTCTATGGCGAAGATGTTTGCTACAGACACAGCAATGAAAGTCACGACGGATGCTGTACAGATATTTGGAGGGTATGGCTATACCAAGGAATATAAAGTGGAGCGGTATATGCGAGATGCCAAAATTACCCAAATCTATGAAGGAACTAATCAAATTCAGCGCGTAGTCATTGCGAAGCATCTTAGGAAATAGAGAGGGGAGTAGAACCATGAAAACCATTATGGTGATTGGAGCAGGGCAAATGGGCTCTGGGATTGCCCAAGTCGCTGCTCAGGCTGGGTATCAGGTTATCTTAAATGATATCAAGGACGAGTTTGTTACACGGGGTATTAACGGAATCGAGAAAAACCTGAATCGCAATGTAGAAAAGGGGAAAATGACAGCTGAGGAAAAAGAGGCTATTCTAAAACGTTTCAAACTCAGTACCTCCTTACACGATGCAGCTAACGCCGATCTAGTAGTTGAGGCTGCCGTCGAAAATATGGTGATCAAATCCCAGATTTTCAAAACTCTCGATGAAGTTTGCCCTGAACACACTATCTTAGCTAGCAATACCTCGTCCTTGCCGATTACCGAAATAGCCGCTTGTACAAAACGTCCTGAGAAAGTTATTGGTATGCATTTCATGAATCCGGTACCAGTCATGAAGCTCGTAGAAATTATTCGCGGACTGGCAACGAGTAACGAAGTATATAAAGAGATTGAAGATTTAAGTAGAGAAATGGGTAAGACCCCTGTTGAAGTCAATGATGCCCCCGGCTTCGTGGCCAATCGTATCCTTATCCCTATGATTAATGAAGCCATCTGGACCCTAAATGAGGGGATCGCGAAACCTGAAGCTATCGATGATGTAATGAAACTCGGAATGAACCATCCTATGGGCCCACTTGCCTTAGCAGACCTCATTGGTTTAGATACAGTACTCGCAATTTGTAACGTTCTTCATGAAGGTTTGGGAGATAAGTACCGTCCTTGCCCTCTTTTACGGAAATATGTGAAAGCAGGCTGGCTTGGCCGTAAAACGGGTAGAGGTTTCTTTTCTTACTAAATTATTTAAGGGTCTTAGATAGAAAATGGGGTAAAGAGGGCGTAGAGGAGTAATGCAGAGAGAGAGGGGAATTCCATGGTTCAAGCTCAGGAAGTATACAAATCCAAGGTGTTGTCGGCAGGTGATGCCATTAAACTCATTCACGATGGAGATTTTATTTCAGTTCCAGTCGGGGTAGGTGAACCGCCTACATTACTTCATGCACTTTCACACAACCGTCGAGAATTTCGTGATGTGAAAGTCCTTCAGATTTTACCTTTACAGAAGTACGATTACTACGATTCCGAGACTGCAGAGAATGTTCGACATGTTTCCTTATTTCTAGGTGGGCCTTCACGTGCAGGGATTAAAGACGGTTGGGTAGACTTCATTCCAAATTATTTTTATGAGATTCCCAAACTTATGGCGCAAGGACTAATTCCCGTGGATGTGGTCTTTGCTATGGCTTCCCCAATGAATAAACATGGCTATTTCTCAATTAGTCTAGGTACGGATTACACCATGGTAGCGCTAAAGAAGGCCCGTGCAGTTATTCTAGAGGTTAACCCTAATGTACCTTTTGTGCATGGGAATTGCTTGGTTCACATTTCCGAGGTTACTGCCCTTGTCGAGAGTGAAGCCCCCTTATTTGAAGTAGGGCTCCCCAAGCTTGGTCGGGTGGAAGAACAGATAGGACAGTTCGTAGGCGATATGATTAAGGACGGGGATACCTTACAGATTGGCTTTGGAGCCATTCCAGACGCAGTAGTTCAACAACTCAAGAACAAACAGGATTTGGGTATTCATACTGAAATGATTGGAGATGGAATTCTTTCCCTCGTGGAATGTGGTGTAGTAACAAACCGAAGGAAAAATTACTTTCCAGGGAAAATGTTCGCGACCTTTGCACTCGGTTCGAAAAGACTTTACCAATTTATGGATAACAATCCGATGTTAGAAATGCATCCTGTAGACTTTACAAATGACCCTGCTTTGGCTTGCCGGAACGATAACCTTGTCAGTATTAATGCCACCATTGAGATCGACCTGATGGGGCAGTGCAACTCGGAAAGCTTTGGACCTGTGCCTTATAGTGGTACAGGTGGACAAGTGGACTTTGTTCAAGCGGCTAACCGCTCAAATGGAGGGAAATCTTTTATCGTTTTACCCTCAACAGCAAAAAGTGGAACAATCTCTCGGATTGTGCCTACGATTTCTCCGGGTTCGGTCGTGACGACGAGTAAGAATGATGTTAATTATGTGGTGACAGAATATGGGGTCGCAAATCTTCGTGGTAAGACATTAAAGCAGAGAGCGCAGGAACTTATCAACATTGCCCATCCTGATTTTAGGGAAGAACTTCGTTCTAAAGCTCGGACGATGAACCTAATATAAAAGTTTTTGTCTTAGGCTAGAACGGTCAAGACCGTTCCTTACTTCGGGCCTTTCCAGTTAGTTTATACAAATAAAAATATGAAATAGAAAAAAGGGAGTCGATGAAAATGATTTTTGATTTAAGTGAAGACCATATCATGATGCGTAAAATGGTCCGGGATTTTGCCGAGAAAGAGTGTGCCCCAGGAGTAGAAGAGCGCGACGAAAAAGAAGAGTTTCCACGCGATCTTTGGAACAAGCTCTCAGAGCTGGGCCTCGCCGGAATTACCTTTCCAGAGAAGTACGGCGGTGTAGAAGCAGACTATCTATCCTACGCAATTGCCGTAGAAGAACTCTCTAGGGTCGATGCATCTGTGGGAGTTACCGTCTCCGCACACGCTAGTCTGTGTTGTAACCCAATCTATCTTTTTGGAACAGAAGAGCAAAAGCAAAAATATCTTGTTCCCTTAGCAAAGGGAGAAAAACTTGGGGCTTTTGGACTAACCGAGCCTATGGCTGGTTCTGATGCTTCCGGTACTCGTACAATCGCTGTAAAAGATGGAAATGATTATGTTATCAACGGCTCCAAGATCTTCATCACTAATGCCTACGAAGCAGATACCTATGTTGTAACGGCGCAAATGGATAAGAGCAAAGGAAATAAGGGAATCGCTGCCTTTATCTTGGAGAAGGGGATGCCAGGCTTTACCTTCGGCAAGAAGGAAAAAAAGATGGGAATTCGTTCCTCTGCTACCTATGAACTTGTATTTGAAAACGTTCGAGTTCCAGCTGAGAACCTCCTCGGCGAAGAAGGTCAAGGTTTTAAGATTGCTATGGTCACCTTGGACTTTGGCCGGATTGGCATTGCTTCTCAAGCTTTGGGGATTGCTCAAGGCGCTTACGAGCAAGCTCTCAAATATTCTAAGGAAAGAGTGCAGTTTGGCAAACCTATCGCTCAATTCCAGGCTAACCAATTTAAGCTTGCCGATATGGCAACCCAGATTGAAGCAGCACGCCTCCTTGTTTATCAATCCGCCTATCTAGCTACCCAACACAAACCGGTATCCAAAGCATCTGCTATGGCAAAACTTCATGCCTCGGAAACAGCTATGTGGGTCACTACGCAAGCCGTTCAAATGCATGGAGGATACGGTTATACACGCGAATACCCGGTTGAACGCATGATGCGCGATGCTAAGATTACCGAAATCTACGAAGGGACCAGTGAAGTTCAACGGATCGTTATTAGCGGCCATGTTTTGAAGGAGTAAGACTCAAATTCAAGAACGATGCTTCGTGGTGGCGAATTACTCGTGGGTACTTCGCCACCAATTGAAGACTCTTTCCTAGCAATAATAGACAAGGAGGAACGAATATGAATATTGTAGTTTGTATCAAGCAAACTTTCGATACAGAAGCAAAGATTGTCCTCAATGGCCAGGGAAAAATCGACTCCAATGGAGTAAATCTCATTATAAATCCTTATGATGAATTCGCTCTAGAAGAAGGCATTCGCTTCAAGGAAAAGTTTGGGGGAGAAGTTACAGTTGTTTCTTTAGGGAGTGAGCGGGCTCAAGAGGCTTTGCGTACTTCACTTGCGATGGGGGCAGATAAAGCGATTCTCGTAAGTGATTCGAGCCTGGAGGACCTTGATGAATGGGCAGCTGCAGAAGTTCTCGCCCAAGCCTTAAAAGATGTTCCTTGTGATATCCTTTTGGCCGGACGCATTGCAATCGATGATGGTTCAGCACAAGTCGCAGTTCGTCTAGCTGATAAACTAGGCTTTCCCTCCGTCAGCAGTGTTTTAAAACTAGAATTAAGCGGAAACCAAGTGACAGCTACTCGTGAAATAGACGGTGGTACAGAGACTCTTGAATTAAGTCTTCCTGCAGTGTTTACTGCTCAAAAAGGATTGAATGAGCCACGTTATCCATCGGTTGCTGGAATTATGAAAGCCAAGAAGAAACCCTTAACTGTCTTGAAACTCAGTGATTTGGGATTAACTGCCTCAGATCTTGTTCCTCAGATGCGAACAGAAAGCTACATGCTACCGGCACCACGCCAAGGAGGACGAAAGATTCCAGGTGATGCTGCAGTTGCTGCTCGTGAACTTGCTCGACTCCTGAGGGAAGAAGCGAAAGTGATTTAACAGGAAATAAAATTAGAGGAGCGGTAGTTTATGCCAAAAGGAATTTGGATTTTTATAGAACAACGGAATGGGCAAATTCGTAAAGTCTCTTTAGAGCTTTTAAGTCAAGGACGAAAAATTGCGGATGAGTTAGGTATCGAACTCGCTGCCGTAATTGCTGGAGAAGGAATTCAAAATCTTGCTTCGCAAGTCGCTTCTTACGGTGCCGATCAAGTTTACGTTTTAGAGGATTCTAAACTCGCAAATTATACTACAGGTGCTTATACCTCTGCCCTAAGCACTCTTATTCGCGACAAAGAACCTCAGGCTTTCCTCATGGGAAATACAGCGATTGGGAAAGACTTAGCTCCCCGTCTAGCCCAGCGCCTTGGGGTTGGATTAGCTTCTGACTGCACGGCAATGGCAACAGACCCCAGCAAATTTTTGACCTTCACACGCCCAGTCTATGCGGGGAAGGCACTTGCCAATGTAGGGAGTGTCTCAAGCCCCGTTCTCGCGACGATTCGTCCTAATACCTTCCCAGTTGCTCAACCTGATACTTCACGTCAGGCGGAGGTTCACCAAGTAGGTGTTGCAATCGATCCTCGTGATTTACAGGCCCTTGTTAAGGAGATCGCTATAGCCGCATCGAAGCGACCTGAGCTCACTGAAGCTGACATCATCGTCTCTGGGGGCCGTGGAATGAAGGGACCGGAGAACTACGTTCTCATAGAAGAACTTGCAGATGTGATAGGTGCTGCAGTTGGTGCTTCCCGTGCCGCCGTGGACTCGGGTTGGCGTGAACATAAATTCCAAGTGGGTCAAACTGGGAAAACTGTTTCTCCAACCCTCTATATTGCTTGTGGAATAAGCGGAGCAATTCAACACTTAGCGGGGATGGGCTCCTCAAAATTTATCGTTGCAATCAACAAAGATCCCGAAGCGAACATTTTCAATGTCGCAGATTATGGAATCGTTGGCGACTTGTTTGAGGTCGTGCCCCTCCTTACTCAAGAATTTAAAAAATTAGTGAACGAATAACTATGATTTTCCTCTGAAAACGAAGTGAGCGGGAATTCACCCACCCCTTAAACCTCTTGAAAGCGGGAGTTCACCCTCTTCTTTTCAGAAATTCGCTTTAGCATTATTAAAGGGGCGTTGCCTAAAAGTTGTGCTCCAATCAGACCAGGAAAAAGGAAAGGAGGAAAATACTATGGCTACTCGTGAACTTTATTGGAACATTCAAGGACATTGGCTTCTTTATCCCATGTTTTTAATCGCCTTGGGTGTTTTTGTTTATGGTTTTTATAAACGTTATCGTCTTTGGCGATTGGGCCAACCTGAAAATCGCTGGCAAGAAGTCAAAAAGGGCATAACCGATATCTTTGTTTATGGCTTTGGGCATAAACGTATTTTAAAAGAGGGTTATCCTGGCATCATGCATTTCCTGATTTTCTGGGGCTTTGTGCTATTGGTATTTGCTACTACGATTGTTGCCCTTCAGGCTGATTTCGGAATAAACCTCTTTCATGGTGGTCTCTACCTATTTATTAAAGTCAGTGCAAATGCCTTCGGAGTTTTCGCAGTCCTCGGGATTCTCATGGCAGCTTGGCGTCGTTATGTCACCCGGCCAGATCGTTTAGATAATAAGAGGGATGACGCATGGGTCTTAGCAATAATCTTTCTGATTCTTATTACTGGCTTCATCATCCAAGGAGTGCGTATGGCTCTTGTCTCAGATCCCTGGGGTGCCTATGCCTTTGTTGGATATGCGCTCGCTCCTCTACTCCAAGGAAGCCTCAGTGAGCAAGCACTCCTTGGATTTCATCGTTTTCTTTGGTGGTTTCATCTCGTCTTGGTCATGGTATTTATCGGGTATTTTCCATACTCCAAACTTTTCCATATTGTCCTCGCGCCTGCGAATCAATTCTTTCGCAAGCGTGGACCTATCGGAATCCCGGAAAAAATCGATTTTGAAGATGAAAGCCTTGAAACCTTTGGTAAGAGTAAACTTCGCGAGTTTAGCTGGAAGACCCTTTTTAATACGGATGCATGTTTACGCTGCGGACGCTGCCAGGATAATTGCCCGGCCTACCTTAGCGGTAAACATTTAAATCCAAAGCAAATCATCCAGGACATGCGTGTCTACCTTGATGAGACGGGAAAAGCACTTCAAGACGCTTCAAAAAGGACAACTGCACAGTTGGGGGTAGAAGTGGCGGCTGCATCAGCTCAAATGTCCCGTGATGTGGCTATCTCGACACCGGTTGAAATGCCAAGCGAAGTGGAATTAGGTCTCCGAGCTCTGATTGGGGAAGTGATTCCTGAGGACGATCTTTGGGCCTGTACGACATGCCGTTCCTGTGAAGAACAATGCCCCATATTTGTCGAACACGTAGACAAAACCGTAGATATGCGGCGAAATCTTGTTTTAATGGAGAGCCGCTTCCCCTCGGAAGCTCAACTCGCCTTTCGAAATATGGAAAACAATGGTAACCCTTGGGGAATTGGTTGGAGTACCCGAGCAGACTTCTTGAAGGGTCTCGGGGTTCAGACGATGGAGGAAAATCCAGAGGCTGAAATCCTTTACTGGCCAGGATGTTCAGGGGCCTTTGATGCTCGCAACCAAAAAGTAACGGCAGCGTTAGTCAAGATCTTCCAGCAAGCTGGGGTCAACTTTGCCATTCTAGGCAACGAAGAAAAATGTTGTGGAGACTCCGCTCGGCGGTTAGGAAATGAATATCTCTTCTATTCCCTTGCTCAGGAGAATATAGAAGTCATGAATGCCCATGGTGTCAAAAAGATTGTAACCCAGTGTCCTCATTGCTTTAACATTCTTAAGCAAGAATATCCTGAGTTTGGTGGTAATTATGAAGTCATCCACCATACAGAGTATCTGAGTGAACTTCTAACGTCCGGTCGTCTCCAACTGAACAAAGTAGCCGAAGGTTCAGACTCTACCCGGATGACCTACCATGATTCCTGCTATCTCGGTCGCTATAACAAAATTTACAACGAACCACGCGAACTTCTCCGGAGTGCAGGACTACAGGTTCAAGAAATGTCCCACACCAAAGAGAAAAGCTTCTGCTGTGGTGCCGGTGGCGGTCGGATGTGGCTAGAGGAGCATGAAGGGGAGCGAATCAATGTCATGCGGACAGACGAAGCCCTAGCTGTTGGTGCAGAACTCGTCGGAACTGCCTGCCCGTTCTGCCTGACGATGATTAGTGACGGTATTGCTACCCGCGAGGTCGGAGAAAAGGTCAAGGCTCTTGATATTGCTGAGATTCTTGTACAGAAGATTTGAGTCATGAAGGAGGTCGAAAAATGAAAGAGGTTGTTATCGTAAGCGCAGTTCGTACGCCTATTGGCGCTTTAGGAGGATCACTAGGGCGACTTACAGGGGTAGAACTCGGAGGAATTGTTATCAAAGAAGCCGTAAAAAGAGCCGGAATTAACCCTGAACAAGTCGAAGAAGTCATCATGGGGAACGTCCTTAGTGCTGCCATGGGTCAAAATCCCGCTCGGCAAGCTGCGATTAAAGCTGGAATTCCACAGGAAGTTCCTGCTTGGACAGTGAGTAAGGTGTGTGGTTCGGGTCTAAAAGCGGTAGTCTGTGCAGCCCAAGCTATTATTTCCGGTGATGCTGAAGTGATTGTCGCCGGAGGAATGGAAAGTATGACTGCTGCTGCTTATGCGCTCCCAAAAGCAAGAAACGGCTATCGGATGGGAAATGACACCTTAGTCGATACCATGATTGCGGATGGGCTAACCGATGCCTTTCATGATATCCATATGGGAATTACAGCAGAAAATATTGCTGAACAATATGAGATTACACGTGAGGAGCAGGATGTTCTAGCACTCCGAAGCCAAAATCGAGCTGAAGCTGCTATTAAAGCGGGAACCTTCTCTGCAGAAATCGTCCCTGTAGAGATTCCACAAAAGAAAGGTGCTCCTATAGTTATTAGTCAGGATGAGTTTCCGCGTTTTGGAACCACCTCTGATACACTAGGTAAACTGCGCCCAGCTTTCAAAAATGAGGGTACTGTTACCGCTGGAAATGCCTCTGGAATTAATGATGGTGCCGCAGTCGTTGTTGTCATGTCAGGGGAGAAGGCAAACGAACTCGGTATTCCAGTACTTGCTAAAATTACCTCATGGGCATCTGCAGGGGTAGATCCACTGATTATGGGAACAGGTCCAATTCCAGCAACTCGTAAGGCACTGGCAAAAGCAGGCTTGAAAATTGAAGAGATAGATCTCGTAGAGGCCAATGAAGCTTTTGCTTCGCAAGCTTTGGCAGTCACTCGAGAACTCAATCTCGATACCGAAAAAACCAATGTCAATGGCGGTGCCATCGCTTTGGGACATCCTATCGGAGCCTCAGGAACCCGAATTCTTGTCACCCTTATTCATGAGCTGCAACGACGCAATGGTCACAGAGGGCTTGCCACCCTTTGTATAGGCGGCGGACAAGGAATTAGCATGCTTGTAGAGAGATAATTTATAGATGATTGTAAATTGAGAGGGGAAGATCGTGTGGAATATCAAAATCTTATCCTTGAACGTCGAGATCAAATTGCCATCCTCACCATAAGCCGACCTAAAGCTTTAAACGCATTAAATGGTACAACCCTAGAAGAGCTTTTCCACGTCTTTACTGAACTAGCAATAGATGATTCAGTCCGGGTCATTATCCTTACTGGAAGTGGGGAAAAGGCTTTTGTCGCAGGAGCTGATATCTCAGAAATGAAAGACATGACCCCCTTGCAAGGTAGACGCTTTAGTTTGTTAGGGCAAAAGGTAATGAATTTGATAGAAAGCCTTCCCCAACCCGTTATTGCAGCTGTTAACGGCTTTGCACTAGGGGGCGGAACCGAGCTTGCCATGGCTTGTGACATTCGACTCGCTAGTGAAAATGCGAAATTTGGGCAACCCGAGGTTAATTTAGGGCTTCTCGCAGGATTTGGTGGAACCCAACGTCTCCCGCGCTTAGTTGGAAGAGGTAGAGCTAGTGAGATTCTCTTCACAGCCGACACCCTAGATGCTCAAGAAGCTTACCGAATCGGTTTAGTGAATCGTGTATATCCGCTTGAAGAGCTTATGTCGCAAGCTCTCGCTATGGCGCAGAAAATTGCGTCACGCGCACCTATTGCTGTTCAATTTACCAAGAGCGCTATTTTTAAAGGTCAGAACGTCGATTTATTAAGCGGTCAAGCCTATGAAGCTGAAGTTTTCGGGCAAACCTTCAGTACCAATGATCAAAAGGAAGGTTGTTCCGCTTTTTTAGAAAAACGGAAAACGGTATTTGTGGGTCACTAGATTATTATAACTTCTTGAGGTTTGACTAAGTTCGGTAGGCTATTGTCATTCTTTGAGTCCCTTCATAAAATTCATGAGTATAGGAAGGGACTCGATTTTTTAATTAGACTTAGCTGAATATTCTGTACTTGATGATAGAGAGGGGGTGAATAAATGAAAGGACTCTTGCTCATGTATACTGGTGATGGTAAAGGAAAGACTACTGCGGCTTTAGGTCTTAGCCTTAGGGCACTGGGTCATGGACAAAAAGTTGGTTTTTTGCAATTCATGAAAGGGAGTAAAAATTATGGCGAAGTAAGGATTGCAGAGAAACTTCCCAATTTAACACTCGTCCAATCGGGAAGGGAAAGTTTCGTTTCCTACGAGAATCCTGATCCCGTAGATATTGCGATGGCACAGGAGGGGCTAGGAATCCTATCCCAATGGTTTGAAGAAGACAAGTTCGACCTGATTGTGGCTGATGAACTTTTAGTGGCTTTAGGTTTTAAACTCGTCACTGTGAAAGAGGTCATAGACCTTCTAGAGAATCGACCCGTTCGACTCAATCTCGTACTCACTGGCCGTTATGCACCTGAGGATATTTTGGCGCTTGCTGATACTGTGACCATCATGCAAGAGCAACGTCATGCTTACCAACATGGGGTCGAAGCGAAGGAAGGGATGGAATTTTGAGAATCAACGATTTGGATTCTTGGCTGGCACGCCTATGGATGGGAGAAAGGCGCGCTACTGCTAAACTAATCTCCCAGGTCGAGGATAATCAAGGCCGGGTTGACATCATGCGTCAAGTCCTTCCGAAAACCGGCCAACAAATGGTCATTGGGATAACTGGACCGCCGGGTGCTGGAAAAAGCTCTTTGGTTGAGGCAGTCACTCAACTCTATCGAGAGGAAAAGGACAAAGTTGGGATTGTCGCTGTAGATCCAAGTAGTCCCTATTCCGGTGGGGCAATTCTAGGAGATCGAATCAGGATGCAATCCCACGGTACGGACCCTGGAGTATTTATCCGCAGCATGGGAACACGTGGACACTTGGGTGGTGTAGCACGCTCTACCGTTGATGTCTTAAGAATACTTGAAGCTGCTGGATACCAGCGTCTTATACTTGAAACGGTTGGGGTAGGGCAGTCTGAGCTGGAAATCATGGAATTAGCTGATACTGTAATCGTGGTATTAAATCCGGGAACAGGAGATGGAATTCAAGCGATTAAAGCTGGAATTATGGAAATTGCTGATATTTTCGTCGTCAATAAGGCTGATTTACCCGGTGCCGAACGACTCAAAAATGATATCCAAATGATGCTCGACATGAATGGAGAAAAGACATGGCGCCCGCCAGTAGTCTTGACGAGTGTCATGGAGCAACGTGGGCTTTCTGACCTCCGCAAGCAAATTACAGCTCACCAGAACTTTTTACTCGAGTCAGGAAAGAATAAAGAACGACAAAAGGAAGCTTTTCGTCTTGAAGTATGGCGTAACTGGGAAGAAACAGCACGCCAAAGTTTTGAAAAGGCTTGGGCAAACTGGGGAAACGAAGGAGAGCTTTACGAGGAAAAAGATCCTTACGAACTTGCCGATAAAATTTGGAAGAGAATTCTCTCAAGCGGATCGGAGAATTAGTTTTATAAAAAGATTAATTAGACTAATTTCTATACCTTTAAAAGTCTTTCAATTATTTATATAGGGAAATGGATTAAATAGATAAATAGGGTGGAAAAAGAAATTCGGGGAGTGACCGTAAAGAAAGGTGAGGAGAATTAGATGAGTGAAGATTTTTCGCGCTGGCAAAAATCCTACCAAGAAAAAAAAGAACGGAAAGGACCGTTCATGACCGTATCCAGTACCCCAATCGAACCACTTTATGCACCAGAGAACACTCCTGAAATTAATTTTGATAGAGACTTGGGATTCCCAGGAGAATATCCTTATACACGGGGAGTTCGGAAAAACATGTATCGTGGCAGACTCTGGACGATGCGGCAATTCGCTGGCTTCGCTACCGCTGTTGAGTCTAATCAACGGTATAAGTTTCTACTTAGCCAAGGCCAAACCGGTCTTAGTGTGGCGTTTGATATGCCCACGATCATGGGCTATGATTCCGACCATCCTCGTGCTTATGGGGAAGTCGGAAGAGTAGGAGTCGCCATAGACTCCCTTCAAGACATGGAAACCCTATTCAAAGACATCCCACTCGATAAAGTAAGTACCTCTATGACTACAAATGCTCCTGCTTCGATTTTATGGTCTATGTATATTGTGGCTGCAGAAAAACAAGGAGTACCTGCACACAAACTGACAGGAACGATTCAAAACGATATTTTAAAAGAATATATCGCGCAAAAATCGTGGATTTTCCCTCCAGAACCGTCTCTCCGTTTGATCACAGATATTTTCGCCTTTTCGAGAGACAATGTTCCGAAGTGGAACACAATTAGTATCAGCGGTTACCATATTAGGGAAGCTGGCGCTACTGCCCTACAAGAGCTGGCCTTCACCTTAGCAGATGGTTTTGCCTATGTCGAAGCTGGAATTAAAGCTGGACTTGATGTCGATGACTTTGCGCCTCGCCTCTCCTTTTTCTTTAACTCTCACACAGATTTCTTCGAAGAAATTGCTAAATACCGTGCTGCACGGCGAATTTGGGCCCGCCGGATGAAAGAGAAATATGGGGCCAAAAAAGAGGAAAGTCTGCTCCTACGTTTCCATACCCAGACCGCAGGATGTTCGCTTACTGCCCAACAACCTGAAAATAATATTATTCGAACAGCTTATCAAGCCATGGCAGCAGTGCTCGGTGGTACGCAGTCCCTACACACCAATTCCATGGACGAAGTCCTAGCCTTACCCTCAGAGAAAGCGGTCCAAATTGCCTTAAGGACTCAGCAAGTCCTTGCTTATGAGACCGGAGTCGTAAATACTATTGACCCACTAGCAGGTTCCTACTTTGTGGAAGCTTTAACAAATCAAATGGAAGAAGGGGCTGAAGAATATTTCCGCAAAATTGAAGAGCGGGGTGGGGTGCTCTCAGCAATTAGTCAAAACTTCTTCCAGCAGGAAATAGCGGACGCAGCCTATCGTTATCAAAAAGAGATAGAAAGTAAAGATCGGATTATTGTTGGTGTTAACGGGTTCCAGACACAAGAAAATATTGAGATTGATCTGTTGAAGATTGATCCGCAAATCGAGTATAGCCAAGCACGGCGTGTCAAGGAACTAAGAGCAAGTAGGGATAACCTACACGTTCAGAATACGCTTGATGCCCTAAAAGTAGCTGCCACCGGTTCGGATAATCTAATACCTAAAATAATAGATGCTGTACGCTCCTACGCGACCGAAGGGGAAATAGTAGCGGTACTCAAAGGAGTCTTTGGTGAGTACAAGGAACAGGCAGTGTTCTAATAATGTGATGGAGTCACTCTTAAATTCCTTTTCAGGGATTCGCAGTAGGAATTATTTAAGGAGGGGATATACGTGGGTCAAACCCGTATTCGTGTATTAGTCGGTAAACCGGGTTTAGATGGACATGATCGTGGTGCCAAGGTCATCGCCCGGGCACTTCGTGATGCTGGTATGGAAGTTATTTACTCTGGACTACACCAAACGCCTGAACAAATCGTTGAAGCAGCAATTCAAGAAGATGTGGACCTTATCGGTTTGAGTATTCTATCAGGGTCGCATATGACAGTTTTCCCTCGCATAAAACAACTTCTCAAAGAGCAGGACGCTGAAGATATACTTGTCATGGGGGGCGGAACTATGCCAGAAGAGGATGTTAACGCTTTGATTAGGGATGGATACGCAGAAGCACTTTTTACCCCAGGCGCAACGACCAGTGATATTATTCAGTGGATTTCAGAGAGAGTAGCCCAAAAAGAAGGATAAGAACTAATCACATCGAAAATTAACCCAGGGAAGCCAACCCCCTGGGTTAAACCTACTCCTGGATTTAATTTGCCACTGATAAAGAAGAGAAGATAAATAATGCGGAGGGGATTACTTTGTTTCCGACATCAGAATTAAAACGTCGAGTAGTAGCTTTTCAAGAGATTCTTTGTAATCAAGATATTGATGGGGCACTCTTCGTGCAGCGCGCCGACACCTTATACTTTACAGGAACAGCCCAGAACGTACATGTCTATATTCCAAGAGAAGGAAAGCCTGTGGTCCTTGCCTATCGGGATTTAGCACGAGCACAGGAAGAATGCTCGTGGGAAGTGCTTCCTTTGACAGGAATTTCGAAGCTCCCAGAACTTATCACAACGCAAGGGCACCCCCTCCCTAAAATTATGGGGATGGAATACGATGTACTACCGGTTGCTAATTTTAATCGCTACATAAAAGCTTTTACCGAGACAAAGCTTGTGGATATTTCCTATTCGATTCGTCTCCTTCGAGCTGTTAAATCAGAATGGGAGATTTCCCAAATGGAGGAAACAGGTAAAATTTTCTCTGCACTACTAAAATATGCGCCCACCGTATTACGCCCCGGCATCACTGAAGTTGAATTCGAAAGCCATCTTGAGGCAAAGGCTCGAAGTCTAGGACATGAAACGATGATGCGTACGAGAGGTTTTGGCTTTGAATTCCATATGGGAGGAGTAGTCGCTGGTGCACGGGCAGCCATCCCGAGTTATTTTGATGGCCCAATTGCTGGTCTGGGTGCTTCTTTTGCCCATCCGATGGGACCCTCTCGTACCCCGATTCAACCGGGTGAGCCGGTGGTTATGGATCTCGCTTTAGCCAAGAACGGTTATCAAATCGATACGACCCGTATGCTCGTCCTTGGAGAACTCTCTGAGAAGTTCCTGAAAGCCTATGAAACTTCCTTAGTGGTCGAAGAAAGAATTCGTCAAGCTCTCCTTCCAGGACAAATAGCTGGAGAAGTCTATGATGAGATTCTAGCTTGGGTACAAAAAGAAACCCCCTATGGGGAAAACTTTATGGGCTTTGGCTCCAATCAGGTTCGCTTTGTTGGACACGGGATTGGACTCGAGCTTGATGAACTTCCTACGATTAGTAAAGGTGCTAAAGAAATATTACAGCCAGGTATGACAATCTCCATTGAACCAAAGTTTGTCTTCCCCGGTGAAGGAGCAATTGGCGTAGAGGACACCCTCGTTGTTGAGGGTCATGAGGGCGCCCGATTCTTGTGTCCCGCTCCCCGGGATCTCGTCAGAGTTTAGTGAATAGATTTGGAAGAGATTCAATCTCACTTAATAAACTGGCGACTTGCCATGATGACCCAAAAAGTCTATACTCTATTTAAACTTTTCGACATTGCTTGAGCAATCAGCTCGCTTGGAGGGAAACCATGGCAAATAAAATCACGGTGTTCTCAGATTTCTTATGACCGTTTTGTATGATTGGGAAAATCCCACTTGACCAGTTGGCCAAGGAAAGAAACTTAATTGTAGAATGGAAAGCCTTTGAGCTTAAGCCCGAGGGGGTAGAGCAACCTGCCCAATCTCAAGAGGGTTCGGCTCGCTATAAGGCTATAATCGAATCGATATCAAAAAGATACGGAGTCGTAATGAAGTGGAATGACCAAAGTAAGCATTCACGACGGGCTTTGGAAGGTGCGAAATTCGCTGAAGAACAAAGACTTGTCAACGAATATCATGATGCCGTCTTTTCCGCTCAGTTCCAACTGTCAAAGAATATTAATGACATTGAGGTTCTCGTTTCCCTAGCAGAACAAATTGGACTTGATCCAATTGCTTTCAGAGAGGCTATCACCTCGCGAAAATATCAGCAAGCCGTTTTAGAAGAATGTAATGAGGCTCACGAGCTTGGTATCCATAGTATTCCTTGTTTTATAGTGGATAATAGAGCACTTTTCGGAGCTCAAGGCTATGACGCACTCGTCCATCTTCTTGATGGGTAAGTAAGGGAGGATTTCTTCTGCTCTCCAACTTATTACGATGGTTTGGTCCTAGAATTCTAAAAACGGGTTTAGGCGTTACGGTGGCTATGCTCCTCTGTCAGCTTCTTCAAATTCCGACCACTACGTTTGCCGCGATTACTGTCGTTATTAATATGCAATCGTCTGTGACTAAAGCATTATCAAATGCTTGGGAGCAGATTTCTATCCATCTCGTATCTGTGGCTCTAGCGGTTGTACTCGGGTTGCTCCTAGGGAATAATCCTTTTGTCATCGGGTTAGCCGTCATTCTAATTATTGCTATAGCTAACCGTCTTAGCTGGGGTAGCGTTACTTTGGGGATTGTCTCCATTATCTTTATTCTTGACGCTCCTCCTAATCAATTCTTAATGCATGCTGTGACGCGCTCCTTATCTATTTTTATAGGTTTAGTCGTCGCGCTCGCCATCAATCGTTTTCTAGCACCACCACGCTATAAAAAAACATTTAAAGAAAATTTGTTTTCTTTGTACCATGATTCTTCAATCTTCTTTCATGAAAGTATTGAACATTTTGTAGAATCGACCCCTCTCAATGAATATGAAAAAGCCAAGCCAACTAATTTAGCGGCTCGGCTTGAATATGTAATGGAACTTTATGAACATGCACGAGAAGAATTTAATTCTAAGGATAAGGCTCAGGTCATGGAACGACTTATAGAACTCACTCGGGGATTCATTGAACGTGGGGAAAACATTGAAGAAATGACTCGTCAAAGGGTAAAACGTCGTCAAGCGGCCGATTCCCCCTTGCAAAGCGGGGATGAAATTAGTCCCGAATTCCAAAGTGTACTTGAAGTTATACTTGTCGGGAAGCGGAAGCTTGCAGATCTCAGAGATAACGTTCAAATCGGCTTGACACAACGCCATGAATCAATGCCCACGGCCTTAGACACTGAATATTGGTCTAAATTTGACCTAGCAATGGATCAATGGCAACGGACCGTCAGTGGGGTGTTTTTTCTACGGGGTATGATGGAAGTCGCTGTTGTCGCAACTGAGATGCGTTGGGCATCAAAGCGTATGAGGTCTATCTACAATCTCAATAGTACGAAGGCGACAACCACTAAATTCAATACAAAAAGCGCAGGTACGCCATAAAGAAAACTATTGTGCTTTGTTTTATGATGAAAGAAACGCATGCCAAGCCATACACCAGGAGCCCCGCCCACTAAAGCAAGGGTAAAAAACCAAGCCTCTGGGATTCTCCAGCGTTTTCTCCGGGCTAAGGACTTGTCTCTTCCCATAAGAAGGAATGCTAAAAGATTGAGTATAAGGTAAGTAATTAGTAGAGGCCAAATTATACTCGATAATAAACTCAAATTCTTACTCCTTATTCGTGAAGGCTGCAAAAGAGGAGATTAGTACAGAGTTTCCTGAGGTGAAATACGCTAGACGTAAAGCTTCTGAGATTTCCTGATCGGTTACTCCCATCTTACGAGCTTGCTGAGCCAAGCTCGCAACTCCCTCTGACGCCCCATGCGCTGCATCTAAAGCTAAGGCGATTAAGGTTCTTGTTTTCGGGTCTAAAGATCCTTCCATTAGAGAAAGGGAAACGATTTTCTCCATTGCTTGTGCGAATTCAGGATCATAGCTTTCCATTGCTTTTAAAAATGGGGGTAATGACATAGTAAAAGCCTCCTATCATTTAATTTTAGTAATAAGGATTCCAACGAGCAAGCAAAGCTTAACAGGATTGGATACTTCTAACATACCAAGGAGTAGTCTTGATGTCAAAAATAGTTTTCTTTTTAAAAGGGTATCCTAAGCTTTAGAAATCCAATTTTCGATTTCAAAGGAGGAGAACCATGTCAAAACCAAAAGAGAAGAAGAACATCCAAGACATAACTCGTAAAAAGAATATTACAAATAGTGACCCGATACCACCTTTTGATTCTCATGATAATGATAAAATCGGGAAAGTAGATTCTAAGGAACGCGTCTAACTTATTAAAATCTTTCTTGACAAATCTATGATGTAAAAAGTATAATATTCAACGAGCTGACATTGAGAAGCGCTTAATGAGCGCTACTAAATGGGAAAATATCTGATATGGACGGCTAAATTGTTCTAAGACATAAGTTGTCTTAGAACGAGCTAGTTAGGCGGATGTTTTCCATAGGGTAAAAGGGAGAAGCAATTTGCTTTTCCCTTTTATGTTTTAATACTTCAGTACTTTTCTTATAATCAATTGAGATAGCCCTTTATTAGTTTTTTTCTTTCACTTGCGAACTGACTATAAAGTTGAAGGAATTATTAAGCGATTTCTCGAAAAGTAAATATTTGTTCAGTGTGATAAATAGGTGTCGGGTAGAAAATATGCTATTATGTTTTAGAATTGTTGCGCAATTAACGCATCTGAAGGGGGGACCAAATCCGTCTTATGATTATTCTAATGATTATTATCGCACTTGCCATCTATAGTGGGATTAACTTCTGGATTGGTCTTAGAGCTTGGCAAGGTTTATTTAAATATCTACCCCATGCAGCCAATTTTCGTGTGTTTTATTGGGTCGTCTTCGCATTTATTGCTTTTTCTTATATCTTAGGGCGTACACTTCAAAGTTACCTCCCAACGATTCTCAACCGGATTATCGCCTGGGTGGGTTCTTATTGGATGGCTGCAATGTTTTATCTTGTTCTTATTTTGTTTATTTTTGAAGTCCTACATCTTTTAGATCATTTCTTACATATAATCCCAGCAAACATTCAGGGGAATCCATACTTTCCTTTAGTCCTTGGTCTCGCCATCCTACTCACAATTACAGGAATCCTTGTCTATGGATCATGGAATGCCCTGAATCCACAAGTTCATCGTTACGAACTCACCATGAATAAAAAAGCAGGTGATATCAAAGACCTTCATATCGTAATGGTGTCCGATATTCACCTCGGTACAATCCATCAAAATTCCTCTTTAACGGGACTCGTAGAACGTGTCAATAAACTCAACCCTGACCTAATCTTGTTTGCTGGGGATGTACTTGATGAGAATGTTGAAATCTTTACCGAGCAGAAAATGGCCGACACCTTTCAACTCCTTAAAGCCAAATATGGGGTGTTTGCTTCTCTGGGGAATCATGAATACATCGGAGGTCACGCCGAGGAGGCCATAAAATATCTAGGAGAAGGGGGAGTGAAGGTTCTTCGTGATGAAGCTGTGAAAGTTGGTGACTCCTTTTATGTCATTGGCCGTGACGATGCAAGTGGAGGGCGTTACAGAGGAGTAAAGCGTTCGGATTTACATCCACTTGTAGAATCTCTCAATCGAGACCTCCCACTTATCCTCTTAGATCATCAACCCTCCCATATTGACGAGGCCATCCAAGAAGAAATCGACCTACAACTCTCTGGACATACCCATCGTGGACAAATGTGGCCTAATCAATATATTACGCAGAAGATTTTTCCGAAAGATTGGGGGCTTTTAGAAAAAGGAGACTTTAATCTCATTGTCTCCAATGGGTATGGCACCTGGGGACCCCCCATCCGGATTGGAAACCAACCTGAAATCGTAGATATTCATATTCGATTTACTCCATAGAAAAGAGCCTTGAAAGGGCGATGCACTATTGCCATCGCCCACCGACTCTCAACAATCCTAGATGCAGAACGCAAAAAGATTAATTGTCAGTATCTCTACTTGCTGTTAGATAAGACATTAGAGACGTTCCAAACATGATGATTATGATAAGCACCTCATAGATCTTCTTGTTTTTGCCAAAGCCAAGTATTTGTTCTTTGATCTCAGGTGCTAGTTCCTCAAGAGCTTTAACCTTATCCGGAAAAGTATCATAGGGTTTAGTAATTTCTGTATATTTTTCACATAAGAGTTGATTTTTTCTTTGGATGAACTGATCAGTTTCCTTTGTTCGTGTTATGGGTTGTGAGGTGCGAGGAGTGCCAAATAAGAAACTCACTACATTTCCATTGATTTTCAATAAATTATCCGTATATCCAGCATTCCTTAGCCCCGTGAGAAAGGCATCACGCATAAGCTCATGTTTAAAGGTGATGCTAAGGTCCATTTCTAATTCTGAAGGCTCAGAAAACTCACCCAATTTAAAACCTGTAAGCCACCAGTGTTTTCCTTCTCTGGAAAAGAGTGGGTTACCGTTCTTTTTTAAGGTATAAGACATCTGTAACAAATCAATATTACTTACTGCATTATAAAATATCCCACTAACCACGTCTGGAATATCGAAATCTAGTATCCCTGTATAAATACCAATCTCTCCACCCGTGACTAGATCATACTGACCTTTCCACAGGCCTATCATCCATTTTTTCCCTTGATATTCAAAGTAAATCGGTTCACAATCAATAATCATTCCCAAAGGCGCCGCCGCTTCATCATATAAACGGCAATAGCCTACTTTTCTCTGCCACGGGTCCAAAGTAGAGAAAAAGATATCTTGCATTGAATCATAGGAATAACCCGCAATCGCTAACACTCTATCCAACTCTTCATCACCTGTTCCCTTAGGTAATGAGAGTGAGGTATCATCATTTTTTGATCTTATTATTACGTCTCTGGAGTCAATCACCTCGTTTGGCATGCCACCACCTCCCTAGTACATAGTATTGAGTCAATACTTAGGATGGTGCATAGATTGGTGTGGAAAATAGGATTATTTAATTGTTTATTTAATTGTTGACCATGGTAAAATAAGGATAGACTCCATTCTTTGAGGAGTGATGCCGATGAACAATTCTGTAGCTGTTATTGAAGGCGTATATGATTTGTTATATCCAGATGTTCCAACTTCACTCCATCGATGGGGGAGAGTAGTCTGGCTTCATCATATTGAAGTGGGGTTAATGGGGCATTTATTGTTCGTAGAAGATGGAAAATGGAAGCGCACTCATTTAAGTTGTATTTCAAACATTATTAAAACAAAGGAATATTGTGAGATTTATACACAGAGTAGTATATACAGACTGAGGTTTCTGCGATAATAACTATAATTTTCCCTAATGGTTAAACATACTGATGCACAGTTCCTTGCTTCTGAATTGGAGAAACTCTATCATCCAAAAGAAATTATCATCAATGAAATGGGATCTGTAGTTGCTACTTTTGCTGGGAAAATATGGACTAATTATTATACTCTGACTGACTTTAAATGAGAAACTACATTAGTCAGTTAAAAAAATGATGGAAAAATGGAGTCCTAATATTAAGGTAATTAGACTCCATTTTCTTATTTTTGAAGTTGTATATAGCGAAGCCCCTTGTCAAAAAATATTATTGTATAACATACCTAAAAGCCTTGTCTCATAATATTTATAAAAGAAGGTAGGAGGGTATGTTTAATGACCAAAGAACAGGAAATTCTTGACTTTTTAGAAGAAACGATGTTTTCACCAATCCTTAAATCAGCATCTACTTCAGAACGATTTAAGACTGCTACTCGTGGCCTGCGTCTTCGCATGAAGCAGAGAAATGCCCAAGGTATGATCCAGTACTTCTGGAGTACTGTCGCGAATCCTAGTGCTAAACACGCCAAGTATGGTCGCATGCTTCAGAATGAAGGGTTTCTGTCGTTCGAAGACGTGGTCAATGAATTTCGCATTCGCTTTAAGGAACTCTAGGCGCTTGAGATTCGACGTACTGAACCAAAGCTTGATTTAAAGTATCGAATTGAGTACTAATTTCAGGGGCTTCCGTCCATTGACTTAAAGGGGATTTGGGATCGAATTGCTCAACAAACTCGCTGAAGTTTTCTCCGCTATAGGCTTCACGAAATCCCTGTAGGTTGAAATGGGCTACAAAGTTGCAATTAAGGTTAAGATGGTAGTAGAGGTCTTTATTAATTAAACTCGCATTTTGCTTTTTTATAACTTTTTTAAAATTTTTTAGAACCTTTTCTTGTTGTTCCTCGTTCATACGAAACATTTACTTTCCCTCCAGTAATAAACGTAAAGAATGCATAGCTCCAACATTATTTTGACCATTCCAGTAATTAATATAAGGTTTAGTTTATTGCAGTCTGTTTTTATACAAAGTAGCCCCTCGAAATATCGGGGGGCTACTTTGTATCTTGATCTTATAAGTATTTATGATCTGGATTCACCGGTATTACTATCCACGCTATGAGATATGCAAAAAAGCCCAAACCAGCTCCCAAAATAGCGATAACCACGCCTAGGCGAATGATGGTGGGATCAACATCGAAGTATTCACCCAAACCTCCACATACACCACCAAGCATTTTTTCCCTACTCGAACGGAAAAGCCGCATTGCCATCGTTTTCCCCCCTTATCCTCAATAATATCATTTCGATTCCTTGAACATGGCTAACCTTTCACTCTATAAATTCTACGTAATTAACCCTATAAAAGTTGCATACAAGTGCTTGGATAAAAGTCTAATTTTAAAATATTTATTACCCAATGACTAAAGAATAGTTAATTGGTGCGCAAAAAATATTTCTAACTACTGAATAATTTACAAAGAATTACTCACACTAGAATATATTCAGGGAGGTGTTTTAATGCTGAGTCAACTAAGCCAAAAAGAAAAAATGTTTTTACAGGATCTCAAACATCATGAACAACTCTGTATTCAAAAATACAATAAGTACTCAAACGAAGCACAGGATCCCCAACTCAAACAGCTTTTTCAGAACTATGCGTCACATGAACAGCAACATTTTAACACAGTAAACCAAATCCTAAGTGGTCAAGTTCCGAGCATGAATCAGGGACAAGGACAACAGGGACAAGCCCAATCGCAAAATCAAGCAATGCAATCAGGACAAGCAACTGGGATGCTATCTCAAGCCAGTGGCAATTTTAATCAAAACGATGCGGATTTAGCCAATGATATGCTCGCAACAGAAAAGTATATCTCGGGTACGTATGATACCTCAATTTTTGAGTTCCAAGATAAAAGTGTGCGTCAGGCTTTAAATCACATCCAAAAAGAAGAACAAGAACATGGTGAAGGCCTATTCAATTATATGAAGTCCCATGGAATGTATAATGTTCAGTAGTCTTCTGACTGCACTACATTAAAAACGCTTAAAAAGAGTTAACAATCCGTTAGGAAGGTTAACTCTTTTTACATTCTAGATATTCTAAATTCCCGCATACTTTGCTATAATATTAAACGGTCGAAGGATTTATGCCCTAATATATATCAGTTTGAATAAAGGTTTATAGGAGATGAGTTTAATTGGAACAACTTTGGGATTTATTTCTTGCCTTCTTTCGCGCGAGCAACTTAGCCTTCGGGGGAGGCCCAGCCATTATCCCACTTGTTAAGGCTGAAGTACTTGCTCATGGGTGGATGACAACCGCAGAATTTTCGGAAGGATTAGCGATAACAACCTCATTACCGGGCCCAATCGCCACACTTTTATCGGGCTTTATCGGCTATCGCGTTTCCGGCTGGTTAGGAGTCTTTGCTGCCTTACTTGGTACACTGGCTCTCACTACGATTCTTGTCATTGTTTTGACAGACTTCTTAATGAAAAATAGTAATTCCCCGGTTCTAAAAGGGGCTTTAACTGGAGTTCGCCCGCTCGTTGCAGTGCTCGTCGGTAAAACTGCGTTTGATATGGGATTAACGGCCTTCCCGAGTCTCTGGAGTTGGGTCATCGCTGGCTTGGCTATGATTCTACTATTTAAGTTTAAGCTACACCCTGGAATTGTTATTATTCTTTCTATGATTTTTGGTCTCTTCGTGTTCCGTTAAGAAGGCGAAGATAAAAGGAGGTAAGACATAAATGTTAAAGAAGCTTTGGGAAGTCTTTATCGGCTGCGCCCGTGCAACTAATTTAGGATTCGGTGGGGGCCCTGCTATGATTCCCCTTATTCAAAGAGAAGCGGTTACGCGCTATAAATGGTTAACGAATGAAGAATTTGCCGATGCCTTAGCCATTGGCAACTCTTTACCAGGACCGATTGCCACAAAGCTCTCCGCCTATATGGGCTATAGAGTTGCGGGGTGGCCAGGTGCAATTGTGGGCTTATTGGGAACACTTATCACGACCTTTATCGTTGTAATCTTGGGAGACTTGCTAATTCGATACTCTCATACCCAAGCGTTAAAGGCTGCTTTAACAGCAGTCCGACCAGTTGTTGTTATACTAATTGCACAATCAGCCTATGATCTTGGAAAGAAAGCTTTCCCTAAAAAGTTTAAAAGTACGTGGGGCATTGCGGTTGTGGCCTTGGCAATCTTGTTTATGACGAATCTCCACCCTGGAATTTTAATTATCACAGCAATGATTTTTGGATATTTCGCCTACGCACGGGGAAGTAAACCCGCAGCCAAATAACTTTCAAAACTAGTGATGAAATAAATATAATTTTTAAGGGGTAACTTCGCATTGAAGTTACCCCTTTTTGTCATACTAACGGGAAGGCATACTTGGATCAATACAGAAGCTTATTTTACAAGTTAATTTCCCAAAGTACATAGTGCTTGTGACAGCTTCCGCAAGCATACTCGTCCTTGTCTAAAATGGTAAATAAACTTAAGGTGATGCAGTTGATTTATTTTATATTAATTATATTATTGCCCTTCTTAAGTCAACTTCTGGCTCAACTTATTATAATTCTTGAAAGTAAAAATCCCGAAAAGACTGCTTCCTGGTTGGCGATTTTCGCTATCTGGCCGTTCTTAGGGTTGATACTTTATGCTCTTTTTGGATGTACACCGCTTAAGTCGAAATTATTTCGGACAAAGCACCTCCCAAAGGAGAGTTTACCTCATTGTTCAGCCCGCCAGAAAAAAGAGCTTAGCTCGCAAGATATCTTCTTTCAGGACGGTTCAGCCGGAAGTAAGCGCTTAGTTCGACTTCTACTTCAAAGTGGCTTTGCTCCTTTATCCCGAAACAACCACATCACAGTTCTCACGAACGGAAATGAGAAGTTTCAAGCGTTACTCAATGATCTCGAGTCTGCCAAAGATCATATCCATATGGAGTATTATATATTCCATGCAGACCAAATAGGGACAGACGTTCAGAACGTCCTTATTCGGAAAGCAAAAGCGGGTGTAAAGGTACGGATGATTTTTGATGGATTAGGAAGTCGAGATTTACCGAAGAAATTTTTAAAAGCACTAAGTGACGCGGGGATTGAAATAGGCTGGTTTTTCCCACTGCGTTTTCCCCAATTAATTGGAACTATGAATTATCGAAACCACAGAAAACTAGTCGTAATCGATGGAAAGACAGGGTATCTAGGTGGAATTAACGTTGGGGATGAATATTTATCGCGTAGTCCCAAGTATGGCTTCTGGCGTGATACGCATCTTCGATTGGAAGGGGAGAGTGCCTGGACGATGCAAGAAACTTTCCTCAACGATTGGTACTTCATTACACATGAAGAAATTACCGATGCGCGCTATTATCCACGTATCAAACCCGTCGGAGAAACATTAACCCAAGTGATAGCGGGTGGGCCGGATTCCAAGCAGGAATCCATGAAGGAACTCTTCTTTACGATTCTTGCGACAGCTCAGCAGGAGATACTACTAACGACCCCTTACTTTATTCCAGATGAGAGCATGATTATGGCCTTAAAATCAGCAACACTCAGTGGGATTAAAGTCAAAGTACTTGTACAAGGGAAACCAGATCATAAACTCCCGTATCTGGCTTCTTCCACATATTTTGAGGACTTAATGAACGCTGGAGTCGAAATTTACCGATATCAAAAGGGGATACTGCATAGCAAGGTTGTTACCGTAGATGGACAAATCTGCATCGTCGGTTCGGCTAATTTTGACATTCGAAGCTTTCAAGTGGATTTTGAATTAAGTGCCATGATTTACTCTTCACAGTTGACGGAAAGGTTGAACCAAGATTTTAGACGAGATTTAAGGGATAGTATTCAGTTAAATAGGGAAGATCATGTGAACCGTCCTCTTTGGCAGAAAATGCAGGAGGCAAACGCTCGGCTTCTTTCACCGCTTTTATAAATTGAATTGGGTGATTTGAAGGTTACAAGTGAGATCAAGAAGAAACACTAGGATATCTTCTTATTGTTCAGAAATTAAGCAGCGCGCAAATTCCTATTTCGACAACGAAGGATGGAACACTCTTTAACTATTGGTTGAATGATTCCATAAGTAATATAAAATCAGAACTCATCGAAGGGAAGCCCCACTTTACCATAGAAAAGCTGATGGGGTAATCTATGAAAATAACGAAATCCCGCTAGACCCTGAAGAAATACCCGCTTTAGAAGCGGCTGCCGAAGAGGGGATTCGGAAAATTGCGCTGTAAACGATAACCAAAGCAAAAGAATACGATTCGGATTTTTTAGGCCTAACCGAAAGGCTTCATCGCTTTCATCCAAGTGCCTGGCAGGAAATTGCTACCGATTGGCGAGATCGCTTTCGTGAAGCGGACATTGAAGTCGATGTTGAAGCCAAAATTCGAAATATCGGAGCGACAAGCAAGAAGTTAGATATTCCCCAATAGCTCATTGCTAAGAATGCGTTCGCAATCTTAAGATCTATATTCATTTTTAAACACTACAGTTTATTGAATTCTAAATGAACCAAAATCCTGCTAACTGCAGGATTTTCTTTTGAGATAAAGAATTAGACTTTATAGATTTTGAGCGTCAGATTAATACGCTCACCCCCGTCTAATAAGGTCAGAAAGAGAGAGGAGGTTTGCCCACCGTGCCAACGGACTCTTTTGATGAGATTTATGAACAGCTTTTCCCAATAGTTTACCGATTCGTTCGCATACGCATTCCCCAAAGTGAAGTAGAGGATGTGACCGCTGAGATTCTAACTAAGGTCTGGCGGGCCCTGCCTAATTTCGAAGGAAAAAGCTCTTTGAAATCATGGACACTTCGAATCGCCTACAACCATGTTGCAGATTTTTACCGGATACGTAAGGGAAAGTTACTTCCTGTCATTTCCTTAAGTGAAGATATAAAATCAGCTCACGCTACAGAGGACCATAGTGAGCAACTGATAACTTTACTCAGTGTTGGTGATACCCTCACTAAGTTGTCTGAGCCACAAGTGGCGGTGATCCAGCTTAGGCTTGTCGAGGGATTTAGTGCAGCTGAAGTTGCTCAAATTCTAGGCATAACTCAGCAAGCCGTTGACAGTCTCCTGTATCGCGCTAAGAAGAGCTTCCGCAAATTTTATGGAATGGAGAATGCAGGGGGTACAAGTCGATGATGAAAAAAGATGTATTCACCCTCTGGGAACAGGAGGGCGACTTAGAACGTATGAAATTATTCTTTAACAATGTTGGTCCAGGTCTCGAAGAAAAAGAACGAATAAAACAACTTGCTATGGAAAAAATCCATGAAGAGGAAAAACGGATTTTGCAACCAGAGACATCTTCAAAGCGCTTAGAAATACCTCAATCACCCTATAATGCCCCTGAGACTTTCCGTGAACGGGTTCTAAGGGGACTTAAATCTCTTTGGTGGCGTTGGCAATGGAAATTCGCTGTTCCTGTAATAGCCCTCGTCCTAATCGTTTTCATAGGGCAGGTGGGGATGAATGGGTTCCTCAATCTCCCACTGGGCATGATGGGAAAAGCTTCTCATTCTGAAAGTATGCCGCAAAGGGCTACTGGATCCTATGATATGGCAAATCAAGCTTCACCAAAGTCTGTGGCACCCACGGCACCTACGGATTCAGGATTCGGAATAAGCGGCCCCGCTGCTGGAGACCCTCCTGTGAACGGGGCCGCTGAAAGTAAAGTAGAAGCACCCTCGACAGCAATTGCCCCCAGTATGCCTCAACCTCAACCGCAGATGCCACCCGCTGATGAGGGTTTAACTCGTAAAATTACGTATAATATAAATGCGAGTCTCCAGGTCGAGGATGTAAACCTAGCGCTCGAAAGAGTCATTCAGGATGTGAAGAGCCGCGGGGGATATATCGTTGAATCTTCACAGAATCAGTACCAAAGTAATTCTTCCGCCCATGTGAGGCTGAAAGTTCCCTCGACCCAACTTGAGGGCTTCCGAGGAGTTCTCCCAGACTACGGGAAAGTCTTAAACGAGCAAATCACTGCGAATGACATTACCAATCAGTACTATGATGCGGACACACGTTTACGAAGTTTAGAGGCCCAAGAAACACGATACCTTGAAATTCTAAAAGAGGCCCATACTGTAGAAGATATTCTTAAAATTGAGAGTTACCTGGGCAATATTCGGACTCAGATTGAACAGCTCAAAGGGCAACTTAAGCTCTGGGATCATGAAGTATCCTATTCAACGATTTCGATTAATCTCCAGACGACTCCGAACCCAGTCAATATCAATGACCCTTGGCAGCCGGTTTCTTGGGCTAAGACTTGGCAAGCAGCCCATGATGCAGTGCTGAAAACGCTAAGCTCAACCTGGAATGGCTTGAATTATCTCCTTGTTGGAGTTGCTTATACTCTACCGTATCTAATTCTTGGAGGTATTGTCTTTGGAATCTTCAAGTCCATAAGGAAATACCGTCAGTAAACTCGCCACATTAAAGTGCTTAAGATTTCCCCTAGTCATCAAAATTACGAAGTTTTTCAGTTTTTCAGTGGGTATATAAAAATGAAAGCTTGCGGATTTAAAAATTCGCAAGCTTTCATTTTTATATTTTCTATCCCATGTTAAAAAAGCCAATCTTCTAAATTGAATTACCCCCAAGTTAGGCATATAATAGCCTTATAAATCTATACTTCATGTACATTTGTCCACAAACTCGTTTCAAAGGGAGGATATCAATTGGGTAAGTGGAAATTTATTACTAAAGTTGGCAATTTACTAGGGATTGCCTTCGGAGCAATTCTCTCTGCCTATAGCGTTCAGGGATTTATTGTGCACGCTGGACTGGGCGGGGGTGGAGTCGGCGGTATCGCATTGCTTCTCTTTTATACTTTGGGTCTTCCTATCGGAGTAATGACATTTATTCTTAATATCCCTTTATTCGTCCTTGGATGGAGGGGAGTCAATCGTCTTTTTGTCTATAAAACTCTTTATGGTCTAATTATCTTTTCTTTGGCTTTGGATATCTTAAAGGGAATTCAACCCCTACCTTTTGACGATGTTTTTCTTGGAGCCTTGTACGGAGGTGTTCTTGGGGGTGTGGGTTCCGGTATTGTTTTCCGCCTGGGGGGAAGTCTTGGTGGAACGGATATTGTCGCAAAGGTGATACAACGTCGATTTGGATGGTCTATGGGGACAACGATGCTATCGATAAACGCCTTGATAATCTTGATTTCCTGGGCGATACTAGGACCTAAGATTGCTCTTTACACTCTCGTTTCTATGTTCACCTTCAGTAAAACTGTCGATGTGATTCAGAGCGGTCTTCCTGCTAAATCTGTAATCATCATTTCTAACCAGTTGGAAACTTTAATCCAACGTATTTTAAAAGATTTAGGAAGAGGAGTTACCATTATTGACGGACATGGTGGTTATTCCTCTGCAGATAAAAATGTTCTCATCTGTGTTGTGAGTGTGTCCGAACTTGCTCATTTGAAGCGAATTGTTAGGGAAGAAGATCCTCAATCCTTTTTAATCGTTCAAAATGCAACAGAAGTTATAGGTCAGGGGTTCGCATTAGAATAGCTTCTTTATATTAGAGTCTAAATATATCCTAAATTGGTAAGTAAGTTTAGTAATTTGTATATTTTTGTAATAAAAGAAGGAGTTCCTCGGCTTGAACTCGAATATAATATAGTACGAATTTTTTAACAATTATCACATTTAGGGCGTAATTTTAATGAATTAGTTTTTCACCTAACTAATAGGGCCTTCCAGATTTCTTAATCTGGTTTTAAAGGAGTGCTTGGATTGTCTACCTTAGAACAAATAAACCATAAATACAACCGAATGGTTTTGCCTATTATAATTGGGCTTCTGATTATCATCTCCATTGTATTTAAGCATGCATCGAGTTCCTTTATTACTCCCATACTATTTCTAATCGTAGTATGGGTAGCACTCCATAGCTCACGTGGAGCAACCATTCTTACAGTTATCATAGTTTCTCTTTTTTCTCTATTCATGCAAGATTCCAGTTCCCTACAGAATGCATATTGGCTTTGGGGCGTACGATCCATCGGTTTTCTCATGACCGGGCTTATAATCAACTATGAATTTGAAAACATGCGCAAAATCCAGCGTTATTCTGAAGAGCGAAATGCCATATCGAGTGTTTCGCATTCCCTTACGAGCACTTTAGACCTTAAACAATTAACTGAACGAGTCGTTGATACGATTATCGAACTCTTTTCAGCCTATGGTTGCCGAATTTATCTTCTTAATGAAGAGACTCGAGAGTTGCACCCTATAGCATGTAAGGAAATCGATACGACTCCGGAAATTCTGAAACAAATTATGGAGACTAGAGTTCGGGTAGGGTTTGGTTTAGTGGGCTGGGTTGCAGCTACGGGAGAGCCAATACAATCCGGCGATGCTGAACGCGATACTCGATCATTTCACATCCCTGGCACACCCTATGATGAAGAGTCAGTACTCGCTGTTCCCTTACAAACCGATGATAAGACCTATGGCGTGCTTTTAGTTAATAAATTAGAACTCAATGCCTTTAACGACGAAGACCTCCAACTCGCGCAGATTTTTGCTGATCAGGTGAGTATCGCTTTAGCAAATGCCCAACTTTATGAACATGTACGTAGATTATCCGAAACAGATAGTTTGACAGGATTGCTCAATTCCCGTTCTCTATCTCGTATCGTTGAACACCTTATCAATCAAGCGCAAGCAAGTTCCTCGTCTTTATCTGTACTGTTTATTGACCTAGATGATTTTAAAGGTATCAATGACCGCTTCGGACATCCAATGGGGGATAAATTTCTTCGTTTCTTTGCCCAAATTCTACAGAATTCTGTGAGAGATGAAGATATTGCTATTCGTTATGCTGGCGATGAATTTGTTGTTATCTTGCCAAATGCTGATTTACCCAAAGCAAAAGTAGTTGCCGGGCGGCTTATGGAAGATATCCGAAACAAACGAATGGGGGACATCCCCACACTAAGTTCAACAGTTAGCGTTGGATTAGCAGTCTACCCACAGCATGCAAATACTGCCGAGGATCTAATAAAACATGCCGATGATGCCTTATATGTCGTTAAGAGAAATGGAAAAGATCAACTCGCGGTGTATCTAGAGGAAGTATCTGGCGCATAGCTCATATGGATTTGTGCCCCTTTTATAACTTATTGAAATCGTCCGGGTCGCATAAGAAAACCTGCGGCCCTTATTTCTTTAGCTTCGAACTCTCCATTTCTTACTACAATTATCAAGGAAAATATTCGAAATTTGTAATCAGGGAAACAAAATCGCAGAAAGAATTTTCGGAGAAGGAGGGGTGCCCTATGCAGAGTAATAAACTTTATGTTGATAAAGTTACAGTTACTCTTTCTGAGATCGAAAAATCATTGACTATACTTAAAGAGGTTTCTTTGACCGCAAAGGTTGGCCGAATCCATGCGCTGCTTGGTCCTTCCGGTAGTGGAAAAAGCACCTTGCTTTATACCTTCAATCGGCTCCGTGAAATTACAAAAGGCGTGATTTCTCTAGAAGGAACGGACATCCGTTCTCTCGATGTCTTAGATTTGAGGGGTCGAGTGGGCTTAGTGATGCAAAAAGCCATCTTTTTTCCTGGAACAGTTGGAGAGAATATCTTATATGGTCCAAAATATGGCCCGAAGTTTGCCCAAAACCCATCTAACCACCTTCCTAATCCTCGTGATCTCCTTGATCTTGTAGGCCTTGACCCTAACTGGATTGACCGTAATCCCAATACGTTATCCGGTGGCCAGCAGCAACGAGTTTCACTTGCTAGAACACTGGCTAACGAGCCGGAAGTCCTACTTCTTGACGAACCGACCTCTGCTTTAGATGCACAAGCCACTTCCCTTTTAGAAGAGTTAATTACAGGCTTATGTATGAAGCGTCAATTGACAGTAATATGGGTTACACATGATCTTCGGCAAGCAGAACGTGTAGCAGACGACGTGACACTTCTTTATCGGGGAGAAGTTATCGAAAACGGCCTTGCAGCCCAATTCTTCGCTCAGCCGAAAACAGAAAAAGGTCAGGCTTACCTGACTGGAAGGTTGGAGGGAGATTCATGAGTAATCTCGCCCTTGGGCTATCCCTAGGGTTTGTAGGGTTAGCAGCAATTGTATCAAGGTATCAAGAATTAGGTCTAGAAAGAGATCTAGTCATTGGACTGATTCGGACGATTATTCAACTTACGGCGATTGGCTATATATTATCCTATGTCTTTGCTACTCAGCACCTAATTTTTATTATTCTTATGCTCTTAGTAATGATTACTGTTGCCGCCAGAAATGCGGCAAAGCGTGGCAAAGGAATTCCTGGGGCTCATTGGATTGTCTTAATTGGGATTGCGACTAGTGAATGCATTACTCTGCTTATGCTCTTAGGAATGAAGATTATACCTGCAACTCCTCAATACATTATCCCGCTTTCAGGGATGATTATCGGGAATAGCATGGTTGCAGCGGGGGTTACCTTGAATCGTTTGTGTTCTGAATTTAATCTTCGCCAGGGAGAAGTAGAATTAGCGCTCTCCTTGGGGGCTCCGCCAAAGAGATCTGCACTCCCGGTTATCCAGGCAGCCGTAAAGGCTGGTATGATTCCTACTATTGATTCTATGAAGACGGTAGGGCTAGTCCAACTCCCTGGAATGATGACAGGACAGATTCTTGCGGGCGCAGACCCTGTCCTTGCTGTACGTTATCAAATTCTAGTTATGTTCATGATTTCAGGTGCGTCTGCCATTGCTAGTTTAATTGTCGTCTTAATGGGGTATACTAGATTCTTTACGCCCCATGCACAACTAAAATCTCTATAGAAGTTTTAGTGTTCATGGCCTTGTATTTCCCATAGTCCAGTAACCTTCTTTAAGGTTACTTTCTGAGATGAGTTTTTTCCGTCAGCTGTAGCATAGGTTACATCTGCGGTCGCAGTTGTTCGATCACTAAACGTTAGATTGGTGACACTTACTTTCCCTATACCTATTCCATGATAAGTAAGGTCGTTGTAAACAAGTTCTGCGGCCTGATTTGCAGTCAAGTCACTCTTCGTCGAAGTAAGAGTAGTTTGACCACAACCCATAAGTAATCCAATAGTAAGAAGGAAAATTAAGCCCAAAGATGATATAGTTCTTAAAGTTTTCCTATGCACGAAAGATCACTCCTTAAAAAGTACATACTTAGATTTATTCATCATATATTCACTAAATACCAAATTGATAGGTGATTCTCAAATGAATGAAATAAACCAAAATGCTATTCCACAACCTTCAGAAACTTCTCGAGCTTCTTCCACAGGACTTGTCCTCGAAGGTGGTGGCATGAGAGGGTTATACACTGCTGGAATCCTTGACTTTTTTCTAGAAAAAAATCTCCAACTCCCCTATGTAATCGGAGTTTCGGCGGGTGCTTGCCATGCCGCTTCCTACATCTCACGTCAAAGCGGACGTAACAAGAAAGTGAATATTGGTTATATCCGGGATCCACGTTATATCAGCTATAGAAACTTAATCAGGACAAAAAGCTTATTTGGAATGGATTTCGTTTTTAATGAAATTCCTAATCGCCTTGAGCCTTTCGATTACGAGACATTTTACCAATCCAATCAGTCCTACTTTATAGGTACTACAGACTGTGTTACGGGCCAACCCGTTTATTTTGATGCAAAGAAAAGTCCCCCCGATTTGATTCTTAAGGCGCTCATGGCTTCGAGCAGTCTACCGTTTGTCTCTCCTACCGTGGAGATTGAGGGGAAAGTGCTTCTCGATGGAGGTATAGTTGACCCCATCCCTGTACGGAAATCTATTGAAGCTGGAAATACAAAACATGTCATCATTCTTACACGGAATAAAGAATACCGTAAACAACCTTTTAGGTCAAAATGGTTAGCCAATCGCTTCTACTCCAATTACCCTGAGTTTACGAAAGCTATGCTCAAACGTCATGAAGTCTATAATGTAACACTTGAACTCATCGAAGAACTTGAGAGGTCAGGAAAAGCCTTTGTTTTACGTCCTTCAGAGCCACTACAAGTTAGTCGTTTGGAAAGAAATCCTGAGAAGCTTTTGCATCTTTATAAGCTAGGCTTTAAAGATGCAGAGAACTGCTTCTCGCTACTTGAAGAATTTTTAACTACTACCTCCTAGGAAGAATCCAATCACTTGATCAATACTCTCTAACAGAGAAAAGTCCGCAGTTTACAAACTACGGGCTTTATTTATTAAATCAGTTATCCTTCCCAACGTAATGTGGAAAGAATCTGGTTTACTATTAGATCTTGCTCTTTGGAGAAGGTGGATTTGCTAGTAAGAAAAGCAAGCCTCAAGACTTCGGAGCTATCAGAGTTTCTTAACCAATATTCCTTGCCGGAAATCTTAGTGAGCTCACCAAACGAGGCACCCCAGGCATTGATTTCGCCGCTGAGGTTCCCTACGGTGACCTTATTGAGTGAATAGGAATAAAAATCGTAAGTACTCATGTCCTTATTATTTCTTAAGAACTTTTCCACATCTTCGAGCTGCCATACTTGTATATAACCCCGAAGCAGCAAATCTTCATCGTTCATATATACACTATATAAAAGTTGATTACGATCTCCCAAGGGATTTTCCATAATCTGCATTGAGGCTGGTAGCTGGACAGATATGTTTTGTTTCAAAGTATGCTCTATCATTTTGGAAGTAGGACTACCAGCAAAAATGTCTTGGAACGGGAGAAATATTAATATACTGAGGCTTAGCATAAGTGCTAGACAAATTGCTTTTTTCACAGAAACCCTCCCCATCAGATTTTAGTTCATACTTATTGGTGAAGGCTGTTATTTATACAGTAAGATTGTATCACGTATGAACCAACCTTTTCGCAAATGGGAATAGTCGGGCTTGTATCGTGAATATGTATAAGCATCAAGGGCTTAAGGGAAGCGAAGAAAGGAGAACCCATGATGTAAATACCATAGAATCATCAGGGAAGAGGGGTGTTTCACCTTTGCAAAAGGTTTATGTCATTGATTCCAGTGTACTCCTTCATGATCCAAATGCGATTTTTCAATTTGAAGATAACGAAGTTATCATCCCTTATGCAGTACTTGAGGAGCTCGAGAATAAAAAACGCCTCGGAGACAATGTTGGACGGGCAGCTCGAGAAGTCATTCGCCAACTTGATAACCTCAGAGATAGAGGGCAATTATCAGAAGGGGTCCCTCTCGATGGAGGAGGTGTTCTCCGAATTGAGCTCAATCACTCATCTTGGGACGCCTTACCACAATTTTCAGACCATACCCTTGCCGACAATAGAATTCTAACAGTTTCAATTAACCTGGCCCGGGAAGATACGCGCCCCGTTATACTCGTTACTAAGGATATTGCCATGCGAGTTAAGGCCGATGCTGTCAAAGTGCATACCCAAGATTATTATAATGATAAAGTTGTCTTACCTCCAAGTGCCAATGAAATCTATTCAATAGACCTACAAGATGAGGATGTAAGTGTACTCTATCGAGAGGGGAGAATTCCACAGACATCTTCGTTGCCACCAAACACATGCATTAAGGGAATTGTGAGTGATGGAAGTATTCTACCGCTCGTCTCGTCATCAGATGGCCAGAAGCTTCATTATTCACTTCATGCCAACCGTGCAATTTGGGATATCTCCCCGAAAAACATTGAACAATGCTGGGCGCTTGAAATGCTTAACAATCCAGAAATCTCCCTTGTCAATCTAATGGGTCCAGCGGGTACTGGCAAGACACTACTTGCACTCGCAAGCGGGTTAGAGCAAACTATTCATATGGAAGCCTATGCTAGACTTCTTTGTGCACGTCCTATAGTTCCCTTTGGCAAGGATATTGGCTATCTACCGGGTGAAAAAGAAGATAAGGTTCGCCCCTACATGCAGCCAATCTATGATAATCTTGAACTTCTGCTTCGTCCAAAGCGAGAACGCGATCGCGAACGAGATAAGAATTCTGAATCCTTCTTAGACAGCACTATCGATTTACTTAAAAAAAGACGTCAACTTGAAATTGAAGTCTTAACCTATATCCGTGGACGCAGCATCCCGAATCAGTATATGATTATCGACGAGGCCCAAAATCTCTCTGTGCATGAGATTAAAACGATTATCACCCGTGCAGGAGATGGCACAAAAATCATACTATGTGGAGACCCAGATCAGATTGACCATCCGTATCTTGATAAAGAAAGTAACGGACTTGCTCACTTATCTTTACGGCTCTGCGGTAAACCCTTTTACGGGCAAGTTCGCCTCGTAAAAGGGGAGAGAAGTGAGTTGGCAACTCAGGCTGCCGATTTATTGTAAGATTTCTATAAGAGACTGTACAAACAATCTATCCAAGAAATTTTAGTATATTTAGACTTTACTAAAATCTAATTTTAAAATAAGTCGATAAGTGATATAAAGCTTATCGACTTATTTTTATGGATTCCACGATAGATTTTCAACTATTTGTCGCGACACTCCTGTATAATTATTTATAAATTGAGCTTCTTTTATCCCAACGTTCGAAAGAGAGGAGAGGTCACGCGTGAGTTTGCGTTTTATATTTGGTAGGGCTGGGACCGGCAAAAGTACTCTATGTCTAGAGGAAATCCGTCGGGAAATCAACTTCGACCCGTTTGGTGTGCCTCTTATTCTTTTGGTACCAGAGCAAGCGACTCACCAGATGGAAATGAGCCTAACTCATACTCCCGAACTCGGAGGGATTCTCCGAGCTCAAGTCCTGAGTTTTCGCAGGCTGGGTTGGCGTGTTTTCTCTGAGACCGGAGGAGGACAAAAAATCCTCATAGGAGAAGTGGGTAAGAGAATGCTTCTAAGACGCCTCCTCTTGAAACACCGTTCCGAGCTTCGGATTTTTGCGAGATCGGCGACACGACCAGGAATGGCGGATTTATTGGCGCAGGCAATCGCTGAGTTTAAGACTTATCGGATTACTCCAAATGACCTTCGCCAAATTCGAGATACTGACGAATTGTTAAAGCAAAAACTCGATGAGCTTGCCTTACTCTACGAGGAGTTTAATCAATCTCTGGGTCAGGATGTTCGCGACCCCGATGATGAGCTTACTATAGTTGCTGAGAAAGTATCGATAGCCACGAGTTTACAAGGAACAAAAGTCTGGGTCGATGGTTTTAAGGGATTCACTCCTCAGGAGCTTTATATCCTACAAGCTATATTAGGGGTTGCTACGCAAGTAACAGTTACACTCCCTATAGACCCTCAGATTATCAAACGTGAAAATCAGAAGCTTGGGCTCTTCAAACCAGGTGAAGAGATATTCTCTGGTTCCTGGCAGACTTACCAGTCCTTAAGGCACCTTGCTTTAGAATCAGGGACTCCTATCGAGAAATCAATCTTTTTAGAGGAAGGCCATCGATTTAAAAACTCATGGCTAAAGCATCTAGAAAAATTCTATAATATGTATCCGACTCAACCGTTCACAAAAGAATACATCGATAACGATAATCAACTAGAACCTCTCGAGGGCAGAACTGAAGAGATTTGCCCTAAAAACGGAATTGTACTCTTCTCGACAGTTAACCGAAGAGCGGAGGTCGAAGGTGTGGCACGCGAACTTCGACGTTTAGCAAGGGAAGAGGGTAGGTCATGGAAGGAATTAGCTGTAATGACCCGTGACCTTTCTGGCTATCAAGAGATAGTAGAGCAGGTTTTTCGAGCCCATGAAATACCTTTTTTTCTAGATAACAAACGTCCGGTAACCCATCACCCTTTGCTTGAGCTACTTCTTTCTGCCTTAGAAACCGCTCGAACTAACTGGGCTTATGATCCCCTTTTTCGTTGTCTTAAGACGGATTTCTTCCCTTTAGGAAAGGATATCCTTGATCGACTAGAAAACTACTGCCTAGCACATGGTATTCGGGGGGAAGCCTGGAGTAGCGGCAGAAATTGGAACTATCGGAGCAAATGGACTGCAGGGAATCATGAAATTCAGCATGAGACAGAAAAAGAACAAGAAGAAGTTATTAACCAAGCAAGGCAAGTTATCTATGATCTATTCAATCCTTTTGTACAAGCTTTAGAACTCAACGACGCGTGCCTCCAATCTCCATCAGCCCCCCTAACCGTCCATCAAATCACAGAGGCTCTCTACGAGCTCCTCATATGCTTAGAGGTCCCACAACACCTCCAATACTGGTCAGAGGAAGCCCGAGGGAAGGGCGACTTAGGTGAGGCACGCTTACAAGAGCAAATCTGGGAAGCCGTCATTGAAGTCTTGGATGAGATGGTGGCAGGATTAGGGGATGAGTGCCTTGAACTTACGGATTATTCGTTAATTCTCTCTTCTGGTCTAGAGAACCTAAAACTTGGTCTAATTCCTCCAGGGTTAGATCAGGTCCTTGTCGGGTCGCTTGAGCGTTCTCGTAATCCGGAGATTTCTGTGCTCTTTCTTATCGGGGCGAACGAAGGAATTCTTCCTGCTAAACCCTCAACTGATGGAGTTCTCGATGGGTTGGAAAGAGAACGTCTTGAGCACTCTGGGCTTACTCTTGCCCCTAAGGGGAAGGCTCAACTTTTTGAAGAACAATTCTTTATTTATAATGCCTTGACCCGAGCGACGGAGAGTCTATATATAAGCTATCCGCTTACAGATGAAGAGGGAAAAGGGCTTACGGTCTCCCCTGTAGTTACCCGTCTAAAAACGGTTTTTCCCGATCTCAGGGATACCTATCTTGGCAATTCCGAAGAAGAACTAAGCCTAATTAGTCACCCCCACGCACTTCTTCCTACCTACGCGCTTCAATTGCTTAAGATTCGTCAGGGCGAGGCTCTAAGCCCATTATGGTTAGCTGTTCAGGATTGGTTCCAAAATGAGCAAAAGCACCATCCCCAGGTTTTTTTATTAGAAAAGGGAATTATAGCTGAGAACAAAGAAGAGAGGATACCCAAACCCTTAGCACGACGACTCTATGGGAAACGTCTCCTTACAAGTGTTTCACGCTTAGAAAGATTTTCGCGCTGTCCCTTTGCCCATTATTCACAATACGGACTAAAGCTCAAAGAGCGCTCGACCTTCCAACTTTCTAGTCCTGACATGGGACAATTTTTCCATGCCGTACTCCACGATTTTGCTTTGGCCGTCCAAGAACGTCATTTGAATTGGGGATACTTAAGTAAAGAGGAATCTTGGAGCCTTGTCAGTGAACTCGCAGAAAAGATTGCACCTAATTTACAACATGAGATTTTATTAAGTAATGCCCGATACCGATATCTCACGCATAAGCTCAAACGTACTGTACACCATGCAGTTCGTGTTCTCGCTGAGCATGCCCGCCAAGGCTCGTTTGTCCCTGTTCAGCTTGAAGTCAAGTTTGGTCCAAATGAATCCTTACCTGGTGTGCACATTCCTTTGTCAGAAGGCGACTCCCTAACGTTGCGTGGACAAATAGACAGAATTGATGGAGCTTTCCTCAATGGTGAAATATACTTACGAATTATTGACTATAAATCTCGACAACCGCATGTCACTTTGAACCAAATCTATTATGGGCTTGATCTTCAGCTTTTGGCCTATCTCGATGCAGCTCTGCAAGGCGCCGAGATTCTTTTTGGTTCACTTTCGGACTTGAGGCTATTAGCGTTGCAGGGAGGAGAAAACACGAGGGACCTTCGTGAAATTGCTTCTACTGTTGCCGAAGAGCAGGAAAGCTATACATCCGCTATCCTGCCGTCTGTTCATCCTGCTGGCTTTTTATACTTTCCCGTTCTTGAACCTCAACTGGAATCTAAAACCCTTCTTACGACTCAACAGATGGAGCACGAACGAATTAAGGCCGTCAAGGTTAAAGGGTATTTACTCGCAAATCGACAAGTACTTGAAGCGATGGATTGTGATCTCTCCTCCGGGGATTCTGACCTTCTCGGTCTCAAGGTAAAAAAGGATGGAGAGTTTAAGAAAGGGTCTCCAGTCTTAACAGAAGACCAATTCTTACTTTTACGGAAACATCTACAAGATTTCCTACGAGAAAGCGGGGAGGAAATCCTAGGTGGAAATATATCTATCGCCCCTTACCGTCAAGGGAAAGAGAACGCCTGCCAGTACTGTTCATATAAAGCAGTTTGTCACTTTGATTCCTATCTACCAGAGAATTCCTACAGAACTTTAACTACACTTAAGGACTCAGAAATCTGGAACCACTTAGAATCGAAATCTGACGCTATTTGTTCTGAGTTATCTTCGTCACATAAGCAGGCCGAATCCAGTTCAGAGCTGAACTGGTTAGGTGAAGGAGAATCAGAGGGAGCCGGAAAGGGAGAGAAGTCTAATGAGTAGCCCGAAATGGACAGAGGAGCAACGAGCGGCGATTGAACTTAGGGGACAACTCCTCGTCGCAGCAGCAGCTGGCTCTGGTAAAACAGCGGTTCTAGTAGAGCGTCTGATTCGTAGGATTACAGACTCTCATGATGGGGTAGATGTGGACCGTTTCCTGGTCGTTACGTTTACTAAAGCAGCTGCTCAGGAAATGCGAGAACGTGTAGGGAAGGCCTTAGATAATGCTCTATTTGCAGAGACGGATCCAAATGAAGTGGAAAGGCTCCTTCACCAGCGCGCTTTGCTCTATCGAGCGAGTATCACAACGCTCCACTCCTTTTGCATGGAACTCATACGTCAATACTTTTACCAGCTAGAATTAGATCCAGCTTTCCGAGTTGCAGATACAGCTGAAGCAGATCTCCTTCGCCAAGACACACTTGAAGACCTATTTGAAGCCTACTATGATCGTGAAAATCCTACGTTCCAAGCTCTAGTGGATGCTTTTGGAACAGATCGTGATGACCATCCACTTATGGAGCAGGTTTTGAGACTTTATGACTTTGCTATCAGTCAGGTTCATCCCTTCGCATGGCTAGAACAACTTCCGCAGGCTTATCTTTGGTCTAGTGTAGATGATCTCGTTCAAAGTCCTTGGGGCCAAGCAGTTCGTCAGGGACTTCTAGATAAGGTAGAGGAGGGTATCACCTTATTAGAGCGTGCTGCACAGATTGCGAGCCAACCAGGTGGTCCACTTCAATATTCAGAAATCCTAATGGACGATCTTTCACGCTTTAAGCTTCTACAACGCAATGTAAGTGAAGGAACTTGGGCCGAAGTGGAAAAATGCTTTCACGAGGCAACTTCATTTTCACGTCTTCCTACCAGTTCAAAAAAAGCGAAGAACACAATTCCTCCTATTGATGAAGAACTCCAGAAATCCTTGCGTGAAGAAAGTAAGAAAGCCAGGGATGAAGCGAAGAAAAAACTAGACAAGTTAAAGGTGTCCCTTTTTTCCTTTCCCCTGGAAGATCAACTCCCCTTTCTCAAGGAAATGTCCGAACTCCTTCAGACCCTTTGTACCCTTACCCAAGAGTTCGCTAATGAATATGCTGTTGCAAAACGCTTGAGAAATATCGTCGATTTTTCTGATCTAGAACATTTCGCAATCCGTTTACTCGAGGAAGACGGGGAGAATCCTTCTATTATCGCTCAGAACCTTCAGGGCCATTATGCTGAGGTCCTCGTGGATGAATATCAGGATATTAACCCTGTCCAGGAGCGAATACTTCAGCTTGTCTCACGCCAGGATGGACCTGCACCCAATCTCTTTATGGTTGGGGATGTCAAACAAAGTATCTATCGTTTCCGGATGGCTGATCCGAGCCTTTTCTTGAAGAGATACAATGAACTTCCTCATTGGCATCAATCCGAACCAGAAAAAGAAACGACATCCGGTCAAAAACTTGTGATTGACTTAAATCGTAATTTCCGAAGTCGCCTAGAAGTGATTGAGGGAGTGAATTTTCTTTTCCGTCAAATTATGTCTGAAGGAGCAGGGGAGATTGCCTATGATGATCAAGCGGCCTTATGTCATGGAGCAAGTTTCGTCAGTAACCCTGAGCTCAAAACGGCTGAAGGCCCTATTGAATTGCATCTTTTTGATCCGAAAACGATTAGGCTTATCTCTAATCCTACGACAATCCCCAATTCTGATTCTCAAGCGAACCTAGAATCTATATCAAATACGGTGCTTGATCAGACAAGCGAAGTAACTGAGCCGCACGAATCCTTAGACTCTGAGGGCGAAGATCAGGAAGTAATCGATAACGACGAACCTTCCTTGGAAGAAGTCGAGGCTGCTCGAATTGAGGCGCGCCTGGTGGCTTCACGAATTCAGAGCATGGTCAGGGAAAAGGAATTCCAAGTATATGATAAACAATTAAGCGATTTCCGCTACGTTCAGTACTCAGATATTGTTATTCTCATGCGGTCCTTTTCCTCTATTGCACCTGTCTATGTGGAAGAATTTCAAAATGCGGGAATTCCGGTCTATGCGGAAACGAGCAGCGGGTATTTCGGGGCGAGCGAAGTCGAGACTATACTATCTTTACTGAAAGTAATAGACAATCCAAGACTTGATATTCCTTTGGCTGCGGTTCTGCGTTCTCCTCTTGTGGATATGAATGGGAGTGAGTTAGGTATGCTCCGCTCTCTTTTGCCAAATGGAGATTTTTATGAAGCCTTAGTCTTGGCCTTCTGGGCAAGTATGCAAAGTCATAAGAGTGATTCGACTACTACGAACGAATCTCAAGCTGAAAATAACCTCGAATTAAATTCAAAGTGTTCCGATTCATCATACTTCGAAGCATCTTGGCTTTCCGAGATTGAGGAGACCTTGAACATTTATAGGAGTTATTTTCCTCAACTCTTAGCTAAGGCCAAGCATATTCTCAAGAAAGCCCCTGAACTTCGGAATAAAGTGGACTCCTTTTGGCCTAAACTCCAAGCCTGGCGCAAACTGTCGCGGAGAACTTCGCTCGCCAATCTTCTATGGCAGCTTTATGAGGAGACAGGTTATTTGGCTTATGTCGGAACCTTACCCTCTGGAGTTCAACGCCAGGCTAACCTACGGGTTCTTTATGATCGGGCGTGCCGTTATGAAGCGACAAACTACCGTGGGTTATTCCGTTTTCTCCGCTTCCTTGAAAAATTTCAAGGACAGGGGAAGGACTTAGGGAATGCTCGAGCACTGGGTGAAAAAGAGGACGTCGTTCGTCTAATCACCGTTCACTCCAGTAAAGGGCTAGAATTCCCAGTTGTTTTTATGGTAGGATTGGGGACCAAGTTTAATACTCGAAGTCTTACGGGGCGACTTCTCTTGCATTCTGAACTAGGCGCCGGAATACCGCTGATGGACATTGAGAACCAGGTCCGTTATCCCTCATTTATTCAGTACGCAGTTAAGGAACGCTTATGGCAGGAATCCCTTGCTGAAGAACTTCGGATTCTATATGTTGCCTTAACGCGCGCTAAAGAGCGTCTACTTCTCTATGGAAGTCTTACGAAAGTAGATGAGTCACTAGGCAAATGGCTTCGATTAGCGATGTCTTGCACGGATGATACATTTCCAGACGGCCAACTACGAAGTGCAAAGAACTTTCTAGACTGGATTGGGCCTGCGCTTATGCGCCACCCAGATAATTTATTTGGCGAGGGCGCTCTAAGTGTGGGTATAAACCTACCGGACTCGTCTTCGACCTGGAAAGTTGTAGTTCATGAAACGCTCAGTTCTGAAGCACAAACAGAATTGTCGTTGGAAACTATCACTGTACCCTCTACAGATTCAGTAACTGAAATACCTAAGTCAATGAAATCTAACGATGCTGAAGAAGCTACAAACCTAGAAGTTTCAATTGTTGATGCACAACTTCTTGCGATTGAGCAATTGAGGGTAGAGGTTAATAATCGCCTGAGTTGGAAGTATCCACATTCTGAAGCTGTAACTCAATCAGCAAAGACCAGTGTGAGTGAATTAAAGCGACGTTTCCCATGGTATACAGATTCAGAACAGATGAAAGATGATTCTAATTCGGATGCTACGTCTTCCGTAACCCCCGTGTATGTAAGACCAAAGTTCCTCCAGACAAATAAAGAGCTTAGCCCTGCAGAAAGAGGAATTGCTTTACACTCGGTGATGCAGCATCTGCCGCTTGATACATGGGGATCTCTATGGGCTCATCTACCAAGCCAAGATAAGGAGCATCATGTCTTGGAACTCATTGAGGCTCTTGTAAACAGGGAAGTCCTTACAGAAGATCAGGCGAAGGTTGTTCCAGTTTCGGAAGTACTTTCACTATTGAATTCACCCACGGGTACTCGCTTATTATCAGGTGGGGAAGTTCGTCGTGAAGTCCCGTTCACTCTTTCTATCAAGCTTGTAAATCAAAATGAACCTGTACTAGTTCAAGGGGTCATCGATGCAATCCTCCTGTCACAACAAGAGGGAACAGCCGAAGTATTAGACTTTAAAACCGATTCACTTCGTTTTGATTTAGAACCAGAAAAAACATTAATCGAGCGCTATGCTCTTCAACTCGCTTTATATTCCTATGCAGTTGAGAAACTTCTAAAAGTTTCAGTGAAGCAATGTACGATTTATTCTACATCACTTAACCGAGAATTTGTTTTGCCTCAAGATTCAGTGCGAGCACGATTATCTCACATAATTAACTTGCCAACATGAGTGACACCCCAGTGTTAAAGTTTACACTGGGGTGTCTTTTGGAGCTCGAGAGTGATGTAAAAAGCCCCGTTCTGGCCTACCGAAATCTCGGTCTTCAAAACGGGGTAAAGGTGTGTTAACACCAGAAAAGCATCGCCATCCTCTTAAAGAGTCCCGGCTAGCATCATCCGGTCATTGTTCATATGCACGCCGCTTGCTTTTTCAAACATATCTAGTAATCGGCTAATCGTCATACTATTTCGCTCTGCACCTTTTAAGTCGAGAATTATCCGACCATCATGCATCATAATCGTACGATTTCCAACACTAAGGGCGTGGTCCAAATTGTGAGTAATCATCAGAGTGGTCAACTTAGAACTTACGGCGACAGAACACGTCAGTTCGAGTACCTTCTCAGCTGTCTTAGGATCCAAAGCTGCAGTATGCTCATCAAGGAGAAGAAGTTTTGGCTCTTGAAGGGTTGCCATGAGGAGAGTGAGTGCCTGGCGCTGCCCCCCTGAAAGTAAGCTAACACGTGTTGTGAGTCTACCTTCGAGTCCTAAGCCTAGCTTCTTTAGTTCGTCACGAAAGAACTCTCTATCCTTAACATTAATAGCACGGCGTAGACGACGGGACTCACCACGTCTTAAGGCCATAATCAAGTTTTCTTCGATGGTCATAGCCGATGCTGTTCCTGACATGGGATCTTGGAAAACCCGGCTGATTAGCGCTGCTCGCTTATAAGAAGGCCATTTCGTAATGTCTTTACCATCTATAAATACTTCTCCACTATCCGGCAGAAACGTACCGGCAATAGCATTCATGAAGGTGGATTTACCGGCTCCATTGGATCCAATGACGGTGACAAAATCACCAGGGGAAAGCTCTAGACGAACATGGTCTAGTGCTTTTTTCTCATTAATAGTTCCTTTATTAAATACTTTCGTTAGATTCCGAGCCTTTAACATAATGATCCCCCTTTCCACGTGCTTCACTATTCATAGCGAAGAGTTTAGCTTTCACATTTGGAGAAACAAGTGCGATAATCACGATAAACGCGGTAATAAGTTTTAAATCAGTGGCTTCAAGTCCCATTTGTAAGACAAGGGCTATAATTATGCGATAGATAACTCCGCCACAGATGACAGCGAAGATTGTACGCCCTATGGAAGAGGTACCAATCAAAACTTCACCGATAATTACTGAAGCTAATCCTGCAACTATCATTCCAATTCCCATGCTTGCGTCAGCAAATTGCTGGTTTTGAGCTACATAACTTCCCGCAAAAGCAACTAAACCGTTAGAAAGAGCCAGTCCAAGAACCTTCATAAAATCAGTGTTGACACCTAAACTTTTAATCATCAGCTCATTATTGCCAGTTGCTCGAAGAGCTAAGCCAATTTCAGTCTGAAGGAAAAGATAAACAATAATTCCTATGATTAGGACTGTTAAAAAACTTAAAATAATAACCCCATATTCCGCCATTCCAGGTAACTTTGCGAAGTCTGAAAAGATGGTCCGCATCTTGAGGAGAGAGATATTAGCTTTTCCCATTACCCGTAAGTTCACAGAGTAAAGGGCAGTCATCGTCAAAATACCTGAGAGGAGGGGGGTAATCTTGAATTTTGTATGGAGAACTCCAGTGAAAACTCCAGCCAAACTTCCTGCGATGAAGGAGATACCTGTCGCCATCCATGGATTAACTCCCTTGAAGATGAGGATGGCTGCAGTGGCAGCTCCGAGTGTGAAGCTGCCATCTACCGAGAGATCCGCGTAATCGAGTATCCTGTAGGTCAGGTAAACTCCCAAGACCATGATTGCATACATGAGCCCTTGTTCTAGAGTTCCAATTGCTATTTGGGAGAACATGTTAACACACCTCGATGTTTTTCTATCTATTATTTTATGGTTGCAGTTTTCGCTAAATCCTCAGGAACTTTAATGCCGAGAAGGGTAAGAGCCTCTTTATTAAATACCGTATCGAATTGTTTTTGACTTTCTATGGCCATATCCTGAGGCTTAGAACCTTTTAGTATCCTTAAAGCCATTTCACCTGTTTGTTTACCTAGATTATTGTAATTGATTCCTATTGTGGCAAGTCCACCTTTATCTACTACACTGCTTTCTCCGGCAATGATAGGAATTTTGTTCTTATTTGCTACCTGTATAACGGATTGAGCAGCAGAGACAACCATGTTATCTGTCGGGACATAGATTGCATCGACTTTTCCGACTAAAGATTGGCTGGCTTGAAGCACATCGGCACTCGTTGTAACTGTAGCCTCTGTAAGCTCTAAGCCCAGAATCTTGGCTACATCCTTTGCCATTTTAACCTGAACCTGTGAGTTAACTTCCCCCGCGTTATAGATAACTCCAACTTTTTTGGCCTGGGGGACTAACTTTTTCAAGAGCTCAAATTGCTCTTGCAAGGGGTTCATATCTGTTGTTCCAGTGACATTTGTTCCAGGCTTATCCATGGAGTTAACGAGTTTTGCTTCAACGGGGTCGGTAACAGCTGTAATCAAAATCGGAATATTCCCGCTTGCACTTGCCATGGCTTGTGCTGAGGGGGTAGCAATAGCAAGGACGAGGTCGAGTTTGCTCGAAGCAAATTTTTGGGCTATTGACCGTAGAACAGATTGATCGTTTTGTGCATTTTGGTAGTCGACTTTTAGATTCTTTCCTTCAACATACCCATTTTGCTTAAGTGTTTCCAAGAAACCCGCACGAGCTGAGTCAAGAGCTGGGTGTTCTACAATCTGGATAATTCCTATTTTAACTTCTTTGTTCTCAGCTGAAGCATTTCCGGTAGCCGCTGCTCCACCAGTGCTTTGTTGTGTCGTACCGCAACCAGCTAATGCTAAGCTAAGTACGAGACTTAATCCTATTCCCAATGCCTTTTTGATTCTCACTTTTTTCATTTCCTACAGTCCTCCTCTTAAATTTGGCAATAAAAAATACACCTCCGCAGGAAGTGCACGTTGCCTTTTCCTACTGTTCTACCATACTACACATATTCATTTGTAATTATATTATAGATTTAACCATGAAATGTCAATCCTTTTTTAACAATTGTGTCTAACAGGTAAATCTAGTGATAATCACTAAATTTAATCAATAACTCAGCGTTATTACACTAATCTATCTTATGTTATAGTTGATTTTATTGTACCAAAAGAATCTTTCATAAAATTAAAAGAGTAAAAGGAAAATTTTATGGCGTACATACTCACATTTCCTTGATTCCCATATATTGTTATCAGAAAGGTTCCTTTAAGAAAACAAAGATGAAGAGTATAGAATCGTAATAATAAGGAGGAAATCTCATGAATTATCCAATGAATCCTATGGGTGGAGCACCTGGAATGATGGGGCAACAGGGTATGGGAATGATGGGGCCTCAAGGAATGGCACCTGGAATGTTTGGGCCTCAACTTCCACCTTCGGGCTTAGTAAATTTAGATCTTGATTACGCACCGGGTGCAGTTACCCTAGATCTAGATTACCCTAGTTATCCTGGTTATCCTTGCGCACCGTATCAAGCAGTTGGTGGAATGCATCATCATTGTCCTCAACCTGCACCGCTGCCAACTCCTCAACCTACAACGTACGTTGTAAAAAAAGGAGATAGCGTGTATAAAATTGCCCAAAGATTTGGAACCACGATGCAAGCGATTATCCTTGGAAACAATCTTAGAAATCCAGATTTGATTTTTCCTGGTCAAGTCTTATATATTCCTGGTGTCTAATCAGTCTCCTAAGCCCAAGTTTAATCTCACTCTTAAGTAAAATACCCACAGTACTTCTTAGTAGAAGTGCTGTGGGTATTTTATCTAAGAGCTTTTTTCGTCACTTTAGTATCGCCTGGAATTTACTATTAGTTAACGAACCTGTGGCTCGCCTTTTAACGAACGAATCCCTTCCAGAGCTTGCTGAACCTCGTTTTCTGCTCCTTCTATGACAAGTATAACAGCGCCTTCTGAACCCGTTACGCCGCCTGCTCCAATGCATTTAGCTTTAACTTTATAGAGTGTCTCCAAAGCAGTGAGTTCAGTGACGACCGTTGCACCTAGCATAGGAACAAGCCCGACCTTAGTTCCAATGGCCTCATTCACAGGAGCAACAGACATAAATTCAACGGCCTCACGGACATCAGGAACGAGTTTTTCAAGCCCAATGGGGACGACTAGCTCAATTCCTTGGGCATAAAGAGGACCCTGTGCAGCTCCAATTGTACCCCCCATCGAATTCGAGACTGTTACTGCGGCTAAGCCAGTATGATCCAGAGCATTTCCGCCCTTGATAAAGATATCCCCAGGTTTAAGTTGAGAGAGATAATCCTTCCAATGAACCTCTTTTCCTTGTGCCTTTCCTTTAGTGATAACATAAGGATGAATGCGATTTTCTTCCTTACTCGCTCCAGTTTTTCCATCGGTAACAATCCCAACGGTATATGTACTTTTTTCTTCTAACGAATCTCCAAGAATCTCTTCGACAAGAAAACCGTTCGTTGTTCCACCGGCCAAAATAATGGTATGCTCTGTAAGTGCTTTTTGAATACTCGGTAAAGCGATAACCCCTTTGGCAATAAGCCGTTTTGACTCGCTTGGTGTTAAAGTGAACTGTGCTCTCATAAATAACTCCCCCATTAAATAATTAGTACTCAAACAAACTTACTATATAAGACGACTCAACTCATCTTATAAATAATCACTCCTAAGTATAGAAGTGAAATTCCACAATTTACAAAATGCTGATGCATTGACAAGACAGACCCTATTCTCATATTATATAAATATAAAGATTCAGTCAAGTTTCCCGCAGAGTTCCTCCAAGTCAGTCTTCTTTACTTTAAAAGGTTATTCTTCTTGAGTCACATTCTCCAGGTTCAATCTCGGTAGGTTATTGTCCTGTATTAGTGTCTTTTTAATGGAGCTAGAACATTATTTATCGCTACGGGAATGCACTTGAACGCCTTACTAAAGTTATGACATTTGGACATTCGCTTTGTGGGAATCCGAAGAACCTTTCCAGGATATCAAAAATGAGTCTAAGATTCTAGTTATTAGTATCTCGAAAGTCATTTTTTCACTTTCTATCGAATCGCAGTTGGTTAACCCCAGGGAAATCTTCTTCGTTGGAGGAGCTTTGCGGGAATAATTTTATTAGATACACCTGATCTCAAACGATTCAGGTGTTTTCTTTTGTTTATTCAGCTTTAGTTAAACTGTCTCGCTAAAAATGCCTTCACATTATTGCCAAATCTTTTCCTTAATTACCATTATATAGTAACAACTAAACATCTTATTACATAATTTAAATTAGGTAAACCCAAATAAGTCAAAGATACAGGAGGGAATGAAAATGGCACTAGGTGCAGGCGTTGTTGATGGATGCGGATGTGGACCAAACTTTCTTCCAGGAATTGCGGTCGTCGTTGTAATTATCCTTCTACTCATCGCAATGGGTATCGTCTTCTAATTTAACTTTCTCGAATCACTAACATTATGGAGGGAGGATCATTATGTACGGATACGGTGGTGGCTGCGGAGTCCCCTTTGGTGGATGTGTAGGAGTTGGGATTATTGCAATTGCAATTCTTATCCTAATCGCTTTAGGAGTTATCTTCTAATCAAAGAAATCCACTAAAATGTACCTTAGGGCGTCCTGTTTAGCGGGGCGCCCTTTGATTTTTAAATTGGGTATGCTAAGCTATTAGTTAAAATTACTGAGAAGAAAAGGGTGTTAAGCATTGAAGCCGAAGGTGTATGTAACCCGAATGATCCCAGAAGATATACTTGAAAAGATGAAAAAAATCCTCGACGTTAAAGTTTGGGAGGAGACTGATATTCCAGTTCCTCGTGAAATATTAGAGAGGGAAATTCAAGAAGTCGAGGGCTTATTTTGCTTACTTACTGAATCTATAGATGATTCCTTATTAGCAAAGGCAAAACATTTAAAAATCGTCAGCAACATGGCCGTTGGATATAATAATATTGATGTTAAAGCGGCAAGCTGTCGTGGAATTATGGTGACGAATACTCCTGGAGTTCTCACCGAAACGACCGCTGACCTTACGTTCGCACTTCTTATGATGACCGCCAGGCGGATGGAAGAATCCACTCAATTTTTACGCAAAGGAGAATGGAAGACCTGGTCTCCGATGCTACTTGCTGGTCAAGATATCCATGGCTCTACCCTCGGGATTGTGGGTATGGGAAGAATAGGGGAAGCCTTAGCAAAAAGAGCAACGGGCTTTGATATGAAGCTCCTCTATCACAACCGAAGTCGTAAACTCGATGTAGAAAAGAATTTAGGCGTAGAATTCCGAAGTATAGAAGAACTTTTAAAAGAATCAGATTATGTCTGTATCATGACACCCTATACTCCTGAAACTCGAAACTTAATTGGTGAAGAAGAACTTAACCTAATGAAATCAACAGCTATCCTCATTAATACAGCGCGTGGTGGTATCGTAAACGAAGAAGCTCTATATAACGCTCTTGTCAATAAGAAAATCTATGCTGCAGGTTTAGATGTATATGACACTGAACCCCTTCGTCCAGATCACCCCCTGCTCACTTTACCTAATCTCGTCGCTTTGCCTCATATTGGGAGTTCTACCATTAAGACCCGTCGTCAGATGGCACTCCTAGCAGCTCACAATCTGTCTCAGGCACTCACAGGGGAAATCCCGGATAATCTAGTGAATCCCCAGTATGAATTAGCCAGTACGCGTCGGAATTCTAACTGAAAATAAGCCTCAGTGCCTCTCCTAATGACATTACAAGAATATCCTTGTTTAAGATGAAAGTATCAAATACCGTCTACTTGTGCAAATTAAGGAATATAAATTACATCCAAATGACTAAAATATCCTCGTAGTTTTAAAGGAGGTTCACTGTGAACGGCCTCTTAAAGTTGGAAATGTATAATGATAATTTCGTCTTAGAAGCCTATGAGGATGAACCTGGCAAACTTACACTCTCGATTTATGACCGTGAAAAGAATGATCAGGGGTATAGTCTTGAGGTAGATACAAAAGAATTCCTTTATCTCATTGGAGAAGTAACAAAGCCAATGCCCAATCTTTTATAAGTAAACTCACAAAAAAGTCAGCAAATAGCTGGCTTTTTTGTATTTCCATGTAAGTGTACATCCTTAATTAACTATTCATCTTTTTTATTTCTTCTGCCTATGTCCCGACTCAAGCTAAGAAGTTGGGTTCCGCGCATTAGAATTTTTGAGCCGTATTTATCCCGAAGTTCATCAACCGTCCGTGAAAGCTCAGTCTGTTCTTCAATATCTTCTTGGAATAAACTCATTTGCTCAAAGCCCTTTTGCATGCGACCAGCAGTTATACCTAGTAAGCGAATGGGTTCGTTTTTTAAGCCTTTTTCCTGATAGAGCTTCAAACTCTCGTTGTAGAACACATCTGTTAAATCCGTTGGTTCCGGAAGGGTAACTGAGTAGGTACGGGTTCTGAATTTGGAATTTTTAATCGTTAAAGTGATGGTTCGCGCCTTCGTCTTCTCATGGCGAACCTTTCTCCCGATACTATCCGCAAGAGATAGCAATACTTCAGCGACACGTTCCGAATCTGTCAAATCTTCTGGTAACGTAATAGAACGTCCTAAGGAATGATTCTGGACGTTATCTTCAGGAGTAACCCGTCGCTCATCTCGTCCATTTGCCCAATCATGGATCTTTAACCCATAGATTCCGAATCTTTTTTGTAATACTTTAGGAGAGAAATGAGCCAATTCACCAATGGTCTTAATCCTTAGATTCTCCAAGTGCTTCTCCATCTGGGAGCCAATTCCAGATAATTCTCCAACTTGCATTGGCCAGACTTTCCCTTTTAAGTCCTCATAGGCAATTACTGTGAAACTACGGGGCAGTTTGACCCGAGTGCGAGAGTCACGTTCATAATCACTAGCGAGCTTAGCCAGAATCTTGCAGTAACTGATTCCGACCGATACTCCAAGGCCTAGTTCCTCAAGAATTTCTTTCTGAACACGTCTCGCAATATCTTCTGTACTCCCGAAGAGGAGATGGGATCCCGAAAAGTCTGCAAAGCATTCATCTACGGAAACCACTTCTATATGAGTTCTATCTGTATAACGCCCAACAATCTCCCACATTTTCTCACTGAGATCAGAGTACAAACGAAAGTCTGGAGAGAGGACTACCGCATCCGGACAACACCTTAAGGCTTGAAATAAGGGCATCGCCGTCTTAACACCATACAATCGAGCCTCATAACTCGCGGTCAAAATAATTCCAGAGCGGTTTTTCGGATCTCCAGCAACAAGCAGTGGTTTACCCTTTAACTCGGAATTTACCGCTTGATGACAACTAGCATAATAACTATTCGCATCAAAGAGAACAATATCTAAAGGACGCTTAATCTGATGCTCCATTACTTGAATCCCTCTTCCTAAAGTGGCTCTAATTCTCGATATAAGTGAAGCAAACTTTGAATAAAGTATAAAACTCTACTTAAAGTAAATTATCTATACCTGAAACAAAATCCTCTTGCATAGATATAATACCAAAACCGCATCACTGCAGATAGGGGTAAAGTGGATGACTCATATAAACCAAGTCCTAGGACTAAAAAGTTTTGAAAAGCTTCTCCACCAGAAGGGGTTCCTTATTTGTCAACAAACTGGAGAAAAAATAACTCAAGAGGATGATTTAGTAGCAGTACATCTAACAGTCGGTGACAAAGAGTGTGTGATACTACCAGTCCATAAAGAAAACGCCAATACCTTTTTACAGACGATGATAATGACCTTCTCAGATGGGCCCCCATCTCTGGAGGAAAGTGAATCTCTAGAGTATCATTGGCGGGAGTAGTAAATTAACCAATTCACAATAAATGGATGTTGAAAAGATTTTATCGCAAAGGAGAGCGGTAACTCGCCGGTCTTTTTTTGCGCGTAATTTCTAATTCCAGAGTCCTATATTTCCAAGTATAGAATAGCTCCAAAAAAGTTAGCTCTTCGTGTTTCATCTTATTTGGAATTTAAGTCGCCCTGGTCCATTCGTTCACGTAAACTAGCCTTAAGTCCTATCAGCCTGACCCAAATAGTATACGAAAAAACGTGACTTCAAGCCTTCATAACCGAGACTAATGCTCGATATTATTAAGGCAACCTCCTTTGTATACTATTATTAGAAGAGGACAAGTCGGACTCAAAAAAATGTTTAGGAGGCTTTTAATATGAAAGAAAAGTTATTAGGGCTTATTCACGACGAGAAAGGTCAAGCGATGACCGAGTATGGGTTAATCATTGCACTTGTAGCTGTAGTCGTAATTGGAGCGTTAACTGCCATGGGGGGTAGCGTATTTGCTAAATTCAACGAAATAACAACGGGTCTCGGCGGAGAGGCAGCAGCCAAATAAGACCAACCAAATTAAATAACTTAATACTACTTAATAAACATTCGACCCTACTGGCTGCAGTAGGGTCGTTTCCTAAAGGAGGCACAGTCAATGGGACTCAATGAAGTTGCCTTAGGTTTAACCCTAAGTATCGCTGCCTATACAGATTGGCGCGAACATCGGATATATAATAAACTCCTAGGCCCAGCTTTACTCTTCGCACTGATTTTGCACACATTAGGCGGAGGCATATCAGGAATCAAAGAAAGCTTTTACGGTGCTTTCCTTGGTTTCATCCTTTTACTCCTCCCATACTTCCTCGGGGGGATGGGGGCAGGTGATGTAAAACTTCTGGCTGTGATTGGAGCCTTTGGTGGGCCAGATTTTGTTATAGGCAGCTTTTTTTACGGAGCTGTCATCGGCGGAATCATCTCTGCCACTCTGCTCATACGACGCAAAGCACTTGTGGTCACCCTACAACGTTTCCTCCTTATTCTCCCATTGTTCACTAAACTAAGTTTTCTTAAGGAAGACATGAGAGAAGCACGTCAAGAAAAATTCCCTTATGGAATAGCCATTGTCCTCGGAACTGTTCTTGCCTTCTTTTTTCCATTAGGAGGGTGATATATGATGAAACTCCGCCGAGAGCAGAATGGACAAGCTCTTGTAGAAATGGCCCTTATCCTTCCGCTTTTTTTACTACTGCTCTTTGGTGTCATTGAAATGGGCAGAATCGGACACGCCTACATAACAGTCAGCAGCGCTGTTCGAGCTGGGGCTCGCCTCGCAACCATAGGAGGAACAGATATAGAAATTCAGGAGGCAGTACTGAATGCAGCCCCGACCTTAAATTCCTCCGCACTGACTGTTGAAGTTACACCAAATCAATTTAATCGCAAATCAGGCCAAGGAGTTTCTGTTCAGGTAACCTATCCTGTTCAGTTGATAATCCCAGTAATCAGTAACATCGTTCCAAACCCTGTAGTCGTTAAATCTACGCTCAATATGAGGCTAGAGTAATTAATGAAGGTGAAGGGATGAGGGAGAGGATATGAAAAAGTTAGAAAAGGAGCGGGGAAGCGTTATCATACTCGTCGCCTTGGGGCTTACTACACTTATTGGCCTCGGTGCGTTAGTCACCGATGTAGGAATGCTTTACGCCCAGAAAGCTAAACTACAAAATGCTGTCGATGCCGCTGCTTTGGCCGGCGTCCAAGAACTTCCTAAAAACCCAACTCGTGCCCAACAAGTAGCCCAAGATTATGCTACGCGTAATAGCGTTTCCGATATAACAATAGATTTCGAAGCTCAAAACTCTAAAATAATGGTAAACGCAAAGAAAAAAGTCCCTACATATCTCGCAAGAATATGGGGTATTACCGAAGGGAATCTATCCGCTACGGCACGCGCAATAATGCTTCCTCCAAGTTCTATTTCTGGTGCCGTTCCTTTAAGCATCGAAAAGCAGGATTTTGTATATGGTGTGACCTATACCTTGAAGTTCGGTTCGGGGGTCGATAGTTCGGGCACTGGATATGAAGGGTGGTTTGGCCCTTTACGTCTGAATGGAAGTGGAGCTAAAGACTACACGACTGATTTAGCTAATGGTTACAATGGAACCTTTAGCATAGGACAGATTGTCGATATTGAGAACGGAAATATGAGCGGTCCAACTAAAAAAGGGGTAGAGGATCGTTTGGCTCGTGATACCCGGGTTCCCCATAACACCTTTGACAATTATGATCGGAATGCACCAGAAATCATTTACGTCCCCATTATAGAAGTAATTAACAAGAGTTTGGATACGGTAAGTCAGGTCAAAATCGTCGGCTTCGCGGCTTTTTTCTTGGAAGGTGTAGCTGGAAATGGTAATGAATCTATTATCTCAGGTCGTTTCATTAAAACCCTAGTACCTAATAAACAAGGTAGTGTCCTCTTATCTGATCTCCTCAAACAAGAAGAACAAATGGAAGACGGTTCCACGAAACTTGACTACGGGCTTTATACCCCTAAGCTTGTGGACCGCTAAACAGGAGTTGATATCTCATGCAAAGAAAAGGGTTCGTTTTACTTGCCTTAATCTGTGGGCTAATTGCAGCCGGCTCTACTTATATTTATCTAACCAATGTCAAAAGTAGCCCCTCAGTGACTTTAAAACCTTTAGTTGTTGCTAAAATGGATATTCCGGCACGCACAATTATTCAACCTGACCAAGTTATGCTCAAGGATGTACCTAGTCAAGGGTATCCACAAGGCGGGGCTTACAATATACAAAGCGTTATAGGTTCAGTAACCCTTGTTAACCTAAAGGCAGGTGATTCACTAGTAAGCAATGTCCTGCAGCAATCTGCTGACCAAGCCACAACTCCAAGCATACCAAATTCAAGTGCACTAGCAGTTCCTGAAGGGAAGCGAGCAGTAGCCATCCCCATCGGGCTGGTCAGCGGGGTGGGGTATAATGTAAAGCCTGGTGATCATGTCGATATTTTGGTGACAATGGACATAAAGGACGCCTCAGGGAACAATCCTCAGACATTAACTTCACTTGCTGCTCAGGACATCCTCGTATTAAGTGTCGGTGAAAATTCTGCAACAAAGGATAAAAACACGGGGGATTCGAAATCGTTTACTCTAGCGCTTACTGTGCCTCAAGCCATGGCGGTTACTCTAGGAAGTGAAAAGGGAAGTCTCCGATTACTTCTTAGAAACCCCGCGAATACTGAAATCCGTCAAGAAATTCCATTCAACTCCAATCAATTTATTGATCCTAACTATTCGAACCGTTATAAGTAAGGAGGGACTATCTTGAAAAAGATTCGTATCCTGATTGTAGATGACATCAGTGACACGCGTGAAAGTATTAGGCGCCTCCTAGAATTTGAACCCGATATTGAGGTCATTGGCGAAGCAGGTTCAGGTTCTGAAGCCTTGCTTTTAGCTGAAGACCTTTGCCCTGACATTGTCCTCATGGACATTAACATGCCTGAAATGGACGGAATTCGTACGACGGAACTTTTAGCTCTTCGTGCACCAGAGAGTTCGGTAATCATCATGTCTGTCCAAGGCGAGAGTGCATATTTACGTCGCGCCATGATGGCAGGTGCACGTGAATATATCGTTAAGCCCTTTACCGGGGATGAACTTGCAAGCGCAATTGCCAATGTCAATGAATTAGAACGTCGTAAACGAGGAGTCTCAGTTGAACAGCCACATTTTAATACTGGAGCACCACTTGCCCGTAAAGGACAAATTATTTCCTTCTTCAGTACAAAAGGAGGAGTAGGGAAAACTACATTAGCCACTAACCTCGCCGTCGAACTCGCTCACTTTGGAAAATATCGAGTCCTCTTGATTGATTTAAATCTCCAATTCGGAGATGTTGGAGTGTTTTTGAATCTTGTCCCCAAACGAAATATTGCAGATCTCGCTCAAACAGGTAATCTCCAGTTTAGTGAGATTCAATCCTTTCTTTTGACACATTCCTCAGGTGTCCAAGTCTTAGCGGCACCCACACGACCTGAGTACGCGGAATTGGTAACCGTCGAACATATCGAGCAAATTCTTAAAGAAGTAAAACCCCATTTTGACTTTATCCTCATAGATAATGTCAGTCGTTTTGAGGATATTAGTTTGCTGAGCTTAGACCTTGCTGAACGAATTTTTCTTGTTGTTGCTATGGAGGTCCCAGCTTTGAAAAATACGAAGCTAAGCCTCGAAACGATGTCTGACCTCCATTACCTTGATAAAGTACAAGTAATTTTAAATCGCTCAAGCCGAGATATGGGCTTAGATCTATCGGATATTGAGAAGTCTCTCAATTTCAAAGTCAGCTATGAAATCCCGAGCGATGGAAAAGCCTTAGTCAATGCAGTTAATAAAGGAATTCCTTTCGTTGAACATAATCCGCAAAGCAAAGCAGCCGAAGGTATCCGCAGAGTTGCAGAAGCTTTCTTAACTGAAAAAAGCGAGGCTGTAACGATGACAGCCACATCAACAGCGCACGTGCCAAAATCCTCAAATCCACTCCGTGGACTTCGACGCGTGTTTGGTTTCTAGGAGGGATAACCTATGTCCTTACTTAAACGTTTAGAAAAAGAGAAAAAAAATCCTGAGGAAACAATTCAAGATGTCCGTGCGAATCGAACGCTACAGCTCAATGATCCGTGGAAGGAATTCAAAGACCACGTCCACCATGAAGTTATTCAGACCATAGATATGTCACAATCCGAGGAATTGACCTCGGAAAACTTACGCCCTGTGGTCGAAGAAATCTTTGAAAAGAAGATTGAAGCTCAAGGCTTAACCATTCCCCGCTTGGATAAGCAACGACTTATTCAGGATATCATGGATGAAATTCTCGGCTTTGGTCCCATTAATCCCTTATTAAACGACCCAGATATCAGTGAAATTATGGTTAACGGGCCACGTCAGATCTATGTCGAGCGCAAAGGGAAGCTCGAACTGGTACCCGTTAACTTCTATGACGATAACCACGTTCTTCATATTATCGAAAAAATCGTAGCTCCCTTAGGGCGCCGAATCGATGAGAGCCAGCCCATGGTAGATGCCCGTCTACCTGATGGTTCACGTGTCAATGCCATTATTCCACCGCTTGCTTTGAATGGACCTACTTTAACCATTCGAAAATTCGCAAAGGATCCTTTTAAGGTGGAGGACCTAATTCGTTTCGGAACACTCACAGTAGAGATGGCGCAATTTATCGAGGCCTGTGTCAAAGGGCGTCTCAATATAGTAGTGTCTGGTGGGACTGGATCAGGGAAGACCACCACTCTAGGCGTACTCTCTGCTTATATTCCTGAAGACGAGCGGATTCTTACAATCGAGGATGCAGCTGAACTTCAACTTCGCCAGACCCATGTCGTTACCCTTGAAACTCGCCCCCCCAACATTGAAGGCAAAGGAGCCATAACTATCCGAGACCTAGTACGTAATGCCTTACGGATGCGTCCTGAGCGTATTATCGTCGGGGAGGTGCGAGGAGGAGAAGCACTGGATATGCTCCAAGCTATGAATACAGGGCACGATGGCTCTCTAACTACTGGACATGCAAACACGCCAAGGGATATGCTTTCTCGACTCGAAACCATGGTACTCATGGCTGGGATGGAGCTACCAATACGAGCCATTCGTGAGCAAATATCTAGTGCTATCGATGTTATCGTCCAGCAGAGTCGTCTCAGAGATGGTAGCCGACGAATTACACATATTACAGAGGTCTTAGGAATGGAAGGAGATATTATCGTCCTCCAAGACATTTTCCGATATGAACAAACTGGAATTGATAAACAAGGGAAGGTCCAAGGCTACTTCAGGGCTACCGGGATTAGGCCACATTTTATGGAAAAGCTCAATGCAACGGGTCAAGCCTTACCCGAAACTCTGTTCCTTAATGAACGAGTTAATGAGTTGAATTCGAGAACGAATTAAATAATAGAAACAAAAGAAATTGAAGTGGTAAAACTCTCCATATCTAAAGGAGGGGTTCTATAATGCCCATAGGTCAAAATAACCTAATAATTTGGTTAGCTGCAGTATCAGCATTTCTCTTTGTGTACCTATTAATAATGTCACTCTCAAAGCGCAAGGAGTCTTTAGAGGAAAAGCTTCAGAGATTTACAGCACTTCGAAATCCACAGACCTTGGCCACCGAAAAAAAAGATATCAAAGTCCTTTTATCTCGCTTAGGGGGATTAACCCCTAGGCGTTGGCGTGAAAAACTGGATAGAGAACTGATGCGCGGTGATATCTTACTTAAAGGTGGAGAATTTCTCGTTTTACAAGGCTTTTTAGCTCTCGTATTTTATCTCGCGGGGATGCTTATCACGCAAGATTTGCTCCTTGGTCTTTTATTTCTATTTACTGGCGGATTCATTCCTAAGCTCTGGTTAAAATCTGCGCAGAAACGAAAGCGTAAACAATTCAACAATCAGCTAGCGGATTCCCTACTCATATTAGCCAACTCTTTGCGTGCTGGTTTTTCTCTTTTACAAGCGATGGAAATGGTAGGGCAGGAGATGCCTAACCCGATTTCGGGAGAATTCAAGCTCACTTTAAAGGAAATGACCTATGGCACTTCTACTGAGACTGCGCTTCTCCATCTAGGAGAGAGGGTTGGCAGTGATGATCTGGACTTGCTTGTCACTGCAGTACTTATTCAAAGGCAAGTAGGCGGAAACCTCGCCGAAGTACTAATGAGTATTCACTCTACAATTCATGACCGCATCCGAATTCAACAGGAAATTAAGACCTTAACTGCCCAAGGGCGGATGTCTGGATTCATTATCGCAGGTTTACCTTTTGGCATAGCCGCAATACTAACTGTTGTAAATCCGGGATACCTCAAATTACTCTTCACTCACCCCATAGGTATTATGATGCTAGGGGCAGGACTTGTTTCCGAGTGTATAGGGTTTATCATTATCCGCAAAATTATTAATGTTGAAGTTTAATTTATGTAGAAGCTTAATCTCAAGTTTTATAAGCAATACCAATTATAATTAAAATAGGAAAGGGGAAGACCTTATGCTCGAACCCCTAATCATACTCGGAATTTTCGGTTTTGTCCTATTTACAGTTCTTGCTATTGTTGCCGGGGGAACAAATAATAGCCCTCAAGAACGAATTTTACGTGCTCTAGCACGGATTGAGCCAACGGTCTCAGACGAGGTTCCGCCCTTAAAGGAGCGTATCTTCCGCCCGATGTTACATGCCCTGGCGAAACAATTTTCCCGATTGTTTTCCTCCAAAGGAAATGAACGAACTCAAAAAGAACTTTGGGCTGTAGGAATGAGTGAACAATGGGAGGAGGGGGAATGGAAGGGGCTTCAGTACGGATTAGCTCTATTCCTTGGGTTCCTTCTCTTTGGATTATTTTCACTGCTTTCTGCAAGGCCTCTCATGCGAATAGAAGCCGCAGTAATCGGGGTAATCATCGGTTATCTTTTTCCTCGGAGTTGGCTCAAAGCTCGTAGAAAGCAACGACAACAAGAAATCGAAAAAAAACTTCCTGATGTACTCGACCTACTCACCGTTAGTGTGGAAGCTGGATTGGGCTTCGATGCTGCTCTGTTAAAAGTAGTCGAAAAGCAAAAGGGGGCCCTTGCGGAAGAGTTTTTAAAAGTGCTTCAAGAAATTAAAATGGGGCGCCCTCGTCGGGACGCACTTAGAGATTTAAGTAAACGGAATTCCGTCGAAGATTTGAGTAACGTCGTCGCTTCCCTCGTACAAGCAGATCAACTGGGTATTTCGATAGGAGGGGTATTGCGAAATCAATCCATACAAATCCGCCAGAAGCACCGCCAACGTGCTGAAGAAAAAGCGCAAAAGGCTCCAGTCAAAATGATGATTCCCTTAGTCTTTTTCGTCTTCCCAAGTGTCTTTATCGTTATTCTCGGACCAGCTGTCATTCAGATTATTCAAAACTTCACAAACTAATATGCCTTAAACTAAGAGTGTTTTAAGTGGTTTGTTTTATTAGGGTATTAATCAGTTAAACCTCTCTCGAGAATGATTGTCCAGAAAGGAGAACCTTGATGACGTATGTAAATCTTATAAATCAACGGACCAACACAACCATAGCTGAAAATGTTTTCTTAGCAGACACTTTTTGGCTTCGTTTACGAGGCCTTCTTGGCCGTCCAAAGCTTCAACCTAGGGAAGGGCTATGGCTCATTCCGTGCAGACAAGTGCATATGCATGGAATGAAATACTCTCTTTCCATTTGGTTCTTGGACTGTGATAATAGAGTTTGTCATATTATTGATGACCTAAGACCTGGAGAATGCTCACCTTTAATAAAAAAAGCCCAAACTATTTTAGAGTTTCCAAAAGACTGGGGTAAGAAAACAGGGATAAAAATTGGGGACCTCTTATTAAGGTCCCCCAAGTGTTAGCTTAGATTAGGGTTTTCTATATTAGATTCCCAAAAACTCTCGAAAAACCTTACTCATTGCCAAATGATCCTTTACTCCACCTAATTCTCGGACAGAATGCATACCTAGAATCGGATTTCCAACATCGACAGAGCGAATTTCTAAATGCGTAGAAGAAATTGGACCAATTGTTGATCCTCCACGTTCATCGGATCGATTGACAAATTTTTGCACAGGGACCTTGGCCCGTTGACATAGCCCCTCAAAGACTACAGAGGACTCGGCATCCGTTGTATAGCTCTGATTCGCGCTTATTTTTATGACTGGACCACCATTAAGCACTGGTTTATTGACGGGATCATGCTTTTCTCCCGAATTTGGATGGAGTGCATGCGCCATATCTGCTGAAATCATGAAGGAACGTTCCAAAGCTTGGAAGTACTCTTCACGTCCTTTCCCTTGAGCAAGCTGTATTCGTTCTAAGACATGAGCAAGGAGGGGAGAGGCTGCTCCCTGTTTTGAAGTGCTGCCTACTTCTTCATGATCAAAGCATGCGAGAACTGCTGTAGCTTTGTTGCCTTGCACCTGGGAAAGTGCCCAGACCCCAGCATGAACCATCGCTAGGTCGTCTAAGCGACTACTCGATATGAACTCCTGATTGAGTCCAATGACATTACCACTATCAAATTCGTATAAAAATAGATCAAAATCGAGGATATCTTCGGATTGAATATTCAATAATTCGGCTAAATGACCTATGAGAATTCCATCCTTGTCGAGATCTTCCCCCAAAGTAGTGAGTAAAGGGAGTAGGTCTTTTTGTTTATTTAATTCGATTCCTTCATTCACTTTCCGGTTCATATGTATTGCCAGATTAGGAATTACGAGAATTGGACTCGGACTTTGAAGGAGAACAGATCGTGGTTTAAGAATAGACTCTCCTTTAAGTACAACTCGACCTGCGATGGATAAAGGACGATCGAGCCATGTATTGAGAATGGGGCCTCCATAAGTCTCTACATTTAATTTGAGGTACCTTCCTTCCACAGGAATTTCTGGAGAGGGCTTAAGCCGAAAACTCGGGCTGTCTGTATGAGCACCTATGATATGAAATCCCGTATTTTCCGGATAATCTTCACCCAAAATGAAGGCAATTAATGCCGTTCCATTCTTCGTTACATAATAGCGTCCATGTGGGAGGATAGACCATTTCTCCTCAAGTTTGAGTTCTTTAAAGCCATGATCTTTCAGAACCGCCTCCATACTTTGTACCGCATGGTAAGCCGATGGGCTCGACTGAATAAAATCCAGTAAGGAATAAACATGGTTCAATTCTTCTTGGGTAACCCAATGCGGATTCATAAAAACACTCCTCACAGAAATTAATCTTAGTTACTTTATAATAGTATGACTTTAATATTGAGTCAAACAAGAAGGAAATAATTCGTTTCGACACGAATTATTATTTTTTATACAAGCATAAAGTAATTACGAAAACAGAAATTCCGTTTTTAAACATGTTATTATTAACCTTTAAGGAGAAACTTAATATGCTTCAATATTCTACCTTAGCGAATTCAGATTTAAATGAGGTTACACAAGCTTGGAATAGATGTTGGCAAGGCTATCCATTCGAAATGAATTATTCTGAAGCACAGATGAAAGCTTGGCTACACCAATCCCAGGTTGACTTAAGCCATTCGGTTGCATTTAAAGAATCAGAGAAAATTATAGGCTTTGCCTTACTCAGTGTAGAGAGGGAAGACGGTTGGATTGCAGGAACAAGTATAGACCCACTCTTTCGTGGCAAGCATCTCTTTGCGCCATTAATGTCTACTCAGATAAAGTACGCTCGTGACCTTGGTCTAAAGCAGCTTAAATTAGAGGTATTGACTCTAAATCATGCCGCGAAAGTTTATGAAGCTGTTGGTTTCAAGCAAATGAGAGAGCTCTATGTTTATAGGCTTCCCACGGGTACCATAAAGACTGATTTATTCCCGACAGGGAGACGATACTTCCGTGAAGCCCCCTTATCCGATTACTTTGAAGCTCGAATCAGGGCAGAATTTTCACCTGCCTGGCAGCGCCGAGAAAATCATCTTAGGCGTTATTCCACTTTGAAAGCCTGGCTTAATTCGGAAGGAACAGCTGGAATGCTCTTCACGGGTGAAAGCTATGCTACTCTCTTAGATACCTGGACAAATTCCTGGGATCAAGTTGAGAAACTTATCTTCTCAATTCTAGAAGTAACAGCAGGGAATTTTAACCTTACGAATCAACCCAAGGATTGGCTATCAGCCTACCTGACTCACCTGGGAATATCACCCACGAGTATTCAAAATGAAATGATCTTAAAATGCATCTAACATTGACATAATGGAGGACTAGAATTGAACACTTTAAAACATGGACTTCAGACAGGGGTTCGTACCACCTGGGAATTGAGTAAAGTCATTTTCCCTATTACTGTACTCGTTAAAATCTTACAGCATACCCCCATCTTGCCGTGGATTATTCAACTTCTAACTCCATTGATGAAATGGATTGGGTTACCAGGAGAAGCGGCAATTCCACTCGTTCTCGGAAACTTTCTTAATATATATGCAGCGATTGGGGCAATTCTTTCGTTAAGTCTTTCTGTTAAGCACGTCTTTATCCTTGCTATGATGCTATCCTTCTCCCATAATTTACTCATAGAATCTTCTGTCGCGGCAAAGTTGGGACTCAAACTCAGGGTCATTATCAGTATTCGCATCGGATTAGCCATCATATCAGCAATAGTTATAAACCTATTTTGGCAGGGAGGAAATGAGCCGGCTCAATATGGACTCGTCGCCTCTTCTAATCAAGTCTTAACAGGCTGGGATCAAATCCTTTGGAATGGACTTCAAAGTGCAAGTCTTGGCATTTTACAGATTGCTGTCATAGTCATTCCTATTATGATTTTCATCCAGATACTTAAAGACCTATCTTGGCTCCAAATCATTTCGCGTTGGCTGTCTCCAGCTACCCGTTTTTTAGGTATGAAGGAAAATACTTCATTAACTTTAGCGGCTGGACTTGCTTTTGGGCTAGCCTACGGGGCAGGAGTAATGCTCCAATCCTATCGAGAAGATGGAGTCTCGCAAAAGGACATGTACTTGGCAACTGTTTTCTTAGTCTCATCCCATGCTGTTGTTGAAGATACCTTAATCTTTATACCTCTGGGAATTCCAGTCTGGCCCCTCTTATTGGTTCGTTTATCCACAGCGACATTAATTACAGCCTTAGTCGGCTTTTTTTGGAACAAACGAGATAATCATGCATATGATGAAGAGAATATTTCTTGTTAAACAAACTTAATGTTGCAAAGCTTAACTCGCAGTATTAAACAGAGTATCAGTGTAATTCTTACCTTATTCGACGAAATTCCTTGAAAATATACCCAAACCTTACACTTTCTATCTATTGCATAAATTCATATATAGAGTTATGATAGAGTGTAACACAATGAAGGGGGGAGTATAATGAGCGAAAATGAAAAGCTTGTAATAGAGGCTATTTTAGCTTCAATCGGTCTCGAGCCACTTAGAATTCACAATCCGAAAGCAAGTGAAATCCTAGAATCTAAGAGCTAAGAAAACCGAAAAAGCACATAGAAAGGATCTGGTATTTTGTCGGTTACCCAAAATGCGATGTCTAGCCAGTATATTTTCTGTGAACCATTTTGAAAGCGAGTTCCTATGATAAATAGCGAACTCGCTTTTACTATTAATAACATCTAGTGTATAATTGCTTCAAATATATTTCCTTATTATTACTTTAAAGAATGGAGTGGTCATTCTTGACTCTTCATATTTTGGGAATCGCTGGAAGTCCTCGTCATCAAGGAAACACTGATCGTTTATTGAATCACGCTATGAATACCTTGGCTCAGGCAGGAAATTCAACAGAAATTCTATCCATTCGCGATTTAAAGTATTCTCCATGTATGGGGTGTAACGCCTGCGCTAAAACTAAAAAGTGTGTGCAAAAGGATGATATGCAATTTTTACAAGAACGACTGATTGCAGCCGACCGCGTCATTATCGCTGCCCCTATCTTTTTCATGGGGATCAATGCACAGATGAAGGCAATTATTGATCGAATGCAACCTTACTGGGCTTTAAAATATGTTTTTAAGGAGCAAGTCATTAAAGATTCGAAGCGCATACCTCGGCGTGGTCTCTTTCTTTCTACAGCGGGAACACATTTTCCAGATGTTTTTGATTGTGCAGAACGCTCAGTAAAGAATCTTTTTCATGTCCTTGATATACAGTATTTTGGCGCCTGCCTTTATCCTGGAATCGATCAAGCGGGCGAAATTGAAAAGCATCCTAGGGCTTTTCAAGAAGTACATAATAAAGTTTTAGAGTTTATGCATCAATGAAGTGTTTAAATTAATTTAATTGTGATAAATTTCTAAAGAAATTTGTAAATTTTATGATATACTACCTTTAGATTTATAACCTTCAACTGTATTTGATTCCTTTAAGATGTTCTATTTATTAAATTGAAATAGAAAGGAGCTTACGAATGTCAAATACTTCCGTACCCCAAGAAACAAAGATAGCTATCCTAACCGATAGCGCCTGTGACTTGGAGCCTGAGATTATCCAGGAATATGGAATCGAAGTTTTACCTTTACATATCCTCTATCATGATCGAGAATTCCGTGATCGAGTGGATATTGATCCACAAGAAGTATACGACTCCTTAGAGCAGGAGGTTCCCAAAACATCATTACCTTCGCCTGCTGAGATAATTGATCTATTCAACCGTCTTAGAGAACAAAAAGTAACACATGTCTTAGCATTACATCTATCCAGCGGTTTAAGTGGAACTTATCAAGCGGTTGCTTCAATCGCACAGGAATTTAAAGATATGGTTATTGAGGTTATCGACACAAAAACTCTATCCATGGGCCTAGGCTTTTCTGTTTTGGAAGCCGCTCGGGAAAGCCGTCGGTCTGTTGAATTTGATCAAGTTGTTTCGACAGCAAAAAAGGTAATAGAACAAGTAAAAGCTTTTTATGTACTCTCAACGCTTGAATACCTCAAAAAAGGTGGACGAATTGGCCATGTAGCTGGAACAATTGGCGAATTACTCAACATTAAACCCATCATTTCCATTAACGAAGAAGGTAAGTACTTTACCTATGCAAAAGTTAGAGGAAGAGAACAGTCTCTAAAAAAACTTACCGAAGTTTTAAAAGAGCATGTTCAAGAAACTCTTTCTAACGTTGCCATTGTTCATGGAGGATCTGAACCAGAAGCACGTGTCTTAGAAAAATTTGCGCGTGAACATCCGAATATTAAAGAAGTCTTCTTTGGGCAGATAAGTCCTGCCTTAGGTGTTCATACTGGACCCGGACTTGTTGGCGTTCTAGTTTGTCCTGTCAATCAGCCTTAAAACTAATCCACTGACTTTGATTCTACGAAACAAGTTTCTATTATCTTAAGGCACATTAAGCAATCGAGGTCTTAGAGGGAGCTTTCCCTATAAATTATTACTTCTCATGGAAACGCTCCATATATGGACTCTTGGTTATTTCGGGAAGTCGAAGAAGCTTACAGGTAATAAACCTGTGAGCTTTTTTAGCAAAGAGAGGAGTACGCTGAATGTTTCGAGAACGTTATCAACTTTGGTCAACAGACCCTTACTTTGATGAAGAAACTCGTCTGGAATTGGAAGGGTTAAGTGATTCTAAAGAAATTGAGGACCGTTTTTATACTGACCTAGAGTTTGGTACGGGAGGACTGCGTGGAATCCTTGGTGCAGGAACCAACCGTATGAATATTTATGTCATTCGAAAAGCAACCCAAGGCTTAGCGGAATATATCCGAGATTGTGGCGAAGAGGGGATTAAGCGTGGGGTTGTTATCGCCTACGATTCGCGTCGTTATTCAGATCGTTTCGCTATGGAAGCTGCCCTTATCCTTGCGCAAAATGATATTAAGGTCTATCTTTTTGATTCTCTACGCCCTACACCGGAGCTTTCCTTTGCGGTACGTCACCTAAAAGCCCAAGCGGGGATTGTTGTCACTGCGAGCCATAATCCTAAGGAATACAACGGCTATAAGGTATACTGGGAGGATGGCGGACAAGTGCCACCTGATCGAGCCGATCAGATTCTTTTAAGGATTAACGCCCGCGAGACCTGGAATGATATTACTCCAATATCAGAGGAAGAAGCACGAAAAAAGGGCTTACTCAACATAATTGGAGAAGAACTCGATTACGCTTATTTAAGTCAGGTAAAAGATCTCGCCCTACGTCCCGATTTAATTCAGGATAAAGGACGCACACTCTCACTGGTGTATACTCCTCTACACGGTTCGGGAAATATCCTGGTACGTCGCGCCCTTCAAGAACTTGGATTTTCGTCGGTCTTTGTAGTTCCAGACCAGGAGCTACCGAACCCCGAATTTCCGACCGTTCCTTATCCAAACCCCGAAATCCCATCCACTTTTGATTTGGCCCGAAAGTACGGTCAAGAGCTTAAGGCAGATATTTTGCTTGCGACTGACCCGGATGCCGATAGGCTTGGGATAGTTATTCGGACTACAGAGGGAGATTATCGCCAACTCACTGGAAATCAAGTCGGAACTCTATTGACCTTTTATATTTTAACTCAAAAGAAGAAATTGGGGATTCTTCCACAAGATGCTGTTATCGTTAAGACCATTGCCTCCACGGACTGTGCCGATATTCTCGCAAAGGACTTAGGAGTTCGGGTTGAGAACGTCCTTACAGGTTTTAAGTTCATCGCCGAAAAAGAACATGAGATGGAAGTAAACGGTACAGGAAACTTTCAATTTGGTTTTGAGGAAAGCTATGGATATTTGGCTGGACACTTTGTGCGGGATAAAGATGCAGTGATTGCTGCAGTCCTTCTTGCCGAAGCAACGCTTTACTATAAAGAAATTGAAGGCCGCACCTTGGTCGACGTTCTCGATGAGATTTCTCGAAGGTACGGATACTTCGCCGATGATCAGGTCTCAATTACTTTAAAAGGCAAAGAGGGCAAGGAGGAAATGGATTGCATAATGGCAGGACTTCGGGCCGCAGAAATTTCCACCTTAGGCGGAATTCCAGTTGAAAAAATCGACGATTATGAACTGGGTGCAGGAAAGTGCTTCACTACTGAAGCGCAAGAAACTTATCCGCTCCACTTGCCTCAATCCAATGTCCTCCGTTACTCCTTTCATGGGGGCGGCTTTGTCATGGCTCGTCCTTCCGGCACGGAACCTAAAATCAAGTTTTATTTTAACGTGAAGTGTTCAGACCCTAATGCACTTCAGGATACTCTCATACGAGTAAAGAATGATCTCCTAGAGCGTGTGAAGGTAATTCTCGGCAAGGAGATATGAGAAGAAATTAAGATCGGAAGCTCCCCCAAGAATACGGGCTCATCTTCCCAAAAAATCGGGATAGGTGAGCTCTTTTCGTTACATACTACCGTTTGACTGTTAGCTTTTTCATAGATTAGGAGTGTTTACATGCCAGAACTACTTACTTTAAAACACATCTTAGATGCTAGTAATACCATCAAGCCCTTTGTGCACCGGACGCCACTCGAATATTCAGCGACCTTTAGCTCCTTGACTGGAGGAAAGGTCTACCTCAAGATGGAAAATCTTCAGAGAACGGGTTCCTTTAAAGTCCGCGGAGCTGCAAATAAAATTATTAACCTTCCTCCTGAAGATAGAAAAAAAGGAGTTATTGCTGCTTCGGCGGGGAATCATGCGCAAGGAGTTGCCCTCGCGGCTTCTCGAGTTGGTATCTTTTCCACTATTGTAATGCCTGAAAGTGCTCCCCTTGCGAAGGTCTCTGCCACAGAAGGGTATGGTGCTAAGGTGATTCTCTCAGGTTCTGTCTACGATGATGCCTATCAAAAGGCGATGGAGGTTCAGAATGAAACTGGAGCGACCTTTGTTCATGCCTTTAATGATTTGGCAGTTATGGCAGGACAAGGAACGATCGGCTTAGAAATTATTGAGGATCTCCCAGAGATCGATACCATCCTTGTTCCTATCGGTGGGGGCGGGTTAATTGCCGGGATTGCAGTTGCCATAAAATCTTTAAAGCCTTCGGTTCGGATAATTGGAGTAGAGGCAGCCGGAGCTCCATGTATGCTTCATGCCTTAAGAGTAGGTCAACCTGAGTCTCTGGAGCAGGCAAGCACACTGGCTGATGGAATCAATGTCAAATGTGCAGGGGAACTTACTTTTCAAACTGTGAGTCGTTATGTCGATGACATCGTTACCGTAGAAGAAGAAGAAATTAGTGAAGCAATCCTAACCTTGATGGAGCGTTCAAAAAGCATTGCTGAAGGAGCAGGAGCCGTAGCTGTCGCCGCTGCACTCCAGCGCAAAGTAGATTTGGTTGGGAAGAATGCCGCCCTTCTGCTCAGTGGAGGGAATATCGATGTGAATTTCCTTGCCCAGATTATAGAACGTGGGCTTAGACGCTCAGGGCGTGCTATGATCTTTCAAACTATACTGCCTGATAAACCAGGAAATCTCGAAAGAGTACTTGAGCTTATTGCCCAAGAACGTGGTAATATCGTGACCGTGGAGCACTCTCGTTATGACTTGCGCATCCCATTACAGTATGCCCGGGTAAGTATGACATTGGAAACTCAAAGTTTTAATCACCAACAAAGGATAATCGAGAGATTAGAGAAAGCAGGCTTTCCAGTTCAGAGAATTACTAAGGATAATGGATAGGCTTGGAGTTACTTCCATTCGATACTCTTTCTGAGAATACTTAAGGCATTTTGAGGATAGAATCAAATTCTTTGAAATTTGTCTTTTCTGAAAGGGTTTTATCATCAGGATAGAGAATAGTGTCACTTTGGTACGAAAATACCTATTTTATATAGAGTAAGTGGAGATTGACACTATGAATGATAAACCCTGGTTTGCTATAGTTAATCCAGCTTCAGCTAATGGACGTACGGGGAAAGAGTGGCCAAAAATTCATAAATTTCTAATTGAAAATCAAATGAAAGTTGACTATGCTTTTACTACCTGTCCTGGAGATGCGACTGAACTCACTCGAAGAGCTTTACGTAAATTTTCCCAGATACTATCCGTAGGTGGAGATGGAACGCTTAATGAAGTGGTTAACGGTTTTTTTGAAAATCAAACTTTGATTAACTCAGACGCTAGCCTTGGGATCCTTTCCCACGGAACGGGAGGAGACTTTCTCCGCTCCTTAAACCAAAAGCGAGACCTTAATTCATTCCTTGATGTTCTACATCGAGAACAGATAGTCTCAATCGATTGTGGTCAAGTGCAATATATAGATTTCCATGGCAACCTACAAAATCGCTATTTTCTTAATGTAGCTGATGTTGGCTTAGGTGGGGAAACCGTAGCAAGGGTAAACCGTCATAGTAAGTTCTTTGGTGGTAAACTATCCTTTTTATTGGGGAGTCTTGTGAGTATTTTGTCTTATCGTAATAAACATGTAAAATGTATCCTTGATGGGAAGGTCATTGTCAATGAGCGCGTTAACAGTATCATGGTTTCAAATGGTCGTTATATTGGTGGGGGAATGATGATTGCTCCTGACGCTGATTTTTCCGATGGATATTTTGATGTTGTCATTTTAGGCGATTTCACACCACTCGAACTCCTGCATCATTTACCAAAGATTTATCAAGGAAAGCATCTTCAGGTTCCCGGTGTTTCTGTATATAGAGGAAAAAACGTTACGGTTCAATCTGACCCGCCTGCGTTGCTCGACCTTGACGGGGAACAGCCAGGCTGTACTCCAGTGCATTTCTCCCTCTTAAAGGGAGCACTACGAATTTGGACATAAATTAATGAGAAACCTTGCACGTAAAGTTTTCTCGTTATAAACTAGACATAAATTACCAGTTAGATACCAAATTCACGGATATTATAGCCCCACTACAGAAGGATGTGTGTAAGTGAAAAACAAAAAATTAGAATTAATAATATTCGGCATTGTTGCTATTTTTGTCTTCTTTTCCAATCGTTTAGATCCTAAAGTAACCCTGATCATTACTGGAATTCTATTGGTCGGCATATTTATATATCGGGCTATCTCTAATAAAAAAGAATAGCAACGAACCTCCATGAAGCGCTCTTTAGGATGGAAAAATCGGTCGAGAGCAAAGAGGAAAGGGGAAACGTATAATGTGGGCTTTTCTTATCAACGTGACTACAGAGATTGAGGCAGATATCCTCATCGGTCTACTTGAACAAGAAAACATCCCGTCTAAAAAGCTTTACCCTGGAATTGGCAACCTTAAAGCAACTTATGGATTAATGAATGGGGTAGAAGTTTATGTTCCTGATAACCTAATCCTTCGAGCAAAGGATTTGTTGGGATCACCACTAGAGGAAAGCCCTACCCAAGAGAGTAATGATGAAGAATAGATAATTTTTCAAAATGCATAAGCCCCCTGAAACCGATATTTCGAAGTTTCAGGGGGCTTTTTCAGCATGTTGTAAAAGTTAACCTTCTAACGCATTTCGTAGTAACTCGAAATGTAGTTGTGCTTTTTCCATTCGAGACTCGAAAGACTCTTTCTGAGTTTCTAGTTCAGATATTTTTTCTTCCAATTCGGCGCGCAATTCTGTTTTCATCGAGAGGATTTCCTCTAACTCCGATACTCTCTTCTCTGCTTGAAGCTGAGTGTCTGTAATAAGAGACTCGGATTCGTTCTTTGCGTTCTCTAAAACCTGTTGCGCAGAACGTTCCGCCTCTTCTCTCACTTGATTTGCGACGCGTTGTGCACTGAGGAGAGCATCACGTAAATCGAGTTCCATCTTTTCATAGGATTTCAAACGGTTACCCCATTCGTTATTCTGCTCGCGCAAGCTATTAATTTGGAGGCGAAGTTCACGATTTGATGCATTTGCCTCGGCTAGGTTACGATGGCATTCAGCCCAAGCCTTATCCACTTCCTCAGGATCATATCCTCTCATAACGCGCTTAAAATTTGGTAGTTCCAAAATCCCTTCACCTTCCTCTCGAAGATTATATATTTTCAGTTTAGCACATTCGCGTTTTTTCGCATAGTAAAAATAATTTTCTCGAATATCTTGAGTATAACTTTCCTTGTTAATAATCATTCGACCAAAATCATTTTAGTTCAATTTTTAAAGATAGGAAATGTATAAATTAGATACAATCTGCACATTATTAAAATGTAAAATTTATTCAATCAAAATTTAGGGGGGAAATCAACAATGAATCTAAATGAGACCGAAACAAAAAAAATATTAGATGAAGGTATGTTAACCCGTAGCCTAATCGAAAATGAGGTCGCGATGAAAAAATGCCAACACTATAGTGAAGTGGCAAGTGACCCCACCATAAAGGCCTTTTTTAAAGACCAATCAAAAGCCCTTGAAGATGTTATGGGCTATATTAAGAGTGGTTTATCCAATCTAAAATAAGGAGGAGCTTGGTATGAATACTTTCACTGATCTTGATATGTTATATGATTATGAAAAAGATGTAGCCACTGCCGCTATGGGTTATATGACACTCGCTACCCGTGCTCATCATGTTGGACTTCGGGATCGTTTCTTAAAACTTGCAAATGAAGCTACTGACACGCATTCAAAGGTAAGTAAACTCATTAGCAAAGCTGGCGGAATAGCATAAAAAAAATTTAAAGGAAATCGAATAGATATTATGAAAAAAGGAAGAGGATGCAATTAAGCAATTCTCTTCCTTTTTCCTTTTTTTTAACTTATTCAATTTATCCTTTTTAAGCAAACTAGAATTCAACCAGCTACCTGGCGTGAGCGGAAAGCTATTGTTTTACGTCGAATTCTTTGAATCGCATTATCCAAGGATTTAGGACTGAGTCCTAAATGTTGTGTTACTTCACGCTGCTTCATGCCGTCAAGGAAATGATAACGAAAGACGTTAAGTTCTAACTTTGAAAAACTACGGGTAAGTTCCTTTAAGAAGGAACGAGTCTCATCCAAAGCGATAATAGTCGTCTCGGGGTTATCAATATTAGAAAGCGTACTCAAGAAACTCTCTTCTTGGCCATCAGACAATGGGGTGTTTAAGGAAAAGGCATCATTAAGATTCAAGTGTTTTTGTCGGTTATGCGCACGTAGACTATCAATGAGTTTCCGCTTAATCACCATTCGCAAAAAGTGGAGAAAGGGGATTTCGGATTGAGGGTTATAGGACATGATTGCTTTATATATAGCAATTCTACCTTCTTGCAATAAGTCCTCATATTCCGCTCGAGGCAAAAAATATTTACATGCTATTTTGCGAATTTCCGGCTCATAGAACTCAATTAACCAATTTAAGGCATCCTGATTACCTGAGCGCGCCGCTTCAAGTAGAGTCGAAGTATTTTTACAAAAATCATTTTTTGAAGTCAAAGCGCTCATCTCCTCATCAAAAAGAATTATTCCACCTTAAAAGTCTAAGGAATGGACCGACTTTTGACAAGGAACATATTATGGACGATATCCCAATATATACCGAATAGCCTTATTCCGTCCTCAGTTTAAAACTGTTTTAAAAGATTGATTGTCTCAATTGCTGTGATAGCTGCATCAAAGCCTTTATTACCTGATTTAGAACCAGCACGCTCGATTGCTTGCTCAATTGTATCTGTAGTAAGAACTCCAAAAACCACAGGAAGTTTTGTCTGTAAGCCGACTTGAGCAACTCCCTTGCTTACTTCAGCACTAACAAAATCAAAATGAGGTGTAGCGCCTCGAATTACTGCCCCGAGACAAATCACAGCATCATATTTTTTGGTTTCGGCCATTTTCTGTGCAACTAGGGGAATCTCAAAAGCACCTGGCACCCAGGCAATCTCGACGTCTTCTTCTAATGCACCATGGCGACGAAGAGCATCAAGCGCACCTCCAACAAGTTTGTTGGTAATAAACTCATTAAAACGTGCAACAACAATCCCAAATTTTAATCCTTCTGCTACCAATTTACCTTCATACGTCATCATATTTCATCTTTCCTTTCAAATGAGTAATTTGAATTTATTCATAAACGTTATTTCCTTACTCTAAGCTAACTGTTAGGCTTAGCGATAGTTAGCGAACTCCGGAAAGGTAATGCCCCATCTTTTGTTTTTTAGTAGACATATAACGTTCATTTTCTGGTTTTACAGGCATTTCCATGGGTACTCGCTCCTGAACCTCAAGCCCATATCCTTCAAGCCCAACAATCTTACGTGGATTATTTGTCATGAGTTTAACTTTATTAATCCCTAAATCGACCAAAATCTGAGCCCCGACACCATAGTCCCTGAGATCTGCTGGAAATCCTAAGGCTAAATTTGCTTCAACTGTATCTTTTCCTTCTTCCTGTAGCTTATAAGCCCTAAGTTTATTCAAGAGCCCAATTCCTCGGCCTTCTTGACGCATATAGAGAAGAACACCGCGGCCTTCTTGTTCAATTTTTTCTAGTGCAGCGGATAGTTGGTCTCCACAATCACAACGACGGGAATGGAAAACATCTCCTGTTAAACACTCTGAATGAACACGGACAAGGACTGGAGCCCCATCATCAACTTCTCCTTTTACGAGGGCCAAATGATCCTGTCCATCGAGTAGGCTTCTGTAACCTACTGCCCTAAAATCGCCATAATCAGTAGGGAGGTGGATACTTTCAACTTTCTCCACGAGCTTTTCTCTTTGTCTCCTGTAATGTATTAAGTCTTTAATGGTGATGAATTTCAGTTCATGTTTTTCTACAAATTTCATCAAATCAGGAACCCGGGCCATCGTTCCATCTTCGTTCATAATCTCACAGATTACCCCAGCGGGTTCTAGACCTGCTAATCTGGCTAAATCGACGGCACCTTCTGTATGTCCCGCCCGAACCAGAACCCCACCTTCGCGAGCTTTAAGTGGGAAGATATGCCCCGGACGATGTAAATCCTCTGGCTGACTTTCGGGGTTCATCAGAATTTTTACGGTCGCGGCTCGTTCATAAGCCGAAATTCCTGTGGTACTCATACAACCATCCACACTTACAGTAAAAGCCGTCCCATGGGGATCAGTATTGTTGGTAACCATTGGCTCTAAATTCAGGGCTTGAATTCGTTTAGCAGTTAGTGGAGCACAAATTAATCCACGGCCATAGGTAGCCATGAAGTTAATTGCTTCAGGCGTAACTTTTTCAGCAGCCATAAGTAAGTCGCCTTCGTTTTCACGATCTTCGTCATCAACAACGACAATCATTTTACCAAGTCGGATATCCTCGATTGCTTCGTCAATGGTGTTAAATTTCATTCGTTATCACTCCCAATAATATAATAGTTAGCCTAGAAATCCATGTTCTGATAAGAAGCTCATGGATAAATCCTTCTTAGGTTCATCCGTTTTTTCTAAAAAACGAGCTACGTATTTCCCAATAAGATCCGTTTCTAGATTCACCCTGTCTCCAACCCCTTTAAAACCCAAGGTCGTTTCTTGACGGGTATGGGGGATTAGAGATACTGTAAAACCTTGTGGCAGAATATCAACGACTGTGAGCGAGATTCCGTCGATAGCAATAGAGCCCTTGGGTAATATATACTTTAGCAGGGAAGCAGAGGCCTTTAGTTCAAAGACCTTAGCAATTCCAACGGGAGTTATGCGTTGAATTAATCCAACACCATCCACATGCCCGCTGACCAGGTGGCCACCGAGACGAGTTGAAAGTTGTAGTGCTCGCTCTAGATTAACTCGGCTTCCGCGATGACATTGTTTCAGATCCGTCTTGTTCAGGGTTTCCTCCATGACATCAACAGTAAACAATTTTCCTTGTAGCTTTACAACTGTAAGACAAACTCCATTGACAGCGATACTATCTCCAATTTGAGTGCCTTCGAGTACTTTAGTGCCTTCAAGAGTAAGTTGGGCAGAATCAGGGAGAATCTTCAGGTCAGCTACCGTACCTAATTCCTCAACTATCCCAGTAAACATCCAATCACCTCTCTTAAAATTATAGGACTTTATCCGGATACTTTACTTGAGCACGAATCCTAAGATCTCCGGTTTCCATATCTGTTTCTAAGATTTCCAAAGGAATTGCTTCAGACATACGCTCAATTTGAAGATTGGATAGGGGGGAGGGGCCTCTTCCTCCAATAAGCTTAGGAGCATAAATGAATTCAAGTTCATCAATGAGCTGCGCTTGAAGCAATGCTCCGGCTAAACCCCCACCGCCTTCTAATAAGACACTATTCCAGCCCCGAAGGACCAAATCGCTTAACAATTTTTCTAAGGGAACATTTCGAGGATTCTTATATTCCCAAACCTCAACATTTGAAAATGTTTTGAGTAAGTTTAACTTTTCGACTGAAGCAGATTCGGAAGTTGCAATAATACAGGGTGCAGTTGATGTGGGCGAAAAAACTGAAGATTCAAGAGGGATTCTTAATTCACCATCGACAATCAATCGTACAGGGTCACGACCTCCCGAAATGCGACAGGTTAGAGCCGGATTATCCTGGATTGCCGTCTGACTTCCTACCATAATTACATCAAACTCGTTTCTAAGTCTGTGAACATAGGCTCGTGAGGCTTCATTCGTAACCCATTTAGAGTCCCCAGTCTCCGTAGCAATTTTCCCATCTAAGGTTAAGGCCGATTTATAAAGCAGATAGGGAAGACCCGCTTGAATGGCTTTAAGAAATCCGCGATTGAGTTTTTTTGCTTCAGCCTCCTTGAGCCCGACATCAACCTTAATTCCCGACTCACGCAATCGAGCGATGCCCTGCCCACCGACTAAGGGATTTGGATCGACCATCGCGACAACAACTCTTTGAATACCTGCTTTGATTAGAGCATCTGCGCAGGGTGGGGTTCTTCCAAAGTGAGAGCATGGTTCTAAAGTGACATAAGCAGTAGCCCCTCGGGTATTATCCCCTGCAGCCCTCAAGGCATGCACCTCGGCGTGAGGTGTACCAGCCTTTTGATGAAATCCTTCTCCAACAATCTCATCATTCTTAACAATGACACACCCTACCATAGGATTTGGGCTTGTGCGCCCTGCAGCTAGAGCTGCGATATCCAAAGCGTGGTTCATATACTGATTATCTTTTTCCTCTAACAAATGAGTTTTTTTAGCACTATACACTGTTTCACCTACTCTTTAGCATGATTTCTAGCTTTCCACAATTAAATATAAAAACACCCCAGAGAATAGAAATTCTCTGGGGTGTTCATAAATACACAGCAAATAGAAACGCTAAAAAGCGTTAATATTTTCCTCTTCTCATCCAGACTTTACTGTCGGCTCCGGAAATTATCCGGATCTGCCATAAGGCTCGCGGGCTTTACCGCCGGTAAGGAGTTTCACCTATCCCCAGAGGCTATATTAAATTTATATTTAAAATGTTCCAAACTATGTAATTTTCTATTATAATACTCCAATTGTCTAACGAATTCAACCCCTAGCAAAATTAATCCAATGACAAAGCGGTAGCAATATATTCATCACGAAGAAGTGCCATGATAATTGCATCTCGGTATTCACCCATTACAAAACGAGCTTGCCTTAGACGTCCTTCAATTTGAAAGCCTAGCTTCTCATATGCTCTAAGTGCACGTTGATTTCCATCCCATGTATCTAGACTTAAGCGATGAAAATTCCATTGTAAAAAAAGATGGTCTATAAGGACTTTGAGAGCATCTGAGCCATATCCTCGATCCCAATACTCTTTTTCCCCTATAACAATGAAGAGAACAGCTGATCGAGCCGGAATATTCGTATCTCTAAAGCCTGTCGTTCCGATGGGTTCTTTGTTTTCATTCAATATAGTAAATCGCCTGCTGTCACGATTGGGAACAAAAAAACGCTCTTCAATTTCATCTTCACTTATCATAGTGCTAAGAGGCCAGGCCGCATTTGCCCAATAATTTACCTCTTGATTGTTATACCATCGTTGAAAAATTGGTATATCGTCTGGCTCAAGCGGACGTAGAAATGTTCTTTTACCCTCTAACATTTTTTCCTCCTAAACACTTCATTATTTTGGGTAGATACTCGAAAAAACGTGCCTTCCATTCACTAACTGAAGGATGACACGTTTCGAATATTAACCTCATGGTCGGGGCGACAGGATTCGAACCTGCGGCCTCTTGGTCCCGAACCAAGCACGCTACCAAACTGCGCTACGCCCCGTTTGCCGAACGACTATTACTATAGCAAAATGAGCCAAAACTGTCAAGCGAACTTTATAGTATTAAAGAGGGATTGCTTGTGATTAATTGTGAACAGTTGCTAGATTATTCCTTTTTATATATACTAAAGTAAACATAAAACTAACCAGGAGGGTGTTACAAAACCCTTGGGAATATTAATGGAAGAGTGGGGGAAAACAATTGAGAAAAACGGCCGTAGTCATGGATTCTACGGGTTACTTAACTCCAGATATCCTCGGGGCAGATGATATCCGAATTGTTACACTCAATGTGAATATAGGAGAGGAAACCTTTCCAGAAGTAGAATTAACAAATAGAGATCTATTCCATAAGCTTTCCAAGATAGAAGGTACTTCTACGACCTCCCAACCATCGGTGGGCTCTTTTCTAAAGGTTTACAAAGAAATACTATCGTCTGGGTATGAAGAAATTATTAGTATTCACTTATCTCATAAGATTAGTGGCACTATAGCATCGGCTCAAATGGCTAAGGATTTAATTCCCGAATCGAGAATCGAGCTTTTTGATTCAGGTTCTTCAGCCTTGGGGTTAGGTTTATTAGCCTGGGCAGCAGCGGATTGGGCAAATGAAGGACTACACGCATCGGAAATCATGGCTAGGCTTTCTTGTCTGAAAGGAGAAACTGAGCTTTATTTTATCGCCGATACTCTAGAGTACTTGAAACGAGGAGGACGAATCGGTGGGGCGGCGGCACTTTTAGGTAGCTTGCTTCAAATTAAACCCATCTTACATTTTAATACTGATGGAGTAATTGATGTTTTTGATAAAGTACGTTCGAAGGGCCGCGCTTTACAAAGAGTTTTCTTGGAACTGGAGCGGGCACTGTCCTCTGGAAACTCCCACCGTATTGCTGTTTTCCATGTCGGTATATCTGAAGAAGCAACAGCTATTGCCGAGAAACTCGCTAAGGATTATCCTGGACATGACATTCGCGTCTTTGAAGCCGGACCTGTTATTGCTACGCACGTTGGACCCGGCGCCCTAGGGCTTGCTTATCACCCTTGGCCTTTCGGCAATATAGAATGGGTTACCAATGCAATAGAACCGAATCAACAACGTGGTCCGTCGGAATCTCCCTAAATGAGGCGAATTTTATTTAAGATAATCGTTAAAAGGCTCTAAATATTTAATACAATAAGCTTATAAAAAACTTCTTCGTTTCAGAAATAATAATGAACAAAGAAGTTTTTTTCTTTTAATGGAGATTTATTATTTTATATATTTTAACTATTAAAAATACTTAGACTTTTATACTTTACTTCACAAAGAAGGAACATGTGAAAAATAGAGCGAATATAAAACATCAATAAACAACTGTTCCCCTTTAAAATAATGCCATTGAGGGAAATAAAATAATTTTCAGAATCTTTGAAGGATTTAAGAAATGGACAGAGAATATACATAAAAAGTATATTTTCAAATATAGAGTAATGTAAAGGAAATATACATAGGTTGTGAAATTTACTTCATATTTGTAACACATTTCGAAATAGGAGCTGATGTTAAATGAAAATTGCTATTTCTGGTAAGGGAGGCGTTGGAAAGACTACATTTGCAGCAAATTTGGCCTACTGGCTTGCCGATCAAGGTCTGCGTGTTTTGGCTGTAGATGCTGATCCAGATGCTAGTTTAGGTACTTTATTAGGAATTTCTGAGCAGCTACTTGCGGAATTAAGGCCGATTGTAGATATGAAAGACCTAATCGAGGAGCGAATGGGGGGGAGTGGAGCATTTTATCCTTTAAACCCTCAAGTCGATGATATTCTTGATGATTATTCAATAATGGTTGGACCTATCCGATTTTTCCGTATGGGAAATATTAAAGGCGGCGGCACTTCCTGTTACTGTAAAGAAAACAGTTTTTTGCATGCTTTAGTAAATTCCTTAATTCTCACTGAAGAAGATACAGTCATCTTAGATATGGGAGCAGGAATTGAGCAACTCACTCGGGGAACAGCACAGGGAGTTGATATTTTAGTCATTGTTACCGAAGCCAGTACTGTAAGCGCCCAAACTGTACGAGTGATTCAAAAGCTCGCTCGAGAATTGGGAATACCTCAAATTGCTGTCGTTGGGAATAAAATCCGTTCCCCAAAAGAAGCTGAATTCTTACAGGGACAATTTGATGAATATGAATTGCTTGGTTGGGTTCCCTTTAGTGAGGAACTTCTTGAGATGTCTGTTTATACAGAAAACCCAACCTTTGTAAAAGGTGCTCCAGGTTCTCAGCTTGAGACCATTTATAAAAAGTTACTAAGGAAGGAGAGATAGAAAGTACCATTAAAAAGAACTTAATAATTAAAAAGTACCCAGAACAAAACATACAAAAAAGAGGAGGTTAAATTATGCCAAGATATAGGGATTTGGCGCACACCGCACGGCCCTCTAATGCACCGCGTGTAGTCGAACCTAAAAATCCTTTGCGCACTACTGATTTAGGTGCCTTAGAAATGCTCAATCTTGCGCAAGAAAAAAAGGTTGAAACCGTTTTTGATCGCTTTGTTGCCCAACAACCACAATGCGGCTTTGGGTATAAGGGAGTTTGCTGCCGTATTTGCCTTGCTGGACCCTGTCGGATTAAAGCTGAAGACGGGCCTGGTAGCAAAGGGATATGTGGTGCTACAGCGTATACAATTGTGACACGGAACTTAGTTCGGATGATTGCTGGAGGAGCTGCTTCACACTCTGAGCATTCCCGTCACGTTTTGCATACCGCACATGCTATGGTCGAAGGTCATGCTCCTGATTATACTATTAAGTCTCCAGAAAAGCTTCGTAAAATTGCATCAAAACTAGGTGTTGAAACCTTAAATCGTGAGGATAGGGATATTCTCCAAGACGTTGTTAAAATTGGGTATGAAGATTTCGGTAGATATCAAGACCGTCCATTAGCTTTCTTGGATAGCATCCTAACAGAGCAACGTCGCAAAAAATTCAAGCACACCAATATCATGCCACGCTCTATTGACGGAACAGTAACCGAGCTCATGGCACAAACTGCAATGGGGGTTGACGCTGATCCTATTAACTTAATTTTCGGCGGGCTCAAAGGATCACTCTGCGATTTAGGTGGGTCATACATTGGTACCACTTTAAGCGATATTTTGTTTGGGATTCCCGAGCCAATCGTTTCAGAAGCTAACCTCGGAGTTATTAACGAAAAGATGGTAAATATCGCGGTCCACGGACATAATCCGGTTCTCTCCGAAATGGTTGTAGCCGCTGCAAACAAAATGAAAAGTGAAGCCAAAAAGGCAGGAGCAGAGGGAGTTAACATTGTTGGGATTTGCTGTACCGGAAATGAGCTTCTGATGCGTGAAGGAGTATATTTAGCAACTTCTTCAGCCGCTCAAGAAATGGCGATACTAACAGGTGCTCTCGATGCCATGGTAGTGGATCTTCAATGTATCTACCCCGCTGTTCAGCAAATCGCTGAGTGCTATCACACTAAAGTTATCACAACGGAAAGTATCATGAAGATTCCTGGTGCTCAGCACTTAGCCTTTGATGCTGGAACCGCAATGGAAGATGCTCAAAAACTCGTGAGTATCGCAATCGAAGCCTATAAGAAACGTGATCCCAAAAAGATTTCAATTCCAAATGAACGCCACAATCTCGTAGCAGGTTTCAGCTTGGAAGTTCTCACAGAGATTTTTTCTAAAGTGAACCCGGATCGACCGATTTCTGTTCTTACCGATGCTATTCTAAGCGGCCAGATCAAAGGAGTCGTTCAAATGGCAGGGTGTAACAACTTAAAGCGTCCGCAAGATGAGTCTCATATCGCGATTCTAAAAGAACTCGTTAAGAATGACGTACTTGTTGTTGCTACTGGTTGCTCTGCAGGAGCCTTTGCAAAGTTCGGTCTCATGAGCCCGCTCGCTGTCGATGCTTATGCAGGAGAAGGCCTTAAGAGCTTCCTAAAAACACTTGAGGAGGCCAACCCGCAACTCACAACTGGGTTACCCTTGGTCTTCCATATGGGTTCATGCGTAGACAATAGCCGGGGTATAGAGCTAGTAATGGCTATGGCCGAGGAACTCGGTGTCGATGTTCCAAAGGTACCTTACGTTGCCTCAGCCCCCGAGGCCATGCATGAAAAAGCCGTTGCCATCGGTTCTTATGCTGTGAGTATGGGAATTCCGACCCACGTCGGAACTTTACCGTTCATCGAGGGAAGTGATCTCATGTATGGTGTAACTACTCAAATTGCTCACGATGTATTTGGAGGAAGCTTCATCTTTGAAGTAGATCCTAACGTAGCCGCACAAAAAATCTTAAGTGCTCTTGAATATCGGGGCTGGAAACTAGGGGTTCACAAACAAGCCGCTGAAAAATTTGGGACCACCATCGCTCAAGGGTGGTAAGGAAAGGAGGAACGGTTTATGTCCATGGAGCAAATTTACGAAGATGCCATTAAGGATCCCTCTAAGGAACCAAAAAAATTATTACGTAAGGCTTTCGACGGAACCATCACTGCGATGTCCTATGCCGAGATTCTCCTCAACCGTGCAATTAAAGAATATGGGAATAATCAAACCATTGGCTATCCGGACACCGCCTATCACCTCCCGGTAATCACCTGCCTTTCAGGCGAAAAGGTAACCAAACTCGGGGAATTAGTTCCGATATTAAACCGCATGCGTAATCAAGTGAAGACTGAATTAACCTTTGAAAATGCCCGACTTTGGGGTGAGTCTGTATTATATGCAGCAGAAATTATAGAAACAATTCACTATCTCGAAGAAGATGAACCCAAGGTTGCCCCTTGGACCGGCTTCCTAGGTGACCCTATTGTTCGTAAGCACGGAATTAAGATGGTAGACTGGACTATCCCAGGTGTAGCTGTAATTTTGGGCCGTGCTCAGGATTCCAAAGCCGCAAAGAAAATTGTAGATAACCTCATGGGGAAAGGCTTTATGCTCTTCTTATGTGATGAGATTATCGAACAACTTCTAGAAGAAAACGTTAAAATCGGTGAAGATTATATCGCTTTCCCACTAGGAAACTTCACCCAAGTCATTCACGCAGTCAACTACGCTTTCCGAGCTGGACTTGCTTTCGGTGGAATTCCTGCAGGGGAAAGAGAGCAACACCGTGACTACCAGCGTCGTCGTGTCCGGGCTTTCGTCTTACATTTAGGCGAACTTGACGATGTAAAGGTCGCTGCTGAAATGGGAGCTATTTTCATGGGTTTCCCCATCCTTACTGACCAGGAACTCGGAGAAGATATGCAGATTCCCGATTGGTATATTTCAGAACCAGATTATGAAAAAATTGTTCCACTTGCCTTAGAAGTTCGGGGTATTAAATTAACAAATATTGAGATTCCAATTCCTGTAAACTTTGGACCGGCCTTTGAAGGTGAGACAATACGAAAAGGTGATACCTTCGTTGAGTTTGGTGGCGGACGCACAACAGGCTTCGAGCTTGTTAGTATGGTTGGACCTGATGATGTTGTAGACGGTCAAGTTACGGTAATCGGACCTGAGATTGATAGTATTCCTGAAGGAAGTAGACTCCCGCTTGGAATGATGATTGATATTTACGGTCGAAAAATGCAGGAAGACTTTGAGGGAGTTCTTGAGCGCCGGATACACTACTTCACGAACTATGGTGAAGGTATTTGGCACGTCGCCCAACGTGATCTCTGCTGGGTTCGTATTTCCAAAGATGCTCGTGCAAAGGGCTTCTTGTTAAAACATATCGGAGAACTCCTTCTTGCAAAGTTCAAGCAAGAATTCCCAGCGATCGTAGACCGAGTTCAGGTCACGATTTATACAGATCAAGAAGCCGTCGAACAAAATATTGTGAAGGCCCGCGAGCGTTACCGTGCACGCGATGCGCGACTCAAGAGCCTAACCGATGAATCCGTTGAAGAATTTTATTCATGTCTACTTTGTCAGTCTTTTGCACCGAACCATGTTTGCATTGTTACCCCAGAACGCGTTGGATTATGTGGTGCGGTAAGCTGGCTTGACGCAAAAGCAGCTTTTGAAATTACCCCAACAGGCCCGAACCAGCCAATTCCGAAAGGACCGGCTATTGATGAATTTAAAGGAATGTGGCAAAGCTGTAACGATTACCTCAGACCCGCCTCAAATAGCACCTTGGATGAGGTTAATCTCTATACCTTAATGGATAGACCGATGACTTCCTGTGGTTGCTTTGAAGCCATTATGGCGATTGTTCCAGAGGCAAATGGTCTTATGATTACCACACGTGAACACAGCGGAATGACACCTTGTGGCATGACCTTTTCGACTCTAGCAGGAACAGTTGGTGGAGGTCTTCAGACTCCAGGCTTTATGGGAATCGGGCGGACCTATCTCGTTAGTAAAAAATTCATCCCAGCTGATGGCGGAATCTCCAGGATTGTCTGGATGCCGAAGGAGCTTAAAGAATTCTTACGTGAAGATTTCGTACGAAGAGCAATTGAAGAAGGTTTAGGCGAAGACTTTATCGATAAGATTGCAGATGAGTCTGTTGGGACTGCTGTTGAAGAAATCCTTCCGTTCTTGGAGGAAAATGGCCATCCTTGCTTCGGTCTAGAATCGCTTATGTAAAATACACCTCCATAAATCCCGAAGACAGGGAGTCTCTTGCCCTGTCTTCAGGATCCAATTAGGTATAGAAAGGGGTCACAGTCATGGGTTTAACAGGATTAGAAATTTACAAACAACTCCCCAAGAAAAACTGCGGTGAGTGCGGTACCCCAACTTGTCTAGCATTTGCTATGGCACTCGCTTCTGGTAAGGGTTCCTTAGATGCCTGTCCGTATGTTACTGATGCAGCAAGGGAAGCCTTAGATTCTGCTTCAGCCCCACCTATAAAAGCAATCAAGTTTGGCAACGGTTCGATTCTAGGAGATGAGACTGTCTTATTTCGACATGATAAAACCTTCTACCATCCCACAACCCTACTCATTCAGGTAGTGGACACACTAAGCGAGGAGGAGATTCAAGCCAGACTTCAAGAGATCAACGAATTGGAGTTCGACCGCGTTGGTCTTCACTACTCGATTGATGGGGTCGCTATCATTGAGGAATCCGGAGATTCTGATTGCTTCGCGAAGGTTGTAAATCAAGTGGCTAATTTAACTGAACATTCGTTACTCCTATTAAGTGAGAACGCGGATTGTCTAAAAGCTGCTTTGCCTGCAGTTGCTTCGCGTAAACCTTTGATTGGTTCAGCAACAGCAGCAAATTATACTGATGTTGTAAATCTGGCCAAGGAACAAAACGTCCCCGTTATTCTAAAAGCTGAGGGCTTAGATGCACTCAATGATTTAGTGGAGAGTGCGCAAAAACTCGGATATAAAGAGTTCGTACTTGACCCTGGTTCACGGAGTACAAGTCAAACTCTGGCAAATTTAACTCATCTACGGCGCTTGGCCATTAAAAAGAAATTCCGCCCCTTCGGCTATCCTGTGATTGCCTTTACCGGTAAGAATGAACCGCTTGCTGAAATTGCCGAAGCTTCAGTTTATGTGTCCAAGTACGCGAGTGCAGTCGTTCTCAAGGCATCGACGAAGGCCGAAATACTTCCCTTAATGACTTTACGCCAAAATCTCTATACTGATCCACAAAAGCCAATTCAAGTCGAGCCTACACTTCATTCTGTTGGAGACGTGAATGAGAATTCACCCGTCTATATTACGACCAACTTCTCCTTGACCTATTACAGCGTGGAAGGAGAAGTCGAAGCTAGCAAAATTCCAAGTTACATTCTGCCCATTGATACTGACGGTACTTCGGTTCTTACGGCTTATGCAGCTGGAAAATTCGAACCAGAAAAGATCGCTGATGCCCTGGCCGCTTGTGGGGTCGCAGATAAAGTGAACCACCGAAATTTAATTATTCCAGGGTATGTTGCCGTAATCTCAGGTAAGCTGCAGGAAAAGTCGGGTTGGAAAGTTGTCGTTGGACCGAGAGAATCCAGCGGAATTATTCCTTTCTCTCGATCGATACAAGCTGGTTAATTTGGCCTTAAAAAGAGGGGGAGGGAAAACGCCATGGCTCAGTTCCAAGTCAAATTTATGCCAGAGAACAGGGTAATCGAAGTCGAGCAAGGAACCTCCCTGCTCAAAGCAGCTTCACTTGCTGGAATCTTCATAAAATCAGGCTGTGGTGGAAAAGGAACCTGTGGAGCTTGCAAGGTCACGGTAATCTCAGGAGATGCAGAGGCTGAAGGAACCGGAAATTTGTCCCCTGAACAGCTTGCTCGGGGGGTGCGGTTGAGTTGTCATACCTTCGTTCAAGGCAATATTATCGTTGAAGTACCACCAGAGTCTAGACTTCAAGAGCACCAGGTCCTCCTAGGAAATGCAAATAAAGGTTTAGTACAGGAATCTGAAAAGGACTTGTTAACGCAGTATGGGCGACATCCATTAGCACGAAAAGTAAGACTACAATGTGCGGAGCCAACTCTTATCGACAATGCAAGTGACTGGGCTCGTTTGTCTCTTGAACTGAGGAAAACTCTACCTATGGATAAACCTTTACAAATTCCCTTATCGGTATTGCGCAATTTACCTGATGCTCTGCGTCAAGCGAATTGGGATGTATCCGTAACTTTAACAGACCTTGATTCAGGTTACACCGTTATCCGCGTCGAGCCTGGAAATAATCGTCCAGTCTACGGTTTAGCTATCGATATTGGTACAACCACGGTCGTAGTCTATTTAGTCAATCTCGAAGCAGGAGAAGTACTGGATAAGCAGGGCACCTACAACAAACAAGCTCAATACGGTGACGATGTCATTTCACGTATTGTATATGCTGTAGAAAGTCCTGAAAATCTAGAAGAAATTCAGAAGGCTGTAGTAGGCACGATCAATGAGTTAGTAGGAGCCCTATTGAATAGGCAAAACCTTGTATATGAAGATTTAGGTGTTGCGATGATTGCAGGAAATACCACTATGTCTCAGCTTTTTCTAGGAATTGATCCTCGATTTATTCGACTCGAGCCTTATATTCCAACAGTCAATTCAATTCCTTCAGTTCCTGCTAAAGAAATTGGACTTAACCTGCTTCCGGAAGCTTTAGTTCACACCTATCCCTCCGTTGCAAGTTACGTGGGAGGGGACATTGTCTCTGGTGCTCTAGCCACAGATATGTTGCATTCCGAGGAAATCATCCTTTTCATTGATATCGGAACGAATGGGGAGATTGTCCTTGGAAACCAAGACTGGCTAGTTTCTTGTGCTTGTTCTGCTGGCCCATGTTTTGAGGGAGGCGGGATTCAGTTCGGGATGAGGGCAATGCCTGGTGCAATCGAGCGCGTGGATATCAATCCAGAATCCTTGGATGTTTCTCTAAAGGTTATCGGACGTGTTCTCCCCATTGGAATCTGCGGTTCAGGACTTGTCGACTGCCTAGCCAAACTTCGCAGAGCGCGAATAATCGATCGTGCGGGAAACTTCCAAATCGAGCATCCGTCAGGCTCACAAAGAATACGAATTACTCCCGAGGACAAAGAGTTTGTCTTAGCATGGGCTCACCAATCTGGTGGGGAAAAGGATATTGTAATCACAGAAAACGATGTAAAAAATCTAATCCGTGCTAAAGGGGCTATCTACGCCGGCATTCGTTCTTTACTCCAAATGGTAGCCATGGAGGTAGACATGATTGACCGGATAGTTATAGCAGGGGGATTCGGTAATTATCTTAATGTTCATGACTCTGTTCAGATTGGCCTACTTCCAGATCTTCCCTCGGAGAAGTTCGAATTTATCGGGAACTCCTCTGTAAAGGGAGCACGACTTGCGCTACTCTCCCAAAGAGCTTGGAGCGAGGCCGCTGAACTTGCAAGAAAGATCACCTATTTAGAATTATCAGTTGGAACAACGTTTATGGACGAGTTTGTTTCTGCTTTGTTCCTACCACACACTGATCTATCACTATTCCCATCTGTAGAAGGATAAAGCCGTCTTATCCCTTAGTGGAGGTTAGCTATTAGGGAAAAGTGAAGCATTGGAGGGAAGTATCATGGCAAAGTACGTAGCAGTTGCTGGCAAGGGTGGAGTTGGAAAAACAACCTTCACTGCATTAATGCTTAGACAAATGGTGAAAAGCCAGAAAGGAATTTCCATCCTGGCAGTGGATGCTGATCCTAATGCCAACCTTAACGAAGCACTAGGGCTTGAAGTCACCGCAACAATTTCAGAACTATTAGAAGAAACCAAGAATCCCAAGGCAATTCCAACGGGTATGCCGAAAGATGTTTTCGTGGAATATAAACTCCAACAATCCTTGATCGAGTCTCAAGATATTGATTTGTTGGTTATGGGTGGGCCTCAGGGACCTGGTTGTTACTGCTATCCCAATGATCTACTACGTAAGTATCTTGAAACACTTGGAAACAACTACGATTTTGTGGCGGTAGATACAGAAGCTGGTCTCGAACATATCAGCCGAAGAACGATTCCTCGTATTGATACCATGTTTATCATCAGTGATTCATCTGCTCGTGGTATCCGTTCAGCGGGTAGGGTAAACGACCTGATTAAGGGGCTGCGTTCTGTAGTCGGTGAGGTCTACCTTGTAGTTACTAAAACTTCTGAAGATAGCCTCGAATCATTGAGTAATGAAATTAAAAAAACAGGCCTAACTCTAATCGGGGATATCCCTCTAGATCCTTCAGTAACAAGGGTAGATATGGATGGAGAGGCACTTTACAACCTTCCTGATGACTCCTTAGCAGTCCAAGCCGTCCAAAAGATTTTAGAACGAATTCGTTTGTAAAAAGCTAATAAAGAGAGGAGAGAGGTTCAAATGGCCGTAGCTCTCGTAAAAGAAAGATATCAAAGTAAAGTTGGAGAGGTTGTAATCGGGGCTTCTCCTGAACAAGGAGGCACCCGTACCTCAGTATTGAAAGTCGGTGGGGACGGAACCTTACCTTTCCTTCATTTTGAAGGGAAAGTAGAAAACCGTGCAGTTATTGCAATGGAAGTTACAGATGTTGTTCCACCCTGGAATAATATTATCAAAGATCAACTTGGGGATGTCCTAAGTAACCCTGCAGCTTGGGCAAAGAAATGTGTCGAAGAATACCATGCAGATTTAATTTATCTTAAATTGATTGGGGCCAATCCTGAAGGTGAAAACCGTAGTCCAGAGGATTGTGCAAAAGTGGTTAAAGAGGTACTAGCTGCTGTTGGAGTTCCAGTGATTGTTGTTGGCTGTGAAGATCCGGAAAAAGATAACGAAGTGCTGGCTACTGTTGCTGAAGCTTCCGCAGGGGAAAATCTATTGATTGGCCTAGCAGAGCAAGATAATTATAAGTCTATTGCAGCGGCCGCCATGGTTCATAAGCACAATTTGATAGCCCGTTCTCCTTTGGATATCAATATCTGTAAACAGTTGAACATCCTGATTAGTGAAATGGGGTTGCCGCTAAACCGAATTGTCATCGACCCCATGATTGGGGGGCTAGGCTATGGAATAGAATATGCTTACTCCATAATGGAACGTGCCCGCTTAGGCGCCTTGGCCAACGACAAGATGCTTTCCATGCCAATGATCTGTACTGTAGGATATGAAGCAAACCGTGCAAAAGAAGCGAATGCCTCCGCTGATGAGTTCCCTGGTTGGGGAGATTTACAGGAGCGCGCCATTCTTTGGGAGACCTTAACCGCGACTGCCTGCCTCCAGGTAGGTGCAAGCATACTCTGTATGCGAAATCCTTCCGCGGTAAAACTTGTTCAACAAAATATTTCTGATCTTAAGGAAACAAATGTATAGTCCTACCTACCCTTATAGCCTTAGTTTTTTTAGAAAAGCCTTATAAATTTTGAATAAAGAAAAGGATGTGGGGCAATTGATTATTATTGGTGAACGTATCAATGGAATGTTTAAGGATATCGGAGATGCCCTCCGCGGTAAAGATCCAAAACCTCTACAATATTGGGCTCTCAAACAACAAGAAGGGGGCGCACATTATCTTGATGTAAATTCCGGACCTGCAGTCCCAACAGAAGAGCGACCAGAAGCTTACGAATGGATGGTTAGAGTGATCCAAGAAGTATCTGATTTGCCTCTTTGTCTGGATTCTACAAATTATAATGCCATAGAAGCAGGTTTAAAGCTGGTGAAACGTCCAGCCATGATTAACTCTTGTCCAGCCGAACGAAACAAAATCGAACGCGTATTTCCAATGGCAGTAGCACATAATGCAGCACTCATTGGTCTAACGATGGATAAAAAAGGTATTCCCAAGGACGCCGAAAATAGAATAGCTTTTGCTATGGAACTTGTTGCTGCTGCAGATGAATTTGGCTTACCAATGGAGGATCTCTTTATCGATCCTTTGATTCTCCCATGTAATGTCGCCCAGGAGCATGCACCTGAGGTTCTCGAATCCATTCGTATGGTTAAAACGCTTTCAAATCCAGCGCCTCGCACAGTTCTTGGACTTTCGAATGTTTCTCAAAAATCTCCTGATCGCCATCTCATCAATCGGACCTATCTAGCTATGGCAATGGCTTGCGGACTAGATGCGGCTATCATGGATTCCAATGATGATGATTTAGTGGATGTAGCAGCCACAAGCCAAATCCTCCTTAATAAGAGTGTTTATGCTGACTCTTACCTTAAAGTATTCCGCCAACGCTAATCTATATAAATTACATTTAAACCTAAAAGCAGACCCCATTGGGGTCTGCTTTTAGGTTTAAATAGATTATAATTTTAGGATTTAATCCATTTTAAGACAAGGATTTAACATACTCCGAAGGGAGCTTGCATAGCTATGTGGAAAAGAGGTACATGGAGGTGGACAAACATGGAAGCCTTTTTCAGTAGTAACCATGAGATTCAAGAATGGATTGATTTATTTATCGAAAAACTATTTACAGTCAGCTTACTTTCAGGAAATGATGCCGACTCCGAATTTTGTCAAGGACGGCAAGCCGTGGAGAAAATTGCTTTGTTCTTTCAGGAAATGCTTGAGCTTCCCGAGGAAACTATAATGGATGGAATCCGCCAGCTTGTTGAACAACGTCTTCCAGATTCTCGGGTCATTGAAAACTTTCCTAATTTCTATCAGCTTATGAACGACATGATTCTAGCTGGACTGCCAAGCCCTTTAGCTGTTCCAGCCATGCAAACTACTACACACACTAATCAATTACCCATTCAACCAAACTCCTCTTCTCTAGAGCTGATTATTCCCCAGGCGCCGGCTCCAAGCTCAAAAGTTGTATTAAATGGAGGATGGATTCCAAAACCATGTACTCAAGATTCCACCCCCATAGACGTTGCTTTACGACAGAATCTATTAAACCCTATAGAGTCTATTATTAATCCTACGGAGTCTATCAATTCAAACTTAACTGGTGAGGGTTCATTAACTCAAGAGTTACAAGAACAAGAAACACAAATCAATCAGGATATTCGAACTATTCAAGAAACAAAAGAAAATACAAATTTGCAACAAAGTTGTGCAATAGAGCAAGATTCTGATTTTCTAATCTCAGAAACAAATCTGGTATTTGAACGGAACATTCTGCCTGTAATAGATGTCAATAATAAACCCATCCTGACGACTGAGAATCCCATACTTGAATTGCATGATATAACTTTAGAAAAAGAAGACCCTTCATCTTCTATGACCGTTAAAGCAGAGGCTTCACCTCCAACTCGCAGGGATCCATTTCGTTTTTATTCCAAAAAATCAGATTCAGCAAGGATCCCGAATCCAATAACTCCGGTCAAACCAAAAAACGAAGACATAACGAAATATCATCCATCAAAATTAGAAAATACATCAACTAATGCAACTCAAGAACAAAATAATGCTCCTTTAAGGAAGCTAAGAGATATCCGAACAGGTCAGGTTCCTCAAGAAGCAGATCGACTTGTACAGGTACTCATGCATTTTTTTCCAAAAGCAGCAATACGTTGGAATACTGTTATTGGTCAAAACACATTTTATGCGCAGGTCGATAAGGTTCTTGTCTATATTCAGGAAACCGATATCAAACAGGAGATTGAGCATATTCGACATTTAGAATCTAACATGAAAATAGAAGGATGGATTGTCTTTATATGTCTAAAAGAAGATTTACGCTTTCCTCGGCGCCTAGAGCGAGGTTTGCGTTTAGCACTGCGACAATAAAATACGAAAACTAGTCTTTTAGCTTGCTTTTTCCGATAATTATAGTAGGAAAATAATTTCTAATGTCGAATACTGAAAAGAGAAAGTCAAAGCTGAAAAGAGGGACTACATTGGCTGACCGCTTGAGCACAATCATGCAAAAAACACTACAAGCCATCGAATCTGGAAAAGAAGAGATTTTTTACATTGCAGAAACTACACGCGCAGAAACTCAGCGCCTCACACAAGAACTTGCTCAGCTCCAGGTAGATATTATTGAAACCATTAATAACGTAGAGAAGCAACAAAAACTCGAACGCCGCCTACGGCAACATCTTATGGAAGTAAGCCGAGATTATAAAACATATTCTGAAAATGAAATGCTTAAAACCTATACTCATACAAAAGACGTTCAAGTTCAACTGCAATTACTTCAAGCTAGGGAACTCCAACTCCGTTCCCGTCGCGATGAGATTGAGCGCTCCTTGCGGCAAATGGAAACGACCGTAGAACGAGCGGAAAACTTGTTAAGCCAAGTGACATTAGCCGTTAATCTATTACATGGAGGTATAAGCGAGCTATCTCAAACTCAGAACCTAGAACTAAGACAAGAAATCGGATTAAGAGTAATTCGTGCTCAAGAAGAGGAAAGGCGTCGTGTAGCACGTGAGATTCATGATGGACCTGCTCAAACTTTAGCAAATATTGTTTTACGATTAGAAATTGCGGAAAAGCTATTAGAACTAGATCCAAGTCGAGTACGGGCTGAACTTATGGATTTGAAGAATCTTGTACGTTCAAATTTACAAGATATAAGACGCATTATTTTCGATTTACGTCCTATGGCCCTTGACGATTTGGGAATTATTCCAGCACTCAAAAAATACCTGGATAATTTCCAAGAAGCTTATAGTTTTACCTGCGAATTTCTAGTCGAAGGAAGAGAAAAACGATTACTACCTGCAATGGAGGTAGCACTATTTCGTTTAATTCAAGAAGGAATGACAAATATCGCTAAGCATGCTGGAACTGATTGGGCCAAAATCCAACTACTTTTTAAAGATGAATTGACTTCAGTTCGAATTACCGACTACGGGAACGGGTTCAATGTAAAACTTGCTTTTGATAACCCCGGAGATCACTTCGGACTCATCGGAATGAAAGAACGAGTTGAAATGTTCAGTGGACAGTTCACGATCCAATCTCAAAGTGGTGAAGGTACTACACTTGAATTTTCGATGCCAACAAAAAGCGGGGAGGGACTGGAATGATTCGAGTTGTTATTGCAGATGACCATCCACTCCTTCGCGAAGGGTTAAGGCGTATACTCGAATTTGAGGAAGGAATACAGGTAATCTGTGAAGTGGGGGACGGACAAGGAGCTATCAATGTCTCTCGGACCATGGAGTTTGACGTTTTACTCATGGATTTGAATATGCCTGGAGTAAATGGCTTAGAAGCATGTAGGGTCATCCGACGGGAAAAAGCACTGATTGGAATCCTCGTTTTGACTGTGGATGATTCTGATGAAAAAGTATTCCAAGTTCTTCAATCGGGAGTCGCTGGATATCTTCTCAAAGATGTCGACCCTAAAACCCTAGTAGATTCAATACGCAAAGTCTATGAGGGTCAACCCATTCTATCCCCAGCTGTTACAGGTAAGCTCTTGGGGCAACTATCCCATCCAGTTCAGCTTAAAAATACTTGCGGATTAAGCGAACGGGAATTAGAAATCCTCACCTACGTAGTCAAAGGGTCCTCAAACCGTGAAGTCGGTCAAGCACTTTTCATCAGTGAGAAAACAGTTAAAAATCATCTTTCAAGTATATTTCGTAAACTTGAAGTTGAAGATCGTACTCAAGCTGCTTTAAAAGGCGTTAAATTGAAGATTGTTCAACTTGATTAACGAAAATGACGAGAAGAAAATAACGGTAATGGAGGACTTTATGAAAATAAGCTTCTTTGGTGCGGCACAAGTCGTAACTGGATCTTCTTACCTTGTAGAATCCGAAGACTATCGAGTGCTTATTGATTGCGGTTTGTTTCAAGGATCAAAAGCCCTCAAAGAGTTGAATTATGGTAGTTTTCCATATAATCCAGCGGAAATTGATGCAGTAATCCTTACCCATGCTCATACTGACCACTCTGGGTTAATACCCAAACTTATTAAACTTGGCTTCCGTGGAAAAATCCACACAACAGCTGAAACAATGAAGTTATGTTCGGTGATGTTACCAGATAGTGGGCATATTCAAGAAATGGAAGTGCAAAGGAAAAACCGTAAGCGAAGTAGAGAGAGGCTCGATTTACTCACCCCGATTTATACAGCTGAAGAAGCTCAACAAAGTCTAGAGTACTTTGTTCCATTGAAGTATGAACAAGAAGTATCATTATCCCCAAATCTTAACTTTACTCTTTACGATGCTGGACATATTTTAGGATCGGCCCATATTCTGTTAGACGTTCGAGAGGACGGCAATCACAAGAAGTTTGTATTTTCCGGAGATATTGGAAATTCGGGCCAACCCTATATCGAAGATCCAGGTATCCTCTGTGATGCTGATGTCGTTCTTATCGAAACTACTTACGGGGACCGACTTCACGAAGATAAAGATAACCGCCTTGAGCAATTAGCTGAAATCATTCGTACAGCCTATGAGGCCGGTGGCAACCTCGTAATTCCTGCATTTGCCATTGAACGAACCCAAGATCTCTTGTATTATATACGAAAACTACAAACCTCAAAGCAAATTCCCGTTCTACCGATATATATCGATAGCCCCTTAGCGATTGCTGCAACAAAAATCTTTCAGGAAAACTCTGAGAACTTCGATGATGAAACTTTGGATATGATTAAACGGGGAGAGCATCCCTTAAGAATGCCAAATGTACACTATAGTCTTACGACTGAAGAATCTCTTGCCTTAAATCAAATTGAAGGCGGCGCGATTATTATTGCAGCGAGTGGTATGGCTGATGCGGGGAGGATTAAGCATCATCTGAAACACAATCTATGGCGTGAAAATTCCACTGTATTATTTGTGGGCTACCAAGCACAGGGAACCCTTGGCCGTAGGATTATTGAAGGGGCTAAAGAGGTTACAATTCACGGAGAAAAGGTCGCTGTTAGAGCCCATATCCGTCGCTTAGAAGGTTTGTCTGCCCACGCGGATCAGGCTCAGCTTCTCCATTGGCTTTCCTGCTTGGGAAACCGAGCTAAGAACATTGTTTTAATCCATGGAGAACCAGATAGCCAGAAAGTATTTGGCCAAATAGTACAAGATAAATTTGGAAAAACTCCCTTGTATCCACAACTTGGCGAAGTCTTAGATTTTACGGCTGAGGAGGTTGTTTCATATTCTCCTACTGAGCCATGGTTAAAAGAGCCAGAACCGGGGAATCTTCCGAGAATTCAACCTAACGTATCTGCGCCCAATCTTCCTTCACTTACACTTAGGACCAGTTCAGGGAAGATCGACTTTTCTCGAGCTCAAGTAAACCGGGCATTTGCTCGGTTGAATCATCGTTTAAAAGTTTTTATCGAGAAGGGAAATCGAACTCATAAGCAAGAACATGTAATATATGTTCTTGAAAGTATAACTCGGTGGTTAGATGAACAAGAAATCCCCCCAAGAAAGTAATTTCTCTTTTTCCAAAGCTTAGAGCCATGCATATTCCGAGGTTTGTTTTTTAATCCCAGCTAGGAACCTTAATATCTCTTCTCGCCGTTTGACTGCAAGTCTTCTCCCAGTTTTTGTGTAGACCTTATTAGGTAACGCCTCGGCAAATGTGCGAGCACGTTCCATGGCATCCTCTGGAGACTGAATAAGTTCATCTTGACCAATAAGACTAAATAGTCGCATAAGACCAATGTTTCCCAAATTATCCAGTATGTCAGAATCACGTAAGTAAACTGCCTCGTCACTTCTTCCTGGTTCTGAGTAGTACATATGTAATTCTACCGCCTCAATCACTTTTGGTATTTTACTCGGAGGAAAGGCCATCCGCTGTAGAATATTCATTGCAACTCCTTTGGAACGAAGCGGGTGATCTACATTGGATAAAGCATATGCTGGATATCTCCCTGTATCATGAAGCATAGCAGAAAAATAAAGCACATCATCATCTAGCGTTAGATGTTGGGATAACTCTTTTGCTAGGTGATAAACCCGAGTACAATGCTGGACACCCCAGGCAGGATGCGCACCAGCCTTATTTATAATCTGGAATATTTCTTCTCTTTGGCTCATAAGATTTTTACCTCCTATTTGAACTCTCAGATTAAATATACGCCATGGAGGGATGTATTTCCTTCCAATAAATGGTAGGATAATCTTTTTCTATCTTCTTTTTTATTTATGAAATATGTTATTAATATTTGATTTCGTGGTTTCTCTGCGATTTCCCAAGATTTTAGCTTAATTATCCTTTTAAGGAGTGAATTATACATGTCTAAACTCAACCTTTATGGGAGCTTTGTACAAGCTCTTTTCTTTTCTGCAACCGTGGGAGTACCAAAATATTTCCTAAATCATTATTCGGAACTCGAAATAAGCCACATAGAGGCGTTGTTAATTATTCAAATTATGAGTGAACTTGAAACCAATCCTTATCCTTCAACTCAATTATTAGCAAAACGGATGAATCTAGAAGATTCACAGGTCGAAGAGATGATTGCCCACCTCATGATGCGGAATTATTTATCCATTGAAAAACGTTGGAACTCGGAAGAGCGCAGAGCGACATCCAGTTATAGTTTAGTCGGTCTTATCGACGAACTTTCTGAGCGATGGGCAATAGAACAGGTAAAACTCTTTGAAGAGGAACAATACCAACAAAAAGAGATTGCCACAAAAGCCGAAAGTAAGCTCTTGAATAATACAACTATGGAACGAGTAATCCGAACCTTTGAGCAAGAATTAGGACGCCCGCTAACCTCGATTGAATGTGAAATCATTAGTGGCTGGATTTCTTCGCAATTCTCTGAAGAAATCATTCTTGGTGCCTTTAAACGTGGAGTGATGGCTGGGATAAGAAATTTTCGATATCTCGACTCTATTTTACGGGAATGGGAGAAGAAAGGACTACGCACTCTCGCTGAGGTTGAAGCTGATGACGCCAACTTTCAGGCTAGGCACGAAAAATCGACTCGAACAAAGAAGCCAGGACAAAATCAATCAACTCATAAACCTTCATCTGGAAAATATGATAATTTCTATCTGTAATAATGTAACTAACAGACAACTCTAAAATAATGTAAATTTAATAGGAAGAAGGGAATTCTATGAAATCTCTTAAGGATATCATGCGTGATGATTATCTAACAGAACTGAAAAAGAAGCGGGAGGAATCCACAGAAAATGCGCATGCTATCTCAGATTTATCCTCATTCCATTGTTCGCTTTGTCAAGATCGAGGGATTATTCTAGAAGGGGAATCTGCTCGCCCCTGTATATGCATGCAACAAAAAAGAATGGAAAATCAGTTTCGCCATGCCCGCATGGCACGCGGACTATTAAATTGTCGTTTCGAAAGGTTTCAATCCGAGTACTATCAAAGTAGTTCTAATCCCCAAGATCAAACTTTTCTTGAAAGTTCACTTAAAGCACTTAATGCCTCACGAGATTTTGTGGAGCGTTGTCTTGAAGAAAGCTATGGTCTAGGTCTCTTACTTATAGGACCGGTTGGCGCTGGAAAGACGTTTTTGGCGGCTTCAATCGCCAATGCCTTAATGGAAAAGGAAAAACAGGTACTTTTTGTTGTTGTTCCTGACTTACTAGACCAGCTACGAGCTACATATAAAACTGAAGAAAGTGAACTCGATCTTTTAGATACTGCTCGGGAAATCCCTATTCTCATCCTGGATGATCTTGGGGCTCATAATTACACGGACTGGACTCGAAACCGCCTTTATACAATCATTAATTACCGACTGAATGAGCAATTACCTACGGTCATTACCTCAAATCTTTCTTTAGATGAGATGGAGGAATACTTGGGGGCACGAACAACTTCGCGATTAATTCAGTCCTGCCGAGTCTTTAGGATGGATGTCGAACAGGATATCCGTCTCCGTCAATATCAAGACAGAGAAAAGAAAAAATAATAAGTAAATTTTTTCAAAAAGTATGCATGTCCTTTATAAGACATGCATATTTTTTCTTAAGAGAACAATCGAAATGGAGGTGGCTCAAATGGCCAAAATTATTGCGATTAATCGCAAATATTTCAATTTAACCCTGAGTGTACTTTTAGTCTGTCTCATCGGAATTGCAGGAGTAACACTCTGGAAGACTGCTCATGCCAGCACAAAAGCCAATATTGTCCCCGAAGTGAAAATGTTAGGTCTAGCTGTCGAACCTGTTTCATTTACAAAAGACCTAACCTATGGGACCGTCACTTTAAAATCCAGTCAGGTAATCAATTCAAAGAGTTTTGATCTCATCGCTACAGTCCAAAATACAACTGGAGAAAAAATGATGAACATCCCTGTAGAACTTGAGATTACACTCGTTGGAGATGATACGAAAAAGGTCAGCAAGATTGGGAATCTTCCATCTTTAGATCCTGGTGCAACAGCAAGAGTTGCCTTTCGTCAAATAAAAGCACTGGGTGATGCAGCGGGAAAAAGTGCAACAGCAGGTCAACATAAGATTACTCTTCGCGTAAAACCCAATGCTGCCGGTGGAATTAGTCAAGCAACCGAAGCAACATTCTTCTTCAACGTAGATTCCACAGTAAAGGCTCCAGCAGCCGCGAAGTGAACTAGCTTAAATATAGCAATCCACATAGTTTTCCTGAACTTTACCTAAAGTAGAGGTTAATGCAGAATAAAGAATGAAGCAAACGCTTCATTCTTTATTTTTTTCGAGGTCGGGACATAATACGTATAACTGATTGCTAAGAGGTGTAAACATGAAAATCTATGCTGATTTACATACACATACCACAGCCAGTGGACATGCCTATAGTACAATATCCGAAAATGCAAATGAAGCAGCACGAAAAGGATTAAAGCTTCTCGGCATGACGGACCACGGCCCAAGTATGCCCGGAGCCCCAAACCTATATCACTTTGGAAATTTAAGTATCATCCCCAAAAAGTTAGCAGGAGTTCAGATTTTAACTGGAGTGGAGGCAAATATTATAAGTCATGAAGGTGAATTGGATTTACCGCTACGTTATCTATCTATGATGAGCCTTGTGCTAGTAGGCCTACATGTTACCTGTTATCCTGGGGGAAAGTTAGAACAAAATACGAATGCCTATGTTAAAGCTATGAAAAACCCTTTTACAGATATGATGGTTCATCCAGGTCGACCTGATTTCGAGATCGACTTAGAAAAAATTGCCTATGCTTCGGCACAATTGGATGTGCCGGTCGAAATTAATAATAGCTCACTTTGCCCAGAAAAAGGGGCAGCATGGGCTAATTGCCGAACCTTTGCAAAGTCTATGGTTAGATATGGGGGACCAGTAATTCTTGGTAGTGACGCACATTTTTGGGATAGAGTGGGGGACTTTTCCTATGCTCTAGAACTCGCACACGAAACTGGAATTCGGGAAGAGCAAGTACTCAATACCTCTCCAGAACGAATCCTTGATTATCTTAAAAAGCGACATGATAAACGGCCAAAAGTTTTGTGATTCAATCTTACAAACTAAGTAAACAGCACCTTCCGCGTTCCATATATTGTTAGGAGAGGAAGAGGGTGGAATGATTGATTACACAAGAATTCGTTTCTAGCTGGTCATTTGAACCCTTGGGAATGGGTATTGGTATTTTCTCTAAGATGAGTTCGATTCCGAACAGCCCAGCTTTGAGCCTTTTTCAACCTATACTCAATGGTAAACTCTTCTCCTCTGCTGGAGTGTTGATTGGTGCCGAGGCCCTTATCCTCATCGCCAAATTTCTTCTTAAACTCGATAAAGTTCCTGTATTAAATATCTCTCAAAATCAAATAATTCAAATGCCGATTGGAGAGCTTCAATCTTTACTTCATTACATGAGTTCGAGGCAAAACACTCCGGCGGGAAGGACTCCCCCTTCAGTTTCATCAACATCTGGGACACCTTCCTTTCCAACTGTGTTACCTCCTGATGCTCCTCTCTTTGTGGGATTATATATAGTCGCTGATTATAGCAACCAGCCCTATACTCCAAGTCTATATTTAATTGTTCCAATTCTTAGTTTTCCAGGCCTTAGTGGACCGTTACCCTTACTGATTCTTGGACTACTATCGACCATCTTTGTCCGTTCTGTTGTTCCACCGGAAACTTCAGGGGCTAAGCCCCTCCCCAAACCCTCTGAGTGGCCAAATCCATCCCTTAGCCTTCACCCCGAGGAGTTATTAAGCATTCTCAACCGATTTGGGAAGTATTTTAGCTCTAAATAATTTGTTTGTAATGAGGATTTATAGTAAAATGAACCGTGGTGTTAAATAAAAGTAAAAGATTTATAAAGGACGTGTAAAGGTTCATGCAGCAGATTAAATCGCTCGGGCGAGAACGGCTTTCGGGTATCATTATTATTTTGAGCCTTTTCCTAGTTATATTCTCCTTATTCGCTGTAAACTTTTTAGATGTAAAAGTAGTCAATTTAGAACTCGTTGATCGTGGACTTTACACTGTTGTTACGGAAAAAGGAAATATAAACATTCATTCAGACGATATTCTCCGCATCGAAAGAACCTATACGAAAGCTGCCTTAACTGGTGCATCGATAGAATTAGATAAGATTTATACTGAAAAAGGGTTTCTTTATATATCTTCAGCTGATTCGTTTGCACGGATTGGGCAGGAATTGATGAATTCAGTAGATTATTATACACTTCCAACCTGGGAGCGCCAGAATACTGACTGGAGAACCGTACAGCCCTACTCCTATTCCATTGGGACCCCCTCAAAACAAATACCCTTTCTTTTCTTCTTTTTATCGCTTCAATATGCAGCCTTATCACTCGGAGGAATTGCGTTAACGGTATTGATTTTCCCTATTCACCTAAAAAAAGAGATTATATTAAATAAAGCTCCATTTTCTCAGCTTGAACAAGAAAATGTGAGCGATGAGCAATTCAATGCAGTCGCTAAGTAGTGATAGACGAACAAAAAGAGCCTATAAGGCTCTTTTTGTGTTTTAATAATCAGTTTAAAGTTGACGACCCACATATTCTGTCAAATCTAGAACGCGGCAGGAGTAGCCCCATTCATTGTCGTACCATGCAATAACTTTAACTAAATTATTATCCATTACCATTGTAGAAAGTCCATCGATAATGGAGGATGAGGAACTTCCATTAAAATCGCTAGAAACCAATGGAAGTTCAGTATAATCTAATATCCCTTCAAGAATCCCACGACTTGCATCTCGGAGAACCGAATTTATTTCTTCCCGAGATGTGTTTTTCTCCACTTCGACGACCAAATCTACCACGGAAACATTGGGGGTAGGAACCCTCATTGAAAAGCCATTGAGCTTTCCCTTGAGTTCTGGAAGAACCAGTGCTACTGCTTTGGCAGCTCCAGTCGTCGTAGGTATAATCGAAAGCCCTGCTGCCCGAGCTCTTCGTAAATCTTTATGAGATTGGTCAAGAATTTGCTGATCATTTGTATAGGAGTGAACAGTGGTCATTAAGCCGCGTTTAATTTTAAAATTTTCATTTAGCACTTTGGCAACAGGAGCTAAACAGTTCGTGGTACAAGATGCATTTGATATAATATGGTGTTTCTCCGAATTATACTTTTCCTCGTTAACACCCATGACAATAGTAATATCCTCTTCTTTGGCCGGAGCAGTAATAATTACTTTCTTAGCGCCATTCTGTAAGTGCTTGGAGCATGCTGCTCCATTATTAAACTTACCACTGGCTTCGATGACTATGTCGACTCCCATTTCGCCCCAAGGGATATCACCTGGGTCAGTAAAGGAAATTACCTTTATAAACTGCCCATCAACAATGAACCCACCTTCAGTACTTTCCACTTTAGCGGAGAATACACCATGAACAGAGTCATACTTTAATAGATGAGGTAAAATCTCACCAGAAGATCGATTATTAACCGCAACAATTTCTAAATCTTGTCTTCCGTAAGCAGCCCGGAAAACATTTCGACCAATTCGGCCAAATCCATTAATTCCGATACGAATTGCCAACCTTACCGCACTCCTTCTATTTAAATATTCATTTCTCAACTAACCAAAAATTAGTTTAGCATCTTTTACAGTATGACACAATTACTTTTTACACTCAAATAGCATTGTTAAAATCATTTCTTAGAGCCTATTGTGACATACTTGATTCGCTTCTTAGTTGAAATATTTGTACGTTATTCTTTTTTTAAAACTCAATAAATACTTAAAATTATGGAATGATATAACTATAATATTTGTAAAAATAGCTATAAAGGGAGGAGTCAAGATATGCAAGTAACGGTTAATCATATCAAAGGAATGCACTTTGAAGGAGAGGGCAATTCGAAAATACGTACTCAAATAGACACAAGCGTCACAGCAGGGGGGACAGGATACGGTTCCAGTCCAATGGAACTTGTTCTCATGGCCATTGCAGGATGTAGTGGAATGGATATTGTCTCCATTCTCGAAAAGATGCACATTTCTTACGATCGCTTAGAGATCTTGGTTCAAGGGGATAGAGCTTCTAATCACCCTAGAGTTTTCACCGATATTGAAGTTATTTATAGATTTTGGGGAAACGAAGTGTCCGAAGAAAAACTAATGCGTGCAATACAACTCTCTATGGAAAAGTATTGCAGTGTCGCGAATATGTTAGATAAAGTCGCAAATCTTACCTATAAGTTGGAAATCAATCCATAGAAATATAATTCTTCCACTTCTTTTTTAATGTTGAACCCACTGACTACATTTGTTATACTAAACCTATTCCAAAACCTTTTATTCGTCAAAAATGATGAAAAAGCCGCACAGTATATTAATATGCGGCTTGTTTTTATGACTATGCTTTAGACAGAATAACGAAAATCTACACAAACTAGGTGAATTGAGGTAGATCATGAAAAAAAATAGTAAGATTCGTTGGAAAATGATTATTGCTTTTATAGCCTTTAATATCATTTTCGCCGGTATCCTAATCCCATTTGTTATTTTTTGGGGTCCGTTTCAAGCTCTAAAGGTTATGGCAGTGGGTGCAGTTGAGACTTCGAGACATCCCCAAGTTGTTCGCTTATTTTTATCGGAAGAAAAAATCAGCGAAATTATGCACACCTATGATAGCCAAGGTTCCTCTGTCGGTATGCAGCTTGACCAGCAGACTATAGTTAGGGATACCTCAGGAATTGTAATTGAAGATATTAAAGGGAAAAACTTTAAAGGAAAAGTCATGCTCATCAAAGATCCAAAGCGAGTCAAAGTTGCTGTAACTAAGGAAATTGGAGTGGCAGGCGAGCGACTCAGCGACATGGTGAAAAATTCAGGGGCAATCGCAGGAATCAATGCGGGCGGTTTTTATGACCCTGATGGGGAAGGAAACGGAGCCTTCCCAGACGGAATTACCGTTCAAAAGGGTAAGATTGTGCATAACAATGTTGGAGATAAAGCAGTAGACTTTATCGGCTTAGATAAGGAAGGAAAACTTATTATCGATCAAATGAGTGCAAGCGATATCGAGAAGAAAGGTATCCAGGAAGGAGTAACCTTTTATCCACCTTTAGTTAAGAACGGTAAACCTGCAGTGTCAGGGGATGGAGGATGGGGAATAGCACCACGGACAGGAATAGGTCAACGTGCTGATGGAACGATTATTTTTGTCGTAATTGATGGACGCCAGCCAACCTGGAGCATAGGTGCAACCCTTCGGGATATGATGAACGTATTCTTAGAATATGATGCAGTCGAGGCTGTCAACTTAGATGGAGGTTCTTCCTCGGAGTTGATTTATAATGGTAAAGTTATGAATAAGCTTTGGAATGTGTTTGGCGAGCGGTATATCCCAACCGGATTTGTAGTTATGCCTTAAAAGAAATAGGAAGTAGAAGGGGTAATACTCGTGAAAAGAAAACTCCGAACTTTAATAAGTTGGTTATTGGTTTCACTCATGCTACAATTCACATTTTACTATGTTCTTAATAATCAAATAGAAAAAGTCATGGCACCTACCGTGAATGAGCCGATTGTTGTCAAAAATCTTGAAGCTGATATTCCTGGAACAAACCTTGAAGGCATCCAAATCTCCTATGCCAAAGATTACTTGGCTTATAAAGAGAATGGGGTACTCAAAGTATTTAACCTTAAACAAAAAAAAGTAGTCTTTGAGAAGAAGCCATTGGCAGGTAGTGACAAAAACATGGGAGTACTATATTATCAGTGGCTTCCTGACCGAGATACACTGGTGTACTTTTTCGCTCGCAAAAATCCTAATCCTTATACGGATGTTGTCGTTCCTGTAACCCCCGATTCGACTCAAAAACCAACTACTCAAGGAACTCCAGCTCAAAGTGCTTCAAACACAAAAACCCCCACGACCACGAAGCAAACTACTCCTGCATCATCAGGGATAAAGACTCAGTCTTTTCAAACTATGACTGCTGCAACTTCTGTACCTGCGACGACACCTACTACAAAAAACCAAGAACCTGAAAAAGTCGAGGATCCTAATCAGTCCAAAACTGAACCCGAAACGCAAAAACCAGAAACAACAAAACCTCAAACTAAAACTGAAAGGCGCTATAACAACCCACAAATCACAGAACTTTTTACCTTGGAACTTCCGCAGAGTGATGAAGAAGGCGCTGAACCTGACGATCGTTTGAACCGAAGCATCGACAGCTTTCCAGCGGGTGGAGAAATTACTCAGATGGTTGTATCAACCTTTACAAATTTAATGTATCTAAACATTAAAAGCGGAGCTAGTTCTCAGTTAATGGAAATTGACATCATGAAAAATGTTCGAACTCTCAACCGTTCTGGTGAGGTTATCACTCAGATGGCAGCTTCTGATAAATTCGGAACTTTATATGTAAAAAGTAAGTCAGGTAAAACGGAACAAATTCTTGGTTTGCAGGGTTGGGAACGTGAAATCATCTCTAGCGACGCTAATGATGTGATTTTAGGAGATCGCTCAGGAACACTCTATATCGGTAAAGTGCAAGAGAATAGTTTAATCAATATTCGGAGTGCTTCTGATACAAAAGATGAAAAGAATTTGGACGTAAAAATATTTTGGGAAGGGTCAATCCCCTATAAGAACCCTAAAGGGGTCATTATTGGCGCGAAGAACGAAATAATAATCTATGATGACAAGAACGCTTATATTATTGAAGACGGTAAGGAAAAGACAATAAACCTAAGTGGGGAAGAGAACATTATCTCAACTGATGGGGTTGAACTAGTTCAGCTCCAAAGAATAGGTATGTCAACCAAAATTAAGCTACAACCTCTACAGTAAGTATATCTACTAAAAAAAAGAAACAGGTCGTGCACATGGTTAATGCACTTCCTGTTTTTTAAAATTAAAGCTCTGGTCTTAATTATTGACTAAATATATATTTAGGTTATTTACTTAGGGGACATCAGATTTTAATGAGTCTTTGGAAGAATCGATTTTATCACCCTGCATATTTGTTATCTGGGATTCAAGCTGATTAAGCATTAAGCGGAGCTGGTCTATCTGTTCGAGTAGGATCTTTGTATCGCCTAAATTGAACGGCTGCTCTCCCGTACCGGAAGGCTGACTAGCTGGCACGGTTAGAGACTCTTTACCTTTCCCTGGTGTTGTGGGTTTAGGTACATCAGACCCAAAGATTGCCGTCAGAGCTTCTTCCAACGTTTCAGTCATTACTAACTTATCTTGGTAGGACAATACAACACGCTTCATTTCTGGGATGCTTCCGCCTTTTTCTGATTGAAGGTAGATTGGCTCTACATATAGGAAATTTCCTGCAATAGGGAGGGCGAGAAGATTCCCTCGGATTACACTCGAGCCTTTTTGATCCCATAAAGCTAGTTGCTTCGAAATCTCAGGATCTTGATCTATTCGAGACTCAATCTGGAGAGGGCCATCAACCTCAATATTCTTTGGCATCTTATAGAGTTGAAGTTCTCCGTAATGCTCACCATCCATTCTAGCAGCCATCCACGCGACCATGTTATTTCTTGTATTTGTGGTACTCGATGCTGGAGTAAAGGGAAGCATCAAAACAAATTCAGGTTTTACACTCCCGGGGATTTGCATCACTGTATAGTAAGGGGCAACATTCTGAGGCTTTGCGCTAAATAGCTCCTTCGCAATATCCCAAGCATCCTCTTTGTTATAAAATACTGTCGGGTCTGTCATATGGAAGTTTTTCAACATGTTACTTTGAATCGTAAACAGAGTCTCAGGGTAGCGAAGATGTGCTCTGAGTCCCGGCGACATCTCTGATAGCTCCTTGAATACCCCAGGGAAAACCTTACGATACGTTTGTAGAATAGGGTCTTTTGTATCTACTCCATAAAAATCCACAGTTCCGTCATAAGCATCTACAACTACTTTTACAGAATTACGAATGTAGTTTAAATCTCGATCAGTGTATGTAGTAGAGTAGGGCAATGTGTTCGAAACTGTGTATCCATCAATAATCCACTTCAGACGCCCATTGTCTATAACCAAATAAGGGTCCTCATCATACTCAAGGAAGGGAGCTAGCTTTTTTACACGTTCAATAATGTTGCGATGCAGTAGAATACGACTTTGGAAATTGATTTCATTGGCTAAGTAGAAGCGAAGCGTCCCGTGCTTTAGAGATAACATAAGTCGATTCATCGGGGTAAGTTGAATTCCTGTTTTCCCCTCATACCGTGTCTCAGCATTCACGTTTCCCTCGGGATAATCGAATTCTTTTAAATCGGTATCCACAACTACCCAATCATTGGTTAACTCTCCGAAATAAATTCGTGGTTGTGTGAGCTGCAATTCTTGGAAGTCGGTTACTGCTGGAACATCTTTAATTGCGAAGGCTGGAAGTCCTTCTGAAGTTACAGCATTTGCAAAAGAGGCAGCAACTCCGAAGCCATGTGTATATTTGAAACGCAAGTTGACAAAAGTTTTGGCCTTACTGTCTAAATCATTCGAGGAAAGTTCGCGAGGGGAGAGCATAACCTGGCGGTATTCTCCATTAATAATATATCTATCGATATCAATATCTTGAAATTTATAATATAAACGGATTCCTTGCTTTTGTGTATAGGTCTGAATCATCGGTCTGGAATCATTTAAACGAATATTATTTAAGGTTTGTTGTTCCGTTTTCAAGCTTTCAACAGTTAAAGGTTTCTTCCCAGGGTAATCCTGTTCCTTTATTTGATCAAGCCCATAACCTAAACGTGTCATCTCAATCTCATTTTGAATATAAGGAGCCTCTTTTTCTAGTTCATTCGGAATTACAACGAAGGACTGAATCAATGCTGGCCAAAGACCAGAAAGGAGTGTGCTTCCTAGAAGTACAAGAAGAATTGGAAGAGTTAGAAGGCGTTCTTCTCGAAAAAAGATACTCATCAAAGCGCCTAAGAATCCAACAACACTTATACCCATTAGAAGTTTAAGAGCAGGTAAAGTCGCGGTCAAATCAGCGAATCCTGCCCCAAAGACATGCCCATGCTTGGAATAAAGTAATTGATATATATCGAGATAAAACCCAAATCCTTTAATTATAAAAAGAACTGCTATTAATAGTGCAAGGTGCCGACGCGCAGCCGGGCTGACTTCCACAGAGTTTGCTTTCCAGAAACGTAGGGAGCGGAAATGGATTACTCCTGTTAAAAGATAGAATAAAGCGGTAAACAATGTTAATAGAAAAAGTGGACCGAAAAATGCATTATAGATAGTATTAAAGAAAGGAAGTTGGAATAGATAAAAGCCCAAATCCTTTCCGAAAACAGGATCTCCCTTTCCAAAGGGCGTATGTTTTACGAAAGATAATACCTCTAACCAGCCTGTAAATCCAGTTATGAAGCTTACTCCTAAACTGATGAGTGCGGAAATTACCACTAACCAAACGGTCACTTTTCTCTGGCTCAAATGATAGACTGGGCGGTCCATCTCATGTACGAGCCGAAGACGAATTCTCAACCGATCATTAACAAAGGTCACAATCGAATGCCTTATTGAGAAGAGGGTACCTGCAATGAATAGAAATAAAATCGTCCCATTTACAACTTGAATCATTAACTTGCTAAGTAATGGAGTCCAAAATAACTGACTATACCCTATATCGGAATACCACAACCAATCTTCAAATAGACCACTTGAAGCGGTTAAGATGACTACTATAAGTGCTATTAAAAAGAATATTTTTGCAACTCGTCTCAAGTCCATACCCCCTTTGACGAATATATTCTGCCCATTAACAAAAAATACCTTCATTGAATTTTGACATTGTCTCCTTTTATAAATACAATTCCCTCTTTATTATCTTAAAAAATATGCTATACTAAAAACACCATACCCACAAGGGGTATATAAATGTCAACTGGAGTGTGGTTACTATGTATGATGTTATAATTATCGGAGCCGGCCCAGCAGGACTTACTGCAGGAATTTATGCTGCTCGTGGTGGGTTAAAAACAGGAATCATCGAAATGGGGATGCCTGGCGGCCAAGCAGCAGCAACCGAAAAAATTGAAAACTATCCTGGTTTTCCCGAAGGCATCGGTGGTTATGAGTTGATGAATAAATTTCATCAACAAGCTCAAACGTACGGTACCGAATTTATTTTCCAACAGGTCCAGAAGTTAGAATTATTGGGCCCAAATAAAAAAATAATTACAGACTCTCAGACCTATGAGGCTCGAGCTATTATTATTGCAGCAGGCTCACAACCCCGCCCGCTGGGTGTACCCGGCGAAGACATTTTTCATGGCCGTGGGGTTTCCTATTGTGCCACTTGTGATGGAGCTTTTTTTAAAGGAAAAAAAGTTGTTGTCGTCGGTGGGGGGGATGCAGCTTTAGAAGAAGGTGCATACCTCACTAAATTTGCAGATGAGGTAACAATTCTACACCGGCGGTCAGGATTTCGTGCCTCTCAGATTTTGCTTGATAGGGCAAAAAACAACCCCAAAGTAAGCTTCGAACTTGATACTGTAATCGAAGAGGTTTTAGGTGTAGAAAAAGTTGAAGGCGTAAGGGTTCGGAATACTAAGACAGCTAAGACGAAGAATTTGAATGTCGATGGCGTTTTTATATATGTTGGCACCCAACCTAACGATATGTTTCTCCATGGCGAACTAAGGGTTGAAGAAAGAGGCTATATAATTACGGATAACCTTTTAAGAACAAATATACCTGGAGTGTTTGCTGCAGGTGATATTCGAAACACCACATTACGCCAAGTCGCAACGGCAGTGGGAGATGGCGCTCTTGCAGCTGTCGAAGTCGAAAAGTATCTTTCAGAGAACGAAAATTAAGCTAGATACACGAAGAGTAATACTAAAGAACACTAAAGGAAAGTAACCTCTAGTGTTCTTTTTTATAAATCTGCCTCCATAATTTAGTTATTACACCAAGCCTTGTAATTTATAAATTTTGTAATAATAGTACATTTTTCTGAAACTGCTTGTATTTTTTTCTTCTTTGTACTATGCTGTACATGTGCATTTTCTGTCAAAATATAATTAGATTTAGGTATAGAGGAGGGAGTACATTTGCATTTCGTGGTCTGTCTTAAACAAGTTCCGGATTCTTCTGAAGTTCGGATTGACCCCAAAACAAATACATTAATGCGTGAAGGGGTTCCATCTATTATCAACCCGTACGATGCTCATGCCCTTGAAGAGGCAATCCGTCTTAAGGAAAAGGTCGGAGGCAAAGTAACAATCATAACAATGGGACCACCGCAAGCCAAGGAAGCATTAAAAAAGGCTATTTCCTTCGGTGCAGACCGTGCTATTCTACTAAGCGATCGCGCTTTCGCGGGTTCTGATTCCTTAGCAACGGCCTATATTCTTTCCCGGGCAATCGAAAAAGTAAATGAGACCGAGCCTGTGGATTTGGTTTTGGCAGGAAAGGAAGCAATTGACGGAGATACTGCCCAAACTGGACCTGGTATCGCTACTCGTTTAAACTTCCCACAACTCACTTACGTAATCAAAGTTACGGATATAAACCAAGAGACTATTACAGTTCATAGAAAACTTGAGTCTGGTCGTGAAGTTGTCGAAGCAAAATTACCCGCATTACTCACAGTGGAGAAAGATTTAAATGATTTAAGTTATGCTTCATTACCAAATATGATGAAGGCTGCCGCATATGATCCAGAATACTGGGATGTGAAGTCCTTAGATTTTGATGTAACACAAATGGGCCTAAAAGGTTCGCCAACAAGTGTAAATCGAATTTTTGCTCCCCCTGCACGCTCAGGAGGAAATCAGATCGACGCAACCAAAGATCCTAAAGGTGCCGCTGAAGTTGTAGTCGAAAAGCTCTTTCAACAAAATATTATTATGGTTAATCCCGCAACGAAGGGAGGCAATCGTTAATGGCTGTTATCGTCGATTCCGCCCGTTGTATCGGGTGCGGGGCTTGTGTCGTTGAATGCCCTGTCGAAGCCTTGGAACTTGTAGATGGTGTAGCCGTCGTAGACCCCGCGAAATGTGAAAATACAGGGAGTTGCGTAAAAGTTTGCCCTTCCAACGCTTTAGCCTTACCAGAAGGGGTAGTCAAACTTAGTGAGAGTCCCAAGGGGGAACCTGGTTCCAAATTTGAAATCAATCCACCCTTACCTGATGCTGTTAAAGATTATGTAAAAACCGAGAAAAAAGCGAATAATACTCCTGTTAATCCTGGTGATGTATGGACCGGTGTTTGGGTTGTAATTGAATACAGCCGTGGCGAAGTCGCACCTGTCTCATGGGAACTTTTAGGAGAAGGACGCAAACTTGCTGATGACCTCGGTTGTGAGTTAGCTGGGGTCCTAGTCGGTAACGATGTCGAGGAGGTAATCTCTGAGGCTTTTGCATACGGAGCAGAGAAGATTTATGTCATCGATGATCCCGTCTTAAAAGACTATCGTACCGAACCGTACTCTGAAGCAGTGACCCATCTTATCCGTAAATACCAGCCTGAAATTATCCTTATGGGTGCTACAGCTATGGGACGTGATGTCTTCCCCGTTATTGCGACGAAGATGAAAACGGGACTAACAGCAGACTGTACTGTTCTTGGAATTGATTCCGCTTCTAAGTTTCTTCTACAGACTCGCCCAGCTTTTGGCGGGAATATTATGGCAACCATTCTATGTAAGACACGTCGTCCACAAATGGCAACTGTTCGTCCACGGGTTATGGCGATGCCCGCCCGTGTTGAAGGTCGAACCGGTGAAATCTTACGTGAAGACTTGGGAATTACAGAAGAAGAAGTTCGTACAAAAATCGTTGACTTTATTAAGGGAGATGCTAAAAGTATTTTCCTTGATAAGGCTGAAATCCTCGTTTCTGTGGGTTTAGGACTTGGTTCTAAAAAGAACATGGCTTTAGCCGAAGAACTTGCTGATGTTCTGGGAGCAACGATTGCCGGAACTCGTGGAGCTGTGGAAGCTGGCTGGATTTCTCATGACCGCCAAGTAGGTCAAACTGGGGTAACAGTTCGCCCTAAAGTTTATATCGCAATTGGAATTTCCGGTGCAATTCAACATTTAGTTGGTATGGAGACTTCAGACCATATTATCGCAATTAACAATGACCCTGAGGCGTCGATTTTCCGAGTAGCAAGCTACGGAATTGTCGGTGACCTTAACGAAGTCGTTCCTGCCTTAACGGCTGAATTTAAAAAACGCCTTCAGCACGGCGTGGCGAAATAAGGAGGGCCAATATGGAAAATTTTGATGTAATCGTCGTTGGAGGCGGTCCTGCCGGCCTGTCTGCCGCCATTAGTGCTGCACGGGCTGGAATGAAAACCGTTGTCATCGAGCGTGGAGATTATCCCGGTACAAAGAACGTCATGGGTGGAGTACTTTATACTCAGGCAACAGATGCCGTAATACCAGGATTTTGGAAAGAAGCACCACTCGAAAGACCTGTTATTGAGCAACGTTATGCTTTTTTAAGCAAGGACGAGATTGTCACTGCAGGTTATCGTGATCCAGCTTGGGGAGAAGCCCCTTACAATGCACACACTGTTCTTCGCGTAAAATTTGACCGCTGGCTTGCTCAACAAGCAGAAAAAGAAGGTGTCATGATTATCACGGAAACCGTGGTTGAAGACCTTCTATATAAGGGAGATCAAGTTGTTGGGGTACGGACAGGTCGTGCAGATGGGAATTTAGGAGCTAAGGTTGTCATCCTCGCTGAAGGTGTTAACAATTTTATTGCGAATAAAGCCGGCCTAGCACAACCTCTACGTCCTGAGGCTATTGCGGTCTGCGTCAAGGAAATTATCGCGCTTCCTACCGAGAAACTAGAAGATCGCTTTTGCCTAGAACCAAATCAGGGAGCTACTATTGAACTTTTCGGGGATTCAACGGATGGCATGCTTGGTACTGCGTTTATCTATACTAACAAAGATTCTATTTCAATTGGTGTTGGTGCCATTCTCAGTCAGATTAATGAGAAAAAATGGACTCCAAATGACCTCTTAGAGAACTTGAAATCTAAGCCCTATGTAAAGCGCTTAATTCAAGGCGGAGAAACCAAGGAATATCTTGCTCACCTTATTCCTGAAGGTGGCTATAATGCAATACCGAAGCTTCATCGTCAAGGTGTTCTTGTTGTTGGGGATACTGCGATGCTCGTCAATGGATTGAATCGCGAAGGCTCTAACTTAGCAATGACTTCTGGGCGAATTGCTGGTCAAGTTGCAGCGGAAGCAATTAAATCGGGGGATACAAGCGATCATGGAATGGGGGTCTATGAGACTCGTCTACGTGATTCCTTCGTCATTAAAGACCTTCATAAATTTAGGAAACTCAATCATTTCTTAGAAAGTAATCCGCATCTCTTAAGAGATTATCCTGGGATTATATCTAGTGCTGCTCGTATGTACTTTACTGCAAGCGACACACCGAAAAACGATAACTTTAAAAATATCCTTAAAATGGCCATCGAAAAGCGATCTAAGAGTGGATTAGTAAAAGACGTTTATGGGGCATGGAGGGCACTGAAATGAAGTTAGATGATAAATTATATTTGGTGCGCTTTAACACTGATAAGCTTAATCACATCAAAATAGCTAGCGCGGACATTTGCTTAAAGTGTCAAGATAAGCCGTGTACCCGTTTCTGCCCGGCTCATGTCTATGACTGGGACGAAGAGGATAATCGGATTGCCGTTGGGTATGAAGGCTGTTTAGAATGCGGAACGTGCCGTATTGGCTGCCCCTATGGAAATATTCTTTGGAAATACCCAAGGGGTGGGTTCGGAGTTTCTTGGAAAAACGGTTAATTCATTAGATTTGTAGCAGAAATTATTTTCCTAAAGGCGGTGGATTTTCCACTGCCTTTTTGCCTAAAATAAAACCATCTTTAGAGGGTAAGAGAAACGGCCACATTCCAGGAAACTCAGCCCTGCAATAGCATGAAATGATAGAGGGAGGGCTTAATATTTTCGATCGGTTAATTTTCGGACTTCGCCAAGAAGGTTGGCAAATTGATAGGCAATCCGATAATTGGATCATCGCTCGAAAAGGGAAGGAGGGTTTACTTTTTACTTCCCTAATTCAAGGTGAAAGCCTTATTCCACCAACGCAACCTTTCTCAGATGATTTGTCAATTCTGCATTGGGAGGCTTTTATCTTTTGCTCGGAAGGACTATCTTCTTCCGACCTCCAACAACCTGTTTTAAAGAAAGTTCAGTCATGGTTTATTGATTTGCAAACCGGTTCTATTTTTTCATACCCTCCATGCGAAAAGAAAAGGACCTTACATCAAGTTCTTTCTTATCTTGAGCGTCCTATTACTTCTACAGAAGTTAGTTCTATTTCCGAAGATTCATTATTGATGGAGAAAACAAATAAATCCTTCTTTCACCGTTTAGGAGAGCATCCCTATTTGACGTATGTTCTAATATCACTCAATCTCATCCTTTTCCTTCTGATGACCTTAGCCGGGGGATCAACAAAGACGAGTGTTCTCATTCAGTTTGGAGCTAAAGTCAATGTACTCATCTTACAGGGGGAAGTTTGGCGTTTCTTTACCAGTATGTTTTTACATATAGGCTTCTTACACTTAGTTTTTAATCTCTACGCTTTATGGGCTATAGGTCCTATTACAGAAGATCTCATCGGGCGCACCCGTTATTTAATGATTTATATCCTAAGTGGAATCTCAGGTTCTATCGCCAGCTTTCTATTTACTGATGCGATTTCCGCGGGAGCTTCAGGTGCAATTTTCGGGCTTTTAGGTGCCTTGGTATCCCATACACGTAAGAGCCCAGGACTCTGGAAGTCCGGATTTGGAAAGAGCCTTATTATAATTATTTTAATCAATCTAAGTCTTGGTTTTTTTCAACCTGGAATAGATATCTATGCTCATATCGGAGGGCTCATATGTGGTTTAATCCTCGGTCGTCTGTTTCCATAAAATACCTCTTAAACCTTGCATTCTTTCCTTGCCATGGGAGAAAATATATTTAAAGCTCATGGGTTCTTAGCAAGGTGGTATCACTTAAGGCCATCGATAGTTAAGAAAACATGGGCTTTTTTATATCTTTTTTACTCTTTATGACAAGAACGATGTTATAATGGTCTTGCACAAATAAAACATATATTACATATTAAAATTAAAGAGAGCGTAGGACAAGCTTGTGAAGGATAGCAAGAAAACAAAAAAAAGTAAGAGCCCCTCTTTAATTAACGCATTTAGCTTTAAAAGGGGTTATTTTGCACGAGAAAATATGATCTTTGCAATTTTAATTCTAGTTTTACTCGCTATCGTAAGTAGATTATTTATCCTTCAAGTGGTTGATGCTTCTGATCTCAAAGCGAAAGGAATAGAAAGAAGAACAAGAGACCAAAGTCTCTTGCCCGAACGCGGAAAAATAATAGATGCACAAGGGAATGTTCTTGCGCAAAGTGTCCCCGTCAAAGAAATCTATGCTGACCCTCGAGGGATAAATGATCAAATAACTAAGAATCAAACGTCCTGGACCAAAGCCGAGATTGCCACAAAACTTGGAGAAATATTAAAGATTGACTCTAAAGAGATTCTCGATAAACTAGACAAAGATCTTGCTTGGATTAATATTGCACATCAAGTTGAACTCGAAAAAGTAGAGAAAATTCAAGCGTTAAAGTTGCCTGGAATAGGTTTCGATAATGAGCAGAAGCGAGTGTATCCAATGGATAGCTTAGCTGCATCAGTTTTAGGAATTGTTAACCTAGAGGGTCACGGAGTAGAGGGAGTAGAATCCTATTATGATCAAGATCTTTATGGTACACCAGGTTATTCTTCCCTACAACAGGGAACAAGTATCTCTTCAGTACCTGAGAACAACGAACCTCCCAAGCAGGGTGGAAATCTCCAACTTACCCTAGACTCGACAATTCAATACCTCGTGGAACAACAACTTGATGTCTTAGTCAAAACGACTCAGGCTAAGAGAGTAACAATTTTGGCCATGGATCCCCTAAGCGGTAAAATTTTAGGAATGGGCTCTCGTCCAACCTTTAATCCAAATGATTACACCAAATCTAATCCGGAAGACCGCCGCAATTTGAGTATAAGCATGTCCTATGAGCCGGGCTCCACTTTTAAAATCATTACCGGTTCCGCTGCTCTCGAGGAAGGTACAATAGGTCCAAATGATAAATTTGCTGATCCTGGCCACTACCAGATTGGGCCTCGCTGGATAACCAACTGGGACTCAGACTTTAGACCCCATGGAAATATCACCTTTACGGAAGGAATGAAGTTATCTTCAAATGTCGTCTTAGCTCAAGTTGGAATGAAGCTTGGAAAAGAGTCCTTTTATACATATCTTAGAGCATTTGGCTTTGGAAGTCGAACTGGGATTGACATCTCCGGAGAAGAAAGCGGATTACTTATTCCACAAGAAAAAGCCCGTGATATCGATATGGCCACCATGTCCTTTGGGCAGGCAAACCTTGTGACTCCAGTTCAATTACTTACGGCGATATCCAGTGTCGCTAATGGTGGGACACTCTATAAGCCCTATATCGTTGATAAAATTACATATCCTGATGGAAACATAAAAGTTAATAACCCGGTTCCAATTCGGCAGGTTATTTCAAAATCCACGGCCGCCCAAATGACTACAGTCCTCGAAGAGGTAGTTAACGATGGGACCGGAGGTCTTGCACAAATACCTGGCATTCGTGTCGCAGGTAAGACAGGAACAGCCCAAAAAGTGGATCCACAAACGGGTGGATACTCAACAACCGACTTCATCGCCTCCTTTGCCGCCTTTGCTCCAACAGACAATCCCAAAATTGCAGTTTTAGTTACGATTGATACTCCTCGAGGAGACAGCCATCAAGGGGGTACCTTGGGCGGGCCCAGAGCCAAGGCGATAATCGAAGGGGCTCTTCAGTATTATGGAATTCCAGTCGCCCATGAGACTCAAAGCGTCGTTACAGAGCTCCCCCAGACTTCATTCAGACGTCCTGCCCCCACTACTGTGAAGCCCTCACGCACACCTTTGGGGGGGGAGACAGTAGTACCTGATCTTACTGGCCTCACGATGCGACAGACAGGAGAAGCGTTATCTAAAGCTGAACTAAAATTTAATTTTAGTGGGAGTGGGCTAGCCAATTCACAAAATCTACAACCAGGTCAGATTGTCAACAGGGGGACACTCGTCGAGGTAAAATTTGCTCCACTTGTAGCCCCTTCAGAAAACTCTACTTCCCCGCCACCTACTCCATAGAAAACTATACAACTTCAATTCTACATTGGGGCATACTAATACTATCATTTACGAATGGATGGAGGAACAAGGAAATGAACCTTAATCAAGAGATAGACAGCCTTAGAGATGAAATCATACAGGCGGTGCAATCCTGTATCAAAATTAAAAGTGTTAAAGATGAGGAGCATGCTGGAGCTGGGGCTCCTTTCGGACCAGGAATTAAAGATTGTTTGGAATGGACTTTGGACCTCGGAGAACGTTTGGGGTTCACCGTTAAAAATATTGATGGTTACGCTGGTCAGATTGAGATGGGCTCTGGTGAGCTCTTGGGAATCTTAGGTCACCTTGATGTAGTTCCAGAAGGAGATGGATGGTCCGTTCCACCATATAGTGGAGAAATTGTTGACGGAAAAATTTTCGGACGAGGAGCACTTGACGATAAAGGACCGTCGCTCGCCGCGCTCTTTGCAATGAAAGCTATCAAAGATTCTGGCCTCCAAATCAATAAAAAAGTTCGTCTTATTCTCGGAACGGATGAGGAATCCGGATGGGCAGATATGGATTACTACAAACAAAAGGAGGAAATCCCAGTTATGGGATTTGCACCAGATGCAGAATTCCCTCTTATTCATGCTGAAAAGGGGATTCTCCATCTCGAATATAGCAAGAGCCTCCCTGAGTACCCCCATCTTGTTTGTCTACAAGGGGGGCAGCGAGCTAATGTCGTTCCAGATTCTTGCCGTATCACAATAAAGGGGTTTACTGAGGATGAACTAGCTGCGCGATTAAATGCTTATCGTTTCCCTGAAGGTGTGTCTGGAAAACTTGAAGCTTCCACTAATAACTCCGATATAGGGCTAAATGTGGTAATCCAGGGAATCGGAGCACATGGAAGTTTACCGCAAAATGGAAAAAATGCTGTAATTTATGCCTTAAGCTTTTTAAAGTCTTTATCTTTGAGTGATGAAGAGTTTTCCTTAATAGATTGGCTTATTCAGAATCCAGGAACAGGCTTCCACGGTGAAGGCTTTGAGGTCACATTAAGTGATGAACCTTCCGGAAAATTATCTCTTAATCTAGGAATTATGGATCTATCCGCACACCACATCCGTTTTGTTATTGATATTCGTTATCCTGTGACCTTTAAGAAAGAAGATATTCTCACGCCAATTGAAAAAAAATCGATTGAGGCTGGATTTTCCGGAAAAACTCTTAGCCACCAACCAGCCCACCATGTTCCCAAGGACAGCCCTCTTGTAGCTTCTCTTCTGAAAGCCTACTCAGACATAACCGGATTAGAAGCCTATGCCTTCGCGATTGGAGGTGGCACTTATGCTAAGGTGCTTCCACAAGGAGTCGCTTTCGGGCCTGTACTCCCTGGAGAACCAGATGTAATCCATTGTCCTGATGAGTATATCAGCATTGATAACCTAATGTTAGCCACTAAGGTCTATGCACAAGCCATTCTAAATCTTGCTCTGGATCCATCGTAATTAATCGATGACAAAGCCCTCTTGTATTTGACAGGAGGGCCGTTTTAATAATTAAGCCACTCAAATTATTATGGATTCTTAAAAGGGCAGGAATTTATGCCCAATTAACGAATACATCTTGTTATAAATTAAAAACCTTAAAAACCTATTAGGAAGGTGATAGCTTTGAAAAACGCGCAATCAGCTCGCGCGAAGGAATTCTTGAAAGTACTTTCTGAAAACTCTGGAGTGTCCGGCTATGAGATGAATCTAGCCCCTCTTGTTATAAAAGAGTTTCAGACCCTTGCAGATGATGTACATACCGACCGTTTCGGAAATATTTACTCCGTTAAAAAGGGTACCCTTGGACGCTATAAAATAATGCTCGCTGCTCATATGGATGAGATTGGTCTCATGGTAAAAGAAATTGATTCTCGTGGATTCCTTCGCTTTACGACCGTAGGTGGGGTAGATCAACGGACTCTACTTTCTCAAGAGGTTATAATACACGGCAGAAGTCCTGTTCCTGGAGTTATCGGCTCTATGCCACCCCATCTCGTTCAAGGAGACGGGGATAAGGCAGTAAAAATAGATGACATGGGGATTGACGTTGGTATGACTTTTACAAAAATTAGGGAAGTCATTCAGATTGGAGACATCATTACTCTGAAACGCCAGCCTCTTGAATTACTAAATGGCCTCATCGCAGGCAAATCCTTCGACGATCGCGCAGGCGTTGTTGTCATGAGGATTTGTCTAGAAGAATTACATCGATTGCATCATGCTCACGATGTTGTAGCTGTTACGACGACCCAAGAAGAGGTCGGTCTGCGTGGGGCTTTGACAAGTGCTTATACCCTTAATCCAGATTTAGCAGTTGCCATCGATGTGACTCATGCTAGCACCCCAGACACCAAAGGATTAGTAACTATAGAACTAGGAAAAGGACCTGCAATTGCACTAGGTCCGAATATCCATCCTTCCGTCTATCAGGAAATGATAAACGCTGCCCAAGATGCTCGGCTTCCTTATCAAGTGGAACCCATCCCTGGCATGAGCGGAACAGATGCTTGGGCAATTCAAGTCGCTCAAGCCGGAGTACCAACCGGCCTTCTCTCTATTCCCTTACGCTATATGCATACCTCTGTAGAAACCCTAGACATGAAAGATGTTGTGAACGCTGGTAAATTACTCGCATATTTTATTGCCGGATTGCCAGAGGACTTGGAGGGATCGATATGCTACTAAAAACCTTAAGTGAATTGAATGGAACCTCAGGGGTTGAAAACGAGATTAGACAAGCGCTTCGCCAAGAAATTGAACCCTTTGTAGATTCCTTTTGGATTGATAAAATCGGTAATCTTATCGTTGAAAAGAAATCAACAGACCAGGGACCTAAGGTTATGCTGGCGGCTCATATGGATGAAGTCGCACTTATGATTACGGACTTCACGGCAGATGGCCTCCTTAGATTCCGACCCGTTGGGGGAATCGATTCCAGAGTTTTAGTCTCCAAACCCATTAAACTCAATTCACTAATCGGGGTCATCGGAGCTAAAGCTATTCACCTTCAAAAACCTCAAGAGCGCCAACAAGCCCTTAAAATTGATCAACTATATATTGATATTGGTGCTAAGACTAAAGAGGAGGCAGAGAAACATATCCAACTCGGCGATTATGCCTATTTTCTCACAGAGACTGAATCCTTGGGAGAGGGATTTACGAAGGGAAAAGCATTTGATGACCGAGTTGGCTGCTATGTGATATCTGAAATCCTTAAAAAGGACTATACTTTGAATCTAGTCGCCGCTTTTACTGTTCAGGAAGAGGTTGGATTACGGGGGGCGAAGGTCGCAGCATACCATGTTCAACCTGACTTCGCTATTGTCCTTGAGGGCACGGTGGCTGCGGATATGGTGCATTTAGAGGAAGATGAATGGGTAACTGAACTAGGAAAGGGACCAGCTCTCTCGATAATGGATCATAACACTTTGTATAACCCGAAGATCATTGAACAAGTCGCCGAACTCGCTAAGAAGAATGCGATTCCTCTTCAATTCCGACGAGGTAACAATGGGGGAAATGATGCAGGAAAAATTCACTTGAGTAGGGAAGGGATCCCTACCATTACAATCAGTGTCCCATGCCGCTATATCCATTCCACATCTTCCATTATTTCGGAAGAAGATGTGAAGAATACAATCCGCTTAGTCGATGCTCTTCTGCAATCCATCCCTACGAGCTTCACTTTTTAAAAGGAGGATTATTTATGCCACTAGTTCAAAATCCATTGGATTATTTATTACTAAAACGCTTGACCCAAGCCTTCGGACCATCTGGAGTAGAGGATAATGTTAGAACTCTGATAGAAGAAGAAATTCGACCTTACTGTGATGACCTACATAAAGATAAGCTTGGAAATCTCATAGCCTTACGAAGAGGGTCTGGTAAAAAGATAATGGTAGCTGCTCATATGGACGAAATAGGAGTTATGATTACGCATATCGATGAAAAGGGCTTTTTACGCTTCGCACCCATCGGTGGAGTACATATCCATGAGCTTCTACATCGACGCATTCAATTCAGAAGTGGTCTCGTAGGTGTAATTGGTGTCGAGAAACTTGATAAACCCTCAGATTTAAAGGGAGATAAACTCTTCATCGATATAGGTACTTCCTCCCGAGAAGAAAGTGAAAGCCTTACTCGAATTGGGGAAAGCGCTGTTTTCATGGGAGGCTATGAAGAATTAGAGCATCGAATCTTTTCCAAAGCAATGGACGATAGAGTAGGTTGCTTCGTAGCAATAGAGGCGCTGAAACATCTTCAAACGAATCATGAAGTATCCTTCGTTTTTACCGTCCAGGAAGAAGTCGGCTTGAGAGGGGCCCAAACAGCAGCCTACGCCGTTGAGCCTGATTTAGCCATTGCTATAGATGTCACCATGACAGGAGATACCCCTAAGGCCCATTCCATGGAAGTAAAACTAGGTCAAGGGACAGCTATTAAAGTTTTTGACCGCTCTATGATCACTCCGCCGAAGATTAAAGAATGGATGGCTCGAACCGCTGAAAATAATGAGATTCCATATCAGTGGGAGGTACTTGAATTTGGTGGGACTGACTCAGGAGCAATTCATCTTACCAAGGGTGGAATCCCATCTGGAGTCCTATCCGTCCCAACACGCTATGTCCATAGTCCTTCCGAAGTAGTCGATCGTAGAGATGTCGTAGCGAGTGTCAATTTACTTGTTGCACTTTTAGAAAATCCTGTGGATTTATAAGAAGAGGGTAACTAAACCTAAGCTCACAGTAAAAAGCCGGTACCTAAGTTACCGGCTTTTTACTGTGATTTAAACCACAAAAGAATTTTTAATCTATGTTAAAATCTCTGTAGACATAAATTCTTCTTATGTATGGGGGAGTATACTTGAATGATAATCCTGGATATAAATTGGAACACTGTCGAAAACATTGCTTAAAATCTTCACAAGATTGGCAAGAACTTTACAGCCAACTTGAACAGCTCCTTAAAGATCTTGATTTACCCGCTCACTTTGCGAAGCATTTTCATCAAGGTAATTATCATAATATCCCCAAGATTGCTCTTGCGGGATGTCCCAATGGATGTTCTCAACCACAAATCAAAGATATTGGAATCTCAGGCTACCTCACCCCAAAAATAACGGACGATTTCTGCTCAGGATGCCTGCACTGCGTAAATTCTTGCCTCGAGAACGCTCTTACATGGGATAATGGGAAAGTAGTCTTAAACCCTAATAATTGTATAAATTGTGGAGACTGTGTTCGAGCCTGTACAACGGGGCGAATCGCACCCGGCGAATCGGGTTGGGTACTTCATTATGGTGGACACTTGGGAAGGCATCCCCAACTTGCTAAAATCGCGAGTATAGAGAAAGATTCCTCAGAAGTAATCAGGAAAATCAAAAACGCCCTCGAAGACTATCTTACAAATGCGCTTCCTGCTGAAAAGCTCAATACCTACTTAAATCGCCAACTGTAGGCTAACAAGGTTGGACTTTTATACTATTCTTGAATATTTCGTTCATGCACCCAAAATTTTAACTTCTCAATAGATTTTACGGTAATCTGTTTCTTCTCCATTTGAAGAATTCCTAAATCCTTCAGCTCTCCTAAAATTCGACTGACAGATTCACGTGCTAAACTACACATACCAGCCAGATTTGTAGCGGAAAGAGGAATAGATATCAAAACCCCCTCGGGAACGGATTGTCCATGAACATGCGCCAAGGCAAAAAGCTTAGCACCCACTCTTGATCGCGCATCACCCAACGCAACATTCTTAATCTGGCGATATGCTCGACGAAGGTCCAACGCCATGCTCTGATAAAATACCAAAAGCATTTCAGGGTGATCTTTCAAATAACCCAATAATATTTTTTTATCCAGAACGAATACTTCTGAAGCTTCTGTCGTGATTACAGCATATGGGTAATTTTTACCATCAAGTATTACCTCTGGAAAAAATGAAGGAGCCTGGAGAACTCGGAAAATCTTCTCTGTGAATTCACTCATAAGTAAAATTTGGACTCCACCCTGAAGTAAAAAGAATGTTGAGTTACTAGCTTCGCCAGAAAAAAAGAGGAACTGTTTTGAAGCATAATGACGTACCCGTCCATGATTTGTGCAAAACTCCCAAAAGGACTCCGGTAATTCACCCCATAGAGCATTCTTCTTAAATATTTCAAAACCATTCTTAATTCTCGTCATGTAAAGTAGTTCGATCTCCCTTCAAAACTTGCTATCCATTTAAAATATAAAATTCTAAGTCAAATCTCAAAAACCTCTATAGGTTAATAAAATGTTTTATAAAAACTTATCCAATCCCTACCACCTAGTTTTTTGAAGGAAAACCTTTACTACATGAGATATTTTCTATGTTATAATATCATATAGCCGAGCCCAAAATCCTAAAGAAGTGTCCATGGTTTTGGGCCGTTTCAGGTTGACCTGAAACCGGGGTGTGTTTAGAAATGAACATGCCTTCCGTCAATGAAAAGGAGGATAACATCTCATGGAAAAGATTAGAGTACAAGACGCTATCGGAGCAGTGGTGATGCACGATATGACCCAGATCATTCCAGGTGAGACAAAAGATGCTCGTTTCCGTAAAGGGCACATTATTAAAGAGGAAGATATCCCAATTCTACTTAGTATGGGGAAAGAGCATATTTATGTTTGGAATCAAACTCCCGGTCTGATTCATGAGGACGAAGCTGCTGAGCGGCTGGCGAAAGCAATTGCCGGTCCGGGTCTCAGTTTTAGCGAAACAAAAGAGGGCAAAGTCAATTTGATTGCCGAATATGACGGTTTGATTTACACTTCTGAAGAAGGTATCTATTCCTTAAATTCCCTGGAATATGTCATACTCGCTACACTCCATAACCATCGTCCCGTTACAAAGGGTCAAAAAATTGCGGGAACCCGTGTCGTTCCACTAATGATTGATGAACAAATTATCCTAGATGCTGAAAGAATTGCCGAGGAACTTAAAGAACCTCTTTTACAAATTCGCCCACTTCAGTCCAAGAAAATCGGAGTTGTCACCACAGGAAGTGAGGTCTACCACGGACGAATTGAAGATAAATTCGGACCCGTACTCCAAAATAAAGTTGCTGAATGGGGATCCATTCTTTTAGGTCAAACCTTTTCAGACGATAATGTAGAAATGATTCAAGCGAAGATTAGGGAACATATAGCAAATGGCGCAGAGATGGTCCTTGTAACAGGTGGAATGTCGGTAGATCCAGACGATCTTACTCCTACTGCGATTAAAGGTCTTGGTGGAGAATTAGTAACTTATGGTACCCCAGTTTTACCGGGTGCAATGCTCTTGCTTGCCTACCTAGACGGAATCCCTATCATGGGCCTTCCAGGATGTGTAATGTATTCTAGGAAGACTGTATTTGATCTGGTTGCGACTCGTATTCTTGCAGGCGAACATTTAAGCCGATTAGAGATTGCGAAGTACGGACATGGTGGTCTTTGTTTAGAATGCCCTGTTTGTACGTATCCGCAATGTCATTTCGGAAAATAATAACTTTAAGTATGAGAGAGGTTAAAAACCGCTCTCATTTTTTTCATACTTTTTGAACCTCTAAAAGCTCCTTTCTTAGTAAATCTATCGTTAGGCATTGATAAACTGCCCAATAGCCTATTATTGACAATCTTCTACCGAAAAGCTACTATGAATAATAGACACCCCCCAGGGGTAGTCTTTTAGATATAACAACAAACAATTAACCCATAATTATTTATGAAAGAAGAGGCTATATATGAACAAGAAAATTGCGATTCCTACAGACGGAGAGATTGTTAACGCCCATTTTGGTCGTAGCCAAGCATTTACGATCTTCGAAATCCAAGACGGAAAAATTACTGGGAAAGAATTTATTGATGCTAGAGGTTTTGAGCATCAACATGCCGGAATTGCCCAGCTTCTTAAATCCAAGGGGGTACAAGCGGTAATTTGCGGTGGCATTGGACCTGGTGCTATTACAGGCCTTGAAAATGCTTCCTTAGAAGTTCTCAGAGGTGCGAGTGGCCCAATCCTTGATGTAGCTGAGTCTTACGCGGCTGGAACTTTTGTAACTACGAATGCTATCTGCAACCACTCTCACGGAGATGGAGATCATCACAATCATGATCATGGTCATGATCACCACAACGATTAAATCTTGCAATTACTGCATATTCACAAATACTTCAACTAACAATAACCATAAGGTTTCTTATACTTAGTCGTAGAAAGGATGGATATGGAATGGGAGCACACAAAAAAGTCTCGCGTCCAAAATCCCCAATTACTGTGAGAGACCCTCATTACCAGGAGTTTGATACACAGAAGGAACGTAACATCTACGATTACAAGAGACCCCATTAACTCTAAAAAGGTGGTGCAGAAAAACTCTGCACCACCTTTTCTATGGGAATTGTTGTAAGCTTTGGACACAAAAACTCTAAAGGACAATATTACTACATTTGTGCATTTTATCAAATACGTTAAATTATCACAAATACTATACCTTTTGAATATTAATGATGTTGCAGGAGTATACATATTCGAAAGGGGCGTACAACATGTCTAATAAACCCATAATCAGGAAGATGTTTCCTGGTGCCGTTACCTATCAAGGCTTCTATTCTTATTATAATTACATGATTGATCCTACTGCTCGTCACATATATGTAATTAAAGGAGGACCTGGAGTCGGAAAATCTACATTTATGAAAAAGTTAGGACAAGAGATGCTTGCTGCAGGTTATGATATCGAGTACCATTGCTGTTCTTCAGATAACAGTTCTATCGATGGACTAGTCATACCAGCACTTGGTGTAGCTCTCCTGGATGGCACGGCTCCCCATGTCGTTGATCCCAAAAATCCTGGAGCAGTCGATGAAATCATCAACTTAGGTGAATATTGGAACGAGCCAATGATTCGTCAATTTAAGAAGGAGATTATGTCCTGTAATCAAAAGGTTAATCGTTGCTTCCAAGCAGCTTACTTCTCTCTTAAAGAAGCAAAAATTGCAATGGATGAATGGGAATTCTATATCGAGCCCTGTCAGGATTGGAATCATATTAACCAGCTTCTCTTCAAAGTTGAGAAAGATCTATTCAAGGCTTTTACCAAAGGAACAGGTAAAAGTCGTCATCTATTTGCTTGGGCGCATACTCCGCAAGGCAAAACTCAGTTCATCGACAGCTTACTTTCTGGAGTGAAAATCCTATATATTCTAAATGGACAGCCAGGAACAGGAAAATCGACCTTCCTTGAAAAATTAGACAATCGAGCTAAGATGTTAGGGCTAAGCACTGAGTCTTACCATAATACCTTAGAACCTGAGAAACTTGATCTTCTTATTATTCCGGAGCTTGAAACCGCTTTGGTTGTTTCATCCGAGCAATACGATTATACCCCTGAATTCGAAGGAAATATTCACTTACTAGATTTTGATCAAAGCTTAGACACTACTACCTTACAACCCTTTATCAAAGAAATTGAATCCTGCCGTGATCGAATCAATCGAAGTCTTGAAAGAGCTTTATTAAACTCTCAGCGGGCAAAGAAACTTCACGATTTAATGGAAACCTATTACATTCCTGCTATGAATTTTGCTGAGATTGAGAAAAAACGCTTATCCATACTTCAAGACATCTTAAGTATGGCTGAAGAGCAAGCAATTGCAGTCAACTCTGATGACGTTAAAACTTACGAAGAGGTATAACTTATCAAGTGATTCTTAGCTTCAGATGGAGTTTGCCTAAGAGGAATACTTATTCCAGCTGAAGCTTAGAAGAACTTATCCAGGGACGTAGCAGCCGTTATCTCCCGCTTATAGAAGATGGGAGTCTTACGGCTGGTAGTCATCGGATAAATTTTTTTCTTTTGCAAAGTGAAGCTTTGTAATTTTTTTGTCTATAATGGGAAATATAAACAAGAATTTTACATAGAAAGACCCTATGTACAGTGAGTGGCAGAAAGGGGTTTGTTAAAACGCGCAGAATATAAGTTTATATAAACAATAATTAGGAGGTAAGGACAATCATGAGTGTTCGAATTGCCATAAACGGCTTCGGCCGTATCGGGAGACTTTCGCTAAGAGCCGCTATTGAAAGTAAGGCTCCCATCGAAGTTGTCGCAGTTAACGACCTGGGAAGCCCAGATCTCTTAGGACATCTATTTAAATATGATTCGATACATGGAATTCTACCTTATGAAGTAGAAGTTAAGGAAAACGCGCTTGAAGTAAATGGCCATAGCATACGCTTACTCGCGGAGAAAAATCCTGAGAACCTTCCTTGGAAAGATCTCGGTGTAGATTTGGTGATTGAATCGACGGGTCGCTTTACTGAACGGGATAAGGCTGCGCTCCATCTCCAAGCTGGTGCTAAAAAGGTAGTTATTTCTGCACCCGCTAAAAACGAGGATATCACTATTGTCATGGGGGTAAACGAAGATAGATATAATCCGACAGAGCATCATATCATTTCAAATGCTTCCTGTACAACGAACTGCCTTGCACCCGTCGCAAAGGTTCTTCTTGAGGAATTTGGAATTGAGCAAGGGATGATGACGACTACTCATTCTGTCACAAACGACCAGCGCATTTTAGATTTGGAGCATAAAGACTGGAGGAGGGCAAGAGCTGCCTACCAATCTATGATTCCCACGACGACAGGCGCGGCAAAAGCAGTAGCACTTGTGCTTCCTGAACTTAAGGGAAAGCTTAATGGATTAGCGGTACGAGTACCCACACCAAATGTTTCTCTCGTCGATTTTGTAGCTAATCTAACTCGCCCGACAACAAAAGACGAAGTGAATAAGAAATTACGTGAAGCTTCAGAAGGAAAGCTTAAGGGATATCTTGCTTATACTGATCTCCCGCTTGTCTCACACGATTTCAATGGGAATCCACATAGTTCCATTATCGATGGACTTTCTACTATAATGCTTGGAGATCGAATGGTTAAGGTATTAGCTTGGTATGACAACGAATGGGGATATTCGAATCGAATTATAGATCTTGTCCAATTGATTATTGCAAAAGGATTATAGATTATTATTAAAATATCTATAAGAGAAAATTTAATTTTTTAGTTTTTTGAAGAAGCGAGCACTCGCTTCTTCAAGGTATTTTAGAACTCATTTCACCTGGGTTGATAAATCATACTAAATGGAGGATAAGAATGAGAAGAACTAAGATTATCTGTACAATTGGACCAGCGAGTGAGTCCAACGAAAAAATTCAGCAACTCCTAAATGCAGGGATGAATGTGGCTCGTTTAAACTTTTCACACGGAACACATGCTGAACACGGCAAACGAATTCAAAATTTAAGAGAAGAAGCTCAAAAGTTTGGGAGGCATTTGGGAATACTTCTCGATACTAAAGGGCCAGAGATTCGTACTGGGATGGTACCCGAACAAGGAATTCAGCTAAAAAGTGAATCTCACTTTATCTTGGATACTGATTTAAAAACACTCGGTTCCTTAGAAAGGGTAGGAATTAGTTATCTCGAACTCTGGAGAGAAGTTAAACCTGGCACACATATTCTCCTCGATGATGGACTCATTGATTTACAAGTCGAATCGATTCAAGATGGCAAGATTAGTACTGTTGTCCAAAATGGAGGACTCCTCAAATCTCAAAAAGGTGTTAATGTTCCGGGGATTCCAATTCAGCTACCTGCAGTTACGGAGAAAGACAGAGAGGATATTCTTTTTGGAATCCACGAGGGAATTGATTTCATCGCAGCTTCATTTACGCGTAAAGCCTCAGATATCTTAGCCGTTCGTCGTATCGTTGAGGAACAAGGTGCTAATATTAAAATTATCGCTAAGATTGAGAGCAGGGAAGGAATTATCAATTTAGACAGTATCTTAGAAGTTGCCGATGGACTAATGGTAGCGCGCGGTGATTTAGGTGTTGAAATTCCTGTCGAAGAAGTCCCAATTCATCAAAAAGATATGATCAAGAAGTGTCACACTTTAGGGAAACCCGTTATTGTTGCAACTCAAATGCTCGATTCCATGATTCGTAACCCCAGGCCGACACGGGCTGAGGCAAGTGATGTTGCCAATGCGATTTTAGATGGTACCGATGCAATCATGCTTTCCGGTGAAACTGCAGCCGGCTCCTATCCGGTTGAAGCAGTACAGATGATGAACAAGATTGCACAACAGACAGAAAGTCATTATTTTGATGGCCGTTCAGCAAGACATCCCCATTTAAACGTTGCCGAAGCGATTAGTCATGCTAGTTATACAATCGCCAGGGATCTTGAGGCAACGGCGATATTAACTCCTACACATTCTGGGCTTACTGCCCGTATGATCTCAAAGTATCGACCTGAATCTATGATTATTGCTGCGACACCTTTTACACAAGTAGCTCGTCAGCTTACTATACAATGGGGGGTTTATCCTCTCCTTATCCAAGAAAGCTCTGGGACTGACCAGCTTTTGTCTATTGCTGTCAATGAAGCTATATCACATAACCTAATTCAAACAGGGGACGTGGTTGTTATTACTGCGGGGGTACCTGTTGGAAGAGTTGGAACAACCAATATGATTAAGGTTCAAGTCATTGGTAACGTTGTTGCAAAGGGTACTGGAATTGGTCGGAAGGCATATACTGGTCCAGCTAAGCTCCTTACTTCAACAGATAGTAATTCATTTGTTCAGGGTGATATTCTCGTGGCACCATTCACAGATAAAGATACTGTATCCATGATTGCGAAAGCAGGTGCCCTGATTTTAGAAGAAGGAGGGTTAACCTCGCATGGTGCAATTGCAGCCTTGAACTATGGAATACCCGCAATAGTAGGAGCAAAAGATATTATCTCAAAGATAACTAATGGGCAAATATTAACCGTAGATGCTCTAGCGGGAGTTATATACGATGGAATAGTCAGCATCCTTTAAACCTGACGTGGCATCCGAATTCTATCTGCTCTACTTACTAATAAGAAATGACCGCCCTCTGCGGTCATTTCTTATTAGTAACACAAGTCTGAATAACGCACCTAATTCGCACTCAAATCGTCGACTAAATCTTTATCAATTGTACTGTGTTCACGTCCATTTAGTATTTCAATCATTCCAGCACTATTTAATTCGCTTGCAATTTCGAAAAGCGAATCCCTCTTATTTTGAGGAAGCTTGTTAACAAAGCGATTGATTTTGACCGGAGGAACCAGGTTACGGAACTTTACTCCGCCATATTTGATTACGCGTTCCGGCAAATAAATCCCCTCCTTATAGAACTAAAATCCTAATTTAGTATGCATTGAGTTTTATAAAAAAATACTCATCGGTAGTTTTAATTTCTAGTTTCACAAAAGCCTAGCACCAACTTCTTGGGCTAGGCTTTTGTACTTATTGCTGTTCACCTTTAACCTGACTTAAAGTATCCCTGACTTGACCTCGAATAAAACTAAGATACTCTTGTCGAAGAGCCTCTTGCTCCGCACATTCCCAATCTTCCAATCCTACACTACGTTGTTTACGCGATAGTTCGTTAATCCTCTCAATTAAAGTATTTATCTCCATATTCAATGCTCCTTTAGTTTAAAGTCGAATCAGGTCATATTATACCACAACCGTTTATAAATAAAAATTCAGTTGGGTAAAAGGAATTTTATGTTATAATAGGAAATATGGCTTGTCCAATAGGGAAGGGGGCTTAAATTATTAATTTTAATCCTAAACCTGTAAAAGAAAAGTTTCTCAAGTCAATTAAGAAGTTTCCTGATCTTAGATTTATTTCTTGGAAATCACCTAAAATTATCACTGGAGGGTTAACCTTAACCGTATTATTAACGGGCAGCGCTATTTATTTCCAAGGAACAACATCTGCTACGGCAATCCTAGTAAATGGCCAACAAATCGGTTTTGTTTCGAACCAAGAAGATGGTGAAAAAATCATCGAACAAATCCTTGCCGAAAAAGGACATTCGGTTGGGCAAATTGCTAAGACACACGATAAAATAGATTATCAGACCCTACGCATTAAAAAAGGGGTCCTTCTAGAACAACAGCTTTCGGAAAGGAAGCTGGAAAACCACGTAAGTACATATATCGAAGGGTATGAACTAAATATTGCGAATGAAGTAATTGCAGTTCTTGGCAGCAAAGATCAATTTGATCAAATTCTAAAATCCTATCAGGAACTTTATGCTAAGCCCAGTGAGAATAATAAAATTTCTTCAGTAGAATTCAGTGAAAACCCTGTGTCCAAACAGGTTGAAGTTCAACCAGAGGAAATTACTTCGGCTGAGAAAGTCCTTACTTTACTTAAAGAAGGAAGACAAACAAAAAAGGAATATGTTGTTCAAGCTAATGATTCATGGTGGCTAATTGCCAGGAAGAATGATATGAAGACGAAGGAAGTCCTTGCTGGAAATCCTGGTAAGACTGAAGATAGCACTTTGCAAGTCGGACAAAAGATCAACTTGCTATCCATCACCCCCTACCTCACGGTTATTAGTAAGGGAGTTTATACTGGAACGGAAACTGTCCCCTTTAATGTTGTTTCAAAAACTGATTATAACGTAGCTAGCGGACAGACGGTGGTCAAGCAACAGGGAAGCGATGGAAGTAAAACGGTAACCTATTCTTATGTTCAAGAAAATGGGCAAAATGTAGAAAAGAAGGTACTTGAGGAAACAATAACAAAAAGTCCTGTGAATCAAGTCGTCGCCAAAGGACCTTCCCGTGCCCCTGTAACTGTAGCGTATAGTTCATCACGGGGATCTGGAACGGTATCTGGCTTGGGATGGCCTTTACGAGCGGGGATAAATTCATATTACGGATATCGTTGGGGTAACTTTCATACTGGAATAGATATCGCTGGCGATAGGGGGGACCCTTTTGTTGCTGCAGCGGACGGAAAAGTAACAACTGCAGGCTGGGGCGGTGGCTACGGTAATATGATTCTAATTGATCATGGGAACGGGGTAACCACTCGCTATGGTCATGCAACTAAACTGCTCGTCTCTTCAGGACAACAGGTAAGTAAGGGACAAACGATTGGATTAGTTGGGTCGACCGGGAATTCGACAGGACCACACCTCCATTTTGAAGTCATTGTTAATGGAGATACGGTTAACCCGTTGAATTATCTGCCATAATAACTAATAACCTCTTGAGCATGATTATTCAATTTAAGCGCCAACGGCGCTTTTCTTTTAGTCAAAACTAAACTTGGAAGGTGGTCATTATGATTCTAACCTCACGAACCCCGCTGCGAGTTCGTTACGCTGAAACTGACAAAATGGGAATTGTTTATCATTCCAACTATTTAATCTGGTTTGAAATTGGTCGATCAGAATTATTTCGCGAAGCAGGATTGCCTTACACAACTTTTGAAGAACAAGGCCTTGGGCTTGCTGTGATTGAAGCCTCATGTAAATACCGCCTTTCAGCTTTATATGATGATAACCTAGTAATTGAGACAAAATTAGAAAGCTTTTCATCACGTAAAGTAACGTTCACATACAAAGTTCTACGTGCTGAGAGTTTGTTGGCAGAGGGACAAACTATTCATGTTTTTATTAACGAAGATGGGAAAATCTCTGATGTAAGGAAGTATCCAATCTGGGAGGATCTCTCTAATATCTTAGGAGAATGAGGAGGTTGAAGGTCGAAATATTTTGAAATACTTAATGGTGTACAAATCTCCTGAATCTTGAACTCTATTAGGCATTATGGTATTATGTATACATAAATACGCATATACATAATACCATAATAGGCAAGGAGGAGTTTCAATGTTTCTAGTAACTTGGATAGAAGGCGAAGAAGTAAATTATCGTCTAGTTCAGAAACAAGACCTTCCTAACTTCGTCAAGGCACTTGGGCAGCACGTAATCATTCAAAAGCTCGCTTCTTAGTTGTAAACATTTTTTGTGTGTTTAAATCTAATGATATCGTAGAAACTATAATTAAACTTTGATTAGAAGCCCACAATGAGTGGGCTTTTTCATTACCTTTTAATATCCATGCAGGAAAAACCTCTTTTTTCCCGAATAAAATATATTCAAGCTTTTGATGTTTTAAGGAGGGCTCACTATGAGTTTTATCGTCCTCGTGGACAGTTCATCTGATATTCCCCCAGAACGAAGCCTTGAGGAAGGAATCGTTGTGGTTCCAATGCCGGTGAGTATAGAAGGTAAAACCTTTTTAGAAGGCATTGAAATCTTTCCGGATGAATTTTATCCCCGTTTTGCAACATTTACTGAGCTTCCAAAGACTTCACAACCAAATCCAAGTACTTTAAAGGAAGCCTATGAGGAAATTTTAGCTCAGGGAAACGAGGTTGTGGCAATACATCTTTCTTCAGGGTTAAGCTCAACCTATAGTACTGCTCAGGTTGTCAGAAACATGTGTTCTCAACCTGAGAAAATTCACATCATCGATAGTTTAGGGGCATCCTTCGGTTACGGGTTACTGGGAATTTTAACAAATCATATTCTTAAAAATGCTCAAACATGGGAAGAAGCGAAACCTCAGATACTTCAAATTCGTGATAACATGAGGTACGTCTTCACCCTCGACACGTTAGAATACCTTGTAAAGGGGGGACGTGTGAGTAAAACAGCAGGTTTGATTGGGGGCCTGCTCGACGTAAAACCCCTTCTACATTTTTCTCCCGACGGCCGTATTGAACCCTTCGGAAAAGTTCGTTCCCGAAAAGCTGCGCTCCGTAAACTCGTCGATATAATACTCGAGGAGATACGTGATCCAGAAGATCAAGTGATAGGAATTTCTCATGCAGCTTGTTTAGAAGATGCCGAATTCTTAGCCCAAGAAATACGTAAACAGATTAATGTCAAAGATATTTTAATCAGCAAAGTTGGCTGTGTTGTGGGCAGTCATACTGGTCCAGGAACACTTGCTTTGTTCTATCAACGTTGACTATTTAGGAGGAGCACACTTGAAATTCGTCCTAGCCATTTTTCTAGCACTTCTTATCTCTCTACAAAATATTCCGCCAATATATGCTAATCAGGAAAAATCTCCACCTGAAATACATGGAGAAGCTGCCTATTTAATTGACGTACAATCCGGTCAAACGCTCTATAGTAAGAACGGGAATAAGTTGCTTGCCCCAGCCAGTACGACAAAAATTATGACTGGGTTACTTGCGATAGAGCAAGGTAATTTAGATGAGGTTGTAACTGCTAGCCCAACGATGCTAAACTATAAAACCGTCTACGGCACAAGGATTTATATGGAACCCGGAGAACAACTCTTACTTGGGGATATGCTCTACGCCTTACTCTTAAATTCAGCAAATGACGCAGCTGTCGCTATTGCCGAGCATATAGGAGGGAATCTCCCACAGTTCGTTAATCTAATGAATCAAAGGGCTCAGGCCTTGGGGCTTAAAAACACGACCTTTAAAAACCCAAGTGGCTTATCTGAAGAGGGGCATTTAACTACAGCTCATGACCTTGCTCGAATCGCCCAAGTGGCTTATGCAAATCCTATATTCAGGGACTATATCAAAACCAAAACACATGTAATTCCCCGGTCGAAGGAGAACGTTCCTTTTGAAATGATTAATGAAAATAAACTTCTCTGGCGTGATTCAATGATAACGGGGATGAAAACAGGTTATACGACAGAAGCAGGAAATTGCTTGGTTGCTTCGGCTTCAAAAGATGGTCGAGACTTAATTGCCGTAATTCTTAAATCACCGGGTCCTGAGATTTATACAGATATGTTGGATTTACTTAACTTCGGATTTAGCAATTTCGAAAATGTAGTATATAAACCTATCGGTGATTCGATTACCAGTATACAAGTAGGAAATCAGGATATTAACCTTTTAGCACAAGAACCAATCTGGGTTACCAAGAAACTTGGAGTATCGACTCTCAATTCCCAAAGCAAGGAAATACCTGAGGCGCAGATTAAAATTCTTCCAGCCCCTTCGAATCTAACTGAAGTAATTGCAGGTCAAGTCTTAACTCAACTTGAGGTTTGGGAAGGGGATGAACGAGTATCCGTCATTCCGCTCTCCGCCGATCGGACAGTAGAACCCGAGCACAAGTTTCTTAAGAGTAACAATAAATTACCCTACTTGCTCATTTTACTTGTAGGAGGCCTTCTCTTTTATTTAAAACGCCGAAAAGCTTTTAAGTTTTGCAGTAATAATCGTATACGACTTAAAAGAAAGAAGGGGTTAAATTAATTTCTAAAGTATAAAGCTTTATAAGTCTCTAATTCGAGTTATTTTGATATTTCAAAGTAACTCTTTTTTTAAATATTTATCTCCTTGTGATTGTGATTTGTTTCCTAATTTCAGAAAAATCAGATAAATCCTCAATACTTAGCAGGAAAAGAAAAGGGCATCTAGAATATTCTTATAAGCAATAGAAATCCCTAACTTTTTCGAAACCTGCTTAAAGATTAGAATTAGAACTTAGATTCAATGGAGGTGTTCTTAATGGGAAAGTTTGATTTACTTCAAGCACGTGGTGTCAGCCGACGTGACTTTATGAAGCTTATCGCCGCTACCACGGCCGCTTTTGGCTTGCCCGAAGTCATTGGTCCGCAAGCTGCTAGGGCTGTGGAGTCTGCTCTTAAAAAGCCCCCTGTCATCTGGTTGCATGGCATGGAGTGTACAGGTTGCTCGGAATCTTTACTCGCAACTATAAACCCTTCCATAGAAGGGCTAGTTTTAAACTCACTTTCAATTCGTTATCATGAGACAATTATGGCAGCTTCAGGATTAGTTGCAGAAAAAGCCTACGAAGATGCTCTCAAAGAAGATTTTATTTTGGTTGTAGAGGGTTCTATTCCCTCCAAAATCGACCAATATTGTATGGTGGGTGGGAAGCCCTTCCGTGAGACGGTTTTAGAAGCCTCTAAGAAGGCTAAAGCTATTATAGCCGTGGGTAGTTGCGCAACTGATGGGGCTGGAATCCCTGGTGCTTGCGCGGTTGATGCAATAGGGGTAAGGGAACTCTTAAAGACAAACCAAATTACAACCCCCGTCATCAATCTCCCTTGCTGTCCTGTCAAGCCGACAACGCTTATCGGTACAATCACCTATTATCTAACCTTTAAGAAAGTCCCACAACTCGATGAGCAAGCTCGTCCCGTTGCCTATTACGGAAAGCTTCTGCATGATAATTGCCCTCGTCGAGGTCAATTCGAAGCAGGGAATTTCCTGAAAGACTGGAATGATACTACACAAAAGGACTATTGCTTGCTACTTAAAGGATGTAAAGGACCTAAAACCTTTACTGACTGTGCTCAAGTCTGGTGGAATGACAATGCGAATTTCTGTATCAATGCTGGATCTCCGTGTTCAGGTTGTTCTGAGGCTGACTTTTTCAATAAATTCAGTCCACTTTATTCTAAGCAAGAATTCTTCACACTACCCGGAATCGGTCAGATAAACGCTGACTCCGTTGGAAAAGTCGTGGGAGGGGCTGCAGCAGTTGGCGTAGGAGCACATCTAGTTGCCTCGGCCGCCAGTGGAAGATTAAAGAAAGATGCTTCAGAGCATAAAAAGGAGAATTAGGATATGGCAAAAATCGTCATTGATCCTGTGACCCGAATCGAAGGTCACTTAAAAATTGAAGTTGAAGTGAATAATGGAGTGGTAACTGACTCAAGAGCTATCGGAACGATGTATCGTGGATTTGAGCCTTTACTTCGTGGCCGCGACCCACGAGATGCAACCTATGTCACGGAAAGGACTTGCGGAGTATGTGCAGGTTCGCATGGTTGGGCCTCATCACTTGCACTTGATCAGGCTTTTAATGCAAAGGTCCCTGCAGGTGGGCGTATTCTCAGAAATTTAATTGTAGGGGCAATGTGGCTTCATGATCATCCCCTTCACTTTTATCATTTAAGTGCCCTAGATTACCTTGACATCACAGCGGTTGCCAAATATCAGGGTAAAGATTCAAACCTCCTCGTAGTAAAAGATAAGATTAACAAGCTTATTGTAGCAGGGGATACCGCACCTTTAACCCCTCGTTATGAACCCGACCAATTCAGTGTTAATGACCCTGAACTTGTTACTCTAGCCGTAGCTCACTATTTAAAAGCTCTTGAAATGCAAGCTAAAGCCAAGAAGATGTCAGCACTTTTTGCAGGAAAACAACCTCACCAATCCTCGATTGTCGTGGGGGGAGTAACTATGCTTCCTAACATTGAGACAGTCGAACAGTTCCGATCTATGTTGTTGGAGCAAATTGACTTTATCGAAAAGGTCTACCTTCAAGATGTTCTTACCTTTGGTACTGGACCTCTACTTCCCTTAGCTCAAGCAGGAGTCGGGGGTGGTTATGCTAACTTCCTCTCTTATGGCGGGTTTGGCTTAGATGACGAAGGAAAAGACTTCTTTATCAAATCTGGGCTTATTCTTGATGGAAACTTAAGCAATATCCTCCCCATCAATCAAGATAAGATAACGGAAGATGTGCAATTTGCTTGGTATAAAGATAGTCCGAATGGAAAGACCCCCTTTACTGAGGATACAATTCCGGACCTTGAAAAGAAAGATGCCTATACCTTTGTTAAAGCTCCACGGTATGAGGGCAAACCCATTGAAGTCGGCCCATTGGCTCGAATGCTAGTCATGCAACCAAAAATCCTTATGGATTTAATAGCGAAATACAACATTAAACCAGGGGCTGTCGCACGTCATGCCGCTCGTGCTGTCGAGACCGTTCTTCTAGCTAAGGAAATGCTTAATTGGGTCGATGCTTTAGAGAAAGAAATGGGAAAAGGCTTAAGAATTCACGATACAGATCATTGGGAGGCCCCACAAACTGGGCAAGGTATCGGTATGACAGAAGTACCGCGTGGAGCTTTAGGGCATTGGATTAAGATCAAGGACCATAAGGTGGAAAATTACCAAATGGTCGTCCCCACAACTTGGAATTTCTCTCCAAAAGATGGACAGGGGAATCCTGGTCCACTTGAAAAAGCTCTAATCGGAGTTCCAGTACCTGACTCAAATAACCCCATAAATATTGTTCGGGTTATTCGGTCCTTTGATCCATGCCTAGCCTGCGCTATTCACCTTATCGACCCTCAGACTAATGAATTACAGAAGTATCGAATCGGTTAATAAGGCTGTACGTAAAGGAATAGAAAGCGAGGGGAGAATTATGTCGAATCCTTTAGAGCACCCATTACCTCAACGGATTTCCCATTGGATTAACTTAATTAATTTCCTGGCATTAGGGGTCACTGGGTACTTCATTCATACACCCTATTCAGGAATGCCAATGAATTTTATTCGCAACTTACATTTTATTTTCATGTATTCACTAATAATAAACGGATTAGTACGTTTCTATTATTCTTTTTTCGGAAAGTACAAGGATTATGGCTCATTTTTCTTCAATTCTAAGGACATCAAGAACTTCTGGCCACAGATCAAATACTATTTGTTCCTTGAGAGAAAACACCCGATGATCACAAACAAGTACAATCCCCTACAAAAACTTGCATATATCGCAATGCCGATTATGGCTATCGTTCAAATCATCACAGGTGCAATTCTTTACCTGCCTCTAAAGTTTCCTGCACTCACCTCCCATTTTGGCGGACTCGCTGCCGTCCGAGGAATTCACTATGTTGTCATGTGGTTATTCTTTTCAATAATTTTAGCTCATGTATACCTCGTTTTTACCGAAGCTTATGATCAATTTTGGCTTATGTTTTTTGGAAAATCGAAGAATGTTCAGAAGCCTCTCAGCTACTCTGAAAGGTCGACTCCATCGAACTAAGCTTGACATTACTCCATCGAAAAGCTTATTATTCTCGCATAACTCGGTTATAAGCAGAAGGAGTCAGACTTATGCATAAACCCAAAATCATGGTTATGGGAGTCGGCAATGTCCTTCTTTCGGATGAGGGGCTTGGAGTTCAATTCCTAAATGAACTTTCTGGAGATACACTACCAAATAACGTAGAACTGCTTGAAGGTGGTACTGCAGGACTTGAACTGGTACATCTCATACAGGAAGTAGAGTTTTTAATCATCATCGATGCAATTAACGCTAAAGACGAACCGGGTGCTATTTTTCGTTTTGAACCCGAGAAACTTAAGATTTTGCCCGAAAAATTCGAAGTTTCTTTCCATCAAGTAGGAATATTAGAAGTCTTAGCAATGGCTAATATATTGGGCAATGCTCCTCAGACACTTATCTTTGGCATTCAACCGAAGAGTCTCGAATGGGGCCTAGATCTTAGTCCTGAAGTCTATGAAGTATTCCCGAAAATCAAAGACTTAATTTACAAAGAGTTTCAAAGTATAGAAGAAACAGGACAATTTCGGCAAATAGAAAACAAGGAATAACGAAAAGGGAACCGGTTATATTTTCCGGTTCCCTTTCTTCTATAACTAGACCTTTTCGCGTCCATCTCCTAATTCAAAGGTACCACAGTCGGTCGCTTCGGTTGTACGAACTTCGGCATGATGCTTAGTCACTTGAATTTGATTTGCATGACAAGCTTTTGCACCTTCGTTATACTTGCATTCTACTACATTACAGAAGACCTCAGGATTTACACTTGGCATTCGTATCACCTCCATGTGTAAGAATAACCAAATAATCGGGCAGTTATTCACTGAAATTGACATGACTAGCAGTGCTTCAAAAATTATGATATTCTTTATAATGTAATTACCCGAAGAACTTAGGAAGAAACATAACCGTATTCCCTAAGTAAGAATTTAGTTTTTATTAATCAGGAGTGATATATTCAGATGTCAGAAACGAATTTAAATACTAAAAAGGTCGTAACACTTGCCTACGGGTGCCAAATGTCAGAGCGTGATGCGGCGACTTTAACTGAAATTTCGGCCCAAAAAGGATATACACGATCGCAGGAAGAGGATAATGCAGACCTAATCATTATTAATACTTGCTGTGTCCGTGAAACTGCGGAGAACAAAATTCTCGGCAAAATCGGAGACCTCAAAAGACTAAAAGAGAAGAATCCTAATCTAAAGATTGCAGTATCTGGATGTATGGTACAACAACCCGGTGCGTTAGAACGACTTAAGCAGAGAGCTCCACATGTCGATATTTGGGCAGGAACACATAATCTCCATGAGTTCAACCGACTCCTTGAAGAGTCAAACGTAAAGGGTAAAGTAGCTGAAGTCTGGGAAAAGCCCCAAGAAACTATTGAGGCTGCTCCACTTGCCGAAAAAGGTAAACTTAAAGCAAGTGTCAACATTAGTTACGGCTGTAATAATTTCTGCACATATTGTATTGTTCCTCACGTTCGCGGGCGGGAACGAAGTCGTAAGCCCGAGGATATCCTTAACGAAATTGAGGGGCTCGTAAGAACCGGATGTAAAGAAGTTACTTTGCTTGGGCAAAATGTGAACTCCTATGGTCATGAGTTTGAAACCGACTATGATTTCTCAGATTTACTCAGAGATGTAGATAAAATAGCTGGATTATTACGTGTACGATTCATGACATCCCACCCGAAGGATCTTTCAGATAAACTTATTGAGACCGTAGCCAATGGAAAGAACCTATGTGAACATTTCCATCTTCCATTTCAAGCTGGAAGCAATGAAATATTACAACGCATGAATCGAAAATATACGCGTGAATACTATCTTAGTCGAATTGAGAAAATTCTCAATGTCATTCCTGAGGCGAGTTTAACAACAGATATCATCGTGGGCTTCCCAGGGGAGACTGAAGAGGATTTTGAACAAACGCTTGACTTAATCGAACACGTTAATTATACCCAAGCCTATACTTTCATGTATTCTAAGCGGTCAGGAACTGCAGCAGCCCAAATGACAGACCAAATTCCCCTTGATACCAAGAAGCGTCGACTCCAGCGACTTATGAACCTACAGAATACACAGAGTTTAGCTTGGCGTCAAAAAATGCTGGGAAAAACTTATGAAGTTTTGGTCGAAGGTCCCAGCAAATCAAACCCAGATCGCTTAACTGGTCGTACACGTGGAAATGAACTTATCGTATTCACAGGTGACCCTCTTCTTACTGGTTCTCTAGTTCAAGTTAAAATGCTAGAAGCTCGTTCTTGGACTTTGTTGGGCGAAATTATTTAGATGACTTTAATTATTCTTTAACATTATTCGGTGAATAATACGATTAGAGTGGCAGGAATCTTAGAAAAAGTGTAGAATGAATCGTCATGGAGGTGTTTTAATGACGGCAGAAATTTTTGAAAAAGCCGAAATCCTAGCTGCAGCAATAGCAAAGAGTCCCGAACTTTCTAATTTACGGAGTACCGAGCAAGCGATGTTTTCAGACGAACAAGCTCAACAGATTATTACTGAGTTTCAGGAAGAGCAACAACGTTTATCTGATCTCCAACTCGAGGGGAAAGAACTGTCTGAAGAAGACAAAAAAGCTATTGATGCGTTGGAAGAGAAAGTGGAGAACCAACCTCTAATTGCAGCCTATCTTCAAGCTCAAGGTCAATTTACTCAAATGCTTGATAGCATCAATGCTATTTTAGGAAATGCAATCGCTGGTCAGTCTGATCAAGAAGACGGTTGCTCCTCATGCGGGAGTAATGGCTGTGGTTGTGGAGGAAGCTGCTAAATGCAGTAAACTCGCTTATAAAAATAGCGGAAACCAAGGGAAGAGTAAAGTACTCTTCCCTTTGCAATATTGATCAGCCGATACCATATAAGGAGTAGTAAATATGTCCACACCTATGATGATGCAGTATAAATCCATAAAGGCGCAAGTACCCGACGCCATTCTATTTTTTCGACTCGGGGATTTCTATGAAATGTTTGGAGAAGACGCACTAACAGCCGCTCCCATTTTAGGAATCGCCCTAACTGGTCGTGATTCTGGAGGAGGCGAACGAACACCCATGTGTGGGGTACCCTATCACTCAGTAGAAGGGTATCTTATAAAGCTTGTCTCCGCTGGTAAAAAGGTTGCAATATGTGAGCAAGTTGAGGACCCCCAATCAGCTAAAGGGATTGTAAAAAGGGAAATTGTTCGAATCATCTCACCGGGAACAATAACAGATTCTCTTGTAGAACGAGCGAATAACTACCTGGCTTCTGTGTATCATGATCGGGATTGGGGATTAGCCTTCCTTGATGTTTCTACAGGTGAATTTACAATTTTTCAAACCCAATCTTTGGATATTCTATTGACTGAACTTTCCCGCATTCAACCTGCGGAACTTTTACTTCCCCCCGAACTAACCAAGTCGAAGCACTGGCGAAATTTCTTTATCACCCCAAGAGAAAAGAAAACCTTTTTCCTGACACTTCTTCAAGAACGTTTTTTAGATCATAACTCACTATTCATGGAATTTCCAATCGCGAGCAAGGCAGCAAATGCCCTTTGGAAATACTTGTTGGAAACCCTTCCCGGTATTGAACCCTCGCACATTCTTGAAATAAAAACTTATCGTCCTGATCAATGGATGATTCTTGATCCCTGGACTCGAAGAAATCTAGAGCTTTGTGAGCCGATTCGTGGCCAAGGTCGAAAAGGGACCTTACTCTCCATTTTAGATTATGCCAAAACGGCTTTTGGCGGGCGGCTGCTTCGACGTTGGATTGAGCAACCACTTATTATCGAAGAGGAAGTAAAAAGACGTTTAGATTATGTAGAAGCCTTGGTTGAAGATAGCTTTCTAAGAGCGGATATTTCACAACTACTCAATGGGGTTTTCGATTTAGAACGCCTCATGGGTAAAGTATCCTATGGGACAGCAAACGCCAGAGATCTGCTTTCTCTAGCTCAGACCTTAAGTGTCTTACCGAGACTCCGCACCTTACTTTCCGGCTGTAAAGCCGAAAATCTTAAAGTTTATATTCCTTCCCTTGAAGGGCTCGATGAAATAGCATCAACCTTAGAACAAGCGATTAATCCAGAGGCACCCGTTTCTCTAAAGGAAGGAAATATCCTTAAGCCTGGATATTCCACCGTAGTCGATGAGTTACGAAGTATCTCATCAGGAGGAAAGGGATGGGTTGCTCATCTAGAAAGCACTGAGAAGGATAGGACAGGAATCCGTTCCCTCAAAGTGGGGTATAATAAAGTATTCGGCTATTATATTGAAGTAACCCATGCAAACTCACACCTTATTCCTCAGGAATATATCCGGAAGCAAACCCTAGCAAACGCGGAACGATACATAACTCCTGAGTTAAAAGAGTATGAGCAGAAAATTTTAGGTGCAGAAGAAAAGATAATCCAATTGGAATATCAACTGTTCCTGGAACTTCGCGAAAACGTTCGACAGTTTACCGCTAAAATTCTTGAAGTTGCTCATTCGTTAGCCGAAGTTGATGTGTATACAAGCCTTGCCGAAGCTGCGGTACGTAATCATTATGTCCGCCCAGAAATTTGTCTGGATGGTAAGATTCAAATTATCGAAGGAAGACATCCTGTTGTGGAAGATATGCTTCTTGATAATGCCTTTGTTCCCAATGATACGTTATTAACTCCTCATAAACATTTAGCCTTGATTACAGGCCCCAATATGGCCGGAAAATCAACCTATATGAGGCAGGTTGCGCTAATAGTATTGATGGCACAGATTGGGAGTTTTGTCCCTGCACAGAAGGCGAGTATTTCTATTGCTGATCATATTTTTACAAGGGTTGGAGCCTCAGATGATTTAGCCTCTGGACAAAGTACGTTTATGGTCGAGATGCGGGAAGTAGCTCACATCCTACATCATGTGACAAACCGCAGCCTTATTATCCTTGATGAGGTTGGACGGGGAACTGCAACCTACGATGGTTTGAGCATTGCATGGGCGGTTGCGGAATACCTCGTAAGCCAGGAGATCAAACCGAAAACGCTTTTTGCTACTCATTATCACGAACTGACCGAGTTAGAAGAGAGCTTGCCTGGTATTTTCAACCTCCATGTTGGAGTCCGAGAACATGATGAAGAGATCATCTTCCTTCACAAAATCATCCCCGGTCGCGCTGATCGAAGTTACGGAATTCAGGTCGCGAAGCTAGCTGGCCTTCCTACGAATCTATTACACCGCGCAAAAATAATCCTTCATGAGCTCGAATCATCCCCCAATGGAAATATCAAAGAGAATTTACTGAAGCCTGAAAAAATGGCACAACTCACTTTATTTGAAGCCCCTACTATACACCCTTTCCTTCAAGAAATCTCCGAAATCTTCTTAGAAGATTTAACCCCCCGTCAAGCTTTAGAGTACCTCTTCGATCTACGTGAACGAATTAAAACCTCGGAAACCTTGTAAGTTAGGAGGATGTTCATGGTATACCAAGTCGGAATCGATGTCGGTGGGACATTCACAGATGCAGTCCTCCTCAGCGGGAATCGCATCATAAATAAATCGAAGGTCCCAACACAGCCTGCTAACCTGCTGGAAACATTACTCCAAGCCTTAGAAAAGTTGGAGGCCTTTCAAGAGCCAGTCCAACAGATTACAGTAAGTACGACCTTGGTAACAAATTCTATTCTTCAAAATAGCTTACCTCCTGTTGAGCTTTTTCTTTTTCCTGGGTCTGGAATGAAATTAAATGCTTTTCCTTGGCCTGTCCACTACCATGAGTTAAAGGGCGAAGTTGATTATCGGGGTCGTGAAGTAAATCCCCCAGATGAACTCGAGTGGCGACGTATTTTAAATCAACATGATTTCAATTCTTCCTCGCAAATTGCAATCGTAAGCAAGTTTTCCCACCGAAATAGTATACTTGAGGAGAGCTTAGCAAGTTTTTTATCCAAACGTTTTCCACAACTCGATATGGCACTAGGTCACGAGTGGGGACAGTCAAACTTTTACCGTCGAAGCTTAACCACCTATTTAAATTTAGCGAGTTCTCGACTGTATTCAAATTTCGCTTCACAATTGCAGCAAGCCGTAGCTTCAAAAGGCTCTAAGGCGCTTATTAACGTATTAAAAGCTGATGGGGGAGTCCTCCCCCTGAATAAAGTGCGTCCGGTTGAATCAATCTACTCTGGCCCTGCAGCAAGTGTGATTGGTGCGTTAGCTCAATCAGAACCTAATCAATCGTTTGTAGTGGTCGATGTAGGCGGAACAACCACAGATATTGGTCTAATTCTTTCCGGCGAGCCTTTACTTAGTGCAAAGGGTGCCCAGATTGGCCCTTTTTCAACTCTTGTTCGCACCTTGGCAGTACGCTCGATTCCTATAGGAGGAGACTCTACCATTCTTCCTCATTCTAGAGATGATTTTGAAATTGCTCCCTATCGATCTGGTCCTGCCTTTTGCCTTGGAGGGAAGGATCCAACTCCTACTGATGCAATGCGATATTTAAAACGGATTTCCTATGGAAACTTTTCACGGGCAGAAGATGGTTTAGCTAACCTTCTTTCACCGGAATCTAGAACACCAGAGAACCTAAAGCAGTTGGCCGAGGAAATTCTACGTAGGGTCTCACAAGTAATAGCTAAGGGGGTAGAAAGCCTTTACCAAAATTGGCGTGAAGAGCCTGCATATAAAGTCTGGGAAGTCTTACATCCACAAAGCCACAGGGATTTCCATATTTTTATAAGCGGAGGAAGTGCTCAGGGAATTTCCTCTTTCTTAGAGGAACAACTTCATACGCCTGTGTATTTTTCCAAGCACTCAGACATATCCAATGCAATCGGTGCTGCACTTGCGCGCCCTACTATGACCTGTACACTTCACTTGGATACTTCCATACATCGGTATCGAATTGAAGAGTCTGGGGAACAAGGGGAATGGTTCGGTTCACGTCGTCCCCATAAAGAAGTCGAAGGATTTCTTCAGGGGATTGCCTCCAGAAGAGCACAAGAGATTGGACTTGAAATGGATCAAGTAAAGCCGATTATACAACCCTTTGACTTTTTTCCTGTCGTTAAAGGGTATGAAGCAATAGGGCAAATTGTTAGGGGATCAATTATTGTTCCCCCTGGAGTAGTCGGGAGGGTGGAAGAATGAAGCATACAGGAATCCTATTTTTCCCGGCTTTTGACTGGTCTTTGGGAGATACTCATCCTGAAAGGGAAGAGAGGCTCCTCTATACCCAGGAGCAATTGTTTGAGGAAGGAGTCATGGATCTTCAAAACGTTAAACAATATTCCCCCGGACTAGCCTCGCTAAAAGATGTCCTACGGACGCAGGCGCTATTTCCCACTTTCAAAGAACATGACCTCGACGCACACTTAATTGCTGCAGGGAGTTCGCTTATTCTTGGCAAAGCCTGGGCCAAGCAGGAAATTCAGAACGGTTTTGCTCTTGTCCGTCCACCTGGTCATCATTCCGGGGCAACAGTTCTTGGAAACCGTGGTTTTTGCACACTAAATAATGAAGCCATATTAATCAACTTCTTACGGTCACATTATGGGATAAAGAAAATTGCAATTGTAGATACAGACGTACATCATGGCGATGGTACCCAGGATATCTTTTTCCATGATCCTAATGTCCTATTTGTTTCACTTCATCAAGATGGGCGAACCCTTTATCCTGGGAGCGGTTTTGTTCAAGAAAAAGGTGGTCCTAATGCTTGGGACTATACACTCAACATACCACTTCCCCCAGGAACTGGTGATGAAGGGGTTCATCATGTGATAGAAGATTGGGTTCTTCCCCGACTCAAGGAGTTTGGGCCAGAACTTATTATTAATTCAGCTGGACAGGACAACCATTTTACGGATCCTTTAGCTTCAATGAATGTCACAGCACGTGGATATGGACGTATAACAGAACTTCTAAAACCAGATCTCGCGGTTCTTGAGGGAGGTTATTCTATCGAGGGAGCATTGCCTTATGTTAATCTAGCTATCTTCCTCGCCTTAGCTGGAGAAGATTATAGTGGTGTGATCGAACCTCAGAAAATGCGTCGCCCCCTTGTAAATCAGCAATCCTTTAAAGGTTATCTTAAGGATTTGAAAGATCAACATAGCAAAGTCAGGCCGAATTGGACAATTCGAGGGGAGAAATATCTCCCTAATGGGAAATGGGCTTATATTCCTCATTCCATATATTACGATACGGAAGGCTTTCAAGAAATTCGTAAGGACTGGGTGCGTCTTTGTAATCACTGTGGTGGGGTAGTTTTTATAGAAAGTCAACATGCTGAGACGGGAGAGAATTACGCCCTGATTAGGGTCCCTTTTGAAGCCTGCTCTGAATGTCAACAAGCAGGCTATGACCTATGGGAGGAATCAATCGGGCGAAAAACCTCGGTCTTATTTCAAGACCAGCTGGAGAACAAAGTTCATTTCTGGCACATGCATAAGGGGGTAACTGATTTTTGACCGCATTAATCCAGATTCTTGATACTCAAGCTGCTAATCAAATTGCTGCCGGCGAAGTGGTTGAACGCCCCATTTCTGTCGTTAAAGAACTCATCGAAAATGCACTCGATGCGGGAGCCCAACAGATAGAGATAACGATTGAAGGAAGTGGGGTGGATTTTATTCGCGTCCGGGATGACGGTCGGGGCATATCTCCGGAAGATTTACCCCGTTCGGTATTACGGCATGCGACAAGCAAGATACGAAGCATTGAGGATTTAAATGATTTGAGAACGCTTGGTTTTCGCGGAGAAGCCTTACCAAGTATCGCTTCGGTTTCAAAGATGGAAATCATAACTCGTCCAAAGGACGAAATCTCTGGTATGCTTTTAAGGCTAGAAGGAGGAGAACAGGTCGATTTCAAAGAAATTGGTTGCCCCTCGGGAACAACCGTTACAGTTGAAAATCTTTTCTTCAACACTCCCGCCCGACGTAAATTCTTAAAATCGACAAATACAGAGTTTGGACTAATTTCTGATGTTATTGGGAGACTCTCACTCGCTCATCCAGATGTAGCGTTTACCCTAAAACATCCCAAAGTTATGGTTTTACAAACTCCTGGGCGAGGGCGTTTACTAGAAAGTATCGCTGCTGTATTGGGTCAGACGACTGCTCGACGTGTTCTACCCGTTTCTTTTTCCAGGAAAGAATGGAGTATGGAAGGCTATATAAGCCCTCCAGATTTAGTACGCTCGACAAGGCAAGGGGAGACCTTAATCGTCAATGGTCGTTTTATCCGTTCGCCCCTTATAAGCCGCGCAATAGCAGAGGGATATCATACACTTATTCCGCATAAACTTTATCCCATTTCCATACTTAGTCTTCAACTTCCTCCCCATGAATACGATGTGAATGTTCACCCTACAAAAATGGAAATACGTTTTCATCAAGAAAAAGAGCTCGCTGAATTTATTTCCGAAGGCATTCGCAACGTTCTCCTACAAGCTCACCCAGTTACACCTTTTGAGAAAAACTATACTTCTAGTGCGTTTCAAGAAAATAACACCGCAGTAAAGCCATCGGTTAAACCTGAAGATAAACCCACTCAATACTCTCTTAAATTTTCAGCCTCTCAACTACCTTTAGTAAACAGTAGCCAAGTTACCGACCATAGTTTTGAGAGCTCTACGACCTCTGTGCCTTTCCCTATGAATTTGGGTTCATCCAATAATTTAAATTCATCTAGTACTTATTCCAAATCCACTGAGACTGTTGCAGAGCCTTCCGTTGTAAATGCTATTTTTACGATTAATGAATCAATACCCATTAGCAACTTGCAAACAACCCAAGAGCTAGAACAATTTATTTCTTATGACGTTGAGACTGAAAATCCATTACTGGCTCTTAGACCGCTTGGACAAATATTTGATACCTATATTCTATCGACAGACGGAGAACATCTTGTTATTTTTGATCAGCATGCTACCCACGAGCGGATAAACTATGAACGTTTACTTCAAAAGCATCGTGCGAACCCCGGAGATAGTCAAGCACTTTTAATTCCTATGCCTCTTGAATTCACAGCACCTGAGGAGCAGGCTCTTCTAGAACATCTCATGCTTCTAAATGATATGGGGTTTATCCTAGAGCAATTCGGAACACGGACATATTTACTCCGAGGTATTCCTGCCTATAGTGGCCCCTATCAGGGCGAAAAACTTCTTCGCGATTTTCTCGATCAAGTATTACTTAAACAAATACCTCCAACCTTTGATCAGCTTCTCGAAGAATGGATTTACATGCTGGCTTGTAAAGAATCTATAAAAGCGAAAGATTCTCTATCTCTCCTAGAGATGGAACAACTTATAGTTCAGCTTAGTAAGACGGATAATCCCTATACCTGCCCCCATGGGCGTCCTACCATGGTGAAACTTACACGTGGAGAGTTAGAACGACGATTTTACCGAAGTTGAAATGAGAGTGGCTTAATTAATGTCTGAATTTCCAGTAGTTCTTAAATTGACACATCCATCAGATTCAAATTTACAAACCAAGGCCCATTGGTTTTCCATGCAACCCGGAATCAAGTTGCTTCAAGCTTCTGATAGCTCTTTCCACCCTATACAAAATTTAGCCCTACCCATTCTTCATATTACTCGGAAAGGTACATTTTTAGAAACTGAGGGAATTCGCTTTAATTTTCATCCCAATATGGCACTTATCCGCTTAATTCAACTTGGCCGAGGAGAGTCAGACCGGTTTTTAAGTGCTACAGGACTTCAACAGGGAGATGCTTTTCTTGATGCAACACTAGGCCTAGGGACAGACGCCTTAGTCGCAGCATGGAAAGTAGGGGAAGAAGGACGGGTCATTGCAATAGAGCATTCCGCAATTCTCGCTGCGCTAATACGAGAAGGTCTATCAAGCTTAGCCCATGGTCTCCTCCCCAGTGTAAAGAATCCCGAAAAAGCTAAAGCCTGGCTTGCCTTGGCAGAGGCTGCACGGCGCATCGAAGTCCTATGGGGGGACCACAAGGACTTCCTTGCACATTCCGAATCAACCTCTGTCGATGTTATATATTTTGACCCAATGTTTCGGCATACCCGAGAACAAAGTTCTTCGATTCGCCCTTTACACCAATTATCAAATACCCAACCTTTACAAAAAGATGTAATGTTCCACGCCTGTCGGGTAGCAAGAAAAAGGGTAGTATTAAAAGAACGAAAAGGAAGCGACGAATTTTCAAGACTGGGTTTTTCCGTGAATGAGGGGGGAAAGTACAGTCAAGTGGATTACGGTATTATCCAATGTAGGGGGGGATATACTTGAACCCGTTAGTTATTATAGTAGGACCTACTGCAGTGGGAAAAACAGCCTTGGGGGTTGCGCTTGCCCAAGCTATCGGAGGAGAGATTATTTCAGGAGACTCTGTGCAGGTCTACAGAAAACTTGACATCGGGTCAGCAAAACCAACTCTCGAGGAACAACAAAATATCCCCCATTATCTTTTAGATTTTCTTAATCCAGAAGAACCATTTACAGTGGCTCAATTCCAAGCTAATGCAAATGACTGCATTCAAGATATCCGAAACCGCGGGAAGGTGCCGATTGTAGTGGGGGGTACGGGCCTCTATATTCGTTCTTTAATTGACCCGTTTACTTTTGCAGAAAGTGGCTCTGAAGAGCTTCGACAATACTGGTTTTCGTTTCTTGGCCAAAAAGGAAAAGATGCTTTACACAGTGCTTTACGTGAGCGAGACCCTCAAAGTGCCCTCCGTCTCCATCCGAATGATACCATAAGAGTAATTAGAGCATTAGAAGTCTGTGATTTGACCGGAAAACCTTTTTCAGAAATACGCGGGGAGAATGACACGCATTATCTTCCGTTAGATTCCTCTATTTTTTATATTGGGCTAACAGCACCACGAGAGATTATCTATGAGAGAATAAATCGACGGTGTGAAGAAATGCTAACCTCGGGACTCTTAGAAGAAACTCTTACTATTCTCAAGGAAGGGTATTCACCTCACATAAAACCATTGCAAAGTATCGGTTATCGTCATGCCCTTTGGTTTCTCTTCGGGAAGGTTACTCTCCCCGAAATGAGTAGATTATTTAAACGTGACACTCGTCATTTTGCAAAACGTCAACTCACTTGGTTTCGAAGGGATCCCCGAATAACCTGGTTTGATACGTATAATGAAAACCCGACTAAAATCCTGGAATCTATGGTCAATACTTGCAGAGGAATTCAAAGTCGTGTAGAATAGAAAAATAGAAATAGATGGTGATGGAGGTAAGAAAAAGAAAATGAATAAATCGCCCATCAATTTGCAAGATACTTTTTTGAACCAAGTTCGCAAGGAAAACTTGCCAGTCACGATATATTTAGTGAATGGTTTTCAACTCAAAGGGCTCGTACGTGGCTTTGACAATTTTACTGTAGTTATTGAATTTGAAGGTAAACAGCAGATGGTCTATAAGCATGCCATTTCTACGGTTATGCCCATTAGGCCGATTAATTTGGCGGCGGCTTCAGCTGCACTTGCAGATGAAAATCGGGAATAAGTGAATCTTAATTACAGCTATTGCTCTGTTCAGAGTATATGCAAAAAGCCTGGCTAAACCAGGCTTTTTATTAATTTAATGGAATAATATACGAAAAAACCCTCTAATTCCTCTAATAATCTTCTTAAGATTACTTCAAAATTATTTTATTATGTCATATTGTACAGATAATAAAAGCATGGTACACTAAAATTTAGTGGCAATTTACCTAGAAAGGAAATAAGACAATGCAATTAATGAATATTCGTAACATTGCAATCATCGCTCACGTCGACCATGGTAAAACTACGCTGGTCGACACGATGCTTAAACAAAGCGGAACCTTTAGAGCCAATCAACAAGTTATGGAACGCGTAATGGACTCAAATGACCTGGAACGTGAGAGGGGGATTACTATCCTCTCTAAAAATACGTCAGTTCACTGGGAAGGTACAAAGATTAATATCGTGGATACCCCCGGGCACGCGGATTTCGGCGGAGAAGTAGAACGAGTCTTAAAAATGGTCAATGGAGTTCTACTAATCGTGGATTCTTTTGAAGGACCCATGCCCCAAACTCGTTTCGTTTTACGGAAGGCCTTAGAACTAAAACTTGTTCCTATCGTGGTTATCAATAAAATTGATCGCCCCGATGCTCGACCCGCTGAAGTAGTGGATGAAGTATTAGATTTATTTATTGAATTAGGTGCCGATGATGAGCAGCTTGAATTCCCTGTGGTATATGCTTCTGCACGGCAAGGAATCGCTGGTTTGGAACCTGATCAATTAAGCGAAACTCTTGAGCCCCTTTTCAATGTTATTTTAGAGCATATACCTGCCCCAAATGTAGAAGTTGAAGCGCCTCTTCAACTTTTAGTAACGACTCTTGATTATGACGACTATGTTGGCAAAATTGTCATAGGGCGGATTGTTCGAGGCACTGTACACCAAGGGGAATCCATTACACTAATCAAGCGTGATGAAAGCTTCGAACGCGCCAAGATTGGTAAAGTATATGTCTATGAAGGATTAAAAAGGGTTGATGTCCCCGAAGCTCAAGCCGGTGAAATCGTAGCCTTAACAGGATTGACGAGTGCGAATATTGGTGAAACCGTCGCCTGCGCCACTACTCCTGAGGCCCTTCCTGTAATCGAAGTTGACGAACCTACTCTGACAATGAACTTTATCGTCAATAACAGTCCTTTTGCTGGCTTAGAAGGCGAATTCGTGACATCTCGGAAGCTTCGTGAGCGTCTATTCAAAGAGATTGAAACCAATGTAAGTTTACGTGTTGATGAAACAGATTCCGCAGATTCCTTCCGTGTATCTGGACGTGGAGAACTCCATCTTTCCATTCTCATCGAGAATATGAGACGGGAAGGGTATGAGCTTCAAGTATCGAAGCCTGAAGTTATTTACAAAATGGTTGAGGGTCACAAATGTGAGCCAGTGGAGTATCTCATTTGTGATATTCCCGAATCTTCAATGGGGGCTGTAATTGAGCTTCTGGGAAAACGCAAAGCAGAAATGATTAATATGACAAATCTTTCTTCTACGCAAATGCGTGTTGAGTTTAGAGTTCCTGCTCGAGGGCTTATTGGTTTCCGCGGTGATTTCCTCACTGAAACTCGTGGGGAAGGGATGATGAGTCATGTTTTCCATGGCTATGAACCTTACAAAGGGGAAATTCCAGGAAGAAGCCGTGGTGTGCTCATTGCCTTTGAGACTGGGGAAGCTACAAACTACGGTCTAAACGCAGCACAGGAACGTGGTACGACCTTTATTGAACCCGGAACTAAAGTTTATGAAGGAATGATTGTTGGCGAAAACAATCGTGAACAAGATATCGAGGTCAATGTAGTAAAGAAAAAGCATGTTACCAATATGCGTTCTAGCAATTCAGAAGAAGCACTTCGGCTTGAGTCTGCCAGGATTTTTTCACTCGAACAGGCCCTTGAGTATATCGATGATGATGAACTTGTTGAAGTTACGCCTAAAAATATACGCCTAAGGAAAAAATATCTAGATAGAAATTCTCGGGTTCGTTTTGCAAAATCTCTATCCTCCAACTCTGCAAAGTAACCCTTAACTTTTGAATTTTTAAGGCACCTTTCCCGTCCTATTGCGTATAGTAGTAAGGACGGGAGGTGTCACATCCATGCCAATTCGTGTTACATTTCGACCGGAGAAAAATCAGCCTCCGGTCGTTCAAACGCCTATAAAAGTAGGGAGAGCTTCAGAAGAAGAATCTTTCCCAGAGCCTTTTAGAGGTCGTAAACCAGCTACTAATATCATGGAAAAAGATAAAGTCGCTGAAATTATTGCTGAACTTGACACACTAGTAGGCCTCTCGACCGTTAAACTCCTCATTCGTGAAATTCAAGCATATGTTGAGATACAAAAGCGAAGAACACGTGAAAAACTTGTCGCTGAGCCGCTCGTACTCCATATGATATTTCGAGGAAATCCTGGAACAGGAAAGACAACAGTCGCTCGTTTGGTTGGAAGACTGCTTAAGGAGATGGACGTCCTACAAAAGGGTCATGTGATAGAGTGCGAAAGGGCAGATCTCGTTGGAGAATACATAGGGCATACAGCCCAAAAGACACGAGACCAAGTTAAAAAGGCCTTGGGCGGTGTTTTATTTATTGACGAAGCCTACTCCTTAGCAAGAGGCGGAGAAAAAGACTTTGGCAAAGAAGCAATAGATGCCTTGGTAAAGGCTATGGAGGATAATAAAAATAACTTAGTTCTTATCCTCGCTGGGTATCGTAACGAAATGGAATGGTTTTTACAAACGAACCCTGGCCTTCGATCGCGTTTTCCTATACATATTGACTTTCCAGATTACTCTATCGATGAACTCCTAGCCATTGGGGAATCGATGTTAAGAGCTAGGCAATACGAACTTACTACCGAAGCGCGAGATGCGTTCAGATTTATGCTTCAGGGTGTATTAAATTCGCATCCCTACGCTGGTAATGCGCGTCTTGTACGCAACACAATTGAACGGACGATTCGAAAACAAGCGGTTCGTCTCTATCAAAAGTCTAGTTCATCCCGTGAAGAACTCATCCAAATCCTTGCGTGCGATCTTTGTATGGATGATCCCAAAAAGTAGGTCATCACGTGGAATATAGTTTTTGAATTCACGATTATGAACATACTATAATTAGTTAATTTCCTAGCAAAAATTGCATGAGAGTGATTGATACGGAGGCCTATATGGACATTTACGGTGATATCTCAGGAATTAGAGCAACCCAGCTTGAAGAGTTAAAAACCTTGACTAAGCTCCGGACTGAACGTCCGGAGCTTATCGATTCTTCTTTATTACAAGGAATTTGCACATTAACGAGTCTTTGGAATAAGGAAATCGCTATCTATATTAACCGTTCAGGTATAGTGGGCGCAGTTGCAGTGGGACAACATGCAGCAGTTAAACTTCCTCCTTTCCCAGTGCGCCAGTCAGGGCGCTTGAGATGTATTCATACTCATCCCAGTGGAAACCCAAGTTTAAGTCCAGTAGATCTAAGTGCATTAACTTCACTAGGGCTAGAGAGCATGACGAGCCTTGGTGTTCGAAAGGGTACAATCACAGGATTGGAAATCGCATTTCCTTCTGAATCCAATGGCTTCGAAATTCTTTCTATGAATCCCGAAGAATTTAATTCCTTTTCCTATGATGAAGCCTCACGTTTTTCTCGTTCTTATCCCACAGTACCTGCCCCCTCAAAGGGAGCAAATCAAGAGCAAGCATTTCTCGTGGCTCTAGCAGATGAAGAGGAAGGTCTTGAGCTCTTAGCTGAACTTGCTGAACTAGCACGCACAGCAGGGGTCAATGTAGTGGGCCAAATCCTTCAAGCTAAACGCTATGGAAGCGCTCTCAGCTATCTGGGCAAAGGAAAATTAGAAGAACTAACCCATGAGCTGCAAAATAGCGGAGCGAATGTTTTAATCTGTGATGATGAGCTGTCTCCAGCTCAAACGAGAACCCTAGAACAGGCTACTGGAATTAAAGTCCTTGACCGTTCGACTCTTATCCTTGATATATTTGCACAACGTGCGAAATCAAGAGAAGGAAAGTTACAAGTTGAACTCGCACAACTTAAGCATCTTTTACCCCATCTTTCTGGGCAAGGCCAGAGCCTTTCGCGATTAGGTGGAGGTGTAGGGACACGAGGTCCCGGTGAATCCAAGCTTGAAATGGACAAAAGAAGGGTTCGACGAAAAATCGATCTTCTTGAAGAAGAACTTAAAGAGATTCGTAAAAACCGAGATACTCAAAGACGTCAACGTTTAAAGAGCGGTGTACCACTTATTTCTCTCGTTGGCTATACAAATGCAGGAAAAACAACTTTCCTAAATAAAGCCATGGAATTTACACATTCTAAGGGAGACCGGGTTCAAGGTGAAGACAAGCTCTTTGCTACACTTGACCCCATCGTACGTGGGATACACCTGGATCAAGACACGGATATTCTTTTAAGCGATACAGTGGGCTTTATTCAGAAGCTTCCTCATCACCTTCTTCATGCTTTCCTAGCAACACTTGAAGAAGTACAAAATGCTGATATTTTGCTTCACGTGCTTGATGCGAGTCATCCTAAAGCACTTGAACGTGCGGATACTGTTCATAGTATTTTGGGGGAATTAGGCTGTTTAAATAAACCAAGGATTACACTTCTCAATAAGATTGATAATGTAAATAATCCCTCCGAATTAAACAGACTAGCTCAAGAACTTTCCCATCCCATTCCTATTTCCCTCATTCAGGATAATTCCTTAGCCCCAGTATGGAAGAAGATTATTGAACTTCTTCAGACGAATGATTCATCCAATTAGGAGGTTATACGGTTGTTTTTTTTAGAAGACTTACCCGATTTAATCCAAAAGGCGAAACTCAATGCTGAAAACGTTCTAAAGATGCAAGAACCCCGAATCCTAGAAATTATGGAATTCAATCATGCAAAAGTCTTGCATGCATTTCAAGCAGAGCAGGTAACTTCATATCATTTACACGGTTCTACAGGTTATGGACTTGGTGATAGCGGAAGGGAAGTTCTCGACCGTGTTATGGCCCGCATCCTTGGAGCTGAAGCAGCACTCGTTCGTGGGCAATTTGTATCTGGGACACATGCGATTGCAGCAGCTTTATTTGGGGTACTTAGGCCAGGGGACCATTTCGTTTCTGTTAGTGGAGATCCCTATGACACTCTAGAAGAAGTCATTGGATTGCGAGGCGAAGGACAGGGAAGCCTCATGGATTATGGAATTTCTTATGATGCAATTCCTTTAGATGGTGAGGGACATATTCAGTATTCCTTATTTAAAGAAGTTCTTAAGTCGAATACAAAGATGCTTATTCTTCAGCGCTCGCGGGGATATGCTTGGCGAAATTCCCTAAATATTTCAAAAATCTCCGAACTTGTGGAATTTGTTAGACAGCATTATCCAAACCTCATCATCTTTGTTGATAATTGCTATGGGGAATTGGTTGAGAAACTCGAACCGGGAGATGTGGGCGTCGACCTGGTTGCAGGGTCCCTTATAAAAAATTTAGGGGGGAGCTTAGCTCCTACAGGAGGATATATCGCCGGAAGGAAAGAACTTGTAGAGAAAGCAGCTTATAGACTAACTGCGCCTGGAATTGGTGGAGAAGTGGGAGCGACCTTAGAATGGCAACAGCTCTTTTTCCAAGGACTCTTTTTTAGTCCTCTTACTGTAAGTGAGTCCATTCGTGGTTCAATCTTTTCCGCTGCTTTTTGGCAGACCTTAGGTTGTGAAGTTAATCCGCTTCCAGAGTCTCCTCGTACGGATTTAATCCAAGCTGTAAAGTTAGGTTCCGAGGAGAGAATGATTGCCTTCTGTCAGGGATTACAAAAAGGATCTCCAATCGATAGCCATGTTCTTCCGATTCCAGCAGGAATGCCTGGGTATGAAGACGCAGTTATAATGGCCGGTGGAACCTTTATTCAAGGAGCAACAAGCGAGTTTTCTGCTGATGGTCCGTTACGCGAACCCTATATCGCTTATCAACAAGGGGGAATTTCCATGACTTATGTTAAGTTTGGAAACATCCTAGCGGCCAAAAAACTTTGGGAACAGGGACTACTGAAGTGAGGTGAGCATGGTGGAGAATGAACATGATCGTGGAATTAAAGAAAAAAGTATGGCGCGATATGTTTTAGAACTTTTTGAAATTGTCATTATTGCTTTTGCATTATCCTGGGTGATTCGCACCTACGTTTTGGAAGCAAGAGTTATTCCGACAGGCTCAATGTTGCCTACGATTCAACTTGAGGATCGAGTCATCGTAGATAAGTTTTTTTTCAAACACTTTGGTCAACTTCGTACGGGAGACGTTATTGTTTTTCATCCACCATCAAGTGCGCATTCCTCGGATGACTTTATTAAGCGACTCATAGGCTTACCTGGAGATACCGTTGAAATTAAAAGCCATAGAACCTATCTTAATGGCCAACAGCTTCTTGAACCTTACCTTCTTGAGCCACAAATAAAAAATATTGAACCGTTTACGGTACCTGAAGGTTCAGTTTTCGTTTTAGGAGATAACAGAAATAATAGTGCCGATTCCCGAGAGTGGGGTTTTCTTCCCATTGAGAATATCTCTGGAAAAACATTATTTCGTTATTGGCCATTCGAACGTTTTGGTGCACTTGCCCGTTAGGCGGGTGCCTTTTCTTTCTTTTTGCATATACTTAAAATAATCCGATAAATGCCGAGGGAGGATGGGTACATAAAATGAAACGTACAAAAATTATTATTCTATTCGGGGGACAATCCGGAGAGCATGAAGTATCCCTAAATTCTGCAAGCTCTGTCCTAAAAGCCATTGACCGTTCTCAATATGAAATTCAAACCGTAGGTATTTCCCAAAAAGGACAATGGTTCTGGGGAGTAAATCCTGAGGAATGGCTGGAAGATTCAGCACTGCGGGGGATTCCTGTAACTCTTGTACATGACCCCTCAAATCCACATTTCCTGGCTCTAGACGGTAGTGAACTTCCGGATGAGGGAAAGTTTAATTTAATTTTCCCTGTCTTACATGGACCCTTCGGTGAGGACGGTACAATACAAGGCTTATTTGAAATGGCGAACATACCTTATGCTGGCTCGGGTGTATTAGGCTCTGCCTTAGGAATGGATAAGGACCGTATGAAAGCAGTCTTTTCTGAGGCAAATCTTCCCCAAGCTGCGTATCTAACGTTATTGAGGGCTGATATTCAATTAAATCCTGAGAAAATAATAGTCAATATCGAAAATGACATTGGCTATCCCTGCTTTGTAAAGCCGGCAAATTTAGGTTCAAGTGTTGGTATTTCTAAGGCACTCCATCGAGAGCAGCTTAAAAATGCCTTAGAGCTAGCCTCCCGATACGATCGTAAAGTTGTAGTAGAACAAAATATTACTGGACGCGAGATTGAAGTTAGTGTGCTTGGCAATGACTTAGCTGAAGCTAGCATTCCAGGCGAGATACTTCCAGCACATGATTTCTACGATTACGAAGCTAAATATCTAGATGAAGGTTCTCGCTTGCTTATTCCTGCACCTCTTGAGCCTGAAGTTATATCTAATTTGCAAGAAATGGCTGTCCGCGCCTTCCATGCAGTAGAAGCTTCCGGACTGAGTCGTGTAGATTTCTTTGTCACAAAAGACAATCTTATCTATATTAATGAGATTAATACTATGCCTGGTTTCACCCAGATTTCCATGTATCCAAAACTTTGGGGCGCAAGCGGAGTTCCCTATAGTGAATTGATCAGCCGCCTTATTACCCTGGGATTTGAGCGTTTTGAGGATACTCACGCCCGAAAAATTTCCCGTTAATGGTTTTGTAATTCATACTATTTCGTCACTATGTTACAAAGCCATTTAACCCTATAGGGCTTTTTAAAAGGGATAAAATCCGAAGAGGGCTTGCTGCTTAGCAAGCCCTCTTCGGATTTTATCCTTTAGTGTAATATACGGAATACGCCAATTACCTTTCCTAAAACCGAGACATCTTGAGAATATATAGGTTCCATCATTGGGTTTTCAGGCTGTAAGCGGATAAGAGTCTTTTCGCGATAGAAGCGTTTGACTGTAGCTTCGTCCCCAATCAGAGCAACAACTATTTCTCCATTGCGAGCAGTATTTTGTTGTCGTACCAAAATGAGGTCACCGTCCATAATTCCAGCATCTATCATACTTTCGCCTTTGACCTTCAACATAAATACGGTATCTGAGTTTATTAGGTCAGCTGGGATTGGAAATGTATCTTCGATATTATCTTCAGCAAAAATAGGTTGCCCCGCTGTCACTCGACCGATAATAGGCACAGACACAGTCTTCTTTTCACATACATCACTCGAACTATCCAAAATTTCTATGGCACGAGGTTTTGTTGCATCCCGGCGTATGTAGCCTTTTTCCTCTAAAGTTTGTAGGTGTCCATGCACCGTCGAACTTGACATCAATCCCACCGCATCACCAATCTCACGAACAGAGGGAGGATACCCCTTTTGACGAATGACCCGTTTTATAAATTCCAAAATATCTGTCTGTCTATGCGATAAATCCGGATACACATTTGTCCCTCCCCACATATTATCAGCTTTATTTTAGCATTTAAAAACGGAATGTGCAAACAAATGTTCGTAAAACTCTTGACGAACATTGTCTTACTCGCTTATACTGTTCTCAAGAACCTATGTTCGCATTATTCGATTAAAAGAGAACACTTAGGAGGGTTAATATGAGTACTTGTTCTTCTCTTCGTCAGTATCGTACTAGAAGGAGTCAAAGACTACTACGTTCTAACCTTATTATCTTTCTTCTTATTGTTTCAAGCCTTGGGTGGTTCGTCTGGGATTGGCAACAATCTACCAATAAAGTAGAGTCACTCATCTTTCATCCTCAAGTTGTCCAAACTGGGGATACACTATGGTCCTTAGCGGAAAATTCGGGGCTTAAAATAGATACCCGTACACTTGTTCTGAAGATGATGGATTACAATCACTTGCCTGATTCGACTATACGAACTGGTCAGGTAATATATACCCCTGCTTCACGAAATCACCCTTAAGCTCTATAAATCCCTTTTACTCGCTTCTAAGGTTTTAATTCTCCCCATAGATATTCATTGGAGAGGGGAGATGAACACATTGAAAAATTCCATTAAGAGTTTTAAGCGGAAGATCATACCAATGCTTCTACAGATTTTAGTTCTACTCGTTATCGGTTTAACATTATGGAAAGGTTTACATAGACCACCTACGATTGCATCCGATGTGTATCCTTACTTAACAAGCATCCCCTCCGAACTTGTCCTCCAGTCTCAACTAGAAGCGAATACGATTTCTTCTAAAGGGTGGGCAGATTCACTCGCCGTAAGAACTAGCATCTCAGATGATCAGCTTAAGTCCATTATGCTTCAGTTACAATCAGGTACTCCATTTGAAAAAATCACTTGGAAATCAGAATCGTGGGAATTTCCAGAAGCTAAGATTAAACTAATCAAAAGACGTAGGGAAATTCTCTTGACTTATCCTTATTATGAGCCTCTTCGTTTTAAATTTCCAGTACTTGGGGAAACTTGGTATCAGGATACCTTTGGAGCAGAGCGCGAAGGCGGTGTCAGAAGGCATGAAGGAGCTGACTTGTTTAGTCCAGAAGGAACTCCACTCGTAAGTGTTTGTTCAGGTCAAATCGAAAAGTTAGGATGGAACAGGCTAGGTGGGGAAAGAGTAGGGGTAAGGGGAGAGGATGGCAACTATTATTACTATGCACACCTTCAATCCATTGAACCTGGATTGAAGGTCGGTCAAAGGATTCAAAAGGGAGATATCATCGGGAAGATGGGGCATACGGGTGATGCACTAACTACTCCTGATCATTTACATTTTGGAATCGAATTAGCGAACGGAGTATGGATTAATCCCTATCCGTTCTTATATATATGGCAGCATCAAAAATAATCTATATTCAGGATGCTAATTTCCAGGAATTTATAAAGTAGCTAGTGAAGTAGTTAAATTAGTTAAGGCGCTAAAAGTGGCTAATCAGAATTTTTTTTGGAATTGCTCGCAAGTATAATTCCAATTATGGTATAATTATTAACCTGAACATACAATTGAAGAAGGTTGACAATGCGAAGGAAAAGCACAAAACTAATAAGTATATTGTTTTTATCGATTATCACTTTTGGGATAATCGCTTTTCAATATGTCCCCAAACAAGCCAATGCGGCTCAGAATCAACTAAGCTCCCCCAAAGTAAATTCAAATACTCCCAGTTTACTTGATGGTAAGAATGGCACGACTCCAAAAGAAATATCCAGTTATTTAATGATAAATGTACAGACAGGGGAGAAGCTGTTAGCTGAAAACGAAGAAATCAGACGTCAACCTGCAAGCACATTGAAACTCCTTACGGGACTCGTATCCTTAGATAAACTTCACGAAGAAGATTTCATCCGAGTAGGTGATGAGGTTCGAAATATTGAAGGCTCACAAATTGGACTCCAACCTGGCGATCAAATTCTAGTTAAAGATCTACTAACAGCCTTGTATGTTGAAAGCGCTAACGATGCTGCTGTTGCCTTAGCTGTCTCTGCCTATGGTACAATGGATGACTTTTTAAGCGCAATGAACCAATACGCAGGTAAAATAGGCTGTACGAATTCTCAATTTAAAACTCCAAATGGTTTACCCCAACCTGACCAATATACAACAGCCCATGACCTTACACAGATAGCTTTAGAGTTTATTCATAGTGAAGAACTAATGAAATATGTTAAAATGAAAGATGCTGTAGTGGAGTGGACTCGCCCTAACGGTTTTAAACAAAAAAGAGTCATTAAGAATACAAATCAGCTTCTCAAAGTATATCCTGGAGATATCGGCCTTAAAACAGGGACAACTACAGAGGCGGGCCAATGTCTCGTAACTTATATCACAAGGCCAGACGGAAATATTTTATTGGTTTTATTAGGAAGTAAACAGCGTTATAGCGATACCGTAGAATTACTAGATCAGGGGATGGCTAGTATTCGTACTCGTTCGGCGCTAAAGAGTATTATAAGCCATCCGGATACACTGATAAGCACGCCTGGCTTCATTGCACCTTAGATTGGTAAACTGACAAATTGGAGTGTTATAACGATGAAAACTTTAGGTGAACCCTGCATACTGGAGAATCGACTTTGCACAGAATGTGGTGACTGCGACCACTGTGAATTAGATTCTAAGAAGATATGTGACAATTGTTGTCAATGTATCGATTCAAAGGCTGATTATAGAGGGATAGAAATCGAAGATATTCTAATTAATACTGAAGACATAAAATCCGAGAAGCAGCCTAGAACAGGATTTCGTATAAAGCAAAAGAGTTGACCTGATGTTAGTGTCTGAAATATTAAAGAATAACCTGCAAGAATGTTTTTGTTGAAGGAAAATACAAACATTTGAAGCAGGTTAACATTTTAAAATTGGGTCCTATAATGAATATTATGTAAAGTAGACTATTTAATACGGGAGAGGGGTATACTATTTACTAGCCCAAACGATCGATTCTGACCATCAAACAAACTTTTGGGCTATAAGTGTCTCTATTTTATATCCTTGTAGAATTTACTATTAGTAAACATCATCAATTGTTTCTCTGTGAATTATTTTAGACATTGTTACTGCATCATTAGCAACAATGTCGCTCGATGGGTCTGTTCACAATGCCAGCTATAAAATTCAGCCTCTAGGAGCCTCTATAAGGCTTTCAAATTATGAGCCTGGTATAATTCATCCAACGGCAGAATCTTTATGATAGCATTTAAACATGGATTCAATATCAGTGATGTTGATTAGAGTTCGACTGCAACTAACCCTTTGTAAAACAGAGCATTTAAAAGCCTCTGTAAGGCTTTTAAATCTATTGCGAATATACTTACAGCTAACCAGCCTAACGAGTTAACTACAGAGGCTTGTGAATACGTTAATTTCGTATTTATGGATTGGGTCTAGTCCTGGAGCATTTTTGTTGCTCATAACCAATTACATTTTAGATTCAATTTTTATAAGCGAAGTGTTACCCCTTTTACCTAAGTCCCTCTAAGGAACAACTCTGCGCTAAATATCGTTTTAGTACAGAGTTGGTTCACTAATTTCACTATCAGGTACTGTACCCTATTCTATAGTTCATCAACAAGGAAAATGTTCTAATGAAATCCTGTGAAACATTTAATGTTCTTCAGAACCTTTCCCCCATCTAATTTTCCTATAACAAAATCTGATTACTCCTTCGTTTCTTGACAAGATAAAACTTAAACTGTTTTGTTCTTAGATTTTAGCCTATCCTCCCCTCTTCACCACATTGCAATATGCCGTTAATTCAAACCCACTTACGACGATGTAATTGAATATTATGGTTCGAGATAGCCGCTAATTGTCTAAATTTTGGGGTTCAGTTCAAATAGTGGCTCAATTCGCTCCAGATTATTCAACTAATTTCCATCCTTTAGCTTTATTACTGAATTATATGGATAATATGAAGCTGATTTGTGGTGGTTTGCATTATTATTCTTTTAAAGTAGTTCTGATAATGATTAATAATCAGATCCATTATATTTATAAATAATTTTTGAAATTAGGCCGTTTTTATACAATGTCTTAAATGCATTAACAACTTGCGGGTCATAATTTGTACCCGAACTCGTCATTATGTATTCCACAGCGTCCTCAATACTTAATGCACTTCTATATGATCTATTAGTACATAGTGCAGAGAAATTATCTGCAAGAGATATTATTCTTGCTTCAATTGGTATTTCGTCATATTTTATACTATCAGGATATCCTTCTCCATTAAACTTTTCGTGATGATGTCTGATTATTTTTGATAGGTGCTGTATGCTTGAAAGTGACGATATAATTTGTTCTCCAAAAATAGCATGTTGTTTTAACATATCAAACTCTGATATATTTAACGCTCCACTTTTAAATAATATGCTTTCAGGAATTTTCATTTTCCCTACATCATGTATTAAAGCTGCAATTTCGATATCTTTTTGAGTGTTCGTGTTAAGTTGGAGTTCTTTCGACAATTCCACAGAAATAACTGAAGTTAAGATACTATGGCTCTTATTTACTACATCTTTGCTTTCCATACATGTTAACAGTGCTTTTACGACTTCAGAAGATGAATTAAGCTCCCGCATGCCTTCATTATTATTATCAATAACCTGTTCCGCCTTTTTTATATCTATTTTTTTACTAAGTTCTATCATGAAATCGCTGAATCTTGCATCTATTAAAGCAACCTTTCGTGAGTGCCATAAATATTTCTGCTCTTCAGTGCAATTTGGCCATACTGCATACGACCAATGAGAAAACTCTCCAGCTTCTTTTTTTACATCAAACCATATTTTTGACAAATTAAAATCTGAAAAGGAATAACCAATAAAGAGAAAAGTACTTCTATATTTGTGAATTTCAAGTTGGCGGAAGATTGTTGCTCTGCTTTCAGTACATTTATAATAATCATCTTCAGTCAAAATAATTGAATCAGGACGTGATATACATCCATGAGGTTTATATATTAATTGCGGATTTTCATTTTCATTATAATTCATAAAATCCGCATTGTTAATTATTGGTCTATAATCAATACCAGACTTTGAATATGCTTGTTCAATCAGAGTATCGTAATTAGTTGTGTATATTGAAGCCCAATTGAATTTTGGAATTAACAAATGTCCATTGCTTGGTTCCAATTTCGTTAATTTATCAGTAAGATATCGTATAATTTCGGTCTTTCCTAATCCTGGTTTTGTTTCAATATAGGAAGATATTTTGTTTAAGCTTTCATTTTCATACTTCCCGTGTAGAAACTGTTCATTTAGTTCCCTAGCTAATTGGGAAGCTGAAGGAGCTTGAGCGTCTATAGAAGATCCTGCTCCAAGAAAAATCACACATTGTCCAGAAGTAATCTTATCAATCAGTTCTTGTTGAATTTCCATCATTCTATCCTCCAAATAAAAACATTCCACTAAAACTAAAAATATAGTCTATTAATTTTTAATAAGCCAAAAAGCTTAACAGCTAATTCAGTTTTTTTCATTAGCTCCAATTCTATGGATAATGGGAACTTTAGAGTTCCTGAAGATACAGTCCTTTAATCACCGTAATGTAAATAAAATTTTTTTATTAAAAGTCTTCAAACCCTTGCTACATATGGACTTGGAGACTTTTAATCTTAAATTTCGCTGTCAAAATGAATATTATGTAAAGTAATATCGAATATGATAGTGGATATCAAGATTCTATCCTGATAAGCAGACTTTTGGACTAGATTAAATTACTGTGCTATTCATTGGACTTGTATCGTATTCTTCAATGAATTATTCAAATGGTGATTCCAAAATATATAAATAAACGTTAACTTCTAAATGTCTAGAGTATTACACTTCTACTTCGTACTCGTCAGCCTTAGTTATTATTTAGCATTTCAAAATGCAATTACCCCAGAGAAACTTTTACTAGACAGCAATTAGCTGGTATATTTGAAGGATTGCGTACTTCCATAGAGAAGAAATACCGGCATTACTTTTCTTCGTGATAAAACCTTTCGCCAGTTCTGCTATTGTAGTAGACCCTAAACCTTTTTCCATTGCTTGGATCAATAGTTATTTCCTCGGTCTTCTCATATCCAACTGGAACATCTAATCCGTGATTTTTCCGATATCTCTTGTCCCAAATTACAAAAGCTACTATAGCAACAACAACTATACCAATCTGAAAAAAAACATAAATACCAACAATTTTTGCCATAGTCCTCAAGCCTTCTCAATTATTACAGCAGTTCCATAAGCTAGAACTTCACTCATGTACTGGCCTATTTCGCTCGAATCAAATCTCATCATCACAATTGCATTGGCACCCATAGCATTTGCATTAATTACGAGACGGTCGATTGCTTGCTTGCGAGCATCTTCCAGCATAGAGGTATATTCGTGGATTTCTCCGCCAACGAGACTTCTTAAACTAGCCATTATGTTTCCACCAAGGCCCCTGCTTCTTACGACCAATCCAAAAACTTGACTCACGTTGTTAACCATCTTAATTTTGACGAATCAGTATAAATTACTTAGGCGAAATCATACTAAATGCGTAACATCATCACGAGTAGTTGGAGGAAAATTTTTATGGAAATATATGATATTCTACTTAATGGATCTGGCTATGATCAGGAGTCCCAATTTCATAACCAGGCGATTACCCTTGTTTTTAGAGAACAAGACCGTGAACAGACTATAAGAGCTAACTTGCGATATTACCCATCGAAGAACACCTGGGATCTAAACCCTATTTTTTATGAATTCACAGAAGTGGAAAAAGATGAACTTCTTCAAAAAATCCTAACGAGTAACAAAGTTAGAATCTCCTTTAACGAGTCTTCATCGATTCAATAAAAGTCTAAAAGCCTCTTAGCAGCTTCTGTCATCAGCGATGAACTCTCTGAACTCATGTTAGAGCTTTCAAAAGCTGGGACTCCACCTGCCTCCATAGAACTCATCTCAGGTCCAAGTCGTACCTCGGATATTGAGATAGATCTCTCGATTGGGGTACACGGACCAGTTGAGGTTTACCTCATTGTCATGCATTATTTTGAATGGGAAACAGAAAACGCAGGTATAGATGAGTAAGATTCCATCTTTACCTGCGTTTTGTTAATTTTATAGGGTTTAAATCTTGTTTTATTATTATTCCAGCACTTTGACCTAGATTACTTGTACGACGTAATCATTCAAGAGAACATTGACTACGTCTATTCCACTTTTTACTCTAGATTCATTCTTAAGCGATTTTACATCTAGCGAGGTTACCGTACCACTCTGTTGAATGATGTTTAGTTGCTTATCTTCATTTGTCACTTGATAAGCGGAAATAATATAACCCGTTGTATTTACATCTAGCTTGGCAACAGCTATGCCCCGCCCAGCTCTTCCTTGTGGTTTATACTCTTCAAGAGAGGTCCGTTTGACATAACCTCGCTCTGTGATCGTTATTAGGTCGCCTATTGGACCATCTTGATCAGGATGTATGAGAAGTGCATCAACCACACAATCTTCACTTCCTAAAGTCATGCCTTTAACACCCCGAGATTTCCTTCCCATGGGGTTTACTTCTGATTCTGCGAACCGAATGGCTTGTCCTTTATAACTGGAAAGAAATAAATCTCCAAGGCCTTCACTTACGAATACCTTTATGACCTCATCATTTTCCTTTAGCCCCATAGCTTCGTTTGTACGAGCGTTGATAAAATCGTTTACAGGGCATCTCATGACTTGGCCCTCTTTTGTTACAAAAACAAAATATAGCCCCTCACTCGCTTCTTTTAAGGGTATGGTTGAAATGATGCGTTCTCCCTCAGGTAACGGAAACAAATTGGTGATTGCTTTCCCCTTATCCTTTGCCCCGGCTTCTGTAACAATCTTTGCTTTCACATTGTAGTATTTACCCTTCTGGCTAAAGAAATATAAGGTATCTTTACTTGTACAGGAGATTCGCTCAGTGAGCATATCTCCATCTTTGAATGAACACACTGGTGCATTCACCTTGTTTCTTCTTACCGGGATGGGCATCTGCTTAATAAATCCATTTTTCGTTAACATCACTTCAAGCGGAATTTCAGGCTCTTCAAATATGCTAAAGTCAATCTCTTCGCCATTATCTTCGGGCAAAATCAAAGTTCGTCTATCATCTCCGTATTTCTCAGCAATTTCCTTTAGCTCATCCTTAATGATGGTATAGACTTTGCTCACATCAGCTAATATACTCTCTAATTCAGCGATGAGCTTCATAATATCTGCATATTCCTTCTTGATGCCATCCAGTTCCAGGTTCGTTAAGTGCTGAAGTTTCATATCTAATATCGCTTGGGCCTGAACCTCGGATAGCTCAAAGCGGGTTATTAATCCGGCCTTTGCAATCGAAGGATTTTTACTGGACCGAATAATCGTTAGGACTTCATCAAGATTATTGATTGCTATTACTAGCCCTTCTAAGATATGAGCTCTTTCTTTGGCCTTTTCTAGATTAAACTCTGTTCTGCGAGTAACTACTTCCTTACGGTGTCGGATAAAGGCTTTATTGATTTCTTTGAGCCCTAATACTTTAGGAGTCCCCTCTGCTGTTATCACCAAATTGATAATTCCAAAGGTTTCTTGTAGTTGAGTGTATTTATAGAGAAGTTTTAATATATTTTTCGGATCAGCGTCCTTCTTACACTCTACGACTAGACGAATCCCCTCTCGATCAGATTCATCTCGAACTTCATTGATTCCATCAATCTTTCCAATTTCCGCTTGTGTTTCGATTTTAGCCGCAAGGTTAGACTTTGAAACTTGATAGGGAATTTCCGTAATTACAATTAGATTCTTACCGCTTTTCCCTGCCTCAATGACTGCTTTTCCCCTCATGATAACTTTTCCGCGTCCTGTTTTGTAAGCCTCTGTGAATCCTTTTGAACCGATAATCAATCCACCTGTAGGAAAGTCTGGACCAGTTATCTTTCCAATAAGCTCTTCCGAATTAACATTTGGATTATCGATTTGAAGAATAAGCGCAGCAACAACTTCTCGTAGGTTATGGGGTGGCATGTTACTCGCCATGCCCACTGCAATACCTGAACCGCCATTGACTAAAAGATTTGGGAATGGGCTTGGAAGAACAATAGGCTCTTTTAATCGTTGGTCATAGTTTGGCCTAAAGGGAACGACGTTCTTCTCAATATCTTGTGTCAGGAGTTGCGACAAATGCGTCATTCTCATCTCTGTGTACCGCATTGCAGCTGCACTATCTCCATCAATCGAACCGAAATTCCCCTGCCCGTCTACCAAAGGATAACGGGTTGCCCAGGGTTGGGTCATGCGAACCGCGGAATCATATATTGATGAATCACCATGAGGGTGATATTTTCCCATGCAGTCCCCTACTAGACGGGCCGATTTACTGTAGGATTTATCGGGTTGCATCCCAATCTCGTCCATGGAATAGATAATACGCCGATGAACTGGCTTTAAACCATCTCGAACATCTGGAACAGCCCTTTGAAGGATTACGAATTTTGAATAGCCTAAAAAGCTCTCAGGAAGTACCTCTTCCAACGGGCGTAGTGAAATATTATCTTCAAGTGTACTCACATTCTCACCTCAAACTGTTCTCTTACATATCATCTTCAGTAAATACAATATTCTCCATAAGAAATTCTCTTCTTGGATCAACCTGTTCACTCATCAGGATTTTAAGTTTACGCTCCGCTTCCAAGGCATCATCAATGGTGACCTGTATCATGCGTCGGTTAGATGGATTAAGGGTTGTTTCCCAAAGTTGCTCTGGATTCATTTCTCCCAACCCTTTATACCGCTGAACCTTGGCAGTCTTCCCTAATTCTTTGAGTGCCACTTTTAGCTCTTGCTCATTAAACGCATAGCGAACGACTTTCCCTTTTTCCTTTTCAGCCTTATACAAAGGGGATTGGGCTATAAAAACTCGCCCACTTAAAATGAGTGGTTTCATATAGCGATAGAAGAAAGTCAGTAATAAGCAACGAATATGCGCTCCATCTATATCTGCATCCGTCATAATACAAACTCGAGCATAATTAGACTTTTCAGCATCAAATTCTTTACCAATTCCAGCTCCTATAGCCGTAATCATACTTCGTATCTCTTCATTCTCTAAGACTTTGTCAATCTTAGCGCGGTAGGTATTAATAACCTTACCTCTTAGGGGGAGAATGGCTTGGAATCGCCGATCACGTCCACTTTTAGCCGAACCTCCTGCGCTGTCCCCTTCCACAAGGAAAAGTTCATTACGCGCCCGGTCTTTTTCACTACAGGCCGCTAGTTTTCCGCTTAAGGCTTTAACTTCCGCATCACGGGCCTTCTTCTTAAGTTCTTTTGCTTTTTTGGCGGCTAACCGCTGGAGACATGTGGTTAAAGTGCGATTGATAGCATCCTTAGCAATAGCCGGGTATTGTTCAAAGAAATTGCTTATTCCTTCATTCGTAAGAGATTGGACAACCCCTTCGACTTCAGTATTGGAGAGTTTCGTTTTGGTTTGCCCTTCGAACTGCGGTTCCCTTACTTTAACGGCGAGAACACACGCTAAACCGTCCTTTAAGTCATCTCCAATTAGATTTTCATCTTTCTTAAAGATGTTATTTTTTTTCCCATAGGCATTAAAAACTTTAGTCAAAGCTGTCCGAAAACCCGATTCATGGGTCCCGCCTTCATCCGTAGGGATGTTATTGACATAGGAACGCAAGTGTTCATCATCACCATCGTTATACTGAATGGCACACTCAACCACTATATCGTCTTTCTCTCCCCTAAAATAGATAGGCTTCTTATGTACCGAGGTATAATCAGATTCCTTATTTAAATGTTCAACAAAACCAATAACCCCATTTTGAGAATGGAAGGTTTCAGTTTTCAATTCACTACGATTATCAGTCAAAACTATAGTAAGTCCCGGGTTCAAAAAAGATAACTCGAGGAGTCGACTACGTAAGGTATCATATTTGAATACCGTAGTCTCCTTGAAGACCAGGGGATCAGGTTTAAAGGTCACGGTTGTGCCCTGGCCTTTCGCATCTTTCCGAACCACTTTGAGATCAGACTTCAAATGCCCCCCATTTTCATACTCCAGGCGATAAAGTTTTCCCCCACGGGTGACTTCAACCGTAAGAAAGGTTGATAGAGCATTAACGACGCTTGCGCCAACTCCATGAAGCCCGCCAGACGTTTTATAGGTGTCTCCTCCGAACTTTCCTCCAGCATGTAGTTGTTCAAAGGCTAGACGTACAGCAGGTATCTTTTTAATAGGGTGTATATCCACCGGTATTCCACGCCCATTATCGCGAACCGTAAGAGAACCCTCTTTATTAAGCGTAACTTCGATGAGATCGCAGAAGCCAGCCCCGGACTCATCTATAGCATTGTCTACTATTTCCCAGGCGCAATGGTGCAGCCCCCTACTTCCCGTAGAGCCGATGTACATGCCCGGTCTTTTGCGAACAGCTTCTAAACCCTCTAAAACTTGAATGGATTCAGCATTATATTGCGAGGTAACTGACAAAACCCTTTCCTCCTTTTAAAAACAACCAGTTATAAAAACGATATCCATTTTATGGATTAAACAATAATGTACAATTTTAGGCTTTTTAGAATTTTAGACCCTCTCAAGAATACTACACAAATGCAATTGGATACAATAAACGTCAATTTCAAATTTATTTAGTATAATTTAAAAAATTTAAACATATCCAAGCCCTATTTTATGTTATATTAACATAAAAACTTAGTGTGGAGGGAAATTTATTGGAAACAATATCTGACGGTCTCCGCATTATTTATAACCTTATCGATAAGGGTAATTTGGATAATGCGCTGTGGGAAATTTCGGAGTTAGAAGAGTACCTAAAGAAAAAAAATCCTAGTCTCATTGATAAGTACCATTTAAAAACCTATTTCACAAAATGGCGCACTCGTTTAATGAGAGAAAATACTCGTGGTATTCGTCTTATTCTTGATGACATTGAACTTCTAGCAAAAAAGCTGGATAACGTTATCATTGACTAATTCGTGTTACCTGAACACGTCACCACATAAAAAATCTTAGGTTCGAAGGAAACCTAAGATTTTTGACCTAAGATTTTTTATGCTTTACTATTTATTATTTTCCGCACCACCTATTTACACATTCATCGCAGCCTACACTACATTCTGAAGAATCCGAAACCATGTCAAATTCTTTAGCAATTGCTAAAGCTCTCTGATCTCCTGCTGTCAGCTTTTCGACTATACAGTGTGAATGTACATAGCATTTTTGCTCTGCACTAAATAATAATTGGCCACCTTTGCTACAATAAAGGCATTCCTTTTTAGATTCCATTTAAACGCCCTCCGAGGTTTAAGAATATTTATGAATTGTATCTTAATATTACTCGGTTCGCTAAAAGATTTCAAGGAACAAGAGTATCCCTAATTCTTCATAGTCCTTCGTTACTCAATAATATTGAACCGAAATCCCTTCACTGCGCTCCTCATCCATCGAAGCTACCCGCTACTCCAACGAAAGACTAAACTTCATAGTTTAACTAAACCTATCTCACGAATTTAAAATACCCTTTGGTTCGTCTATACTACACACGAATGTATCTATGTTATAATGTCTTTAAAACTTCATAAGGAGAGTTACTATGTTTCGAACATTTTTTTGGTTCGTTTATTTTTGTATTTATCTTATTGCTATTTACCCATCGCTTTTAAAAGTTAAAAGGTTGGAAGAATTAGAAAAAACAGATGAACACGACCAACTTACAAATGAGACAGCGAAGAAATGGGCACGTGCTCTTGTAAAATTTGCTGGGGTTACAGTATCGACTAGAGGGAATGAAAAGATTCCCTCTGGCTCAGTACTCTTTGTTAGTAATCACCAGGGCAATTTTGATATACCTCTTCTTCTAGGTTATGTCGAGAAGCCTAAGGCTTTTATTGCGAAAATTGAGTTGTTAAAATTCCCCTTGATTCGAACATGGATGACTCATATGAAATGCGTTTTTATGGATCGCTCAGATGTTCGGCAATCACTCAAAGTTATTAACCAAGCAGCCGATCATCTAAAAGAAGGCTATTCCATGGTTATCTTTCCTGAAGGCACACGGAGTAAGGGAGAAAATCTAGGAGAATTCAAAGCAGGCAGCTTGAAGCTAGCTTTAAAAGCGAAGGTTCCCATTGTTCCGATTACTATAAGTGGTTCTTATAAAATCATGGAACAGAACGGCATTATAATTAAGCCTGCCCATGTAGAGATTACTATTCATGACCCCATTCCTACCACTAGCCTAACGAAAGAAGACGCTACGGAATTACCAGAAAGAGTTCGAGAAGTTATAGAAAAAAGTTTCTATCTATGATATATAGCTTAAATATTTGTGTAAAGAACCCCTGAGAATCAGGGGTTCTTTACACAAATGTGTGATATCTCATAATTGGTTTTGCTCTTGATCTTCTTTCTAAGACGACAAAACCAGGCTTTTCAAAAACAGTAGGTATGCCTGTTAATCTTCTAAGTCGTGTCCTTCCTTTCCGGTAAAATAGCTTGTACTTTAGGTTTCCATCCTGGCCGATTCATACATCCGCCTCACTAGGAACAGTGCATAATCTAAAGGATGACCATATACCTGTGAGCAAACGTCTTCTGAAGTCAACTCTCGGTAGCCTTGGGTATTTGGTTTACTATTAGCTTCGATTAGCCAGAGATTTCCTTCGTTATCTACCCCTACATCTAGCCCGATTTCACCTAAGAGCCCAAAGGAGGCTTCTAGAGCTAATAATACCTTCTTTGAAAAACAAGTTACGCTTTCCCAAGATAGGGACTCATAGGGCATTTTACCGCCTGGTACTACCAGGATCTCCTCGGCTCCCGCGGAATAATTCGTAACAATACCTCCAGGGGGTGCAATTCTAAAGTTTAAGGCAGTAATATCCCATTTTCCGACATTGTTTTTCTGGCAAAGAACTCGCATATCAAAAATTCTATTATTTATCTTTGCTAAAGAAATTCCTTTCTGCAAAATAGCATCAGTACCTAGTTGTTTCACTAAAAACTGATAAAGATCTGCAGTGTTATCAAACTCCCATTCTTTAACTTTCGTCCCTCCTGTGCGACACAGATAGGACGACTCCCCTTTCCGCTCAACTCTTAGAACTTCATCTCCAAAGCTACCATAGTTGCTCTTTACAAAAATAAACTCGAAAGTCTCTAAAAAGCATATTAAAGCTGGGGTTGATAGCAAAGAAGTTTCCGGAACATTCTTTTTTGTATCCGCGAAAAATGCTAATATCTCGTAGGTTTGCCATTTACCAAAGTAACGAATGGAGTTAATAACCTGCAAATTGTGATCCCTTCGCATTGTTTTAATGGTTTGTTTAGCCTTTAACCTCTTTTTCTGATCAAAAGGGAATGTCGCCATATCATAAAGAACCTGTGGAAATGGTAGATATCCTAAATCCCAAGATTTTGTTGAAGGGTTTAGGAAGTAAGCTGCGACCACTCTTTTATCCCAGTCAATTTTATCGAGACAAAAACAATAAAAGAAGACTCCTTTCTCCAAGGCCATTAAAGCTGTTTTCTTCATTTCGTAAATTTTATCAATATGCTTCCAAGTACCAGTAGATATAGTCATTCCCACAGTGGCCTGTAAAATTAGTTTACAGTCCGAAAGCATTATAAGGCTGACACTCTCACCATTATAATAGGGAAGGTCAGAAAAGGTTTTTCTAGTTAGATATATATTATTCGAGTCCAAGTCTACATCTTGACTACCAATCATCACTTCAACTGAAGAAAAACCAACCTGAAGGGTTACCCTTTGACCTGGAATGAACATCAATGCTTTCAATTGTTGTGGATTAAGGAAAAGAATATTTTTTTGAAGCCAATCCTTTTGATTGAATTTCCAAGCCTGTGGCATCGGCTTTAAGGAGTATATATCCTCCGGACTCGAAGGTAAGGATTTAATACTTTTAGGAAAAATATTAAATCCGCATATAGAGAAGCCAAGAAAAATCGGATTCTGATGTATACCCTTGGAAATTGCGCTGTCCTTCATTACAGTGAAACTCACTTTAAGGGGTCTTCCATTAACCTCAATGAGCCACACCTTACCATTAACATCTATTCCCAAGTCTATACCTAATTCACCGAGAAAACCGTATTTATCCTCCATTTTATAGCCGATTGTCACTGATAATAACTTAATCTGCTCTAGAATCTCAATATATCTTCCAGGGAAAGATACAGCTAACATTTCTTCTATCCTGAGAGCTTTTCCACCGCTACGAGGGCTTGTAATTACACTTCCCACAGGGGCGATACGTGCGTTTATCGCCGTCGTCTCCCAGAGTGAAGGCTCTCTTTTCTGTAGCATCACCCGTACGTCAAAGCGGTTTCCTAAAAAAGTTGTCAACGGTATTTCTGCCTGTAGTACATACTCGTAATTTTCTAATAGCATTAAGTTTATGCAATCTAACAATGTTTTAAAGTTTTCGCAGAATATCACTTGATTAGTTTGTCCCTCACGAAATTCAATCTCAAAGTTTGTCACTTTCTTTGTTACTTTCATTACGCCTTTACCCTTATAAAGGTTATTAGGCTTAATATATAGAGCATCAAATTCATTCAGTAATTGACTAAGCTTTTCAGGTGTGTAGGGCGAGAACACAGGCAAGTGCTCTTTGACTTCAGGATAATTTATTAGGTGCTGATACGTTTCTCTTTTTGTAATTTTTATTGCTTTATTAAAAACTTTAATTAACAATCTTTTGTTCGTTATCGCTTCCCTTAATGCATTGGAATTCTCCCTACTTCCCTGCCCGAAGCATCGGTCATAGATAACTTCCGACAGCGGATAAGTGGTTTTAGTCCACACTTTGTCCTTATCCCAATAATATCCATCTACCTCTAACTGTTCCCAATCGATACCTGAAAAAGTAAAAAAGTATACCAAGCCTCCATACTCTGTGGCCCAGTTTTGGAACCGCCAGTAAACACTATCATGGCCACCCTCATTCAGGTAGGTTATTTTACTCTCACCAATAAACACCCCTATGATCGGACCGAATATTAGCGCAGCGCCTTCACGCTTCATGTTAAGTCGAATTCCTTCTGGAAGGTTTAAGGTAGTAATAATTTCTTCACTCAAGAAGAAAATAGGGTTTTTGTTATACGTGTACAGGACTTTGACATCAGCTGAAATTTCTTTCATTCCAGCTTTTATAAGGTATCCATTGTTTTCAATATCGAAATGAGGCAAATCTCTGGATAGATGCAAAAAACATTTCGTTCCTTTTATTGGTCTGATTTCAATATCTCTAATTATCTCTAGCATATTGCACCTCCTCATGAATCCCCAAATCCTGCCAACCAAATTGCATACTCAATGGGACGTTCGTAGGCTAAATGAGTAATCGTTCTATTCTGCAGTCTCTCTATACTTACTTTAAGGGGTTTACCATTAACTTCGATTACCCAGACATGACCGTGTATATCAACACCAAGGTCAAATCCTAATTCAGCATAGAGGCCAATCTGTTCTTCAATCGTCTTGGCAATGTCCTTTGCCAAATTCAATAGTGACAATGCAATTTTATCGCGCTGTTCTTCTGGAAGACTTTTCATTACTTCTTCATAAGTGGATACCTCTCCTCCGCTGCGTGGACCGGAAATGATACTTCCATCTCCACAAATTCGAGCAGCAATCCCTGTTTGCTTCCACTGACCAAACCCATCCTTTTGCAGAAGTAGTCGAAAATCAAAGGGGCGACCTTTATATCGCTGGAGTTGTATCGTTTCTTGAATGACCATAGGATTGTCTTTGAGATAGTAAGCGATTTTATCTAGAACTTCATCAGTAGCAACACACAATTGCCGATAGTTAAGGGACCGACGTCGCTGTTCTACTAAGTAGCCTTCAGAAGTTTGCGTTACTTTCGTTACACCCTTTCCTCGAGATAATCTATCCGGTTTGATATATGCCTCAGAGTATTTTTCCAGAAGAGATGCCCCGGTTTCGGAGTGGAATATATCCCATTGAGGAAGATGTGCGCGCAAAGATTCATTTTCAGAACATATATTGTATATCTCAATCTTACCTAATTTTGGTAGAGCATTAATTACCTTAATATTTCGGTCGTAGAAAGCACATTTTTTTCTTAAATCCATACCTCCAACTCGGCCTTGATAGCCAAAACAGCGATCATAAATGACCGTAGGAATAGGCAGCGTATGCTCCTTCCAAACTTTTGCAGGTTGAGAAGTATCCCTAACCACACCGATGACTTCACTTCTATCCCAGAGTATACGTTCCAGGCTAAAAAACACGGCCAGACCTTGATTCCTTTCAAGCACTTCTGTATATAAACTGCAAATCGGCATACTTTTACGTGATAAAAGGCATTGTAACCAGTGTTCATTGATGAAAATACCGACAAGTGGCCCGAAAAATAGTTGTCCAGTATCATTGTGTTTTACACGATACTCGTTTTTAAAGGTGGGCAAACTTAGCATTTGAGCAAATTCTGGTTCAATGAAGAATGAAGCACTTTGTCCTGTCGTCTTAGGTAATTTCATCTTACAAGATTTTACACCGTGATGAAGTAATAGTGTGGACCGATTTATTAACGGTACGGAAAAGCTCCAACGTCCTTTGGACTCCTTAGACATCAGAATCGATTTTGTCACGCTAGTCATCAAGGGGTTACCTCCGAATCTAAATTCTTGTCTGAATAGTCAACAATTTTATTTTCCCAAGTTCTAAATAGAATCGGATTATCTTCTAAACTGCCTATATAAGTCAGTGGCAACAAAGGTACTTTTCCTAAACCTCCAGGCATATTTACTACGTAACTCGGAATGGCTAACCCCGATGTGAATCCTCGCATAGACTCGATAAGATTCACCCCTTTAGCAACAGAGGTACGAAAGTGAGTAGTCCCTGCAATGTTTTTGGCATGGAAAAGATAGTATGGCCTTACTCCAATGGCCAACAAGCCTTGAAAAAGGTAGCGAAGAACATGAGCTGAGTCATTGATTCCACGGAGCAAGACTGATTGACTTCCCAATAGAGCTCCTGACAGTAGGAGTTCCCTACATGCTTTAGTCATCTCCGGACTGATTTCCATTGGGTGATTGATGTGAAGATTGATATAAATAGGTGCATATTTTTTTATTAACTCAAGAAACCCCTGATCTACTCGCTGAGGAATAACGATTGGCATACGGGTACCTATACGAATAATTTCAACACTGGAGATTTGTCTGAGCTTTTCTAAAATGAATTGTAAATGTTCGTTTGTCAGGGTCAATGGATCTCCACCCGTAACTAAGACATCCCGAATCTCATCATGCTGTGCAATATAGTTAAATGCTAGTTCAAGATCCTTTTTGGCAATGTGCTCATCCCTAGAGCCATGATCACGCCTTCTTTGACAAAACCTGCAATAGGAACCACATACATTTGTGACCTTTAAAATAACCCTATCTGGATAACGTCGAGTTAAATGAGGAACGGGGGACATTTTTTCTTCCATCATAGGATCTATTTCTCCATCACAAAGATGCTTAACTTCAAGTAACGAAGGAAGGAACTGTCTGGCCAGAGGTGATTCCTTCGATGTCAAACGTGCCGCCAAAAAAGGCGAAACAGCCATGCGATGGCTAAGTGTAACTGATTCCATGTCTTTTTTCTCAGATGAAGTAAGCTCAAAAAGATCTGCGATTATATCTAAATCGATTAACCGATGAGCTAGATGCCAGTTCCATGAGTACCAATCTTTCTCTGTTCCCCCTAATTCTTTTAACAGTAAATTTTTATAGTAATTGTAGTTAAATGAATTTTGCAATTGGTCCTCTACTCTTTTCTTTTCTTTAAGATAGGGAGTAATGTACTCAGCTAAATCTAAGAAACGTTTGCCCCATTGGTCCTCTTCTTTTAAGTCCATATGTTTAATTCAACCCCTTAAGTTGGATTTGTCTTTCTTCATATAACCTACTATAGAAAAGATAAAAGAGTGAGTTGGCTATTTTTGTTTCTAAAAATTTTATTTGCGTTAATTCCTTTAAAATTTACAAAAAAATAACCAGATTAGTTAATTAAACTATCCCGGTCATATTTTTAGTTCTTATTTAATTGTACAGCTCTAGATTACTACGTCTTTACTTTGTTACGAAGCAGTATGATTGTGACAGTTACTCCAGTCAATGCCAGCCCAATTAGAATGGCAACCCCCTGTGCTACCATAGAAGCCGGAATAAAAACAGATTGTAATCCAACCGCTGTTTGATACCCTGCTCCTAGGAATAGAGATTGAATTCCAGGAAGAAAATCTACTTGATACATGATATGCCCACCAATAACTAATGGAGTGAAGGCAAAGACTAACTTAATCCGAGTAGAGGCTGCTTTTGTCTTGAAAGGTTTACCAATCCACCAGCCAATTGTTCCTCCTAAGAGGGCTGAGGTAAAGTATGCAAGGGTAAACCAAAAGTTCCACTCGTTAGATGACCAAGTCCTTTGAAGTGGCTCGAAATATATAATAGGACCTAAGATGGCTAACAATACGCCAATGAATACTGAATAGCCTTGATTCACACGCGTGAGATGCCAGACTTCCCGTGCGGGAACGCGTAAATTAACTTGGACGGACCCATGCTGACAATTGCGCACGCAGTTAAAGCATAATTTGCAGTCTAAGTTATTATCGAGATATGGAAGATGTTGGGTCATAGGGCAGCCTTTAACGTTATCTTTCCCCACATAACACTCAAAGGTTGTGCATTTGTTAAGGCAGACTGTAGCGTCAGCCCGAACCTCCAGGACTGAACCTATAGAAGCAGTTCCAATAAAGCCTCCTAAAGGGCAAAAGTGGCGACACCATGCATGGCGTGGATAAAGAATGCTAACCCAAATGGCAGCGAATTGAATCGCAACCAACAATAAGCCAGTGTAAAGAGGATTTGAACGCATCTTGCTAAGTCTCTCAATCCAGAAAATGAAAACAAATAGAAAACTGACAATTAAATAATCATATTTAATAAACCAAGCCGGAATTGGGCGCTTAGGATGAAATTTATCTTGCGCGAATTCCATAACCTTGGAAAATGGGCAGATAGTACACCATAGTCTTCCTAAAAAAGGCGAAACAATGGCAAGTGCCGGCCACCAAAGACCCCAAACCAAAGTGAAAGCTTTCATCATTATTGTCAAATGTGGAGAAAAAAGCAGCAAAAAGAGGAGAACGATAAACAACACTGCCGAAATCGTCTGTAACCAAAGTATAATTTTCCCTCTTTTAAGTTGTTTCTCGATAGGTGCCCATTGTAATAGGTTAATCTTACGACCGAATTTTTCTGAGGTTGGGCCAAAGAAGATTTGTTCTAGTCCAATGATACCCTGATCCGCGAGAAAAAAGGCACGTTCCATGACTTGAATTAATTCTGTAACATTACCTTGCCTATAGTTATGAGAGAGTAAAAGCTGGGTTGCTTCAGTACTCATACTTGGGACTTCACGATGGTTTTTTTGTGCTAACTTTTCTACAATGCCCTGTGCGATAATGGGAATATCTCTTTTACGCTCGCGGAGGGGTGTAATAGTATACGTGTAAACAAAACACTCCAGAAGTTCGGGAAGGATCTTTGAGCTATTAATCTTTTGTTGAGTCTGTATACTTCCAATCACAAAACAAGTCTTTCCCTTTGATTTTAACGCTTCTGCGAGTTTAAGTTGCGCCTTCGGAGAGATTTGATCTATTTCTTGAATGAACAGTGTCCCACCCGTAGCAATATCGAAGAGACTATAGTACGGTAAGGATGAGGCTTCCTCATTTTTTTTAAAATTTAATAGGGTATTTCCCCATTGTTGTTCAAAGCGTTGACCCTCTAGGACTACAAAAGGAGCTGCCTCGCCGAAAAGTCGTTGATGAGCGTACCAAGCGACCATTTGGCGACCCGTTCCCCGTTCTCCCATAAGCAATAAGTTTCCATCACGGTGCTCTAGTTCAACGAACTTTCTTTCTACTTCCTGTGTCGTTTTGACACTTCCCCAAATTCCATAAAATTTATCCCGATATTGCGTTAACTTAATTGCAGTGCTTAGGACTTCTTTGTACTTACTTTCTGAAAGCAATTGCTTTGCTTCATTAAGGTTTTCGCTTAGTTGTTCTATAAAAGTTTGATAGATTTGTGGCCAACGTAGCAAAATGCGTGCAAAGTCCTCTGATTTTATACTTAGAAGTCGGCATGTTTCTTTGCAGCGTACGTTATTTTCCGAAGGTTTGCCAGTCACTATGGACAATTCCCCGAACACAGTCCCGGGACCTAGCGTTTGGGATGATGTATATTCCTCAGAATTACTGAGGACTTCTACTTTACCCTCGCTGAGTATATACAAGGATGAGGGTTTTTGATCCTGCTCAATGATGATTGAACCCTCAGTGTAGGTTTCCCACACAAACTCACTTGTTAGCTCCATTCTATCCTGAGGACTTAATTCCGAGAGGAAAGGAATCTTTGTGAGAAGAATATCTTTTTCAACATCCATTTATTCCTTCCTCCTCTATAACAGCTTAAATAAGGTTAATTTAATATAACCTATTTATACGTTCCTGCCAACAAACTTATATCCACAATAAAAGACTTGCATAATATCCATTATGTTGGTCAACTTATCTGTAAGCTAAGTCTTATCTTTAGGAGGCATTCTTTTGATCGACACCGTTATTCGTGCATCAATACTAGTTTTCGCTGGAACTTTCTTATTAAGAATTTCTGGTCGGCAATCAATCAGTCAAATGACGAGTCCCCAATTGATAGTTATGCTTTCTATTGGTGCTATAATTATTGAGCCGATTAATGCAAGCTCAATCGGACGAACCCTTCTAGCTGTAGGTGTCTTCGTTGGAGCCCTTGTTTTAATGGAGTATCTTCAAGTTAAGTTTGACTTTATTGAGTCTTTCATTTCTGGAAAATCCGCCATTGTCATAGAAAACGGTGAGATCAAACCCGAGGCACTACGAAAACTTCGTATGACAGTAGATCAATTAGAAATGCGATTAAGGCAACATTCTATTGGAAGCTTTCAGGATGTCAAGATAGCCACGATTGAACCCAATGGAGAGTTGGGGTATGAACTGATGCGGCATGCAAAGCCCGTGACCATTGGAGAACTCGAAGAATTACTTTCTAAATACGTTAATCCGCAAGCTCAAACCGATGAACCGAGTGAACTTTTTAAGGAACTTACGGAGAGAAATGTTCAAAAGCAGACTTACTCAAACACCTTACAATAGGTTCAGTATTATTATAAATTTTAAGTTAGCACCTTGACTCATATAATATATTAGTTCTAAAAATAAGGGTCTTAAGTGACCAAAGGGGGTAATCGTCATCTTTTTAGCAGGTGATATCGGGGGTACAAAGACTCTATTGGCACTATTTGAAAAGAAAGGTTCACACTTAATTCTTCTTAAAGAACAAAAAATTGCTAGTTCTCAATGGGGAAATTTCTCGGATGAACTCGACTCTTTTCTAAAATGGGCAGAAATCAAACCCGAAGAAATCTCCGCTGGTTGTCTTAGCCTTGCTGGACCAGTTCAAGATAAAAGTTGTCATCTTACAAATTTGGATAGAACGATAGATTTCGATATTTTACGTTCCTCCTGCCCTCTTCAATCCCCCCTAATGTTTTGTAATGATCTCGTGGCTATGGGGCATGGATTATTCACTTTAGACCCGAGGGATTTTCTTTGTCTAAACCCATCTATCCTAAGCTCTGTCCCTACTTCGTCTAGAAAGCCTAATCGTGCTGTTATTGCCCCAGGGACTGGTCTAGGCGAATCAATAGTTATCGGCGATAACCTAGTCTGCCCAACTGAAGGAGCCCATGTAGATTTTGCCCCGCATTCAGAATTGGAAGTCAGATTATGGCGTTTTCTAGCCGACGAATATGGGCATGTAAGTTATGAACGGGTCCTATCTGGACCTGGCCTGGTAAATATCTTTCGGTTTTTGAGGACGGACAATAACTTCCATTATCCTTCTGAAGCTCATATCCCTTCACCTTCAGAGATTACAGCAAAAGCTCTTGCAGGGACCTGCCACCTTAGCATGGAATCACTGGAGCTTTTTGTCCAGCTTCTCGGTGCTGAGGCAGGTAATTTAGCCCTGAAGAGCTTAGCCTTGGGTGGAGTATATCTTGGAGGGGGAATCCCTCAGAAAATCCTCCCGAAGTTAGAAGAGGGGTCTTTTCTCAAAGCCTTTCAAGCGAAAGGACGCTTTAGAGACCTTATGAGGGGTATCCCAGTATATGTAATTCTTAATGATAAAATAGCCCTCTACGGAGCTGCTAGAATCGCTAGCCAGAGAACACATTAAGGAAGAAATGCGAAGATTCTTGATGCAAAAGTAGTATTTTGATAGAGCTTAGATACTAATACTATCTAAGAAAAGAGATGCTTAGAATTATATATAATATTTATTCTCAAAAACATTGCTTCCTTTTTCGACCTTTACCCCATGATCAGGATTTTCGCTCAAGTGAATTAGGACCTTAAAAAGGGTTTCTTCTGAGCCCCGAGCCTCAATGTTTTGTGCCAATGCTGCTACCGTAAATTTTTGACCTCCACTCGCACGCAAGAAATCACACAGCGAATTTTTCAATCTAATCGTTTCTCCCGCTGCTTTCTTCCCCATTTCTACTGCAGGCTGGTTATACGCATTGATATTTACTAATAAAGCATAAATGCTAACTGCTCTTTCATAAAGAGCAATCAATACCCCAATCCGAAAAGCGTTTATATCCTTAATCGTAATTGTGATTGACTCTCGACCCTTTTCTGTCATGGCCTCCCGTGTCCCAAGGAAAAAAGCTTGAAGATAATCCCCACTTGTACTTTCTTCGGTCAGGATGGAGGATGTTTCGCTACGATCCTTGAGAACCTCAATGAAGGTAACGAAAAAGTTATTTGGGCCCTCGAGAAGCTGCTGAACATAAGAATGCTGATCAGTAGAACCCTTATTTCCGTAAACGGCTATACCTTGATTCACGAGTTCATTATTTAGACTTTTTTCTTTCCCGAGTGACTCCATCATAAGTTGCTGCAAGTATTTCGTAAATAGTTCAAGACGATCCTTATAGGGCAGCATCACCATCTGTTTTCCACCTTGACCATCGGTAAAGTGATACCACATAAGTGCAAGAAGAGCTGCAGGATTTTGCGTAGAATTAGTGTGCCGAGTTTTTTCGTCACAGCTTTTTGCTCCCGCTAATAGCTGTTCGATATCGATACCTTGTAAGGCGAGAGGGAGCAAGCCAACGGCAGAAAGAATGGATGTCCTTCCACCGACCCAATCCCACATTGGAAAAGCTCGGAGCCAACCTTCCCCTTGGCATACCTTATCAAGTTGACTACCTCTCTGGGTAACTCCAACAGCATGCTTTGAAAAATTTAAGCCACTTTGCCTATACCGGTTCTGTGTTTCAAGCATCCCATTTCGAGTCTCGGTTGTGCCCCCACTTTTGGAAATGACGATACAAAGCGTCGAGTCGAGCTCATCTCCAATTGCTCTAAATATTTGATCGATTCCCTCTGGATCCGTATTATCTATAAAAAACATTCTCATTTTGTCCCTGGGGCTAGAAAGTGCATCGGCTACAAAACGGGGTCCGAGGCTTGATCCTCCGATCCCTATAAGAAGAATATTTTTGAAAATTCCCCCACTCTCAGTCCCAATCTCCCCAGTATAAATCTGTTGGACAAACTTCAGAATGTTCACGAGGGTTTGTTTTATTTCTGCTGCGATATTTTGAATCGGAGCTAAATCTGGGTTTCGTAACCAGTAGTGCCCTACCATTCGGTTCTCGTCCGGATTTGCGATTGCCCCCTGTTCAAGTTTGGCAAGTTCTTGGTAGACCCGTACCATAGGCCCAGCCATCTTCTCCAAAAAACCTTCCGGGAATTTCATACGACTAATATCAAGCATTAAATCAAGTTCTTGATCATTATATAGATATTTCTGGTACCGCTCCCATGAAGTCAATTCGTTCAGCTCCTTATTAATTGAACTTAAATGTTAACCAAATTAAATTAAGCTAGAATCAATCCCTCGATTATACTTTCTCGCTAGGGTATTTAACCAGTCAATCACTTCTGACGACAATTTGTCTTTTTCAACACGCCACTGCCAATTCCCTTCAACTGTTCCCGGAATATTCATTCTAGCACTAGAATCGAGCCCTAAAATATCTTGGAGCGGAACAATAACCCATGCTGCTTTACTTTGATAAAGTTGTTCAATTTCTAGCCTAGATTCATTAGAAAAGCTTAACTTTGTGAGATTTTGTTGCATTTTCCATCCAAGGAGGGTGTCGTTATCGTGGGTACCCGTATAATAGACGCAGTCAGTCATAGCTTCTTGCTCAAACTCTTCAATGGAAGTAAACTGGAGAACTTTCATTCCAGGGAATCCAAAAATGAGTTTAAGAGCATTCACTTCTGGGGTAATAATACCTAAATCTTCTGCAATTATTGGAAGTGGACCTAGTTCTTTAGTTAAGCTTTCAAAAAAGCGTTTGCCAGGCCCCTTTATCCATGACCCTTTCTCAGCTGTCTTCTCTCCTACAGGAACCTCCCAGCATGCTTCAAAGCCTCGGAAGTGGTCGAGTCTAAATACATCAAAGTGTTTAAGAACATGGCTTATTCGTTGCTTCCACCACGAAAAATCTAAAGCCGCGAGAGCCCCCCAGTCATAAACTGGATTTCCCCATAGCTGACCACTGGAGCTAAAATAGTCCGGAGGTACTCCAGCAACTTTAAGAGGGCTGTTGTTCTTCTTATCTAACGAAAAAAGTTCGCGATTAGCCCAGGTGTCACAACTGTCTGTAGCAACAAAAATAGGAATATCTCCTATAATTTGAATTCCCTTTTCATTAGCATATTTTTTAAGTTCCTGCCACTCATAGGCAAAGGTATATTGCACAAAGGTATGAAATCCGATTTCCTCTGCATAGTTTCTCTCATACTCTTCAATATCATCCTTATTACGAGATTGGTACACTTCTTCCCATTCATACCAAGGTAATCCTCTTTGATTTGATTTTAGGCTTTGATAGAGGACGTAATCTCTAAGCCACTCTTTATTTTCCTCTTGAAACTTTAAATAGCTTTTGTGGGAACAATACTCTTTATTTTCATCACTATTGGATTCTAAATTCATAAAACGACTATAAGCTAGCTGAAGTAACTCCAACTTAAATTCTTTAACCTGTGAAAACCCTTTCTCTTTTTGAAATGGATCAATATGGCTCACATATTGACTTTGGGCTTCTTCTTTGGTAATTAGTCCTTCGCGGATGAGATGATCGATGCTTATAAACAAAAAGTTTCCCGCAAAAGCAGAATCGCTTTGATAAGGAGAAGCCCCTTGGCCTACCGGATTTAGGGGGAGAACCTGCCAAAGCCTTTGTCCGGCCATGACCAGAAAATCTATAAAATTGTAAGCCTCTACCCCTAAGTCACCTATTCCCCAAGGGGTAGGAAGCGAGCTAATATGCATTAACACTCCACAGGAACGACCAAGTTTCTTCCCTAAGGGAACTCTTTCCTTTGAGGTCTTTTGACAAAATAATGCCTTACCTGACATAGGCGCCAATCTTAGACTAATTTTAACGATATTATTGTTATCATCTAAGATTATTTTGTTGTTCTCCCCCTGCACCAATAATTTACCTTCGAAGAGATCAATGACCTGAGCGAGGGGTTTAGAACTCCATGTCAATTCAACATTTTGGTCTTGGCTGGTATGCCGGTTAATTAAAATAATTATCTCCTCATTATTTCCGATGCGTTTAAGACCATAGACATCCTCTCCGGAAGAAAACGATTGGAAATCACCAGATACTAATACATCATATTCTTTGCGGAAACGAAGAACTCGTTTATACCAATCAAGAATTTCATGGTCTTCACGTCCCCATGGATAAGTCCCTCTATTATACGGGTCTTCATATCCTTCGAGTCCAGCTTCATCCCCATAATAGACACAAGGAACACCAGGAAAACTCATCTGGATTAAAGTGAGTAGTTTTAGGCGCTGAAAAGCTAGTTGTTTTGCTTGAGAGGGTAATTTATATTCTTCTTGCTCCTCAGTGGATAGCCTTTCAGCAGGTGGTGGTGCCTCCCCTAAGAGGGTGATGATACGTGCTCTGTCGTGACTTCCAATTAGATTCATTGCTGCGAAGAAGTTTTCACGGGGATAGTTTTCATAGAGACTCATAATCTTCTTATGAACACATGTGGCATCAATATGACCAAGCACAAATTCAAGGAAAATCTCACGAAACGGATAGTTCATCGTCGAATCGAGTTCGTCCCCACTGAAGTACTCTCGAAGCCTGCCATAGCTCACCTTGTTTGAGGCATCTTCCCACACTTCTCCGATAAGAACCGAATCCTGATTCGCCTTTTTCATGGATTGTCGCAAATTCTTGATGAAAGTATCGGGGAGTTCATCAGCAACGTCTAGTCGCCAGCCTTTGATCCCTTTTTTTATCCAGAATTTAACTACACTATCTTCTGTTAGGTAAATAAAATCTTGATAGGTCTGATTCAATTCATCCACTTCCGGAAGATCCTCGACACCCCACCAACAGGTATAGTGTCCATCTTCCTTCCACTTGTACCAAAGATAATAGGGAGAATCGCTTGACTGATATGCCCCTTTGCTAGAATAGTTTCCGTACTTATTGAAATAGACACTATCGCTTCCGGTGTGGCTGAATACTCCATCTAGGATTACGGAAATTCCGAGATGTCTTGCCTCTTGAAGCAAGTTCTCAAAGGTATCGATATCCCCATACATTGGATCGATTTTCGTGAAGTCTGCAGTGTCATATTTGTGATTGCTTGAGGCCTCGAAAATCGGATTTAGATATAGAATACTAATTCCCAACTCTCTAAGATAAGGAAGTTTCTCAATGACCCCCTTTAAATTCCCCCCGAAAAAGTCCCAACGTACTACTCGACCTTTCTTATCCTTAATGTACGTTGGAGTATCATACCAGTCTGCATGAATTAAAGACTTTTTCCTATAATATAATGTTTCGCCAGTTTTATTACCGTTAAAGAAGCGATCAACGAAAATCTGGTACATAATTCCTTCTCGAAACCACACAGGAATTACCATCTCATAATGTATCGTAATTTGATAAGCAGGAGGTTCCTCCATCCTTACCTTGCCTTCTCCCCCTAATCGCTCATCGTTATTTCCATAAAAGAAAATTTCCGAACCCACCTCAAAAATAAAGTAGTACCAGACAAGCCCTGGGTTATCTGGCACTACGTATTCTACCTCAAAAACATCTTCGTCACGTGGCAAAGTACCTGCTAACTTCACCTTAGACATTGGAAGGAGTTTTTCCCTTCCTTCCTCCCAGAGGCGAAGCTGGCAGGCTTCTACTGAAAGTTCGGATTCAGTATGAAAACGAAAGACGATTTTCTGGTTACAAGCAACTGCACCAAAAGGACTACGAAAGAACGAGTCGTGTGAATTATGATAGGCATATCGTTCCATAAAAACCTCTCCTATTTTTAGTAACTAAACACCCTAAACATTAGTAATAGTGGGATTTAGGGAACAAGTCTTATGAGGGTGTGTAATACAGGGTCTCATAAACTTGCAGATACTTTAAAGCAGATTGTGTCCAGCTAAAATCGCTCTGGAGTGCATTTCTTTGGAGACTTTTCCATTCCTCCTTATTTTCTGTATATAATTTCACGGCTTGTTGAACTGTAAATAAAAAATTATGGGCATTATAATTTTTAAAGCTAAATCCATTCCCTTCACCCGTAGTTTTCGAGTAAGATTTGACGGTGTCTTTTAACCCCCCCGTCTCACGAACTACGGGAATTGTACCATATCGCATGGCAATCATCTGAGCGATTCCACAGGGCTCAAACCGTGAAGGCATCAGAAAAATATCCGACCCAGCATAAATAATTCGGGCCAGCTCATCACTAAAGGTTATACGTGCCGCAAACCTTTTAGAATACCGATGGGCATACTCCCGAAACATCTCTTCATACTCCAAGGCCCCTGTACCGAGTACAACCAATTGAATATCGAGTTCAAGAATCTCATCTAGGATAAAAGCAAATAGGTCTAAACCCTTTTGGTCTACAAATCGAGAAACGAGGCAAAGAATAGGAACCTCTGCGCGTATTGTTAATCCTAGGTCGGTCTGTAATTTATACTTATTCTTTTCCTTTTCATCTAGGTGTGCTGAGTATTTGTCTTCGGCAATCCCGTTAATTATTCCAATCAAATGATCCTTTCTCTTCTTGAATAATCCCTCAAGGCCCTCACCATAAAAAGGAAACTGAATTTCTTCTGCGTAAGTAGGACTAACAGTGGTTACCCGGTCCGCATAGATTAAACCAGCCTTCATAAAGTTTACTGCCCCATGAAATTCCAACTTCTCAGGTGTAAAGAACTCTTCCCCAAGCCCTAAGACATCTTCTAAGACTTCCTTCGTGAAGATCCCTTGATACTTAAGGTTATGAATTGTTAAAAGGGTCTTAATATTGTAGTAATGAGCATCTTTGGCATAGAATTCTTTGAGGAATAATGCAATCAAGGCAGTGTGCCAATCATTGCAGTGGATAATATCTGGCTTAAATTCGGGTAAATAGCGTATACTCTCTAACACTGCTCTACTATAGAAAGCATACTGCTCAGCCTCGTCCTGATCCCCATATGGATTAGAACGTTTAAAGTAATATTCATTATCGATAAAATAATAATGAATACCTTCATGATAGAGTTCTTCTAGTCCACAATATTGATGACGCCAGGCTAGAGGGACCCTAAAACTTCGAATCAACCTCATCTTACTTTTAAAACATTCGGGAATCGAACTGTACTTGGGTAGGATAACCCGAACTTCCACCCCTTGTTGCTGTAGTGCAAACGGAAGAGAGCCCCCGACTTCTCCCAATCCCCCTGTTTTAATGAAAGGATCAGCTTCGGTAATGGCAAAGAGTACTTTCATTTTCAGCCCCACACTTCTTTCTCTGCTGTCTATTTGATAAAACTATACAATAGCCTTTTTATATACGACTAGCGGATTCGTTTCCTTTCCTTTAAGGATATTCCCCTCGTTTATTTCAGCAAACTTATCAAGAATAACATTTTCTAGAATTGAATTTTGGGCAATTATACATTTAGACATAATAATACAGTTCTTTATTTTGCTACCATCTTTTACAAGCACTCCACGCGATAGAATAGAGTTTTCTACATCTCCCTCAATTAAGCAGCCACTAGAAATCAAAGAGTTCTTAACATTTGACTGATTACCAAATTTAGTCGGTGGATTATCTCTAATTTTGGTATGAATAGGCTGCGTGGCTCTAAACAAAGTTTTTCGGATTTCCGGGTCCAATAGTTCCATGTTTCGTTCAAAGTATTCTTTTACTGAACGAATTGTGCCTACATATCCATCGTAGAGGTAACCCTGTACCCGAAGGACTTCTAAATTATCAGAAATTATATCTACAAGCCCAATTGTTTCGATGCCTTTATATCCTTCTATAATTCTTAGAAGACATTGGCGGCGTATGACTAAAATATCGACAAAGTAATGTAAAGGTAATTTAGCTTCGTTTAATTCCTCTTCCCTAAGTATTTGAGAAATACGCTGATCCTCACTCACCCTAAGCTTAACCCTTCCCTTGCAATCTAGGTGATTTTCCGTTTTTTTATAGACTAGAGTGATATCTGCATCTTCATCAATGTGATATTCAAGAATATTTCGATAATTAATATTAAATACTTGGTCTGAGCTACTGATGACGACATTCTCTGCGGAGTCCTTTTTAAGGAATTCAATATTCAGCTGAACATCCTTTAGGCGAAATCTACTATTATAATTAATTAGACCGTGGATAGCTCCTGGTAGTATAAAAAGGCCTCCGGACTTGCGATCTAACGACCAATCCTTCCCAGCTCCAAGATGATCAAGCATTGGGCGATAGTGCTGTGGCGTTACAAAACCCACGGTCCTAATTCCGGAATTAACCATGCTTGAGAGTGCAAAGTCCAAGAGTCGGTAGCGCCCCCCAAAGGGTACGGCTGCAATCGGTCTATCCTGTGTTAAGCCCTGAAGGATGCTTGAACTCGTGTTTCCAAATATAATTCCGATAGCACTGTTCAAGTCGTCTCCCTCCCCTCTTTTACTTAATTATTATTGGCGACATTCATTCCCTCTTCAATCCTCATGCCACTTGTTATCACATGGTTATCTTCGATTACCGTAATTCCTTCTTGAAAAGGGTCTCCTTTTGCTTTTTCGCCAATATAACAATGTTCTAAAATGACAGCGTTTTCGCCGAGTATGGTTTTGCGAACGAGTACATGATCATGAACTTTTGAGTTGGGTAATAGAATAGAATCTTCTATCACTGTATCCTCCCCGACATACACTCCCGCAGCTAAGATGGAATTAGTAACCTGCCCCAATACTGTACAACCATTGCCGATAAGGCTTTTCTTAATTCTTGCCTTTGGACCAATATATTGTGGAGCTAGGATTTCTTCATTTGAAAAAATCCGTTGCTTCAACTCAAATAAATTAAACAATTCCCTACCATAAAGGACTTCCATATTTGCGTTATAATAACTCTCGATGGTTCCAACATCACGCCAGTACCCCTTAAAAGTATAGGAATAAAGTTTACCTCCCTCTCTCAAAAGGCGGGGAATTACGTTTTTCCCAAAATCCTTCTCAGACTCCGGGTCTATTTCATCTTCTATTAAAGCCTTCTTAAGTACGGACCAATTGAATATATAGACACCCATAGATGCTAAATTGCTCTCGGCCACGGGAGGTTTCTCGCTAAACTTTACAATCCGGCCCTCATAATCGACGCTCATAATTCCGAAGCGGGAAGCCTCTTCAAAAGGAACTTCAATTGTAGAAATCGTGACCTCTGAATTATGTTCCTTATGGAAATTAAGCATTGCATAGTAATCCATTTTATAGATGTGGTCTCCAGATATAATCAGTACATAATCCGGATCAAAAAAGTTGATAAAGTCCATATTCTGGTAGATTGCATTGGCAGTCCCTTTATACCAGCTTCCTTGATTTTCTCCTACATAGGGTGGTAGGATATGCACTCCGCCGAAGAGATTGTCAAAATCCCAGGCGGCGCCCATGCCAATATACGAGTTAAGAACAAAGGGTTTATACTGAGTGAGGATACCTACGGTATCAATGTTAGAATGTGCACAATTACTAAGGCTAAAATCAATGATCCTGTATTTTCCCCCGAAGGAAACAGCCGGCTTAGCAATATTGCGAGTTAAACATCCAAGCCGACTCCCCTGTCCACCCGCGAGTAGCATTGCGATGCATTCCTTTTTACGCATGCCTTTGTTCCCCCTCATCTCCAATTTAAATTCTCCTACATCTAATCTTCCAAATCTGATGAGCATACTCACTAATCGTCCTATCACTAGAAAACACACCAGACTCCGAGATATTGTGTAAGGAAGTCCGAGTCCACTTCTCTTGAGTGAGATAAAGTTTGGATATTTCATCAAATGCAGAGAGATATGAAGAAAAGTCCTTGAGAACGTAGAACTCGTCATTATAAAGGAGTAGGGAGTCATAAATTGATCTAAATTCATTACATTTTTCGTTAAAAAAACCTGAAATTAGCTGGTCAAGTATTTTTTTTAAGTTAGAGTTAGTATGATATTCATCCCAAGACTTATATTTTCGATTCTGATTGTACTCTAATACCTCGCTTGCCGTTAATCCGAAGATAAAGATGTTATCTTTTCCTACCGCCTCTTTTATTTCGACATTGGCACCATCCAGTGTTCCAAGTGTAAGGGCACCATTCATCATGAATTTCATATTTCCGGTGCCTGAGGCTTCCTTACTCGCGGTTGAGATTTGTTCACTAATATCCGCTGCTGGATAAATTCTCTCTGCTAAAGAAACATTATAGTTCTCCAAAAAGATAACCTTTAGTTTTTCACTAATTTCTTTATCAGTGTTGATTTTCTGAGCAACGGTATGTATCAGTTTGATAACGTTTTTTGCATAGTGATAGCCTGGTGCGGCCTTACCTCCAAATATGAAGGTGTGTGAACCCTGGACTGAGTCAGGATCTTCTTTTAAGCAATTATAGAGATACATTATTTTAAAGATGTTCAATAACTGCCGTTTGTAGGCATGGATTCTCTTGACATGGATATCAAATTGCGAAGCAGGATCAAGAAGGATTCCTTGTTTTTCTTTAACAATCTCAGCCAATTGGCACTTGTTCTTGTACTTGACCTTAGCAAGTTGTTCGAGAAAGCTAGTATCTTCTTTGAAGTCTTGAAGCCTCTTGAGTTCTAACGCATTCGTCTTCCAACTCGGTCCGATTGCCACAGTGATTAACTGAGATAACAAAGGGTTAGCAGTTAGGAGAAACCTCCTATGGTTTACCCCATTTGTTTGATTCGTGAACTTATATCCATAAATCTGGTGAAAATCCTTAAATACTTGTTTTTTTAGAATTTCTGTATGAAGTTTTGCCACTCCGTTTATGGAATGACTCCCTATTACCGCTAGATTTGCCATCCATACTTGACCATCTTTTATGATAGGTGTCGTTCGTAACAAACTATCATTATTATAAAATCGTCTCAGGAATTTCTCTCTAAAACGTCGATCGATTTCCTCAATAATCATATGAATTCTCGGCAAAAGATTTTTGAACAATTCAACCGGCCACTTTTCCAAGGCTTCCGGCATAATCGTGTGATTCGTATATGACATGGTATCGACCGTGATATTCCAGGTCTCATCCCAATCCATTCCTTCTTCATCAATCAAAATTCTCATCAATTCAGGGATACATAGTGCAGGATGAGTATCATTAATATGAATGGAGACATACCGCGAAAAATCCTTAAGTGAGCCATTGCGCTTTTTAAAACTACGTACGATTGCCCCAAGCCCTGCTGCGACAAAGAAATACTCCTGCTTGAGGCGTAGTTCTCTCCCAGAATGGTTACTATCTTCTGGATAAAGAATATATGAAATTGCTTCAACCTCAGACTTATAGCTGATGGCTTGCGTGAACTCTCCTTGGTTAAATAAAACCAAATCCAGTTCTGAAGATAAAGGTTCTGCACTCCACAGCCTTAGATTATTTATCAGAAAGGGATTCTCATAACTAAAGATTGGAATATCATATGGAACAGCAAGGATGGGCTCATAATTTTCATGGTGAAACATGAGTTTCCCATTCACGCATTCTACACGGACTTCGCCTTTATATTTCACAACAATGGATTTGTCCGGTTTGCGCATCTCCCAGGGGTAACCGTTTTTCAACCAATGATCTGCGACCTCTGTTTGATAGCCGTCAATAATTTTCTGCTCAAATAATCCATACTTATAACGAATTCCATTCCCATGCCCTGATATTCCCATGAAAGCCATGGAATCCAAGAAGCAGGCAGCCAGTCGTCCTAATCCTCCATTGCCTAGCCCCGCATCGCTCTCCTGGTTTAGCAGGTCCTCTAGATCGATATTCAGCTCAACTAATCCTTCTCTTACCATATCTTGAACACCGATATTAACGAGATAATAGTTTAGAAGCTTGCCAATGAGAAACTCCATCGAAAAGTAATAGACCTGTTTCACTCGATCAGTATTCGAAGAAGCGTACTGGGTGAATGCTCTGCACAAACTTATTTCTTCCCTGAGGAGAACGACAAGGGTGTAGTACTTATCCCACAGCGTCCCTTCTTCAAGTGATTTCCCTTTAACCTCAGCGAACTTTTCAAGATATGCATCTTTAAAACCATTCTTATCAGAGAACATCTCCCCGACTCCTCTCTTAAACGTATCTTACTTTAGGTGAGTTATCCAGGGGCTTAGCGATACTTCTCTCAATTAGCCATCGGGAAAAACTGACGTATTACTATGTCTATTCAAGTACAGGCTTTAATATTACTGCGCCCAAAGGAGGCACCTGGATTTCTAGGGAGCAATCTCGACCATGCCAGGGAATCTTCTCCACAATTAGAGGTTCCTCATTTATTTGGGCTGATCCACCAAACCTTTCTTCATCCGAGTTGAAAATCTCACAATAAGCGATTGCTTCGGGAACTCCAATTCTAAACCGCTTATACCCTACTGCTTGGAAGTTAATCAGGATGACTAGAAAATCGTCCTCTGCTTTTGCCTTACGACAAAAGACTAGGATGCTCTGCTCGTGGTTATGGACATCGATCCATTCAAAGCCTGACCAACTGAAGTCATTTTCCCACAAGGCCTTTTCTCTGAGGTATAGGGTATTTAAGCTTCGTGCATAGCTATGAAACTGCTTATGCATTTTATAATCTAAAAGGAACCAATCTAGCCCTCGATCCTCTCGCCATTCAATGAATTGTGCAATCTCTCCTCCCATAAATAGAAGCTTTTTTCCAGGATGGCAGAAAAGATAGCAGAATAAACTTCTTAATCCAGCGAATTTCTGCCAATAATCTCCGGGAAGTTTGTTTAGTAAGGATTTTTTGCCATGTACTACCTCATCATGTGAGAGTGGAAGGACGAAGTCTTCTGAAAAAGCGTACATCAAGGAAAAGGTCAGCAGTTGGTGCTGCTTCTTACGTTCATTAAAATCTAATTTCATGTAGCGCAAGGTGTCGTTCATCCATCCCATATTCCATTTAAAACTAAAGCCCAGTCCCTTATGCTCTACTTTCTTAGATACAAGAGGCCAATCTGTGGCTTCTTCAGCGATTATCAATACATCAGGATATGACTTATTTATTAGTTCATTAAGTCGCCTAATAAAGTTGACTGCCTCGAGATTTTCTCTCCCGCCATTGACATTTGGCTCCCAGGATTGCCCTTCCTTCCCATAATCGAGATAGAGCATACTGCTAACTCCATCCACGCGTAATCCATCGAAATGATAGATATCCAACCAAAAAATGGCGTTAGAAATGAGAAAACTCCATACCTCAGTTCTAGAAAAATCGAACTTGTAGGTTCCCCAGTGTACATGCACATCCTTTTCATAGAGAGGGGTTCCGTCAAATCGCCCTAAACCATGAGTATCCTTACAGAAATGTCCCGGAACCCAATCAAGAATTACTCCAATCCCTGCTTGGTGACATTGATCGATTAAGGCCATTAGATCATGAGGAGTACCGTAGCGACTGGTGCTAGAATAATATCCTGTTCCCTGATACCCCCAAGAGCCGTCATAAGGATGCTCTATTAGTGGTAGAAGTTCAATGTGGGTATATCCCATCTTTAGTACGTAATCTATAAGTTCTGATGCCAACTCTCTGTATGTTAAGAACCGACCGTCTTTACTTCTCTTCCATGAACCAAGGTGGACTTCGTAAATCGAGAGCGGTAGGTCTTTAAAGTTCTTTTTAATACGTTGCTCCATCCAGCCCTTATCAAGCCAAGAATACCCCTCAAGAGAATACGTAATAGAACCTGTTGCGGGTCGTAACTCTGAATGAAATGCAAAAGGGTCCGCTTTTATATAAGTATCTCCTCCTCCTGAGAGAATTTCATACTTATAAAGCTCCCCTTCCTCAAGTTCAGAGATAAATAATGTCCATACTCCGGTGTCTCCTGACTTCACCATCTGATGCTTGTCCCCACACCATCCGTTAAACTCTCCTAAGACACAGACTTGAAGTGCTTGGGGAGCCCATACTGCAAAATGAATCCCTGACACACCTTCTTGAGTGATGACATGGGCCCCAAACTTAAGATAACTATGATATAACTCTCCTCGGTTGAAGAGATATATTTCTTTTTCTAACAGAAATAGTTCTTTTACCATAAAAAAACTCCCTAAATATAGTTCAATTATTCATAAATTTCTAACCAACTCGGATATTCTATTTACTAGAAAAAACTAAGTTCACGAATTAGGATATAGGAATTTGAAGAATACTAAGTCTCCTTAAGGATATTGGACCGAAAATCTGTAATTAAATATATGAGCTTGTCTTACCTTTCAGAACGATATAAGTCTAATTAAGTATATAAGAAGCCCTCTCAAAGTAGTATTTCTACAATGAGAGGGCTTCTTTACCTGGTCACTTCGGCAGATTTAACTTAGAAAGTGCATCTGCCAGGGCTGAATTAACAGGAGTTTCATTCTTCTGTTTTTGCAAGTACTGATTTACTTCCTTTTTATTATATGACCCTTTTCCCTCCTGATCCTTTCGCTTGGTGAAGGCTGATAACTTCTCCCGGTAACCACAACCACAAGTAAAAATCTTATTTTCGCCTTCACCCCGTAGTTCCATTTTCTTATGACATTGCGGGCACCTGGCATTAGAATGTACTGAGAGCCCTTGTCTGTATCCACATTCCCGATCTTGGCAGACGAGCATTTCTCCTCGTTTACCCTTGACTTGCAGGAGAAACTTACCGCACTCAGGGCACTTTGCTCTTGTCATATTATCATGTCTAAAAGTTTGGCTACTCCCAATGACCTCTGACACGAGTTTATTCACATAGTCTGTGATTCCATTAATAAAGTGTTTTTGATTTTCTCGACCTTTACTAATTTCGCTCAACTGTTGTTCCCACTTCGCGGTTAGCTCAGGAGATTTTAGTTCTGCCGGAACTAGTCCAATGAGTTGAATTCCTTTAGAAGTAGGTATAATTTCCTTCCCATTTCGCTCCATATAGAAGGAGTTAAATAGCTTTTCGATGATATCAGCTCGGGTAGCCGGTGTTCCAAGTCCACTTGTCTTTTCTAGAGCCTCCCTTAAAGTCTCATCTTCAATGTGTTGACCGGGATGTTCCATTGCTGTGAGTAGATTTGCTTCTGTATAACGTTTCGGTGGTTTTGTTTTTCCGGAAAGCGATTTGACTGAGAGCAATTCTAATTTCTCCTTGCGCTTAAGTTCAGGTAAAGTTTGCTCTTGTTCCTCGTTATCCTTTTCTTCCTCTGTTGGATTACCTTCCTCGTAGACAATTCGCCATCCCTTTTGCTTAATAATTTTACCTTTAGCAGTAAAGTTTTCTCCCTGAAGATCCATTTTAATGATGGTCTGTTCATACTCGAAGGCTGGGGAGAGGACAGCAATAAAGCGCCTCACAATTAAATCATAAATTCTATACTCTTCTTGACTGAGATTTGCTAAGAATACGGGTTGTTCAGTGGGAATAATAGCATGATGGTCACTCACTTTAGAATTGTCTACTAGTCGTTTTGTTGGACTTATTTTATTTCGCATTACACTTCGAGCCAAGTCAACAAAAGGACCTACTGCAATCGTCTTTAAGCGTTCAAGGAGTGTTGGTACAATATCTTCGGTGATATGACGCGAATCTGTTCTTGGATAAGTAACAATTTTATGGTGCTCATAGAGTTGCTGCATAATGGAAGAAGTCTTTTTTGCGGAATAGCCATATCTCCTGTTTGCATCCCTTTGGAGCTCTGTTAAATCATAAGCCAATGGAGGCAATTCTTTCTTTGTCTCTTTATGGATATCAACGATCTGCCCAGCTTTACCGCTAATCTTGGCAAGTATCTGCTCTACTTTTTTATAATCAAAAATTCGAGTTTGCCCACTAATTTTATCCTGCCATCTCAGTGAAAATCCTTTTGCTAAGGCAACTATAGTCCAGTAATCTTTCGGGACGAACTTATCAATCTCATTTTCTCTGTCTACTACTAAAGCAAGAGTCGGGGTTTGTACCCTTCCCGCAGATAGCTGCGCATTATATTTGCATGTGAGCGCTCGTGTTACATTGAGGCCTACATACCAGTCCGCTTGAGCACGGCTTTCTGCCGCTGCATAGAGCCTCTCATAGTCCTTTCCTGGTTTCAAGTTATTGAAGCCTTCTTTTATTGCCTTATCCGTTTGCGAAGAAATCCATAAGCGTTTAATAGGTTTTCTCCAGCCAGCTTTCTGGATAATCCACCGAGCCACGAGTTCTCCCTCACGTCCTGCATCAGTCGCAATAATGAGCTCCACTACATCTGCCTGTTTTAAGAGTTGTTTCACAGCCGCATATTGCTTCGACGTTTCTCTGATAATGACTAATTCCATCTGCTTAGGAAGCATTGGCAGATCTTCGAGTCTCCAGGTTTTATAGCGTTCATCATAAGCCTCTGGATCGGCTAGTGTTACAAGATGGCCAAGTGCCCAAGTAACAATGTATTTAGATCCAATTAAGCATCCATTACCTTTTTGATTGCAACCTAATATCTTCGCGATATCGCGTCCGACGGAGGGTTTTTCTGTTAGGACTAAGCTTTTCCCCATTGGTTCTCTCCCATTTCTGTATTCCTTTAATTGGACTTAAACTGTATTCATTTAGTATACCACAGTAAAAGGTCATGGACAGAATCTGCCCATGACCTTTACTAGTGTTCCCTAAACAATACTCTTATGGTTTCATATTGCATGAGCAAAGCTGATTTCGAATAGGTATTAATGAGGGGGGATTAAGATGAGGATTATTCTCTTAATCGTTTTTACTGCTCTTGGTTTCTTATCCAATATAGTAGGGATACTTATTAACCCAGTAAGTATGCTTGTTGCAATACCCTTTGCCTTGTATCTATTAAAGATTCCCTATCAGTGGGGCTTCCTCTTATTTCTAGGTTACTATATCGGTCTTTTTGAGGTAGGATCGTTCCTTTTGTTAATTGATGAGCAGGAAATGCCACTTATAATCCATACTAGATTGTTGAGTGTTGCCATATTTACTCTCAGTAGTTATATCCCATATAGTTTATTAGTATTAGGAATTAAGCACTACAATTCCAAATTAAATTAGCTCAAGCTGTTCGTCGCCTGTTCCGCCCATTTGGAATTCTGAAGTAGTGCGCGTCCCACTCCGATAAGATCAGCTTTACCTTCTGCTAACAATTTTTCAGCAGCCTGGGCCTCGGTAATTCCCCCTGTTAGAATAACTGGGATAGATACGACTTTTTTGATTGCTTCTGAAAGGGGAGAAAAATATCCTTGACCAGTAAGGCCGGGTACGCTATAGCCTGAAAAGCCTCCCGAGATATCAAGGATATTCACTCCAGCTTTCTCGAACTCTTGCGCAGCGATGAGGCTATCTTCGATTGTCGCACCACCCTCGGCAAAATCCGAAGCGCCTAAACGTAAAAGTATCGGATACTCCTCCCCCACTTCGGAGCGTACCGCCTCAATCACTTGAAGATGAATGCGAATGCGCTGAAATACATCTCCACCATATTCATCGGTTCGCTTGTTTGTGAGTGGAGAGAAAAACTGATTTAGAAGATATCCGTGAGCAGAATGGATTTCCACTCCATCAAAACCAGCATCTTTTGCTCTGTGTGCAGCTGCCTTAAAGGCATTGATAACCCCTTTAATTTCATCATGCGTGAGTTCGTGAGGGATACCCCCTCTGCGAGGGTTTGGGACGGCCGAAGGTCCAACTGGGGTCATACCCGTACATTCCTCACTCGTTGCACTTCCTGCATGATTTAATTGCATCATACATTTTGATCCATTTCCTTGAATCACTTGAGCAAGTTTTTGTAGATTTGGAATTACACTATCCTCTGCAATAGAAAGCTGCTGAGGACTAGCTTTTCCTTCAAGAGCTATAAAACTATGTTCTATAATAATTAAGGATAAGTAACCCCCCTGGGATTTTTCTGCATAATAATCCAAAATTGCCTGGCTTACTTTTCCATCCGATTCAGCCTTCGATGTGGCCATAGGGGGCATAACTAAACGATTCGATAAATTTAATGAACCTGCTTTAATAGGGTTAAGTAGATGTGCCATTCGTAGTCTCTCCTTTTATTCATATAACTTTAAAATATGTTCTCCAACTCTTGAGGTTTTCCTGCATATATAAGATTTTCTCCAAACTCGAAAGTTCCTGTACGAGCTTTGAAGGTGTATAATGATAAAATGCCCATAAGATTATATTTTGAAATTATTTTCTGAATTAGAGGGAATTAATATGCAGCAAACGGTATCGGTCAGTAAAAATGTCATTAAAGCTTATTTTTTCATTCTTATTTCCTCATTCATATATGGTGGTAATGTAATAGCAGGACGCCTGATTGCTGGCGAACTTCCCCCACTTACTTTATCGGCAATACGTGCGGTTTTAGCGCTAGTCATTCTTCTGCCATTAGCTTGGTCCCATATTAAGAATGCGCCCAGGCCCAATAAACGTGAGTTATTGCAACTCTTAATCGTAGGGATGTTTGGTATAACTATCCCCTATATTTCTTTGCTAATGGGTTTAGAGCATGCAACTGGAACAAATGCCTCCATTGTTTTTGCCACTATGCCCGTGATAACCAATATACTCCTATTTGTACTTCATAAAATTAAGCCCTCAAAGTTTCAAGCTATAGGTATGTCTATATCATTTCTTGGCCTTCTCATTGTCTTTACACAAGGTTCACCGACACATATCTTATCGTTTAAACTTGGTCTTGGTGAGATGATTCTCTTTATCAATGTTTTATCCATTGGTCTGTTTAACCTAATCGGCCAAAGTGTCATGGAAAAGTTCTCTTCCCTCGTTACAAGTGTATATTCTCTTATCTTTGCTATTGTTATGTTAATTCCGTTAGGTACTTGGCAACTTATTTCTGAGGGGTGGAAGCCCTTGTCTATCTCCGCATGGCTCATCGTATTTTATATGGGCTTTCTCTCCGCTGGTGTTGCTTTCTTCCTAAACCTTTATGGAATAAGCAAAATCGGAAGTGGTCAAGCTTCAATTTTTAATAATCTTCAACATGTCTTTAGCATCGCTTTAAGCGTCATTATCCTTAACGAGTCCTTAGCCTTTTACCATTGGATTGGCTTTACCCTGGTTATTTTCGGAGTGATACTTTCCTTAACTAAACGCAAGCAAAAAATCGTACGATTACAACAGCAAGATTCGAAACAAGTAATATAGAATAAGATAAGCTGGATATTCAATAAAGAGTTATAATACACCGGCTCCTTATTTAGAAACGACCTCGCACCCAAACGATGCGAGGTCGTATTTATTAGACGATATTACTGCGGATTAAGCTTGGGTAGAATGATTCTCTGTGTGGCTGACACTAGTTTTCTCTTCAATATAGAAGGGCCACTTGTGAGCAAACCAGTCATTCCATAATAAGGGGATAATCCACCAAAATAACCAGACAAGAGGTTTGTTATTAAGGTGTCTTCCTTGATATTCAATAAGATTATTCGCAAATATGGAGGGTAAGCCAAGTACGGGTTCACACACTGCATAGTAGATAAAGGCAAGAATTGCTGCGATGATAAATACCCCTACTGTTCTAATGAGCCACCCGGTAACCACTCCATATTTTTGGGGCCAATTATCAAAGTAATGATTCCAAATGAGGAACGGGAAAAGTGTAAATCCAGCCAATGTCGCTGTGTGATAATAACGATATTCTAAATTCATAATTCCATCCTTGGCTACAGTATCCACTGGACCGTAAATGACATTCATCCCAGTCATTAGAATCTTTACAGTGAGAAGTGCTAATGTAAATATACCTAGCACGGTAACAATCCCACGCAAGGGCTGCTTTTTAATAAGGTGCCATGGCTTACCCTCCCAAACATTCGCAGTCATGAACAGGTAAACAATCGCCCATTCCCACCAGCCTACATTGAAATTAACGGTTGAGCTTTTTCCTCCAATCATTGCAGAGAGTCCTCCCCACCAGATCGTCTGCCCAAAGAACTCTTTACTCGCGAGATAGGTTGCAAAGTGTGGAAAGATTAATAACCCAAAGAATATAACCGTAAAGACTGTAGTAATTCCCCATTCAGCAAGGCCCAGCGCTGGTTGTTTAAGACCAACAAATGGCCATTTTTGAAAGGCAATCGTCCAAAAAGCATACGTGAAAAATCCAATAAGTACAAACAGTGTCAGAGCTGCACCCACTGTATCAGCAAGTGAATGCTCACTTAAGCTAGGCATAGCATTATGAAGGGCTTCAAGGCTCCAGAAGGGTATCGATAAGCGACCAATGAGCTCTCCAAATATGACATAGATAATAAACCAGACAGCGGCAACATTAATCGAAGCTTGAACAACGAGTCGCTTTCCAGGGGATAAATTTTCAAAAGGATAATCTCCAAAAATCATGTGTTGCCAGAGACCCACTAGAATCATCCATGCCATAAAGGCTAGAAAAGGCTGCTCATATGTATGAAACAAGCCACGTGGATCAACAAATATCCACCACACAACTAAGGCAATCAAAGTAAATAGGGAGAGGGCTATCAATCCTGTGAGTGGTTGCCCCCAACGAGGTTTAGGCTGATGACTTCCCATTCGCAATTCCCCTTTCCTTCACCGTTTCTTTTATAATAAGTTCATGGCCCGAGCCTGAGCATTAAGCTCATCTCGGAAATTAGGGTGTGCAATATTTATGAGTTCTTGAGCACGCTGTTTTAAGGTCTTTCCACGGAGTTTGGCGACTCCATACTCTGTCACGACGTAGTGAACATCATTTTTACTCGTAGTAACTACGGATCCTTCAGAAATCATGGGAACAATCCGAGAAATCGTTCCATTTTTGGCTGTGGAGGGAAGGACTATGAATGATTTACCCCCTTTTGAACGATTGGCTGCCTGAACAAAATCTACTTGTCCTCCGGTCCCACTATAGGGCACAGGTCCAAAGCTCTCAGAATTACACTGCCCCATGAAATCGACCTGCATAGAAGCATTAATCGTTATAAGGTTATCATTATGACAGGCTAAGGCAGGGTCATTTGTGAAACTTACCGGATGCATCTCTAAAGTAGGATTATGATCCATGAAATCATAAAGTTTTTTGGAGCCAAGAGCGAAGGTCGCAACCATCTTTCCCTTCATATAATTCTTGCTCTGGTTAGTCACTACTCCGGCTTCAATAAGAGAAAGAATCCCATCGCCAATCATTTCAGTGTGAATTCCTAAGTCATGTTTATTTTTAAGTTGCATAACCACTGCATCAGGAATTGCCCCGAAACCTATCTGCAACGTGTTACCATCTTGGATCATCTCTCCAACATATTCGCCAATTCGTTCCTCCACCGGTCCAAGTTTGGGAAGCCCCACTTCAAGTAAGGGATCTTCATTCTCAACTAGTGCAGTAACTTGAGAGATATGAACCAGACAATTCCCATAAGTGAATGGAACATGAGGATTAACCTCAAGGATTATTGCCCTAGCCTTCTTAATGGCAGACATCGTATAATCCGTACCTAAACTCACTGAGAAAAAACCGTGTTTATCCATGGGGGCAGCCAAAGTGAAAACAACATCGACTGGGATTAAACCTTCTTCCATCAATTGAGGAATTTCACGGAAATAGTTCGGAATGTAATCGACCCAACCTTCTTTCATTCCTGCACGAGTAGGCCCACCAAGAAATAGAGATACGTGACGAACGTTCTGAGCCGTTTCTGGGTCATAATACCCAAATTTTCTGAGTGGGAGAATCTGTAACACTTTTACATCGAGAAAGTTTCTCCTTTGATCGGATAGTGCATTCAACAGATTTGGCGGCTCTCCTACTCCTACGGGTACAGAAATTGAGTCTCCATCACTAATCAATCGGATTGCTTCTTCAGCGGTTTTCTTTTTGGCCCGGTATAGCTCCTGGACATTTGCCATAGGCCTTTCCCCTTTCAACTTTATTTTCTTTTCCTATGTTCCCTAGTTGTCCTTAGAAGTTAGTTCCGCTGCCTAATTCACTTTTTACATAGGAGTATCAGAATAATATCACGAATATTCTTAATATTCCATAATAATTACTTCAACGGTCGTTTTTAGCAATTATTACGTTGGTGCATGAACTTAAACAAATTTACTAATACTCAAGGCAAATGTCGCTAACACTTATCAATAACTAAATTATTCGAAACCAATTCATTTGTGGAATCTCATTTTGAGAATTATACATGGGAATCAAAAAAAGTTTGACATCCGCAAAAAACCTGTGTTAAAATATTAGATTTCCTTAATCACTCTTTTTATGATATAATATATTTGTAAGCAACAGGAGGTGGCTCGATGTTTCAAGTAGGTGATAAAATTCTATATCCAATGTATGGTGCAGGGGTTATCGATTCTATCGAGGAAAAAGAAGTCCTTGGGGTAAAAGGGCAATATTACCTGTTGAAGATACCTCACGTTAATATGGAAATCATGATTCCACTTGGGAAAACTAAAGACTTAGGTATACGCCAAGTAGTCAATGAAGAAGTAATCGAAGATGTCCTGCATGCGTTTTATCAGGGCGATACTGACCCGATAATGTTTGAAAGCAACAACCGTTACTATAGAGATATTAACCGAAAAAAAATAAAGAGCGGCGATATTTATAAAGCTAGAGAAATCGTCCGTGACTTGATGCGCAAAAGTAAACGACATAAACTCGGAACTGAAGACAACACTATGCTCAATAATGCTCGACAAATTTTGACGAGTGAAATCATGCAGGTTAAAGGTATTGAGTTGGAAATGGCCGTAGATATGTTGAATCAAGTAGTCTTTGATTCTGAACAACTCACGAGCTAAAGCAAAAATTTAAAAGAGGAAATAGCGATACATTCAAGAAATGCTATTTCCTCTTTTGTTGTATTAAAGTAAGCTTTATAGTTTTTTAGGTTTGTAGACACAGATAAACTTTTTTGAGTCACACTTAAACTCATTTGAACAAACGTATAACTGATAAACGAAGCCAAATTTTTGGGCAATATTTTAATTAACTTCTTGGAGGACTAAAAGATTATGCTGAATCTAAAATTCAAAGCCTGGGATAAAGTAAAGTTGAAAATGGTTAAACCCCTTGCCATTACTTTTGATACTCAGAGTTCTGCTCTCTTTGCTATAAGTGTTCCTGGCCGATCCTGGGAGCCTATCCACAAGTACGTACTTCTCCTGTACACTGGGTTAATGGACAGAAACGGAGTAGAAGTCTATCAAGATGATTTAGTAGAGATAGAATCTTGTTTGTTTAGAGTAATCTGGGATGAAAAAACAGCCAGTTTCAAACTTCAGAATCATGAAAACTCGTCCACTCGAGAGATTATGGGCATTTCAGATAATGAGCTCCGAGGAAATATCTATCAAAACAATGAGCTTTGGGGATAGAGCACATAAAGAAACAACTTGTTCAGACACTACGAGCAAGTTGTTTCTTTATTATATCGTATTACATCATTAGATTTAACAATTAAGGTTTACCAGAAGCAAGGCTCTCGAAATAATTACTTTGAATGAGAAGATCCGCAATATCAATTCCTTTACTTACATGTTCTTGCATTTCCATATTCTTTCCTACGAAGGTTCCATCAGAAAGAACGGCATAATCTTTCTGAGTGGTCAGGAGGTTCCGCCCTAAGGTAGTTTGCGAATACTTATCCTTATCGATTCCCATAAGATAAGCGATAGTAGGAAGAATATCAATTTGGCCGCCCGTGGCTTCAATAACCTTAGGATTCATTCCCTTGTTGTAAATAATGAAAGGTACTTTCTTGTCATAATTTTTCCACCACTCCTCTTGGGGTTGGATCCCCGCAAGTTCATCATTATAGTACTTATGAATTCCGCCATGATCACCATAGATTACGACAGTTGTATTCTCTAAAAGTCCTTCCTTTTCGAGGGTTTCAAGAAAAACACCAATTTGCTTATCCGTGTAATGAAGACTTTGGAAGTATCCTCCGAGCTTAGTTTTATCCATATCAGGTTCCAATTTTAATTCGCGGTACTCGTTTGGTAATTCAAAAGGTCCATGGCTTGTTAAAGTAATCATAAAGTTATAGAAAGGCTGCTTTGTCTCTTTTAGGATAGGAGCAACTTGACGAAGAAAACTCCCATCACTTAAACCGAGCCCTATCTGTTCTTCCAAGTTAAAGGCAGATGCATCGATCGTATTTTTAAATCCAATTGCAGTCAATGCCTGCTTCCAGTTCCAGTATGACCCCTTGTCAGGATGAATTGCTTGAGTAGTATACCCTTTTTGCTCTAGCAATTTGGGAAGAGAGTTATAACTATTCTGTGGAAATCGGAAGAAAGTACTTCCACGCCTTACTGGGTAGACTGAAGTATTCGCTAACAGCTCCGCATCGGAAGTTGTACCATTCCATACTTGTTCATAGAAGTTAGGAAAGTAGATGCTATTCTGAAGCAAGCGATTTAGCGTTGGAGTAATTTCTTGATTCTCGTAGGTCTGATTCAGTACGAAATTTTCCAAGGATTCAACTTGAATAAGAATCAAATTTTTCCCTGCAAGAAGCCCTTTAAATTCGTTATCACTTGAATTTTCTTGATTCTCGACGTACCAGTTTTTAATTTCCTTTTGTTGATTATCTGTTAGTTGGATTGAACGGTTTTCTTCAAAATATACGTAGCTATCATAAAGGTGGTATCCAATCGGTGACAGATTTCTCATTGTATCTGTTGGAGTCCAACAAATTCGAAATACGATGTGATTCTGTCCATTTTCGACGACATCATATTGATAGTGGGCATAGTAAATATACCCTGTTGCCAGAACGATGAAAAGTACAAACAATGGAACACGGCGCCTAATTCGTTGGCCTAAGAACTTGAATTTGAATAGGACAATATAGCTTACAAGAAGGTCTAAAACAAAGATTATATCATAGATGCGTAGCATAGAAACCACGGTACTTCCCAAGTTATCTAGATTAGTAGCCTGTTTGAGAAGATATACCGAAAGAAAGTTTGAGTACCCGCGGAAATACATTAAGTCAAAAATTAAAAATGTTGTAAGAATCGTATTTAAGATTAAAGTAATCCAAAGACGACTTCGCCCTTTAAAGAGTAAAGCAAGAGCATAATACAGTAAAGTAAAGGATATCGCTATAAGAGTAGAAAAATTAAAAAATGGAGAGAAAAAGAATACCCAATTGTTATTCCAGGAAGTTGTTAAACCCATGAAGGAAAGCACTTTAATAACCCCAATAATAAAGGATCCAAACCAAAAAGGATCCGGCAAAAAATCTCTAACACGTATGAGACGGAAAGAGATTTCTCTAAGACGATATTGAACTGTAGTCATTTAATCACCTTTCAAAAATATTAAGTAATTAGTTTCTTGAAATAGAACCTTCATAAACTACTTCGCTAGAAAAGCTGCAGTTCCTTTTGTAAAAAAATGTAAAGAGAATCGACAAAATTTACATTCTCTTAAAGGTTCAAATTCAAGTATACATCATCAAGTTCATCCTGTGTTATTCCAATATACCTTAGTGTTTCACTTGGTGAAGAGTGATTTAAAAGAGCCTGAATGCGAGTAATATCTACACCGGCCATATAAGCATGATAGGCGAACGTTTTTCTTAGGGTGTGTGTACCAATCCTATCCTTTATACCTACTGCCTTTGCTGCATCATTTAGAATTCTATAAGCTTGCTGACGAGTGATTGCTCCACCACCCTTTCTAGATGGGAAAAGTGCCTCATCATTTTTTAAGTCGCTTTCGCCAATATATTCCTTTAATGCTTTAACTACGTTCTCACTAAACGGGAAAGTCTTAGACTTTCCTGTTTTCTTTTCTCTGAGAGTCACACGGTCCTTTATTTTGCCCTTTTCATCTCTTACATCAGCAACTTGGAGCGTTAGTAAGTCGCTAACCCGCAGTCCCGAATTGATTCCAAGCGTAAATAGCACGTGATCTCGAAGATTACTTCCTCTAAGAAGCTTCTTTATTGCCTCGATTTTCTTCCGTTCTCTGATTGGTTCAACGAATTCCATGCTTTTCTCCTTCTTAAACTAACAATAATACCTTCACTATACCCTCTCAATATTGTCCTTGGATTCATCCTGGAAACCAACACCATTATTTACACCTAAAAATTCTGTCCTTTCTCCTTATGTGACTAAAACATTATATCACAAATTTATGTAACATTGATTCTATACGATAATTTATATTCCTGTGCAAAAATCCCCGCAAAACGCCATCTACCAAGGGATTCAGGGTTTTGCGCGAATGTTACACACTCTTCTTGTGTTACATTCATTTTTTAACGAAGATTAATTATTATTTCCTCGAAATTGCTCCACGAAACAAAAAATCGACATCTTCTACTAGATAGTATACCAAATGAATACTAGTATACTTACATAAATGTATAGTATAATCAGTATGCCATTGTATACCCGAATACCTTTTATATTCTCAGTTTAGGAGATGTTAAATAATGAGTGAAGAGATACTTAATAAACCCGATTCTTATTCTGTAAAGACGACGTCTGATGTCACTGAGCGAGTCCAAGAGTTAACAAAAAAGACTGGTTTAAGTCATAAGGATTTATTTGCTGCAATGGTCACTCGATACTATACGGAATTAGAAACAGGAAGTGAAATCGACAAAAGTGATGATATGCAGCAGATCCGCTATCACCTCAATCGAGTCGAAAACATCTTCCTAGGTTCCTTGCAAAAAGTTCAGGATCTCAAGAAAGATTATACAACCCGATTGGAAGGACAAAACGCCCAATATAAAGAAGCACTCGAAGATCTCCAAAAGCAGAAGAGTAATCTGTCAAAGGAACTTGATAAGTACGCTAAGGAAAAAGGAGAGACTGAAAATCGTTTTAAAGAAATTCACCAGCGCAATCACGAGCATGAGGAAACTAATCGTGCAAATCGGATGACAATCGATCTGTTAGGTCATAAGGTAATTGATTTAGAAAGTAAACTTACTGAGGCTTCTATCCTATTTGAAAATATAGCTGAATTGCAGGACGAAAACCTCACATTAAAACAGGAATATGGAAGCCTTCAGGTGGAACTTGATACTGCACATCAAGTAATTTCAAAGCTAGAGCAACAACTTACTGAAGCGGAAGTATCCACGCAGCTTAGATTAAACGCTTCCAGTACGGAATCAGAGAAAGAAATCCAGAGGCTTCGAGTTTCCTTTGATAACGAATTCAAACAACTTAAGGAAATTCAAAAGTTACAGATGGATAAGGTACATCTTGAAGCTGACCGAAAGGTCTTAGAGAGGGAGCAAACCGTAAAAGTAGAATATAGCCAAAAATTGGACCTTCTTTTAGATAAAAATGACCGTCTCCTCGCCAAAAACCAAGATCTTACCGAAAAGCTCTTCACCTTAGAGCATGAACTTAGAAATCACCCAACTCCAGAGAAGGATAAAGAGGCATAGAATATACAATCAATTTTCTACGCTGAGTTTCCGTCCAAAGCGCATAATACTTACACCCCCTTTTACTACATAGGTTAGAGAGCAGCAATTAAAAATGCCCTGGAAGACAAAACAATTCTGTCCACCAGGGCCACTCATTATAATTATTTAATCCATTCAAAAATGGGATATTCTCGCCGAGGAATCGGCTTCGGTGATTCTTGCTCCCTGTAGCCAATGATAATTGGGGCAATAAGAGAAAAGTCACCGGGAATATGGAATCGTTCTTTAAACTCGACTGAATCACATAAAGCCTGAGCAAATCCTATCCAACACGTACCCAGCCCTAATTCCCAAGCCGCCAACATAAGATTTTGTGCTGCCATACTACAATCATTTGGGGTATAAGGGTGATCTTTTTTGCCATATATAAGAACTAAAGCAGGTGCATTGTAGAAGATATGAAATTTCGGATTCACCATACTTGCACGATACTGCTCCAAGCTTGGACGATCCTTCATATGTTCCAAAAGAATTGCCTTAGCTTGGTCCGAGATTTCTTTCATAATTTCTCGATTTTGAATGACGAGAAATCCCCAAGGTTGAACATTCGAAGCGGTCGGAGCCCATACAGCGAGATTGAGTAAATCCTGAATAGTCTCCGAAGAGACCTCATGTTCTTTAAACCTTCGGGTACTGCGTCTTCCTTTTATGGCCTCAAGTAATTCCAACATTTCACCTTCTTATAGTATTTCTATCATGACACTAAAATTCTTAACTTCAATTTTATTATTTTCACACTTTATGTCTTATATCCTATTTCTTAGATTTTTCCAAAAGCAGTACTAAGGTTTTTTCAAAATGTGTATCATCTTCACTCGTTCGTTTGCTCGGCCCTTTGGTTCTTCCACCTGAGCGTCGAAACTTAGCTTTAAGTTCCCTTTCCTCTAACAAAACATCTATTGTTTCCATGCTATATTCCTTTCCCGAGGGCCCTATTGCTCTTGCCCTTTTCCCTAAAACCATCGCTGCTAACCCAAAATCCTGCGTTACTATAATGTCCCCTGGTTCTGTAAGATTCATTACCTTAAGGTCTGCTTCTTGAGAGCTGTTTCCTACGACAACATGGTAATCAGAAATGATTTCATGATTAAAGCTCGCTACCGTCCAAACTGGTATTCCATATTCGTGTCCATACTTTAAGCAAATCTGCAATACCGTTTTCGGGCAGGCATCAGCATCGATTAAAATCTTCATTCTCTACCTCTTTAGGATTCCCTTTTCGATTGAACTTTCAATCAGCTCTTTTACATAATCATAAAGTACAGGAGCATTTGCTTCCGTGACATCATTCCGCTTTAATACTTTGTCACTTGTAATACCAGGCCTCTTCCAGGTATGCCCATCCGTATTGTAATTCAAAAGTAAGGGCTGGAAGCGGTCAAGGCTTGAGGCAAAAGCAGCCTCTGGAGTTTTCATATCTTCAAACTCTCGCCAGAGCTCCATGATTTCTTGAGCCTGATCGCAAGGAAGGATATTGAATAATTGATCTGCTGCATTTTGCTCGCGTTCGGCTTTATCTTCATATCCTTTTTCATCATAGCAGAAGGTATCCCCAGCATGAATTTCAACCAAATCATGGACGAGCACCATCTTTATAACGCGTAAGATATCAATATTTTTATCCGCCGCATACTCAGAGAGAAGCATCGCCATTACCGCAAGATGCCAAGAGTGTTCAGCATCATTTTCATTCCGTGTAGTACCAATAACGATATTTTGACGGGTTATGTGTTTTAGTTTATCAATAGCAACAATAAACTCAATCTGTTTACTCAATCTATCAGAAACCAACCTAAACATCTCCTATGTATATTATATTTTAATTAGTGTTTTAAAATTTTTTAGACGAGAACAACCCCCGCTAGGAGGTTGCTCATTTTAAGTAGTTTTCAAAGAGTCTTTAAAGCTGGGTTTATCACCCCGATAAAGAATCAAAGACCATATATATCCTCCGAGAACTTTCGCACCGAACTGCCCAAGAATAACCCATGGTATAAAGCTTCCAAAGGCAATCGTTGGGAAAGCAATAGAATCAACCGCTGCCGAAACAACATTCGAGCCATTCACTTTCCAAAAGCGTGTATGATTTTTCAGAATCTGATAAACTATGGTATCAGTTATTCCCGTAAGTAAAAAAGCTATGAAGGAGGCCGTTGCAATCTGACCTGCTCCACGGTTAAGAAACCAGGAAAGAAGAGCTCCAGTCCCGACGAGTAAAAGCATCTTAGGCCATAAATGTCTATGCTTCCAACTCTCATGAAGTTTATCCCGGGCTACTAAATCAAAAGCGATGAGTAGAAAAGCATTGATTGGAGTAGAAATTGGTCCGAAATAGGTCACTGATAAGTTAGCTAAAATATTAGCGGTTAGGTAAGCAAGAACGATAAGCATGCTAAACACTCCCTGATTAAATCTATCTAAAATTATACTCCTCAATAACTGTACAAGACAATTCCCTACTTATCAAACATTCCACCTTTTTTAAATGCCTTTATCCCGCCCCTTTTTTCGCCGATTTTCTGTGAAGCTTTGATTGGGCCACCTTGTTGTGAACTCTTCTTCTTTTTTTCTTCAATAATTTTTTTCATAAGCTCAATATTCTTGTCCATTTAAATGTTCCTCCATTACTAAATTTATTAGGATTTACTTTGTGCGATTCGTTCTGCAAGTTCATTCAGATAGGTCCAGCGTTCAAAATAATCCTCGAGCCTTTTTTCGAGGGTTTCTTGAGTTATAAGGAGTTCATTTAGCTTGCCATACTCACTACCTACTTCATTCATTTCTTGAGTAACTTTCTGTAGCTCGCTTTCACACTCTGTGATAAGCTCCTCAATCTGTTCATATTCTCGTTGCTCTTTATAGCTCATTTTTGGTGATCGTTCTTTTATCTTCCCTGGAAAGTCAACTTGGGTTGGTTCTGATTTTGGAATGCTCGTTCCACCTGTACTTTGAGATTCAAGGGAAATCCGTTGTAACTGCTCCCGATACTCAGAATAATTTCCGACAGTCGAACGAATCATTCCATTCCCTTCAAAAGAGAGTATCTTCTCTGTGACTCGATCTAAAAAATACCGATCATGAGATACTACGACAACTGCACCTTGGAAATCTTCTAAATATTCTTCTAAGATACTTAATGTCTGAATGTCTAAATCATTCGTTGGCTCGTCTAAATATAATACATTAGGGGCATCCATAAGGACTTGTAGTAAGAAAAGGCGTCTCTTTTCTCCCCCAGAAAGCTTCTCCACTTGAGTCCATTGTTGAGCAGGCGTAAAGAGAAAGCGCTCAAGCATCTGGGACGCAGTTATAATCCCACCATCTGGAGTTTGAATAACCTCTGCGACTTCTTTTACCGTGTCGATAACCCTGATATTAGGATTCAGCTCTACATTTTCTTGGGTAAAATACCCGATTTTGACCGTGGGTCCCCATTCTAATTTTCCTTGATCCGGTTGAATTCGCCCAGCTAATAAATTCAGTAACGTAGATTTTCCACTTCCATTGGGACCAATAATTCCGATTCGATCATGTCGGGAAAGAATAGTACTGAAATCTTCTATGACTACACCTCGTCCGGGGTACTCTTTATGGAGATGTAAACACTCAACTACTTTCTTCCCCAGCCGTGTTGCTCCCGAAGTTATTTCCACCTTACCTGTTTTTTCTGACGGTTTACCCAGCTGTAGTTGCTCAAAACGGTCTATCCGCGCTTTCTGTTTCGTCGAGCGAGCCTGTGCCCCCCTTCTTATCCAAGCCAATTCATTACGTAGGAGATTCTGTCTCTTACGTTCAGAAGACTCTTCTCGCTCCTCACGCTCAGCTTTTAGCTCCAAGTAGCGACTGTAATTACCTGGATAGGGATACAGCTTTCCTTGATCCAATTCAAAAATCCGATTCACAACCCGGTCAAGGAAATACCGATCATGTGTAATCATCAGAAGGGCACCTTTTCGCTTATTCAGATACTGCTCAAGCCAGTCAACGGTTTCATTATCAATATGGTTAGTCGGCTCGTCAAGAATAAGTAAATCTGCGGGGTTAATAAGTGCGCTAGCAAGGGCAACGCGCTTTCTTTGTCCTCCCGATAAGGTACCGACTAAAGTGTCAAACTGATTTATACCTAGTTTCGTTAGAATTGTTTTAGCATCGCTTTCAAGCTGCCAGGCGTTTAGGGCATCCATCCTTTGTCCAAGCGTTAGGAGTGAATTTTGATAGACTACGTTGTTGGAATCTCGGTTCAGCTTATCAAGGGCCATTTCATACTCTTTTAAGAGCTGCATAAGCGGAGAAGTTCCTTTAAAGACTTGCTGTAATACAGTGGCCGTGTCTTCGAAATGAGGATCCTGTGGGAGATATTCAATATGTATATTATTGTTTGTGATAATCTGACCCGCCTCAGCCTGTTCTGCGCCTGCGAGTATTTTCAGCAAAGTCGATTTCCCTGTTCCGTTAACCCCTATAATCCCAATTTTCTCTCCCTCATCGATACCAAAGGTGATATCCTTTAAGAGCACCTTAACCCCATAATTTTTTGTTAGTTTTTCAGCGGTAAGTATATTCATGAAAGTTATTCCCCTTTGGTCTAATTCTCTAGACAATTAAGACATCATATTACCAGCCTAAGCAACTCGTTTATCACTAACCACTATTATATCAACCCAATGCAAGCCCCTATGGAGAAGATAGTTTGCAGGATGCACTAAAATATACTATATTATAAACTAGAAAATATAACGTTTTTTAGAAGGAGGCACCCTTTAATGTCTAGTGTAATTGAACGTTTTATTAAGTATGTCCAATTTGACACTCAATCAAATGAAGAATCTACATCCGTTCCAAGTACTAATAAACAACTAAATTTGGCTAAGGAACTCGCCGCTGAACTGAAAAGCTTCGGTTTATACGACGTCAGGGTTTCCCAGCAGGGATATGTCTATGCAGAACTCCCTACGAACACTTCTAGAAACATCCCTGCAATTGGCTTTATTGCACATATGGATACGAGTCCAGACCTCTCGGGAGAGAAAGTAAACCCTAAAATTATCGAAAACTATGATGGAGGAGATATCTTACTCAATGAGACTCAAAATATAATTCTTTCTGTTAAAGATTTCCCCGAAATTAAAGATTACATAGGAAAAACTATAATAACAACAGATGGAACGACCTTGCTCGGAGCGGATGACAAAGCGGGTATCGCTGAAATTATGACTGCACTCGAGTATCTTACCCTGCATCCAGAAATAAAGCATGGTAAAATTTGTGTTGGATTTACTCCTGATGAGGAAGTCGGCCGTGGTGCAGATCACTTTGACGTTACGGGATTTGGAGCGGATTTCGCCTATACAGTAGATGGCGGCCCGGTTGGTGAACTTGAATATGAAAACTTCAATGCAGCAAAAGCCATTATCAAAGTCCGTGGTCGTAATGTCCACCCTGGTAATGCTAAAGACAAAATGATTAACTCTATACTTTTAGCTAATGAATTCATCTCCCATCTTCCGCCCCATGAAACTCCATCCCACACAGAAGGATGTGAAGGATTTTATCACCTGAACGATATCCGTGGGGATGTAGAACTTACCACCCTATATTATATCATCCGAGACTTCGACCAAGCTTCCTTTGAAAAACGCAAAGAGAATATGCGCGTACTTGTTGAAGAACTTAATAAGGAATTTGGTACAGACATTTTCAGTATTGAAATCACCGATCAATACCAAAACATGAAAGAAAAAATCGAACCCGTCCTGCATATTGTCGACAAAGCCCGTGCTGCTATGGAAGCTACTGGGGTAACTCCTCAAATCCGTCCAATTCGCGGGGGAACTGACGGAGCGAGGCTTTCCTACATGGGACTTCCAACCCCAAATCTGTTTACAGGCGGACATAATTTCCATGGAAGATACGAATTCATTCCAACATTTGCCATGGAGAAATCGGTTGAGGTTATTCTGAAGATTGTAGAGCAATATGCTAACGAGAATGCTTAGTATATTTAAAACGCAAGAATAGCTAAAAACCCCTACTCACTTTTGGACAGGGTACCCTTTCCAATAACGAGTAGGGGTTTTTGGGTTCTACTCCTGAGTAACTGGAATCGCTTGCCCATACTGGAACAGCTTTTATCATCCGCTTTTCTTCTTACTCTAGATTTCATAGAAGTGGAAATAACATTTCTACAATTCGCTCAAAATCATCTACACCTTTACAATCATTAACTAAGTACACAGGAAGTCCGAAAAGTCGAAAAGGAATATTTGCCTCGATATATTCAGTGAGTCGTGGAATATTTCTAGACTTGTACCAAATACTACTATGAAGACTACCTTCACTTTTAGCTCGATTTCGTCCAATAATTTGCATTTCAAGGCTATCCGTTATTGCTTGGATATTCTCGTTACTCACCTCTAATGATTGACGATATCCATTCCTTTGCCTATGGATAAGGAATTCGATATAAGTCCTCTGTATTATGCTCCACGAAGGATGAGCTCTAAGTATTAATGCATTAGCTAAGGTTTCTTCGAGACAATCTGCAGTCCCCCATACTTGACTATAAATATTTCTTTTATAGTTCGGGTAAATGTATGGAGCTTCTACTGAAGTATCTTCGGAAAAGGTTGCATACCGTTCTATGAGGTAATGAAAGGCTCCATGGGTAAGGATAGAATCGAGGGCAAGGGTGTGGGAATCTCGAAGACCCATGGATGTTCGTTGCAGAATACTTAGGACTAGCATACTAAACATTTCTGCATAAATATACAGACCAAAATCTTCCCCATTAAAATGATATGGACGATAGGTTGCAATCATATCAAAGTTTTCAAAAATTCGTGTGTACTCCCGCAGATTTAGCATCAACCGATTAAATATTTGAGAATTAGGTGATCTTATCGCACGTTTAGGTAAGTATAGCTCACTACATTGCAAAATTGGATACGCTTCTTCCTTCACATACTCCCCAAGGCTACACCTCCGTTAAATTTAGGCCTTACCTTACTATATTGCAATAGATAAAATCATTTGACAGCAAGTAGGCAAGAATTTCGAGAATGCTTGTCTCAGTAATCTATATGTATCCTCATATTTTTTAGCACAAAAAAAGCCACTGTGACAGTGACTTTCTTCATTTCTATTACAATTCAGTTCCTTTTCCGCCTTCTACCTATTATTCCCGATTTTCATGGATTCTCTGTTTGATCCACTCAATCAAGATATGTGCAGAATTTAGATTTGTTGCTAGTGGGATATTATGTACATCGCAAAGCCTCAGTAAAGCAGAGACATCGGGCTCATGGGGCTGTGCTGTTAAAGGATCGCGTAAAAAGATAACTACCTCTACCTCACCCATTGCAACCCTGGCTCCAATCTGCTGGTCCCCACCTAAGGGGCCAGACAAACAGTATTCCAAGTCTAACCCAGTAACTGAATGAATGGTTCGCCCAGTCGTTCCTGTAGCAATTAGTCGGCAACGTTCTAGAATAAGTCGATGGGATTGTACAAAACGAATCATATCATCCTTTTTTTCATCATGGGCAATTAAGGCTACAAAAGGTCTTTTGTTCAAAAGTCTCACCTCCTCTAAGAATTAAGTGTTCTAGAAAAACTTTTAAAATCCTTCAATATTGCACGTAACACCCTTATCAAATGTGGGTGTACCCAATAAAAATTTGCCAAGAGTCCAGAGGCTCCAGGCAATAATTATATTACTGAAGTGGAAGAGGCGTGGAACAACGGTCTACTAGGTACATTAGAGATTGATAGCTGATTCCACTATGTACTGATAAACCAATCTCACACGTTCGGCTATTGGAATATCCCGAGGTACAATTCTGTGGTAGAGAGGGCTTGAGCCCTGCCAAGGCGGAACGATTAAGTTCGGGATAGGAGAACCCTTTATCCCCGGCAAATCCGCAACAGTGCACATCATCAGGAAAGATTACTTCCTCTGCACAGGCCTCAGCTAAAGCTTTAAACTTGTCACTGAGGTGCATTTTAACAGAACTGCAGGTTACATGAACGGCCACTGTCTCTGGCTCTTTTCGGATATTTAAGTGCTGAAGTAAGAAATCATGAGTGAACTCAACAGAGTCATGAAGCTCGATTCCCGATTTAAAGACTCGCTTCATCCGATATAGACATGGACTGGTATCACAAAGTATAGGATATTTTCCGCTTTCACTAGCTTTCAGGAGCACTTTTTCTAGTTCGTCACTTTTCTGGTCAGCAATTTCGAAAAAGCCTTTACTCTCCCATGGCATACCACAACAAAGCTTATCCATATTCGGGGGATAAATCACTTCATACCCAGCCTTAGCGAGAAGGGAAAGCATGACTTCACTCAAAGGCCTTTGGTCTTTATCCTTACGAGCTGGACCCATGGAGCGGCTTATACAGCTCGGGAAATACACAACTTTCAAGATTTCAGAGCTATTTGCTTCCTGCAGAGAGGGAAAATTCGAACGCCTACTCGAAGCTAAGGGACTTACCTTGTTCGGTATAGACCCACGACCAGGCATCCATGGATTCCAAAGAGGAATCTTACTTCGTGTGACATGATGCGCCTTTGTCGCAAGGGTATCCATAACTCGCGTACCCAACAAAGAGTGTGCCGCATCGACTGCACCAAGTCCAAAGCGCATAAAGGTAGTAACCCCATTCATATTTTTCGCGAGGCGGCGCGCAATGAAGTGAGTGGTTGGGGTAATGGCCTGCGAACGTAGGTGTTTTGTGTTGTCTCCTGTGTTAATCGAGAGTGGGCAGGCTTTTGCACAAAGCCCATCTGTGGCACAGGTTGCATTCCCTGCATAATCATAGGCCTTAAGCAGACGCATAAGTCGTTCAGGTTCAGTTCCAGTCCGTTTCAGAAAGGATATTTCTCGCTGCAATATAATCCTCATCCGAGGAGTCGTTGTGAGATTTTTCGAGGGACAAATGTCCTGACAAAAGCCACAGTTGGTACACCGGTCGATGGTTTCATGAGATTGAGGCATCATTTTCAGATTTTCAAGATAGACGTTTTTATTGTCATTGATAATTACACCTGGATTTAAGAGATTATGAGGATCAAAGGCGGATTTAATCCGTCTCATCAGTTGGTAGGCCTTACTTCCCCATTCGAGTTCTACAAACGGAGCCATATTACGCCCGGTCCCATGCTCCGCTTTGAGTGAACCATTGTATTTCTTAACTACGAAATCATTTACTTCATTCATCAGCCCCTCGTAGCGAGCGATTTCTTCCTCTGTTTCAAATTTTGGGGTAAAGATAAAGTGCCAATTTCCATCCAGCGCATGCCCATAAATAATGGCATCTTTATATCCGTACTTATCGAGGACATTCCGCAAATCAATCGTGGCCTCGGCTAATCGATCTAAAGGAAATGCGACATCTTCAATTAGAACTGCTGTACCTTGTTCACGGATTCCCCCAACCGCAGGAAATATTCCTTTTCTAATTTTCCAGAAGGTCTCATACTCCGATTTCACGTCAGTAAAGTGAATAGGTAATACCGTCGGGATATCCTGAAGTCGCTCTTTGACCACTTCAATTCGCTTTTCAAGAACTTCCTGGTTCTCTGCACGAACTTCTACCAGTAGTGCGGTTGACGTAGCAGAGAGAGTTCTTAAATATTCTGGCATTCCTGGTTCTTCTTCCATGGTTTTTAGCGAGACTCGATCCATCATCTCTGCTGCGGATACTAGGTCGCGATTCAACTTCATAACCGCGCGACAAGCATGCTCCATATCCGCATAGATGATTAAAGCGGAAGCTTTATGGTCGTGCTCAATAACTGTTCGATACGTAATTTGGGAGATGAAACCTAAGGTCCCCTCTGAACCAATCATAATATGCTTGATAATCTCGATGGGATCCTCATAATCAACAAAAGCATTAATACTATATCCTGTTGTATTTTTGATTTTATACTTTTTCGTAATCATAGAAGCAAGCTCGGGGTCAGCCTTTATTTCATCACGAATTAACTCAATTTGACGAATCAAGTTTGCCTTACTTTGTAAAAAAGAACTTCGCGAAGCAGGAAGGGCTGTGTCTAGGATCGTCCCATCATCAAAAATAATACGTAAATCTTCGACTGTTTTATAACTATTATCTGCGGTACCGCAACACATACCGCTGGCGTTATTCGCTGCAATTCCACCAATCATGCAATGATCGATAGAAGCTGGATCTGGGCCAATTTTCCGCCTAAAGCTTCTAAGATAACGATTGGCCTCCACGCCCAAGATACCGGGTTCTAGAGTAATTTTCTTTCCTTCCTCCTGAACCTCATAATGTCTCCACGCCCCCTGAAGTAAGAGGAGAACCGAATCAGTCAAGGCTTGGCCTGAAAGGCTAGTTCCTGCACACCGAAATGTCACGGGAATATTGATTTTCTGAGAAAGATTTAGGATTGCAGACATCTCTTCATTGCTAACGACCTTGACAACAATCTTCGGAATCAAACGATAAAAGCTTGCATCAATTCCGAATCCCAAAGTATATAAGGGATCAATAAAAACTCGCTGATGAGGAACAAAACGAGTTACTTCCCTGTAAAAGTCTTGATAGACTTTGGGAAGAGTGCTAAGGTCCTCATGTTTTTGTATCGGATTGCGAGGATCTTTCGGGTTTAAGTGATAATGCATTTGCCGGGTACCACTTCTCCAATGAGTCATTGAATTCACAACCTTTCTATCAGTATTCATATTTTATAATCATAATTTTATAGTATTCTATCTAATCTATGTAAACTCCTTGTTCCGGAACTGCTATCTCATCAAAATGATGGACTAAATATTCTAAGTGCCGAACTAATTGTTCTCCCTTCATCGGTTGTCCATGGCTCGGGACAACGAGTTGTGGTCTTAAGTCGCGTAGTACTTGAACGGATTTTTCTGCGTTTTCCCAATCAGTAGTTAGGTAAGCTGGCGGACCACTTATTTGTTCCTGCTGGGTTATCACTGACCAAAGAGATTCTTGTTTCACCGTTGTAAATGCATCTCCAGCCAAGAGTGTCCCGTCCTTTTCTCGAAACAGCGAAACATGCCCTTCACAATGACCCGGAGTATGAATCCAACTCCAGCCTGGCATACCTGGGACACTCCTGTCCTTTGGTAAAGCGAATGCTCGACGCCCCAGATTAATTCGTGTGTGGGGGAAAGTCGGAGACATCTGAGCGACTAATCCTCCCCCAACCGTGGAATCAGCTACTGGGTAATCCTTTTGCCCTGTGATATAAGGCAACTCCAGGGGATGTGCATAAACAGGAACATCCCATAACTCAGCGAGTTTTATAGCTGAGCCTACGTGATCAAAGTGCCCATGGGTAAGTATGATAGCCTGAGGTCGGCTCCCTACACCGAAGCGAGATTTTACGCATTCAACTATGAATTCTCCTGAGTTTTCTAAGCCTGTATCAACGAGCACCCATTCTTTTGGCTTCGAGGTGGGGGCCCCAACGAGACAGGCAGTTACAACAGTAAAGTTTAGTAATAAAAGATCCGCTAAAACCTCTTCTGAAGAGGTCGTTAAGGCGGAAAGGGCTTCAACGAGTTTATTACCCATGATGAATACCTCCACTACTCTATTATTTGTAGAGGTAGTATGTGACAGAACCAAATAAATCATGAAGGCTATCTCGGATAAACCACCCGAAATAGCCTTCATTAACATTGCGATATTTATTTATCAGATTGGACTAATTCTAATCGCTAAAAAATTAGCAGCCACTACCCAATGCCTTCTCTAAAATGTTATTGAGGCGATTTACCATGCTTCTGGGATCGACGATGATTCCAGCAGCAATCTGAGCATTGGCGAAAAGCTGTTCAGCTGCGAGTGGAGCAAAGGAATCGTCTTGTTTTCTTAGTTCATTCAGACGCTGGATCAATGCATGTTTAGCGTTAATCTCCAAGATTCCTGGGGCAACATCCTGAAGATCACGATTCATGAGTTGCATCATTCGTTGCATACTATGGGTCCCAAACGGACTAACCATGATTGCTGGGCTTTCAACTAGGCGTTTGGATTCGCGAACTTCAGTTACTTTGGTACCGAGGACTTCTTTGAGCCAAGTATTAAACTCCTTAACTTCCTCTTCTGTAAGACGAATCTCGCTTTCATCCTTTGCAGGTTCATCTTCGGAAAGATTAAGGTCCGCTTGATCCGCGGAAATGAGTCTTTTTCCCTCATACTCTCCAATTGTGTTTAATACATAATCATCGATTGCTTCATTCGTATAAATAACTTCATAATCCTTGTTCCTGAAAACTTCAAGGTAAGGACCTGCCTCAATGACCTCTCTGCTTGGACCATTCACATAGTAAATAGCCTCTTGACCTTCTTTCATTCGCCCTAGATAATCATCTAAGGAAACTAACTCTCCTTCAGTTGTCTTTGAGGATTCAAAACGAAGAAGCTTCATCAGTTCATTACGGTGGGTAAAATCATTAGCAGCCCCCTCCTTAATGAAGATGCCAAACTCCTTCCAGAACTCATTGTATTTTTCAGGTTCGGACTTTGCTTGACTTTCAAGGAACTTAAGGAAACGACTGGTAACCACTTTGTTAAGTTTAGCGACCAAGGCACTATCCTGCATAGTTTCCCTAGAAATGTTCAGGGGAAGTTCCTCACTATCTACGACTCCACGGAGAAAACGAAGCCACTCAGGCAGAATACCTTTTGCCTTTTCTTGAATCAAAACCTTTTTGCAGTAGATATTGACACCTGCTTCCATACGCCCAAAGCCAAATCGCTCGATATTTTCCTTTGGAACAAAAAGCAACGCGTTTATGTTAATTGGCGCATCCGAAGAAAAATGCATCCTAAACATAGGCTCATCATAAGCATTAGCGATGAACTTATAGAACTCGTTATATTCTTCATCTGAAATTTCATTTTTGTTCTTAGTCCATAAAGCTTGTACGGTATTAACCTTATCCTCATTGACTAGCACTGGATAAGGAACAAAGCTCGAATACTGTTTAATGACACGTTTAACCGTTTGGGCATTCGCGAAATCTATAGCATCTTCTTTGAGATGTAAAGTAATTCGAGTTCCGCGGGGGAGGTTCTCCTCCTCAGATATACCATAACTTCCTCTGCCATCTGATTCCCAACGATACCCTTGAGCGTCTAATTGATAGGATCGTGAGGTTAAAGTGACTTTATCAGCAACCATAAAGGCGGAATAAAAGCCGACACCAAATTGTCCAATCAGGTTAACATCCTTTTTATCCCCAGCCTCAGCTAGACGTTGAACGAAGGCTTTAGACCCTGAATGTGCAATTGTTCCAAGATTATCTATCAAATCCTCTTTCGTCATACCAATTCCTGAATCTTCAATCGTCAAGGTTTTAGCATTCTCATCTGGGGTAATACGAATTTCAAGTGTTTGATCCTTATCCTTGATTTCCTGGCCTGTCAGCTGTATATACCGTAATTTTTCCGAAGCATCGGCAGCATTCGAGATAAGCTCACGTAAGAAAATCTCTCGATCAGTATAAAGAGAGTTAATTACTATATCGAGCAACTGCCGGATCTCTGTTTGGAATTCTTTGGTTTCCATAGTACTCATCGATTTAAAACCCTCCATCCAATATAATTACCCAAAAACTACAATTAATATTTTAATCAAATTTGGTCAAAGTGCAAGACTTACAGAAAAATGTCCTTCCATTGTGGTAAAGTAAGTATTGTGGGAAAACATTAACATCGGAGGAATTTCTATGAGCGAATCTCTTTTATTAGTTAGTGCAAGTTTAGCAGGGCTTGCCGTCATACTTTTATTTATTCTTATATTCCAGTTTTCAAAAATCCAATTCTCGAGCTTCAACAATAGCCTAAAGGGATTTGACTCAAAACTCGGGTATTTAGATAACAAATTGGTCTTGCTTGAAAAGGGTCTTGAGCGGCAGGAGCGGGTTTTTCAAGAGGAGATTGCCCGTAATCGTGAAGAAGGTAACTCAAATTCTCGGCTCGCTCGAGAAGAGATGAGCCAATCTTTAAAACGCTTTAATGATTCTGTTCTCTCGCAGATGACTGAGATTGCAAACCTTCAACGTAGCCAACTTGACATCTTTGCGCGCCAGATGAATAATCTTTCCCAGACGAATGAACAAAAATTAGAGCAGCTTCGCAAAACTGTAGAAGAACGCCTTCACCTTCTTCAGCAGGACAATGCTCAAAAGCTCGAACTCATGAGAGCAACTGTCGATGAGAAACTTACCTCTACCTTAGAACAGCGCCTCGGCGAATCGTTTAAGCTTGTAAGCGATCGACTTGAACTCGTACATAAGGGTCTTGGAGAAATGCAATCTCTAGCTTCTGGTGTAGGGGATCTCAAAAAGGTCTTGAGCAATGTTAAAACACGGGGAATGTGGGGAGAAATTCAACTGGGAAATCTCTTAGAGCAAGTTCTCACTCCTGATCAATATGCGACGAATGTTATAACAAAAGCTGGTAGCAGTGACCGTGTAGAATTTGCTATTAAGATTCCGGCGAAGGATGGAAATGACGGGATCATTTATTTACCGATTGATGCAAAGTTCCCAATGGAAGATTATGAACGCCTGATGGACGCCCAAGATCAGGTTAACCTCCCTAGAATTGAAGAAATGGGCAAAGCCCTGGAGTACCGCATCAAGACTGAAGCAAAAACCATTCGTGAAAAATATATTGATCCACCACATACTACTGATTTTGGAATACTCTTCCTTCCTGTAGAAGGTCTATATGCAGAAGTCCTCCGCAGACCAGGTCTCTGTGAAATGTTGCAGAGAGACTATAAGGTAGTGATTACAGGCCCTACGACGATTGCCGCCCTTCTCAATAGCCTACAAATGGGTTTTAGAACTTTAGCCATTGAAAAACGATCCAGTGAAGTATGGAACCTCCTCAGCGTAGTGAAGACCGAATTTGGGAAGTTCGTTGAAATACTCGAAAAAACTCAGAAGAAGCTACAGGAGGCGAGCAATTCAATTGATAATGCTACGAAGAAGTCACGTACAATCGAACGGAAGCTTAAAAGTGTCCAAACTTTGCCTATCGAAGAGACCACTACCTTATTAGCTGCCGGAGAGGAAACCGAATAATATAATTGAAATAGCATAATGCAGAAGATTCTTCGCTTTACAGCTCAAAATGACAATTAGTTGTCATTCTGAGGGGCTTGCCCCGAAGAATCTCATTGTTTCGCGCAGAATTACTTTTGGAAAGCTATTGTGTAGTACTTTCATAAAGTTTCTTTATTTAATATTCAATCGAACCCCGTCAAGATAAGTTAAGCTTCTAGCCATACTCTGAACATTTTGTGTTCCTTCTCGAACCATAAGAAGCCTTTCCAACCCAAACCCTATACCAACCCAAGGATCGAAAATCCCCCATTTCTCATCCAAAAAATGAGGCCCCATCGCGCCTGATCCAAGCTCTACCTCGCCTTTCATAATATCAACTGTATCTCCATAGACAACTGAGGATTCGGTAAGAAGCTCATAACCTTTAATTCCAGCGGTCCCCATCACCCATTTTGCCATTTCTTCTAGTCTTTGATGTCGTTCTTCGAGCGGTGTCCCCAATTCTGTTAAATTAAGCATCGTAAATTCGCTGAGATGTTGCGCGCCTTGAGATTCTTTGCGATAACACGTACCAATCTCGAATATACGAATGGGTTTATCCCAAAGGCGTATGAGATCTCGCCACAGGGTATATAGATTTGGGGCTAACATCGGCCGCATACACCGTTTATTATCTAACCAAAATACTTGGGAAAATAACGGATGATCATCTGAAATTGTCATTTTTGCTAATGAGGATTTTGAAATAATCGTCGGTGTTACAACTTGAGTAAATCCCTGTTGACGTAAGACACTTGCCAAGTGGTCTTCTATCTCTAATAATGCTGGACGGAGCTTCACCTCACGTAATTTATCCAGTCGTAATTTTCCATGGCTAACTAATCGATGTTCAACTTCCTGAAAAGCAGAATCGCGAATTGCTACTTCAGCAAAGTTCAAATTAAGTTGCTCCGAGGATGCATTTAGTTCTTTGAGCCTTTGTAATTGAATCGCCGTCCAAGAGATACTCATTCGATGTGCCCTCCTGTCATGAACACTATGAGACGATTTAGGATGTGGATAAAAGGAATATATTTTGGCGGGGAGTACGGGAGTTTCACCCGCCTGCACGAATTTAGAGTCCGTGTGATCCATTCGATCTACCCCCCACTGATAAGTTTAATTTTTACATTAATGGAAGCATTGTTCAAGCCCTTTCTTTATAAAAAATAATTTATACGTTTAGGCTTAGAGCTCGATGATGAGAATAATCAGCCCAAGAATTCAAATCTTTTATTACGGTAAGCTTTTAAGTATTTAGTGCAATACTCATCTCGTCCAGCTAATGTTTCTGCCGTTATTAGACTAGCCATCATAAGTGGGTCTAGAGGATTGATTATAAGACCGTCGAGCCCCTTTGCTATCGCCATCACCGCGAACGCTTGATTCATAAATTTTCTTATAGGCAATCCAAAGGAGACGTTAGATAATCCACACATTGTATGAACTCCAGGGAAACGTGTCATAATCCCTTCAACTGCATTTAAGAACTCTGTACCAAAGTGGCTATTTGTTGATACAGGCTGAACCAGTGGGTCAACATATATGTTTCCAATCGGCACATTATTTTTCACCAAACTATTAATAAGTTTATCAGCATTGGCAAGACGATCGTCTGTTGTTTCAGGCATCCCTTCATCACTCATACATAGTGCGACAATTTTTAGATCTGTCCCTGCAACTACAGGGAGCAATGCGTTATAACGAGCTTTCTCTAGGGAGATAGAGTTTATCATTGCGACGCCCTTATGTACCGCCAAAGCCTTTTCAATTGCTTTTGGATCGGGACTGTCGATACAGCAGGGCGCATCAACCGTTTCTTGAACCGTTTCCACCAACCACTGTAAATAATCCGCTTCTTTGCCAACAAAAATTCCCGCATTAACATCGATAAAATCGGCGCCGGCTTCCCTTTGATCAGAAGCAATCTTCTGTATAAATTCCTTATCCAGTGCTTCAATCGCCGGAGCAATGACCTTCCGGCTGGCATTAATCAATTCACCCACGATAATCATGCAAAAACCCCCATTTTATTTTGTAATAGTTTTTCAAAAAACTAAATAAAAGGCCCTTAGACTACTAGCCCCTTTCTCCCGTCATAGTGCTTCTGGTAGAGTTTGGCATCCACAAGGCAAAATGTAAATTGTATCCGACTCATTAACAAATAGCTCAGAAAGATTATTGAGAGGTTTCAAAAATATCTTCTTGACACTTTCCGCATCAAGGGATGATAAAAGATAGATTTTATGCTTTTTGAGTAACATGGCGATTGCGGCAGCTTTGTGTCCACCCAAAACGAATTCCTTCTGAATTCTCTCAATGATTTCTTCAATGGATTGGCTTTTTTCTAACCACTGCTTAAATGTTTCTTCCCCTAACCCATCTTTCAGTTCGGCTACCAAGACGATGGCGCCGCCTTCTTTAGTTACCCTTGCCGCATTTTCCAAGGCTTTTTGAGCTTGATAAAGATTAATATCTTTGGGGTATCCTCCTGGGCTCACAATAACCAAATCAGCAGGCTCGCTTACATGTATTTTAAAATACTGATCGAGGATTCCACATCCTACTCTGTGTGCGCGAATCGGATCCCCGGCGAGGACGTGCGTGATTTCTTTTTGAGAGTTTAGGAGTACATTCAACAAAAATGTATTGGGAAGGACTCGTCCAAACTCCTCGATATCGTCCCTTACCGGATTTTTATCTGCGTTTCCAATGGTTGCCCTTGGGTTAAGCATCATTTTATGATTTTTTTGTATTGAATTTCTTGATGAAACACCAGGCATTAAAGCTTTATACCCACCGCTATAACCAGCAAAATAATGGAATTCAAGATTACCTGTTAAAATGATAAAATCAGCCTCTGCTACCTCCCTACAAACTTCAATCGGTGTCCCACGTGAAGTTTCTCCAAGGTAAATATAATCATGTGGTTCAATCACTCTATAATTTAAGAATACATCCTCGCCCAAAACTTGGGCCTTCTCCGCAGTTGTCATTGGTCGGTGAATCCCCAGACCAAAGATAATCGTAATATTTTCTATAGGTATTCCACTCGATTGGAGCTCATCTAGTATTGGAGTTAGGATTTGGGCTGTTGGTACAGGACGAGTTATATCGCTTACAATGATTACAACTTTATCCTCTATTTTTACCCCTTCACTTAAAGGTTTACTACCTATTGGAGACCTTAAGGCATCTATTACAGCATGGTAAACGTTTAATAAATGTGTTGGTTCCTCTTTTGGAATTAGCCACTTTGCCTGACCGAGGAACTTGGATGGAATAGGTATAACCGACTTACCGAAGTTAACACAATCCACAATTTCCCACCCCTCTTATTCACTTTTAAAAACCAGCAGTGATTGGGTGATTCACTCTTAATCAACTGATTTATTGATAAAAAAAGGCAATAAGAGATTAGGCTGATTCGACATTGAGTACCCCAAACTGTGGAATCAACTTTTTTAATATTTTCAACCTAATCTCTTAGCTTTAAAAGGTATCGAATTTAACGCCTTTCTCTTAAATAAGCCTTTTCCATTGCACTAATTAAAGGCAGTTTATCTCCTGACAAAAACTGCACCATGGCTCCTCCGGCAGTACATACATATCCGAAATCAGATAGTTCTGTATACCGTTGAGCTGCTGCAACCGTATCCCCTCCCCCTATGACAGAATAGCCACTGGATTTGGCAATTGCTTCCCAGATTGTTCTTGTACCCGCCTCAAATTCCGGTTTCTCATATGCACCAGCTGGTCCGTTCACAAATATTGTACTCGCTTCCCCAATGATTCCCTTATACATTTCTATGGTTTTGCTGCCAATATCCAGAAATATTTCCTCGACCGGCAAAGACACAACATCAATTTCTTTTCTAGCCCCATCTTTAGAAAAAGCTAAATCAATAGGAAGCTTCATTTTTTCCGGGTATTTCTCTAGATACTCTTTAGCATCCTTTACAAAGACATCCAGACCCCTGTCTTTGATAATCTTTTCTTTTACCTTCCCAAGGTTAATGCCTTGTGCCATAAGCATGATTTCCCCAGTGATTCCACTTGTCAAAATCAAATCTGCAGTTCCATTTTCCAGAACCTGCCTCATCATACCAAAAGCATCTGAAATTTTAGCTCCACCAAGAACAAACACACACGGTTTTTCCGGCATCGACATAATCTTTGTTAGAGCCGCAATTTCCTCATACATTAGCTCTCCCGCCGCAGTTGGTTTGATTTCCTGAAACGCCACCATTGACGGGCAATTCCTATGTGCTGCAGAAAAAGCATCATTCACATAAAAGTCTACAAGTGGAGCAAGACTTCTTACCAAATAAGTGTCTAGCATTTCTGATGCTTCCAATTTAACTGCATTTTCAAATGTAGAAACCTCTTCTGTCAAATATCTGAGATTTCCGAGTAAGACTACTTCTCCGGCATTCAGGTCTTTGATAACCTGCTGGGCTGCTGGTCCGCATACATCATCGATGTATTTCACTTCTATGTTAAGACCTCTACTGAGCTTTTCAGCATGTTCTTCGAGCGAAATCAGATTCTGATAATCTAAGGTATCTCCCTGGTGAGCAATAAGAACCAACCTAGCTCCTTTTTCCAGGGCCTTTTTAATCGTAGGTAAACTTTTCTTGATTCGATTATCACTTGTAATCTTCTTAGTTTTCGGGTCAATTGGAGAATTAATATCAAGTCTCATAAGTACCGTTTTACCTTGATAATCAAAGTTGTCCATATTACTCATAAAAAGATTGTTTCCTACTTCCATGAAGGTAGCCCCAAATATTTATTAGTCACTTGCACAGCCTTAATCCCGTCAATTTCCATTCCCATGGCCGCTCTGATCCCATCTATTGTTTCTGGAATAGTTATCGATTCCTGCGGGATATGAATTCCAAACATAATATCTTTTCCTGACTTAACAACCGTATCTTCCCAAATGCATATTTCGTAGAGATCTCCTCTAGGTCTACCCATATCTCTTGCATACCTAAATATTGATGCATTGCCAAGGAATCCATCGCTTAACTTAATCAGCCTTATTCTATCATGCGTAGAAAATGCCTTAAGCGCCTCTTCTACAGATATATCTTGCTTTGGTGTTGCTACGACAGTAATAAAATGCCCATGAGTAATCGGCGTGTGAACCAAAATTCCTGTCGCATCAATATGCGGCATAATCGTCATTAGATCAAGTGCCTGATGACTGGGCGCCTTATCAACTTGAAGGGCATTAGTAAGTCCTCTGTGATAGTCTCCTGGATCTGCTACCCTTCGTACAATGGTAATTGCTACCTTTTCTATTCCAACGACCTTATCAAGACAGTCAACGGCTCGAATGAGTCCTGTTGTATTGCAGGATGTAAGTTTTAGGTAGTTTTTTCCTACTCCTTTTTCATAGTTGGCATATCCATGAAAGAAAACATCGGCAACACTGTCTTTTTCACCACCCTGAAAAACAGCTTTAATGCCCTTTGCCTCATATTTTTCTTTATTCTTTGCTCCGACTCCCCCAGGCGATGAGTCAAGCATAATATCTACCTTACTTAACAAATCTTCAAATGACCCAGCTACAGGAATACCTAACTCTTTAAATTCATTTATATGGGTATCATTTACAAGATAAAGATCATATGGCATTCCTCTTTCTTTTAATGCACGAATTGATAAAGTAGGTGCCAAATCAGCAACACCAACCAGTTCCATGTCTCCTTGCAGTGCAACGCCATCCGCTAAGCGTTGTCCGATTACGCCGTAGCCCGCTACGCCAACTTTGACTTTTGTCACTATTCATCACTCCCTTAAAGAAAAAATATTGAGTAAAGTTTAGCTCCCCCCATTGGATTCAGTGGTATTACTTGTAGCACGATCCTTAACGTTGTATTTTTTTAATAACTTCACGATAGTCGATTGGTCAACTTCAAGCATCTCTGCCGCCTTATAAGTTGAATGGCATTTTGCATATGCAACCCGAACTAATTCTTCCTCAACCTTAGCTTTAGCCGCTTTCAAAGGGATGATTTTAGGAACAGAGGTTTTCAAATCTTTAGACTTAATTTCAAATTGGTCCTCAATATTCTCTAAACTAACAAGATTTGAGTCACTAATCACCATAAGGCGCTCAACTACGTGTTCCAATTCCCTTACATTTCCTGGCCAATCAAAATCATTTAAAGCCTTTTTTAACTCTGGGGAAATACGTTTAGACATTCCGTACTTCTTATTGATCTTTTGCCTAAAGAATTCAACTAAGATATCGATATCATCTTTACGCTCCCTTAGAGGGGGAACTTTAATAGGCATAATATTCAGGCGGTAATACAAATCTTGACGAAACAGCTTTTTAGTGACCAAATCCTGCAAATCGCAATTCGTTGCAGCAAGAACCCGAGTATCGATTGAAATGGTACGGGTGCCTCCTACTCTACAAATTGTTCTATCTTGTAAAAACTCCAACAACTTAACCTGTAGAGCTAGAGGCACTTCTCCTATCTCATCTAGGAAAAGCGTCCCCCCATTTGCCAGTTCGACTTTACCTATTTTCCCCTTCTTATCTGCACCCGTAAAAGCACCCCGTTCGTAGCCAAAGAGCTCTGATTCAAGAAGATTCTCGGGAATCAATCCGCAATTAATCTTTACAAAGGGCTTCTCTTTGCGCTTACTAGCATTATGCACAACTTTGGCAATGACTTCTTTGCCCACTCCAGATTCGCCGTGAATTAATACGCTTAAATCCGTATCTGCGATCCTAAGAATACGATCTTTAATTGAATCCATTACTTTACTTGCATAAACAAAGTTTACTTGAGAAAACATCTCACTTCTTAGCAGATCAAGTTCTTTATCCCGCAACCCTAATTCAGTATTTTTTTTATCTAACTCTGACTTTAAACGATTAATTTGATCAATGTCTTTTGATGTACTGACTACACGAACGAGTTGGCCTACTTCATCAAATATTGGAATTGCCGTTCCTATTACTTTTTTGCCTGAAATCATCATATCTTGCATCATATTCACTCTACACTTCTGTTCAAGAACCGCTTCAGTAGTACTTGATGAAATAATATTTCTTTTTACGAGCTCAGAAACATGTTTTCCAATAAGATCTAGTTTTTTAAGTCCAAATACTCTTTCAGAAGCTGCATTTAACCTCAGGATAATCCCATGTTGGTTCGTAACAAATATTTCTTCTTCTAAAGATTCAAAAATTGCTTCATACTCAAGAAGCGTTTTTCTAACTTCTGATTCTTGAAAATCTAAATATCTAACAATATCAACAATGGAACTCACATTATTGATGATTCCAGCAGGATAGTTCTGCTCATTCATCAAGATAACGGCTTCACAATTAAGATTTTCTATACTCTCGAAAGGGTCTGAGACAGATAAAACTTTAAAAGTTAGTTGCGAACCTTTAATTAGTTCTTCTGTCTCCGTAATGCCATTTTGAATCAAAATACGCATACACCGGGCTGAAAGAAGAGATTCAATCTTATTCTGATTAAATATTATTACGCATTGCTTCCCCTCGAGAATCGTGAGCTCATTCTTCGCTAAATTACTTAAGTCTGAACAAACATTGTACTCATGCGAAGCAATCGTCAGCAAATCTAACATGGGCGATCTCCTCTTTCCTTTTTGTAAGGAATTCACCCCCCAGTCCGAATATTCCTCTAAATTAGACTAATCAGAATTATCCATAATTCAGAGCAAATACTACATTTATTACACTATTGCGAGTTCTGATTCATAATTTGTAATAATCATATGGATAGTTTCTGCTGCTCCATTGGGTAGGGGAGTCGTTTTATGGGTATTCATGATACGAATCGCTTCTTCATATGCCTTCTCCGTAGCATCTTTACCACCGAGTTCACTCCATGCCTCTCGAGTTCTTCGATTGAACACCTTTGGTTGCGATTGCTCCCGCATATGACGAAAGGTATGCTCGGAAGTCAGGAATTCTCCACTTGGACCTACCTGGTGAATTAGATCCAATGCCATAGCATCATCCGTAAAGTCAAAGCCCCTAAGAATCTTGTATATATACCGAATCATATCCGCGTCCATGATTAACTTAGCGTAGTCTATCGTAAGTCCCATTTCTAAAGCCCCTGCCCCATATACAATATTTGCACCAGCAAGAGAAGCGATTAATGCATTCATGGTGTATTCGTAACCACTTTGAGCATCGGGAAGCTTACTATCGGATACTCCTCCCCCGACCCAACTAGGTAACCGGTAGTATTGGGCTAGCTTAGCAGCTCCAGCACTAATTACCCCGTGTTCAGGCGCACCTACAGCACTAACCGTCCTTTTCAGATCCATAATCGTACTCATCGAACAATATGTGCAAGTTGTTCCTTTAACCGTTAATTGGGCAAGAATTAAAGCACTAAGCACTTCGACATTATGCGTTATTAATGTTCCTGTTAATGTTGCGCTCGAGGTCGCACCTGCCAAAGCCATTGGAATAATTGCCACCCCAGCACCTGCTTTAGAGGCTTCAATTACGACTTCACAACAATTCTTAACAAGCGTAAGCGGGCTAGTAGGACAAACAAAAATTGTTAAGTTAGGACGTTTACTGAAATTCTCGGCACCACCAACTGAAGCTTCAGCCATCTCTACCATCTTGCTGCAATTTCTAGCGTTTCCAGCTGCAATAAAGATATGTTTTGCCGTATTTGTCAACATCGCTTCCAAATTATGCAGTGGTTGCGTTGCAAAGTTTTGATCAGATGAACAAAGAGGCCTTTCCATCACGCTAATTTCATCTAGATAGTCACAAACTAATGTGACCTGCCCAAGATCCTTCTTTGTTGATTTTCTTACTTGACGTGTAACAGGATCTATAATTTGAATGCATTCTCCAAAGGTACTATGACCCACTCTATTGGGTTCGGCTGTAAAGTCTACCTCTGGAATTCGTCCATAATAAGTTGCAGTTCTTGGAGCAGATTGAATACACTCCTCAACAACGTATGAAGGAACTTTAACCAGAGCATAGCTCCCATGTCGTTCAACCTTACATCCTGCAGCATCAAAAATGTCGGCAGCCTCTTTGCTCTCCACTTTGATACCAGTGTTCCAAAATACATTTAGTGTTGCGCTATGAATAATTTCTAGTTGGCCATGGGTTAGGGCTCGCATTCCGAACCCAGATAATAATTCCATCCCAGCCCGAGAATTGTGAATAGACATCATTCTTCCTCCTAGTCCCCCATTCGTAATCCAGTCTGCTAACGCTTAACTCCATACTCTTGTTCTGCCTCTTCTACAATATCGTGGATAGTTTCTAATACCCCGGGAGGTAGTGGATCGGGTTTATGATTTTCTATTAAATAAATTGCCTCTTCATAGGCTCTTTCGGTCATATTTTTACCACCGCGCTCCAACCATGCATCACGCATCCGCCTATCGATTAGCTTACTTTGGGATTGCTCAGTTCTGAAATGACGATACGTGTGTTCATGGCTTAGGAATTCACCAGAGGCACCTACCTCTTTGATGACATTCACAGCCAGACACTCTTCATTAACTGGAATCCCACATACGGCCTTATTAATCATTCGAGCAATTTCATTGTCCATGACCAATTGGGCGTAATCGAAGGTTTTCCCAAGCTCTAACATACCTAAACCATAAATGAGATTGGCACCTGCTAAAGCGGTAAGTAGACCTGTAATCGTTTTTTCGTGAGCTGCTTGCGCATCGGGGAGTTTACTATCTGCCTAGCCGCCCGCTACGAAACTCGGTAGTAGATAATACTGCGCTAATTTGGCCACGGCTGCGTTAATCATACCAAGTTCAGGGGACCCTACTGGTGCCGTTGCAAATTTCAGATCCATGATTGTTGTGGAACTTCCGTAAATTACTGGTGCGCCAGGACGAGTTAGTTGGCTTAATACGATGCCCCCTAGAACCTCCGCATTATGCGTAACAAGAGTACCTGCTAAGGTCACCGGTGAGGTTGCTCCAGCCATAGCCATTGATAGAATGTTACAAGTAATACCGAGCCGAGCTGCTTCAATAATGATATCCGAGCAATCTGGTGTAAGTTTTAACGGACTTGTTGGGCACACTATAATGCTATAGATGGGACGTTCTTTCAACTGTTTCTTGCCGCCAGCAATCGCAGAAGCCATATCAACAATCTTTCGGAAGTTTTTTACATTACCCGCGCCAACAAAGCAGTGCTTCGAAGTATTGGGAAAGATGGCTTCCGCATTATGAAGTGTTTGAACTGGAGCTGGCTGTTCGTCAGCACCTACTGCGCGGTTATACACTACGATTTGGTCTAAAGCATCACAAACTCGAGCAGTATCAGCTACATCCTTTTTAGTCGTATGGCGATACTCCCGCATATATGGATCAATAATCTGAAGTCCTTCGCCAAAATCTAAAAAACCTACCTTTTTACCACCCACAACATAATCATACTTTGGATTTCTTCCCGCCATCAAAATGGTCCTTGGGGCCGTTCGTATTGCTTGCTCCACAAGATAGGGTGGAAGCTTTACCATGTTGCTTTTCGTATCTACATAGGCACCTCCACCATCAAATATGTCCCTTGCCTCTTGGCTATGCACCTGGATACCTGTATGTTCCAATACATCGAGGGTCGCACAGTGTATAGCGTAAAGGTCATCTTCAGTGAACATATTAAGACCTATCCCATCAAGCTTTGACACGCCTGCCTGAATTGTTTTCCCCATTGGGATACCTCCTTTGCTCAAAGCTTCTTACGACTAAGTTTAATTAATAATCCTTATGCCTAAATCCTAAACTGCCTTGATTTTTAACAGCTCTAAAACCTTGGTCACTGCCTCAGCTGCATCCTCAGCGTAAGCATCGGCTCCTATCTTATCGGCCCAACGTTGTGTGCATGGAGCACCACCGACAACGGTCTTGAACTTCTCACGTAAATTCCTGCGGCGAAGTTCATCTTCTAGTTTCTTTTGAGCCATAATTGTGGTTGTCAAAAGTGCGCTAGTTCCAATAACATCGGCTTCGTTCTCAATAGCTGCTTCAATGATTTTGTCTACCTTTACGTCTCTTCCTAAATCGATAACTTTAATGCCCTGTGTACTCAACATTGATATGACAATTCCTTTACCAATGTCGTGAACATCACCTTCCACCGTGGCCATAATCATCGTTCCTTTAACAGACGCTCCGCCCCGTTCTTTAATAGCCTCATCGAGTATTTTGGTGGCTGCTTTCATTGTTTCAGCAGCTAGTATCAATTGAGGTAGAAATACCTCACCTTGTCCGAATCTTTCCCCCATTTCTCTAATTCCCACACTAAAACCATCGCTTAAAAGTATTGCCGGATCGCAACCCTCAGATAGTGCTCGGGTAGCAATATCGGCTGCTAGCGGTGGATCGCAATCAATTACGGCATCTATAGCTTCGGAAATATACTTTTCCAGACTCATTTATTCGACCTCCTTTAGATTGTTTGAACCGTACTAAAAGTTTTTCCACTTACCTTAGTTCCCTTTGTTTTTTACCTTAATCCTGATTTAGAAAGGAACCGTTGAACGGAGTTAATCTGAATATCTAACAGTTTGGCAATACGTAGCTTGGCTTCCATACCTATGGCTGCCCCGGGACGCGCCAACACATGTCCAATATTTAGTTCCTCCCTCAGCTCCTTCATCATTGCTTCGTCTGACAGGTCAAATACAGATACGCCCAGCTTTTTAGAAACGAATTGCTTGGCTTCATTGATCTTTTTCCCTTTGGCCATAACCCGTGCCACCAGATCTCCGGAGGTTCGGATGCCGCCCATTCCTGAAGCCATTTCGTGCCCAAAAGCCATTGCGAAGGTATCTCCATGACCAATCTATAACCCATCTGCCTTACCAATTTCCACTAAAGCTTTCGAGGCCCGCGACATACAATCCATCGGGCAAGTATTAGTTAAGGGTATCCCACCAACCCCCATTCCAGCATTCGGATGAATGGGAATACTAGCCGCTTCAGCACATGCCTTAACATAGGTTACTGCACGCGCCAAATTCCAAGGAAAGGATTTACTGCTGTTGGTGTTAATAACTGGACCAAAAATTGTTCCCCCAGCTTTCTCCACCATTTTAACTTGCTGATGAGGATACATCCCTGCTAGACGAGCCCCATCATATTTCAACTCACCATGCATCCCCAAAACAAATTCGCCGGCCATACCCACTTCGATTTCCATATCCGGAAATTTATTTTTGAGGGTTTCAACAGCTCGAAGAGTAGCAAGAAAATCCGCATCTCCCGATGCTCCAACTGAATCAAAATTAATTCCATCAGATCCGCCTTCATACATAATCTCAGAGACATATACCATATCGTTGATTGCATGCTCCATGGCTTCTTCCTGAGCCGCTTGGGCTTCTTTGATTTTCCCCATCGGTAAGAGTTCTGCCCAGTTGTCAATTGGGCCATCGGGTTTCGTGTAAAGCCCTACATTAGGCATTGCGCCATATAGAACCGGAATAATTGTATTTAACTGAATTTGCTCAAGGACTTGACGTTCTTCGTGTGCTATGGCTTTAACAGGTTTAAAGCTATAATCCGGATGAGCCAATTCCATGGTGTCCGAACACATCGCTCTTTCATGTGCCAAAACCGTTGCTAAGCGGTCAATAGGAACCCCCCCTCTAAGTCCAAATTTTAGTGTTCCTGCATCGAAACTATGGACAACTTCATTGCCACGTTCGACACTGACTACTTTATTCGAGGCCGTAATAATTTGATAGAGACGTTCCATTTCATCGTCAGTGAGCGGTTCAATTTTCCCTCTTTTGGAGGCATCTTTCATCCCAGCTTCTAAGTCAGTCCGGATTTCCATTTCTGACATCCAGATTGCGGAACCGTCCCCCATACGGGTGAAAAACTTGGTCATGCAACTATCCCCCTATCTTTACTCCCTTTATATATAAATCATCTTATAAGTTAAATAATCTGATTATAAGCCGCTTCAATCGATGACGCTAATCTTCCCACAAGGTCATCGATATCGGTTTCAGTAATCGCTAATGTCGGTGATAGCTGTAACCCATCATCAATTAGTGGTCTGAGCATGAGGCCATTTTCCCAGGCAATCGCTGAAACGAGATTCGCAAACCCAATTTTTGCATCAAAGACTGTATGGGTTTCAGGGTCTTTGACTAACTGAACAGCATTCATTAACCCCTTACCCCGAACTTCTCCGATACAGGGTATGTCCAAATTTCTAACCTTCGTACGCAATAATTCACCCATCTCGGCCGCATTTGTTACTAAATTCTCCTCCTCAATTATTCTTAAGTTTCTTAGGGCGACGGCACAACCTACGGGATGACCGCTATATGTGTAACCATGTTTAAACGTTCCAAATTTATGAACTGGCTCATAAACTTTCCCTGAGAGTGCTACCGCCCCAACAGGGAAATATCCGCTCGTAATCCCTTTGGCCATCATCATGATATCTGGTTTCACATCCCAATGTTCAATCCCGAACATTTTACCTGTACGACCAAATCCACAAATGACTTCATCAGCAATAAAGAGAACATCATGTTTATCACAAATCTCTTTAATCCTTTGATAGTACCCTTCAGGGGGAACAATAGCTCCACCGGTTCCAATAATCGGTTCAGCCGTAAAAGCGGCTACGTTTTGCGAACCGATTTCTAAGATCTTTTCTTCAAGGGCATCCGCACATTCAAGACTGCAATGCCCTTGTTTTTTACCCCAAGCGCAAAAATAACAATGAGGATGTTGTATATGCTCAAAATTGGGAACGAGGGGTCTAAACCCATCCCAGAAACCTGGAAGAGTTGTTGCGCTCACTCCCCCGTAAGACACTCCATGATAAGCTTTCGAACGCCCAATAATATGATTTTTCTGAGGATGGCCCTTCAGATACCAGAAAACCCGCGCAAGTTTATAAGCCGTATCGTTGGCTTCTGATCCACCGCTTGCAAAAAAGATCTTCGCTTCATCGATTGGAACCATGTTGGCAACCCTCTTAGCAAGTTCAATCACACCAGGATGTGAATATCCATTGAAGGATTGGATATAAGAAAGCTTTTCCATTTGTGCTTTTGCCACTTCGCCCAATTCAGTTCGACCAAAACCTACATCGTTAAGCCACAATCCAGCGCCACAATCGATATACGTTTTCCCCTCAGCACTCTTCACTCGAATATGATCGACTGCTTCAGCAATAATTCGTGGCCCTCCCCACGCTTCCATATCCGTAATTGAACTGGTTGCATGCAAATGATACTTTAGATCATCCCGCTTCATTTGCTCAATTTGATCTTCTAAAAACATGGACATTTTTTGCACTCCTTCCGTTAATTGAGTCCATACATCAAAGCTCAATTTTTGCTTTATATATAAAGCAAATTTCATGCCAATTAATAACTTACAGAGGATAATATATGTTTTTTGAATTAATCCCCTAAATGGCAATATTTTATTGAATATCGAGAGGATATTCTGATTTCCTGTGCAGGATTTAAATGATTAATATTCCAAATCAAATAAAAAAATGATGATTTTTTTCATCATAATGAAAAAAATCATCAATATCATTATCGGTTTCCTTACAAAACTCTGTGCCTTTCTTTAGCGTATCCTCAGACTCAATATTTATTTTCTCTCTGATCCTTTAATTTCACTTAATAATTCAACTTCTAATTCAGTTTTTAACTCCTTAAGAAGATTTTGCAAAGTCTCACGAGCATCACCCAGTAACAAACTTACACCTTTAGTACGCGTGTACAGCGGGTTTTCTACTCCTGCGTAACCTGGTCTGAGATCATAATTACAGATAACAATGTGTTTTGCTTGATCTACATTTAGGATGGGCATCCCATAAATCGGTGTCCCTTCCGCCTCTCTGGCCGCAGGGTTTAGAACATCATTTGCTCCAACCACGATACATACATCACAAACACTAAACTCATCATTCACATCATCCATCTCATAGAGCTGTTCATAGCCAACGTCCGCTTCACATAAGAGTACATTCATATGACCTGGCATTCGACCGGCAACGGCATGAATCGCATATTTTACTTCCGCACCATTTTTCTCGAGCGTATCTGCTAATTGTTTCACCAAATGTTGGGCTTGCGCTAAGGCCATCCCATAGCCCGGTACGATGATGACATTTTTAGCTCGACTTAGTTCTTTGCCAGCAGACTTCTCTTGTTCTACATTTTGAGTTTGGTATACTTTTTTCGCATTCCGATTGGATTCTATTGCCAGTTGATTCTTTTTTGACGAAGTCGTACTCGTTTTACCAAGTAAAATTTTGGTTAGGCTGCTATTCATCGCTCCACACATAATTTGAGTTAGAAGTAAGCCACTTGCCCCTACGATACCTCCAACTGAAACAAGCAGAAGGTCTCCAATAGCCATCCCCGCAATTGCTCCTGCGACGCCACTAAAAGAGTTCAGCAGGGAAATCGTTATCGGCATATCAGCTCCGCCCACTCTGATTGTAATAGCAATTCCTAAAAAGGCACTTAAGAGTGTGACTATCACAACAATCACAGCCGTCGGAGAGTCTGATAGGAGAGCATAGGCGACAAGAACAAGAAGCAAAATCGTTGGTACAGTGATGAACAATTGATGTCCTTTCCATATTATAGGTTTACCTTGAATTCGGTTAGATAGTTTACCCGCCGCGACTATACTACCCGTAAATGTCAATGTTCCAATAATAAGAGCAAGAATTGCGGTAGAAAACTCAAACGTTGTATTTGAAGTAAATATGGCTGCTCCGCCAACAAGTGCAGAAGCCGCACCACCGACGCCGTTTAAAAGGGCTACTAATTCAGGCATTTGAATCATTTTAACTTTTTGAGCAAGATATAAGCCAATAATCGCACCTAAGAGCATGCAGCCCAGGATCACATACACGATGACTAATTCAGAAAAGATCTTGAAATGCACTAGAGTTACAACAATGGCTAGCGCTGTCGCTGAGCCGCTGAGTAAGTTCCCTGTAGCGGCAGTTTTCACCTTACTCATTAGGAAAATCCCAATAAGGATAGATAGCGATAGCACGCCGCAAATGAGATAATACATCAATGGTGGCATTTCTAAGCCTCCTTTTTTTCGAACATTTTTAACATGCGATGCGTTACTGTAAATCCACCAACTACGTTAATCATGGCTAAAATAATAGCTAGACCCCCTACTATGCTCCCGATAATTGTACTATATTGATGTGCAATAACTGAAACAGTCGTAAGAGCGCCAAGAATCGTGATCCCGCTTAAGGCATTCATACCAGACATCAATGGTGTATGAAGTAGGCTTGGTACACTACTAATCAACTTATATCCGCAAAGTGAGCACAGAACAAATATTACTACTAAAAGAAAAGGTGACATTTTAACCCTCCATCCCATTTTTATAAAGGAAACATTATCAGGAAGAAAAAAAGGAAAAGGAACAATGGGTTCCATTTCCTTTCTTCAAACTTGAACGCATTACCTTCGTTTCCCTTGATTAAATCAGGCCCATCGCTTCTTTTGCACCTTCATGTACAATTTTTTTACCATCGGATACAAGGATTGAGTTTGTTATTTCATCATTCAGATCTAAGTAAATCGAACCCTCCTTGGTTAAGTGTTTCATTAGATGGTATACATTATTGGCGAACATCCAGGTGGAACTAGTAGGAACCTGACCAGGAATATTTTTGATCCCTTGAATGCACACCGAATGGTCGACTATGATTTCGCCCGGCGACGTGCATTCACAGTTACCCCCTTGGTCAATCGAGATATCCATGATGACCGAGCCCGGCTTCATGGCTTTGACCATATCCTCTGTGACTATGATAGGGGCTTGTTTCCCCGGAATTAATGCACAGAGAATGATTATATCCATATTTACTATTGTGTCTCTTAGATTCTCTCTTTCCTTAAGAAGCCATTCCTCTGGGAGCCTATTGGCATATCCCCCTTTTCCGACGGCGATTTCTGCTGGAACACCCGAATCAACGACTTTTGCTCCGAGGCTCTTCACTTGTTCGCATGCATCTGGACGTATATCCGTGGCATAAACCACTGCACCTAATCTCTTCGCTGTTGCGATTGCCTGAAGTCCGCAAACCCCCGCACCAATGACGAGTATATTCGCAGGTTTAATCATTCCAACTGCACAAAATATTTGTGGGACAAACTTAGCCAGAGAATCTGAAGCCATAATTACACCTTTGTAGCCGGCACATGTACTCATTGAAGTTAATGCATCCATTTGTTGAGCACGGGAGATTCGTGGAATGCCATCAAGAGTGAGTCCGATAATACCGTCTGCGGCCATCTTCTTAATCATTTCATGGTTACTAGGAGAAGCGGGATGAAGGAAAGTAACTAGATATTGACCCTTATGCATCATATCAATTTCATGAATATTTTTCTTACTGTTAAACAGTGGCTCCTTAACCTTTAATATTACATCTGAATTCACGTAAAGCTGAGAAACATCTTCTACCATCATAGCACCTGCTTCATGGAATTCACTATCCAAGAAGTTTGCTCCCTCACCAGCGCCACACTCGACGAGCATCGTGACTCCATCGTCAATAAATTTCCTCACTGTGTCGGGAGTTACAGCTACACGATTCTCGCCATGCATAATCTCCTTCGGAACTCCAATAATCATGAATTATCCCTCCTCTTATTTATTAAACCTTGTAAGAGCAAAAATCGTGCCAATATTTAAGCAAACTTCAAAAAAAAATCAGAACAGTAAAAACTAGATAAAGAGCTTAAATTTAGCCGCTTTTAACCGGATTTATTACAAGGCTTAAATGAAAGTTCTTATTCTAAAAAATTAAAAACGATGATTTTTTTCATAATAATGAAAAAAATCATCGTCTCAGATTTGAGGCAAATCTTACCAGAGGATATTAAAGGTATTTATCTTTTTAGAAAATTTACAAGCTGTGGGTAGATCTGATCAGAAATTATCTTGTGAGTTTTGGCGGTAAGATGCCATTCATCCCAGAAGATATGAGAATCCGGACCATTATCAAAGGTCATCTGATAGCCCCCGAAGTCACTTTCTATAGAAGTTGAAATAAGATAAGGATTGGTTAGATCTTCAAACCCATAATTTTTAGATTTCGCCGTTATGTTTTTCCAGATGGGATCTAGGTCAACGAGAAGAATATCGATCTTAAATCTTTCTTCTAAACTTGGAATTAGTTCACTAAGTTTAGACCTTTCGAAATCCGTAAACTTACTGGATGTAGAATCTGGGTTATTTGCTAGTATATCTTTGGAATTATGGGACATTTCATTGATAACGAACTTTGTCGCTCCTGCATTTGCCAAATTTTCAACTATTGTTGCAATATTATTAGCGGTCTGCTCAGCAACATTTTTGATGTCTTCAGAATTAGGGTTGGTGGGGACTTTATACGTGTCGTTACCACCAATACTGATATAGTAGATGCCATTGGGATCTGCAATATTTCCATGAGCAACAAGAAAATCGTCAACTTGACCAATTCCACCTGTTTTATAATAGGGATCCATCCATTTGGACCAGTTACTGTAGCCACTCTCGGCACCGCCTACTGCCCAGTTTTCATACTTAGCATCGAGTCTTTGTGCCAAAAGCTCTGTAAAGGTGTATCCATTGGAATAGCGACCTTCCCAAAAGAATTCTTTCGGGGCTTTGATATACGCTCCAGCTGGAGGTTCGGAAGAAGCGTAGATTTCTGTTGTCAGTTTGTTTGCTCTTCCATTATCAATGCTACTGTCACCGAAGGCATAAATCGTTGAAATCTGTGGTCCTTTAGCTAAAGCTGCACCGCTCAAGGACAAAAGAAAAATAAGGGTTGCTGTCAAAATTACTTTAATTTTTCTTGACACTGTTTTACCTCCCATCACTACATTCCGACTGCCTTAGCATATGGAATTGCGTAGAAAACTAACATAATAACCATAAATGCGATACCTGCCCCAATGAGATAATTTCCAACTCTAAGGGTCTTTTTGATTTCGACTGGATCGCACTCTGATTCGGGAACATTAAATAAGTTTTCGCGATAAGAGTTTTCTTCTGGGGTAACCTTTGTGAAATAGGATCCAACCAAAACTCCGATAAGGCAAAAAATCAACCCGACAACAAAAGGATCCATCCACCAAGGTAAAGTGATATAGCCAAACTTGCTTAAAAACTTTGCAGCGCCATTACCCACGAACCCCAAAATGATTCCCCAAAAAGCACCCATTGCAGTAATTCTTTTACTCCATACACTCATGAAAGCTATTGGCCCCCAAGATGAAGCAAAGATGGTTGCGGCGAAATATGTAATCCAAATCATTGCTGGTGGTTGGTAATAGGCAATAACTAAGGCAACTAGACCACAAACTAACATCGTTCCTCTGCTAATTCTTAACAATCTTTTTGTATCGCGATTCTTCAATTGTAAAATATCGTTTGTCATACTAAATCCAACGAGAGAAAGGAACGTCGAAGCCGAGGAGAGCCCTGCGGCCATGATTCCTGTAAGCAATAAGACTCCAAAAAATGTCGGCATAATATTGATAGCCGCCCAAATGAAATTCCTTTCACTCGGTGCAATTGAAGGATTCACTAGGTTAATCGCTGGCGCAACAAAATAAGTCATACCGCATAGAGCTATTGCACATATTGCAGCAATTGCCGACGAGCGGAGAACGACATGTTCATTTTTGGCCATGAGATAACGCCCGACCTGCCAAGGGCTAGAAGAAACAACCAGAGCCCAAACAACTCCAAGTGTAATAGCCCATGCGACTGCTTCCTGAGGTGTTTTATAATATGCATCAGCCCCCACCATACCATGAAACGAAAGAATATCGGGTTTTAACTGAAAATGGGCTAAATTATCTAATGCGGGGAACCAGCCACCGGCCGCATTAATGATAAATGGAGCAGCGGCAAATGCAGCAAATATAAATACAAAAAACATAATCGTGTCTGTTAAAACAACGCCACCTGATCCGGAGTAGAAACAAAATGATGTGTAAACCAACCAAACTAAGAGTAAACACGTTGTATACGGAATACCAGTTAACTCTGACATTAGAATCGTTGTGCCCTGTTGAACAGATAATAAGTACCCCGTAACCCCTACTACCGCGGTTATGCCGGCTGCTCTTTGCACATTCTTTGAATTAAAACGCTCCCCAAAATATTGCGGCACTGTTAAGGGTTTAGCTCTTCGAATAAAACGTCCAAAATAAACCGATCCAACTACATAACCGACAGCATTAATAAAAATTAAAATAAGTAAGAGCATAGCATAACCATCATAAGCAAACCCTGTATCACCCATAAAGGTGTTTGTACTCAGAAACGAAGCTACTAGAGTTCCTACAATGAGTACCGTTGGAGCATTTCTTCCCATGACATAATAATCATCCAGGGTTTTTACTTTTGTACCAACATAGTTACCGACGATGATATAGACAAGAAGGCTAATACCAACGCCCAAGAGGTAAACATTCATACCATCACACTCCTATATTTTTATTGGTATTGCTGGTATTCTGCTTCAGATATTTCGCAAATTCTTTTTTCATAACAACCTTAAAGAAAATTCCACTAAGAATAGTCAGCGTGCATAATAAAACAACCATTATAACTTCTCCGCTCATTCGCAGTCCCCCTTTCTTCATGATTTTCTAGAAGGTATGAATTGATCTATTCCATTTATAAAAGCAAAAACAATGCCATCAATTCGGAATTACCGAAATTGTTAAAAAATTACCTTACGCAAGGAAATGTTCTTCATGTTAATCAAAATCCGACAATATATAAAGAAATCAATTCCAAATTTCCATTTACTCTGATTCATTTTATATACCTAATTGAGGTGAAAAAGCTCTAGGGTTCCATAACATTCTGAAAATAGGATGAAAAATTTCATTGTTAATGATTTTTTTCATCCTATTATTTAATGAGAAAAAGGTTATCCAGACAGGGATAACCTTATTATATTAAGCCTATAAAATTATGCTCCTACTAACTCTTTACAAAGATCCGTTGCTGACGCGGCATCGGGAGCGTATCCATCTGCACCAATTGAAGCAGCGAACTCTTTTGAAACAGGTGCTCCTCCAATGATGACCTTAACTTTGTTTCTTAGTCCTTCTACTTCCAAAAGATTGATTGTTTCTTTCATCCCAGGCATGGTCGTCGTCAACAAGGCTGACATCGCTACGATGTCTGGCTTATGTTCTTTGACTGCTTCTAGGAATTTTTCAGGTGCCACATCAATGCCTAGATTAATAACTTCAAGCCCACCGCTCTCCATCATCATGGAAACGAGGTTCTTCCCGATATCATGAAGATCCCCTTTAACAGTACCTAAAATAACTTTGCCCTGACTTGGAATGTCTTTATCAGCAATTAGTGGTTTGACTAATTCCATACCAGAGCCCATGGCGCGGGCAGACATGAGAACTTCCGGAACAAACATATCCCCAGCTTTAAAACGTGATCCGACGACATTCATTCCAGCGATGAGACCTTGATTGATGATTTCAAGAGGATTAGTTCCCACGGAAATTAAGGATTGGACTTGACTTTTGATTTGGTCTACACTCCCGTCGATTACACTTTGGGCGAGTTCGTTCATTGTAGGCATTCTTTTTCCCCCTTAAATTGAAATATTTTGGTTTTATCGGATCCTCTAAGCTCACGTTATCTAGCCTGTATGAACTCATTCAGTAAGCAAGAGGAATGTTTACTATATGATTAGAGGTGTGCACCATAATGTTGGCTCATGACCGTTGATGAATATTTTTGAAGCTTCCACTCTGGAACCTTGCACGTGGGACAAAGACCAAAAAACAATTTATTCCGCATCCAGCGTGCAGCGCGGCTGTGCCTTGAATTATAGATGATAAAATGCCGATCACAGTGTGTCACTATTTCCGCCATGTCGCCTCTTCTAGTCATTGACTTGATTCCATGTAAGGCTCCATTACGGGATGGCCATAGCTTAATCTTTTCTACTAAATTAAAGAAATCAACATTTTTACGGTAATACCGTTTCTTTTCTTTAGAAGCCTGGTTCACTTTCCTACCTCCTCTGATTCGACTGAACTAGATCCTCAACGGATTTAAACTTCTTTTAGAATGTCATAAAGCATTGTTGCGACTCCTAACTGAAGTGGGTCATGAATCAAATGTGGCCTGATTCTATCTAACGCTTCGTGATGAATTCCTAATGGCACTCCTGGAGCAGAAACAAAACTATCATAATTGAGATGATCTCTGGTGATAAACTCCCCCTCTGGACAAGCATCGATGATTGCTCGATGAACCTTCAACGCTGAATCTAAATCCACTTCAATGTGAATCTCCTGTCCACGTTGTTCTATAACATCTCGAACTAATTTATCACTTGCCTTTTCGTTAGTATCAAAAAGATTAAGCTTCCCCCCAAAGTTAAGAACAGAAAAAGCAGCCGCCCGCCCAACTGGACCTGCACCCAGAAGGAGAATACTCTGGTCTTTTAGCCCTCCTGTGAGATAATCCAAGGCCGCCACATACCCTTTACCGGTTGCCTCACTGTTATCCGATAATCGACCCGATTTCAAATGCGCTGCGATAAATCGATCATCATCGGCCATGAAGATAATTTCCGCACCTTTCTCCAAAGCTTCAGCAAAACCTTTGGCATCCGAAGATGAGGGAACGAAAGCATTCATTCCTAGAAAACAAAGAATACCAGCGACGGTCTCAGAAAACCCACTAATAATCCCCTGCCCGCATGTCATTGGAATTACGGCAATCGACCTCGGTCTAGGAACCTCTGGAGCATCTACACTAGTAGCTCTGACAGCGTGAGCAGCTATTTCCGAAAGCGTATGGCCGGTCTTACTCAATAACTCTGCATTATATTCTTCCATTTGATGAACAATTAGGTTAATATCATCTTCTTTTAAACGCGTCATGCCCGTTTCCCACTCCTTAAGTCCTGCCAAGATAGCGGATAAGTATCAAGCACAGGAATCGCAAAATCCTTCTGGAGTCCTTGAAGAACCTTGTTCCGCTTATTCCATGCATCCTGCGGTCTCAACCCTCGCGTTATTAAAGTCAATACCCAATTCTTCTTTCCAAGAGTATAGTCTGTTAACACTTCGTCCGCCCCATAAAAGTCTGTCAACAGATTTAATGGACCCGAATCTGCCAAAATATGTTCACCTGAAGCCTCTATTTTCTCCGGAGTGACCTTAAAATGTTCATAGATAACATATTGATCGTTCTGGGCAGTCCGCTTTGGAATGGGGCTATATAAACTTTTCTGCACAAAAGAAAATCCCAAACATTCCACCATGTTAATACCCGTTGAGTGGTAAACTGTCGCAGGAGTCTGACTCGGTAATCGAGCATCTATCTCTAGGACTTTTAGCTTACCATCATGAAGGATCGTCTCAACGTCCATGATTCCATTTAACGAGAGTGCGCCTGCAATCCTGAGAGCAATCTCTTCGAATTCGGGCATTAGGGCATACTCGTTTTTCACCGGAGCAAGAACACGCTTGCAATCATATAATCTATCCATTTCCAACTCAGTAATCTGGAAGACACGGTATTCCCCTGCAAAACCAATAACCTCGATTGAGTAGGAGGGGCCATCTAAATACTCTTCGATTATCCATTCCTCATCGGAGTTAGGACCCAAAATGCTATCCAACTCATCCCGAGTATAAACAATTTGCACTCCCTCACTTCCACTTCGGTCCGAAGGTTTTAGAAGAATAGGGAAATCACAGTCAGGCCATGGGCGTGGGGACGGAACATACAAGTCTGCAAATAGCCGATTGGAAACACGTTTTGATGAAGAAATAGAATAAGCTAAGAAGTCAAACGCAAGTGGAATATGGGTGATTTCGGAAATTGATTTAAGTACCTCTAACACTGCTATTTCCTCGATTGCCGGAAGGATTAATTCAATTCCTTCAAGGCAGGCCAAGAATTCATCGAAAGAAGTGAGGATATCCATACAATGAAATGTATCAGCAAGTCGCGAGGCTTGGGCCAGTTCCCTTCGGTCAAATAAAACAACTTCCCAACCCGCCTTTTTAGCCAAATAAGTTGCTTCTACTCCTTGCAATTTACCCCCTATAATTGCTATCCGCATTGAATAGCTCCTTTCTCCAAAGGATTATTGATTCGTTCCCTCCGAGAATCGACCCAGGACTGATATTCACCACGAGTTGCAGGTTCTAAACCATTGGTTTTCAGAACCGGAATAATCTTTTCAACTGATCGATTTCCATCATCTATATCAAGAGAACTTTGAGATACCCCCGCCAACCCTGAGGCGGGTGGAATAATTGAAGTAACTACATTTGCACCAGAATTCAGTCTTAGCTCCAGCCCCCTTAACCCATCAACATCTAGAGACGCAGGAATTAATCGGTCAGGCATAATCAAGCGCATGATTGAAATAACCAACAGTTCTCGAAAATGGGAACTTGATTTAGAATCCGCTAATGGAGTATTTTCTTGAGGAACAAAGCTCATAACCCGAACTTGGTCAGCGCCAATTCTTTTCATCGTAAGAATGGAATTTGCGATATCTTCGTTGGTATCTCCAACTCCGGCTAATAGCCCTTCTTCAATTAAATATCCCATTTTTTTAGCTGCAATTTTACAATTCATTCTTTCCGTATAACTTTGCTCAATTCGTAATTGATTATAGAGAGTCTCATTATGAGTCTCTTGGTAGCAAGCGTACCATTCTGTCCCTGCTTTCTTAAACTTCTGAAGAGTTTCCAGAGATATTACCCCAGGTGAAATCATGATTGGCATTTGCATTTCTTCCTTAAGATCTTCAACAATGCGGAATAGGTCGCAGAATCCATCTGTTGAGTTATGATAGAGCGGATCCTCACCCATCGTTAAATCTAAAAGGTGTACTCCTGAAACGACAAGACTCCGGGCCGTATCTAGGATTTCTTCACGCGTTTTTCTATAACGTGGATAACGATGATTCGATTTACGGTAAAGGCAAAATGTACAATCGTTACGACAATATGTTGAAAAATATATAAACCCATAAAGGTATACTTTGTTTTCAAAATACTGTTCACGAAGTTTCCGAGCGACTTGAGAAATTCTATTAAACTCATTTTTATTTTCGATATTTAATAACCCTAGGATTTCCTCGTACCCCAATGAAATCTCTTTAAGCGCTTTTTCTAAGATTTCATCTAATTTTGATTTTTGCGTAAAGATCACTCCTTTACTTAATTTTACAAGTCTTCTTTAATATTTATCTTTTATACTTTCTAGATTAATATTGCAAATTTCGTGCCATCAAAAATATTGCCTGTCCATTTGAACCAATTATTCCCCCTCGTCCACTCTGTTTATATGTATTCATTTCCTAAATAATACCATATCTAGTTTGTTAAACGGACTATTCTAAATAATTAGAATAAACTTCTAAAAATATCTCATTAAGCGACAATAAAAGAGCATTGAATCACATTTAAGTGTTTCAATGCTCTTTATTAGTCAGATTAAACTATAGATTAACCTGCTGCGCCTGTCCCGGTTTCCCGTTGACGGGTAACCCTTTACCTTCACGGACCAAAATACTGTAGACAACAGGTACTACCACGAGAGTAAAGAGAGTTGACACTAATAGCCCGCTCATTAGCGCTACAGATAAGGGCATAAATAAATCACTTCCTGAGATTGCCAAGGGGACGAGCCCGATTACAGTTGTTACTGCACTAAGAATAATCGGACGATATCGTCGATTCACCGCAAAGTAACAAGCGTCCTCGATTGGCATCCCCTCGAGCCGGGCATGGTTTATAAACTCGATAAGTAAAATTGCATTGCGAATCACAAGCCCCATCAAACTCACTACCCCAACCAAGGCGGTAAAAGATAAGGGCTGTCGGAAAAGAAGCAAGCCTGCAACGACACCGATAATTGATAGTGGAATAGTAATAAAGATAATCCCAGGCTGTAAGAAAGACTTAAATTGAAGCATAAGGATGATATAGATGAGAAACAGCGCGAAAATAGCAGTTGTTCCTAAACTACCAAAGTTATCTTTTATATCCTTGGCTTCTCCTTCATAATCAAGCTTCACCCCGGAAAAATCAAAGTCCGAATTGGCTAATTTCCCTTTTAAAGTCTCTTCGATAGCAACTGCACTGTAACCCGGTTTGACTTTACTAGAAACCGTGACTGCACGTGTTCCATCATACTTCTTAATGGTGGGAACATTGGATTGAAGCCGAATCTGCGCAATTTGCTTGAGAAGCACTTTGTTCCCCGCTATTGAGGACTTTATCGCCAAGTTCTCGAGATTTTCTTTCGTTCGAATATCACTTTGAACCAAAATCGAATATTCATTACCCGCTTTCCTAAAGACAGAGGCTTCGGTACCTTTGAGCGCGATATTGATTTGACGTTGAATATCATATTTGGTTATCCCTATTCCAGTCGCTTTATCTGAGTCCACATCAACGGTAAATTCGTACTCATTGGCATCGCTATCCTCCTCGACTTTCAACGTTCCAGGAATCTCCTCCAACTGCTGCCGAATCACTTCCACTGCTTTATTGACTTCGTTAGGCTCTCCACCACTTACTCGTATCTCTAAAGGAGCCCCAGGCATTGCTTTTTCCAAGAGAAGTACATTAGCCTCTCCACCGATGAGTCTTTTATCAAATAGTTCCTGAAGAAAGACTGCCAATTGTTCATTGTTCTTGTAGTTCCCTTTCTTCAGATCCACTTGTAGCATAATTTGAGCAAAATCCTGAGAGGGTGTTGCCTTAGGTAAGGTGATATAGAATTTGGGGAGTCCCCCACCCACAGCCGTTGTATAGCTCAGGATTTCCTTTTGCTCGCTAAGTATTTGCTCAGCTTGTTCCGCAAGTTTCGCAGTTGCCGAAATATCTGCAGCGCTTTCAGAACTAAGATTGATATAAAACATCTTCTTATCAGCTTTCGGGAAAAACTCTATTTGAAGATGCGTTCCGGCATAGACAGACATAGCTACCAAAAGTATGGAGATAAGAACCGTCAGTTTCTTATACTTCATCCCAGCATGCAAAAATACATCGTAGAAACGACGAATTAAAGTTGGCTTTTCTCCCCCCTCCTTTAATTTAGAAAAAAACAGATAAGCAAGTACGGGAGTAACTGTAATAGCAACAAGAAAGGAAGCTCCAACAGAAATCATCACAGTAGCTGGTAAAGATTTTAGAAACTGGCCTGCTGGGCCAGGCACGAAAAGCATAGGAGAAAAAGCTGCTATGATTGTTAAAGTGGCTGAAAATACTGGGAGCATAGCCTGTTTCATACCTTGGACACAAGCATCCATCTTTTCATACCCTTGGTCAATAAAAACCTGAATTGCATCAATAATAACTATCGCATCATCCACAAGAATTCCCAGAGCGATAATGAGTGCTGCAATCGAAATTTCATGCAATTCAATTCCCGTAAGATACATCACGATAAATGTAATTCCGATAGAAAGCGGAACGGCGGTTGATGCTACTAGTGCATTCTTATATCCCATCCCAAGAAATACAACAACGAGTACAAGCCCAATTCCCTCCAATAAGTTCTTGAAGAATTCAGCTACACTATTCTCTACATCCGTTGGTTGATAGACAACCTCCTCAACAGTGAGCCCTGGAGGCATTAGGCTTTTTAATTGATCTAGTTGTGCCCGAACCTCTTTCCCGATTAAAACGATGTTCTTATTTTCGGCAAAATACCCACTTAAGAGGATAGCATTCTTCCCATTTTGTTTCAGTTGATAATTTGATTCCTCCAAATCCCATTTTACATTAGCGACATCTTTGAGGCGAACAATCGCTCCCGTGGTACGAGAAACGTCAATTACAGTATTCTCAATATCCGCTAAGGAAGTAAAAATACCAGGCGTACTTACGTTTATTTTAACACTTCCATCATTTAAAGCACCTGATGGAATCTGCAAGTTCTGAGCTTGTAATAGCTTCACTAGATCATCGAGGGACAGTGCATATTTATTTAACTCTGAGACATGTACCTCTACCTTTGCGACTTTATTCTGCACACCATCTACAGTAAAACGAGAAATTCCTTGAATCTTAGAGAGTTCTTTTTTGAATTCATCTGCATAGGACGTGAGTTGTTCATAGGAATACTCTCCTCCCGATAGGCTAATGATCATCCCTGCAGTTTCGGAGAGTTTTGTATCTGCATCAATCTTAAGGCATTCCGAAGGAATTTCATCTTGAGCGTCTTCAATAATTCGCCGGAGCTCATTCCAGGACTTATCCACGTCGACTTCATTGTTAAGTTCCAAGACAACTACCGAAATACTATTTTTGGAGAAGGATTGCGAGGTTTTATAGCCCGGCACTTCAAGAACCTTTTCTTCAATAACTCGAGTAACTAACTTTTCCACATCTTCTGGCGACGCACCAGGATAGATAGTTTTAATGACTGCAAAAGGCGCAGATACATCCGGGCTCTCTTGCTTTGGAACCATATAGTAGCTGTAAATTCCGAGCATGATTGCAATGAACGTGAAGAAGAGAGTGAAGCGCCAATTTTTAATGATAGTGAAGATTATTCCTTTTTTCTCATTCATTTAGATTCACCCTCACTCTGGAGCTGAACCTTTGTACCTTCTTTTAGAGCTTTCATGCCCATAGTGACGATCTCCTCTCCTGGAGCCAAGCCATCAACTCGCACATTATAGCCCTGTACATCAAGAAGCTTGATGTTTTTCTTGACCGCTCGATTATCTTTCACCTCGAAGATATAGTCCTCTCCATCATTCAAAACGCTAGACAAAGGAACCCATATTCCCTTAGCCATACCCAGTTCAAATTCGACCTGCGCAGTTGCTCCAAGAAAAAATCGTTCTGAGGGATGAGGTTCGCTCAGCAATATTTCTGTATTATAAGTTCGGCTTTGTGAGTCTGGGACAGAGTCTATCCGGGTGACTGCTCCCTTTGCCTCTATTCCATCTATATTGACCTTAGCAACTGTTCCAACCTTTATATTTCTTACATCATTCTGAGATAGACCCACAGTTACCTTTTGCTCATCATTGCGAAGCACAACAACCGGATAACCAGTTGCAATAATTTCACTTTTTTTAAATAGAATATCAACGACGTATCCATCCATATCAGAGTATATACTGGCATCATTTAATTGAATTTGTTTAGACTGAAGTTCTATCTTTGCTTGGTTATAGGATGCTTCCTTTACGTCTAAATCTAGTTTCACTTTTTTTAGATCCGCTTCGGCTATCGCTCCCGTCTGGAAAAGTTTTTCTAACTTAGTATAAGAATCAAGTGCTTCCGTATAGGCCTTCTCCGCCTTTTGTACGGATAACTGTGAGGCCTGCACACCCAGCTCTAGTTCTGTGGTAGAGACTGAGGCTAACTTTTGTCCAGTTCGAACACGGCTCCCTTTTTCCACGTAGATTTCTGCGAGTTTACCAGGAACTTTAAAGCTGTACTTCTTTACCTCTCCTGAGGAAGTCATTCCAGTATATCTAAGTAGAACAGGTAATGCTTCTTCTTTAGTCTCTTGGACCTTCACGAGTTTTTCTTTGATGGTGGACGTTTCCGCGACGGTTTCCTTGGAGCATCCTCCTGTCAGAAGAAGGATAAAGATAAGGCAGAGTGAGCAAATGTAACGAGCTGTTTTCATGATTTGCCTCCTGACATTTTGAGAATTCCGTGAAAGAAGAGTTCCTTTAATTGTTCGAGAAGCTGCTTTACCGTAATATCATGGGTATCAAGTGCTTGTTGATTTGTAGGAGTAAGAAATATGTTATGTATCACAAGTATGATAATTGCAGGATTAAGATCAGAACGGATTTCACCGAGCTCTTGTCCTTGTTCAATTAGAGGCCGCAGGATCCCTTGCCGAAATTCAGCCAGCTCTTCAATTTTCTTCTTTTCTTCAGGAAAGTATCGATAAAGCTCCTCAATCAAATGAAAAGGTATATCGTCAGGCGTAAACATAGTAAGCATTGCTTCTAGCTTTTCAAACCAGGTCGAGCGTTTCTCGACTTCTTCTCGAAATGTACGCTTCTCGACTTCAACGATTCTATCGACAATCGAACTTATAAGCTGATTCTTCGACTCAAAATACTTGTAAACCGTCTTCTTACTGATTCCTAGCTCCCTTGAGATTTCATCCATCGTAAATCCACGTAGGCCAAAACGAGAAATTAGCTCATAGGATTTGTCTAAAATTCGTTCCTTCAAAGTTAAACGTCCCTCCCATCGGAAACTATATTAGTATCAATAGTTTCTCATGGTCAATAGCTTTTTGCAATAACTATTTATTCACTTGAAATTCAAAAAATTGACAGGTAAACAGAAAAGATGCATATATATGCACCTCTCCATTTTAGTGACCGAGTGACTTTACGTCTTCCTCCCCTTCTTCTAGAACCACGCCATTTAAGATCCAGCGTATACATTCAGCACTTGAAGCATTGCGTGACTCTCGATCGAGTTCAGACGAAGGAATCTGTCCATGGATTTCACGACGAAGTCCCCACTTAAATAATTGTTTTAACCAATCCTGGAGAATATCATTTTCAACTTTAATATCACTGTTCCCTCGTGAAGAACTATTTCGGTAATAACTTCTTCCACAATGCTTTCGCACTATTGTCGTCCAGACTAAAGTGAGATACTGTGCCTCTGCAGCTTGTATACCCTCTTCCCAACGTCTTAGGACTTGCTCACGGAAAACTCCTGTTACCTTTCCATTGCACGATATGAATAACGATTCGTATAAACCATGGAATCGTTGTGCATTCTCCAAAAATTCCTTTCCTGCATGTTCCAAACTATTCGGATGCATAATTAAAGAAGCCATGTGATTTGAATTCCGAGAAGAATTATTTAATGGGACATATTCTGTTCTTTTCCCACGGTTAAGCATTTGCATTTCCCTATTTTTCATAGGGGTAGCCTGTACGGGTCTAGAGATTAACGAAGGTTTTTTACTTTGATAGTATTTCCTAATGAAATAGAATAGGGCAATTATACCTAACGCAACGAGCATACTTTCCCATTGATTACCCATCCTATTTCCTCCATCCCAAAAATAATGTACTTAAACCGGATGCCTGTATCATTTTATTCAGAAACAGCTTGGTTCCTTCCTACTCTTTTAAAAAACATTCGATTATACCGAGCCTTCAAAAATGCAAAGAGGAAGCTCTCTGTATTTGCTTCCTCAAAATAAAAACTTTAATATATTGCTTATTTAAGAAATCGTTTGATTCAAGCTAACCTTATCACACTTTTTTAAAGGTTTCTCAAAATTTCACATCTTGCCTGATTAATTATTTTCCTGCTTCAAGAATCTCAGATTATACATCTTGACGCTCCCTATAGTGCAAACGCGAAAGCTTATACCCCACGTACAAAATAATCAACCAAACTGGCCCCACAAGTAGTGCAATTCTCATATCGGGGATAAAACCTAGGAGAACGACAACTATTGCAAGAAAGATTAATGCTATTGCGGATAATACTTTATGATGCGGCATTTTATACTTAAGATTTTGAACTTCCTCAGCCGTTTTGGACTGACGGAATTTTATCTGAGTTACCAGAATACTTGTCCAACAGATAATTACCGCAAACGTCGTAACCGACGAGACTAAAAGAAAAACCTTCCCTGGAAGAAAATAGTTAAGCACCACTCCTAGCAAGATGAAAAGAGAGGAAAAGAGGATTCCATTTCGAGGAACACCACTTGAACTTAGCCTTGAAAAAACTTTTGGGGCATTTTGCTGCAAGGAGAGGTTATATAGCATTCTTCCCGTGCTGAAGAGTCCACTGTTAAAAGCAGAAAGCGCAGCTGTAATGACGACAAGATTAATAATGGAAGCCGCGCCTGGTATTCCAATTCGGTCAAAAATCAGAACAAAAGGACTCCCCTGTGTTCCAATTTCCTTCCAAGGGTAGATAGCCATCATCACCAGTAGAGCGCCTACATAGAAAATAAGGATTCGCCCAATGACGTTATTTATAGCTTTAGGAATTGTCGTCTGAGGATTTTCTGCTTCACCTGCGGTCACCCCAACAAGTTCCGCCCCACCGAAGGAAAAGGTAACGAGAACTAAAGAAAAAAGCACACCAGATATTCCATTCGGCATAAAGCCACCGTAAGCCCAAAGATTTGATAGACCTATACCCTTCTCGCTTCCAATCCCTAAAATGAGAAGAATACCTGCGCCAATCATCCCCAGAATGGCAACAACTTTAATCAAGGCAAACCAAAACTCAACTTCTCCGAAAGCTTTTACGTTAACGAGATTAACACTCAACATAACAATCAAGGCAACCAAAGCTGATACCCAATGGGGAACACTAGGAAACCAATAATTGACATAACTCCCTATGACCGTGATTTCTGCCATTCCTGCAAAAATCCAAAGAAACCAATAAGTCCATCCCGTCAAAAAGCCTGCAAAGGGACTGACATAACGATACGCATAAGCACTAAAGGATCCCGATATTGGTTCATCAACGGCCATTTCTCCTAAAGCCCTCATAATAATATAAATTATAAAACCCCCGAGCAGATACGCCAAGGTAATAGCGGGTCCGCCCATTTGGATAGTGGTAGCTGAACCATAAAAAAGTCCAACTCCAATCGCTCCACCTAGAGCTATCATCTGAATATGACGCTCACTCAAACCCCTTTTTAGTTGTTCTTGCTTGACATCGACTTTACTACTCATTCCAATATCCCTACTCCCTTGTCCTGGAACATTATTTATTCTTCGAGTAAACCAGAGCTAGAACTTTTCATTGTGTGTATGAACATCACGACACTATGTTGTGCTGAAATTGAGAGTTTCTATCCTTGTTTTGATTGCAAAATCAAAAATATCCCGAGTATAGACACTTCTTAAGTTTCTATACTCGGGTTTACAGGTTTCTTTAAATTTTGATCATAAATCAGTTAGACTCAAATTCAAACTTGATTTTCCCTTCGACAGAGTTCTCCCAGACTAGATAAGCGGAAAAAGTTTTGTCGGTCTTCGAGCGGAAACCTTTGATTAGGGCTGTCTTCCCTTTTTTCAGAAGACTTTTAACCTGAGTTTTGGTTAGTGCTTTTCCACAGATGGGATTCTTCCACAGGACAAATTTACAACCTTGTCGCCAATTTTGGCAACCATACCCTTTTTTTCCCTCAATAATTCCTCCACCACAGGCTGGACAAGTTCCCAAAATTTCTGGAGAACCGCTATTTTGGGGTTCTTTGGTTGGTTGGAGTGAATTCACGGGGGCTTCAGAGTTCTTAGCCTTATCACTCGCTACTACCCTATTCCGAGCCCTCTCAGTCAGCTTAGTATCCTTAGGCTTCTGAGCAGTGAATGCCTTTTTCATAGGAGCCAAGGAAATAGGTTGCTTACCAAAAGATTTCTCAAAGACACGTAACTCCTCGATAATATCCCGAATCGCCTGTTCCACTTTTTTCATATACTGACCGAGTTGAATTTCGCCTCGTTCAACCTGTGCGAGTTCATATTCCATCTGACCTGTCATCTCGGCACTTATAAGAAGGCAGGACTGAGGTAAGCGATCTTTGATCAGCCGTATAAGTCCCATTCCTTTTTCGGTAGGACAGAGAGTCTTCTGTTCTTGGAGGAGGTAACCCCTGTCAAGGAGGTTCTCAAGAGTTGCGGCCCGTGTTGCTACTGTACCTAAGCCTTTCCCCTTTAACTGTTGACGAAGAAGTTCATCTTCAATCTCTCTTCCTGCACCTTCCATTGCTTTAAGGAGTTCTCCCTGCGTGAACCGCTTCGGAGGCTTGGTTTCTTTCTTGATCGCCTTGCAACTGCGGGTTTGGACAGTTTCATTCTTCTGAAGTCGTGGCAAGTCCTCCGAATCCTTATCCTCTTTCGGGTCGCTCTTTGTCTTTGCAGGCTTCTCGATCTTTTTCCACCCAAGATCAAGCAGAATTTTCCCCTTGGTTTGAAAGGATTCTCCTGTGACTACGGTGATTACTTCAGTCTCCTTATATCGTGCAGGAGGGAACCAAACACTAAGAAATCGAAGAACGATGAGATCCCAGATTTTCTGTTCATCGGGGGTAAGCTTCTCAGGAGATATTCTTTCAGTCGTCGGGATGATAGCATGGTGGGCTGTAATCTCATTGATAACCCGCTTTCCTTTCGGCAGAGGTTTCTCAAGGGCCTCAAGCGCCCATGAGGCGTGTGGGCCTTGTTTTAACGCGGCTAAATGAGCGGGGAGCTTAGGTAGCATATCTGGAGGTAAAAAGTTACAGTCCGTTCTTGGATAGGTAATCGCCTTTTTTTCATAAAGTGACTGAGCAATTTTTAGGACTTTATCTGCCCCATAACCAAAACGTTTAGAAGCAGTCACTGTAAGAGATGTTAAGTCAAAAAGAAGAGGATGAGGTTCTGACACCTCTTTTTCCTTGAGGGATTGAACGCTCCCAGCTTGGTCTTTGACCTTCACGATAATCTCCTCAGCACGTTTTGCATCTAAAGAGCTTTTCTCTACTCGCACACTCTTGGTGTTATCCTCTTCACCCTTAGGCGCTTTAGCTTCAGGATCAAACCATTTTCCTTTATACTTCCCTTGTTCACTTGCGAACTCAGCTTCGACTTCTACATATTGAATCGGAACAAAATTCTGGATTTCCCACTCTCTTTCGACGACTAAGGCCAAGGTGGGTGTCTGAACCCGACCAATGGAAATGACATTCGGTTTTTTCCTTACTGTATCAAAGCTTCCAAAAAGCGCAGTAAACCCTTCAGTGAGGTTCATCCCGAAATCCCAATCGGCATAGGAACGTCCGTAACCCGCCTGAGCAAGTCCTTCAACCTCCTGAGAAGGGCGTAGCTTCGCCATCCCCTCTAGAATCGCTTCCTGAGTCAAGGATGAAATCCAGAGACGTGAAAGTGGCTTCTTACAGTCAACAGCATCCCAAACTTCTTGAAAAAGGAGTTGTCCCTCACGGTCAGCGTCCGTTCCGCAAATGACTTGGTCGACTTCCTTGGTTTTTAAGAGTCGAGCGACCACTTGGTATTGCTTACTCGTACCAGACTTCAGGGTATGTTTGAATTCTCCCATTCGGGGCAATACGGGTAACCGGCTAACCCCCCAGCGTTTTCCAACTTTTTCGAGATCCATATAAGTCTCAGGTCGGTCCAATTCAAAGAGGTGACCTATACACCAGGAAATTATGTATTGCTCATTCTCAAAATATCCTTCGCCGCGACCCTTCACTCCCAAGGTCTTCGCATATTCTCGAGCTTGGGATGGTTTTTCGGCAATGATTAATGTCTTTCCCAAATTTTCAACCTCATTTTGACTTTCGAATTCTTCATCTTTATTTTATAAACTTAACTTACTCGATTTCTCCTATAAAGTCCCATTCATAAAACAACTATTTTAAGGAACATTAAAGAATGGATTCGGAAAATCTACTAATCCACCCAATAAAATTCTATAAATAAAGGAGGGCGTTATTATGCCAGGACGCGTGGACAAAATCGATTCCCATATTCAAGGTGTAAAGTGTGTCGTAAATTCATGTCATTATTGGGGTCACGACCATTGCTTTGCCCAAGAGATTGAGGTTCAAGCTCCCAACGCTAAGACTACAGAAATGACCGATTGCGCAACCTTTGTACCTAATGGCAGCATGACCTAAGACTAATTTATTACAGATTCTAGCATAAAGGCCAGTGGTTCAGACCCTGGCCTTTTTATATTCTACCTACAATGACAAAATCCCTCTTAAAATAAGACTAATTAACTAAAACTAAAAGAGCAAGAAGAGTTGACTTCTTACTCCTTTACGCGAGTTAATTATGCTTTATAATATCTCAATATGCCATTAAATACTATGGTTTCTTTTCTGGGTATAGATATTACGTTTTTGCTCAAATCGAACTAGGAGATAACTTAATGCTAACACAACCACAGCAACACCGACTTGAAGCGGATCCCTCAAAAGCCCACGGTTAATTATCGACATTATAAAAGCAACGGCAAGTCCACTTACTACAGAAATCCCATCCGCCTTAGAAGCCTCAAGTCTTGTGAATTCCTCTAATCCCCACCAAACGACTCCAGACACACCAATCCCTAAGAATAGACCCGGCAACATAAAACTGCTAAACATTAAGTTTCCCCCAAATTCCGCCCTAGGCATGTACTGTATCTCCTTTATTATAGCGAATTCACCTAGAGAACTTATAGAGGAAATAATTTCAAATTTCGTAGTATTTCTTGGCTAACAAAGCTGCCCCGGAATTATATATGAAATGGGCCCAGACTGAAGCCCACAATGTTCCTGTCAATACGTAAAGAAAGCCTAAAACAAGGCTGATGATGAAAACCCCAACCATTAGAACCGGTTTTTTTAAATATCGAATATGCATTCCCGTGAATATGAAGCTTGTTAACAATACTCCGCTTATTGAACCTAAGAGTGATACATTTCCTGTCTGCAATACCCCTCGGACGAGAAGTTCTTCGGAAAAAGCACCGAAGAGAAACATCGGTATTAAGGTTTCTATGGGTAGCGTTAGAAGTAGACGATTAATTCCCCCATCATCGAAAGCATCGAGTGAGAATACCTTCCACGCTCCCCATTGCAACCCAATCCCAAGAATAGCGACAACAGTTCCCCCAATCCAAATCCCTAAAAGGTTATCTAGCGAGAAGAAGGTGGATAGACTATAGCCCCTTCGTAAAAAAAACAACCAAAGAAACAGAAAACCTGGAACAAGTAGTAAAAGTTGTGAAAGGCAAAAAGAAAGTTTTAACTCCTTAGTCGTCAGATTTGGATATTTGACATCGTATTGTTCTTCCTCATTAGCCACACTTCCGCCTCCATGCATCTTGGATAATACGGGAACATTCTTTAGACCCTATCGTATAGCGGTTAAGGCTACAAAACAAGATGCTAGAACGAATTTTTCAATCCTTAGACTAAAACCACCTCTTTAAATAAATCCTACTCGTTTGAGAACTCTTTGTAAGCTTTTAGTGGAAGTCCGCTTTAAATTTTGCTCATCAATGGTTAGTAACTTTCGATCCTGCATTACGATTTTTCCATTCACCATTGTGTGCCGGATATCTGTTGACTTGGCTTGATACACAAGGCGAGCATAGATATCTACATTTTCCTTTGGCCAAGTGTGGAGCCCGCTCAAGCTAATTACTGCTAAATCGGCTTTTTTACCCACCTCGAGGCTCCCTATTTCTTCTTCTTTCCCGAGGGCTCTTGCTCCCCCTAAGGTTGCTAGTTCGAAAACCCTCTGTGCCGGCATACTCTTGGGGCCATTGAATGGCTTCTGTATTAGAGCCGCCTGACGCATTTCCTGAAAAGCGTCCAGATTGTTATTACATGGCGCTCCGTCCGCCCCTAGGGAAACTTCCGCGCCTCGAGCAAGCAATTCAGGAATTTGAGCTACCCCCGAAGCAAGTTTGAGATTGGAAGATGGGCAATGCACAATTCTTGTTTTACTCTGGATAAGAAGCTCTTTTTCCACCTCATCAAGCCAAATGCAATGAGCCAATATGAGTCTTGGTCCCGTTAGCCCTAACTTATCAAGATAAGTAACATTTCGCATTCCTCGGGTCTGCTCCACGACTTGAATTTCTCCTAGATTTTCAGAGGCATGTGTATGAACAAAGGCTTTATTATCATAAGCACACTTTGCTACTTCACAGAGTAGCGCGTCCGTACAGGATATCACAAACCGAGGGGTATATGCGACTTCTAATAAGCCGCTCCCCTTCCCGCTATATTTCTCATAGAGATCCTGGCTTTCCTGTATTGAGTCACTTGTAGATTCTCTAAGGGACGCTGGAATATCTCCATTTGTATCATCCATCATTACCTTTCCGGAGATTGCCCGAATCCCACTCGTTAGGATAGCCTGAAAGGCATGTTCTGTATGGTGCACAGTTTCCATATCGACAATCGTCGTAGTCCCACCTAGAAAAAGTTCTCCAATTCCCAGTAAGGCTGAGTCAAAAATTGATTCTGGATCATGACCACCCTCTAAGGGCCAGATTTTAAGTTTAAGCCAATCCATGAGTTCGAGGTCATCAGCCTGCCCCCGAAACAAAGTCTGACATAGGTGAACATGAGTTTGAATCAATCCTGGAATGATTACATCTCCGTCCAGGTCGAACACCTTGTCTGCAGGGTAGTCGATAGTTCCTCCCAACGCGCGTATTCGAGAATCCTCTACAAGTAAATCTCCATCCAATACGTCCCTTTGTGCATTCATCGTAATAATCTTTGCGTTTTTGAAAAGAATGAACATAGTAAGCCCCCTCTTCAAGAGACAAGACAACCTCATTGTCTTACCCACGAACACACTTTGCTCATAGGAAGAATTACCGGTTGCCCGAAAAAAAACGTCACTTACTTACGGTAAGGAGTTTCTCTTAGCGGTAACTGAACCCTTACTTTTCCATCATACTGATGATAGGCTGATGCCACCGCCGCGGTAATCGGTATAGAGGAAATCTCTCCTACCCCTTTTGCTCCATAGGCAAGTGGGGAGGGATTCTTTTCAATAATAATGACATCAATCTCGGGTACATCTGTCGATCGGAGAAGACCTAGGGTTCCATACTTTGCGGTGGGTACTCCGTTCTCCAACGGAAAATCCTCTTTTAACGCAAAGCCGAGCCCCATCACCACTCCGCCCTCAATCTGGCCTTCTAAAGCCTTGGGGTTAATGGCACGTCCGACATCATGTGCGGCCACTATTTTTTTCACCTTCCCCCCGTCATCGAGTAGCACGACATGGGTAGCAAAGCTATATGTAACATGGTTCATAGGGTGTTCTGTATTGGAATCAATAGGGTCGGTCTCACCGAAATATTCTCCATAATATTCGGTACCCTCAAGTTCTTCTAAAGTATTCTCTTCTAAGGCTTGATGCAATTTCAGTGCAGCTTGCCGAGTGGCCTCACCTGTAAACATCGTTTGCCGGGAGGCTGTCGTAGTTCCTGCATTCGGGGTTAAAAACGTATCGGGCGTCGCTACTTCAATCTGGTTTTGGGAAATCTCAGAGGTTTCATTTACTAACTGAACCATGATGGTTGCAAGTCCTTGCCCAATGCATTGGGCACTCGTATAGACAACCGCTTTGTATATTTTATTGTTCTTCTTTGCTTGGTTCTCTACTGATTTTGCACCTTCAATCTCTCTTTCTTCCACCCTAATCCTGACCCGTGAAATATCTGGAAGCCCAACCCCAATCCCCGTATTTTTCATGGCACAGGCGATGCCTGTATACGGGTGCGATTCATATATCTCACGAACAGCTAACAAGGTCTCTTTAATTGCCGTTCCCTCATCCGCAATTTGACCCGTCACATTCTCAAGGCCTGGCTCCAAGGCATTCCGATAACGAATTTCCCAAGGAGAAATTCCGACCTTCTCTGCTAAGAGGTCCATATTGGCTTCACAGGCAAAGCCTGCTTGGGGTACTCCAAAACCACGGTAGGCTCCTGCAGGTGGGTTATTTGTATAAACACAAAGCCCAGTTATATCGACATTGGGAACCACGTACGGTCCACCTATGTGGGTACAGGCCCGCTGTAATACAGCTGAGCCAAGTGAAGCATAAGCTCCTGTATCTGCAACAATATTAGCAATCATTCCGGTTAGCTTGCCCTCTAGATCACAGCCCGTGGTTACATCAAGCTTCATAGCATGACGCTTGGGATGAACGAGAATGCTTTCCTGACGAGTCAGGGTAAGTTTTACAGGTTTATGGGTCTTCATCGCCAGTAGCGCAGCATGGTGTTGAACGGTTAGATCTTCTTTCCCCCCGAAGCCACCACCTACATTTTTACTCATCACTCGGACCTTCTCTTGAGGTAAGTTCAGGATTGCAGCAATCCCCTTCATATCATCGAAAACGCTCTGACTTGATACATAAACCCAAATACCGCCATCAACCTGTGGAATTGCTAGCGCACTTTCCGGCTCCATGAAAGCGTGTTCTGTGGGTGGGGTCGTGTAACGTTGGGTCACGATATAAGCTGAACGAGACAAGGCTTCTTGTGCATTTCCACGTTTAATCTGTGTCGTACTGAGCAGGTTCCCCTTTGGATGAAGCTTTGGAGCTTCCTTCATAAGTGCTATGTCAGGATTTAAAATAGGGTCTAACTCTTCGTATTCCACTTTTATCAGTTGTGCCGCTGCCCGTGCTTCCTTCTTTGATTGTGCAGCAACAAGTGCGATGGCATCTCCGATATAGTGTGTCTCCTCTCCCCTAGCGATTAAAGTGGGCCAATCATGGAAAATATGCCCCCAATACCGTTCCCCTGGGATATCCTCAGCAGTCAATACTGCTTCAACCCCCGGATAGTTTATGGCTTCAGTCGTATTAATCGCTCGAACCCGCGCTCGTGGATATTTGGTCCTAACTACAGCCCCATAGAGCATATTCTTAGTATAGAGATCATCCACAAAGGGAGCTTGACCCAACGTTTTTTCTACTGCATCAATCCTTGCCAAGCTTTCTCCTATACCAGAACCGCCTTGGCCTTGCTTGACTGCTGACTTTGATTCAATTTCTCCCCTTAGAACCTTTGCTGCCAAAAGAATACCCTGCTCAATTTTGACATAACCTGTACACCTACAGATATTGCCACGAATCGCTTCTTTAATATCCTTAACTGTCGGATTTGGCTTTTTATCGATCAGAGCCTTAGCACTTATAATCATTCCCGGAATACAGAATCCACACTGAACAGCACCCGCTTCAGCAAACGCCCAGGAATACGCTTCTTTTTCTTGTACGGACAATCCTTCTATGGTCATTAGAATCTTTCCGCCCACTTTGGTGACCGTAAATAAGCATGCACGCACTGCCTTACCGTCAACTAAAATCATGCAAGCCCCACAGGCTCCCTCGCTACACCCATTCTTAAGTGAGGTTATGTGGACAACATCACGTAAGAAATCCAATAGGTTCATATCCTGATTCGCTGAGTACGCTTGACCGTTAACTTCCAGGAGGAACATATTCGCCACCCCTTCATTCTGCGATATGGGTTATGGGAAATATGGATTATAGAAAATATGGCTTGCGGGCGATATAGTTCCCAGAAGGTTCAACATTCTTTAAGCTTCCATTCTCAACAACGTGGCGCCCTCTCAGAAAAACATCCTTCACTTGTCCAATTTGCTCAAATCCTTCATAGGGTGAATAATCTACATTCTGGGCCTGGGTTTTTGCTGAAAGGATAGATTTTGTGTTTGAGTTCCACACGACGATATCTGCATCACTGCCTACAGCAATCGTTCCCTTTTGTGGGTAGAGCCCAAAGATTTTTGCCGCTTGAGTGGAGGTTAAATTAACGTACTGGTTCAGATTTAAAATGCCTGAAGCAACCCCGTAGGTGTAGAGCAGACCCATTCGATTCTCAACACCAGGCATTCCATTCGGGATTTTACTAAAATCGTCTCTTCCTAACTCTTTTTGACCCCAAAAATTAAAAGAGCAATGATCGGTAGCCATCATATCGATGATTTCAGAGCGTAAGCCCATCCACAAAGCCTCTTGATCCGTCCGCTTTCGAAGAGGTGGAGAAATTACATATTTTGCCGCAGAAAAGCCCTTATCCTCACTATAGAGCGAATCATCAAGCAGTAAGAATTGGGGGCAGGTCTCTACGAAAGCTCTTACTCCCCTAGTTCTACTCTTTATTACCTCTTGCAAAGCTTCTTCACAGGTTAGATGAACGATATAGACAGGAGCTTCTGTCGCTTCTGCGAGGGCTAATGCGCGTGAAGTTGCCTCCCTCTCGGCGAGTGCTGGACGTGTCAACGCATGATAACTGGGTGATTGCTTTCCGGACATTCTCGCTTCTTGAGTTAAATGACTTATAATATCCCCATTTTCACAATGAAGGCAAATCAACGCGTGTGCCTTTTTACTTTGCCGAAATGCTTCAAGCAAAATCCCATCATTGACTTGTAAGGTCCCTTTGTATGCCATATAAAATTTAAAGGATGATACTCCTTCTTGAACAAGTAGAGCCATTTCACGAGAGACTTCTTCATTCCAATCGGTAATCGCCATATGAAAAGAATAATCTGAATAGCACTGACCATCTGCTTTTCCAAGCCAATTCGCTAGAGCTTCCCTTAAGGTTTCCCCTCTGAATTGTGTAGCATAATCTATAATCATGGTTGTTCCACCGAGAAGTGCCGCCTTTGTACCCGTGGAGAAATCATCTGCTGTTACCGTATTTTCCACAGGTAAGTCAAAGTGAGTGTGTGGATCTATCCCACCAGGAAACAAAAAACAGCCCTCCACGATAAAGACTTCATCCTCAACCTTGTGAATATCCTTGCCAATAGCCACAATTTTGTCGTCCTCAATGCGTAGGTCTGCTTTATAAGTGTTGGTAGCCGTAATGATTGTGCCACCCTTTAGAAGAATTCCCATAAGGTTCTCTCCTAGTTATTAATTTAATCTAACTTAAATAATCGCAATATTTATTGGGGATAGATATGTGTACCCGCTTTTCCAAGTACCGCTTCTTTTAGTGACTCAGGGTTCGTTATAATCGCTTCTTTACCACCCTTCTCCAAGAAATTAATGACGGCTTCAATTTTGGGTAACATACTTCCTGGAGCAAAATGTTTTTCCTTCATATATTCTCTCAGTTCTGGTAATGCGAGGCAATCCAAGGCCTTCTCCCCTGGCTTACCATAATTGAGGTAAACCTTCGGCACACCTGTGGAAATGATTAGTACATCAGCATTGATCTCTGTGGCTAATAAACTTGAGGCAAAATCCTTGTCAATAACTGCATCGATACCCTTTAGAAATCCACCGGGGTCGCGAATGATAGGAATTCCCCCTCCGCCAACTGCAATGATAGAGTACCCTTCACGAACGAGTTTATGAATAATTTCCTTTTCGACAATCTCCTTTGGAAGAGGGGAAGGGACAACCCGTCTATACCCTCGACCTGCATCATTTACTATTACCCAGTCAGGGTTTTGCCTTTGAAGTGCAGTAGCTTGTTCTTTTGTATAGAAGGAACCGATTGGCTTTGTCGGGTTAGCAAAGGCTGGATCCTCGGTTTCAACAACCACTTGAGTCACGATTGTCACTGCTTTCTTAGCTATCCCCCGTCGCTTATATTCATTGTCTAGGGCCTGCTGAATCTGATATCCAATTGCCCCTTGAGTATCAGCCCCACAACTTACCAAGGGCACGCGGTGCATGTGAGCCACATCTGAAGCAATCTCTGCTCTTCTAAGGATAAAGCCAACTTGAGGCCCATTCCCATGCGTGACAATCACTTCAAATCCTTGCTCAATCATTTCTGCAATATGTTTAGCTGTTTCACAAATTGCTAAATATTGATCCTCGACGCTTTGATGCTCCTCATCTCGAATAAGAGAATTTCCGCCAATCGCTACTACAGCTAGCTTACTCATGCTTATCTTCCACCCATCAAAAGTGTCATAACGGCTTTAGCCGTATGTAGGCGATTCTCTGCCTCATCATAGACAATAGAGTGAGGCCCATCGATCACGGAATCTTCAACCTCATTATTTCGATCAGCCGGTAAAGCATGCATATACATCACATCTTTATCTGCTAAGAGCATTTTTGCTTCCGTACACTTCCAAGATTTTTGAGCCGTAAGCTTATCATCTATGACCACACTTGCTCCGACGGTCGTAGCACCCGTTTGGTCGTTAACCCAGCTGCCCCAGTTTTTCGGGATAACAATCTGGGCTCCTTCATATGCCTCTTCTTCGTTATGGGTTACGGTTACAGTACCCCCATATCGAGCTGCATTAGCCTTAGCCTGCTCAATGACCCAGTCGGGGAGTTCCCAACCTTTTGGATGGGCTAGCACAACATCCATCCCATAACGTGGAAAAAGTAAGATTTGTGATACAGGTACTGAAATCGGCTTTTTATGGCTTTCTGCATAAGCCCATATGATGGAGACCTTTACACGTTTCAAATCCCCGATTTTCTCCTTCATTGTCATAAGATCTGCTAAGGCTTGGAAGGGATGGTAAAGATCACATTGTAAATTCATGATGGGTGCTGTAGACCATTTTGCCATTTCAATCAAGTACTTATTGCCAATGCCCCAGTTACAATACCGGGCTGCAATAGCATGCCCAAAGCGGGATAGGATAACGGCGGTATCCTTAGGTGTCTCCCCATGAGCAACTTGCATATTGTTTGCATCAAGGAAATTGGCGTGCCCACCTAACTGCGCTATTCCAGCCTCCATAGAATTACGAGTACGCGTGGATTGTTCGAAGAACATTAAAAACATAGTTTGGTATTGGAGGTAGGGCGTCGGAATACCCATGGCAAACTTCTTCTTCAGGTCTAAGGAAACCTCGAGCATGGTATCTACTTCTTCCTTGGTGAAGTCCTCCAGGTTAATAAAGTGTCTCCCTCGAAAAATGGATTGCATGTGGATGAGCCTCCTTCTAGATAGAAGAATTTTTGGGGTCAGTAGCTTTCCGCGCAACGTTTACTCATTAGCTCCGTGGCTCTCTCATTCGCTTCCGAGGGAGCTTTTGCCAAACCCTTCTGCTTACTGCATGTGAACCAGTGGCACCGCTGACCCTCGAAAGCTTCTTTCAATTAACGCCCCTCCGCTAGAAGTCGTTCACTTCTGCGCGAAAAGCTACTCTTTCGGGATTTAAAGTTAAATTTTTGGGTAAATAGAAATAGCTTCATTTTTCAGACTCGAAGTAAATTTTCGGTCGCTTCTGGCATTTTATCAGCGTAGTTCTTCGCGTAGATTATCGGGATTACAGCGTACATCGCTGTCGCGTTAACTAATTCTTTCTTCCAAGTCCTTTCATTCGGAGCATGTGCTTGATTTTCATGACCCGGTCCAAAGCCAATACAAGGAATTCCGTAGCGACCCATAATGGATACTCCATTGGTCGAGAAAGTCCATTTATCAAGGATTGGCTCTTCATTAAACAGGCCTTTATAGGCATCTTTAAGGGTATTACATACTGGGTGTCCTTCTTCAATCAGCCAAGTAGGAAAATAGGCTTCGGTCGGATATGTAAGATGCGTGTAAGAGGGTCGTTCGTAGGCGTACATCGTTACTTCCGCGCCTGCTGCTTTTACTGAGGGAATATTTTTAATCTGTTGCAGCGCATATTCCGACGTTTCCCCTGCTGTCAGACGCCGGTCAATGGAAATCCAGCAGCTATCAGCTACTGCGCAGCGTGAGGGTGAGGTATGGAAGATTTCTGAAACGGTTAAACTTCCTTTGCCGAGGAATGTATGATCCTTCAGATTTTCATGTAAGGCACGGAGGTCCAGAAGGATGGGGGCCATCTTATAAATCGCATTGTCCCCACGTTCGGGGGCTGATCCATGGCAGCTTACACCCTTTGTCATGACCTTAATCTCCATCCGCCCACGATGTCCTCGATAAATTTTTCCATCCGTTGGCTCTGTAATGACCACGAACTCAGGCTTCAGCTTATCCTCGTTAATTATGTATTGCCAGCACAGCCCGTCACAGTCTTCTTCCTGTACTGAACCGACCATAATCAGAGTAAAGTCCGCTTCTAACCCTAGGTCCTTTATAATCTTTCCGGCATAGACCATTGAAGCCATACCGCCTTCTTGATCACTTCCACCTCGTCCTAGAATGACCTCTTCGTCTTCAAAACCTTGATAGGGGTCATATTCCCATAAGACTGGGTCCCCAACGCCCACCGTATCTATATGCGCATCCATGGCAATGATATGTTTTCCCTGCCCAATGGTCCCTAAAATATTTCCCATTGGATCAATTACGACCTTATCAAAGCCCACTTTTTCCATCTCTTCTTTAATCCGTAGGACAACTTTCTCCTCATTACAACTCTCACTAGGAATAGCTATAAGATCGCGTAAGAATCGACTTATCTCTGGACCGTATTTTTTAGCCAAATCCAGGACTTGTACGAAACTTTCCAAATTAGATTCTCCTTTCTCAAACCCTACTTATCTCCATAAGATTTCAATAAGACGTGAATTTTCTCATAGGGCTGAGTTGCTCGGCATAGGGGCTACTCTTAATTAAACTTTAACAGAGCCCATTATCAAATTGCGACATTAATCTCTTGACCTCAGTCTGGCGATTTCTCGGTCATAATACTCAACTTTCTCATACTCGGATTCCCAGAACTCCTCCGTACGCATGAGTGAAAGATATTCCTTGCTATATCCGAAGGGGAGCCAATCCTTTTCTTTCTGTTGATAGAGTTGCGCCTTAGCTTTTGCGCTTCGAAAATCGTAAACATTCTCAGTGTTCATCTTTAGAAAGATATCGCGCGCCCATCGCTTAAGAACGTAGTTCTCCGTTTCGAGATAACGATTCTCTAGTTCTTCTAACACTGAGGGATATCGATCAAAGCCATCAGTGGCAATCGTGACCACATTATCCTCTGGGCCAAGCTTCAGGTAATGAGCCATCTTAATCGCCCCAAGAATATTACAAATCCCTGAGACACCAAATAAATCCTTTAAAGTAAGGACTTGATTTTTGGCAACTCCCAATTCGGTGAGTACATCTGCTCCGTCTTGAGTTACCTTCAAGCCTCGAACTGCGTCGTCGTCCGGAATAAGTGCCACAAAATCAGTCGTATTTATGTTATGAATCAAGGTACACATTTTATCTCCAATACCCTCGATTCGGTGTTGCCCACGTCCTCCATCAGCTAAGGTTGAACATTCGTAAGGTTCTAGCGCAACGATTTTTGCCTCTGGAAAAGCTTTTTTGATTTGATCTCCCGCTGCAATCGTCCCAGCAGATCCAGGCGCAGAGGTAAAGCAGGCAACTCGACCGTTCCCGATACCCTTCACTGCCTCGATGGCTGAATTTCCTGTGACATAGCGGTGAAAACGATAATTAGGCATGAGCTCGAATTGAGCCAGTGGACGATTTTTTGGATTCTTCTTTAACTCATACGTTCTCTGCAAGGTTAGAATGACATCAGACTCTGTTCCCGGCGTCAAATCCAGCGTTGCTCCATACTTGCGAATTCGGTCATAACGCTCCTTACTCATGTTATCTGGCATGATAACGACCGCCTCGTAACCCATGAGATTACAGATATAGGAAACTCCAATTCCGAAATTCCCAGTTGAAGGACCAAGTATTGTGTGCTCACCCGGAAGAATCTCTTCATCTATACACCCCTCAATTAGAGTAGAATAGGCAGGTCCAACTTTATGAGATCCTGAGGGGAAATATTTACCGAGCATCACAACTATATTTGCTTCTGTTCCCGTTAATTCTTTAGGAAGCACGATTTTACGCACTTCACCCTTTTCATCTTTCCAGGTGATGTTAAACAGGTTGACGGGGTCGAGTTCATTTGTTTCTTTCGCTTTTAATGCTTCCTCCCTGATTTCAGGTGCGATAATCTCAGGATGAAGCATTTCTTGATAGGTAGGACCAAAAGGAATCTTCGCCATATCTTCTCTCCTCTCATGAACAGCAATCAATACAATCTGAAGTGCATGATCCGATAATTCTATAAATGTCAAACCACTTAAATAACCCAGAGATATACTTGTGGTATTGTAGTTAATGATTTATTTCTGGATTTACCCCTATTTTTTCGAACTCAGAAATCAATGTTGGAAGGCTGGGTTTAACTTTAAGTGGTTCTCCAGTAGCAGCTATCGCATTTTTTACATCCTTAAGTCCATTACCTGTCACAATAACGACCAATTTCTCATGGGATTGGATCTTTCCTTTTTCAATAAGCCGTTTCAACCCCGCCATTCCTGTTACCCCAGCCGGTTCACCAAAGATTCCACTTGTCCTTCCCAGCAGGCGCATGGCTTCAAGAATCTCCCCATCACTGACTGCGACCATGGTTCCTCCAGACTCATGGACTGCACGTAAAGCCTTTTCTGGGTTACGCGGCACCCCGACTGCAATACTATCCGCAATTGTATTCTCCTCAGCCGGACGCCAGGGACGATCTTCTAGAAAGGCATCAACCAAGGGGCTGCATCCCGTGGACTGGACACCCACTAGCTTCGGCAAACGATCAGTCCATCCTGCACGATAGAGGTCCTTAAATCCCTTCCAAACTCCTGCCAGAGTGCAACCATCTCCCACTGATAGCACGACCCAATCAGGAATCTTCCAGCGAAGTTGCTCGGCAATTTCTAAAGCGACAGTTTTCTTCCCCTCCACAAGGTAAGGATTTATGGCTGCGTTACGGTTATACCACCCCCACCGTTCGATTGCCTCTGCGGATAGGCGGAAGGCATCTTCATAGGAGCCCTGCACACTAATTACCTTGGCTCCAAAGATGAGAAGTTGAGAGATTTTACCCTGTGGAGCTCTTTCTGGGACAAAAATATATGTATTAAATCCCATGGCAGCAGCATTCCCGGCTAATGAGGAAGCAGCATTCCCTGTGGACGAACAGGCTATGGTTGACGCTTTTTCCTCAAATGCTTTGATTACCGCCAGAGCGGATGCTCTGTCTTTTAACGAGGCAGTGGGATTTTGCCCATCATCCTTTACATAAAGATGATTCATCCCAAGGCTCTTCCCTAATAAAGAAGGCTTATAAAGCGGGCTCCCTCCAATTCTGAGATTTGGTCTTGGGGTATCCGGTCTTATCGGAAGAAAAGGCAGATACCGAAACATGGATGAATCTCTCGAATTCTCCACCTGTACCCTTGAGGAGATTTGGTTAATCGCCTTATAGTCATACTCCACATCGAGTATTCCTTCTTTGCTTCCACAGCTTGGGCAGGTATAAATCCCTGGCTTTGCCGGTAACTCTTTCCCACAATGGATACACCTTAAGCCTAGGACATTCTCCAATTCATCACCTCCAGATTCCAGTGAACCGTTCCTGTAGCTAAAGCCTCTTCCAAAGCTTCTCAGCCAACTCTTTTGAACGTGCACATACTGCCTCTTCATCAATCCCCACCAGTTCACGCTGGAGCATCCGCACCTGCCCGTTTACAATCGTCGTCTCGACTGCACGTCCAGAAACTCCAAAAAGAAGATGTCCGCTCCAATTGTCCTCATTACATGGTGTGAAAGGTAGATAATCCACAACGATTAAATCAGCCCATGCCCCCGCTTCAAGCGTACCAAACCTCCCGCCGAATAATCCTTCAGCAATACGGGGATTATTAGCGTAAAGCATCTGTGGTACTTCTCCCCATGCCACACTAGGGTCTGCAGCAGTATGCTTTTGGAGAACATTAGCGACTTTCGCGCTTTCAAATAAGTCACAGGTATATCCGTCCGTCCCTAAACCAACCAGAACTCCTTGTCTCATGAGTTTAAGAACTGGGGCAGCACCCACCGCATTCCCCATGTTCGATTCAGGATTGTGTACAACGTTAGTCTTTGTTTCCTTTAGAATTTCAATCTCACTGTCATTGATATGAACACAGTGCGCCGCAATCGTTTTCGGACCCAATATCCCAAATCTATTTAAACGTTCAACAACTCTTAGACCTGATTTAGCCAAACTATCCTTTAAATCTTCCACTCCCTCAGCAACGTGGATATGATAGCCTGTGTCATGAGGGCCGACGGCCTCCTTGCATAGTTCAAGCGTACAATCTGAAAGTGTAAGTGAAGCATGAAGTCCGAAAAGTGCCGAAACCATGGAATCAGACTTCGCCTTACAGGCAGCAATAAATTCAGCATTTTCCTCAATGCCTTCCATAGAAGCCTTTTCTCCATCTCGATCTGAAACTTCATAACAGAATGCTGCTCGTACCCCAACTTCTTTCGAAGCCTTTGCCATCGTATTTAGACTCCCTCTAATTGCCATGGGGCTTGCATGATGATCAATAATCGTGGTCGTTCCTGTCTTTATACACTCAATTAACGGGATTAGTGCACTGTAGTAAACATCCTCCATTGTTAATAACTTATCAAGCTTCCACCAAAGTCCCTCCAAAATATCCTGAAAGCTTTTCGGTGGTTTGCTTTTTGAATCTATTCCCCGTGCAAACGTACTATAGAGATGCATATGAGAGTTAATCATGCCTGGCATAATTAACTTGCCCTGGGCATCGATAAACTGTACCTGAGGAAAACGCTTTTTCAAATCATCCGTTAACCCTACTTCTTGAATATATGTACCTTGGATTAACACTGCACCCTTTGGAATGATGTGATTGTTCTTACCTAACGTTAGTACTGTTCCGTTTCCAACAAGAAGCATTTGCCCTCCCCCTTTAACAAATGACGATGTTCATTAAATACCGTAGATATCATTGAGAAGAGCTCTTTTCCTATAGTCTCGCGCCCCTCTATATCGAGCTTTATATCAAAGATATCTCCCCCCTTTCGAACTCTGAGTTTTGGTTCAGCCTCATCCTCAAGCCAGAGGAATCCTGGATTAGTACTCTCATAAAATCCTTTTTCGCTAACAAACAAGGTTAGCTTTTCCTTATAGGGGGCGCCCTCATAGGGACAGAGTACAGCACAGTTACCGCATTCATTGCACCGTCCATCCAAATGAAGAATTTGATTGCAGTTCTGTAACGCTGGCTTGTTCACTTCTATCGAGACGTTTGCTCGATTTGGACACACTTCAATACAGATATTACAGATAGTATTACATTCAAGGCACCGATAAGCTTCATTTCCAGACATGGAAGCGTGCATCAATATTCCCTTTTTATTAGCAATCTGGATTTTTCTATTCTTCTCATCTATGACTATATTCTTTTTCCAATTTTCTTCCCAGCTCAGGTGTTCTTTCGCTGCGATGGCTCCTGCCACTTTTGTCCCATGGGCAATTCCTAAAACGACTGTTGATGGGCCAAAAAGTGCATCCCCACCGATGAATACATTCTCAATATTGGTTTCAAACGTATCTGGATGAATTGATATAACCCCTTTCTCGTCTACTAAAATTCCATTCTTTCGAAGAAGTTCGTAATCCACCTGTTCTCCGATAGCAGATATAAGGGTATTTATTAAAATTTCCTCAAATTCGCCCTCTTTTGGCCTTGGGCTTTTCCTTCCAGATGAATCAGGTTCCCCGAGCTCCATCCTTTGACACTTCAAGACTCCATTACCTAAAGCTAATGGAACGAGAAGTTCCTTGAATTGTACTCCTTCCGCAAGTGCCAATTCTAGTTCTTCACGATCAGCCGGAAGCTCGGCTTTAGTTCTCCGATAGAGAATGTAGACCTTTTCAACCCCTGTAACACGCAATGCTGCTCTTGCAGCATCCATGGCTGTATTCCCCCCCCCGATAACGGCTACATTTTTTCCGAGGTTCAGTTGTTCCTTAGATTCATTAAACTTCTCAAGAAAAGGAATAGCACTCATTACGTTTCGAGTATCCCCATTGAGCTGCAAGGGAGTTGTCTTTCCTGAACCTATGGCAAGAAAGATATAGGTATACCCCTTAGCCTTTAGTTCAGATACAGAAATATTAGGATTAATTCTGAACTCGAATTTTACCCCTACTCTTTGTATCAAGTGAATATCCTTTTGAATTTGATCACGTGCTAGGCGAAACTCAGGAATGACATACTCTACCAACCCGCCGGCTCTTTCTCGTTTATCCATAATCGTTACGTTGAGGCCTGCTTTAGCAAGAAAATATCCAGCTGCAAGTCCCGAAGGCCCTGCCCCAATGATCGCGACCTTTGCCTTGTTTCCTAATTGACTTAAGCCATCTAATATAGAGGAATTGGTATTCACCGCCTGCTTAAGATATTCGTTATAGCCTTTTTGAGCTGCTACTAATTTCATATCGCGAATCAATACAGATTCGTCATAATCCAAGCGGGTGCATTTCGTCATACATTTATGATTACAAATTGTCCCGGTAATGAAAGGCAAAGGGTTCTTCGCTACAATCACTTGGAAGGCCTCTTCATAACGTCCTTCACCGACCAAGCGTATGTATTCTGGAACATCCTGATTGATAGGACACCCTACTGTACATGGAGCAACAAAGCAATCCAGGAGGGGCAATTTCTTAGGAATTTTACGGCTGCCAACAGGCCGTTTTCCCTTCAAATGATTTGCATCTTCAAAGGCACCATCAGCGAGTGCTTTAAGTTCCTTTAAGTCTATCTTATAGAATTCCTTATATTCTAGTTGTTGTTCTAGAACCTCTGCCATCTGTTTAAATCTTGAGTAGCCCCCAGGTTTTAGAAGTGTGGTTGCGACCGTGATTGGACCAATACCTATAGCGAAAATCCCGTTGATATTAAAGAAGTCCGCCCCACCGGAATATGAAATCCTTAAATCCCCGCCAAACTCTGCTGCAAGCTTATAGGCTAAGTTAATGGTCAAGGGATAAAGTGCGCGACCGGACATATACATCTCCTCCCCTGGGAGTTCTCCTTGAGTGATCTTAACTGGTAGAGTATTGGAAAGTTTAACTCCGAATTCCCGCTGGTGTTCCTTAGAAAAGGCTTTAAGACGTTTTAGCATTTCTATCCCATCAGCATATTGTAAGTCGTGAGTAAAGGACTCTTCTTTAAGCTGGATGTCGGAATAACCCATACGATCGAAGGTTTCTCGAACATAGGAGTGGCCGTGTAACGTAGGATTCATCTTAACAAAGGTATGCAGTTTCTTTTCATGAAGCAAGTATTTGCAGATAGCTTCTATCTCGGCTGGCGGACAACCATGCATCGTCGACAGGGTAATCGAGTTACAGATATTCGCCGAGATCCTGTCGATATACTCCTTATCCACCTTCTGGAATTCCCCGACACGTTTCCGCAGAATGTCCTGGCATTGTTTGAAGAATTCTAGATGTGAAGCATCCTTGAGGGATTCAATAAAATGATCTACTTTCGAGGATTGAATCCCTTTTAGATCATAGCCAACACTCATATTTAACTGAAAGCGTCTGTCATCTAGATTAAAAAGCTCCTTCTGAAGGAGGTGAAGGATAAACCACGCTTTGACATATTCGATCAAAGCATCCTCAATCGTTAGTTCCGTAGACCATTCGGTGTTATAGCCTTCATCTTCTGCACGGATACACGGTTTAGGAAATTCTAAAGCATCTAGAATTTGAACAGTCTTCAGTTCGAAAAAGCGTCCTCCACTTAAATATGCCGCAATGATATTTTGGGCAAGTTGCGTATGGGGTCCAGCTGCAGGACCCAAAGGAGTATCGATTGCTTCACCGAATAACTCAAAGTGTCGATTCGAGTTAGGACGATAAAACTTGGCCTCGGGGATTCCGAAAATCATTTTAAACCTCTTAAACTCTGTAAACACCTCGTCTAATAGTTTCGAGAAAGAAATAGGGCTCATGACATCGCTCATCTCATCCGCTCCTATCTTTTTATTGTATGGGCGGCTTTATTGGATTCATCCTTAATATTTACTTTTCGCTATTTCCACTTACATTGGTGTTCTATACCTAAAGCCTTCTCAGCAGCACGAAGAATGTTCTGATACCCTGTACAACGACAGAGGTGACCTGACAATTCTTGCTTCACTTCTTCCCTGGTATATTCTTCTGTGCTCTCAACTAAAGCGGTCGTTGTCAGCACGAGTCCTGGTGTACAAAATCCACATTGTATTGCACCTTCATCTACAAAAGCTTGCTGGACGTTTGAAAGTTTACCGTCCGTAGCAACTCCTTCAATGGTTGTAATCGTTTTTCCATCTGCCCAGACTGCTAGGTAGATACAGGAGTCAATTGGTATACCATCTATAAGAACCGTACAGACACCGCATTCACCAACCCCGCACCCTTTCTTTGTTCCAGTGTAGCCAAGCTCGTAACGCAAAACTTCTAAAAGAGACTTCTGAATGTCTATATCAAAACTCAAAGCTTTCCCATTGACTTCGAAACTAATTCTTTTCTCCATTCTTTAAACCTCCCGCTCTTGCAATTGCAACGGTTAAGGCTCTTTGCGTGAGCTCTTCCACCAAATGTTCCCGATACTCTCGCGAGGCTCTCCAGGAGGTTCTTGCTTTCATCGACTGAACAGCAAGTCGGCCGATTTCTGCTAGGGACTCGGTTGAAAGGTCTTTACCTTTTGCATAATTCTCAGCTTCATAGCAGCGGAGAGGTGTCGGGCCGGCAACTCCTAAGGCGATTTGAACCGTCTCGAATACTTTATCTTGAGTAATTTTACACACGACTGCTACACCAATCGTCGCTATATCCATCGCTTTACGCATTGCGAACTTAATCATATGCCCCCCGAATCCCTTATAGCTACTTGGAGCGATTAAGATTTGTGTCAGGATTTCCCCAGGCTGCAAATCTACTTTTCCGGGTCCCACATAAAACTCCTCGATTGGAATAATCCGTTCTCCGTTAAGACTTTCTAATTTAAGACTTGCCTTAAGTACCAGTAGTGAAGGAGCACTATCTGCTGAGGTTGACCCATTGCATAAATTCCCACCAAGAGTAGCGATATTTCGAATTTGAGGTCCTCCCATGGCATCTGCAGCTTCCTTAAGCAGTGGTATATTTTCCTCTATGGTCGAATCCTTAGAAATCTGGCTAAAGGTTACCAAAGCGCCAATTTCAAGAGTCCCATCCGCTAGCTTTCTCACCTTTTTAAGCGAATCCACATTACGGAGGCTTAAAAGTTTGGCCTTCTCAATCTGACCGCTGTTCATTTTAATTAAAACATCAGTTCCGCCTGCAATAAGTTTGAATTCTGGATGCTCTGCAAGGTAGCTTAAGGCCTCCTTAACTGTCTCCGCCTCATAATAATCCTGGATATTATACAAAAAATCACCCCCCTTGCTAGAGTAGCCCTTCGCCCTTTAATCTCTCAAATACCCGCTGTGGGTTGAGTGGTAAGCGATTGAACTGTATACCCGTCGCATCGAGTACCGCATTTCGAATGGCGGGAGCAGGGGAAATCACCGGTGGCTCACCCAGTGACTTTGCACCAAAGGGCCCCGTGGGATCGTTTGTCTCTATAAAAGCAACTCCTATATCAGGAGTATCTAAGATGGTCGGTAATTTATAGTCTAGTAGATTATTATTCAGTGGCTTACCCGTCTTCTCCTCATAAAGCATTTGCTCTGATAAAGCATAACCAATTCCCATGCTAACCCCTCCATGGACTTGACCTTCAGCAAGCTTTGGATTAACAATCTTCCCTGAATCATGGACATTATAGATTTCTACTACCTCAATCTGCCCGGTCTTTAGGTCAACCTCCACTTCTGCAAAAGTAACCCCATAGACAATAGCATTAATCCGAGCGTTATTTGAGACTTCACTTGTAACTGGCTTCGCGAAAAGTGGATCATAATAGGTCTGCATAGCGGCCTCGGAGAGAGACATCACAACTTCACCGGAGTGCTTATACACGACATTTCGAGCGTTGAGCTCTAGCATCTCTGAAGGTATATCTGTCATTCTCCAGACAAAAGCAAGGAGTTTTTCCTTTATTTCGAGTGCGGCCTTCTTCACAGCCATTCCAGAAACGTAGGTTTGGCGTGAAGCGAATGCTCCTGCGTCAAAGGGGGATATATCAGTATCCTGGGTCGAAATCACATGAACCTCATTTATAGAAAGTCCTAAAACCTCTGCGACCATCTGAGCAAAGACTGTATCACTACCCTGTCCGATCTCTGTTGCCCCGATTTGAAGCTGAACCGAACCATCCTGATTAAGAATTATTCTCGCACCAGCTATCTCGACATTTACTGGATGTGTTCCTGATTGATAACTAAAAGCAGCCATCCCTACCCCGCGACGTTTATCTCCAGCTTGGTTTTCGTACTTCTCCTTTTTTTCTTCCCAACAAATTAAACTTTTTCCTTTATCTATACACTCCCTTATCCCACAACTAAGTACTTTGTTACCACTTAACGGATCTACAAACCCAACCTCAACAAAGTTTCTCAACCGAAGTACTATGGGATCGAGATGAAGTTCACGTGCTATGTCATCGAGATGGGATTCGAACGCAAAGAAGATTTGAGGAGCACCATAACCTCGCATCGCTCCGGCTACTGGTAAGTTCGTGTAGACTGTTTGTGGCTCGTACTTTATTGCGTTCGGGGTATAGAGATAGCGAAATTTTCCGCCTCCACTACTAGCAATCGAATGACCATGTGAAGCATAGGCGCCCGTATTGGATAGTGCTGAAATCTGAATTCCTTTGATTATCCCGTCTTTGGAAACTCCAGTCAGAACCTTATATCGAATCGCATGACGCGTTCGGGTATCAATCATACATTCTTCTCGTGACAGTTCAATCTTAACGGGCCTTCCACCGACAGCCAGAGTCATCAACGCATTCAAGGGTTCGATACAGACATCTTGCTTATTTCCAAAGCCGCCACCGATATAAGGCTTGATAACTCGCACTTTACCCCACGAAATACCAAGAGCTTGTGCGACAATTCGGCGAACAATATGGGGAATTTGAGTAGAGGTCACAAGCACTATGCGACCGTCTCCATCTATATAGGAGTAAGAGGTCTGATTTTCCAAATGACAGTGCTGAACACTCGTTGTTTCATATTCCCCTTCAAAGATCTCATCCGCTTCTAGGAAAGCGGCTGCGATATCCCCCACTTCATACCCTCGTGAAGAAAGGATGTTTCTTTCGCTGTCTTCATGTATGCGTGGAGCACCTTCCCGCATAGCTGCTTCAGGAGATATGAGTACTTCTAACTCCTCATATTCAACCTCTATAAGTCTCAGAGCTTCTTCGGCTATAAGCTCATCCGTTGCCACAACAGCAGCCACCGCATCCCCGACAAAACGAGCCTTATTCGTTAGAATCAGTCGATCTTCCTTATCCCGATGATTCGGGTCAAGAGAATAAAGATGCCCCGCTGTGGCAAATTTAATCTGGGGAACATCTTGATAAGTTAATACTGCTTCTACTCCAGGTAACGCTTTGGCTTGACTCACATCGATTTGTTTAATCACCGCATGCGCATAAGGGCTTCTAAGAATCTTTCCAATGAGCATTCCCTTCACCAAGAAATCATCTGCATATTTTGCCTTCCCAGTGACCTTGGCCAGGGCATCCACTCTTTGAACACCCTTCCCTACAACTGAATAGCCCATATTCTCCCTCCATTTTTCATGGAATTCGGGGTTTTATTAAGCAAAAACTGTAAGAGTTCTTTTATAGATAACTCTTATGCAAGTGATGTACCAATTAGAAATGACCTAATTACATGCGGGAATCCTGGGTATTAAAAAAAGCCCAAGAGTGGCTTGAACTTTTTATAGGCAACGGTGTAATTTCGTTTCAAAATGGATAGATTTAAATTCGACATGTCGCTAAAATATAATTCAGCTCAAATAAGGGGGATTACAAATTGGATGTAGCAATTATGGGTGCCGGTTTATCGGGTTTAGCCTGTGCGATAACTTTAGAAAAACATGGAATTACACCAAAAATCTTTGAAAGTCGAAGTCAAACAGGGGACCGTTTTATTAATGCAGAAGCAATCCTACCCGTACTCGATCGACCTATCAGTGATAATTATACTTATCTCTCTGATCAATTTGGAATTTTCCTTAAACCCATAAGTACTATTCGGCAAATAAATTTCTTTTCAGGTAAAAACAGCTCTCAACTTAAAGGTAATCTAGGCTTCACAAACCTTAGAGGGCGACATTCGGAATCATTTGAGAACCAACTATTCCAGCAGGTTAAATCCCCTATTAATTTAAATTCTACATATTCTTATGAAACTCTAGCTAAAGAATTTACCCATGTCATCTTAGCCCCTGGCGATGGAGCCTATGCTAGCAAGCTACAAAACTATACTACTGATCTCACAACATGTTTAAGAGGGGTAACCGTAGAAGGTGTTTTCGAACCGACCACAGTTTCAATCTGGCTCGATTACCAGCTTGCTCCTAAAGGTTACTGCTTTTTAATTCCTTATTCGGAGCACGAAGCCAATTTAACTCTTGCTTTTCCAGACTCTTATCCAGATACTTGTGACCTCAATACGGATCTTCTCTGGGAGAAATTTTACCTACGCACTCAAAAAGATCTTACCCAAGAATTGAAAATTACAGATGAGTTCGAGGTGGCTCACTATATGATTGGACGGTGTGAACGCCCTCGAATAGCAAATACCTTTTTCGTAGGAAACTGTTTCGGAGCGATTATGCCCGCTTTTGGCTTTGGTCAACTCGCATCTCTTCTAACTGGAATTTATGCTGCTTATGATTTATGTGGTTTAGGTCAATATGAAGAACTCACTAAGCCTCTCCGTCAAAGCTATGATAATTCACTAGTACTAAGACGCCTCGTAGAAAAATTGGATGATTCAAAGCTTGACCTTCTGATTAGCTTCATGGGGACTAATCTAGCTCATAAATCATTAAACAATGAAGACAGTAATCCGCTCGAAACCCTGAGCACTTTGTTAAGGCCTTTTCTGTTATAGTGATATCCCCAGATGATTTTCTTCTATAACATCCTTGAAACGTGATATCGTGTTATAATTCAAATATATGATACCAGGTTCTTCTAATTATTGTTTAAATTGGAGAGGAAAAAATGAATCACTTACTCAGAGATCGTGGAATTCTTCTGACCTTAATCTCAACGATTGGATTTAGTACCTACCCTATATTAGGGAAGTATGTATTCTCAGGAGGGGCGAACCTAGCTACAACTCTTTTCGTTCGGTTTACCCTTGCAGCACTTGTTTTTTGGATTATTGCGTACCGCCTTGAAGGAACACCGAAACTCAATGCTAGATTATGGATAACTCTCATCTTATTGGGGGCGATCGGATACGCAAGTATGTCCGGGCTTTACCTTACAGCCTCCAAGTTTATTTCAACTTCTCTTGCTGCACTTATCTTCTATACGTACCCGATGATTGTAGCTATATTAAGCGTTGTTACTAAGCAAGAATCTTTTTCTAAGTCCAAAATTACTGGCTTATTAATAAGCAGTACAGGACTGATTCTCGTATTAGGACTTAACCTCAAGGGGGTTAGTATAATTGGTATCCTCCTAGCGTTGGCTGCTTCAATAACCTATTCAATATATATTTTAACGTCAAATTATGTATTAAAGGAAATTAGCCCGCTATTTTGCGCTGCTGTTATCTCATCCTCTGCTGCCGCAAGCTATGGGTTGTTTGGAGCGACAATGGGCTTCACTTGGCATTTGCCCTCTACGACTTGGTTCGGGATTCTAGGAATAGCCTTGTTTTGCTCAATCCTTGCGATGCTCACTTTCTTTTATGGAGTTAAAGTGATTGGTCCGACCTCAGCATCTGTTATTAGCTCCTTAGAACCAATTATGACGATTGCTTTTGCCGCACTTCTCTTCGGAGAACGGCTGACCCTCCTTCAAAGCCTCGGAGGAATTCTAGTCGTCTTAGGTGGAATGGCGACCGTTTTCAACTCCGAACAAAAGCCTTCTCCACTACTAGAATCTGCAAACCAACCTTCATGCACAGACTTTAAGAACCTTTTCTGAGTCTACTTTGCTTTATTTTTCTTAAATTACTTTGCTTAAATTTACTTCACTTAACTTCACTTAACTTAACTTCATTTGCTTTGCTTCACATTCACTCCTCCGTACATACTTCAATCTATGACTTAATATCGATATAGTACTAACTAACTTGCCTTTCTGCATCGGAGTCCTTATTATTATAAGGAAGAATTTGAAATAAAGGGTGGTTTCGGCTTGTCTAAAATTGAACTCATTGCTACCTCAGCATTTGGAATTGAATCGATTGTCGCTCGAGAATTAATGAACCTCGGATATACTGAAACTCGCGTGGAAAATGGTAAAATAACTTTTCCTGCAAATGAACTAGGAATCTGCAAGACTAATCTCTGGCTTCGTTCCGCTGAACGAGTCCTATTGAAAATGGGCGAGTTTAAAGCAACTACTTTTGAGGAGCTTTTCCAACAGACAAAAGCTCTCCCCTGGGAGCAGTGGCTTCCTGTAGACGCAGAATTTCCTGTAGAAGGAAAGTCTATTAAATCCAAATTGTTTAGTATCTCCGATTGTCAAGCCATTGTTAAGAAAGCAATCGTTGAACGTCTTAAAGATGTCTATGGAATCAGTTGGTTCAAGGAAACTGGCCCTAAGTACAAGATTGAAGTCGCATTACTTAAAGATATCGCGACTCTAACGATAGACACCTCAGGACCTGGTCTACATAAGAGAGGCTATCGAAAATTAGCAGGCCTTGCTCCCTTGAAAGAGACCTTAGCTGCGGCAATGATTAGTCTGAGTTACTGGAAGGCTGACCGAGCTCTCATCGATCCCTTCTGTGGCACTGGAACAATCCCCATCGAAGCCGCGATGATCGCTCAGAACCGTGCGCCAGGACTAAAACGAAATTTCATCTCTGAAAAATGGCCGAGTATCAAAGAAAAGTACTGGCAACAAGCTCGCGAAGAGGCAAACGACCTCCTAAAACCTGATATCGACCTACATATTTACGGTTCCGACATTGACCCAAAAGCCTTGCAACTTGCGCGTACTCACCTAGAGGAAGCAGGTCTCACAGATAAGGTCTTCTTCCAACGCCTTCCTGTTGCTGAAGTTCGCTCACGCTTTCAATACGGACATATAATTACCAACCCTCCCTATGGAGAACGTTTAGGTGAGGAAGAGGAAGTGAAGCAGCTTTATCGCGACCTTGGAGAAACCTTTAAACAATTAGATACCTGGTCTCTCCACGTCATAACTACAGATAAGCAACCTGAGCTCCTCATCGGACGACGCTGGGATAAAAACCGGAAGCTCTATAATGGACGACTTGAATGCCATTATTATCAATTCTTCGGTCCCAAACCTCCTAGACCTCCAAAACCCGCGGAGAATCCTACCCTCTCTCACGAATAACCCTAGAATCCAAGTTAATCTACCCTTTCCATTTAAAAATTACGATCCCTAGAATCATAACCATTAATCCTAGAACTTTGGTCGAGTCAAAACGAACAGCCTGAGTTCCAAAAAGCCCAAAGTAGTCGATTAAAGCAGAAACGAGCAATTGAGTAACAAGAAGAATTGCTACAGCAAATGTCGTCCCTAATAGAGATATCCCTTGTACGACACTAAAAACTATGATTACTCCAAAAACGCCGCCTATTAAATACACTGGATTCACTTCACCTATTTTCCCGATATTCCCCTTTCCAAAGAGAATTACGATTAGGATGGAAAACACAAACCCCGAAAGGTGGACAATCGACGTTGTTTCCCATTGGCCTACTCTCTCGCTGACACGAGTATTAAATACCCCTTGAATACTTACTAATACTCCAGCAAGAACTGAAAAGATGAGACCTGACATAGAGGCACCTCCTCAACACTACATTAAGCAACAGGGAACTACACGGTGTAGCTCCCTGTTATTTTTTGAATCCACTCTATAATACGATGTTTCTCATGATTTTAGATATATCTTCTTGTCAAAAGATGTTATAATATGTCTTTGTGAAATTGTTTTAAAAAATATATTATAAAGGAACGATCAAACGAATGATAAGTACAAATGGGATAACTCTCAGATTTGGCAAAAGAGCATTATTCGAGGATGTCAATGTTAAATTCACACCGGGTAACTGTTATGGCCTCATCGGTGCCAATGGCGCAGGAAAATCAACCTTTCTTAAGATTCTATCTGGGGAGATTGACCCTTCTAAAGGGGAAGTTATTATCACTCCAGGCGAGCGGATTGCTGTACTCAAGCAGGACCATTTTGAATTTGATGAGGTTGATGTCTTAAAGACCGTCATGATGGGACATGCAAGACTCTATGAGATCATGGAAGAAAAGGATGCCATATATGCTAAACCCGATTTCTCAGAAGAGGATGGCCTCAAAGCCGCTGAACTTGAGGGTGAATTTGCAGAAATGAATGGTTGGCAGGCGGAAGCAGAAGCTGCTGAACTTTTAATGGGCCTTGGCATCCCCAAGGAATTCCACGAGAAAAAAATGAAGGAACTTGAGGGAACTGAGAAGGTTCGTGTGCTCTTAGCCCAAGCCCTATTTGGTAACCCTAATATCCTTCTCTTAGACGAGCCAACAAACCATCTCGATCTTCAATCCATTAACTGGCTCGAGAATTTCCTTTACAACTTTGAAAGTACCGTCATTGTTGTTTCTCACGACCGCCACTTCTTGAATAAAGTCTGTACGCATATCGCGGATATTGACTTCGGAAAGATCCAACTCTATGTAGGAAACTATGATTTCTGGTATGAATCTAGTCAACTCGCACTACGACTCATGCGAGAAGCCAATAAGAAAAAAGAGGATAAAATTGCGGAATTACAAAGCTTTATTCAGCGCTTTAGTTCAAATGCTTCTAAAGCAAAACAGGCCACTTCACGTAAAAAACAACTTGATAAATTAACCTTAGATGATATTAAACCCTCTTCTCGCAAATACCCCTATATTTCTTTCACTCCCGACCGCGAAGCCGGAAACAACTTGTTGACAGTACAAAACTTAACGAAGGAGATTGATGGGGAAAAGGTTATCGACAATCTCTCCTTTATCGTTAATAGAGGGGATAAGATTGCCCTTGTTGGTCCAAATGGCCTAGCCAAAACGACTCTCTTTAAAATCCTCATGGGAGAACTTGAAGCGGATAGTGGTGAATTCAGCTGGGGAGTTACAACTTCACAGACGTATCTACCTCTGGACAATTCAAGATATTTTGAGACTGAACTCCCCCTTGTTGATTGGCTCCGACAATTTTCCAAGGATCCCGACGAATCGTTTGTCCGCGGCTTCCTAGGGAGAATGCTTTTCTCTGGGGAAGAATCCTTAAAACCTGCTAATGTCCTCTCTGGAGGAGAAAAGGTCCGTTGCATGCTCTCTCGAATGATGCTTAGTGGAGCGAATGTCTTATTACTCGATGAGCCAACCAACCACTTGGATCTTGAATCCATCACCGCTCTTAATAATGGATTAACACATTTTGATGGCACGGTTCTCTTCGTATCTCAAGACCATCAATTCGTCCAAACCATCGCTAATCGGATTATAGAGATTACACCAAAAGGAATCATCGACCGTCAATTATCCTATGACGAATATCTCGAGAACGAACATGTTAAAGCTCTATTAGAGACAATGTATAGCAAAGAGGCTTAAGTTCAGTCAATATTCTCCCCTTCATTACAAGTGATGAAGGGGATTTTTATTTCTTTATGTTCAAGGTATACTCCCCAAATATATCGAACAAGGCCAATTACTAATAAGCAAACTCCAATGTAACGAAAAGTATGACTAAGGACTTATTGGCATCAAATTGGATAATCCGATAAATATGGTCAAGGTAAAAGAGCTTATCTGTAAAAGAGACTTCCAGTGAAAAAGTGCATACTCTTTGGGTAAAAGCAGAACTCTTTGGCCCTTAATAGTTATTGATAAATCATTTGGGTTAAAATCAAGCATTTAATTCTCCTTTAAACACCGTAACGGCCTGCCCTTGGAGTAGGACCCTATCTCCTTCAAGCCGAACTTTTAAAGAGCCTCCACGTTTGGAAGCTTGATACGCGGTAAATTCACTTTTCCCCAACCGTTTACTCCAGTATGGCCCCAAACAACAATGTGCTGATCCGGTTACCGGATCCTCATTAATCCCTTCTGCTGGATCGAAATAACGAGATATGAAGTCATACTCCTCAGAGTCAGATTGACTGGTGACAATAAAGCCCTCACTTCCGAGTCCACTGAGCTTGGTAAAGTCCGGAGTCATATTCCGAACAATCGCTGCATCAGACACTTCAAGTAAATAATCCGAACTTGTCTTTCCGATATACCCTACTTCTGTGATTCCTAGTGCCTGGAGCAACCCTTCAGGAGGTATAGCTGGATTCTCACATTTTGACGGGAAGTTTAACTCAATCCAGCTATCTAAATACTTAGCAGTAAGAGTTCCACTTTTAGTGAAAAACTTTATCGTTTCTTCCGGAGCAAAATTTTTTTCTATCCATAAAACATGTGCACTTGCTAAAGTAGCATGACCACATAAATCGACTTCAACTGTTGGAGTAAACCAACGCAAATTGAAGCCCTCTTGTTCCCGATAGAGAAACGCGGTTTCAGAAAGGTTCATTTCTGAGGCAACGCTCTGCATCCACCCTTCTTCAGCGGGCCCCTTCAAAACACAGACACCTGCAGGATTCCCCTGAAAAACCTGTTGTGTAAATGAATCAATTTGGTAGATGGAAACTCCCATTCCAATCTCACTCCCTTTTTCGATGGCTAAAGGACAATAAGACTCATTGTTTACATTTCTATATTCCATAAATAATGCCTTACTCCTTCGTGTAACTACTGAAATTATAAGATGATAAACACACCATGAGCCACCAGAAATACTCACTTAAATAACCCTTAGTAAAAAATAAAGGGTACCCCTTATTTTACAAGGTGTACCCTTAACACGGCAAAACGGTTAAGAAAGACATAAATCTTCGTTAAGATGAAAAATAGCACTTGCATACTTATCCCGGTCTATGACAAATTGCATGTTGACCTGACGAAGCGATTGAGATATACAATTTACATTAATTTGATTTTTGGCCAGGGTATTTGAAGCACGAGCTAAAATATTAGGCATTGCAATGTTAGAGCCAATCACACAGACGATAGCCGCAGGTAAAATTGTGACCGTCTGATACTCTCCTTGTAATTCAGACACTAACGTTTCTGAAAGGTCGTCTTCCCAGATTACGAGAGAAATACTATTGGCATTCGTAGCCTTCATGATATAGCTAATAGAGTGCTTCATAAACACCTTCATTATGTGAAGGTCATACCCAATCTCACCAACCATTAAGGAATCATGAATTTCAACAACAACTATTTTATCAGAACCTGCAATGATTTCGATTTTTGCTTCTGGTCCGATATAATCTTTTGAAATCAAGGTTCCCGGATGATCAGGTTCGAACGTGTTTTTAAGCCTAAGATTAATTCCCGCCATTTCTAAGGGCTTAGATGCGTTCGGATGAATTGCTTCCATACCGATATCTGCTAATTGGTCTGCTACATCATAATTCGTACGTCCAACGGGCACTGCTCTTTCCACCCCAACGATTTTGGGGTCAGCAGAAGACAAGTGAAACTCTTTATGAATAATAGCTTCATCAGCTTGAAGATGTGTTGCAATGCGTGAGAAAGTTATTTCAGAATATCCTCTTTCGAATTCACGCATGATTCCCTCTTTTCCTTTTGTGTACCCTGTAGCAATAACAATTGTTTTAGAAGGGTCTACATCCTTAAAGGATTTCTCAATGCGTTCATCGATGGTGAGCTGTCTTGAATCACGAAAACCAGTCAAATCGACTAATTTGGCCGGAATCCCTCTATTCTGAAGTATATTAACCGAATTGAAAGCAGAGTGTGCTTCTCCCAACGAGGCCAGTAATTCTCTTGCTGCAGAGAATATATTTTCCCGATCTACATACCCTGACGAGATAATTTCATGCATACTGTGTAAATAAGACTTTGTTTGATTAATTCGTTCTGTAAGAAATTCTCGAGCCGCCTCATAATCTAAACCCATGTCAACAAACGTTTCATTAAGCTTTAGTAAATCACTTAATAAACAGTCTAGTGAAGCTTCACAATCTTCTCCACTAATAAAATGTCGATAGATTCCAGGTGCCTTCGTCTTCTTATCTTCAAGAAGTTTATTGGTTACGCCAGCATAGGCCGATACGACAAAAACTCTTCCATAGCGAAACTTTGGAGAACTTAGGAATCCGATAATATTATGGAGGACATCTTCGAATTGTGACATTGACGTACCCCCGATTTTTTCTACAGTTAGCATTAAAACACCTCATTAGTCTTAATTAACTCTGTTAAATAACACAATTCATTATAATACACCTATTATCCACCAACAAGATATAATTTTCAAAAAGCATAGAAAATACCGATCCTCATTACAATCGGTATTTTCTATGCTTTCATTTATTTCTCTCATTGGCATACTATTTTTTTACTCCCAGAATTGAGCCGAGACATGAGGCACCGATACTTAAAACTTGATAAAGCAGGATAAGTCCTACCAGCTGAGGTTCCTTAAACAGGTATAAAATCAGAAGGAGGATTGAGGGTAAACTTAGTGCTACCCCCAGAGGTATAGGGTTTTCCCTGGTGAAACGTCCAAAAACAAATCCTAAAACGCCATAAATTACGATAACAAAGATAAACGTAAAAAGGCGTTCCCAAATACTCCCGTTTGAATCTGCAAAGATGGAATTAAATACGATAAAAAAGCCCGGAAAAATTCCGATTAAAAAGGCAGACAAATAAATAAGAATCTTTTTCAAATCCCTCACCACTCTCTACAAAAATATAACGTGATACAACTTTATTTTTTTAATCGACCAAATCAATGTGGGCAACTTTCAAGAACTACGCAGAGGAATATATTTATAGTAGAGTCAAATTTTACCACAATAGCGGCTACTATTGGACAAATATTAGATCTATTATATCTTGATATCTTATTTCAAGGGAAGAAAAGGAGTGAAATCTAATGCATCTCTTTAACAAATGTAGTGTTTTCCCGGTTGCACATTACCTTTGCTGCTATCCAATGCATCCTTATGGGTATTATTCTCAATATGGTCGTCAAGCTTTCCCGTATGGTCAGCCAACAGGTGTCCCGACTCAACTACCTCCCCCTGTGATGGAAAATTTACCCTCTCCACGTTCAAAAGGATAAATTAAAGAATGCTTGTTTTATTAAAAGGTGGTTCCTTCCAAGGAACCACCTTTGCATTCACTTTTAGACCGATTTATTAAGCTCTGCATTCCCCACTGCAACTGCATTTTGTCGTATTCACACTGCATTTAAAATTCGAGTGAGGATTACACGATATTCAGTTTTCTATGAAAGGGCCCACAGATATAAGGAGGCAACAGAGCCATACGGTGAATACCTTTTTTTATACCGCTCGAATTTTTCCTTTGGAAGCTCTTTTAGCCCATATAAATTCATCATACCTCTACAGATTGCTAAATCTTTGTAACTCACTATATCAAGCCGATTAAATGAGAAGATTAGCAACATCTCAGCTGTCCAGACGCCTACCCCATGTAAGGATGAAAGCTTTTTTATAACCTCCTCGTCGGTCAGGGTATGAAGCGTCTTAAAGTCCACTGTTCCTGAAATATTTGCGTCTGCAATTCCTTTAATGTACCCAGCTTTTTTCTCGGTCATTCCGCAACTTTGTATCTCAGATAGAGTTACCTGGGCAACACTTTCCGCGGAAATTTCCCCTAGAAGCGTACTTAATCTATTCCATACAGTCTGTGCAGCTTTTTTCGAAATTTGTTGGCTGACAACGCTTGAGATCAATGCCGTAAACGGATCAGGGGTAATCTCACGCTCAATTATTCCGATTCTATCAATAGCCTCACCTAGCTTTTTATCCTTCCGCTTTAAATACTCTATTTCCTTTTGCCCGTATTCAAAAATTTGCATAACATACTCTCCATCTGAGTCTATTTTTGTAGTGTTTAATAATTGGAATATTAATCTCTAAATTGAAGAAATCTAAACTCAAAGACTTGAATTGTAATATGAGGTAAGAAAATGGACGATAATTTGATGTCTCACTTAAAGGAATTCTATAAATTAGAGACATTTCAGGTAGCTTACTATAAGGCACTAGTATCCTCCGCGACGGACGAATACTACTCTAAAGCTTTTGAAAAACTAGTTAAAATAGAACAAGGTCATGCCGATTTCTTTGCAAATAAAATAGATAAAGCCAATGAAACCGTTCCTACTTTTCAGGGATCTTTATTTGGGTTGGCGGGAAGCCTCCTTGGCGAAACCGTTGAATCAACTGGTCAACAAAATACAAGTAAACTTGGAGTCGCATTAGAGAAGAAAGCTATAGAAAAGTATCGAATGTTGATCACAGAGTGTAAGGAAAAGAATTATATACTTCTTCGGGATAATCTCATGGAAAACCTGCTGGATGAAGAATTCCATGCACTTTGGCTTGCTGATTACATGAAGAAATCTCCTGATAAATCCTAAATTCCACACTTTATATAGGAATATCAAAATCATATTTGAACCCATAGGATACAGAAAAATTTATGGGTTTTTTCAGTATGACCTATGTATTAATCCTGATATAACTAATCACAATTCATCTCCGCAGGGCAAGTTATTAATATCCTGAAAAGCTAACCAGTATCACCCTGATTATTTTTTATTAATATTCACTCGCTAATTTATCTAGTGCCTCATCGTGTACTCTAAATACAGTCCAATCATCCATCGGAATTGCTCCTTGCTGCTTATAAAATTTAATTGAGGATTCGTTTCTGTCTAAGCACCACCATTCTAATCTACCACAATTTCTATCAAGTGCCAATTTCGCAAGAAATGAAAGTATGATTTTTCCAAGACCTTTTCCTCGTACTTCAGGCTTTACATATAAGTCTTCTAGATAAAGACCCGGTCGTCCTAAGAATGTAGAAAAATTATGAAAGAACAACGCAAAGCCTACAGGTTGATCATCTAATTCTCCAATAATTACCTCAGCCATTTTTCTTCCGAATAAGGATTCTCTTAATATATCTTCTGTTGCCACTACTTCCATAAGCATACCTTCATAGTCTGCTAGTTCTCTTATGAAAGATAAAATTAAAGATACATCTTCTTCTTCTGCAAATCGGAGTTTAAAGTTCTCCAATTTAGTCTCGATTAATTGATTCATACCTTCTCCTTAAAATAACAGCCAATCATTCATCGATTTTGTACGATGTCACAAGACAGCTCAGACATTGACACTGGAATTTCCTAAGCTTGCATTATGCAAAACTGTGTAGGTTCTTTTTCCACGTATAACACTACTCTCAAATAAAGCAACCCCATTAACTGTGAATTCGCCCAGGATCTTGGTACGAACATCAGATAAGTTAGATTCCTCAAACATTGGGCGAGAGGCGAGCGTAATATGGGGCTTAAATTGCCTATTTTCCAATGTAAATCCATTTTTTGTAAGGTCACTATGTATCTCTTCCCTAAGTCTATTCAGCTCATCTAAGCTCCCATTTAACGCTGTCCATAAAGTATGAGGACGTTTAAAAGATGGAAATGCTCCAATCCCTCCTAAGCTTAACTTGAAGGGTTGATTATCTCTTGCTGCTTTGGATAATATTTCTTTGAGTAGAGTAATCTTTTCTTGTTCCTGTTCGCCCAAAAATTCTAAGGTTATATGAAAATTCCCTTGCGATTTCCAAGATCCACTTACTCCGAGTGATTTAATTTCCGATTGGAATCGAAGGAGACTCTCCTTTAATTCTGAAGGCAATTCAATTCCGATAAATAAGCGCATAGTTTTTTCCCTACTTCCTAAAAAACTTATCGCTTCCTATTCTACCCAATTCTACCTAAACAATTGTATTAAATCCAAAGGATGTGTTATTAAACTCTTTGCCCCGCTTGAAATCAACTCTTCGGCTGTCCTGTAACCCCAAAGTGCCCCTACTGCGTATATCTTAGCACTTGTTGCCGTTTTCATATCAACATCAGTATCGCCTAGATATATTAAGTCCGATGAAGGAAGTCTTAACTTTTCACTAATTAAGAAAGCCCCCTCGGGATTTGGTTTTCTAGGAATTTCAGTGCATGCTCCGATTACAACTTCAAATTTCCAGTTTGGAAGTAATGTTGAGACTACTCTTTTAGTTAGTTCATCAACTTTATTCGAGAACACCGAAAGTCTGATGTTGTTTTTAGTCAATTCATCAAGTAACTCGGAAACGCCAGGATATGGTTTTGTCTTGTCTATACAATGATTACTATATTCCTCCATCATCAAATCAAAGCACTTGGAAACTAAATCATCACTCCTGGATGGTTCAGGTAACGCTTCACGTACAAGATTTCTAATTCCATTTCCAATAAAATATTTATAGGCTTGAAGATCATGAGTTTTAAAACCATATCTTAATAAAACCTTGTTCATAGAATCGGCGATATCTTCAAGCGAATCAACTAAGGTTCCATCTAAATCAAAGATAACTCCTTTGAATTTCATGCGATAATCCCTTTCTTTTGGTTATTTGGAAAATCAGTCTAATGTGCATCTATGAATGTCTGTAATTCATTGTGCCAAGCTTCAGGTTCAAATGTACCTATTCCTGTAGTCTCTCCAAACAAAAGATCAACAAGATAGCGCGGCTTTTTACCGCCTATATACATTGCCTTGATGCAGGAGACACAATAAACCACTACATCGTCGCAGGGCATTTCCTGTGAACGTTTTTTCATCTGCTTCTTAATTTGCTCCTCAGGCAATATTCCGTAATAACTATCTCCACAACAAGTTGCCTGGGTACGCGTATTTTCCGGTTCAATGAGGTTAATATTCATTCTCTCAAGGAGTTTTCTAATTGAAGAATGTACCCTTTCCTCGGTACGTGTAGGGCAGGCATCATGTATCGACATTCCCATGCCATTATAGTCTGGAAACGGAAAGGTTTGACTTTCTGCTAATATCTCCCAGAGTGATATGGTAGATATCCCCTCATAAAGCTCTCGATAACGCCTATCGCAACCTGCACAGGTATTAATTACTCTCGTGCCACTTTCAAGGTTAGGTTCATGTCTGCAACATGTTAGGTGTTCAGAAACAATGCCTAAATCCTTATTCTCCTTTAGAAACTCTAATACTTTTTTCGAAAGCTCTGGCTTATATATCATTAGCGCACAACCCGGTGCATAGACTTGCTTCATTGATAAATTCCTCCATGATACATTTTAAGAATGCTCTTAACCCTGAAACGTTTTATCTGATAAAAAACTATACTTCTATTCCTTTTGCTAACTCTACAAGCTTATTTAATGTTTTCCAGTTACGCATAGTTACCGGAACATCCAGTTTATGAAGGTTACTCGCAAGTTTAGAATTTCGAACACTATGATGAAATAAAAGATAGACCTCCCGGCCTTCGACTTGGTACAGATCATTCATACCGCTATACTCGTTCAAACGTTCGATTCCTTCTTGCGTAGGGAATTGAAGCAACAGAGCTACATATAAGCTCTCTCCTACTGAAGTTGATTCCGCCTCCCATATGGCTTCTCTTGAAAAAGGACAGTTATTAATAATTCGTTCCAATTCCATAGATGTTCTTAAAACAACAGCAGTAGAAAAGCCAAAAACTCTAACAAACTCATCCTCAATTATCCTTCGCAGTACTTCTTCCTCTTCATTCGATCCGAACAAGACATTACCACTTTGAATATAGGTTTTTACTCTGCTAAATCCTAACCCTTCAAACATGTGTTTTAAGTCTGCCATCTTAATTATGTTCTTACCGCCTACGTTAATACCTCGGATTAGAGCAATATAGAGACTCATTGCTTACGCCTTCCCCTTAATAATATTTCAACTCTATCCCCCTAAGGTCCTGCTATTGCGAAGAAAAACCCCGTTGAAGACAGTTAGTTTTTACCTTTATTGAATGCTTTTTCAGCAAAGATTCCTATACTAATTCCTATGCTATATGAAATTAGGTCACTCCACAAAAAAGCATAACCTAAAACTAATCCACCTAACCTTGTATCTCTCAAAGTATCTATCCACTGCGAATGATACAATTGACTTAGTTCAATATAAAAAGAAAATAAGAAAGCAAATACCCCAATCCATTTAGTTTCTCTCGTTCTAAATATAAGGCCAAACAAGAAGAAAATCATAAGTGCCCATAAAATATCTCCTAAGTATAGATTGATCCAGTTGGGTAAATAGGAAGAAAAATGCCTACTACTCAAACCCAGGGTCATAACTATTATGATAAAGACAAAATAAGGAAGACCATTTCTTTTTATTGTCATAAAAATCCTCCATTTGAACTAAAAGTGAGCATAAAACATAGTACATTTTACCATAATAAAGACAAACTACGATAAGGAGGCTTTTCAAATGAATTGGTTGTCAAGAACAGCTTTAGTACTTGTAATTGTTGGAGCCCTAAATTGGTTATTAGTCGGTGTCCTTCAATGGGACCTTGTAGCTTCTATTTTTGGCGGAGACACGTTTAGAGCGTCATCTGGATTAAGCCGGGTAATTTATACACTAGTGGGTCTAGCAGGCCTTTACTCCATCTCTTTTCTTTTTAATGATAATGAAGTTAAGTCTAACAAATAGACATCTATAGAATTTTACATCGGATAAGGCACCTTCGGGTGCTTTTACTTTTCCTTGGTTTATTCCGTTTTCCTACTGATATGAAGTAAAATGTCCTGCGTATCCCCACGCGCCGGAACCACATTCATCTTGGCTAGTATCGGAATTCTCTGTTACTTGAAGTCGCGGATAAAATAAATAACAATGTTTTATTTACTTGCTGACCACCTTAAAATAGGCCAAGGTAAATCCAAAGGCTTAATAGCCCTCTTTTCTCCCACATTCTGTACTTTTGCGTTACAATATCCCTTTTCCTCTAACATCAAAAGTTGCCTGACCTCGGCATCCATAATGCTACCTGTATAATCTGTTACTCTAATTGTAGTTATCTTATCTCCCTGCTTAAAAGTCCCGACTATTATGTATTTATCGTTCTTGATACACTTTTTAGTTCGAGATTCAATTACTGGTAAAATATCTATAGACCCCTCATCTGCCATTAAAGCTATTCCTTCTACATGGGCATTTCGACAACCATGTTCTTTAATATATTCTAAAGCACTAGCTAAACCCAAGTCTTGCACTGTTGCAGTGTTCTCATCAAGTAAACGGTAACCTAAAGTTCTGTGTCCCTCTTTAATTACTGCTATTACTCTTACCATAAATAACACCTCTTAAATTAAAGACTAATAAATTATGCAATAAAATGAAGTTTAAAGCTTAAAGGACCTCCTTTTACGAGATCCTTTTCCTAAATTGAAATGTAAAGCTTGAAAATTTCTTGGATGTACCTTAGGTCTGTTCCCGCTTCGAGTAGATGTGCTGCAAAAGAATATCTTAGGGAATAAATAGATTCAGCTTCTCAGCAAAATCTTCCCCTGCTTTAAGGGCTTTTGCGTTAAGCTCAGCTAAACCCGACTTTTTGCCGGCTAGATCTTTCATGGCTTCTTTAAACGCATCACCAGAAACAAGAGGGGTAATCGCTTGCAGGGCTCCTAGCATGACAATATTTGCGACTTGATCATTACCTAGGTCATGGGCCATTTCATTCACTGGAACATGGATGATTTGAATGTCTTCACGGGATGGGATTTGTTGATTCTCTACTACAATAGAAGAGTTCACATAAAGTGTTCCTCCGGGAACAACTGTGTCGACAAAGCGTTCAAAGGAAGCTGTGTTCATGACGACGGCGATATCTGGCTTCCCTACAGTAGGCGAACCGATTTTTTTATCAGATATGACAACTGAGCAGTTTGCGGTTCCACCACGCATTTCCGGGCCATAGGAAGGAATCCAAGAAACCTGCTTTCCAGCCACCATTCCTGCTTGAGCAAGGACTTTACCCATAAAGAGCACGCCTTGGCCCCCGTATCCAGCGAGAATCAATCGGGTCATCGATTTATTCATCTCTGCCTTCCTCCTCATGTTGCTCACCTTTCAGGATTTCCTTCTTGTTTTCCATCTGTGCCTTTTCACATTCTCTATTTGTGGTGAGATCTACTTGAGGTACTTTCAGTTCACCTAAGATAAAATAGGGCTTCATTTTTTCCTGTAACCAACCCAGCGCTTCGACTGAAGTTACGCCCCAGTTGGTCGGACAGGTAGATAAGATACTTACGAAAGAATACCCTAGCCCATCGAGCTGAACCTGGAAAGCTTTTTTTATTGCCTTTTTGGCTTTTACTATTTCTTGAGGGGTATCTACCGAGACAGAAGCCACATAAACTGCACCTTCCACTTGGTTTAAGAGTTTAGGCATATCCAGAGGGAAACCCATCTGTCCTGAATCACGTCCATAGGGCGATGTAGACGTACGTTGCCCAACGAGAGTAGTGGGAGCCATTTGCCCCCCGGTCATGCCATAGATTGCGTTATTCACAAAGATTGAAGTAATTTTCTCTCCACGAGCAGCTGCAGAAATCGTCTCTGCTAGGCCGATGGCAGCACCATCTCCATCCCCCTGATACGTAAATACTACGCGATCGGGGCGAGCTCGTTTTACTCCCGTCGCTACGGCAACCGCACGCCCATGGGCGGCTCCTATAATATCACAAGCAAAGTAGTTTTCGCAAAATCCAGCACACCCTACTGGAGCAATTCCAATGGTCTTTTCAATTAAATCAAGTTCCTCAAGCACTTCCCCAATTAAACGATGAATAATACCGTGTGTACACCCTGGGCAGTAATGGAAAGAACGATCGGTTAAACCCTCTGTCTTTTTAAAAATGACTTTCATTTTGCTTCCCCTTTCCTTCCAAGAACCGTGCTTTCCAGGCGGCGACCACTTCCTCCGGCTCAGGAGTCATTCCTCCATGACGACCAAAAAAAGCAACCGGTGCCATTCCATTGACGGCAAGACGGACATCTTCCACCATTTGGCCCGCACTGAGTTCTATGCTCATCCAACCCTTAATTTGATCTACTCGTTGAAGAAGACCTTCTTCCGGAAAGGGCCACAAAGTGATGGGGCGGAGTAACCCTACCTTGTATCCCTCTTCGCGAAGAATATCAATCGCTGTCTCTGTAATTCTTGAGCAGGTTCCAAAGGCGACGAAAGCATACTCAGCATCATCCATTAAGTAGTCTACATAACGCTGTTCGCTTTCGTGCATTGCATCAATCTTTGCATTCCAATGCAGACTATGAGCCTCTCCGACTTCATTGGAAAGCGTATAACTCACCAGATTATTCTTTGTTTTTGTCGCACGACTCCCAATTCCGTTTGCGGCCCAAGCTTTATTTGGGAGCTCGCGTTTTTCATGGTCTAAGAATTCTACTGGTTCCATCATCTGTCCCAAAATTCCATCCAAAGCGAGGATAACAGGGTTACGCCATTGATCCGCAAGATCGAAAGCGTCTTGTGTTAAGTCCACCATTTCTTGTACAGTGGCAGGAGCAAGAACAATCGAGTGATAATCTCCATGTCCTCCTCCTTTTGTTAATTGGAAATAGTCAGCCTGAGTAGGTCCGAGGCCGCCCAGGCCCGGGCCATGTCGCATCACATCAACGATAACTGTTGGAAGTTCCCCAGCGAACAAGTAGGAAACCCCTTCTTGCATGAGGGAGAAGCCTTGACTTGAAGTAGCAGTCATAACTCGCTCCCCTGCCGCAGCAGCGCCATAAACCATGTTGATGGCTGCAACTTCACTTTCAGCTTGAAGATAAGTCCCACTTAAAGCGCGCATTTTCTTAGCCATATACTCTGGAACCTCAGTCGACGGAGTAATTGGGTAGCCAAAAAACAATCGACAGCCTGCACGGAGAGCTGCTTCAGCAATTGCTTCATTCCCTTTCATCAATAATTTCATGGGGCTCACTCTCCTTTATTATCAATTCGATAGACTTCTAAGGCCAAATCCGGGCATATTAATGCGCAAAAAGCACACCCGATACAGCGGTCTGCTTCTTTCATTTGAACAGCATAGTGCCCTTTTGAGTTAACTACTTGACCAATGGAAAGAATTTTTGGGGGACACACACTTATACAGAGAGAGCAACCTTTACAACGATCATTATAGATTCTTAAATGTCCTGCCATTGCGTCTTCCTCCTTAAGGCATAATTTTGTAGACTTTCAAAACGATCGAATTTCATTTCGGCTTAAAGCGGCCATGATAATGGACATCAGTTTACTACGTGGCGAGTCATTACGAGAGGTTAAAACAATGGGTACTTGAGCACCAAGGATGATTCCAGCCATCATGCCACCTGCAAAATAAACCATAGATTTTGCAAGGACATTTCCTACCTCGATTGTCGGAGCCAAAAAAACATCCGTATCTCCGTTTATCTCACTTTGTATTCCTTTGTGTCTTAAGGCCGATGAGCTTATCGCACCATCCAAAGCAAAGGGACCTTCAACAATAGCTCCTCCTGGAAAGCACCCCGCTTTGCTCATCTCTGCCAGGGCTTTGGCATCCATAGAGGCCGACATTTTCGTACTGGGAATCTCGTTTGCTGCTAAAGCGACAATATTGATTTTTCCCATCCCGATCGATCGCAGATATTCAATCGTGTTCGTTAATATCACCTTTTTTTGTTCAAGATTAGGGGCTATATTTATTCCTCCATCAGTAACAAAGTACAGATGTGGAAAGCCAGGGATTTCAAAGGCTCCTAAATGGCTTAGTAGTCGCCCAGTCTTTAGCCCACGTTCTGAACGGAGTACTGCGCGTAGAAAATCCGCAGTATTCACTTGTCCTTTCATAAGGAACTGTGCCTTCCCATTCACAACTTGATCTACCGCTTGATGCGCTGCTTGGTCCGGATTGGGTTCATGAACAATTTTACTTCTACTTAAATCCAGACCAATTTCCTCTGCTATTAAGTGGATCTTTTCTCTGTCTCCGACTAAAAGGGGTTCAATATATCCACCCTCTTGGGCAAGTTTTACCGCTTCGAGAACCTCTTTGTCTGCAGCAGCGGCAACAGCGACCTTTACTGTAGTTAAATTTTTAACGCGTTCCATTAGGTTCTCAAATCCGGTATATCGCAAGGGGAACACTCCTGACTTTGTGAGAAATTTAATTATTACCCTTTGTAAATTTGAGCCTCCTCCTCCCCGTTTAATACTCGAAGAGCTCCTAATGCAAGGGCTTCCATCTCTTCTTCTCCCGGGAAGACTTTTATCGGAGCAATAAATTGAACTCTGTTAGTTATCTCTTGAGTCACATAATCTGAATAAGCCAAGCCACCCGTTAACACAATTTGATCAACTTGACCGGCTAGCACTGTCGCCATTGCCCCGATTTCTTTTCCTACTTGATAAATCAAAGCATCGAGCACCAATCGTGCATACTCATCTCCTACGTTTATCCGTTTCTCAACCTCACGAACATCCTTGGTCCCAAGGTAGGCATAGAGCCCTCCCTCACGATTCAAGAGGGATACAACTTGCGCCTCAGAATATTTACCGGAAAAACACAACTTAGCGAGTGAGATGGCAGGAACCGTTCCACATCGCTCGGGTGCAAAGGGGCCTTCGTTATTGGCATTATTAACGTCAACCATACGTCCTTTCTTATGGGGTGCGACTGAAATCCCCGTTCCCAAATGAGCAACGATTAGATTAAGCTCTTCATAAGACTTGCCTAATTGTTCTGCAGCTTTTCGCGCGACCGCTTTCATATTCAGGGCGTGGGATAAGCTATAACGTGGTAGTTCAGGATGACCGGACAAGCGTGCAATCGGTTCCATCTCATCGACCGTGACAGGATTCACAATGAAGGCTGGAATCTGCGTTTTCTTAGCCAAGTAGAAGGCGAGTATACCTCCTAAGTTAGATGCATGTTCCATAGTTGCGTTTTTTAGAGAGTCCACCATAAATTCGTTAACGAGATAAGTTCCCCCTAGAAGTGGATTTAAAATTCCGCCACGTCCGACGACCGCTCCCAGAGCATCCAGTCTTAATTCGTGTTGTTCAAGGGTCTCACTAATTTTCTTCTGACGAAAAGCGTACTGTTCAAATATCCTGTTAAAACCTTTTAACTCCTCAGCCGGATGCTCAATAACCGTTTTCCACTGACACGTCGCATCTTCGAATACGGCAATTTTCGTCGAAGTGGATCCTGGATTAATCGCTAGAACTTTTTTCATTCGTCACCTCGATTAACTTAAAACGTTCATATTAATCTTAAAAAGATCTTTAAGAATAGAAACAATGAAAACAGCCCAATCTAATAAGGTCTCGAATCCCGCTAGATTAGAATTTCATAAACTTAAAAAAGGAATCTTTGATGAGGAAAAAAGTAAAAATTAAAAGGTTATAATATGTGGAATTCTTTCGAATTATTAGACTAGACAGATTTATGGTAAGGTTCTTTAAATTATATCAAACCTTGTCCAATAAACAAATAGAAAAGGAGTGCTATATAGATGACTGACAGAAATATTCTCGCCTACTTTAATTCGCAAGATCAGGCCGAAACCATAGCCAATCAGCTAAAAAGCATGGGAGTTTCTGACGTACAAATTGATAGAATCCACAAATATCCCGAAGGGACTGCTGATCACGTCATGAATCCCGCGACAGGACAAATCGGAAGCTTATCCGATCTAACCCTTGGAGACATAAGCGGGGATGTAGGGCCACTTACCGCAAGTGATCCCGCTGCCAGTGGGATGAGTGATGGTGGGCAGAATTCTATCACGGGTCGAGACGTTTTGCTCGCAGCTATCGTTGATGAATCACAGTATGAGCAGATTCGCAAAGATATTCGTACGAATGGAGGTTTAGTCTAACAAATTATACATACCAAACTGATAATTTCTTTATAATAAACTTTAGAGAGCTCCTAAGAATTTGGGAGCTCTCAGTGTTTGTTCCAGATAGTTTCAAAGGTACAAAGATTTAGAATCGACCTGAGCGAAATATCGAAAAAGTAAGAAGTAGAAACATCACGGCGGCAACCACAAACCCTGCTTCTATGGCTGGGATATGCCAGAATACAAGGGGTTCTTTCCCGAGGGCAGAGGCTATAACGAGACCACACATGATAATGCTGAAGGATAAAAGGATAATACTGAAGGAAATCTGATTACTGATTCGGTCGAGCTTTCGTAAGAAGGTTTCCAATTCAGGAATAATGATTTCAATCCGGGTTCTCCCCCGCTGAATCGTATGTATTAGTGCCTTAGTCTGCTTGGGTAGTTCAATAATCAGTTCAGTATATTCCTTAAGATTATGCCAAGCTTTTTCAGCTAAAAGTGTCGGTTTGAAGCGTTCTTTTAAGAGTTGTCGTCCAAAGGGCTCAGCGATATCAACGATGCTAATATTAGGATCAAGCCTCTCTACGATACCTTCAAGGCTAAGTAAAGCTTTTCCCAATAAGACAAGGTCCGAGGGGATTAGAATTCGGTGCTGAAATGCAACCCGAAACAAGTCATTCACCGCTTCCCCGAGATGAACTTGGCTCAAGGGGACATCGAGATACTTCTCTCTTAAGAGATCCACATCGCGGTGTAAGGCCTTACGGTTGATATCATCAGGAACGATCCCCATCTCGAAGACTGCGTCAATCATGTCCTCCGATTTTTGCCTCATCATCCCAATCACAAGTGAGGCAAAATTATACTTCATATCCGATGAAAGGCGACCAACCATTCCAAAGTCAATTAAGGATATGACTTGTCCCGGCAGAACAAAGATATTTCCTGGATGTGGATCTCCATGAAAGAAACCATCCATAAGGATTTGCTTAAACATCGCCTTGATAAGATTTTCTGCTAGAACCTCTCGGTTGTATCCGAGGTTCTCGAGATTCTCAATCTGACTAAGCTTCACCCCACGCATAAATTCCAGTGTTAATACTTTTTTCTTGGAATACTCCCAATACACCTGAGGAATCTGAATCGTTGTATCCCCCGCAAACTGTTTCGCAATCTTTTCGGCGTTTCGTGCTTCGATACTATAATCGAGCTCACTACGAAGTGAACGAGCAAATTCGTCGACCATTTCCCGAACATGATAAAGTTCCGCCCACTCGATTCTTCGCTCGGCAAGCCCCGCAAGATCTAAAAGTATTTCTAGATCCGTTTCGATGGTTTGCGCGATTGCTGGTCGCTGAACTTTAACTGCGACTTCCTCCCCTGTCTTGAGTAGCGCGTAATGGACTTGGCCGATTGAAGCTGCTGCAATTGGAATTTCATCGAACTCCCTGAAGATTTCGCTTGGGGCTGCACCCAGCTCAGCTTCAATAATCTTACTTGCTTCATTAAACGAGAAGGGTGGCACTTGATCCTGAAGTTTTTCGAGCTCAGTAATCACATACTCTGGTAAGATATCCGGTCTAGTGCTTGCGATTTGGCCCATTTTGACATAAGTAGGCCCTAACTCCTCTAGTGCTTTTCGCAAACGTTCTCCATAGGTTCGCGGATCCACCTCTTCTTCGGTTCGAAAAATGCGTTTTGGAAGAGATAATAAATTAATTAGCCCCATCTCTTCTAGGATGAGGCCGAACCCATGACGAGCAAGAACTGATGCGACTTCCCGATAACGATTGAGATGACGGATTCTTCTTCCGATCATTTTTATTCCCCTAGCGAAAGTTTTAAAAATTTGAATTCTAAGGTATTCAGGTTAAAAAGTTAATCATTCCCCGGGGTATGGCTTTGAATATTTCCCTGGGCATTTTCCAACTCTACAATCCTTTTCTCGAGTTTATTTATATCTGCTCTACTTGGGATATTTAATTCATCTAATATCTTCTGAACCTGATCCCGAAGTTTCGTGTTAATCTCTTGTTGCTGTTCTTCACCCTTCTGAATAAGTTCTTTTATTATGTCCTTCGACTCACTCGCAGAGAGATCTCCTTTTTTTACGAGTTCATCGACAACCTTTTCGATTTGTTCTTTACTCACTATCGCAAACCCTAAACCCAATGCTAAACCTTTTTTAATTAAATCTTTCATTGAAGCACTCTCCTTAAAACTTTTTTAAGTAGGCTACATAGAAAATCTATGCCATTATGTACAGTAAAATCCTTCTCTTACTATTATTCGCTTACTCTTCTAAAAAGATTCTAAAATGAGCAAAAACATGGTGCAAAGAATATCTTGGACTTTAAATTAAGCATGCTATATAATTAAAAAAAGAATATAGCGAGATGATAGGTTCTCCACCTAGTTAATGTAGTTAACGGTCTTGACCGTTAACGAATACGGGAGGAGTAAAAGGGGAAGTCGGTGTAAGTCCGGCGCGGTCCCGCCACTGTAAAATGGAAGGTATTTCTGTTATTTCCACTGCCTCAGAAATACATCGCCATAAGCCAGGAAACCTGCCTATCATTAAAAGCGTACATCCTTCGAGGATAAGGAATAGTCGCTGCAGAATGTGTGTCATTAACGCAAAATGCAGCATACAAAAGACCTTTTATCCTCGTGATAAGAGGTCTTTAAATTTTTTCCTCATGTCTCGTCAAGAAAGGGGTAATAAAGTGACAAAAAGTATCACACTATTCCGAAAAATAGCAATTGTATTTTCCCTTATTCTACCCTTAAGCTTGGTAAGCGGCTGCAGTACTCCACAAAATCAAAATCAAGCTCAGAAGGTCCCCGTGCAAAAAAACGCCCAATCAACCTATCCTCTTTCCTTCAAAGACGACGCAGGTGTAGAGACAACTCTTAAGAGTAAGCCTCAGCGTATTGTATCCTTTGTCCCTGCTTCCACGGAGACCTTATTTGCTCTTGGCCTCGAAGGTAAGGTTATTGCTGTGACAAAATATGATGATTATCCGCAAGGAATCCAAAAGAAAGTAGAATATGTCTTTGATGATACCCTCCATCCAAATGTCGAGCAAATTCTAAAACTTAACCCTGATTTGATTATCTTGGGAATGCAGGATGATAAAACTGTGAGTGCCATCCGTAATCTCAAGATTCCCGTTGCTCAGATGAATCCCCAGAGCCTTGAGGCTACATACCTGACCATCGAAAAATTTGGACAAATCACCGATACCCAAGAGCAAGCCATAAAACTCGTTGAAGGGATGAAGTTAAAAGAGAAAACCATTTACGACAAAGTAAATACAATTAAGGTCGCAGACCGAGCTAAGATATGGATTGAGGTCGATCCTGATCTATTCACAGCAGGAAGTGGTACTTTTCTCAATGAGCTCCTTACAAAAGCAGGCGGAATCAATATCGCGAATGATCTAAAGGATTGGGGACAATACAGCGCCGAACAAGTTATCGCTAAAAATCCCCAGGTCATCCTTGACACCTATTCTTACTATATACCCAATGTAAAAGATACCATTTTGAAACGTCCTGCCTGGCAGAATATCGATGCCGTAAAGAACAAAAAAGTATACGATTTAGATAGTGATATGGTTACGCGACCCGGTCCTCGTATTGTCGATGGATTGGAATCCATTGCTAAAGCGATTTACCCAGAGTTATTTAAATAAAAGGATAAGCTGACCTAACAAAACACAGGAGAAAGGAAGTGCATGAACATGAAAACACATACCCCCAAAAGCTTATCGTGGATGAGTGGCCTGTTCATTCTTCTCCTATTCTCTATTGTTTTTAGCGTCATGACTGGTGCCGTTTCCCTCCCTTTGAACATAACTTGGCAAATCCTTTTAAATCATTTGCCCTTCATTGATCTAGATACAACTTGGACGGTGGCCCAGGAAACAATCGTATGGAATTTACGCCTACCACGGGTATTTCTCGCTTTAGTCGTGGGGGCGATGCTGGCTTCATCTGGGGTTGCCTTCCAAGGAATCCTTCGCAATCCCTTAGCGGATCCATATATTCTTGGAGTGTCTTCAGGAGCTGCTTTTGGTGCAGCCACCTCTATCGTGTTTTTTCGCAATTCTTCCCTTCTAGGCCATCTTACTCTTCCTCTCTTTTCCTTTGCAGGAGGGCTTCTTTCCCTAGGCTTTGTCTTAGCACTCTCTAAGCAGCAGGGGCAACACGAAAGAGAAACACTTATTCTTGCTGGAGTCGTCGTACAATCCTTGCTTGGAGCCTTTCTTTCTTTTTTAATCGCGATCTCTGGACAACAAATGCAAGAAATCGTCTTCTGGATGATGGGAAGTCTTGCGAATCGCAATTGGTCCGATGTAGGTGTACTTCTTCCCTATTTCCTTTTAGGTTTAACCTACCTTCTCTTTCAGCAACGCGACCTTAATATAATCGCACTCGGTGAGAGAGCTGCTACCCACCTTGGGATGAATGTTGAACGAAAAAAAATTATCATTTTAGTGGTTGGCTCCCTCTTAACTGCGGCAGCAGTCTCCGTCGTTGGGATTATAGGCTTTGTGGGGTTAATCGTCCCCCATCTTATGCGCCTCTTAATCGGGCCAGATCATAGAATTCTTCTTCCTGTTTCATGTTTAGCCGGAGCAATTTTCCTCTTGTGGTCTGATACCCTAGCTCGTACGCTAATAGCATCACGAGAGATTCCGATTGGTGTAATTACGGCTTTTGTTGGCGCACCGTTCTTTGCGTATTTATTGAAGAGCGGGCTAAGGAGGGATTAGGGGTGAATTTATTCAAGCTTGAACAGGTTAACTACCGCTACGGAAATGTCCCTGTCTTATGTGACATCACTTTTACGATTGCTGAAGGAGAGATGTTTGGGATTATTGGGCCAAACGGTAGTGGTAAATCAACGCTTATTCGAGCCCTAAGTGGTCTATACTCACCTTCATCAGGAAAAATCCTGCTTCGCGGAAAACCTCTTTCCTCTTACTCTCATAAAGAACTCGCTCGCCAGATTGCCGTGCTTGAACAGGAGGGAACTCCCCCTCTACCCTATACTGTCGAGCAAGTCGTCTCCATGGGACGGTATCCTTGGTTAAAACCTTTCTCAGATTTAGGAACAATGGATCTAGAAATCGTGGAGAACATTTTAAGAAATTTAAATCTATGGGATAAACGAACAAAGAAAGTGAGTTCCTTAAGCGGTGGTCAGAGACAACTCGTTTCCCTAGCTCGTGCTATGGCCCAAGAACCACGTATTTTAATTTTGGATGAACCAACCACTTTTCTCGATATCGGACATCAGATTCTAGTCATGGAACATGTTCGCAAGTGGCATCAGGAGCAGGGGCTTACTCTTATTATGGTTCTACATGATTTGAATATTACAAGTCAGTATTGTGATCGGATTCTCTTACTCGATAAAGGAGAGATAATTCGTTCTGGAACTACTTCCGAAGTCCTAAGCGAAGATATCCTTGCCAAAGTTTATAATGCTGACTTAGTTCGAGTCGAGCATCCAACCTTAGGCGTACCACAATTTTTATTAAGTGGCAGATAGTTTATTTCTTTGACAAATCCTAGAATTATTACCAAAGTTCTCATAAGGACAAAGTGAATATTTTATCATATACTAGAGACAACCTTCCAAATGGCGGCGGGTTGTCTTACTTTTTAATTATGGATTAACTATTGATTTTAATAATTAACCTCAAGAAGGTGGGCAACAAAACATCTACACTTGAAAGGAGCATGCATCGTGAAAAAAAATGTAAAAATAGTTATGACAACTATCTTATCTATAGGTCTTCTTACCACGGCAGTTACAGCAAAACCTCAAGTACTAACTGACACTGTAAATCTTTCCTACGAAGCAAGTCGTACTGAGGAGATTCAAGTCGCAGCTGAAATTCCGAGCCAACCTTCCGAGCCACAATCCGTTTCACCTCAAAGCACCCCAACGACACCATCACCGGATACTCAAACTCCTCGCCCTCGCAGTACAGCCCCTCAAGTCTCTAGAGGACAGAGTACTAGCACTACAAAGTCTGTAAGTACATCTAATAACAATTCAAAAGCAAGTGCAATTGTTAGCACCGCAAAAAAATACATTGGCGTAAAATATGTCTGGGGCGGAACAACTCCGAGTGGCTTTGATTGTTCAGGCTATACCCAGTATGTGTTCGCTCAGCAGGGAATTTCCTTGCCTCGGGTTTCTCGTGATCAGTATGCCCGTGGAAATTCTGTTTCCTTTGAAAACTTGAAGGCCGGCGATCTCGTCTTCTTCTCACTCGATGGAGATAAGGTAATCGACCACGTAGGAATCTTCATTGGAGATGGACAGTTTATTAATGCTTCCAGCTCAAAGGGAGTAACTATCTATCCGATGAGTTCCTATTGGAAATCCCATTATATTGGGGCAAAGCGTGTACTCTAATCTATGTCATAGCATAGCTACTATATGTTCGACGAAAAGGGCTCTGCATCGTTATATGATGCAGAGCCCTTTTGCTAACCTCAGCTTTACTTATCCATTAATAATTGTTCCACCGTTAATGTGAAGAATCTGACCTGACATATATGAGGAGTCGTTTGAGGCGAGAAAAACATACGCCGGTGCAAGCTCTTTCGGTTGTCCTGCTCTCTGCATAGGTGTCGTACTCCCAAAAGTAGCCACTTGCTCCGTAGGGAATGAAGCCGGTATCAAAGGAGTCCATACAGGCCCCGGAGCCACCCCATTGACACGAATTCCCAGCTTAGACAAAGACTCAGAGAGGGAGCGAGTAAACGCCACTACGGCACCCTTACTTGCTGAATAATCAATGAGTTGATCATGCCCTTGATAGGCGGTGATTGAAGCCGTGTTAATGATTGCTGCACCCGACTTTAGATAGGGTAGTGCAGCGCGGGTAAGGTAGAAACTGGAAAATACATTCGTCTTAAAGGTCCTTTCTAACTGAACTGAGGATATATCCAGCAAGCTATTCTGGACATGCTGCTCGCCTGCATTATTGACGAGAATTTCTAAATGGCCAAAATTCTGAATTACATCCGAAACTACTTTAGTGCAAAAAGCTTCCTCTCCAATATCCCCTGAGAGCAAAAAACACTTCTTCCCAAGCTCTTGAATTCTCAACTGGGTTGATTGTGCATCTGAATGCTCATCACAATAGATAATCGCAAGGTCTGCTCCCTCTTTTGCGAAGGCAATAGCAACAGCTCGTCCAATACCACTGTCTCCGCCGGTAATTATAGCTACTTTTCCTTCAAGTTTCCCACTTCCCTGATAATTGATATCCTCTGCAAGAGGAAGTGGATTCATCATTGACTCTACTCCAGGCTGTTTATCCTGATGTTGTGGCGGAAAAGCAGGCTGTGGAAGTTTTGTTGGACTCAAATTAGAGACCCCCTTCAATCGAATAATAGTCACTATCCCTATATACAGCTAATTTTGGCAGTGGGAACAGAAGAAGGCATTTCTTCCCTCTACCTCCTCTTTTATAATCAACTGACCACAAGAAGTACAGGGTTTATCCTCCCTCTCATAGACGCGAAAATAAGGGTTGAACCCTCCTGTAAAATCATCCTTTAAGGTAAAAGGTTCCTCCATATCGCCCCCTCGTTTGATAGATTCTTCCAAGACATCCTTTAGCGCAATGAATAGTTTTATTCGTTCAGTAGAAGAAATTAATCCTATTTTCCTCGTTGGCAAAATACCGGCCCCAAATAATGACTCATTGGAGTACGCGTTTCCAACTCCAGAAATATTCTTTTGCTGCATAAGCCAGGGCTTAATCATCCCACGTTTGCTAGCCTTCCCCAGAAATAAGCTAAAAGCTTCTGCACTAAAATTTACGTCTAAAGGATCGGGACCCAATTCATTGATTATTGGTTTAAGATTTTCTTCCTCGTATAGATAGAGATAACCCAACGTAAGCTGGCAAAAGAAAAGGAGTGATTCATCCTCAAGCTGAAATAATACACTAGGCTTTCCCGGGAGGTCCTGTACCTTTTCCTTTATTTGATTGACCTCCTGAAAGTCCGAATTCTCAAGTGGAGAATCCTTCCTAGACAAGTAATATAACCGACCATCCAACATCATATGTGCAAGCAACTTGAGTCCATTGCTAAGATTAAAAACTAGATATTTTCCCTTACGTTCGACACTCGATATCCTGGAACCAATAATGCGATTCGCAAAAACACTGACTTCGAGATTAACGCTCTTTGGACGATATACCCAAATCCGATGAATCTTTTTCCCCTTTGCAGTTGTATTCAAGTTATTTTTATAAAGCTCCATCTCAGGAATTTCTGGCATAGCTTCCCCCCCTGCCCTTAAAATTCCCCTAAGTCTCCATGATTATAAGCAACTTTCATTCCTGTCTACTAAAAAAGGGCCTTACATCACTTTTCTTGTTAGTGATGTAAGGTCCTACTATTTATTTTCAAAACAAATAAGACTTAAAAACAACTTAGTTAAACACAGTTAGTTTTGCTTATCTGCTATCTTGTTCTTGCTTGTTCTCTTTAGAACTCGACCATTCCTCTTCTTTCTCAAAGGCTTCTTTGCTATTTGACTCCGCACTTGCTGCCTTCCACATCTTGTACCGATCCAAGTCCTTCTTAATCTGTGAATAAGCAAAACTTAGCACTGTTACATCATCTAGATATCCACTGAGAGGAATAAAGTCAGGAACTAAATCTGCAGGGGTAACAAAATAAAGAAGGGCTCCTGTCAAAATAATCAATGAGCGTTTGGGAATCTCCTTATACTCCCCTCTAACCCAATCTTTAAGTATATTTATAAAAAGCTGCAACCGCTCCCAAACGTCTTTAAAAGCATCTGTACTTGCTCCTTTGTGGAGAGCTAAGTTAAGCAAAGTTGAAACTTTGCTCTTATCCTTGATATATTCTGCCGCTCTAGAATTGAAAAGCCGAAGACCCTTAGCGCCAATCTTGTTCATTCGTATTTTACCTTCCCTATATCTTGAGTTTCTTATTTGATTTTCTAAAAAAAGAGGTTTAAAATTTACTTAATTAACAACCTCTAGAATATCCTAGGTTAATCGATAAAACAAGAATTATAAAATGGGAGGAAATAATAATGCGATTAAGAATAAAGGAGCCCATGAATACCTTGACCCACTTTATTCCTTTCCTCGCTGGATGGGTTGGGTTGGTTTTTCTTATCCTTCTCTCCCGAAATAATCTGTCCAAACTCATCACAATGAGTATTTTTGGGTTAAGTGTTATTGCACTGTACGGGGCTAGCTCACTGTATCATGCTGTGCGAACTACTCCACGAAAAGAACTTGCTCTACGTAAAATAGATCACATGTCAATTTATATCCTTATTGCAGGTTCCTATACCCCAGTCTTCTATTATGGATTAAGTGGCGGATGGCGCTGGGCCATGCTCATTTCTGTATGGGTGCTTGCCATCATAGGAATCATCTTAAAAATTTGGTTTATGAATGCGCCACGCTATGTATCTACTGCTTTTTATGTATCCTTGGGCTGGATTGCTCTTGTACCTATTGTTCAATTAACACACAATTTACCTTTGGGAGCACTACTAATGATGGTTGCTGGTGGGGTAATGTACACCCTCGGAGCAGTTGTCTACGCAGCAAAAATCTTCAGGATTCCACAGATTCACCTCGGGTTCCATGAGATATTTCACCTTTTTGTGGCTGCCGGAACCGTGATTCACTTTTTAATGGTTCTTATTTATATCGTGCCTATCTCTCTTTAATAGAAAACTACACTTTATTAAAAACTTCTCCGTATCTTTTTGGTGCGGAGTTTTTCTTATATATCATTTTAGTCTGAACTTTTTCCTCTTCTCATATCCTTAATTAGTATAGATTTGAGGGAGGAAGCTAAATGTTCCAACGTTCAATCATTTTACTCTTTCCTAGATCACATTTCTATAGCGTACTAATTGGGATACTCATCCTTTTTACTGTGCTTATATTTACCACCATAGAGGCGTTTTCCAACGATCTTCAGAATAAAGTCATTGTTATTGATGCAGGGCATGGAGGTCAGGATCCAGGAGCCCAATACGGTGGAATAAAAGAAAAAGATATCAATCTTGATATTGCTTTTCGCCTAAAGGAAGTACTAACTTCTAAAGGCTGTAAGGTAATCATGACCCGTGAAGAGGATATAGATTTCTTTCTTCCCAACTTTGTCTTAGGTCGCATGGCGAAACGAGCAGAGTTAAGTGAACGCGTACGTATGGCTTCAATGAACGACGCGGACCTATTTGTAAGCATCCATGCCAACAGTTTTCCAGGGGGGAATTCTTATGGAATGGAAACGTACTATCATGTGCAATCAGCACCTGGGAAGGCGCTAGCCGAGCGGATTCAAAACAAGCTCTCTGATGTTCAACCTGACAATAAAAGAAAGGCCAAATCAGGAGATTATTACTTATTAAATCAAAGTAAAATGCCCACAGTCTTAATTGAAGTGGGCTTTTTATCCAATCCCCGCGAACGGCGATTACTTCAGGAGGCTAGTTACAAATCAAAAATCGCAAATTCAATTACTGACGGAATTGAAAGCTATTTTCAGGATTTCCCACTCGGTGTCCAGGAAAGTGCTCCAGCCCTCACCAATCAGCCTGGGCCAAACCCAACCGGTTCAAGTTCATATACACTCTATTATCCTTCCTCTCAGACGGAGAATCTTGTTGCTGAAGAAAGGCAAGCAGACGCAAGCTTCTCAAGACTTACTCCCCCACAAAAAGTCTATCGCCTCGTATCTGAGCTTCTTCTGGGTCCCAAAAGCCAAGCTAGCTTTTTCCCGATTCACTCTGCTCGGCTCTCCGAGGTTCGACTTCAAAATGGAGTAGCAATCCTTAATTTTGATCAAAATCTTAAAGATGGCTTTTCAGGAGGAGCAGCCGAAGAAGAGTTAGCTATTAAATCAATAGTCTGGACTACAGCTCAGCTTGGAAATATTCAAGGGGTACAGATTCTTGTCAATGGGGACACGAATAACTCGATTGGCGGTCATATTGCGCTGAATCAAACTTTCACGGTCCACTCTCCCAAGGGGAAGGTTGCCATTGTCATCGATGATTTCGGAATCAATAACCCCGGTACAAAAGAGATGAGTGAACTAGGCATCCCCTTGACTGCTGCAGTTATGCCAAATCTTATGTTTTCCTCTCAAGAGGCAGAAATGCTCCATCAAAAAGGCTATGAAATCATTTTACATATGCCGATGGAACCCAAAGATAGTCGACCTGAATGGTTAGGACCGGGTTCTCTATTGACAAGTCTGAATCCAGAAGAAATCAGGCAACGCCTTATCAAGGGCCTAGAATCTGTACGTTACGCCGTCGGAGTGAGTAACCATATGGGGTCAGAAGCAACGGAAAGCGAAAGTGTGGTCAGCTCGATAATCGAAGTCACTAAGGAGCGAAGACTATTTGTATTAGACAGTAAAACGAGTGAAGGAACCAAGCTCTACTCTGAAGCAAAAAGAGCAGGGATTCCCTCTGGCGTGCGGGATGTTTTTCTAGACAATTCAAATGATTTAGGAGCCATTAAAAAGCAACTTCGTCTATTGATGGATCTCGCCGAAAAAAATGGTACGGCTATTGGAATAGGTCACGTTGGTCCCCAGGGTCCAAATACCTTCCGTGCACTTAAAGAAATGTTGCCTGAGTTTGAGAAACGCGGAATTCAAATTGTTCCTTTAAGTGAGCTTCTTCTCACATCCAAGGTCTAAGCCGTTGAGCAAATTATTATGTATAAATAGCAAGTTTAAAAACCTTAATAAACGAATAAGAAGCTCAGGACGAAAATTTAGCTCCTGAGCTTCTCTCATTATTTTTCTTCTCTTATGGGTTGAGTATGAAAGGTGATTCCATGTCGTTCGCTTAACCAGTTCGCCTTCCACTTATCGAGTAATAGCACCGCATAATTCTCATCCTGATCTAAGACCACCAGACTCATACTTGACTCTTTCAAAATGCGTACTTTCTCTTCATCCTTGGGAATCCAACGAACTAACTCATAAGGCAGGTTATTAACCTGTACATCCACTCCATATTCATCCCGTAAACGATACTCCAATACTTCAAATTGCAATTGTCCGACAACCCCAATGACTGGAGCTTCTACACCAACATTGAGATCCCGAAAGACGTGAATCGCACCTTCCTCTTGAAGTTCTTGGATTCCTTTGATAAATTGCTTTCTTTTTAGTGCATTGGCAATACTTATTCGGGCAAAATTCTCTGGGCTAAAGAACGGCATAGCTTCAAACTCGAGCCCATCCTTTTCAGCTAGGACATCTCCTATCCGTAGCATCCCGTTATCATGGACGCCAATAATATCTCCTGCAAAGGCTTCGTCGATGATTGTCCGCTCTTGTGCAAAAAGCTGGGTAGGCTGTGCCAGCCTCATTTTACGATGAGTCCGATTATGAATCACATTCATACCTCGTTCATACCTGCCAGAGCAAACACGGATAAAAGCAATTCGATCCCTGTGTGCTGCATTCATGTTTGCTTGAATCTTGAATACGAATCCTGAGAATTCCGGATTCATTGGATTAAGAATCCCCTGATTGGAGGTCCGTGGTGCAGGGCCAGGAGCGAGGATCAGGAAGCTATCAAGAAAGTTGGGTACGCCAAAATTATTTAAAGCACTCCCGAAAAATACCGGAGTCACTTCACCATGATTTATTCTCTCCTGATTGAAGGTGTTTCCAGCCATATCCAAAAGTTCAATTTCATCATGAAGACGAGAAATCAAATCGGCACCAATACCCGCTTGAACTTCCTGATCTTCCAAGGGCCCTGATAGGATTGTTGTCGCATTATCCTGGCGTGCTCCTGAACTAAAGCGCTCCACAAATCCACTTTGTCTGTCGTAAATTCCTTTAAAATCTGCTCCAATCCCGATGGGCCAGTTCATAGCATAGGCTTCGATGCCAAGAACCTTTTCCACTTCATCCATGAGGTCAATTGGATCTTTACCTTCCCTATCCAGCTTATTGATAAAAGTAAAAATCGGGATTCCCCGACGTTTACAAACTTCAAAGAGTTTAAGTGTCTGAGCCTCAATACCTTTGGCGGCATCAATAAGCATCACTGCGCTATCAGCAGCCGTTAAAGTACGATAGGTATCTTCACTAAAGTCCTGGTGACCCGGAGTATCAAGAATATTTATGACATGACCTTTATAATTAAACTGCATAGCACTTGAAGTAATAGAAATACCTCTTTGACGCTCAAGCTCCATCCAGTCAGATGTAGCATAGCGTTGAGTTTTTCTAGCTTTTACATTTCCCGCCAAATGAATCGCTCCACCGAAGAGCAGGAGTTTTTCCGTTAATGTCGTTTTCCCTGCATCAGGGTGAGAAATAATAGCGAAGGTTTTTCGAGAACGAATTTGTTCTTCTAATGATAAACTCACTCTTGTATACTCCCTACATTCTTTTATAGTCATTCAATCAAATACAAATTCCACAATTATATATTATATCATAAATACTATTTTGCTAAAAGAAATTACAATCAAATAAGGTACGAGGATTAATGAGGATTTATCTGGATATTATTTCACCCAATTGCAGGAATCAGCTTGATTGTGTGGAAATTATATTTCCAAGGGGGTGCTAGATATGATGTTGTTTCAAGTCCTCTATGATACTCTCAAACAGGACGGCTGGGAGTTTAATTACGATGATAAGAATGAGCTGTTCCGTATGGAGATTCGAGGAATTAATTCGGATTTCATCTGCTTTATTATCGTTGACGAAGAGCAAGAGTCCCTACTTTGTAACACACACATTACACAAAAGATTCCTTTTGCGAAACGCTTGGAAGTCTGTAACTTTATGACTCGTGTCAACTACGAATTAGCTATTGGCAACTTTGAAATGGATATGGATGATGGTGAAATCCGTTTCCGCACCACCCTGGATTTGGCTAATTCCGAACCCTCTAGAGAACAAATTGTGAATCTAATCTGGAATGGTGCACAAACCTTTGATACGTATTATCCAGGCTTCCTCAAGATTCTTTCAGACAATTACTCAGCAGAAGAAGCAGTAGCAATCTGCACCCAAGAAGAGGATTAAGATTCACAAAAAGGCGTAATAATCTCTAAGCAATACGATATTAACCTGTATGATATTATTCGTACAGGTTTTTTGCTTCCTTAAAAATCCATTATTGGTTTGTTAACTTTTCAGGACCAACAATTACCTGTTTAATAAAAATCTATCGGCAGATAATAACAACGTCCCATTATCCAAAAATCCAAATTTTTAAGGAGGGAACCCATCATGGCAGGAGAAAGAAACACTAACACACCAGCAGCACAAGGTGCAGGACCATCTCTCGATCAATTCAAGTATGAAATTGCTAACGAATTAGGCGTTCAACTCGGTGGAGACCGCACCAGTCGTGAAAACGGTTCTGTTGGCGGAATGATGACAAAACGGATGATTCAATTTGCTGAAGAAAACCTTAAGAACGGTGGTCGCGTCTAAACTTTACTTAACCGCAATAAGAGATATCCGAAAGGATATCTCTTATTCATTTAGAATCAAGGGCTCTTTATTCTTCAAAAATTTTATAGAACGACACCTAATTAAAAGAGCGGTTACCCGCTCTTTGGTTATTTAATCGTATTGAATTGTTCCATCCGTTTCTTCAAGAAACTTTTTCTTTGAACTCAAATGCTTTTTTATATCTTTAATCTGATGCGGTGTTAATTCTCCTGCATTCTCAGCAAGAAATTTCTCATTCTTTTGGATATTCTTAAGTGTTAGCTCCATTTTTTTTAAATCTTCTTTTTGACTTTTATTTCCATCATTTCTTGGCATTTAAAATCACCTCAAACTTATTTATACCCGTTAGAATCTTCTTCGATACTTAAAATTGTAAGGGATGTTATGGTAAAAACAATTGGTTATTACTATAATGTAAACGAAATATGACATTCAAAGAAGAAAGGTCGTAATATGATGAAAATCAAAACTTTCAGTTCCCCAGACTTCCGCCTATTGGAAAAGCCAGTTAACGAATGGTTAGAAGAGAACAACTGGGTGAAAATCGTAAATATCACACAAAGTTCGGGCCAAGCCCATCTCATCTGTATCTGGTATGAAGAACCGAAGGTTCCGCTCCTTGGGTAATTTCTTAGCATAAACCTATGGGTTTCTCTCTGTTTGTCACATAAATCCGAAACACGCTAGCCATAATAAAGAAAGCTTAATAATCTTTAGTGTCTAGATTACAAACAGGAAGGGACTGTAGGTTGATGAGAATCTCAATCTTTATCACATGTTTAGGAAACGTATTGTATCCTGATTTAGGTGTTACCATGGCTAAGATTTTTAATCGCCTTGGACACACCGTAGACTATCCGGATGAACAAGCATGCTGTGGTCAGATTGCCTTCAACTCCGGCTATATGGATGACTCCAGAGCTGTTGCACGAAAGCTGATTGACGCTTTCGAACGGAGTGAAGTCGTGGTAGCTCCAAGTGGATCCTGTGTCAGCATGATTCACCATAGCTACCCCATATTATTTGAAAATGATCCCGTCTACCTTAAGAAGTCTAAAGAACTTATTGACAAGAGCTATGAATTCACTCAATTTGTGGTAAACGTTCTTAAAAAGCCTGATTTAGGTGCTCGTTATAAGGCTAAAGTCACCTATCATCCCTCCTGCCATGCGACACGGTTAATGGGAATAAAAGAAGAGCCCCTAGCCTTACTTGAGCATATTCAAGGAGTAGAAATCGTCCCCCTCCCCGGAGCACAGCTTTGCTGTGGTTTTGGCGGCACCTTTGCAGTAAAAATGCCCGTGATATCGGAAGCTATGGTTGCAGAAAAAGCGCAGCACGTTTTGGAATCTGGTGCGGATGTCCTTACAGGGGTTGACATGGGATGCCTGATGAACATCTCCGGGTATTTGGAGAAGCAAGGACACTCGGTACCAGCTATGCACGTCATTCAATTGCTGGGGAAGGGGATGTAAAATGTCAGAGCATAAACCATATGAGATGAATGCCGCCCTCGATAAGGCCCTCCATGATGATTTTCTACGGATGGCTACCCGCCGTGCTACAGACAAGCTAAGAACCAACAAAAAAATTGTCACAGATGAACTCGGAAACTGGGAAGAGTGGCGTCAAGCCGGAGAGAAAATTCGCAATCATGTTGTGCTGAATTTAGACTATTATCTTAATCAACTCATTGAAAATGTAGAGAAAAATGGTGGGCATGTCCATCTTGCCAAAACTCCACAAGATGGGGTAAGAATCGTCCAAGAAATCTTTAAGCAACATGGTTTCACATCAGTAATCAAGTCTAAATCCATGATTACCGAAGAAATTCATCTTAACCCGGTACTCGAAAAAGATGGAATAGAGATCGTGGAGACCGATCTTGCAGAATATATCATTCAGATTGCAGAGGAACCCCCTTCCCATATCATCGTCCCAGCAATGCATAAGAACCGTAATCAAATAGCTAAGCTCTTCGAACCCATTGCAGGACATCCTCTGAGTTCAGATACACCAACCCTGACAAAATTTGCACGTGATAAAATGCGCGAAAAATTCTTGACGGCGAAAATTGGAATCTCGGGTTGCAATTTTGCTGTGGCTGATACGGGTACGATTACTATGGTCACCAATGAAGGAAATGGCCGGATGGTCAGCACCTTGCCGGAAGTTCAAATTACAATGATGGGTATGGAGCGAATCGTTCCCTCTTTCAAGGAACTCAGTGTCGTACTCAATCTTCTAGCCAGAAGCGCTACTGGACAACGTCTTTCAGTATACACGACTATGATTACCCCTCCGAAACGAGAGGAGGATACCGATGGACCGAAGGAATGGCATCTCGTCATTCTCGATCATAATCGTTCGGAAATTCTTGGGGATGAAGATTTCCGTACCTCGCTTCGTTGTATTCGATGTGGAGCATGCTTCAATGTATGCCCTGTTTACCGACAAGTGGGTGGGCATGCCTACGGCTCAGTATACTCAGGTCCGATTGGCGTAGTTATCACACCTCTTCTCGAGCAAGACTATGAACGCTGGGGGCACCTCCCTTATTTCTCCACGCTCTGCGCAGCCTGTTCTGAGGCTTGCCCAGTACGTATTCCGCTTCATGACTTAATCTTAAAGCACCGTGAACGCAAAGTTACGACAGGACATACCCCAAATATCGAGAAGCGGGCTTTCCGGGCCTATAGTTATTATTTTACCCGGCCCAAAGCCCTTCGACGCTTAGTACGTTGGGGATCACGGATGCAATTTATTTTTATGCGTCATGGACGAATTGTCATGGGTCCACCTCCTATATCCAACTGGACCCGTAGCAAAACAATCCCGCCTATTGCACGGCCTAACTTCCAAGATTTATGGCCGGTTCTAGAAAAGCGTATAAATCAAACTGAGAAGCGAGGTGATAAATAAATGAGTAACCATCAGGAATTTATCTCAAATATTGCTCAGAAACTTGGTCGCCCTACCCCTACTACAGTAAAGTCCGTGGAGGTGAAGTTTCCATTATTTCGCCTGAATTCTCAAGAGGAACGCATCGATAAGTTTCTCAAGCTTTGGGAGCTTATGGGAGGCAAAGGTGCAAAGGCGTCTACCTCAGAGGAAGCCACCCAAGCCCTTAAAGCTTGGTTCGGTGAAAATCCTGAGTGGTTATCTCCAAGCACAATAGTCACTTGGAGTGAGTTACCCGTCTTAGCGAGAGCCTGCCTCGAAGAATTAGGTTGGACAGCACACACCTATTCTGACCTTGCAGATAATAGAGCCGAGCGTTCAGCTGCCATCGGCAAAACAGAACTCGGGATTACTGGGGCTGATTATGCCATTGTTCAGTCAGGTTCTCTCGTCCTAAAAAGCAATCCAAAACGCGGTCGTGCGGTAAGCCTTGTTCCTATCCGTCACCTTACCTTTATCCCCGGATCACTTATTCGAGATAGTCTGGATCAGGTCATGGATGAATTAATGAGCAGTGGAGAAATCCCAGCAGCGATTGATATTATCTCAGGTCCTAGCCGCACCTCCGATATTGAAATGGATCTCTCCATAGGGGTACATGGACCGGTTGAAGTGTATGCAATCGTAATCGCAAATCAATAGTCTAATGATAAGAATGCTAGAAGTCGACAGGACCTCTAGCATTCTTATCATGTGTTCCCTGCGTTACCACACCTTATATACAGTAAGTTCTCAAATTAAATACTCAGACGAAATACTCAGATTGAGCGCCAGGAAAATATCTGTCCGTTAAAGTATCAAAGAATTCCTTCATTTCTGCCATCTCATCCTGACGATAAACATACTTTCCGTATCCAAACTGTCCATATTTATATCTTCGCTCCTCCTCATTCATTGGCAAAGTAGTCGAAGGAAAAACTTCAAGAATATTACTCCGAGCTCTTGTGGTAAATCGATGTGTAATCCATTCAAACGACAATTCAGCGGGACTCCAACCGTTTGCTGAATTACGTTCAAGTTCCTTTGCCAAAGATATCAGAAGCTCTTCATACTCCTTGCGCCAGTTTTCCACACGAATGATCGGAGCGATGATGAACCCTAGTGGGTAACCGGCCCTTAAGACCTTTCCTGCTGCCTTAACTCGCTCTTCAGCAGGGGGAGTTGAATGTTCATACTCCTTCACTACTTTTGCAGAATTTAGACTAAAGCGAAATCGCGTATGCCCTTGATGCTTTGCATCTAGTAAACTTTCAACATTTGTAAACTTTGTCACGAAGCGAAAACGTGCATACTCTTGCTTTCCGAAAAACTCAATGACCCGTTTCAAAGATCCAGTATACTCCTCAACTGGCAATGGGTCAGAGGTCGCCGCCCCCTCGAAAACTGTAATCTCTGGTTTGCGACTTGAAATAAGACCCTTGGTGATATCCAGTATTTCCTCTAAATTTACATAAACCCGAACATATGGCTTTTTGCCAAGTGTTGTATTGAGATAACAGTATTCACACATTCCAGGACAACTTGTCACCAGCGGAAGTTGGTAATGGGCTGAAGGTTTACACGTTTGAAAGGTTTGCCCTTTTCTGACCCCAATCACAAGTGTACGCTTCCCTTCCCTATACGCTTGTTGAGGGGTTTTTCCTGGTATACCAGTTATTCGGTTATGTGATCCGGTAGGAAGTACTGGGATTCCTAATTTCTTAAACCTTTCTACTAATACCTGACCCAAGGGATAATCTAGAGCACCTGGTTCATAAAACACACGGGCAGGAATAAACGCGTCCAATTGTATCTCCTCCGTTTCTACTTTCATAAATTTTAAACTGTTAAATTTATTTGCTTCGACTTCAGGTATTCTAAGATATTGTCTCTTTCACGCACTTCTACATGGACCACCGGTTGTACATTTCCACCATTGATTCCGTTCCATTTAAAATATAAAGTCTGTCTGTACTGATTATTGATTACTGGATCTGTATATTCGATATGAACCACCACATAATAAGGCTCTACTTTGGGTTGACTAATATCAACCTCAGATAAATCAAGTGCAATGACTAAACTAGAAGACATATCTTTTGGGATTTCATTGGCGAGATTAAGTTGATCTCTATGAACTGGTGGGTTCTTTAGTCCCTGATCAAAAACAATCGTTTGGCTGGAAAGGTTCATTGCGGGATGAGTCCCAACATTATTGAACTTAAACTCTAGATTCAAACCCGGCTGTATCTCCACCATGGGAGATTCTTTTAGGGAAAGATAAGGCCGTGTAGCCTCCCTTTGAACCTTCCAGGCATTAAGGGTTACGGTCACTGTAATCAGGGCAGTAATCGCCAAAATTAGCGTGCCTAAGGTCGCGATGATACTGCTCCATCTCATCAGTTTTTCATCATTAAATGCCATCTATTCTACCCCACCTCCCTGAGAAACACAGCTTATTATTTAACTCCTGTCTTTAGAACATACATTGTTAACTCTCTTTGCCTAGTCAAGCAGGAAAAACTTATCTTGATAAAGAAATCATTTCCTGTAGTTAATTAGAATATCTACTCTGAACCACGATTGCACCAAAAAAGGAGGCCGACATGATTTACGACGCTTTATCTTATCCCTATTCTTCCAGGCGAATGGTAGCCTACGCAACCCGCGGGATGGTTGCGACCTCTCAGCCCTTAGCAGCACAGGCTGGTCTCGATATCATTAAAAAAGGTGGAAATGCCATTGATGCCGCAATCGCAACGGCTGCCTGTTTAACGGTTGTCGAACCAACCTCGAATGGAATCGGCGGAGATGCCTTTGCTTTAGTTTGGACAAAGGGAGAACTCTTCGGACTCAATTCAAGCGGGACAGCTCCTGCTTCCCTCTCGGGACAAGCTCTGGTGAAGGCCGGTCATCGAGAAATGCCAAAGTACGGCTGGATTCCTGTAACTGTACCTGGAGCACCTGCGGCCTGGGCAGAGCTTTCGGAACGTTTTGGTCGACTTTCCTTAATGGAAGTCTTGCAGCCAGCCATTGAATATGCTGAACAGGGATATTCTGTCTCTCCAACGGTCGGGCAAAATTGGCAAAACGCCTATCTTAAGTATAGCCAGACCCTTAAGGGAGAGGAATTCAAATCTTGGTTTGACACCTTCGCCCCCCAAGGCCGCGCTCCTTTCATAGGAGAAATATGGCGTTCTGGAGACCATGCACAGACTCTATTGGAAATCGCTAAGAGTAAGGCCCAATCCTTCTACAAAGGGGACCTCGCTGATCAAATCGATGCATATTCCAAAAAATATGGAGGGTATCTCCGTAAGTCTGACTTAGAAAAATACAAAGCCGAATGGGTAAAGCCTATCCATATTAACTATAGAGGATATAATGTCTGGGAAATTCCACCGAATGGGCATGGCTTGGTCGCACTTATGGCTCTCAATATACTCAAAGGCTTCGAATTCTCAGCCAAAGAGTCCTTAGAGACCTTCCATAGGCAAATAGAAGCCATTAAACTGGCCTATGTGGATGGACGTAAGTATATTGCAGATCCTCGCAGCATGCAGGTCAAAGTGGAAAATCTTCTATCCGAAGAGTACGCTAGCGAACGTCGTAAGCTGATAGGGAATACTGCCCTACTCCCTGAACCAGGTACTCCACCCCAAGGAGGAACAGTCTATCTAGCTACTGCGGATGGAGAAGGAAATATGGTCTCCATGATTCAAAGCAACTATAATGGTTTTGGATCAGGTCTTGTCGTCCCAGGAACAGGAATCGCCTTGCATAACCGTGGCAATAACTTCTCCCTTGATCCCAGCCATGCGAACTTTCTTGAACCGGAGAAGCGTCCTTATCATACCATTATTCCTGGATTCCTCACGCAAGGCTCTAAGGCCATCGGGCCCTTTGGCGTCATGGGTGGATTCATGCAACCCCAGGGACATGTTCAGGTCCTTATGAATACCATTGATTTTAAGCTTAATCCTCAGGCAGCACTTGATGCTCCTCGCTTCCTTTGGGAGAAGGATCGCCACGTTAAAGTTGAGCGCTCCTTTGCTCATAATCTAGGAGACGAATTAGCTCGAATAGGGCATGACCTGGAATGGAGTGCTGAAACTGACCTTTTTGGACGCGGTCAGATGATTTGGCGAAATAAAGATGGAGTGCTCACAGGCGGAACTGAGCCGCGGGCAGATGGTATTGTCGCTTCTTGGTAAGGAACACTACAGTATATTCTGAAGGGATAACGTTTCGGTATCGGAGATATGATTAACTAAAAGACGAAGTGCGGAGAGTTCTCCTAAGCCAAGAATCGGATTTTTCCCAATCACATATTTCTCTACGCGTTTCAAACTGATATCAATATTGTCAATTTCCTGATGATGCAATAGGACACTCCACCACTTTTTCGTCCCTTCCCATTCTTTCTCCATTCCAGCCATCTCCTGCTGTGCCTCATCCCACTTCTCCCCATGGATTAATTCCTCTACGCTATCAAGTTTTTGAACTAACGATCCAGAGGATTGATTAATGTAATGGCTACCCCAATAGCTTCCAGCTCCAAGAAGAAGAACAATTACACCGATTGTGATATAGGTTCTAAACATCAGCGCCACCCCTTCTTCTCTTTTTTCCTAGATACTTTTCCCTTCCCTGGACAAAGAGATTCCCTGAAGAGTCTAGGCTAGCAAATAAAACCTCTTCGATTCCATTGAGATTGCTCTTTTTAATCTCCTTTTCTAACCACTTTAGATCTTTTTGGGTATGAGCCAGATTCGCACGATCCAACTTACCATCCATGATTAAAACAATGGGTAACCCCTCAAATCCAGGCTGAAGCTTTAAGTCCTCAGGTGTGGCTGGACGCTTGAGTGACTTAGGTAGAATGCTAATTTGTCCGTTGGTTTCCAATACTGCAAACTCTACATCGGCAATATTCGGAATGCTTTTCAAGCGGAGCTCTTCTACTAAATCGGTTAAGGGCAGACGATTACGGAGCAATTCCTGCTCTATAATTTTTCCGCGTTCAATAAGAATAGAAGGGGTCCCATTGAGAATTCCACGAGCTCGTACACTTTTTAATTCAATAAAAGACAGCAGAATACTCATTAAAACCAAGATAAGGATGGGGATAACTCCAGCTAGGAGCGGAATTCCTATATTTTCACTTGGAATTGCTGCCAAATCAGAAATCATGAGGAGTACAACCAAATCGAAGGGTTGCATCTGTCCGATTTCTCTCTTACCCATAAGGCGTAAGGCAACAATAACTAGGATATAGAGGATGAGCGTTCTTATCGCGACGATTAACATCAGAGACTTCTCCTTTCAATAATTTCCAACCAATAACCAGCCACCACTTATTCCTGTATTATCTGCATGCAAGTCTTTATTATTACTATTTCCCCCTCTAATTATCCAGTTTCTCCACACCTATAAACCTAAAAAAACGTGCCAAGAACTTAAGACACTTTGGCACGTTTTTTTGTAGTAATTAAGGAGCAATGAACTAAATCTGTGCTATAATAGAGTAAATTTTTCTTTATCCAAACTTGATATTTGAATGGGGGATCTACGTGAAAAAACAGGCCGTTGTAATCCATGCAAAGGATAATGTGGCGACGTGTGTCGATAACTTTTCTAAAGGGAGTACCATCTCTTTTTTTCGAGCCGGAGATGTTGAGAAACTACAGCTCCTTCATGATATTCCTCTAGGGCACAAAGTAGCTATCTGTGCAATCTCGCAGGGCCAGGAAATCATAAAATATGCAGAAAGTATCGGAGTCGCAACAGTAGATATCGAACCGGGTCAGCACGTACACGTTCATAATATGGACTCCAAACGAGGGCGCGGTGATCTAAATTCTGTCGCGGAGGTAAATAGATGAAAATTCAAGGGTATCGCCGTCCGAATGGACAGCTTGGAATACGTAATCATCTCCTCATTCTTCCTACGTCGGTTTGTGCAACTACCGTAGCCTTCAACATTGCTGCCCAAGTCCCAGGAGCTATCGCACTTCCCAACCAACATGGCTGTTGCCAGCTTGGTGCAGATTATGAACAAACACTCCGGACTCTGATAGGACTCGGTAAAAACCCTAATGTCGCAGCAGTCCTCGTTGTAGGACTCGGATGTGAAGGGATACCAATCCAGGAAACGGCCGATGAGATTTCAAAGACTGGAAAGCCTGTCCAAGCGATAATCACCCAAGAGAACGGTGGTACACTGAAGACAACGGCCTTAGGAATCCAGATAGCCAGTGAGATGGCTCGCAGGATTGCCCTTCTCAAGCCTGAAGAAGCATCACTTAGCGAATTATGCTTGGGAATTGAATGTGGAGGTTCTGACTTCACCTCGGGGCTTGCCTCCAATCCAGCTGTCGGCACGGCGTCTGATCTCCTCGTACGTGCCGGGGGAACATCCATGCTGTCTGAAACCACTGAATTTATCGGTGCTGAGCATGTTCTTGCCAAACGTGCTAAATCTCCTGCAATCGCTCAGAAGCTTATCGAGATTGTCGAGCAAACTGAGCTCCGAGCAAAACAACTCAATGTAGATCTTAGAGATGGGCAACCCACCCCGGGAAATATTGCTGGGGGAATCAGCTCCATTGAAGAAAAATCTTTGGGGTGTATTTACAAAGCAGGCCATTCTCCCATCCAAGACGTCCTACCCTATGGTCAACTCCCTCAAGGAAAAGGACTTTATATCATGGACACCCCAGGTCAGGATGTCGAGTCTATGGCGGGGATGCTCGCCGGCGGCGCAACAGTCCTCGTTTTTACGACAGGTCGTGGAACCCCAACAGGTTCTCCTATTGCTCCAGTGATCAAAATTACAGCGAATGAGCAAACCTATCGCACTATGGAAGATAATATCGATATGGACCTTTCGACGGTTATTTCAGGTGAGGAAACAATCGAACAAGCCGGTGAGCGAATATTTGCTGAGATGATTGAAGTCGCCCGAGGGAGACTCACGAAGTCGGAAAGTTTGGGGCACCGTGAATTCGGAATCTACCGTATTGGTTCGACCTTCTAAGCTAATCCACCCATAAAAAATCAGCCGACACAGATGTGCCGGCTGATTTTTTAGACTTCTATTAGCGATTATTCATGTTGTAGAGACGCTTAACACGCTCTTCAATAGGCGGATGGGTACTAAACAAAGAAGCAACCCTCTTCGCATTTAATGGATTAACGATGAACATATGACTTGCTGCAGGATTGACATTCATGGGAATCATCGCTGACCCACGTTCCAGCTTTTGGAGAGCCTGAGCAAGACCATAAGAATTCCCCGCAATTTCAGCCCCTGTGGCATCCGCGAGATACTCCCGTGAACGCGAAATTCCCATTTGCACGAGGAGTGCAGCAATCGGTCCCAGAATGATAAGTGGAAGAGCAGCAAAGCCAGAGACTCCATCGTCATCATCTCCGCCTAAGCCTCCAAACATAAGCGCCCATTGTGCCCAATTGGCAAGTGTCGTAATCACCCCAGCTAAGACGGCTGCTAAGGTGCTAATAAGAATATCTCGATTTTTAATATGAGCCATTTCATGGGCTAGAACCCCTTCAAGTTCTTCCCGATTTAAAATCTGCATGATCCCTTGCGTCACAGCAATCGCGGAGTGGTTAGGGTTACGCCCTGTAGCAAAGGCATTGGGTTGATTAGAAGGAGTCATATAAATTCTTGGCATGGGAATATCTGCATTATACGCTAATTTTTCTACGCTAGCATAAAGCCCAGGATTCTCTTCTCTAGAAATCGGTTGAGAGCGAGTCATGGCTAAGGCGACCTTATCGCTGAACCAGTAACTTCCGAAATTCATCACGAGGGCAAAGATAAATGCCATTTGCATACCATTGGTTCCACCCAAGGCACCTCCGGCCAAAATAACGAGTATAGTAAGCAAACTCATCAGAAACACAGTTTTCATTTGGTTTCCGAATCCTCTCATAAAAAACATCCCCTTTCGAAAAAGAAATTTAATATTACTTAGTTAGCTAGAACTTCGCCCTTTGGCGCGTTATTTTTCACCTAAGAAATCATATTCGGTATATCTTCCTCAGTTTGAGATGACGGAACTGGTAAAGAGTTTTTTATTACTTTTACACGGGTAATTCTAAAACCCACGACTTCAACGACTACAAACGTATACCCATCAAACTCAACACTATCTCCTTTGACAGGTCTACGACCTAAGCGATTGAATACGTATCCACCAATTGTGGAGACTGTCTCTTCATCGAGAGTAACTCCCAGCAATTCGGATACATCATCAAGGAGTACTCGCCCATTGATAAGATATTCATCTTCAGCCAACTTAATTATTTCCAACTGCTCATTATTCTCAAACTCATCGTAAATTTTTCCGACAAGTTCCTCCAGAAGATCTTCGATGGTCACCATTCCGGCTGTCCCACCAAATTCATCCACCACGACAGCGATGTGAGTCCTTTGCGAACGCATCTTTTGAACTAAGTGAGAGATCGGCATTCCTTCGGGTACGATTAAAATATCCCGTTTGACCTGAGAAATCTCGTGAATCTCCGGTGCTGCCCCTAAGCCTATTAGATCTCGCATATGAACCAGGCCAATGACATTATCCTTATCATCGTCACAGAGGGGGTAACGTGTATGCCCGTATTTTCTAACAACCTTAAGAACTTCTTCCATTGAATCCTGAATATAGAGGCAAATCATATCTTGACGTGGTACCATAACTTCACTCACGACCCGGTCAGAAAACTCGAATACATTATCTAAGAGTTTCCCTTCCATTTTATCGAGAACTCCATGACGTTGACTTGCATCCACGAGCATCCTTAGCTCTTCCTCTGTATGGGCAAGCTCTGCTTCATTGGGGGACTCGATTCCCATAAGTTTAAGAACGATATTGGCAAGACCATTTAAGGCACGTATTATAGGATAAAATATCTTATAAAACGCTTTCAAAGGACCTGCAGTAATCAGGGCCGTACCTTCAGCATCCTGAATCGCAACTGATTTGGGTACGAGTTCACCTAAGACAATATGCAAAAAAGTAATCACCAAAAAAGCGATGACCATGGAAACCGAATGTGTTAATACTTTATCCCATTTCACTAGGTTGTCAAAGAGTGGGTTGAGAAGCGTAGCTATTGCTGGTTCGCCTAACCATCCTAGTCCTAATGAGGCCAAGGTTATTCCTAACTGGCTCGCGGAGAGATACGTATCAAGCTTAGATGTTACATCTAAGGCCACCTCGGCTTGGTTCGACCCCGTCTCTGAGAGCTCTGCAAGACGAGTTTTTCTCACTTTGACTAGAGAAAATTCTGCAGCAACAAAAAATGCATTCAGTCCTACCAGTAATAACGCAGCAACCACTTTCGCTACGCTCCATAATATACTTTCGATGGGATTCTCCTCCTTTTATTTTGCGAGCTCACATCGAGATATTAAACATAGCTCGATCCATACCAAACCATGACTAACCAATTTCTCATACTTAGAAATACTACATCAGTTAAACTATAATTATTTTCCCACATTTGTGGGGAAAGTACACTATCCAAATAGGTTTTTTGGGGTAAAATGGCTAAGGCGCCGAAGAATCCTCCTCTTGGCGCCTGATTTATGCTTGAATGTAATTTAATTATCCATAAGCCTGGTTTACTTTCTTCAAAGCCTAGATGTGAATATACGATTATCGTTAAGCCCAAAAAGAGGCAGACAGTTATAGCTATGAACTGCTTAGTTTTTCGGCAATGCAAAGCTTTAAATATACTATTTCTTTCTATATAAGGTTCAGGTAATGGGTCTTCCACTTCATTCTCTCCTCGTAATCCTACTATGCTTACTATAGGATAAAACGCCAGGTATAGTCAAGAGGCAACTTTTCACATGCATACAGCTTATCGGCCGTACTCAGCCTACCGTACGAAAACGACAACATTTTCCCCCTGGATAATTATCTGTGAGTTCACAACATATGGTGATAAAATTATCAACGCATTAAAACAGCAGATTGCTAAAAATCTGCTGTTTTTGTTTTTAAAGCTATGCTATTTTTGACTTCAATTCCAAAAAATGAACCCTTTATTTTTGTTAATGGGAGTCTACTTTTTTCCAAGAGTTCCTCAAAAACTCAAGAACCTCCTCATCCTCTTCTTCCCCAATCACCTGCTGAAGAATAAAGGTAAGTCCGCTGCTTCTTACTCTAGGATCTTCCTGCTGGACTTCCAACGGAAAAGTCCCTATGTGAAACATCGCTTCTCCACTGAGGCTTTCCTTCGTCCCTATCTCGCTTGGGTCATTTCTTTCAGGAGATTCCTCATCCCTCGGAATAGTAGCAGAAGTCCTCGCCGAATTGCTCAGGAAATTGATAACCTCTTCGTCATCTTCTTCCCCAATGATTTGGAATAAATGCTTTAAGGGATTTGTAATTTCCTTCTTAATCTCTGAGGAAACAAAAAGGGAATCGAGCTTCCATTCTGAAGGAAGACCTGTCTCGTCAGTCCTATATAAGCTTTCGGAGATAAAGTCTTCTTCTTTCCATGGGGAAGGGACTGGCAAATATGATAGGTCATGTTCACGATCATATTCATGGTAAAGCTGAGTTGTTTCAGGACAACGACTTTCGGTATGAACCCTTAAATAGAGTTTAAGCGCTTCCTTAATGACTGATTCCTGTTGATCCTGGGACAACCCTTTGAGAACTTCCCAACCTTCTTCATCTACTTCTCTAAAATGAAGGGTGAGAGAGTGCTGTTTCAACGTCATGGATTGGTATTCGCCTTCTTCGTTATGCTGTTCACTAGATTTGCAGCCATAATTCGAAAGCCAGTGGCATTACCGAATTGCGGATCTTCAATGAGCACTTTGTTTTCAAGTTGCAAGTGGTCGAAAATCATTTCCCCAACCTTACCAGCCACGATAACCGTATGAATTTTTCCCAGCATTGGTTTGAGAGCTTTCTTAACTTCTCTCGTAATGTCAGTTCCCAATTGGGTAAGCATTACTTGCATGACTGGATTGAGGTTAATAGACCCATTATTCCAAGGGTACATACCACCATTGACTCGGAATATCTTGTCTAGTTCCTTATCATCCGTCTCGATGGGATTCTCGTGTTCCCCTGTTATTTCCTTCAGTTTCTCAGCGACCCCAGTATAGGCCCATTTCAGCCCCTTCTCGATACTAAAAGAATTCGGAGGATCAAGCATTACTCCGTCATAAAAGGTCGCTATATCCGTTGTTCTAAATCCCGGATCAATCACTACGACGTAGCCGCTAAATAGCTTGGGGCTTGTCGGAATTCCATACTCATTAAGTGTCTCCTTAATGAAAACTCCATAGCTTTGAGGCAGAACCCGGGAACGAATAATTGTAAGATTGCGAGTTTGACCCTTTAAGGGACCCGAACGAAACAGCACAGACCATGAGCCCTTAAGTTCTGCTTCATACTTGTCCTTCAACGAAGCATAGTACTTGACTGGAACTCCAGTCCCTAAGTAGATATTAGCCTTCGGTGTTTTTTGAGCTAGTGCAAGCGCTACGACTAGAAGTGCGGTCGCCTCTTCATCTGTCGATTTATCCTCATCCCAGCAATAATGGGCTTCATTCGGATTCAAACTTTCAGCGAGACTTCCCATGAAATAATGGCGTTCCACTCCCGTAGAGTTATTCGTGACGACAACGTCCAAGGAAGCAATCTGGGCTTCCTGCTCAGATCCTCTTGCCACATTGGTATTACCTAGTGTCGAAAAAATTCGTTCATTCCCTTTACAAATTACCGCTGGAAATAATACTTTTGTATCCCCTGCGTCCAGCTTTATAGCGCCAAATCCAGGGTCTCCTCCAGCTACGAGAATATCATTTTCAAACACATTCGTTCCTCCTCGCACTTTTTTATTATTTTTCGTCATAAAGCAATTATTTTCAATTGTATACCACAACGAACCACTTGTAAAAACATTTGCCATTAATATCTACAGCTTAACTTCTCTCCATATCTTACCACAAAGAAACAACTCACCACTGTAACTCCATCTCCATAATCTAAAAATGGGTCACCTGACGATAGCGAGAAAGAGGCGATGCATATATGTCTACAGAACGAATCGTTATAATCAGGAGGGATGTAAAAAAATGAGTGATAACCCGATCCTGCTGAAAAATGTCTCCGTTCCGCTTGCCCTTAAGCAAGAAACTTGGCGCGAAAAGACAAGATCCCTTCTACGTTACCTTGGTCCAGCCTTTATCGTGAGTGTCGCGTACATTGATCCGGGGAATTTTGCTACGAACATAAGTGGTGGGTCAAACTTCAATTATGCACTTTTATGGGTTATCCTCTGGAGCAACCTAATGGCAATTTTTTTGCAAACCTTATCAGCCAAACTTGGGATTGTCACGGGAATTGATCTTGCTACCCACTGCGGAAAGGTATTCAGCCGAAGGACGAATATACTCCTCTGGTTCATTACACTCTTCACAGCAATTGCAACCTACATGGCCGAATTCTTAGGTGCCACCTTGGGCTTTTACCTTCTCTTCGGAATCCCTCTCCTTTGGGCCGGAGGGCTATCCATACTTGTCACCTTTCTTATTGTATATTTACAACGCTTTGGACAACACGTTGTTGAACGAACGATCGTCCTCCTTGTGGCAATTATAGGAATCTCCTATTTTGTAGAACTGTTCTTAGCCAAACCCGATTGGAGTAAAGTTGCTTATCACACCCTAGTTCCTAGCTTAGGCCCTGAAAGTATCCTCGTTGCTGTGGGTATGCTTGGCGCTACCGTAATGCCTCATGTCATATTTCTCCATTCTGAACTCGTGAAATCACGTAGAACGAGTGAGGAAATTCAAGACATCAAACGTCACTTCAAAATGGAGCGTCTGGATATAGTATTTGCAATGAACATCGCCTTCTTAGTCAATGCAGCAATGCTTATCGTCGCAGCCTCAGTTTTCTACTCGAAAGGAATTCCCGTCGATACCATCGAGGAGGCACATCGATCTCTAGCTCCACTCCTCGGAAATCTCTCCAGCGGTGCTTTTGGGCTTGCTCTTCTCGCCTCAGGGCTTTCCTCCTCCACCGTAGGTGCAATGGCAGGGGAATGTATGATGAAGGGGTTCATCGGACTCGATATTCCAATCAATATTCGACGCATAATCACTATGATTCCCGCCATGGTATTGCTTTGGCTGGGACTGAATCCCATGAAAATCCTTATTCTCAGCCAGGTAACCTTAAGCTTTGCCCTCCCCGCGGCGGTCATCCCGCTCCTCATCATCACCAGTAAAAAAGAGGTCATGGGAGTAATGGCCAACCGGAAATTTACCAACGTCATTGGGTGCATTATCGTAACTTTAATCATTTCCTTAAATGCTATACTAATTTATCTAACACTCTTGAAGTGAGAAATGTGTGGGTCTCCCACACATTTCTTTGCAACACTTTACCAGGAAAGCTTACATAAATAATTTTCGACGAGAAAGTTGTAGCGAGCTACTTGACATAGATTTGTAGGATCAAAGGAATCTTCGACAATCTCGAGAGATGCATTAGGAAGCATTCCCACAGCTCTTTTCATACATCGGATGGAAACCGATAAACGATCCCCGACAATTCCTAAAACTGGACAACGTATCTGCGGCAAATACTTCGAGTAATCCATCCATATTAACGTTAATCTCTGAAGCATAAGTTCGTGTTTTCGAATCCGTTTGGCGACTTGGAGGGCATAGTCTTGCGCAGTCGGCCATCTTCGATATCCCCACCTTAAGATGGGAAATAGCCAGGGCCTTGGTAGATAGCTGGTCCAAATGGTTGATAAATGAACAAAATAAATTAGCGCTTCAGTAAAACCCGTTACTTTGGTATCACTAAACGCATCAGAAATAACCATCCCTGCCACCCTCTTAGGATATCGCAAAGCAAAATGTAAACAAAAGGTCCCACCAAAAGAAGTCCCACAAAAGACCGCCCTATTAATTTCAAGCTTATCCATAAGCCTTGATAAATCATCACACTGTCGATCCAAAATAGAAAGAACGGGGCCTGTAAGCTTTCCTGAGAGACCATTTCCCCTAAGGTCAGGAGCAATCACTCGATACCTCGTTCGAAAGTACTCAAATTGAGGATCAAACATGTGATGATCCCCCCCTAACCCATGAATAAAAAAAAGCGAGTCACCAGCTCCTTCATCCAAATAATATAACTCAGTTCCGTTAAGCAGCGCGTAGGGCATATTGAGCGCTCCCCCATCCCTTAGAGGATATCTTCCTGTGAATAAACCAGTGTCTATTATCCTGCTCGCACTTTACAGAATCTATTCAAACCAAAAACTACTCAGAACTTATACATAAACTTATACAGAACTTATTTCATTATTTCAGAACTTACTCAGACCGAAAATGACACATAAAAAAAGGCTGGCATAAAGCCAACCTATTGCTAAATCTTATCCCGTATGACTTTAATCTTATCTCTTACTACTTTGCTGCTACCCCTTGACTGGCAGCAAGGTAATCAATAAATTGACGAGCCGTACGTCCCGATCGCGCATTATGCTGCATAACCCAACGTAAGGCTTGCTGCCTTAAGAGGTCTCGGTCCATGACAATCCCTTGCTGAGCCGCCAACTCCTCAACTATCTTCAGATACCCCTCCTGATCAGGTGAGGGGAAGGTTACCGTAATTCCAAAGCGGTCAGCCAAGGATAACTTTTCTTCCATATTATCCCGACGGTTGACCTCATCTCCTTGCCTTTCAGAAAAACTCTCACGAACTAAGTGTCGACGATTCGTGGTTGCATAAATCAAGACATTCCGTGGTTTTCCTTCTAAGCCACCCTCTAGAAGGGTCTTTAAAATCTTATATTCTGCTTCAGACTCTTCAAAGGAGAGATCATCAATAAATACAATAAACTTCTGAAGCCGCTTTTCAAGAAGCCTGATCACCTTTGGATAATCCTTAAGTTCAGATTTGGAGAGTTCAACGAGTCTGAGTCCCTTGTCAAAGTATTCTTGCAGGAGAGCCTTAACTAAAGACGACTTTCCTGTTCCTCGGTTACCATAAAGGATTACGTTGTTTGCGGGGTATCCCGATAAGAAGAATTCTGTGTTCTCAAGTATGATTCTCTGTTCCCTCTCTTGGCCAATTAACTGAGCTTTAAGCATCGGATCAGGGCGGACTTCAGCAAGGCGACTTAAGCCTCCTTGCCACTTATAGGCAAAAGAACGACTAAAGATTCCTGAACCTATCCCCTGGTAGAAGGAAAGCAATTCCTCCATCATCTCTTCTGAATTCCACTTCGCTAAAGCCTCTTTCACCCGCCTCTGAGCAGTTTGTAGATAAATTTCTGCAGAACTCATCTCCTGAGTGGCAATTTCAGCTATTACTGGAGTCCAGATTGGCCAATTTTCGGGAGAAAGCGACGATTCTAACCATATCCCTTGTGAATCAAGCTCTTCAGAGGAGAATTTCTTTTGAATGGCCTCTTTTATTTCTACGGGTGTCAATTGAGAAACTTCACGAAAAATGAGAAGATCACGGGTGGCTAAATCCCTTAAACTTCTTGCAATTCCGCTTCTATGACTCCGTGCAATTTGTCGTGTTAATTCATTCTCATCCTCCAGGACAAGTTTCCAGAGGTAACTTGGCCAGTTGGCTTCAGTCGCCAGAGAACAGAAACGGTGATATTCACGATAGACCTCGGTTAGGTTATTTTCTTCCAACCCAATTAAGCGTAAAAGTGTTTTAAAGGAATTGATAACAGGATCTTGATTTAATTCATGGAAAATAACGATTCCATCAAGGAGTAGGGAGACCTTTTTAATTTTTAAATCTTTCACAATTACACTTCCTGCTCATCTTAATCTGTCTATTCCTATGCTAGAATTGATTTATGGGTCTCTTATTATAATATTATGTGTATTGCTAATGAATCTTTACGCAATAAGTGTACTAGTACAATCCTCCTTAATGATAAACCCTTCACCTGTTTTTGTAAAACATAATTAAAATAAAATCCAATTAATACCCAAAATGTTTTCTCCCCTACCTAGCAATAGAAAATGAAATGCGCTAAAAGTAAAATTTCAGATTTATCAAATTTCTGTATTGACAAGCTAGCTAACTCTTTGTTAAGCTAAATATAATTTCAAAGTAATCTTTGGTGCCCCTTTAGGGGAGAATAGGGAAACCGGTGTAAATCCGGTGCGGACCCACCACTGTAAAAGATGAGCCTTGACCAGGACCACTGGCATTTGCCGGGAAGGGGTTGTTGGGCGCTTGAATCTTAGCCAGGAGACCTGCCAGAGATAAAAAAGACTTTCCAGGGTGTATTGGAAAGCGGCGGCGATGACGGCAAAGTCCCGACCACAGAGATGTGGCGGGACTTTATTTTTTTATCAAGAAGGAGAGGATTTAAGATGAAGAAAGAAGAACTATCGAAGGAGACACGCCCCATGGTTGAACTAGGTGAACTAGGTGAACTAGGTGAACTAGGTGAACTAAATGAACTCCATGGTCTTAGCTTAGCTAGCGCAACCCTCGAAGAACTTGAGGCCTCATTAACTCACCTTACCGAAGGGATTCAGGGATTAGACGAGGAGTCTATGCAGGCTGTCCAAGAACGTCTCGATTCCCTGACCAAGCCGCTGGGAAGCCTTGGAGTCTTAGAACACCTAGCCAAACAACTCGGTGGGATTCAAAAGACCTCCTGGCCCGAAGTCGAAAAGAAAGCAGTTCTTGTCATGGCTGGAGATCATGGCGTCGTAGCCGAAGGAGTTAGCGCCTTCCCGCAAGAAGTTACCCCACAAATGTTCTATAACTTCTTAAATGGCGGTGCAGGTATTAACGTTCTATCACGCCATGCCCAGGCGGAAGTCATCTGTACAGATGTCGGAATGGCCTTTCCCCTTGACCCGCCCGAACTGATGCGTCATCGGATTAAAAATGGGACCGAGAATATGGCTGAAGGTCCCGCAATGACCCGTAAAGAAGCCATTCTCTCCCTTCTCACGGGTGCGAAAATCGCACAACAAGCGATACAATCAGGAGTTAGGGTCTTAGCTACTGGGGAAGTGGGAATCGGGAATACTACACCTAGTGCGGCAATTATCTCAGTTTTCACAGGATTACCTGCCTCCGAAGTTACGGGACGTGGAACAGGTCTTGATGATCTCGCCCTACTCCATAAGCAAGAAGTGATTACTCGTTCTATCGAGGTAAACCATCCGGATCCATCCGATGCTATTGATATCTTAAGTAAAATCGGTGGATTAGAAATTGGCGCACTTGCGGGTGTCATTTTAGAAGCTGCCTACTCTAGAGTTCCCGTAGTCCTCGATGGCGTCATTTCTACAGCTGCCGCTTTAATTGCCACCCAGATCGCCCCTTTGGCACGCCTCTACTTAATTCCTTCCCACTCCTCTGCAGAACAAGGCCATATCGTAGCACTTAAACACCTAAATCTTAAACCCGTTATGCACCTGGATTTTAGACTTGGAGAAGGAACTGGAGCTGCTATCGCTTTCCACTTACTTGATGCATCTATTCATATTCTCAAGGAGATGGCTACCTTTGCTTCTGCAGGAGTAAGCGAAAAGTAACCCTAAGCTTTCATTGACAATCTTTCTAGCCTATAACATAATGCCTTTTGGGAATCTTCCTTTGGAGGTTTATCTATGTCTAATCTAACACTTATAACTGGAGGAGCACGGAGCGGGAAGAGCAGTTTTGCTGAGCTCCTTGCAGCATATCCTCGGCTTCCTGTAGTTTATATCGCAACTGCCCAAGTCTATGACGGAGAAATGGAACTGCGTGTAAAAAAACACCGCGAACAACGCCCTTCCGATTGGGACCTCGTAGAAGAGCCTCTCGCTATCTCCTCCGTCTTGGAAAAATACCGGAAGGAACAAGTCGTGCTCTTACTCGACTGTGTAACACTATGGCTAACGAATCTCCTCCTCTCAGAATACAGTGAGGAATTCGAGGGAAATCCTTTTGCCCAGGACGAGAAGGAACAAATAATTCTTGACCAAGTTCGAGCCGTTGCCCATCTTGCTCAGGAGATAGTTCCCCAAGTGATTATGGTGACGAACGAAGTGGGGCAGGGAATAGTTCCAGATAACCCTTTATCGCGGGCTTACCGCGATTTGGCTGGGAGGACTAATCAAATCCTCGGTCATGCAGCCTCTAAGGTTTATTCTGTAGTCGCTGGATATCCCATCGAGATCAAAGAGTCAGGACAAGCGCTTTTAGATTCCCTGAATCGGGAAGTGACTCTTTAAATGAGAAAATTATTAATTGCCCTGACCTTCTTGACTCGAATTCCCTTCCCAGTCCCTGCAAATGTAACTCAGGAGGAGTTCACGAAAAGTCAGTACTATTATCCAGTCGTGGGACTCCTTCTGGGTGGGATTCTCTGGGCAAGTTCAACTCTTCTGCTTCCCTTGTATCCTCCCCTAATCATGGGAGCACTCCTGCTGATTCTCCAGTTAATCCTTACTGGAGGCATTCATCTCGATGGGTACATGGATAGTATGGATGGGTTGTTATCCGCTCGTACCCCCGAACGTATGCTAGAGATTATGAAGGATAGTCGTGTTGGTGCCTTCGGAGCTATAAGCGCCATCGCTTTACTCCTTCTTAAATTCTCACTTTTTGCTGAACTTCTTACTCTCGGCTCCCCTTTGACCCCGCTTATCTTGCTATTCATGCCCGTACTTTCGCGTTGGATCTTTCTCATCGGAGTCCACTTTTTTCCCTATGCTCGCTTTAATGGGCTAGGCAAAGGCTTTCACGAAGCCTCTAGAAAAACCAAAGGAATTTTCTTCGGTCAGGGAACCTTCCTTTTACTTCTAACCTACTGGTTCTTAAAATGGCCAGGAGTAGTAGGCTTTCTAATTTCTACCTTATTCATCCTTATCTTCACATCAAAGTCTTCCCGACTTCTCGGTGGACTTACCGGTGATCTCTACGGTGCAAGCATCGAATTAGCAGAACTCTTCTTTCTGCTCGGAGCATTTCCGCTATTGCACTAAAAGTAAATAAAAAGCACAAACATAAAGACGCTCTTCCGACTGCCCAAGCCTGGAACGAGCGTCTTTATTTATTATCGCTTATTGCTACATACAAGAGAATTTACATTCCAAGACCCGCTAACGTAGCTTTTCGTGCAGAACGAAAGACCGATTGCTGTGAAGACAATCGCACTTGTTTCGTAGGCATTCAGCCTTAGCTGAACGACTTCTAGCGGAGGGGCGTAAAATCGAACGATGCTTTTAGTGACGAAAGGCATGGTAGCCTTTCGGCTTTAGCTTAGCGTAGTCATTGGTTCACATGCAGTAAGCACAAGGGTTTGGCACGAAAGTGTCTGCGCGAAAAGCTACTTACCCCATCTTTCTGAACGAATCTACTTACTTAACCCCCGAGCCAACCGTTTAATCCCTTCTTCGATAATTTCCGGCGTAGAACAAGAATAATTTAAACGTACTTCGTTGGAAACCCGTCCATCTGCATAGAACAGTGCCCCAGGAACATATAAGACATTTTGCTGAATCATTTCATCGACGTAGTCAAAGCTATTATCTATACCGATTAACTTTGCCCACAAAAACAACCCACCCGAGGGAACAATCATTTCCACTTTGTCTCCGAGATAGGTCTGAATTGCGTCAACCATAGCTTTCCTTCGAACACCATAGACCTCACGCAACTTTTGGATATGTTCAGGCAAATACCCTTGTTTCAAATATTCAAAAACAGCTCTCTGGGTTAAGTTATTACTGTGCAAATCGACGCCTTCCTTGGTTTGTTCCAAGTGAGCGATAATATCCTCATCGCCCAGTACATATCCCACCCGGAGCCCAGGCGCTAACACTTTAGAGAACGTCCCAAGGTAAACCACATTCTCTGCTAATTCTACAAGATTAGGAAGTGGATCTCCTTCATAACGCAGTTCCCCATAGGGATTGTCCTCAACAAGCAAGAGGTTATATTTTTGGGCAACCTTGAGTAACTCTCGACGACGGTTTAATCCCATGATTTTACCCGATGGATTTTGGTAATTGGGAATCAAGTAGAGAAATTTTGGAGTTGTTACTTCAAGCGCTTTTTCCAACTCGCTTGGGATTATCCCCTCCTCATCTGAAGGAATCATTTGGAATTTAGCCCGGAATCCTTCAAAGGCTTGAATTGCACCAAGGTAAGTAGGGGTTTCTAGAAAAACAGTATCTCCTGGGTCCAAGAAAGTTTGTGCTAAGAGGCTTAATCCCTGCTGGCTTCCCGTAGTAATGATTACTTCACTGAAACTTGCAGGACTTTGATTTCGGCGATGTTGACTAGCTATCCACTCTCTTAACTGTGGGTAACCTGCAGTTTGAGAGTATTGTAAGGCTGAACTTCCCTGCTTCTCAAAAACCTTTTGGAAAGATTCCTTGAGTTCCCGATCAGGAAATAGTTCAAGTGCGGGCAACCCACCTGCAAACGAAATCATCTCAGGGTTCTGCGCTGCTCTGAGCATTTCCCCGATAAAACTATCTCCAACCTTATTCATCCAGCTAGCATACTTCATCATTACTTCTCCGCCCTTCATTCTGTCGAAAACTTCCTGATTTTACTGTTTTGTATTTAGTATTTTAGCGATTCAGCTTTTCCAAGGCCCAGCCAAGCTAAATAGCTCTTATTATTTTCTTTCTTTATTGGATCTTCCCAAATCGATTTAACGGCCAATATCGTATAATTACTTTACCTTCAACATTTGCCTGTGGCAAAATGCCCCAGATGTGACTATCCTTGCTATTATTTCGATTATCCCCAAACATTACATAAGAATCCTCAGGAATTTCAATCGGTCCATACGAATATTTTGGAGCCTGAGTTAAATAGGGTTCTTCTAAGACCTTTCCATTAATCCAGACCTTACCCTCCCGAACTTCTAAGGTTTCTCCTGGCAAACCCACGATGCGCTTCACGAGATCGTCGGACTCACCAGAAGCCTTTGGTGGCACAAACATGATAATATCTCCCCGCTCCAAGGGGGAAAAACGATAAAACAATTTATCAAAAATTACTCGGTCCTGAAGTTGAATCGTGGGAAGCATTGACCCCGTTGGGACAATTCGAGTATCAAAAACAAATAACCGTATAAAATAAGAAATTAACCAAGCAACGATAATAAGTGCAGCCCATTCCAAGATTGTTCTTACATACTTCTTCATTTCCTCACTGCCTTTACACACATATGAAGACCCTATAAGTCTTTCTAAAAAAAAGACCCCCACCTCGGAGGGCTAAGTCGATATAATATTCCCTTTTCCCAGGTTTTTACCCCTATAGAGCCTCTGATCAGCTAGTCGATACAGTTCATCATAACTGCACCCTTCCGCCGGGAATTCTGCAACCCCGATACTGACTCCGAGTCCATACTCCTCTAAGCGCATGCTTTTCTTCATGCGCTCGATGACAAGAACTGCCTCTTCGCCAATTTTAACATCAGTTAGCACGACTGTGAATTCATCTCCACCTGTCCGGGCTACGATATCCTCTTCCCGAACCGCTGTTCGTAAGTTCTGGGCAATAAATTTCAAGGCCTCATCCCCTACAGGATGACCCAAGGTATCATTAAGCTGTTTAAACAAATCTAAATCAAGGACTAACAATAAGAACGAAGAATCTCTTCGTAAGGTGCCTGCCATTTCCTCGCGAATACGCTGTTCAAATCCCTGACGATTGAGTATGCCTGTTAACCGGTCTGTATTCGCTAGTCTCGCAAGTTCATCCCTCTGCTTTATTGTTTCTAGTGCAACCCCAACAACACGGACAAACGCTGCCAAGATTTCCAGTCTCTGCTCTGTCGCGTGTTCCTTGGCATTCATGAGCCAAAGCTCTCCGACAATTCCGCTATGGGTCTTGAGTGGATGAATTCGTACTCTGTCCCAGTGGAAAGGATTATTTTCTACATTAAGAAAATGCACGTCCTTATTTTTATAGGAAAAACCCTCTTGTGGTATATATTTTTTTATCCAAGTGAGCCAATCCCAATCGGTTTGCTTCAAACGACCAAAGGGTGCGCGTATTTCCGCGATTCCTTCTTGATTTTCCAGCAGGAAAAACCCTCCGGGCAAAAATAAAATCTCCATGGCCATTTCGCCAGCCTCTGTCAAAAGCTGTTCTTCTGAATCCGCTTGTACGAGAATTTCCGTCCCTCTAAGTAATAAGGTCAAGGCTTGTTCCCGATCGATTGAGGCTAAACGTATCTGTTGCTCGTAAATAAACGAGGAAATTAGAGGAATGACTTGCTTCATATAAAAATATCGATCCCTCCCGAGTAACCCTTCCTGACCCCCGAGTAAAACGATAGCCCCTATCCTTTGCCCAAAGTGAATAAGTGGTATACAAACAAGCTGAGTAATACCCGAATCTATAAAGGGCAATACCCACTCTTCCTTCAAATCACTCAGGTCTTGCAAAATCGGATAGAATTCAGCTTCTAGCGCAACACAGTCTAATACAAAATCCTTGGGAAACTTACATTTTCTAAGAAGTTGAGTATGTTCTTTCTGTCGTGCACTGACAGATAAAAGTTCATACTTCCCTTCATCCTGCAAATAAATTCCTGAAGCGGCAAAGCCAAAAAGTTCAAGGCTTCGTCGAGTAAAAAGATTTAAAGCCGTCAGAAGGTTATCCTCTTGATTCATTTCCTGTATAATTGACAGTAAAACCTCAGCATTCAAGGAGTTACTAAAAGCAGTGAGATAAAGAAAGGCACCCTTAACTTCCCCCGAAACATCAAGCAGAGGCACCCCTATTACGTGGCTAAATCGATTAGAATCCCCGTGCCACTGATTTATGGTCTTCTCGGTTCTATCCGCACCTGAGAATATCTCCCTAAACAAGGGATGGCTCTCAGGGATAATACTCGACGAAATTTCTAACAAGGAGAGGGCCTTGGGAGTGGAATAGATAATCCGATCTCGCGATGCCAATACTCCTTCAAACTTATCTTGGGCGAGAGTGGATATGATGGTATCTAATTGAGGGATATATTCTACAGCCTCTATCTCTTGCAATTGCACTTACTTCTCACCCTTCATCTGAGGAACACTCTTATCACTATCGTTCATTTTAACATATTTCCTTCTAAAAAATGCTAATTTCCAATTCTTTTTAAAAAATTCCTTAACATCAATATTTCATTATTACTTCAATTATTAAATTTTTTTAATTTTAGTGGGTAAAACTAAGAGGCAGTATATCTTGAAACATAAAAAGCTTTTTTATTTACCCATTGTACAGGAAAAATTTCTGAGATATACTTGTCGATAGATAGCAAAAAAAGAAGGGAAGGTTAATCTTGACTCGAAAAAAAATACTTTCATACCTTACCCTGCTTCTCTCAGCCTTAATTATTATTTTTCTCTATCCACGACTACAAAATCCTGAAGCCTTTCAACATTTAATCTACCACCTCCGTTGGAAAGGCGTTCTTCTAGATTTGCTCATAGTTTCTCTACTAATGTTTTTCCCCTTTATCCCGTTTACCTTGATTGCAGGAATCAACGTCTTGCTTTTTGGATGGATCGGTGGGTTTCTGCTTTCACTCACGGGCAGCCTACTGGGCTCCTCCATTGCTTTCTGGATCGCCCGTTATCTAGGACAAGAATGGGCTCGGCCACACCTAGATAGACTTGGAAGATGGAACAAACTTTCTGATGCCAAGAATTTTTATCTTATCGTTCTAGCACGCCTGATTCCCGTTTTACCCTCTGCTGCAGTGAACTATGCTGCCGGAATTTCCCCTATGAAGTTCCCTCTTTTCTTGGGAGCAAGCTTCCTTGGAAAGTTTCCTATGATTGTTTGGGAATCATGGTTTGGACATGATTTTTGGCATCTTATGGAGCATCCAAAGCGCTTTTTCTTAGCTCTATTCAGCGGAGCAGTCATATTTGGAAGTGCATGGCTCTTATGGCAATATATCGACCGGAAAGAAAAAAACCCAAGCATAAAAAATCAAGCATAAGGATTATAGATTAAATAAGAGAATTGTGTACAAAAAGCCACCCTTACGGTGGCTTTTTCATGTCTTTAATACTCGTCTCCGCGAGCGATCTTCGTAACCTCCAAAGCATCTTCCTGATAAATTTCGCTGAGCACCCATTGGTTATTGTTCCAACGGAACTCCCAGAATTCTGTGAAATACAGCCGGTTATCATCTTCCCCCGCAATGATTCGGCCAGATGCATCGACCGTATAGTCATACAAACTTGCAGAAATCATGACAACAAAGTGCTCTTGCGATTCATCCAAATGACTATGGATAAATTCGACATCCTCTGCATGAAGTACAGGTTCTTTGATTACATTCCTCTCTCCACGAGCTTTCATTGCCGTCAAGTCTCTTCTATAGCGTCCTAGGAGGGTGGTGGCTAAGTAATCTTCTCCACCGCTCAAATCTTGACGTGTCCAAGAATCCTGAATCCAGAAGTATACTTGTCTGACTCGACCCACAAGATAGTCCCGATCCCAGCGGGGGAAGGTTTCGGCATAGTAATGCATATTTTGGCGTGTATAATCAATGCTTTTACTAAACCTACTCAGGTTCCCATCATTTGTAATAGGCCTTCCCGTGATATCCACTGGAACTTCAGCGGAATCGCCGATATCCGAATTATTTCGGTAGTTGGGTTTATTCCCTGTCTGAAAAGGATTTCCGAATCTCTTCCCCCTGTCCCTTCCTCGTCGACTTCTTTTCGAGGACATAAACAGTCGATAAATCAGATATAGGATACCGACCAGGACGATTAAATTGAATATTCCACTAAAAAAAGATCCTGTTCCAGCTGAAGAACCACCGAACCAAAAGAAGGGAAAGAACCCTCCAAATCCACGGCTAGGAAATCCAAGTCCTCCACTTGAAAGGCCCCCTCCTGAAAAGGACCCTCCACTAAAACTTCTTCCAGAGCTTCCTCCGAGACTACCACCCTTTCCTCCTCCAGCACGAGCCAGAACCACACTGGCCTGGCTCGTGAGGATTAAAAGGGTCGTGAAGGAAACTCCGATTCTTTTCATCCACCTCTTCATGCCCATCATCCTTGCCTCAATCATTTTTGAAATGCGACGTTAGAACTACTCTTCTTTTTTAAACTGAGCTTTTAGCTGGGCTAATTCATCTTCTACCTCAGAGTTGGCTTTACTTTTCTGAAGGTCAGCAAACTGATCTTCGATGCTATTTCCAGTCTGAACCATAGTTTTCGAGGCCTTGGCTTCTGCCTCTGAACGCTCCACTCTTTCCTTCATTCTGTCGAAGTTTGCCATTGGATCTTGATTGGACATTCCAGAAACTGCTTCATTCGCTTTTTTCATCGTCTCTGCACGACGTTGGCGCATAATGAGGTTATTCCGTTCCAACTTAGCCTTCTCTAATTTTTCTGTAAGGATACGTAAATTTTCTTGGAGATCTTCTACCGCTGTGGCTTGATCAGTAAGTTGTGACTGGTAATCGAGAACACTCGTTTCAGCTTGCTTCTTAAGAGTTAGTGCTGTACGTGCTAAATCATCCTTACCTTGCTGAACGGCTAGAGTTGCCTGCTCAGTGCGTTGTGCGACTTCCTTATTGAGGGTCTCAATGCGTTCTTCAAGTTGAATCTTGTCTGCGACAGCCCGGTTTACCTGGATTTGAAAATTCCGAACCTCTTCAGTTGCTCTCTCCACATATAGACTTAACATCTTTTCCGGGTCTTCTGCTTTATTTACCAAATCCATAATATTCGCTTGTAGTAGGTCTTTAACTCGTGTAAATAATCCCATTTTTTTCGTTCTCCTTTCATCTTTGAACACACTTAATCTATATAGTATTATTACCAAAAATATGAGGTGTGAGAAATACCTTTGATGTTTGGAATCCCTCAAAGAAATTAAATACCTACTCTTATTTAGTATTCCCCTTCTTTCCTAAAAATCCTTTTTACATCGATAAACCCTAATTTTTCCGTATTTTAAGCAAATACTCGATGTCCATGATGATAAAATTTGGCTCCCTTAATTCTAGCACAGGATTCGGGTAATACTATGAAGAGCTTATGATGAGCCTATGAAGATTCCATGAATTTCATGCCCTAGACTTCGGGAATCCTTTTGATTTTATTCTCCTCCTCCCAAATATAAGGGTTTCGTTGCGCAATACCATTCCAAGGCCTATCGTGGTATAGAAAAAGACCTTACCCATTTGCTTTGGGTAAGGTCTTGCAACATTTCACGGTGATAGGCCGGGTCCACATCGGACCGTATGGCGACACTATCCACGGCATCTCTGCCGCTTGCTACTCCCCTTACTTATGGCTTCTTCCCAAGTCTTAAGGACCGGAAAGAATCTTTACATGCTTAATTGTATAGGGTTTAAGCCGGGAAGTCAAAAGCGTTTTAGGTCATTTAGAGCGATTTGAGCGGGTATTTGACCATTCTTAGAATTATGAGATTCACGATTAACATCGTAGCACACTCAATCTAATCCAATCTCAACCAATCGAAGACTTCAGTTCAGTTATCTTATATTTCCCGACTCGAGTGCAGAAATGGATTTTAAAAAGGATGGTTTCCAAGGCAAGTAAAAATTATACCGCTGATGATTTAACTTGCCGGGTCTCCCACCAGGTCTTAAATACCCTCCAGCTGAAGAGCATATCTCCAAGTGTAAAAAGGAACCCGCCAAGAACTCTGATGATTAAATATGGACTAACGAGGGTCTTAACCTGTAGGAAGTCAATTCCTAAGACATGTCCCAAATAGGTTTGAAGAAAGCCGGCAGTGAGCAACGAAGTCCCCATAACGATGAGGCCAACGTTTAGATTAAGCACACCAATAAGACCTAAGAGGTAAGCTTTTTTGTTTGGTTCATTTCCATCACTTAAAATGTAATAGGCTCCTGCCAATACCAAGAAACCTAGGGCCCCAAACAAGGCGAAGTGCGCATGCCCAGAAGTAATATACGTTCCATGAACATAGAGATTAATCCAGGGAACAGTCATAATAAATCCCAAGAAAGATGCTCCCACGATATGATAAAACATACTACTTAGAATCAGCGAGGCTGTCAATTTTTCTCGTCGCCCCATCGGACGACGTTTTTTTAATCCCTTATAAGTCAATTGTGCAAGTAGAAATACCGGAATGACTTGAATTACACTAAACACTGTTCCGATAATCAGCCATACTGACGGATACCCAATCCAATAATAATGATGACCCGTGCCAAATAACCCACCTGAGACCGCCAAACCCGCCTCCAGGTATAGCCATTTTTCCATGTCTTTTTTTTCCGCTAAACCTGATACTACAAAGAAAGCCGCAACAAATCCACTCGTGGTAAGTTCAAACGCCATCTCTTCCCAGGCATGAACGACCCAGAATTTCACAGCTTCATCAGCCACGGGGTTCCGAATCTTAAGTACGTTTGGAACTAAAAGAATAAATAAAAAGATAAAACCTGTTGTCATTACCACAGAGGCAGGCGTAAGATATTTCTTTCCCTTCCAGAGCGTCCTGATCAAGTTATACGTCCCAAGCGCGATGGCTAAGGAAATTCCCGCATAGAAATAGGGTAATCCATCCAGATATTCTCTTCCATTTCCTATTCGTAAGGCTAAGGTTCCAAATAGCCCACCAGAAGAGAGTAGCACAACGGCAAACTGCCACTTAGCGATTTTTAGAGAATAAATCTCTGATTTTAGCTCTCGAACTGTGAAATAGTAAACCATCCCCATGGTACCAATAAGTGGCCAGAAGGTCGCAAAGGCCAGATGAATTGACCGTCCATATTCGTAAGGAATTGGAGACGGCAAATCTGGGATGATTAAGTCACTCGCACCCAACAAGCCGACGATCCCCTGTACAAAAAACAAAAAGACGGCATAGAGGACGTACCAGCGTGCAATTTTATCTCCCTGAAACGTTTTCATAAGCCCTCCCTGCCCTCCATATCTCTCGATTTCGGAGGCCATCCTAAGGTCGGGATTTTGTCGAGGTATTCAAGATAACTAATGAGGTACACAGCTTCCGTCCGTTTCAAACCGGGATGTTTATGCTTTTTATTGGGTGGATAGGCGGGTGGATTAAGAAAAAAGTCCACAAGATAGGCTGAATCTCTCTTCGTCGTGATATGCGTCAAGTCTTCACCGACATACCCCCCATTGCCAAATAAGGTGTGACAACTCACACAATTGTATTTTTGCCAAACTTCCTTGCCTAGTACGCTTTCCTTTCCCATGGGTTGTGGCAAGTGCCAAGAGACATAATTGGCCCAGCTAAACAGGCCAAAGAACAAGACACTAACGAAGATAAATATTTTTAGCCTCAACTGCACCTCATCCATTTCTACTGATATCCTAAATTAACCTAGACTCATCCATCAACTTTTCTTTATTAGTATGAACCAAACGTTACAAAAGTAGTCTCTTTCCGAATCTCCCAGGGTCTTTTGAGAACCCTCTATTGAACTCTTTGGAAAGCCCTTATAACTGCTTGTAACTCCTCTCGAAAAAAGAAGGGTACTTAGAAATCACTCTAAGTACCCTTCCCCTTTGTAATCGAATCATTTTACACAATTACTCTATTTCATTATTTCACTTCCCACTCGGAGTATACGAAAGGCACGTTCTGCGGCTTCTTGAGTAAGTTCATAAGCATTATCCATCGCCTCTTCTAGTGGCATCGGTCCATTCGCAATCGCAAGAATTGAACTTAGCCCATGCTGGTAAAGAGATTCTGAGCCTGGCCCAATCGAACCAACAATCGCCATCGTGGGTTTCCCATACTTCTTCGCTCTTTTAGCTACGCCCATCGGGACTTTCCCATAGATGGACTGCCCGTCGATTCGACCTTCTCCAGTGATGACAATATCTGCCTGTTCAAGCATCTTGTCAAAACCTACCGTATCAAGGATCGCTTCAATTCCGGTTTTTAGTTCTGCCCCAGTGAAGGCCATAAGTCCTGCGCCCAAGCCTCCGGCTGCTCCTGCTCCAGGCACATCGATCAGATCCATTCCGTGTTGCTCCTTAATCTTCTGCGCGAAATGCCTTAAATTCTGATCAAGGCGTTCTACCATATCTGGAGTGGCACCTTTCTGAGGCCCATAAATCGCTGAAGCCCCGCGAGGACCGCACAAGGGATTGTCCACATCACACATGACCGTTATTTTTGTCGCTGCTAAACGAGGATCTAAGCCCGTTAAATCGATGGTTTCTAAGCGTTCAAGGCTACCTCCGCCAGGTCCCAGTTCCTGTCCTTCTTTGTCCAGAAGCCTCGCCCCGAGAGCTTGAGCCATTCCTGCTCCGCCATCGTTCGTTGCGCTCCCGCCGATTCCAATCACGATATGTTTTGCCCCCAAATCCATCGCCTTACGAATCAGTTCGCCAGTTCCCCAGGTAGTTGTTACCCAGGGGTTTCTTTTTTCCTTAGGAACGAGGGGTAGGCCAGAGGCTGAAGCCATCTCTAAGATAACCGTACCATCCGGTAACTGTCCAAGAATTGCTTCGATGGATTCGCCAATGGGGGAGGTGACCCTCATCGTTTGGGTTCGCCCTTTTCCAGCTTGAACAATCGCTTCGACCGTTCCTTCTCCTCCATCAGCCATAATAATTATGTCTGTCGTAGCCTCAGGGAATACTCGCTTAATTCCCGCAGTAATGGCTTCCCCTGCCTTTTGACTGCTTAAACTTCCTTTAAAGGAATCTACGGCGATGAGAACATGCATCGAATCACCCTCTTCGTAATATTCGTATCCTTACCCTCACATGCTGACATTTTAAACAAAATTCTATTCGATTCACCATCGAATGGCAACTATTTTTCTCTAAACTTGTCTATACTAAGTTTGCCAAACCTTGGCCAATTCATCCTGTTAGTGGAGGACTAAACATGGCTTTTGAGTTTCTTAAAAAAGGGAATGCTTCATCAGGTATTGCAACTGTCGGAAATATTGGTCTAGCGATTATTAAATGGATTGCTGCCGTTATAAGTGGTAGTGGGGCAATGTTTGCAGAAGCCATGCATACTCTTGCCGATGCTGTGAATCAAGGCTTCGTCTTCGCTGGAAGTATACTCGCAGAGCGAACACCCACTCGACGTTTTCCCAGTGGTTTTGGAAGACTTATCAACGTTTTCTGTATGATTGCGGTTATCGTTGTGACCATCATGGCCTATGAGACCATCTTAGAAGGCATCCATCTTATCCAGCATCCCATTCAAACCTCCAGTCTTTTCCTGACCTTAGCCATTCTCTTATTATCTATCGTCGTCGATGGTTATGTTCTCTTCAAAGCCTTCCGAGAAATAGCGAAAGAAACTCAAACGGAAACCCAAGGAAGGAACCTAATTGCCAACGCATTTCGCAATGTCGGCCGTGCTGCGCCCCCGACCAGGTTGGTATTTTATGAGGATTTAGTCGCCACTTCGGGCGCAACACTGGCATTTTTAGCGATTCTAATTAGCCATTACTCTCCCTTTAAAATACTCGATGGAATTGCCGCCGTTATCATTGGATTGATGATGGGTGGAGCAGCCTTCAAGGTGGGCTATGATAATATGGTCGGACTTATAGGCGTCGCTGCACCACAAGAAGCCGAAGATAAAGTTGCCCAAATCATTCTTTCCGATCCTGATGTTCGCGATATAAATAAAATGCGAATTATTCAAGAAGGACGATTTTATCATGCCGAAAGTTATATCGAATTACGCTCAGGGCTGACCCTCGCTGATGCGGATGATATTAAATTTCGAGTGCGTGATTCCTTACTTGCAAGCCCGGACATCTCCGATGTAACACTCGGAATCATCGAGGATAATGGAGTGATAGATTGGAATCCAGAAAATCCGCCCGATCAAATTCTCCATTAGTTTAGACCTACTAACAACAACTATCGCTACTTCCAGAACAATCACAGCTCGGTTCTGTACCGGTCAGCCAACCCTTAATAATAGCTGATGCACAGCCCACACCAGGCTTAACCTCCAAGGCTTGAAACGGGCAATTTCTAACGCAGGCTCCACATTCCATACAGCGGTCCCTATCTGCAATCACTAAATTACGATCCGTCATTAAAAATACTTGATGCGGACAAACTTCGATACACTTACCACAGCCGGTACATTTTTCGGACTCAAACCTTAAAATCGCGACATTTTTCAAATATAGAGGTCTCATATTTCTAACATCCTTCCTATAATCCTTCTATACTAAATGAAACTATTGATTAAAATCAGAACTCCCCCTAAGAATATGGAAATAATGATCGCAGGAACAGCCACTCGCATCTCTTTTAATACACCTGAAAAGGACGTAAAGGTCGAAGAACCTGTAAAATTCATAGCATAGTAGGCCGATACAGGAGGCAAAATCAGCAAATACCCTAATGCTCGCAGGAGACTATATTGAGGTGTAGCAGGCCATCCATTGAGTCCATTAACAAGGAAAGCCCAGAGTAATCCTAAAAGCCATCCCTTCCAAGCAAAAGCCCTACCGGGAATCCAGGGCAACAGGATTGGGGTTAAGACACATCCTACGATAATTGCACCTGCATAAGCGTAAAAATCAATAACACCGAAGGGCCCCATCCCAATAAGATTAAGTAAAAAGAGCATCCCAAAAACCATTAAGGAAACCTTATACGTACTCACTAAATCCACTGGAGTCAAAACCATTCTATCATAAGCATTAAAATTGACGGTCCGCATCTCAGGCGTAGCTTTCATTCCTAAATTAAGAAACTCCTTAATATCCTTTGCCTTCACAGGCCCATAAATCACCTTGAAACCCGTGAACTTAGTAATCATATGTGCACTTACCCCCGGTGCGCCCAATTGGGGTAGAATGATGGTCTTATGAGATACAACCTTGGATAATTGAACGTTTGTTATACGGTTAAGTAGCTCTTGTGTACCGAAGGTTCCTTTTCCTGCAGCACACCACACATTGACGCCCTTCGTATCAAGCGTTAGAATCCAGGCATTTATTCCCTTCAGTTCCTTCCTTAGCATATCAAAACTCAGTTTATAATTCGCACTTACGAAGACTGGAGAATTGCTATCCGGTTTTCCCACACTATAAAGACCAGGCTCTACTTTAAAATTCATTCGGTCAATTCCCCAGCGAACCTTCCAGGCACCCAGGATATCCTTAAAGGTCAATTCAGTTGACGTTGGTGTGATTATAATTTCCCTGTTTGTAATCTCCATAATACTCTCCCCTTCTTCCTGTCACATTCCGCCAGCAGCTTTGCTACTCGCCATCCTCATGCGGCTCAATCTCGGACAAAAATCTAGCCACCTCTTCGACAACCTTGCTATTATTTCGGTAATACATCCATGCCCCCTCACGTCTACCCACAACGATTCCACATTCACACAAAATCTTCATATGATAGGACAAGGTGGGTTGGGTAATGTTAAAATTCTCAAGTAATTGGCAGGCGCACCTTTCGCCCTCCGAAAGTAACTCAACGATTTTAAGGCGCGTCTCATCGGCAAGGGCCTTAAAAATCAGAATATATTCAAGGTAGGTATACTCCATGAAAATCTCTCCTATCGTCATCATATTTATAATTATCTATATGCTAATTATATTCATTATATAGATGATTGTCTATATAATGAATATAATGAATGTATTTGATTATGTATTTCGATTAAATATTGAAACAAAATATTAAAACTTTTCCATAAAAAAGCTGCAACTAAAAAGCTGCAGCTGGATGAAACAATAATTATTTTTTAGCCTCTTTATAAAGCTTAAAGGTTAAGGTACCTCCTTCGACGGAACTACGAATGAGGAGATTTGCACCTGTTGTATTTTTGAATTTGAAATCAAGTATGGGATAAGCTACGGTTGCGTCCTGTCCGGGTGGAACATAACTAATGGGCAAGGTATGATGATGTCGTTCCAGTATTTCTAAATTGGCAAGAATAGCTGCATTATATAAGGTGGAAGAGACTTGGCAAATTCCTCCTCCAAGCCCTGGGGTAAAGACATCTCCTTCGATAATCAACGCCTCTTTATAACCCGCTTCAGCCGTTCGTTCTCCGACACTCCCATTGAAGGAGAACCGCTCTCCGGGTGCTAAGCGTTTCCCATCGAGAGCCTTTGCAGCAAGGCGAATATTCACGGTGCGATTAATCTGGCTAGCATCAAAATAGGTTGTGTATTGAGCGATGGGTAAAGGCTCTTTGACCGTAAGATTAAGTTTTACAGTAGTACCATATCCTTCGGCTGTTCCTTCATATACACTTGACCCTACTTTACTGGTATTTACAATCGTAGGATTCCACTTTACGGGCAAGGCAATAGGATCACTGTTGTAAAGTTTTGCTTGAACGGTCGTAGGTAAAGAGTAGCCTTCATTTTGTCTAACCTCTGCTGCTATATCCGCTATTGAATGAATACTTGTATCTTTCGCAGTTCCCGAAAGCAGGTCAAGCGAACTCTTAATTATTGCCTCCGTTACAACTCCACTGCCGCCAAATGAAACTAAGTTAGGACTAATCTTATTTTCGTAAAGTTTACTAAAATAAGTGGCCACTGATTTTGGCAAAGTGGGCACGGAAGGGTCTATAAATATGATGGGATCCCCATTTTTGGCTGCTACGATACTACCCGCCATCGCATCCGCAAATCCGTAGCCTGTTGCGAGATAGACCGTCGATGGATTGGGTGAAAAAGTCTCAGCAATGTTAACATTAGTATCAAACCGAGATAGTCCTATCAGGCGCTCAACACTAGCTTGTGGCGCCCAATGACCGACTTCAGCTTCTAGATCCTCGGAAATTGCTCCTGTTCCCCCAGTAATGTATACTTTCGACGGCTTCTTTTCCAGTAAAAAGTTTTTGATTTCTAGAGGGAGTTTATCCTGAGGAGATAACAAAATCGGCCAGCCTTTATTCGCCGCAAAACTTGAGATACTTAAGGCATCTGGATATTGTTCTCCAGAGGATATCACAACTGTGGAAGCAGTAATCTCATGAAGCGAACGGGCTATTTGATAAGAGGTATCATATCTGTCCAAACCAGCAATTCTCACAACTTTAGTAAAGCCAAAGGCAGTTAGCTTAGTCTCAAATTCAGTGCCTATTATTCCAGGACCGCCAATAATATAGACTGTTCCGGTTGAGTCGAGATGTTGACGGACATAGTCAAAGGCCTCCTTAGAGCGATCTACAGTAGCATCCACTAAGAGTATTGGGGCTTTTTTCTCTTGGGCTAGGACGCTAGCAGATAAAGCATCTGCAAATTCATTTCCAGTGGATAGGATAACGTTCTGAACCTTTCCACTGGCATAATACTCAGAGATTACCTTGGCAGTCTCATATCGTGTATCCCCAGAAAGCCTATCAGAACGAAGGTTTTGTGATATATCAGCTGAACTTGGATTGTTAGTAACAGCAAAAGCAGGCGTTCCTAAAAAAAGGTTACCACATAAGATGAAACTTGTGACGATTCTCCTTTTATTCACTAATGCTACACCCCTTCGATTTGGTACCTGATTATTATCTCATCAAGAAGAAGTGAAGCGTGTCGAAACGGACATTTTAATAAGGTACTTTAAATTAGCAAAAGTGTCCTATTTAAACGAATATGGGCCAATCAGGGAGCATTTAACAAATGACAAGCGACAAAGTGATTAGGAGAAACCTCTTTGAATTCAGGCTCCTTTAGCTTACATTGCTCAAGCGCCTTAAAGCAGCGGGATGAAAAACGGCAGCCTGCAGGCGGGTTAATGGGGCTGGGTACGTCACCCTCTAAAATGATGCGTTCCTTCTTCTTTTCTGGATTAATCACAGGGATAGCGGAAAGCAGCGCTTGGGTATAGGGGTGAAGAGGATTAGCGTAAAGCTCTTTCTTCGGTGCGATTTCCATGAGTTTTCCCAGATACATCACCCCAACTCGGTCACTGATATGTTTAACCACGTTCAAGCCATGGGCGATGAAGAGATAGGTCAGCCCGAACTCCTCCTTCAGGTCATCCAACAGATTCAATACCTGAGCTTGAATGGACACATCCAGGGCAGAGACCGGTTCGTCACATACGATTAGCTTGGGCTCAACAGCCAGTGCGCGGGCAATCCCTACACGTTGTCGTTGTCCACCTGAGAATTCATGGGGATAACGGTTGCGTTGGTGGCGGGCTAGCCCCACACAGTTCAAGAGATAGATAACACGTTCTTCCACTTGATTCATAGGCAACAATTTATTGATGACGATCGGTTCAGCGATGATGTCGCCGATGGTCATTTTAGGGTTTAAGGACGCGTAAGGGTCCTGAAAAATCATTTGAATATCCTTACAGTAAGAACGACGCTGCTCTTCGTTAAGAACCGTCAGTTCCTTTCCCTCAAAGATGATTTTACCACTCGTAGGGCTGTAAAGATTGACCAGGATTTTACCAAGCGTTGTTTTTCCGCAGCCGGATTCCCCAACTAGTCCAAACGCCTCTCCTTTATGTATATTTAAAGACACGCCGTCAACAGCTTTCAAATGCTTAACTGCCTTACCGAGGAAATTGGTATCGACTACAAAGTGTTTAGCCAGGTTTTGGATATCCATCAAAACTTCACTCATCTTGCACCCAATCCCCCTTCCCTTGCTTCTTCATATAAGAAGCAGCGTACTTTATGCCCGTCCACCACTCGTAGTTCCGGCATCTCTTGGGTACAACGCTCCATACTCCGCTCACAACGGTCAGAAAAAGGACAGCCCGAGGGCATATGGAGAGGATTAGGGACCATCCCTTTAATCATATACAAGCGTTCATCACTATCATCGTCGATTTGCGGAATAGAACGCAACAAGCCCATGGTGTAAGGATGCAAGGGATTAACAAATAAACTCCTGACATCCGCTTCTTCCACGATTTTACCGCAGTACATGACGATAACACGGTCGGCCGCTTCCGAAACCACGCCCAAATCGTGGGTGATAAGCAAAACCGCCATATGGAACTTTTCACGCAACCGATAAAGTAGTTCAAGAATCTGGGCCTGAATCGTAACATCAAGCGCTGTCGTCGGTTCGTCGGCAATCAGAAGTTCAGGCTCACAAGCCAGTGCCATAGCCGTCATCACTCTCTGGCGCATCCCTCCACTCATTTGGTGGGGATAATCGTTGGCGCGCTCCTCTGGAGAGGGAATCCCTACAGTATCTAGCATTTCAAGGGTCTTGTCTAAAGCTTCCTTTTTAGAAACCTTCATATGGGTCATAATACTTTCCATAAGCTGATCCTTAATGCGCATGACCGGATTCAGTGAGGTCATTGGTTCTTGGAAAATCATCGAGATTTGATTGCCCCGAATTTTTTGCAGTTCTTTATTACTTAGCTTCGTTAAATCCTGAGATTTAAAGAGGATTTCTCCGCCTGCAATCCTACCCGGATTTTGTAAAAGTCCTATAATGGAAAGTGAAGTTACACTTTTTCCTGAGCCGGACTCACCGACGATGGCCAAAATTTCACCCTTATCTATGGAAAAGCTGATATCATCAACTGCTTTCACTATGCCACGCTTCAGCCTAAATTCCGTGCTTAAGTCTTTTACTTCCAGCAACATATTCTCACCGCCCTTATTTGATTCTGGACTTGGGATCAAGCGCATCTCGAAGCCCGTCTCCTAGCAGGTTAAAAGCCAGCACCGTAATCGTGATGGCAATACCGGGATAAATCAGCGTATAAGGTGCAGTAAAAATAAAGCCCCTAGCGCGGCCTAACATATCACCCCACTCTGCAAACGGCGGCTGGACACCCAGACCCAAAAAGCCCAGTGCTGCCGTGTCTAGGACAGCGGTCGAAATCCCTAGAGTCGCTCTGACAACAATCACTGAAATGACATTGGGCAAAATATGCTTATAAATAATCCTGCTAGGCTTATTCCCGATGACTTTAGCGGCTTGAACATAATCATTCTCCTTAACAGAGAGAATACTTCCGCGCACAAGGCGTGCATACTCCGGAATGGACACGAGTCCGATAGCAATAATAGCTTTGTCTAAGCCTTTACCTAAAGCTGCCATGAACGCGATGGCCAGCAAAATCGACGGAATTGCTAACATCATGTCCATAACCCTCATGATTACGGTATCTGTCTTGCCACCGCGATAACCTGCAATGGCTCCAAAGATAACACCACTGGTCAATGAAATAGCAACGGCTGAAACGCCTACAAACAAGGAAATTTTTGTTCCATCCAAAATTCTACTGAACATATCTCGGCCCAATTGATCTGTCCCGAACCAGTGCTCGGCATTAGGTGAGATAAAACTCTTGCTCATGTCGGAATAATTGGGATCATAAGGCAGTATTTGCTTGCCCAACAACTCACTTAGCCATACGGTCAGGGCAATAAGCACCAAGCATCCGATGATAAAGAGCCCGACTACAGCTGCTTTGTTCTGTCTCAGAGTTTCCCACATAGCTTTAAGCTGTGATTCCGGTTTTTCCACGTATTCTGCAGCCTGTTGCGGATTGTTATCCAGATTCGAGATTTTTTCAATTTGCATACCAAGCTACACCTCTTTTGTAGAATATTTAATACGTGGATCGAGGAAGGCATAAATCACATCGACGACTAAGTTCATAAGCACGAAAATAGCAGCGACGAGCAGGACCACACCCTGGACCACAGGAAAATCCGACTTCAGAATGCAGGCCACAGTATAAGCGCCAATTCCTGGCCAGGAGAAAACAGTTTCGGTTAAAACGGCACCGCCGAGAAGACTACCCAGCTGTAAACCGATCACTGTGACAATAGGAATCAGGCCGTTTCGCAAGGCATGCTTGTAGACCACCCGGCCCTCCGAGATTCCTTTGGCCCGTGCAGTGCGGATAAAATCCTGCTGCAAGGTATCCAGCATACTCGAACGCGTCATGCGGGTAATGATTGCCATAGAATACATAGCTAGGGCACTTGCTGGGAGGATAAGATGCCGTAGAGCGTCCACAAAAGTGTTCTTGTCACCTGTCAGCAGGCTGTCAAGCAGATAAAATCCGGAAATGTGTATGGGCTGTAACAAAGGGTTAATTCTTCCGTTCGAGGGAAGCCAGTGTAAACTTCCTGAAAATAAAATAATGAGTAAAATACCGAGCCAAAAAATAGGCATAGAAACACCAACCAGAGCCAGAAGCATACCGGCATTGTCCACAAGTGAGTTCTTTTTAACTGCTGAAATCACTCCAATGAGGATACCGAAAAAAGAGGCAATGATAATAGCCACAATTGCGAGCTCAATCGTCGCTGGAAAACGGGCAAATATCTCTTTTGTAACTGGCGTCTTGGTATAGTAAGATGTACCCAAGTCGCCTGTCAGAGCACCTACGAGAAAATGAAAGTACTGAAGATAGATTGGATCATTTAAACCGTTGGCTTGACGCCACGCCTCAGTAGCCTGCTGCGTTGCGTGCTGGCCCAAAACAATCGGAGCAGGATCCGGTGAAAAAACGCGCATGATGAGGAATACAATGATGGATACCCCTAGTAATACGGGAATTAACATCAAGATACGATTAATGATATATTTGAGCATCAGCAACAACCTTTCGATAAAAACAAAACCGGGAACCGGTATAAAACCGGTCCTCGGCAGTTTAGATAATTAGACTCTACCGGAGTTTTCCCATGACTAACCGCCACTAAGGCTCACATCTTCTTGTGGGAGATAAGTGGCGCTAAGCCCTGGATAACTCAACTAAACTTCAGATGTAGTCAATACTCCACCTGAAGTAAGTTTCCTTTATTTCTTGGATACCCCAGCAAACGGTGTAATACCTGTCATATGGAAATAGAAATTTTGAACACTGGGCTTATAGGCACAAAGTGTTTGGGCATGAGAAATCGGAAGCCACGCAGCATCAGCAGCGGCAATTTTCTCGAGTTGGGTATAGATTGCATTGCGTTGAGCTCCCGCTGGAGTAACTAACCCTTTTTCAATTAAGCTATTAAATTCAGCATTTTTATAGAGAGCGATATTCATTGATGCGTCATCAACGGATAAGAGGTACATGAAATTGTCCGGGTCCCCATTATCACCGATCCAACCATAGAAGGCAATATCATAGTCGCCTGCTTTCACTTTCTGCTTATACGTGGTCCAGTCATAGGAATCAATCGTAACCTTTACACCAACTTTGGAGAGATAACCTTGAATAGCTTCCCCTAGGACCTGGCCAGTAGCAGCATTGTAAGGTCTTGGGTTTGTATAAGTAATCATATGCAAAGAGGTTAATCCGGCATCTTTCAACGTCTTAGCAGCAGCGGTGGGATCATAAGCAACTTGGGAGATGCCCTTGTCATACCCTTCCATAAAGGTCGGGAGAATGGAAGTCGCGGTTTCGGAATAGCCCTGATACAGGCTCTTCACCATTTCCGGGACATTAATGGCCTGAGAAATAGCTACTCTAAGTTTTTGATCGTTAAAAGGCTTCTTAGAAGTGTTGTAAGCCATGTAGTTGATATTCATGCCCGGGGCTTGGAAGACCTTATTCCCAGCATCAGTAATCTGCTTAACGACGGTCGCATCGATACCATCGATGATATCTGCCTCACCGTTGTTGAGGGCCACAACCCGAGCTGAGTTGTCCTTAATGAATTTAAAGATAACATTCTTGGTTAAAGCCTTAGTGCCCCAATATTGATCATTGCGGACTAAGACGATGCTTTGATCCTTATCCCATTTAACAAACTTATAAGGGCCAGTGCCGACAGGAGTTTGGTTAACATTATTGTTATTGTCCTTTAATGCCTTAGGGCTAACAATCGGCGCAGCCATAATCATGGCCAAATTCGCAAGGAACGGTGTACTGGGAGCAGTCAAATTCACTTTAACCGTCTTCTTGTCTACGACTTCCACGTTTTTTACAGAACCGTAGACGAAAGAAGCATAGGCCATATCTTGCGTCACCTGTGGTGGTAACTGGCGATCGATATTGACCTTCACAGCGTCAGCATCAAAATCTGTACCATCCTGGAACTTAACACCCTCTTGAAGATGGAAGGTGTAGGTTAGCCCGTCAGTACTGACATCCCAGCTTTTAGCTAAGGAAGGCTCGACCTTAGTAGAATCCTTATTGTACTTCAAAAGCCCTTCGTAAATATTACTCATGACCTTCGCAGACTCACCGTCATCAACGAGTGAGGGATCTAGACCTCTAGGCTCTGCACCCTGAGCATAAATCAGCGTATCATTGGGATTGGGTGCGCTGTTACTCGGTGCGCTGCTCGTTGTGCTGCTGCCGCCACAACCTGTTAAGGAAACACCAATTAGTGCTGTGGCCAGAGCGAGAGCAATAAACTTCTTTACTCTTCTCATTTCTTACCTCCTAATTCTCCCTTGTAATAGAATACCTGGAATTTATACCATATTTTACTATAACTATAGTAATTCCAGAATAGTATGTCAATATTTTAATTTACGAATTAAATAGTATGGGTTTTAGGACATTAACCCTATTACAAGAAAACGGGTTCAGCGATTATTTACGCTGAACCCGTTCGTTAACTTGTTACTGAAATTCAATATATTTATATTAACATGCTACTTTATATTTCATGCCACTCAATGCCGTAATACAATTTGAACCCACTCTAAATTCAAGCAAATAAATGACAAGCGACAAAGTGATTAGGAGAAACCTCTTTTAAAGCAGGCTCCTTAAGCTTACATTGCTCAAACGCCTTAAAGCAACGGGAAGAAAAACGGCAGCCTGCCGGAGGATTAATGGGGCTGGGTACGTCACCCTCTAAAATGATGCGTTCCTTCTTCTTTTCCGGATTAATCACGGGAATAGCAGAAAGCAGAGCTTGTGTATAGGGGTGAAGTGGATTGGCGTAGAGCTCTTTCTTTGGTGCGATTTCCATGAGTTTTCCCAGATACATCACCCCAACTCGGTCACTGATATGTTTAACCACGTTCAAGCCATGGGCGATGAAGAGATAGGTCAGCCCGAACTCCTCCTTCAGGTCATCCAACAGATTCAATACCTGAGCTTGAATGGACACATCCAGGGCAGAGACCGGTTCGTCACAGACAATCAGCTTCGGCTCCACAGCCAGTGCGCGGGCAATCCCTACACGTTGGCGTTGTCCACCGGAGAATTCATGGGGATAACGGTTACGTTGGTGGCGAGCTAGCCCGACACAGTTGAGAAGATAAATAACACGTTCTTCTACCTGATTCATCGGCAACAATTTATTGATAATGATCGGTTCAGCGATGATGTCGCCAATGGTCATTTTAGGATTTAAGGACGCGTAAGGGTCCTGGAAAATCATTTGGATATCCTTACAGTAAGAACGACGCTGCTCTTCGTTCAGAGCCGTCAGATCCTTTCCCTCAAAGAGGATTTTACCACTCGTAGGGCTGTAAAGATTGACCAGGATTTTACCAAGCGTTGTTTTTCCGCAGCCGGATTCCCCAACAAGCCCAAACGCCTCTCCTTTTTTAATGTTAAGAGATACGCCATCAACAGCTTTTAAGACATTGACTGGTTTACCTAGGAAATTGGTATCGACCACAAAGTGCTTAGCCAGGTTTTGGATATCCATTAATACTTCACTCATTTGCACTCGATCCCCCTTCCCTTGTTTCTTCATATAAGAAGCAGCGAACCTTATGCCCTTCAATATCCTGCAGTTCCGGCATTGCTTGGGTACAGCGTTCCATACTCTGCTCACAACGGTCAGAGAAAGAGCAACCTGACGGCATATTAAGAGGATTAGGGACCATCCCCTTAATCATATACAAGCGTTCGTCACTATCATCATCGATTTGCGGAATGGAACGCAGCAAGCCCATGGTGTAAGGATGCAAGGGATTAACAAATAAACTCCTGACATCCGCTTCTTCCACGATTTTACCGCAGTACATGACGATAACACGGTCGGCCGCTTCCGAAACCACGCCCAAATCGTGGGTGATAAGCAAAACCGCCATATGGAACTTTTCACGCAACCGATAAAGTAGTTCAAGAATCTGGGCCTGAATCGTAACATCAAGCGCTGTCGTCGGTTCGTCGGCAATCAGAAGTTCAGGCTCACAAGCAAGGGCAAGGGCCGTCATCACCCTCTGGCGCATCCCTCCACTCATTTGGTGAGGATAATCGTTAGCCCTTTGAGCTGCAGAGGGAATCCCTACTGTATCCAGCATTTCGATAGCACGTTCGAGAGCCTCTTTTTTAGAAATCTTCATATGGGTCATAATGCTTTCCATAATCTGATCCTTAATACGCATGACCGGATTCAGTGAGGTCATTGGCTCTTGGAAAATCATCGAGATTTGGTTGCCCCGAATCTTCTGCAGTTCTCTCTGATTCAATTTCGTTAAATCCTGCGATTTAAAGAGGATTTCTCCGCCTGATATCCTACCGGGCTTTTGTAAAAGTCCCATAACAGAAAGAGACGTCACACTTTTTCCTGAGCCGGACTCACCGACAACAGCCAAAATCTCGCCCTTATCTATGGAAAAGCTGATATCATCGACTGCCTTGACAATCCCACGTTTCAGCTTAAATTCCGTACTTAAATTCTTAACTTCCAATAACATCCTGTCTCACCACCCTTATTTTATTCTAGACTTGGGATCAAGCGCATCTCGAAGCCCGTCTCCTAGCAGATTAAAAGCAAGCACTGTAATCGTGATAGCAATGCCGGGAAAAATCAGGGTATAAGGTGCGGTAAAAATAAAGCCCCTAGCGCGGCCTAACATATCGCCCCACTCTGCAAACGGCGGCTGGACACCCAGACCCAAAAAGCCCAGTGCTGCCGTGTCTAGGACAGCGGTTGAAATACCTAAAGTCGCTCTGACAACAATCACAGAAATGACATTGGGCAAAATATGTTTATAAATAATTCGACTCGATTTATTCCCGATAACTTTGGCGGCTTGAATATAATCATTCTCTTTAACGGAGAGTATACTTCCACGCACTAGGCGTGCATACTCCGGAATGGATACGAGTCCGATAGCAATGATAGCTTTGTCTAACCCTTTACCTAATGCGGCCATGAACGCAATAGCAAGTAAAATTGACGGAATCGCTAACATCATGTCCATGATCCTCATGATTACGGTATCTATCTTGCCGCCGCGATAACCAGCAATAGCTCCTAAGATGACACCTATCGTCAGCGAAATAGCGACCGCTGCAACACCGACAAAAAGGGAGATTTTTGTTCCGTCCAAGATTCTACTGAACATATCCCGGCCCAATTGATCCGTTCCGAACCAGTGCTCAGCATTAGGCGAGATAAAACTCTTGCTTAGATCGGAATAATTAGGATCATAAGGCAAGATTTGTTTCCCGAACAACTCACTAACCCATACGGTCAGGGCAATAAGCACTAAGCATCCGATGATAAAAAGACCGACAACAGCTGCTTTGTTTTGCCTCAGAGTTTCCCACATGACTTTGATTTGTGATTCCGGTTTTTCCACGTATTCTGCAGCCTGTTGCTGATTCTCGTTGGCCTTAAGAGTTTCTTTCATTTTCATACAAGCTACACCTCTTTTTTAGACAATTTAATACGTGGATCAAGGAACGCATAAATCACATCAACGATTAAATTCATGAGCACGAAAATAGCAGCAACGAGTAGGACCACACCCTGGACCACAGGAAAATCCGACTTCAGAATGCAGGCTACAGTATAAGCTCCAATCCCTGGCCAGGAGAAAACACTTTCCGTGAGAACAGCACCGCCGAGAAGACTGCCCAGCTGTAAACCAATTACTGTAACAATAGGAATCAGTCCGTTGCGTAAGGCATGCTTATAGACCACCTTGCTCTCCGAGATTCCTTTGGCCCGTGCAGTGCGGATAAAATCCTGCTGCAAGGTATCCAGCATACTTGAACGCGTCATGCGCGTGATGATTGCCATAGAATACATCGCTAGCGCACTTGCTGGAAGAATAAGATGCTTTAAAGAATCCACAAAGGTACGTAAATCACCCGTAATAAGGCTATCAAGGAGATACAGTCCAGTGATGTGTACTGGATTCAGTAGAGCATCGATTCTTCCGCCCGAGGGAAACCAATGCAAAACTCCTGAAAATAAAATAATCAGCAAGATACCGAGCCAAAAAATTGGCATAGAAACACCCAAAAGGGCTATGAGCATACCAGCATTATCCACAAGGGAGTTCTTTTTAACCGCAGAAACTACGCCAATGAGGATGCCAAAGAGAGAGGCTATAATAATAGCTACAATTGCAAGCTCAATGGTGGCAGGAAAACGAGTTAAAATCTCTTTAAGAACAGGCGTCTTAGTATAGTAGGAGGTACCTAAGTCACCCGTTAGCGCACCTGTGAGAAAATGAAAATACTGAAGATAGATCGAATCATTTAGACCATTAGCCTGACGCCACGCCTCAATAGCCTGCTGCGTTGCATGCTGGCCCAAAACAATCGGAGCAGGATCCGGTGAAAAAACGCGCATGATGAGGAATACAATAATCGATACCCCTAGCAGTACGGGAATTAGCATCAGGATTCGTTTTAAAATAAATTTGAGCATAAGCAACTACCTTTCGCCAAAAACAAAACCGGGAACCGGTGTTGAAACCGGTTCTCGGCAGTCTAAACTATTAGAACTCTACCGGGATTTATTTCTTGGATACCCCAGCAAACGGCGTTACACCTGTCATATGGAAATAAAAATTCTGTACACTAGGCCTATAAGCAGCCAGTGTTTGTGCGTGGGAAATTGGGAGCCAGACAGCATCGGCAGCTGCAATTTTCTCAAGTTGTGTGTAGATTGCATTACGCTGAGCTCCTGCTGGAGTAACCAGTCCTTTAGCAATTAAGCTGTTGAATTCAGGATTTTTATAGAGCGAGACGTTCAACGAAATATCATCCACAGATAAGAGGTTCATGAAATTGTCTGGATCCCCGTTATCACCGATCCAACCATAGAAAGCAATATCATAGTCGCCTGCTTTCACTTTTTGCTTATAGGTGGTCCAGTCATAAGAATCAATCGTAACCTTTACACCAACTTTGGACAGATAGCCTTGGATGGCTTCCGCTAGAACCTGTCCAGTGGCGTCATTATATGGTCTAGGGTTCGTATAGGTAATCATGTGCACAGAGGTCAATCCAGCATCTTTCAAGGTTTTAGCAGCTGCTGTGGGATCATAAGCGACTTGAGAGATACTCTTGTCATATCCTTCCATAAAGGACGGCATAATGGAAGTCGCGGGTTCAGAATAGCCCTGATAAATGCTCTTTACCATTTCAGGAACATCAATGGCCTGAGAGATGGCAACCCGAAGTTTTTGATCGTTAAAAGGCTTTTTAGAGGTGTTGTAAGCCATGTAGTTGATATTCATACCTGGAGCTTGGAAGAGCTTATTCCCAGTATCGGTAATCTGCTTAGCTACGGTAGCATCGATTCCATCAATGATATCTGCCTCACCGTTATTCAAAGCGACGACGCGCGCTGAGTTATCTTTAATGATTTTGAAAACAATATTCTTGGTCAGAGCCTTGGTACCCCAATATTCATCATTCCGGACTAAAACAACATCTTGGTCCTTATCCCATTTGACAAACTTGTAGGGGCCCGTGCCAACAGGAGCTTGGTTTACATTATTGTTATTATCTTTTAAGGCTTTAGGGCTAACTATCGGAGCAGCCAAAACCATGGCTAGATTACTAAGAAAAGGTGTACTAGGAGCTGTCAAATTGACTTTAACCGTATTCTTGTCTACAACTTCAACGTTTTTCACGGAAGCGTAAACGAAAGAAGCATAGGCCATATCTTTAGTCACCTGCGGTGCTATCTGACGATCGATGTTAACCTTTACGGCATCTGCATCAAAAGGAGTACCATCGTGGAACTTAACTCCCTCTTGAAGATGGAAAGTGTAGGTTAGCCCATCAGCACTGACATCCCAGCTTTTAGCCAGAGCGGGTTCCACCTTGGTGGAATCCTTGTTATACTTTAAAAGCCCTTCATAAATGTTGATCATGACCTTGGCGGACTCACCGTCATCGACGAGTGCTGGATCCAGTCCCCGTGGTTCTGAACCCTGGGCATAAACTAAAGTATCGTTGGGATTCGATGCGGCGTTACTCGTACTGCTGCTGCCACACCCTACTACGGAAACACCGATAAGTGCAGTAGCAAGAGCGAGAGCAACAATCTTTTTCACTCTTTTCATTTTGTTCCTCCTATTGGTTTGAATTTTGCATAGTTTTGTAATACCCATCTTTTTTTTATCCTGTCTTACAACAACTTCATTCATTATACCAATAGGCTTGTACTGACTAAAGAGATAAAAATGAGAAAAAGTAATTTCCCTTAGGATGTTGTTAGTGAATCGCTCTGAATCCAGTGATATCGGTTTTTCGGTCTTCCTGTTTTATGATAACTTGGTATAGGTTGTACATCGCCCTTTTGGATGAGGTAGGTCAGGTATCGATAAACAGTAGGAGTAGCTAGTCCCACCTCTTGCGAAATCTCCTCCACCGTGCAAGGTTGCCCACAGGATCTAAGATAGCCTTCGATATAGGACAGAGTGGATTGACTTATTCCTTTGGTTACAAATACTTCATATTGCATTTTTTGGGGGGATTTAACCGTTTTAGCCATATCCAACAGCCGTTTATGCAATTGCACACGCGCTATTAAATCCGGCGCCTTCACAGGCTTCAAGGCAAAATCTGTAGCTCCTTCATCGAGAAAGCGGTCTGCAATTTCTTGCCTTTCGTCAACCGTAAGTACAAGAATAGGGACTTCTTGATCATGCTCGCGAAGGATTCGGACCGTTTCTAAGCCATCTAATTCAGGCATATGATAATCCACTAAGATGATATCCGCTCCCTCTTTGAGGAAACCCTTTATTCCCTCTCTTCCATTCGTGTAGGTTACAGGATCCCAACCCACAAAGGAAAAGATTTCACTTAACATATAGCGAAGAGATTGATCATCGTCCATTATTAAGATTCTCATTAGCATTCTCCTCGAGGCAGGGTTATCCATACCTTCGTTCCCTGCCCCACCTTACTTATTAAATTTACAGACCCTCCATGTCCTTCTGCCACCTGACGAACAAAAGCCAGACCAGCACCAGGATGGTTTTTGGTACTGTAGCCAATCTTCCAGATCTTTTTCACTTTATCAGCTAGGATTCCACACCCGTTGTCTTCTACCTCTAAGATTACATTATCCTTTAACATTATTGCTCGTAAGACGACTCTCCCCTTCTCTTGGTCCCTAACCGCATCAAAGGCGTTATCAATTAAATTAATAATGGCTCGAGTCATCCTAATTTTATTAATATAGATCCTTGAATGAGGTTCACCCTGAATTTCAATATCTACGGATAATTTCGTACCACTAAAATGGCTCGCTCGAATATAGTCAATAAGATCTTTCACCTCACTCCAATCCTTTTGATCCTCATATAAAATCTCTGAAATCATTTGGCTCATCGAATGCGTTGAACCCTCGATGGCTTGACAGTATTCTTGCAGCTTAGGATCCGGCCATCGTAATCCCATCAAGGAAACAAGTCCTTCAATCGAGGCTAGTGGTGTCTTAAGATCGTGAACAAGATGAAGAACTTCTCGCCCTGAACGAGATACCTGAGCCTCAAGTTGAGCACGGTGCAGATCCTGAGAAATTGCCCACTTCTCCGTGAATAGAACGAAGTAAACCCACAAAGTAATGGCATTGGCTACGAAGATAAAAAGCAAGACATTCGCATAGAGAGCGAGAACCTCACCGAATCCCATTTGTATCGCTGCTTCTTTTACCTTAATCGATAAGGAACCAATTCCAAACCCAAAACGTGTAAAGTAAGGGACTTGATTCAACCAAGTCACCCCGAAAATAAGTTGGGCAAAAACCAGTAATTTCATACCCAAATTTAACTTTTGTGGACTTAGTCTCTGCATAATAACGATGGTAATCCATAGAAAGACATCAGTTGCCCCAAAACTATAATTTAAGGGTGTCAGCTGATTGACCATGATATAAGCCAGGGGTACGACGGTCAAAGGGACGACGGATTTCAATACGGATCGATTAAAAGCCTCTGCCATTCCATCTCCGAGCATCACCACACTAAGAAACTGGGGAATGGCTACGATAGTATTAATAGACACAACAAGGAAGGAATTGATCATTATGTCACTTCCGTTTGCTCTATACACCATCGCTTGAAGAGACTGATCCAACCCAAGGAGTTGGGGCTTTATCCAATAAGGAATAAAGATTCCCAGCAAGAAAAAGGTAAATCCTATCCATATTTTCCGTGATTTCAGCGCTTGACCCACTTCGTAACCACCTTAGCTGTCTGTTATTTTGAAGACCGAAATATAATTAGTCTATCAGAAATAACTAAGTTTACAACACAATCAATCAGAAAACGGGTTCAGTTTTATAATACTAAACCCGTTTTAATCTACTTATAGTCTATTTATGATATCACTAAATTACATTGTACCGTTTCAGTAAATCTTCAATGACTGTTCCCGAGACCATCTTCAAAACTTTCTTTCGAATCAAGTTCTGTATAAAAGGGAGTTTCATATCAACCAGCTTCTTGCCATCCATCATCTTTGAAGTGGAATCCAGCAGTACCCGGATATCATAGCACGAACCAAAGACCTCAGGGACGCCACGGTCTATATCCAGCAAGGTGTAAACCGCCTCCATTGCTGTTCTTACTGAATATTCGGTTGTAAATACCGTATCCCGAACGGTATCGGAAAACTGTCCGATAAAAGCAAAGTTTACGCAACCGTCCGGAACGACTTTTGGTCTGTCACCTTTTGTTCGTGGCATAAAGAACGAAGTGATATATGGCATCATGCAGGGAATACAGTGAGCAGATTTTGTAGCCATATCGTGAATTTCAGATTCAGGCACACCCATATGGTAAAGCCATTCTTCTGTAATTTCCACACCGGTACATTCTCTCATCGGTTTCTTAATATAGTCACCCGGGATATCAGTGAATAAACCATATACCCAAACAACAAGCTGGTCTCTATGCTGTTCTTTGAAATGTGGCTGCCGATTTACGGTATAACTCATGAGCCACTTTGAGTCTTTTACTGTTATAATACCACCGGTGACAACCTTCCCGCTGAATGGATCACGTTTACAAATTTTCTCGAGATAAGGGGGGATTCTTTTATCAAGTGTGGTAACCGTAGCAGATTCCCAGTTTGTTGCATTTGTATTGGTGCAGAATTTGTCGGGACGCCCGAAGGATGGATCCTGTTTGGCGATATTTCTCCAAAGACTCCAACAACCTCCGACAGAATTATTAAACTCAGGTGCATGGTTATCTTCACCGAGAGAAGAATTTTCTGTGCAGCTACCATTCGTAACAAACACCAAATCGTCTTCTATTAGGTCAATATATTCTTCTTTTTCGCCATGCCGATAAACAATTTTCGTGGCGACCTTTTTATCACTTTTGATATCAAAAACAACATTGGTTACCATGGTATCATATTGGAACTGAACACCATGAGATTCCAGGTATTTTACCATCGGGAGAATCAATGATTCATATTGGTTGTACTTGGTAAATTTTAAAGCAGAAAAATCAGGTAAGCCGCCTATGTGATGAATGAATCTCTGAACATAGAGCTTCATTTCTAAGGCACTATGCCATTCTTCAAAGGCAAACATCGTTCTCCAAAATAGCCAAAAGTTAGATGTAAAAAATTCATCTGTAAAGACATCGGAAATCTTCTTGTCATATAAATCTTCATCGCGGGTCATGAACAACTTTACGATTTCCATGGAAGCCTTTTCGCTTAGTGCGAATTTCCCATCGGTATGGGCATCTTCACCTCTGTTCACAGTTGCCCTCAACAGTGAATAGTTCGGATCTTTCTTATTTAGCCAGTAGTACTCGTCCAAAACAGAAGCGCCTTCTGTCTCCAGCGAGGGAATTGAACGGAACAAATCCCACAGGCACTCAAAATGGTTTTCCATTTCGCGTCCACCGCGAATGATAAAGCCTTTTTGGCTGTCATTGATACCATCACAGGCTCCGCCGGGAAGACTAAGTTCTTCAAGAATATGAATATGCTCACCCTTCATTTGACCATCTCGCACCAAAAAACATGCAGCAGCCAGGGATGCCAATCCGGAGCCGACCAGATAAGCTGATTTTTTATCTACATCATCTGGTTTTTTAGGACGGGCAAATGCCTCATAATTTCCATTACTATAATACATTGTGATTACCTCCGAATCTATGTTTTATAAGTATAGAGTAAAGAAAGTGCCGGAGGTTCACAATAGACAATATTGGTTTTGTGTTGAAAACTTCAACACAAAGCCAATATTGTAAAAAATTTATACAATAGATCCTGTTTCTCTAAATATGATGGTCAGTTCTGAATTTCTTAAGCGCCAACTCAATATCCCCATGAATAAGTATGCTTAACCGTTCTACTATGGCTGACGGCTCTTCCTTCATCCCTTTGCTAATCCAGTCGAGCATAATCCCTACAAATCCATATTTATAAAAATGAGCGATAAATGCCTTATCATCCTCTCTTACTATCATACCGTCTGCCTTTTCCTCGATAACTCCAATCAAAAGGTTATAGGTTTCGTTATAGAGGTAGCGTTCTAAATGCTCCCGATTGTTGGAATTATATGTGTTTTTTACAAACGTCTTGTTCTCAAGTACATATTCAAAAACTTGCAAGATACCCTGTTGCCACGTATCATAAGTTTTTTTACCGTCGAGCGCTTTTGTAGCTTCGCTTTTATAAATCCATTCGATAAGGTCGAAGATATCCTTAAAATGGTAATAGAAGGTTTGCCTGTTCACTTCGCAGTCCTCGATAATATCAACAACAGTAATTTTATCGAGTGGTTTTTCAGTAAGTAACCTTTTGAGCGATGCGGCAAGTGCTTTTTTGGTTGTTTGCGCCATAAAAATTCCTCCTGTAAGAAGCCTGCAACTTCCCCATAGTGTCTTTCCACTTTCTCTAGTAGTTTTCACAGTAGTCGTCCTCTTCAGGTAGACCTGCTTGTTATTACCTTAAATTAGGGGCAGTATTCCGCTCATTTATAGCTGTATCAAGTAATTTCTACATTTAGAGTTAAGGTCCTGCAATTTTTTAAAAGTCGTTCTGGGCATACTATCCGCATATTTACTGCAAAGGAGGTGTTGCCCAATGACTACTAAAAACAAACCCAATAGATTAACTAAGGAAAAATCACCATATCTACTTCAGCACTCAAATAATCCTGTAGACTGGTATCCTTGGGGAGAAGAGGCTTTTCAAACAGCAAAAACAGAGATCAAGCCTATTTTCCTTTCTATTGGGTATTCCTAGTCGCTCATGAACTCCACATGCCATTGGTGTCATGTCATGGAAAGAGAATCCTTTGAAGACCCTGAGGTAGCAGAATTACTTAACCGCTACTTTATCTCCATCAAAGTTGACCGGGAAGAGCGTCCAGATATCGACCATATCTACATGGAATTTTGTCAAGCGTTAACTGGTTCAGGAGGTTGGCCTCTTACTATTCTAATGACTCCAGAGAAAAAGCCTTTCTTCTCAGGAACATACTTCCCCAAAACAAAGCGGTACGGACGAGCGGGTATTATGGATATCGCGAGCCAGATCGGTGAACTCTGGAAGTCCGATGAGAATAAGGTCCGCGAGTCAGCTAATGAGATTTTCAAGGCCGTTACCTCACATAGGGAAAACTCTGTAAAACCTTTGAGTCCCCATCTCGATAATGATTTCGAAGCTTGGGCCAATGAACTTCATAAGAAAGCTTATGATACCTTTTCAAAGAGCTTTGATCACCGTTATGGAGGCTTTGGTCGAGCTCCAAAGTTCCCCTCACCGCACAATCTTAACTTCCTCCTTCGTTATGCGCACGACCATTCAGATGAGCAAGCCTATATTATGGTAGGTACAACCTTAGACATGATGGGAAAAGGCGGAATCTATGATCATATCGGCTTTGGCTTTGCGCGCTATAGCACGGATGAAAAGTGGCTTGTACCCCACTTCGAGAAGATGCTTTACGATAACTCTTTACTGGCTATTGCTTATCTTGAGAGTTATCAGTATCAGCACAGGTCTCAGGATGAACAAAAAGCTCGAGAAATCTTTTCCTATGTCCTTCGGGATATGACCTCGCCTGAAGGGGGCTTTTACTCTGCAGAAGATGCAGATTCTGAGGGAGTCGAGGGAAAATTCTATGTATGGTCACCCAAGGAGATCATGGACATTCTTGGTACTGAACGTGGTGCTCTTTATTGTCAGGCCTTCGATATTACGGAGAAGGGTAACTTCGAAGCGAAAAACATCCCGAATCTTCTCCCCTCAGATTGGGAGACATTAGCAAAAAGTTCAGGACAATCCTTATTTTCCTTAAGGACACTGCTTGAAGAATGCCGTAAGGAGCTTTTCCTCGCGCGTGAAAAACGAATCCATCCCCACAAAGATGACAAGATTCTTACTTCCTGGAATGGGCTAATGATAGCCGCCCTTGCCAAAGGCGCCCAAGTCTTAGGAGATCTAACTTATGCAGAAGCCGCAGAAAAGACCGTCCAATTTATCCAAAATAACCTTTACATAAATCAACGCCTTTGGGCTCGATACCGAGACGGTGAAGCAGCTCATTTAGGATATCTTGATGATTATGCTTTCCTTATCTGGGGGCTTTTTGAACTCTACATAGCCACAGGAAGGCCTCAATATCTCGAATTTGCTCTTACCCTGCAGAATGAACAAGAAACCCTCTTTCTAGATGCAGAAGCGAGTGGTTATTTTCTTACGGGTTCTGATGCTGAAGAACTCCTTATCCGTCCAAAAGAGATTTACGACGGAGCAACTCCTTCTGGGAATTCCATATCTGCACTCAATCTCCTTCGCCTGGCACGTCTCACAGGAGATGCAAAATGGGAGAAGCGCGCAGAAGAACAAATCTCCGCTTTCCGCTCGACTCTCTCCGATTACCCTTCGGGGTATACAGCTTTTTTGCAGGCACTGCAATTCGCACTGAACCCAAGCAAGGAAATCGTCCTCGCTGGTGACCTGCGACACGCCGAATTGCCTGAAATGAAGCGAATCTACTTCTCTAGTTTTCGTCCCTACTCTACTCTTCTCTATCAGGAGGGAACAGTGGGTCATCTTATTCCCTGGGTCCAAGACTATCCCGTCGAGTCAGAGAAGTTGACCGCCTATGTCTGCGAGAACTTTTCATGTCATAAACCCGTTGATAACCCCTCTGAGTTTTCCTCGCTGCTAGACTAAAGGGACAAAAGCAAAGAAGCAAATTGAACCGCGATTCAATTTGCTTCTTTTTAAATTTTTCATTTTACTTATTCTCAATCCCAACAATCATGAAAGATGGATGCTCTGCCAAGTTATAATCGATCGGACTAATTAAGCGCACTTCTCCTTCATGAGTCATTCGAACGTAAGGGCGAGTGGGGAAGTCGGTATTTTGCCGAACAACATTTCCACGTTGGCCATTACTTAAGCGAATTCCTGATCCAGAGGGATAAGGAGTGATATAGCGGCAAAAGGTATTTTTAACTAAATTAGGCTCAAAGAGCGTCTCTGAATTGGAAATCACATACTCATAGGCCTCGTAAGGCTGCATGGCATTTCGGTAAACCCTTTTGCTTGTTAAGGCCTCATAGACATCCGCTACAGCTGCAATTCTTCCAAACTCATGAATCTGAGTTCCTTTTAATCCCCTAGGATACCCTGATCCATTCCAACGTTCCTGGTGCTGAAGTGCAACATGAGCAGAAAGCAAACTCACATCTCTGTTTTCTCTAAGGATTTCAAAACCATACTCGGCATGTCTTTTGATTTCTCCGAACTCCTCACTCGTCAAAGGACCCTTCTTGTTCAGTATTTCCTGTGGCACTTTGATTTTCCCCACGTCATGCATCAAAACGCCCATACCGAGTTCCAAGAGTTTATGACTTGGCCATCCCATCGCCATAGCCATTATCAAAGCAATAATCGTGGTGTTAACCGAGTGATGATAGGTATAGTCATCATAGCCCTGGATTTCAAGTACATTTCCAAGTAGATCCTTACTATAAAGCAAATCGCTGATAATCGCTTGTACCGCAGCCTGAATCTGGAGCAAGTTCACCGAATGCAACCGTTCACTTTGAATGTGCCTCGTTAAATTCTGAAGGGATGAATACGCAACCTCACGAGTCCTTAAGGATATAGCCGAGAAAATCTCCACATCCTGCAAGGCATCATCTTCGATAAATAGTGTGTCGACGCCTAAGTAGTCTAATTTTCGGATATAGTTTTGAGTAAGTGCCACTCCCGCTTGAAGAAGAATTTTTCCATTAGGACTAACCAGGGGTCTAGCGAGTACCTCTCCCTCATCTACATAAGCAATATTAACTAATCGCATAAAATTCTCCTGCTCTTTTCCTGTACAAAGACGTCTTTAGGGAGACAATATTCGCTAAATAAGACGTAATACCTCTAATATTCTCTTTTTTCCCGAAATTTTCCCCTTTGTCCTATTTTAGCTCCATTCATATTTAGTATTCAATAGGACTTTAGTCCTAAACAACTTTCTTTTCAAGGAGGACATACCCTTTTTGATTCATAGGACAATGTAAGACATACCCTAACTTTTCGAATACCGGAAATTCCTTTTCGATGTCCTCCTTGCCTAAAAATAACCAACTGATTTGCTCGGCCGACCAATTGACTGCGATTCTCTCAGCGACGCGAAGCATTTTGTATTCAATTCCTTGCTCTTTAAGAGGAGGAACAATAAAAAAGACGTCAATCTTCACATCCTTACCCGCTTTAAAAAGGGAGATTACCCCTCCTACTTCGTTATTATCTTCTTTGTATATAATAAGCCTTCCCTTATGGTGCACATCTTCCCAGTAGCTTCGACTTTTTATTTCCTCTTTTGTCATCGGGCGTTCGCTCAGTATATCCCAATATTGATCGATGACTTGAACCACTTCATCCAATTGAGTATAGGTCGCTTCGTAAACATGCTTCAACTCCCCCACCCTTTCTGTTCCTTAGTATAGATATCTATTCATTCACTTTTCCATACAAAGTTTCTATCCTTTTTTCATAGTTCATACTATTATGAATATTACTTCGAGGAAAGAACCTTAATTCCTTTTTTCACATATTAAATGAAAAATTCTTTTCGCTGCGATATTATCCCAGTCTGTTACTTGTATTTCCTTATTGCCCTTTGGCCAATTCATCCGCTTGGTGTAAAATTCCTGTTCAATATGCGGCTCATATTTCATCTGGATAAATTCTTTATTCATCTCTTTTTGAAGTTCCGGGAAAAACCCCAATGATGGATTTGCCTCATCCCACATCCTTGGGTCTAAGGCCTCTTTTTCATCGTCAATTTTAAAAATCAATGACAATAGCCCTAGGTCTTTAATCGTCCCATTTAAAATACCTTTGGCTCAGGCTAACTTATCGTCTAGCACGCCTTGTCTGACGTGCCCATTGGTCGTGATATAAAAAGTTCGGGAATGTTTTTTCTTCATCATTACTCTCAAGTGCTTTGACAACTTCATCACTTGCATCTCGGATCTTTTTAAAGATATCTATTGGCTCCATCTTTACCACCTCTCCTCAGTCAATGGTTTCTTCTTTTCTTTCTTCCTGTATCCATGCGCTTCTTCATGGCAAGTATGACACAATGGAATAAGATTCTTGTACTCTTTCCCTTGGAATATATATACCTTGCTCAGTGCCAACCGTGGATATTTCCTAACGTACTGAACATGATGGACTGTGTTGGCTCGCTTGTAATATTCTTGGTTTTTTTTATTTGCTAGTACAGCCTCACACCTCGATTACTATACATCATCAGCTCAAACTCCTTCTATGAACATTAAATGGACAAGTCGAATATATTGTATTAGTTTCCATCCTTTTAGCTAACAAAGGAGGGCAACAGTAATGCTAGTAAATTTAATAGTTATATTACTCCGTATATTGATTGAACTTGAGAACGATCCCGAACACCATATAAAATGATCTAAGTATTTGACTGGGCTCCGCGCCTGGTCCTTTTTACATTGGCCCTGATATTCCCCGATTCTCCCGCATCATCCGCTCAGCCCATCCATGCTCCCTCTCCCACTCGGCATAATGCTCATCCTTATCTTTGCACTCTTGCTTCTTCCAGTCATAGCGGCAACATGTACCACAATTTGACTTGTCACCTTTGTTTTTCGGTTTATGGCGATTAGGATACATAACAATCAACGCCTCAGTTTAAAATTTCCCATATTGTGGCAATCGCAACAGACAAAGCATAAGCTGTAGAATCTTCGGGAAAAGGAGGAAATTAAAATGGCATTTGGTGCTGGTGTAGATGGAGCCTGTGGATGTGGACCTAATTTCTTACCAGGTATAGCAATCGTAGTTGTCATTATTCTTCTTCTCATCGCAATGGGAATCGTCTTCTAAGTAGTCTAATTAAAACAATATAGGATTGGAGGTAAAGTCATGTACGGAATGGGTTATGGCATGGGCTATGGTGGTGCTTGCTGTCCTCCAGTAGCTGCTCCCTATGGCACTGGTGCTGGCGCAGGTGTCGGTGCAGGGATCATTGCAATTGCTATTTTGATTCTTATTGCTTTGGGAGTAATCTTCTAAGAAGGGAGATACACTTATGTTCTGGGGTTTTGGATTTAGACGTTTTGATGAGTATTTACCAGGCTCATATAGCGAACAATTTAGCGAGCTATTACTTAAACATAATCTCCCCCATATAAGATTTCACGATCTACGACATTAAAACGCCGTAATTATTCTTAAGTATGGAATGACTGATAAAGTAGCGTCCGAGAGACTTGGGCACAGTGACCCATCAATTACAAGAAAGATATACCACGCTCTTACCGATATGGATAAACACGCTTCAAATGTTATAGAAGGAATTTTTGTTAATAAAGAAGAACATAAAAAAACCGAGGGTTCGTAACCTCGGTTTTTGTTTTTGTTTGTATGTGTGTATAAATGTGTGTATATAGAAAAATAAAATGGTGCGGTCGAGAGGACTTGAACCTCCATGAAGTTTCCCTCACTAGGACCTGAACCTAGCGCGTCTGCCATTCCGCCACGACCGCGTGACAAGACATATTATATGAAAACCCAATCACATTGTCAATAAACATTTAATATCCAAACAAAATTTAACTTATCCTATCATCCCATTCCAAACCGGTACCGCTGCGAAAACGATAAGACAACGCAGGGCTAATCCCCCGACCATTACTGCGCTATCACACAGGCAAACCGCTATTTTGTTGGCAACTGAGTGACCTGACCCATGTGAAGTCGCCGCTTCTTCCATCGTAGAAACTGCAGGAACAGGCACGCTATCATAAATGAATCCTCGCTCTTTAAGGCTTACTTTACTGTGCGCCCGATAGACAGTATAGCTATAGAATAAGAAGGGAACAACCAAACCCATACCCACCAAGACTACCCAAAATGCCATGGAAAGTTCGCCAAAGAGAATCTTATTGGCTGAAGCGAGAGCAATGGGTCCCTTAATCCCGATTAATATAATTCCGAAGAAAATCGTGAGAAGGACGAGTTCGATTCCGACTAAAGCAAGATGGATTTCACTGGCTTTACCCTCTTTTAATTCCCTTTTCTCAAAAAGATGAGCTAATACCGAATCCAACGATAGACCAGTGGATAAAGCACTCACGACGAAAATAACGGGCATCAAGTAAAAATTCCAGAAGGGAACCGCTTTGACTACTGCAAGAAGTAATCCCGTGTAAGCGCAGGTAGAAAGGGCCAAGACAGCACCTGCGAATCCAATAATTTCTGGAGATTTTTTATTCTTCCAGGCGAAAAAGGCGCGAAGAAGAGACACTCCAATAAAGGCCGATAATATATATATCCCCCAAGTCATTACGGATTTAAAATTGAGGAACATCCCGATAATTAGCCAAGGCTTATGTAATCCTTGCCCGAGGTCAAAGATCAGAAGCCCCGCCCCAATCGCCACCAGCGGTCCAGACAGATAATATCCATACTTACTTAAACTCGACGCATCACCAAGGTATCCCTTTTCAGCGGCATACGCCAATAAATATGCACCAGCCCCGAGTCCACCAAGGAAAAGGTAAATCCCAATGAGCCAGCCCCAATGTAATTCCATATCCTTTCCTCCCTTTGAGTTACTTCCTCGGAATAAGAACGATAGAAGGCTTCGTAATTTCCGCGGAAGGTAATCCCTTCATCATCCCGCGAACCGCCCCTGGAGTCTTCATGAGCTCATTGAGTTCTCCGAACTGTAAGGCCTTCACGGGACAGGCCTTCACGCAAGCTGGTTTCTCGCCTTGATCCTGAAGCGTATAACAGAATTGACATTTACTGATGGTCCCGGACTCTTCACCGTATTGAGGTGCATGATAGGGGCAGGCATAAAGGCAATATTTGCATCCGACACAGCGCTTTCTATTATGGGTAACGATTCCATCCTTTTCTCTCTTTGCGTACGCCTTGACTGGGCAGACTTTTACACACGCCGGATCTTCACAATGATTGCAACTCATCGATAATACATGGGTATCCGTAGTTAATAGTTTACGCCACTCCACCCCTTCTTCCCATTGATTGGTTCTACGACACGCGGCGACGCAAGCAGCACATTCTATACATTTCGTCTCGTCATACAGAAAGGCAAGCTGTTTCTTCGTGTTCCCAGGGTTCCCCTCAGACGTCGAGGGGGAATCGGCCTTGACACCCTCAGGAATGATTCCGAGCGCCAAGGCTCCTCCCATTAGAAGACCGGCCTTCAACGCCGTTCTTCGGCTCAACTGAAGCTTTTTTTCTCTGGCCATGTTCGTACTCCTTCCTCTTTCCATTTTATTTTCGCAGAGGTATTTGGGCTTCAATATGTGTTACGACTTTGTGAATGTACCATTTTTCCTTTATGATATTGTAACACATTATTGATAATTTGGATATTATTTACATATGGGATTTTTTGTGCTATTAATAGATAGGAGAGCACCCTGAAAATTATTCACCCTAATATGTGAATATTTGTCTAAACAAAGGTAATGTGTACTTACTTTTAGGTACATGAACTCTCATGAAAGATAATATAGTGTATCAGTGAACTTTTGTTCCGTTCCTTCGTATCTTCACGACTTCATTAGGGGCAACTAAGATAAGGAGGTGTTCTCTGACCCTTTGTATAATTTCTAACAAAGAAAGGAAGGAAGTGCATGAAACTCCGAGCTCTCGTTCAATCAGCCGTAATTCTTCTATTCGCTTCGCTAATCCTCATTGGCTGCAGCAAGGCTACCACAACTGAACCTTCAAAAACTGAACCCAGTGCCCAACAAACTTCCACTCAAGCGATTAAGGCAGTAAGTATCATCGATCAAGTCAGACAAAGCCAACACTTTAAGATGTTCCCGACTCTACTTTCTGAAAAAGAAAATGACTCATCCTTCGATTATGAAGATGCCTGCATCAAATGCCACTCCGAAACGGCCATTATACGCGATGCCAATGCCAAACTCACCGATTTCTACTCAGGCGGAAAATACGCCAAAGATCGTGAAGGAATCACCTGTTTGGTCTGCCATAACATGGGTGGAGACAAAATGATTACCTTACGCCATACGGGCTGGGAGTCCTGTGCAACCTGTCATACAGCCGGTACGGTTACTCTAGGGAAAGAAGTTCACCACTCCCAAAAACAAATGATTGAAGGCCTTGGGGTCGGTGACGTTCCTTCCAAACCTTCTTACAAATGGGCAGCGATGAAGGATACCTTCTCTTGCACAGATTGTCACGTTACCAATGGCCTAAAACACGACTTTATGGTTCCTGGGGTCACAGCAACCTATGATGCTCTAGGAACAACACGTGTCGGCACGAAGATGAACTATACTGAATTCACAAAGATGTTCAAGCAAGACAAATGCATCACCTGCCATTATGACCCTACGAATACCATAACAAAAATTCAGCAACGCCAAGATGAAATTTTCAAAAAACTCGAGACACTAAAACCACAATTTGATAGCTGGCAGAAAAAGCTTGCAACCGTTGATCCCAAGGACCCCAAGGTCGTTCAATTTAACAACGCCCTTACCTACTACTCGTATGTTACCTCCGATTCCTCCAAAGGAGCTCATAACTATGCCTTAGCCAAAGCGCTACTCGAGAAAGCCGAGTTAGAAATTACAAAATTAAAGTAATTAAAGTAAGCAACACCCCAATGGCCCTAGCACTACTGCTAGGGCCAATTTATTATGCATTTGTCCGATGACTAGCAGCCGTAAGACTCCCATCTTCTATATGTACAAAAGTATCCAGTGACGAAACCCGGGTGAGGGTTTCGCCCAAGCCGCTTGCTACAAGGAAAAGCATAACGGCGCAGGTTGCTTTTGCCTCACCGCAAACTTCACAGAACTACTTTTGCGGTGAGGATGCGATAACGGCTGCTACGTCTCTGGATAAGTTCTTCTAAGCTTCCGTTGGAGTAAGTATTCCTCTTAGGCAAACTCCATCTGAAGCAAAGAATCACTTGATTCCGGGAATAGTTTTTCCAAATATTTTTGTCCATTAAGTGTAGTGGACAAGCACTCTATGCATATCATGTATTAGGAATTGTATACAAAGAACTTTCTATCCCTCAAAGCGAGAAACCCCTTCAAATTCTTTTTTGGTGGTCCGGCCAAAAGACCCTCCCACAAGATTTTCTATTGAACTCTAACATTTTCATCTATCTAATTGCATAGTTGTGAATGAGAGTACTTTCTCAAGAGCTTCCAGATGAGTAAACTCCTCACATACCAATTTTCAAATTTTTATTCTAACACTTTTAGACATAAACTACGTAGCAAATTAAAGCTGAGTTCTCAGACACTCTTAGTGAACTAAGATAACCAAGCCCTTAGGCGATTTTATTGGAGAATGGGGGTGAGGCCGATGCCTCAATGTTTAATGATATGAAGGTGACCCCAAAATTAAACCTAAAATTGCCTGAAAAGTTACCCTTTCGACCCTAATGGTACTGGATTCTGAAGCATAGAATAATAGCCTTCGGAATCATTCTATGAAGCAACCTTCGATTGGGTGACTACGTACATGAGAGGAGGCTTCTTGATGAAGAAAAAAAGATTAGGATTTAAACTTCTTTTTCTCGTAGTTCTTGTCTTACTCACCCTTTCCTTTACCCGGCTCACTGAAAAACCCGCTCCAGTCCCAGAAACGACACAAACTCAAAGCGATGAGCTCTGTATGTCGTGCCATAGCAAGCAAGAATATAAAGCCGATGTATCCCCGGCTTCCTTGGATCAATCCGCTCATAAGTCCTTGATGTGCTCGGATTGCCATCTGAATGTTCATAAGGAAACATCTAATCTAAAACTCGATATGAACAATCAGTGCAGCGGTTGTCATGCCTCCGTTACCCATGAAAACATTCACTCCCCTTCTCTCACGGGTGGAATCGGCGCGCTGTGTACCGACTGTCACGGAGTCCACAACATTCAGTCTGTTAAAGACCCTGATTCAAGTGTAAATAAACTAAACGTTCATGATACCTGCATCAAATGTCATTCAGACATTAATGAGGCCTATCACTATAGTTATCATGGGACTGCTGTCGATCTAGGGTCTCTTAAAGCAGCAACCTGTGTTGACTGTCACGGAACTCATGATATTCTTCCACCCACAAATCCGGATTCGAGTATTGCCAAGAAAAATCTACCGGAAACCTGTGCCAAATGCCATAGTACTCCCCAGGCCAATTTTGCTAAAGGGATGGAACACCTCACGCCTTACGACAACGAAAAAGATGGAGCTTACTGGCTATGGGTGGTCTGGAAGTTCTTTATCGCCTTGATTCTCTTCGATATCCTGAAAGACTGTACGATTGCCATCTTCGAACTCTTCCGCAAGCTGAGAAATCGTAAAGACGCAAAAAAGGATAACCATAATAATTGGGATATCTAACCCGATAAGAAGGGAGGATTCTATATTATGACAGAATCAAAACAGTGGTTCCCTGAGAAAATCGTGCGATTCACTAAGAGCCAGCGACGTCAACACATTATCCTATTCGTGAGTATCTTTTTCCTCGTCCTTACGGGATTTCCCATAAAATACGCTCACATGGATTGGCCCAAGTATGTTGTCGCCCTTTTTGGTGGCTTTGACAACATGTTGAACGTGCATCTGACTGCTGCAGTCGTCATGATTTTAAGCGGGGTCTACCATATTGTCTGGCTGATTAAGATCTTCAGGAAGGATGGACCGAAGTGGAGCATGGTTCCGACCTGGAAAGACTTTCGGGATGCATTTCACCACGTTCAGTATCTCTTAGGCGTTCGCAAAGAGCGACCACTCTACGGACGTTACACCTATCTAGAAAAGTTCGAATACTTTGCCGTCATCTATGGTATTCTCCTCATGGGAATGAGTGGCTTCCTGCTTTGGTTTCCCAATATCTCCGCGGCCATCATGCCTCGTTGGGTTATAGAGCTCTTCCGAGTTGCCCACAGCAATGAAGCGGTTGTTTGCCTGTTAGCCGTAGTCATCGGACACTTTTTCTGGGTGCATCTTAACCCCGATGTCTTCCCCTCCAGCTCAGTCTGGTATAACGGGAAAATCTCGAAGCATCACCTCAAGGAAGAACACCCCGTGGAGTACGAACTGTTGGCTACAGCTTATGAAGATATCCATGATGAAGAACACCCCTCTAAATACGCCAATAGCCTCCCTCTCATCCTGCTCGAACTCTGCATCTATATTTCCCTCTTTGTATTCCTACTTTCTGTATTCGTTCCCAAACTGTTGGCGTGATCGAATGGGTTCCAGAGCTTAGGATTAAGGAGTGAGGAAATATGACCACTGAACCTTCTCGGATCCTTTCAAACCTCAAATTGCTCCCTTGTGGGCACTCCATTGGGATGAAGCTGCTTAGGAAAGAATTTAAAATCTTTGATTTACTTCCAGTTATGAAGTCGAATGGCATTTGTTATTATCCAGCACATGAATGGGGCCTTAAGGTAAATGATATTATTCTTGAAGTCGAGGGAAAGTCAATCCATTCAGAGCAAGAACTCCACCACCTCATCAATGAAACGGCACGCAATAAAGAGGAAGTAGACATTCAAATTCAACGCCACGGTCATATCCTCCACAAGAAAGTAAAGCCTTACCTCTCCCCTACTACCAAGGATTATCGGCTAGGAGTAAGGATAAAAGCCCTTGATGATGGACTTGGGACCCTCACCTTCTATGACCCCTTAAGCAAAAAATTCGGGGCCCTTGGTCATCCACTCTGTAGAATACCCCAAGAGCCCCTCATGAAAAATACAATTGTCTGTTCGAATGTCTCCTCTATTAGGAAGGGTGATCATGATCATCCCGGTAGGAAGCTCGGGTATCTCAACAATTTCAATGACTTTACGGGTACCCTCGAGCAAAATACCGAGGTTGGGATTTTCGGGCAGATTAAAGGGCGTATCTCCTCTCCCTTTTTCGAGAGTCCCCTCCCAATCGCCTCAAAAGACTCAATCAAGCGAGGCCAAGCCTCCATCTTTACCGTCGTCAAAGATGATGAAATCGAGGAGTTTACAATATCCATCTACACTGTACTCTCTCAAGTCACCGGGAATATGGATCTGAAGATTGTCATAGAAGACGAACCGCTACTCCGTCTCACGGGCGGTATCGTCTGCGGAATGAGCGGCAGCCCCATCGTGCAAAATGGAAAACTCATCGGTGCTGTCTCCTATTTAAGCACCTCGAATTCTTCCCTTGGTTATGGGGTCTCGCTTGAGAATATGCTGGTGGAGAGCGATCTACTCGGCACTCTATGTAACTGATGAATAAGCAGATGGTTCTCTAACAAATTTAAGAGTTCTATGGGTCTGTACTTTGTGCACTAGGGTCAGGAGAGGGCGCCACAGGTGTCTCGGTGGAGGTTGAGGATTGTGATGTTGTAGTTTCCGTAGTTGTATGCGTTGTAGTCGAGGTATTTGTTGTCGGAGTCTGTGTTGTTGTGGAATCTGTGGTCGTAGCCTGTGAAGCCGAAGTATCTGTAATCGGTGGCTGAGTAGTTGTAGGCGTTGTCTCCGTACCTGTACCACCCGAAATTGGTTCAGTTGTGGTAGGAGGATTTTCAACTACGGTTCCTGAGTTGCTCGTTCCTGGAGTTTCCGCGGGAGCGTTTAAAGAAGCATTTGGTATTACTATGCTCTGTTGAGGGATAGTATGACAATTTGTAGTACAAGAGCCGTAGGTCCAACTCTTAGGATTAGCCATCTGATTATCTGTTGTATTGAAAGCTGTAATAACTCTCGTGCTAAACTGACTGTTTAAGGTCACGGAATTTCTATAGTCTGAGCCATGGGGTTGATGACAGGAAATACAGCTTTCAGTGGAATGCTGAAAATGTAAATTCTTATCAACATCGGAAAAACCCGATATTGTTGACTGATCGAGAGCTTTATCGTGGCAAGTAATACAACTTGACTGAACGCTATTGCTTGAAGAACTATGAGGTTCATGGCAAGTAGTACATTTCTCAGGATTATGGCTTGAAGCCTTTAAGAAATCTCTACCGACATTAACTGGGTTATTCGGGAGATTATCCTTTGCATGACATTCAAAGCATTCCCCTATTACCAGCTGTTTTGTTCCCGACTCCGAAAGTAAGATACTATCCTTTTGTCTTGACTGAAGTGAAAAATATGGGGAGCCATGGGGAGAATGGCATTGATTACAACTTACTTTCCCTATTGTGTAGTGATAAGAATTAACTTTGTAGGCTGATTTGTCATACTTACTCCCTGCCTTATGACAAGAGATACAATTGTCTACGCTATTAAAAGGCTGGGTGAGATCTGCTACTCTGAGCAGATCTGGAATGTACACCCCTTGTGGGTCCTTATCCCCATGAGGATTATGGCAAGTTGAACATTCTAAGGTTCCTGTGATACTCGTATTCCCACTATTCATTATTGGATGACTACTATTTAGTTCTGGGTCGGTCATTGCCGTTCTAATGTTAATACTGCTTCCTGATCCGTCATGGCAGGTATAACAAACATCCGTCTGAGCACTTTGTGTGAGTAGGGATTTGCCTGAGGCCGTATGTGCTTGATGGCACATATTACAGGAATTTGGATTTTCTTCATAGAAGCCATGGTGCTTAGAATAATCCGATTTACCCGTGGTAAATGTCCAGAAATAATCTTCGGCCAAGGGCTCCCCCCCTGTTTCTTTTTTAATGCCTTTCGAAAGAGATACTTTATACCTTTCATTTTCATTAAGCTTAGCATTCGGACTTAGGGTAAACGTAAAACTCCGTTTGTCCGTCGCTAGCTGAAAGTCCCCCGGTAGCTTTACTGGGTCACCGCTCACATCTGGAGCGACCCAAAACGTCGCACTATTAATGGTCGAACCGTCCATTGCGGAGTCAAAATGGACCGTGATACTTTGTTTAAGTCCGACATTTAATTCATCGGTCACAGGTGCTGTATAGGTAATCTTCGGTGCAGACGAAATCGACGGTGGCTCTGCCAATTTAGTCGTTGTAAAAGAGTATTCATAATTTGACGCTAATGTCACTCCACTCTTATCTTTGATCTCAGTCATTAACTTCACTTTATAGAGAGTATCCGTTTGAAGTTGCAAGTAAGGTATAAATACCGCTGTGCGACTTAATTCATCATAGGTAATGCTACTTGAGGAAATGTTCTCTTTTCCCGCTCGCTGGATAATAAAACTCGAACCTTTGAAGCTCGAGGCGTCCATATCCTTGTCAAAGGTAACGCTAATCACTGAGGAGGTTTTAACCCCGACAGCATTACTCTGCGGCATAGTAGAGAGAATTTGGGGAGCCAATTCAACTGCAAATGCTTGGGGGCAGAAAGCTCCCAGATTTAAGATAAGTGCTAGCCCTAAGACGGTTAAGAATCTGTTCAGACTTTGAACCCCTTGGTACAGCATAGATATAGAATTAGCCCAGATTCTCACGCTCTCATCTCCTCAAACAAGCCTATTTCTTATGACAATCCTGACAAAGCTTCATTGCATTCAAGCGTTTAAGTGCTGTTGACATTAAAGGTTTGGGCGGGGTCCCATCTCCCGATACAACAGCGGATACACTAAATTCGCTCGCAACAGTACCGTGTGCATAATGGCAAGTTAGACAGGTCATCTTTTCAGGATTCTCTGACTTATCCTCCGGATTACGTTCTAAAGGGAGGGTGGTCGTTAGATTCGTGCTCTTATAAACGAGAGGAATGTCTACAGGATGTCTGTATGTTCCGGGCGTCTGAAACTTTGACATGGGCACAGTACCACTTCCCCCTGAACCAGTCCCCGCATAATAATCGGAATGACACGATTGACAAAGTGAGCTAATCCCTTTCATATACACTGGCTCTTCACCAGAAGTCGATGAGGCAGTTTTTGCCCCGGCGACGATGTCTATTGTTGTGGTAGTGACTTGATTATCACCACTTGGAACAGTCATGCTCGTCTTCAGGTTTCGATAATTCCCGGTCGCGTGACCGCTATGGCACGTCGTACAGCCCATCGTTTGGCTCGTATTCATTCCTCCGGGAGCCGCACCCTTGGTATATTCATCTGTGATATGGGCCGAGGTGGTCGATGCTCCCCCCCACACGTCTCCCGCCACTCCGTTATGAGCAAAAGCCCCACCAAGGGAAGGTGCGTTTCCATTTAGAGTCTTCGTAAAGCCGTTTATGACGTCATATTTCGAATTGGCTCCTCCGGTATGGCAGGTGAGACAGACTGCAGTTGTTGTCGATTGATTGAGGAGGTTTCCTCCCTTCGCCTGGTGCGTCGAATGGCAGTTCCTACATAGATCTGTATTATCCATAAAATTATCATGCGTGTTTTCATCTGGGGGATATACACTGATTGTCCGCTCAACCTGTTTAGTGGTTTCAGTGGTTCCACTCTTTTCCAAGGCAAATACCTGGTACATGACATTCGTATAATTCGGCACCTCCGGATCAGACCAACTCGTCAGATTCAAGGTCGGTCCTGCGGTTGCGGAGGCGTAGCTAGAGCCTCCATCTGTGCTCCTTTTCACTTCATAGGTTATAGTCCCTCCGTTTTGTGGCGCAATGGAGGACCAGGCCAAATTAATCTTGCTTGAGGTTGAATTCAAAATTGGCTCCACCTTTACGGAAACACCTGAATAGGGTATTGCCTTAACAGGTTGATTCAAATTCAGAAGAGCAAAGAAACTGATAGAAATACTTAAGAGGATAATGCTCTTTATCCACCAACTTTTCCTCATGCGCAGAGACATAAAATCCCCCCTGCCTATCTATAGCCAAAGACTTGAACCCGATTATTTTCACGATCTGTTACATAGATGCGGCCTAGCCCTTCATCAACATAGAGTCCGTTCGGGAAATTAAAGGAACCGAATTCCGATCCCATTCCTCCGAAGGCCCAAAGTTCATAGCCTGCTTGATCAAATGCCCTTACCATATGCAAAAAGACATCAACCACGATAATTGTCCCATCACTCGTAACAGCTATACCGCGAGGCAAGGAAAGTCGTCCGTTTTTCCCTTGGGAGCCATTGATTTTATAAAGAAACTTCCCATCTTTATCGAAAATCTGGATTCTCCCGTTATTGGAATCGGAAACAAAGAGTTTCTGATCCGCCATAATTGCTAAGGCGTTTGGATATTCGAAACGCCCATCCTCTGTTCCCCGACTCCCAATCGATTTAATAAATTTACCTGAGGGGTCTAAAACCACGATACATTGATTACCAACATCCGCTATATAGAAGTTACCATCGGGACTATATTGGATTCCGGTAGGTCGGATGACCTCTCCAAGTTTCCCAGAAGCTAAGGGAAGTCGCATTTTGTCCAGTAAAGGTTTGAGTTCCTGTCCCTTCTCATCAAAGACAGAGATTTTCATCATATTTGGATCAGCGACGTAGAGCTTCGAATCCGCATAAGTTAGACCAAAGGGATAATTTAAGATACCTTTCCCAAACGTCGTTTCGAGCTTCCCCATAGTCGAGAAGACTCGAATCTGGGAGTTCCCGGTATCGGCAATGAAAATCTTTCCCTCCGGTGATGATGTAATCGCAAGTGGACCTTTTAATCCTGAAGATGATTCCTTCTTATCTGCACCTTCCAAGGTAAATAAAAATTGCGGGGGGCCAGTAAGTAAAAAATCCTTATTCAAGGGAGGAGTATGGTAAACCATCTCCCCTTTTGTTTTATAGCCGCTGAAACCCAGTACAAAAAGTAATGCAAAAATTAACACGTACTTAAGCTTTGCCATGAACTTCCTCTCCCTATAGATAACCATCTTTGATAAATATACCACAAGAAGAAGTTAGTTCCAATATATACCATATAAAATTACATAATATTACAGGATGTCCAATAAATCTTGCTCCACAGGTCAAGGTTTTTAACATCCTAAATGTTGAAAAAGTACCGAAGAATATTTCTCCGAATGCCCTTTTTATTCGAATCTTTTGCTCTTCTATAGTTTATTTCTTTAATCCCTTGACTCTCTCTCCAAAACTCGTTCGTATTTTCCCTGAAGACGCGGTACTTTCTGTATGTAGCTCATTGTCTCAGATAATTTGACCCAGTCTCCCTTCTGGACCGAACCAGGTCCAGAGTTATAAGCTGCTAAGGCATCTTGCAGATTTCCAAAACTATTCATTTGCATTTTAGAGTAATGGCCCCGCCTTCAATATTTTGAGATGGGTCATAAGCTAACCCCTAATGGTTTTTCCCGACTAATTGGAATTGCCCGCCAGATGAGATGTGTAATTTCATTGGCCATGGTCATTACGGTATGAAGACGTGTACTTTGAATGACTTGGAGCTCACAAAAACCTCCAAGATTTACAATACCCATAATCGATATATCCCCGACCGTAGGAAGCTCTTTATGCACACCGGCTCCTGGACGCGCGGGGGCTTCTTCTAAAAGAATAGTTCCGATACTATCTATCTTTCCCAAACACGCATCGATTGCAAGGATGAGATCCGGTCTGAGTTCCTTTTGTATATATTCAAGCTGGTCCTCTAGATTCTGAGCATGAAGTGGTTTCTCAAGGGTACCTACCACTGAGTAGCCAAGCTTCTTAAGACTTGTCCCGACTAAGGGCCCGAGGCAATCACCTGTGGAGCGGTCCGTTCCTATACAAGCAAAAACAAGTCTTCTTCCTTGGGTCAATTGCTTTAATCTATTAATGAAGGATGCTGCAGCATTAAAATTATAGGAGAAAACATTAACAGAGGACCTTTGAATATTTGAATTCATAACGTTAGAGTTAGAAAGCATGATCCTCTCCCCTTTTCGTAAAAAAAGAAGCTACTGTACAATAATAGCTTCACTTAATTCTATGTATTCGGGGGATGTTACAATTATTCCCAGATTATCTATAGACCCAACAAACTCACCCACTCCCTTTTCCCAGGGCCACATTCTGTCGAATTCTGAAGAGGTACGACCCAAAGGTCTCGGACCAAGGCCGACCCCAAAGGTCTCTTTAATCAAAATTAGTTGTTTTTGCAAAGAATCTATCTTTAAGATGTATAGGCATATTTTTCCACCCCTACTTATTCGGGCTTACCTTTAGTGACCCTATGCCAAGTTGGCATATATCGTCTTCTTGTGCATAAGTCATAAAGGACCAGAAAATTAAATGTAAGAGGGGAGAAAATTCATGTTCACACGAAAACTAAAGCCATGGATGGCGTGGGCTTTAACACTTGTTATGTGCTTAAGCCTGACTTCACCTGTGGTCGCACGCGCAGCAGATTCAGACACTGTAACGCTCCAAGTGTTAGCAACAAGTGACTTACATGGACGATTTGTGCCTTGGGAGTATGCGACGGATACCGAAAATCTTAACGGTAGTTTAGCTCAAGTTGCCACGGTGGTAAAGAAGGCACGGCAAACGAATCCAAATACCATTGTTGTCGATAATGGGGATACAATCCAAGATAACTCGTCGCAATTGTTTCTTGATAACGAAATCCATCCAATGATTCGTGCAATGAACGAAATCGGATATGATTCCTGGACCCTAGGAAATCACGAATTCAATTATGGAATTCCTGCTTTGGAAAAAGTAATGGCTCAATCTAAAGCAAACGTTCTTGCGGGTAATCTTTACCGTCCCGATGGCACTCGCTTTGCCGCACCGTATACCATCGTTGAAAAAGGCGGGGTCAAAGTCGGAATTATTGGCATGACCAATCCGAACATTACAAAATGGGATGCAGCAAACCTTGTGGGATACACTACAACAAGCCCAATTGAAGAAACAAGAAAAACCATTGAAGCACTTAAAGGACAAGTGGATGTCATGATTGGCGTCATTCATGTTGGACCGACTGAAGAATACGGAAACGATGATGGTGCCGATGTTATCGCTCAAGCCAATCCGGAACTTGCTGCTATCGTTGCCGGGCATGCCCATTCTAAAGTTCCTGAAACCCGGGTCAATAACGTTGTTATTACAGAACCCAGCCGCTATGGGGATAATGTAGCTCAAATCAACTTAACCTTAACCAGAAATTCTGAGGGCAAATACGCTGTTGCCAATCGTTCAATCGATGTGAAAGCAAGCTTAATTCCAATAAACAAAGATGTAATTCCAGATACTGACTTAGTCGCAAAACTCCAGCCTTATGATGATGAGGCAAAGGTTGATGCTCGGACCGTTATTGGAGAACTGAGAGCAAAAGATCTTGTTCCTGGGGAAGAAGTCAAAGGGATTCCCACCTCTCAGGTTGAAGACACCCCAATGATTGATTTAATCAATGAAGTCCAAATGTATTATTCCGGTGCAGAAGTGTCTGCAGCCGCAGCCTTTAGCACAACAGCAAATATTTTAAAAGGACCTATTACTAAAGCCGGAGTTTCCCAAATTTATAAATACGACAATACCTTGTACTTACTCGAAGTGACGGGAAAACAACTGAAGCAATATATGGAATGGTCCGCAGCCTATTACAACACCTTCCATGAAGGTGACCTTACCGTTTCCTTCAACGAAAAAATCCGGGGCTATAACTATGATATGTTCTCAGGCGTTAAGTACCAAGTAGATATCTCCAAAGAACCCGGATCACGTATTGTCAACTTAACCCGCATCGATAGAACCCCGATTTTAGATACCGATACGTTAAAACTTGCGGTCAATAATTATCGAGCCAATTCTCAACTCTTAATCCCTGGACCCGTTTTCAAAGCGGGAGAAGAATTACCTAAACTTCTCGAAAAGGATATCCTAGGTAATTTCGGTGGAGTCAGAGAACTGATTGGAAAATACGTTCAAGAAGTTAAAAGCGGAGTCATCTTCCCAGAATCAGACAACAACTGGAAGCTTATCGGCTATAACTGGGACACTGTCAAACGCAACACCGCGGTTCGGTTGATTAATGAAGGCGATCTTCAGCTTCCAACCTCCTCCGATGGAAGAACCCCCAATGTCCGAAGTGTAACGTGGATGGATGTTCTCCAAACTCCTGATAAGACAATCGCTATTCTTTCTTTTAATGATTTTCATGGCTCTATGAAACAAGATGGCAAAAATATTGGAGCTGCCAATCTTGCCGGAGAAATTAAAAAGGCACAGATAGCGAATCCGAATACCCTTGTTGTCTCTGCAGGAGACAATTATCAAGGAAACGCAATGTCAAATTTAACTTACGGTGAACCCGTTTCAGAGTTTCTGCACGCTATCAATCTTGAAGCCTCTGCTCTTGGGAACCATGAGTTTGACTGGGGTCTCGATAAGATTGAAACCTGGGCAAAGGACGGGAAATTTGACTTCCTTGCTGCCAATATAATTGACAAGAACACAGGAAAAGCAGTACCTTGGGCTAAGCCCTATAAAGTTGTTACGGTTGGTGGAAAACGTATTGCCTTTGTTGGTCTATCTACTCCAGAAACCCTTTATAAAACAAAACCTGAGATTGTCAAAGACCTCGAATTTAAAGATTCGGCTGAAACAGCAAATTATTGGGCTAAATACTTAAAATCAACCAATAAAGCGGATTATGTCATTGCCTTAACCCACCTTGGGGCTTTCCAAGATCCAAAGACCATGGACATTACGGGAGAAGCAGGTGACCTTGCTAAAAAGGCCATTGGTCTTGATGCAATTATTTCAAGCCATACCCATACTACAGTTAGCGGTAAAGTTAATGGAATCCCAATCGTTCAGGCTTACTATAACGGACGATCCCTCGCAAAATTAGCAATCGGATTTAATATTAATGGTACTTTCACAGGAATTGCCCCTTCTGTATCGAGCGATCTCTATAAAAAGACAGATCTTGTTGAAGACCCACGAGCCAAAGTTATTTACGAAAAATGGGATAAAGAACTCGCACCTATTCTAAATGAAGTTCTTGGAACAACGGATAAAGAACTGACTCACAGTAAAGATCAAGGAACCTCTCTCTTAGGGGAATGGGTCGATGATGTCATGAAAGAAAAGACCGGAACACAGATTGCAATTACTAACGGTGGCGGTATTCGCACCTCCATCCCTGCGGGTGACATTACGATGGGAAAAATGTACGAGGTCATGCCGTTTGATAATACCTTGGTCAAGATGGAACTCAAAGGTTCAGACCTGAAACGAGTGCTGGAAAATGGAATTCTCAATTCCAACATCGGCTGGGTACAAGTCACTGGGGTAAAAGTTTATTATGATCCCGCAGCCCCTGCCGGAAATAGAATCACTTCGATGCGCTTACTGGATGGAACCCTGGTCAATAACGATACCTATTATAGTGTGGTAACCAACGACTTCATGTTTACCGGAGGAGATGGCTACAACTTTAGCGGCAACCGAAATGCGGTGGATACCGGGATTCCCATCCGGGATGCACTCGTAGAAAAAATAAGAGCAGTTCAGAATCTCTCTATTCAGTATGTGGATTATCTTATTGAGGGAGTAGATCCTGGAACGCAGTTTCCGCAAGCTGCTTAATTAACTCATTTTCTCAATGCACGTTAAACATGATTAAAAGTTTCAAAATATCACTAAAGATTAAAACGAGTACCCATACCATTGAAAAAGGCTTCGAAGATTTTTATCTCCGAGGACCTTTTCTTTTAGTTTAAAGTATTCGGTCGAATCCCAAGAGGGTACGACCCCGGGGGAAGGTTTAGGACGAGGCCTAAACACGCCTCACTCTTTGAGATAGGTCCTTTAGGACTTGAAAGGAACGTTCTACACTCTCGATTCCATCCGAATTAATCAGACAGCATCGAGACGGAGCAAGCCAAGAACGGTCGAATATGAGCTCTTCACTTATCCCGCGACGACTCATAAACTCCCAGGATTCGAGAAGTCGTCGATATAGAGTTTCGGTACTTTCTTCATTGAGCTCTGAGGTAAGAGTTGGGGTAATTCCATAGGCAATAATATTACCTTGCTTAAGAAATTCATGCACTTCATCAACATAGCGAGTAAAGATATGACCCCAACTATAAGAATCGACGGAAAGAATATTGATTCCCGCCTTTAATAGGAAGGACCAATCTGGATTCTCACAGAGGTGTACTCCTTTAGGACCGGGTAGTCCTGAGAGAAATGTATAGAACTCTGTTTGAGCAAGTTCAGAGGTATAGGCACTGAATGAGTTAAATATCATCTCGAGACCCGGTTCATCCAACCAGACAAAGGGTTGAGGATGCACTTCGCTTAATCTCTCATACTGCCAGGTTATTTTTTTCTGTAAAAAATCATAAAGAATTTCTCTAACAAAGTCATTATAGATCATGGGTTTTAGTTCTTCATCACAGATCTTAAGTCCGAAGCTCACCGGGCCAACGACCTGCCCACGAATTAAGGGGTAACTAGAAAGATCGCGCTTAAGAAACTCCCTGAACGTACTTGAGTACTCCTCAGATAAAGCAAAATAATCGGGATTAGTACTCAGCTCAAGATATGAATCAAGTTCTTCGGCAAAGGTAGCATTTGAAAAACGTAAAAGTTTTTTAGATTCATCCAAAATGAGACCTGGGAAATGTTCGGCAAACTGAACATACATATCTTCCTTAAAAGCCCATCTTGGAAGTTGTGGCCAAAAAGGAATATCTACAGTTAAGGCTAAATCAATGGCCCGAGCTTGATCATGATGAGGAAGGATCCCCATCGCTGTGGTTAACGCTCTTCCCGGAAGCATATGAATCACCCTCCGCCTATTCGGAATATTCACTATTTAATATTAACAAATAGTATAATTCAAATATGTGATTCAAATCACGTTACCCCACGAGCAAGAAGCCCATTCCTTATTTATATTTTGCGTAAAACGGAATGTTAATTGTTCATCGTACTTAAGGAGGTACGACCCCGGGGGGGAAGGTTGACCGAATGCAAGACCTTGCTCTCGAGTACAATGCAGATAAACCGCCTGGCGCACACGAGAGCACCTCAAAAATTACTTTGAGATGCTCCTGAAGTGTTGTCTATTATATTGTGCTTGTTACTTTTCTGGTAACAGTAGTAACATTACCTGCTGCGTCCGTTGCCGTTACAGTTATATTATTGGCTCCCGTAACTAGAGAGATGGTTTTGGCGAAATTACCGTTAGCATCTGGATAAACTCTAACATTATTGACTTTTATGATACTACCAGGCTCAGACTGACCTGTGATTGTTATCTGAGCTAAGCCAACTGAAGTATCACCAGCTGGTGAACTAACCACAAGGGACGGGAGCGTCATGTCCCTAATGACCGTTGTCGTCACAGTCGTCTCATTCCCCAGCGGCCCTGAGACAACCGTAATTATGTTTGCTCCTTCTTGAGTTAGTGCAACAGTTGTGCTGTAACTACCGTTTGCACCAGCCGTTACGCTGTTGCCGTTGACAAGTACGCTACTATTCGCTACTGCTTTACCTGTTACCGCTATATTTCCTTGGCTGGTTAAAAGGTTGTCTGTTGGGGAGGTTACCGTTACATATGGCGCACTGACATTCAGCGTTTTGGTTTCGTTGGTCCCTGCAGCATCTGTTGACGTTACTGTAATCGTGTTTGCTCCTAGGTTTAAGGTCAGGGCCTTTGTAAAGTTGCCGCTGGCATCAGGATATACCGTGATCCCGTTAACCTTGACGCTGCTACCCACTTTTACCTTTCCGGTTACAGTTACTGTGGTTCCACTTAGTTTGGCACCCTCTAATGGACTGGTTATTGTCAATCCTGTTCCACTGGTGTCCTTTTTAACCGTTAGAGTGACGGTCGTCTCATCACCTGCCGGTCCGGATACTACCGTGATAAGGTTTGCTCCTTCTTGATCCAGTGTAGCTGTTGTACTGTAATTGCCGTTTGCATCTGCGGTTACGCTGTTGCCGTTGACAAGTACGCTACTATTCGCTACTGCTTTACCTGTTA
>CAURZJ010000003.1:0-326126 GCA_963529635.1 uncultured Peptococcaceae bacterium
CTATATTTCCTTGGCTGGTTAAAAGGTTGTCTGTTGGGGAGGTTACCGTTACATACGGCGCACTGACTGTTCGTGATTCAGTCGAAATGTTCCCCTGAGCATCTGTTGCTGTGATGATAATAGTGTTACTTCCTAGAGCTAATGTAATTATTTTAGTAAAGTTGCCGGTTCCATCTGGATATACTCTGAGTCCATTTATTTTTACAATGCCTTTTACATTATCTACGTTTCCGCGTACAGTAACCTGTAGCTGCCCAACCTTAAGACCGTTGACCGGGGAAATAATGGTTAGTTTTGGTCCTACAGGAGCAGGGTCTTTTACATTAACTGTTCTGGTTATACTTGTAGCTTGGTTTCCACTTGAATCAATTGCACCGTAAGTAATCGTGTAAGTTCCAACCGTCTTCGTGTCTACAATGCCGCTTGCAGTTACCTTGACATTCTCATCATAATTGTCACTCGCAGTCGCTCCAGGATCACTGAAGGTGCCACCTAACGGAACGACAAAAGGATCATCTCCAGTTAAAGTAATAATTGGGGCTATGCTATCCACTACATTGACTGTTCTCATTTTAGTAGTCTTGTTTCCGCTAGCATCCGTTGCGGTATAGGTGAACGTGTAGGTTCCGACTGTATTCACATCTACACTACCACTTGCAGTTACCGTGGCATTCTGACCAGAATTATCACTTGCAGTCGCTCCAGGATCACTAAAGTTGCTACCTAACTGGACGACTAAAGGATCATCCCCTATTAAAGTTATAACTGGAGCTTCACTGTCAACAACATTAACTATTCTCGTTTTAGTAGCCTGGTTTCCGCTGGTATCCGTCGCGGTATAGGTTAGTGTGTAGGTTCCGACTGTGTTCTTATCTACACTACCACTTGCAGTTACCGTGACATTCTCACCAGAATTATCACCTGCAGTCGCTCCAGGATCGCTAAATTCGCTACCTAATTGGACGACTAAAGGATCATCTCCGGTTAAGGTTATAACTGGGGCTTCGCTGTCCACTACATTAACAGTTCTAGTTATACTAGTAGACTTGTTTCCGCTTGCATCCGTCGCGGTATAGGTTAGTGTGTAGGTTCCGACTGTGTTCTTATCTACACTACCACTTGTAGTTACCGTGACATTCTCACCAGAATTATCACTTGCAGTCGCTCCAGGATCGTTGAAATCGCTACCTAACTGGACAATTAAAGGATTATCTCCAGTTAAGGTTATTACTGGTGCTTCACTGTCCACTATACTAACTATTCTCGTTTTTGTAGCCTGGTTTCCGCTGGCATCCATTGCAGTATAGGTCAGCGTGTAGGTTCCTACCGAGTTCGTATCTACATTTCCGCTAGCAGTTACTAAGACATTCTGATCATAATTATCGCTAGCTGTTGCCCCAGGATCGCTAAAGTTGTTTTTTACTTGTACTGTTAACAATTCATCTCCTGTTAAAGTAATTACAGGCGGTAGATTATCATAGTAACCGGTACGGGTAACTATGATAAATGTTGGCGGTGTAGCTGAATTGTTTGTATCGGTTACTGTTATAGTATTAAACCCTGGTACCAGTGATACTGTCTGGTTAAAGGCTCCTGAACCAGCGAATGCTGGTTCATTATTAATTTGAACCGTCGTTGAATTCTGAGCCGTTCCACTCACAACGATAGAATCTTGATTCGTAAGGAAATCCTGGACAGGAATTATTAAAGTGAGCCCAGGTGCGATTGTGTTTACATAAAAATCTCGTTTCTGTTTTACTTCATTTATTTCTCTTCCATGTTTATCATATACTGTACTCCAAAATGTAAGAAGATTGTGCCCGTTAATAACGTCAAAGGTTACACCGTTAATTGCGGTTTTTTCAATTTCGTTGCCCCATTGATAATGTATTGTTGCATTAGGATACATCTCAGAATCATAGTTCGCTGACAATGTAATTGTAGGTAAATTAGTACCATACAGATTAGCAGAATTCATCACAATCGAAGTCTTCACTGTTTGTATAGGTTTTTCCAAAGCATAAACATTTTTAGTTAATAAGGTAAGGCACAATATCAAAGTAAAGCTACATAAAATTGCCAACTTTCTTTTATTCAGCAAATTAAATAAATACACGTTTATTTACCCCCTCCTCGTTCTAGAATTACAAAAACGACAAGTTTATTTAATCCATCTACAACCTCCCCTGCCACCTTTTTACCCAAACTAAATTATTATGTTTTTAGTATTTTTTATCATCCTACTAAGTGACACTTTAAAATTCCATAAAAGATAATTAAAATTTATCCTAAAGTACACCATATTATTATACTTATGTACATCGAAGAACTTACGGAAACTTACAAGAGAGGAAAGAGTTCCACGTTCCAAGGTATTTCTGTTGGGACATCCATTGATAGTAGTTCGCTACAGAGTATTATTAGGAGTAGCACACATGCCTTATTAGTATTCAAAGTAGATTAGAAATCCGTTAGGGAGTGACTGGATAAAGCACTTACTCGGTCACCTATCCAAGTGGAAGACAGACGATTGACAAAGGTGGATCTGCTTATTTTTCATCCTATTTATGTTCACTTTTTTGAGCAATTACGGAAATATCCTTAACCTTTGTGTGAAATTACTTATAATAAAGGTAAAGCCTTATAAAGGCACCGCAAGTACCTCTATAAGGCTAATTGATTTAGGCGAATCCTAACTCATTTTTCGGACTAGCTAGAAGCTTTAGCTAGTTCCTTTTTATTCTGGAGCTACACCCGTCTTGTTATGGCAAACTTGGCAAACTCCCATGTTCGGTAAGCGTTTGAGAGCCGTTGTACGAGAAGGATCATAAGTTTGGAGAATCGGGTCTCCATTTTTTGTAAGACCATCACCATTCGGGCCCATAAAGGCAGGTAGTTGACCTAATTGTCCTAGTGAGCTTTCAATAAACGCATCACTAGTTCCATGTGCATAGTGGCAGGTTAAGCAGTCAACCGTAGCTGCAACTTTGCTAGGATCCTTAGGATTGGAGGTATCAAATTTGAGTCCTTGATATGAAGCATTCAAGGAATTAGGATCTGTAAAGTTAAGGTCGGCTGCATTAGCAGTACGTGTGAATCCAACGGAGTGACGATAAGCTACACGGTATTCACCAAGAGCCTCAGCATAGGCTCCACCCGTTTTGAACTTCAAAGTACCATCAGCATTTGTATCTTGAACAGGATTACCATTAACGTCTTTAATTACTTCTTTATTTGCATCTACTTTCCAAACTGGAACCTTATTAACGTTGTTATAGTCTGTATGGCAAGCGCCGCAGAATTGGTTAATACCTTTTTCATATTTAACAGTTTCAGTAGCAGTTAACTTATTTGCAACGGTCATGTTAACGACCAAAGCCGGTTTATAGGCAATTGTAACTGCGCCAGCAGGAGTTACGTCGAATTTAACAGTACCATCTTTATAGCTGCTGACTGTATAGCCTTTAGTAACAACAGTACCGCCTACATAAACAATAGGTTCATTATTACGGCCATTCATCCAGTTCCCTGTGGCAGTCTTATACGTTAAATTGTCAGTGGTTGTGGTCACTTCGCCTTTAGCTGTTTGTAAGTTAGCATAGGTTTGAGAAGCAACACCGTTGACATCTGGATTAAGAATACGGGCATTTCCATATGTCCCATGGGGATCATGGCAAGCGATACAAGTAAATTCAGTATTCCAGTCTCCATTTTTATCTTTGTTATTGGTTTTAGAATCAGCAGTAGCAGCGAAGTCTTCAGCTCCACCTGGTGCAGCTGCAGTCGTTACGAAAGCTGTTTCCTTCGGAGACATACCATGGTTAGAAAGGCCTGTTTCATTACCAAGACCAAAAAGTCCTGCGGAATTCACAGCATCACCACTATGAGTACCGCTAACAACGTCATAAGTAGAAGCTACTGTACCATCATGGCAAGCCCAGCAAGCAGTTTGCGGATCTTCCCATTGTAGTAACATATTGCTTACGGCCGTATGGACTGCGTGGCAAGAAGCGCAAGCATCAGAAGTTTTGCTATAAGCACTGTGAATTACTTGGTTATTTGGGCTATCATATTTGATCGAATCAGAACTTGGGACAGGACTATCAAATCCAGTTCCACCATTTCCAGTGTTTTTTCCATCAGGATCAGGGGTCATGCGGTAGGATTGACCGCTAAACGTAGTACTGTTTGTTCCGTCAGTCCAAGGTTGACCCTCTGTTGTTCCAACCCCAGTAGCATTTGTTTCTAAGGCTTGCGCTGCAGGATCGGTGAAATCTGGTGGAGACGTCGGTGCTGCCAATGCAGCCGACGCAAAAGCTAATGTGCAGGCTAATGTCAGCATGGCTAATAAGCCAAATTTACGCATTATATATTTCCTCCTTCCGATTATCGAACATCCCTAATTCTTTATGTGCTCTATAAGATCGTTCTTCTTACTCCCTCCTTTTTCATATGAACTTGGAGACCTGCCGAGGGATGTTCAAAACCAATTGGCGGTACCTCCCATTGGGAAAAGAAACCCTTGAGACCATGTTAGAGTTTACTATCAAACGTATTATTGAAAAATAACAGTCCGGCCATTTCCCACATCTGTAATATACAGCCGACCCTGATTATCCCGTGTTAAACCATTTGGAAACCGGATTTGGCCATCCTCCGAACCAATCTGCGCGATAGTAGTTAATTTTTCTCCTTTGGAGTTAAAAACCACCACTTTATTGGTTAAGTTACTGACCACATAGATGTTACCTTGGGGATCAACGCTGATCCCTCGAGGATTAGAGAGTTGGCTTGAGACCTTTAGAAGGAAATTACCCTGCTCGTCATAAACTTCAATTCGGTCATTTCCCGTATCAGAAACATAGATTTTATTTCCAGCATGCACTACAGCATTGGGTGAGTTCAGTTCACCGTCACCTGTACCCTTTTTCCCAAAACTCAGAAGCTTCGTACCATCTAGAGAAAAGATTTTGATTTCATTCTTAGCAACATCACTTACATATAGATTACCTCCATCAATTGCCAAACCGGCTGGGCGTTCGAATTCTCCCTTTTCTCCAAAATACTTTATAAATTGTCCATCTGAACTAAATATTGATATATTACCGTTATAGAGGTCAGCAATATAGAGTTGACCCTGTGCGTCACTTGCTATTCCATAAGGGAATCGGAACTGCCCTTCTCCTTGCCCATTTTCACCGAACATTGAAATCGGATTTCCATCATAATCAAAAACTTGTACTCTCTGGTTATTGGTATCCGTGATATATATGGTGCGATTCAGGACAGCAACAGCCATTGGCTTGTTTAACGGATCAGTTAGAGGTCCATAAATATTTGCTTGAAAAGTCGGTGTATTTGAACCCACAGGCAGATATTCAGTGACCGTTTTAACAGGATTTGTTTTCGATATATAAGACCAAGCAAATAATCCAATCTCAATGAGTAGAATTAAGGCTAAGATTATGTACATATTTCGCCTTCTCATGGGACGATTAATAATACTGGTTGACATCTTACTTCACACCTCCCAGGCGGCTTAATGCTTCTTGGGCTTTTGCAAATTGAGGATCGAATTGAAGGGCGGATTGATATTCTTTTTTGGCCTCTTCAATATTCCCCATTTTTTCTCGTGTCTGACCAATATCGTATATGATTTGGGTTGATCCAGGGTGAAGCTTATCTGAAAGTTCCAATTCCTGTACGGCTTGATCTAACTTATTATTCAACTGATATGCAAGTCCAAGATAATAATGGGCTTCATAAGACTTAGGGCTAAGTTCGACTGCTTTTTGGAGCGTAGAAATTGCTATATCCATCTTCTCAACCTGTTTATAAGCAATACCTAAGTTAAGATACGCCCGAAAATTCTTGTCGTCCAATTCAGTGGCCTTTTTATATTCTGCCAAAGCTTCATTGTATTGCCCTTTTTGGAAAAGAGCCCATCCAAAGTCGACATGATTAGAAGCGCTTCCTGGGTTTTGTTTAACCTTCTCCATGGCACTTTGATACTGTTTTTCAAGAATGGGGGTCTTATCAAACTGGTTCCAGAAATAGTGGTTACCAATATAGAGTCCAAGACTAAAGATGCTTAAAGTACAAGCTAATAGGATTAAAACCTCTTTCCATAACTTTATCGTTTTATAGGGTTTTGGGTTCTGAGCTCGGTTATGTTGAACTTGAGGATTAAATCCTAAGTTCTGATTGATACTAGGATTCATGGGTTCCGTCATTACGATTTCCTCCTTACTTATGGCACTTTGAACAGTTGTTTTTCGAATGGCACTTATAACAGCTCGGAATTAAACCTGCCCCTGACTGAATTGGCACCGGATGGAAGTTTGGCATGGAATGCTGTTTCTTATGACATGAGATACAAACAGTTTTAGTAGCTACATTTGCCTTCTTGGTTGTTGTTTTTTCATGACAGACTAGACATCCTCTCTGATCCATAGAGGCCCGCCCTCCATGCAAAAATGGTTTTATATTATGGCTGGGTGGTTTTTTGGAGTGACAATCAACACAGAAAGAATTGCTCCGTGCATAGGAACCAACCTTATCATCCATTTGAACACGAACTAAATTTAAAGAATAACTGTGGCACTCATTACAGGAATCAAGATTTTTAAAAGCATCTTGTCCGTGAACCCCCTTTTGAATCCAATCCTTCGTTTGATGCGACGGCGGGGGTACAATTCGACTATGACATGCCTCACAGTCTTGAGGCCCCTTACGTTCTTTATGACAAGTTAGACATTGTTCCATACTTAGCGTCTTATACTGCCAGGACATATTTTGTCTACCTGTCACATCATTCCATCGATTGAAATCTCCATCAATCGTTTCTTGCCGTTCGGCAATTCCACCATGAGCAACGCCAATATGACATTCTGTACAGCTAATTCCCTCTTTTTCGTGTTTCTGGTGAGGTACTATTAAATCCCCTCTGGGAGTAACAGTCCTATTGAGCGAGTGACAATTCTGGCATACGGACTCAGGGACTGGCTCCTTTACTTGAATGGGTAAATAATACTTTTTAGTAAAGTGTTTTATTTGAAGAAAATGCCCTGCATCGATTTCTGTATGACATTGTATACATGCAATCTTCGCATGACTTGAGGCTTGCCAAGTTACAATTTCCGGCTTCATTTCATGGCAGCCTTGACAAACGAAGCTTGCGCTTGGTGCTTGAGTCGCTCCAATCGCTCCAATTGCTAATAGACAAATGAACAGGACTAGTATTTTTAGCAATTGTTTTTTTTGTTTAGGGGGATTGGGAGGGTTGCCATTTAAGTTCACTTGATCGCCTATAACTAGACTTGCATCCTCCTGAATTATTCCATCTTCAGGATTATCACTCTGTCTATCATAATCCTTTGCTTCCTGCGTAACCTCATAAGGGTCAACAGTCTTTTGATTTTCGTGCGGAGCAACTGAATGAGTCAATGAGGAATTTATGAAGATCTCCGTTGTGTTCAATTCCTCATTTTCCAAAGACGGCTCGTCTTTATCCATATTCTCTATCTCTCCTACCTAAAAAACGCCGATCCAAGGTTTTCCTCATGACATTTTGAGCAATATAGCCTCGTACTAGTACCCCCTTCAGTGGGCTGATTCAATTCATGACAGATTTTGCAACTATCTGCTTCTTCTCTATTGATATTGGAGGTATGCAAGAAAGCCCATCCCAATTCATGGGGAGAAGCCACATTTAGATGACAGTCTGCACAGAAGCGGTTCTTCCTTGCATAGACAACTACATCTCTATCTTCAGCTTCAAGAGGTTTCCCCTCAACATTGGTATAATTATGACATTCTTCACATGCTTCAACGCTCAGAATGGCTTCTTGCCCATGTCGCAACCTCCACATTGCATTTTTATGGGAATCCGGAGTAATTATCTCCTCATGGCACCCTACACATTGGCGAGGGCCTCTTCCTATGTCCTTATGACATTTGATACATTCCTTCATTCCAATCTGCAGATTCTCAAGCGACATCTCCTGCTTAGCAAATTCGGAAGTCCACTTCTTGAAGTCCCCATCTATTGTTTGAAAACGTTCTACAATCCGTCCATGGGTTACTCCCTGATGACAATCAATGCAGAATACTCCATTCAAGTAATGACTAGCATGAGGAACGATTAAATCATTTCTTGGGGTAACCATTCTATTAGATGTATGACATTGAAGGCAGGCTTCGTTGCTGACTACGTTTTCAACATGTATGGGTAGAATATAGCTTTGGGTTAAAGTCTGATAGGTTTTAGGAATAAACCCTAGACTAAAGCTCAGTCGATATCGAAATTTCGGATTGATATGACAAGTGGCACAAGGGATGTCCCGGTGTGAGGATTCAGCCCATGTCATAACCTGAGGTTTCATAACATGGCATTTTTGGCAAAGGAGAGTAGAACCTGATCCCGAACTCCAGGTTGCAATTCCCAATAGTCCGATGAGTAATAGGAGGAATAAACCTGCCAAAAATCTTTTCCTGATTCGCCGGTTTTCCATCCTGTCTCCCTTCTCTCTAAGTCATCAAACCGGTTCCCTCATGCCAATTTATATTTACTTCTTAACCTCTACTTTCCCATTCTTAAACCAGTGACAGGTATTACACGTCACAGCATTAACACCAGGCATCGGCTTACTCGTGGTTGGGTTAACTGCCTTATCAATCTCGTGGCAGACCAGACAGTTCTGGGCACCTTTATCCTTAACAAGCGTGGAGTGAGTTGGTAACCATTGTTGTTTACTCGCTAAGTGTCCTGCAGGGCGTTTTTCATGGCACGGTGCACACAAGGTGTTGCCTCGGGCATAGTCCTTGATTGGCGTACTGATTGTGACCAGTACCCGATCCCGTTGTCTAGAGTGACAATCTGCACACCAGCGAGGATCTTGTGAGGCGGTGACACCATGGGTGGCTCCCCAGGTCTTTTCGACGTGGTTCACAGGAGTTTGAATCTTAAGGTGGCAGGGTGCGCAGCGCATCGGAGCTGTTAGTTCGCTCTGTCCTGTCATAGCAATGGCCTGAACCGCTTGTGGGAGTTGGCCATTTCCTTCCTTGGCTTGCTTTTCGGATTCCTGGCGTTCTGCTACACGTTGGGCTTCTGACTTGCCAAGTCCCTGATTTTCCTCCCAAGGTTTCTTGCCTTCGTTTACTTGCTCATGGCAGTCCATACAGGCTTCCATCGCGGTCTTCGTATCATCAAACTTACTGACTTCCTCTGCCTTCGCTAGGGTCCAGGTTCCCATGTCTTCTTTCTTAGTCAGTCCACGTTCAGCGACAAAAGCGTGGGCGACACCACCGTGGCAGGCAGTACAGGCTATCTCATGCTTTAAGTGCGTTTCATGCGGAATGTTGATATCTCCTGAAGGAGTGACCTTCCGCATCGTAGAGTGGCAGCTTACGCAGACATCATTTTTAATCGGTTCAGAGGAAACGATTGGATAAGAATAATTCCCCGTAACGTGTTTGCCGAAATATCCTATAAGGTTTAACTTGCTCTTAATATAATTTCCAGCCCCTTTACTGACATGACAGGTTGTACAGGAAAGGTTAGCATGGGAGGTTACTTTATACGTGGCACTTTCCGGCGACATCTCATGGCAGCTTGCACAGAACGTTGAGCTAGAGCTTGCTTTTAATCCTGCTCCCCCAGCAAGGACGATAACAACCAAAAGGGCGAAAAGTAAGAGTACCCACTTGCTTCGTTTCCCGGGTTGCTTACTTTTTTTAGATTTCAGTTTATCCCTAATTGCGCTTAGCCTTTCTTTCACGAAATATTCAATCCCCCTTCTTGGAGTTTGTTATATCTTTATTCACCTCCTGTACGAATAAGCCCTTAAGTGTGGAAAGATATTAACGAATCTAAGTTTACTTAACTTTGAGCTTTAGCAGTAACTCTCTTGGGAGTATCCTGTCTACTCTCGTGAGAGTACCCCGTCCTACTTACTCAATTCCCAGAATGTGTAAAATACTTGTGACAAGCGGCTTTTAAGGATATCATTTATGAAAATTTTGTGAAAAATTTTTTAGTTTAATAGCTAACTAATCCATCAAGGAAATTAGTCCTTTACGGATTGCATACTTCACAAGCTCTACACGATCATGAAAGCCAAGCTTATCCATGATATTTCGTCGATGGGTCTGCACCGTTTTAGTACTAATAAAGAGTCTCTTGGCGATCTCCTGATTCGTAAACCCTTCCGCAATGAGCTGTAGGATTTCTAACTCGCGCTCGGTCAAGGCTTGTTCTGTCTCTTCGCAGTCCATGGCTCGATTAGAATTTTGATAAATTCCATTGAGAATTTGCTTAGCTACCATAGGGTGAAAATAGGAATTTCCATCATTGATCGCATGAATTGCACCTACTAAGTCCATAAATGAACTTTGCTTTAGAAGGTAACCCGATGCTCCTGCTTCAAGCGACATTCGAATGGCTTCCACATTACATAGATGGGACAAGACGAGAACTTTGACTGAAGGATACTTTTCACGGATTTGACGGATAGTTGAGATTCCATTGCAAATTGGAGTACCCAATTCGAGTAAAACGATATCCGGTGGAGTTTCCCTGAATCTCTCAAGTATTTCATTATTACTTTTTAGGACATACTGAACTTTCACATCCTCTACGCCTTCGAACAACTTTCTAAGCCCTTCGAGTTGCAGTTGATTCTCGTCTACCATTAAGACTTGAATCGTCATTTCCTCTCAACACCGTCCTATCTCATATACTCTCCTCAGTGTAGGCGGTTGGTACAATTTTGTACTTTATAGCACGTATTCCCTCCCTTCTGTGTTTTAGTTATAATTCGAGTGGACTTTAATGATAGTTGCATGTGTAATCATTCTATAAATTACATTTTTTTCCTTTGGCGAAAAAGAACCATTATTTGGGTAATTGTATCTTTTTTTGTAACTATGTGTAATTTTTCTTAAGTTAAAAAATTTAGTACTTAGGGAAGTGAGGGTTTTCCATTGAAAATTCGAAATGTCATTATCGTCGCTGCTGTTTTTTCTCTTCTTGCTATTTCACTTAACGGCATCTCTCATAACGGAGATAGAAGCTCAAATCCTTCCTCTGAAAAAACATTAGCGTTCGTAGGGGAAAATACTCCACCCGGCCCCCCAGCGATGAGCGAAGCAAGTTCCACAAAACCTTCTGATAAAGCTGCTGCTTCGACAACTAGATCCTCATCACCATCAACGCCCGGTGAATCAGGGACGTCAGCCTCCACTCAGACTCCTACCCCATCTTCCACAGCTTCGAGTACCACTTCACTCCCCCTCCAACTTGAAAACAGTGGTCATGCAAAATATATGAATCAAACGGGCGGAAGCACCTGCACTACCTGCCACATAACCCAAGCTAATCAATATACTTTACGTCAAACAGGGTGGGAGACCTGTGGAAAATGTCACGTCAGCTCCACCGGTAACCCAATCCCTGGGATAGAAGTTCAGCATCCTCAACTTCAAATGCTTCAAGGTGTCGCGATTGGTGATATCTTACCCATGCCTTCCTACAAGTACAAATACTTAAAAGATAGCTTCTCCTGTGCGAATTGCCATGTCACAAATGCGGCAAAGCATGATTTTTTGGTCCCTGGGGTAACTGCCACACAGGTTACAAAGGGCAACAGCAGTTCGGTGTCAACGATAGACTTCCAACAATTCAAGGGAATCTTCAAACAATCTTCTTGCGATGTCTGTCATCCAAATACTGCGGAGACTGTGAATCGCGTCAAGGAAATACAATCTGTCATCGGGAAGAAACTCGACGAGCTACGACCCATATATGAGGAGTGGAGCACAAAGGTTAAGTCCATGGATCCCAAAGACCCCAGAGCACTGACCTTCATGAACGGGGCTACTTACTACACCTACGTATACTCCGACGGTTCCAAAGGAGTTCATAACTTCCCCTATGCGAGACTTCTCCTCGAGAAAGCAGAGCTGATTTGGCGGGGACTACAGCTATAAAAAAAGAAAAAGCGAGATTTCCTCACGGAAATCTCGCTTTTTTATCTCTCTATTTGCTTTTTGCTCTACGTTTTTGAAAAGACTCTTGGAAACTATAAGATCCGATAGTGTAGCTTTTCGCGCAGCACGAAACTCGTCGTAGAGTTTCGGCCTTAGCTGAACGACTTCTAGCGGAAGGGCGTCTAATTGAACGAAGCTTTCGGGGGCGAAAGGCGTGGTAGACTTTCGGCCTTAGCAGCCGAGCCACTGGTTCACATGCAGAAAGCATAAGGGTTTGGCATAGCTCCCCCGGAAGCGCGTGAGATTGCCCTGGAGCTAATGAGTGAACGGATGTGCGAAAAGCTACAGACCCCAGTTCATCCCCAGAGCACTCTGCTTCACCAAATCATAGACCACTTTAATCGGAAGCCCAGACTCTTGAGCTAGTTTACTACAATCCTCATACTCGGGACTCATCGTGCAGATTTTCCCCTCCAGGAAAGCCACCTTTACCCGTGCCGCTCCATACTCTGTCTCGACCGTGCGAAGCTCGTAAGGGAGCATATATTTCGTGATGGGGTAGACACGGAGCCCAATCGAGGTGGTTTCTTTAAAGATTAGGTTTCTAAACTCTTCGAGTTTTTCCGGATGGATCTGGACCGTAAGCATAGAAGCTGGACGATTCTTCTTCATCTGGATATTTTGGAGATAGACATCCATTGCCCCAGCCTTCAAGAGTTTTTCGAAGAGATGATCATAAAATTCGGGATTCATATCATCGATATTTACTTCGAGGGTTAGAGCTTGTCCTTCTCGAATTCCATCCTGCCCCACTATACTTTTCTCTGGCTTTTCTTCCTTAGTTATAAGTTCCCCAAGGGTCAGACGAAGCAGATTCGGAATCTCGAGGTTCTTCTCCCCCGCTCCATAGCCTACCTTCTCCACTTTAAACTCTGGCATCGGGCCAAAATCCTGACAGAAGGTGGTTAAAATCGCTGCACCGGTCGGTGTAACAAGTTCCTGCTGGATATCTCTCGCATAAACGGGCACCCCACGAAGCAACTCTAATGTTGCTGGGGCAGGAACAGGCATCACGCCATGAGCTGCTTTAACAAACCCAGTTCCCGTATGTACGGGTGAAGCATATACTTTCTCAATTCCAAGTCTCCAGAAGCCAATAACCGCTCCCACGATATCGACTATGGCATCGACCGCTCCCACTTCATGAAAGTGGATCTGATCCACTGTCGTACCATGAATCTTCGCTTCCGCTTCAGCCAAGCGGGTAAACACTTGAATACCTTTCTCCTTGACCTCCTCAGGTAAGGAGCTTCTATCGATAATTTCCTTTATATCTCCAAGATGCCTGTGCACATGCCCTTCGAGTGCTAATACGTGTACTTTCGTTCCGCTGATTCCATTCTTGACGACCTTCTCCACATAAAGTTCATATTCGTCGAGCGCTAAACCTGCTAAATCTCGTTGCAAAAGGTTAAAATCGAGTCCCGCATCGACTAAGGCTCCGAGGGTCATATCTCCACTGATTCCAGAAAAACAATCTAGGTACGCTATCTTCATTCCACATGCTCTCCCAACCGATTGATGAGACTGGCCTGGTACCCTGCCCCAAATCCATTATCGATATTGACGACACTTACCCCACTGGCGCAGGTATTCAACATCGCTAAAAGGGCAGCGACTCCACCGAAACTTGCCCCATACCCGACACTCGTCGGAACGGCAATGACTGGTTTATCGACAAGTCCTCCGACGACACTGGCGAGGGCTCCCTCCATGCCTGCGACTACGATAAGGACTCGAGCTTGCAGGAGTTTATTCTTCTGATCAAGCAAGCGATGAATTCCTGCAACCCCAGAATCATAGACCCGCTCTACATGGTTTCCCATGACTTCGGCGGTCATCGCCGCTTCTTCTGCTACAGGTAAATCCGAGGTTCCCGCACTTAAGACGAGGATATTGCCACGCTGCTCCTGCTTGCCCCGTCGAATCACGATTAAGCGAGGGGAAGGAAAATACTCTGCATCGGGGATTATCTTTAATACAGCTTCATAGGCCTCCGGGTTTGCGCGAGTCGCAAGGACATTGCCATCCCCTTTTTGGGCCAGTTTTTCTGCTATAAGCGCTACCTGTTCTGGAGTTTTCCCCGCACAGTAGATAACTTCGGGAAAGCCTTGTCTTAAATGACGATGATGATCAATCTTCGCAAAGCCTAAATCCTCGTAGGGTAGCCCCTTAATCTGATCGATTGCCGTATCAATGCCTATGCTTTGATCCTTTATCCCCAAGAGCAAAGCCCTTAACGAATCTTCATTCATATGCCTCTTCCTTTATATCTATAATTACTATCTAAAAACCGTATGGACTACGGGCTTACTTTAACATAGGATACCCCACTGCGCAAGAATATTGAATTCAGACTTGGACACTTGGCCATTCCTTGATAAAATAGAAAGGGATTCGAAACTATGCACCCAAAATTTGAGGAGTTGTGGCTTTAATGAATGTGGCTTTCTTTTTAATCCCGAAAAAGGATATTGTTTATTTGAAATATAACGCAACCATACGCCAAGCTTTAGAGCGCATGGAATACCATCGTTATTCAGCCATTCCCCTCATCGATGATGAGGGACACTATATGGGAACAATCACTGAGGGAGATTTATTATGGAAGTTAAAAAATACCCCTGGTCTCAGCTTCAGTAATACCCATAACATTCGTCTCACCGAAGTCGAACAGCATATTCAAAACCATCCTGTCTCCATTAATGCTATGATGGAGGACTTAATTTCTCGTGCCGTCGAGCAGAATTTCATCCCCGTCGTCGATGACCAGGAAATCTTTATCGGTATGGTGCGACGTCGCGAAATCCTCGAGTACTGCGCGAAAGCATTAGCAAGTATTAACCCAACAAAATAATCCTTAAGCTAGTGGAAACTAAACAACGAATAATAAGCGAGGCAAGCCAATCTGCATGCCTCGCTTATTATTTTGTTAAGCCTTTAAATAGAATTTAAATGAAATTACCACCGTCGACTATGACGGTTTGGCCTGTGACAAAGCCTGCATGAGCGATCAAGGAATAAGCAACTTCGGCAACGTCCTCTGGAGTAGCAACTCTCTGAAGAGGGGTTCCTGCTGCCAGCCTTTCGATATGGGCATCCTGACCTTCAACCCAACGCGTGGTTACGATTCCAGGAGCGACTGCATTGACACGAACTTCAGGTGCGAGCACTCTGGCCAGTGATTTATTGACACTGATGGCTGCAGCTTTTGAAGCAGAGTAGGCAATAGAACTTCCTAGCCCTGTCAGTCCGGCAATCGAGGCCATATTGACGATACATCCCTTCTGCCTTCTCAGCTCATCTGCAGCCGCACGACAGGTATTAAATACCCCTTTGACATTCACTCCGAAAATCTCATCCCAGTATTCGTCTTTAAGGCCTTCGAGGTCAGAATGATCCACGAACCTTGTCATTCCTGCACAATTCACGAGGATGTCAAGTTTCCCGAAATCAGAGATAACTTGTCCAACCATCGTCCTTACTTCTTCATCCCGAGCCACATTCGCTTGGTAAATACGACAGGACACATCATTTGCTTGTACATCCTTCTGAGTCTCAAGTGCCTCTACCTCGGAACGAGAATAATTGATTGCGATATTTACACCTTTGCGGGCGAGTAGCAAGGCAATAGCCCGTCCAATCCCAGTGCCCCCTCCAGTTATTAATGCAGTTTTTCCTTGTAGCATATCTTTTCCTCCTTATAACGACAGTTTATTTCGCTATACTTTAGTATAGCTTAGAAATTCTACTCCATCAAGGTGTATTATAGGATAACCCAAACATCATCGCACTGTAGCTATACAGTATTTTCCTCCTTCAAAAATGTAAAGAGCACGAAACATTTTTCCTTCCTCACCATATAGATTAAAGTAATAACGTGAAGGAGGAATCTACACTTGGAGACAGAAGTTGCGCAACTACAGAAGGCTCCTTCCCGGAAGAAGCTCCTTCTTATCGGAATTTGTCTTGTTCTCGTCCTTTTGATCATTAGCATAGGAGCACTCTTTCTTTATACTCAAGACCGAGGCATCTTCTTCCCTCAGGTCAGCGTTCATGGAATCCCTCTCTTCGGATTAACCCCTGAAGAAGGAAAAAAACAACTTGAAGATCAAATACATCTTGAACTGACAAAAGAAGTTTCCTTTCAAATCCCTGGAGAAGAACAAGCACTAAAACTACAACTCCTGACTTTAGGCTTGACCTATAATTTGAAAGAAGCCTTAGATGAGGCCTGGAATATCGGCCGTGAAGGAAATCTAATAGAAAAGACAATCAGTCGGCATAAGGCTCGTAAGGGTTATGAAATTCCCCTTAAACCCGCTTGGGATGATGTAGTTCTAAATGAAACACTAAAAACATCCTTTCAACCTTATAACATCGCTCCAAAGGATGCTTCTTTCGAGGTTACCGAGGAGAATATAATGCTCATTCTTCCCGAACAGGTGGGACGCGAAGTAGAGCTTGAGGCTTTAACTCAAGAGATTAAAAAACTTGCCTTAGATCGAAAAGCGTTACATGAGCCTATACTCCCCAGCAAAACCGTTCCCTTCAAATCCAATATACAACCCAGCATAACCGCGAACAAGCTTGAAACTTTAAAAATATCGGGGGCTATCTCACGATATACGACTCGTTTTGATTCCAGTCAATTAAACCGGACTGAAAATATCCGACTCGCGGCCAAAGCCCTAGATAAGAAAGTATTGGCCCCCGGTGAAGTCTTCTCCTTCAATCAGAGTGTCGGAGAACGAACCGTTGAAGCGGGTTACAAAGAGGCGATGATTATCGAGGGTGATGTCTTCACTCCTGGACTCGGGGGAGGCATCTGTCAAGTCTCTTCCACCCTTTATAATGCAGTACTTCTTGGTCATCTCGAGGTTACTGAACGTCACCCTCATTCCCTCCCTATCAGCTATGTACCACCCGGAAAAGATGCCACGGTCAGTTATCCAGTGCTTGATTTAAAATTTAAAAATACTTCTGGTGGTTATCTACTAATCCGCAGTCAAGTTCAAGGGGATAGCCTAACCTTTGAACTCTACGGGAACAAGAAGAATAGCTAATTCCGTCTCTGTGTATCCTTTTTGTATATTCCTGGAATACTAGACCCATCTAGAATTCAGGAATAAAGGATTAACGCAAAGGACGGAATTACATGACTCTTCTTGACGCAAGCTCTATGGCCGCTAGTGCACTCCCCTTAACGGTAGTAGAAAATCTGATATCAGAACCTATGCTTCATTTCCCAGAACTTCTGATTGTTGAAGATAAACTTCAGGACTCCTTCCGGCGAGCAGATGGAATAATCAAGGCAACGTGCTCTAAACTTTTGGCTTCTGGTGGCAAACGCTTAAGGCCATTGCTCACACTCCAAAGTGCTCAATGCTTCGGGCCACTTAACACTTCTACTATTCAGGCGGCAGTAGCTGCTGAACTTATCCACATGGCATCCCTCATCCATGATGATGTCATCGATCACTCAGACTTACGGAGGGGCGTACCGACAACCAATTCTGAACATGGAAATCTAGTTGCGGTTCTCACCGGAGATTATGTCTTCGCTGAAGCCTTCCAGATTCTTTCCTCAGAGCATCTACAGACGAGTATGTCCTACCTTGTACACGCAATAAAATCGATGTGTGATGGAGAAGTTCATCAGGCAGAAGACCGCTTTGACTTGAAGATTGACCGAGACACCTACTTCAAGCGAATTTCACAGAAGACAGGAGTTCTCTTGGCGAGCTGCTGTCAGTCTGGTGCCGCCACTGCCGGCGCTTCACAGGAAGAGATTCTACACCTGAAGGATTATGGACAGAACCTCGGATATGCCTATCAGATTATTGACGATATTCTCGATTTCACGGGAGACTCACAATTAACTGGCAAGCCCGTTGCCGCAGATCTCATCAATGGATATATTACACTCCCGGTTATTTATCTTCTTGAGAATCCCCTGTATGGTCCCTGGGCCAAGGAAATCCTCGAAAAGAAAGAACTCACTTCGGGCGATGTCCAAAAAATTATCCAAGCCTTGATTTCCTCTGAAGCCTTGGATGATGCTTTCGGCACTGCACTACACTGTGCGCAAAGTGCGGTACGCTCCCTTGAGCAGATCCCCTCCTCTTCTGCCAAGGCATTTTTGACAGATTTGACACATACGATTCTCTATAGAAAAGCGTGATATAAATTGCCTAGTCGATACATTAAAGGGATATCCTAGTTTAGAGGATATCCCTTTTACGTAACTGTAAACACATCCAGTAAAGTAGCTTAACCTTGCTTCCCCCTAATTCCAAAAGGCTCTGGGTTGTTTCCTCTAATTCTGCTAAGCTTCCTTTTTCATCCGATAAATACATCGCTAGAAGTCCCTGTATTACTGCATCATGAAATTTAGGATAGGGTAATTGGCGAGCATTTTGGAGAGAAGCCTTCACGAAAAAGCTGAGTCGCTCTTTCCGCTTCTCTTCTGACTCATAATACGCTACGAAATTAAGCTGGGAGGTTTTCCGATCTTCATCTAGGTCGATAAAGTAATCCAAAAGAATATGTAAGCCTTCAATCCACGGAAAGTAAGCCTCCATGATGCTTCGAACCTCTTCTTGTCGCAGTGTAGGATTATAGGCTGCTGCAAACATACAGAAGATTCCTAGAGTTGACCCAGTCGCCGCAGCGAACTCCCATTGGGAGAGTCCGGGATAATTCGGAAGCTGCTTTTGAATCCAACTGGCCATTTTTCCCTCCCTTTCAGACTCAGCGAGATGCTTCGTGGTCTGTAGCGAGGAGTACTGTTCTGCTAACCAAAGCATTTCCTTTTTCACGAGCGAATAGGAAGGTAAAGCTTTTACTTTTTCCTGACAGGTTTGAACAAGCGAGTCTAAATATCCCCCATCTTCACGATGAGGGTAAAAAGCATAGTAATCTGAATGCTCAGCCTTTTCTTCAAGGGCCTCTGTCATGGCAAGATGCAGTTGAGCGAAGGCTTTTTCATCATGAACCTGGAGGGCATCCACGAGGTTATCGAGATAGTCACTAATGGTTTGATAGGCAACGATAAATTCAACAATTTCTTCCGTTCTTGCACCTGGATACAGAGCATAGATACTCCCCCCTAGGCAATGGAACGTTTTTTGTGTGATACTGTCGATAGCCTGCTTCGAAAGAACCCGATCGGGCGATAAGCTCGCTACCTTCTCCCAATGCCGAAGATTCTGCTTAACTAAGGGAAAAATACTCTTTACAAATTTAAAAATTAGTACAGGGTTAGGGACTTGTCTTTCATTGGATATCACAGAGTCATTACTCCTTTGATTTCAATCATCCTGTGGTGCTGGGAACCAGCATAAATGTCTATTTAAGTGTTCCACATAGGCTCAGTCTTTAACCGCTTTTTCCCGGCAATCAGAACGCTCGTGTTTTAAGAACAACTTATTTAAGAACAACCTATCTAAGAACAAGCCTATTAATAAGAGAAGAGCAGGAAAGACACCTTATAGGGCATCTTCCTGCTCTTTATTCTCTACTATTCAGCCTTGTCAGCCTCTTTACTTTTACTTTCCTTTTTGTCATTATCATCTTCGCCGTTCGTAGCCGATTTAAACTCTGAAATTCCTTTTCCAAGAGCTTTTCCGAGCTCAGGTAATTTACCTGGTCCAAAAATAATTAAAGCAATTACCAAAACAATTCCCATAGTCATAGGGGTAAAAAAACCGAAAGTTGTAAGCATGTCAGACACCTCCATAGCTTAAATATACCATACAAAAAGTGCTCAAACAAATGAAAATTACGTGAATGTGATTACAAGCTTTACATTCCTTATCCTAACGTATTCTGTCGAAACTTTCAACATGATTATTGTGGTTTTTTTGGTTTTATGGATATCCCTCTAATAAATTTTTCTATTAAGTAAAATTAGACGAATTTATCTTCGAAAAATTACAAAAAGAGTAAGATAACCCTACTCTTCGTCTGATTAGAATATGCTATTGCTTACCTCAGAAAGGCCTTAGTAGGGAACAGTCAAGACCGTTTCCTACCTTTAGAATTTTTGTGATAATTGGGGCGGAACGGTCTTGACCGTCCCTACACCCCCACTAATGTCTGTTTATTTAATAGGAAGGCCTCATTTTCACTCTTCATGAAAAAGATCCTCATAGCCAAGATAAAGACTCCAAATCACGTCCCAGAGATCTCCCTCTGCTTCTGTAACTTTCAACCCAAGTTCCTTGGCTTCACGGCGACCTAGGGGATAGCCATGGGAGAAGTATCCTTCAGTCAAGGCACGGGTCACAATGGGAACCCGTTCAGGTGTTTCCTTAAACATATAGCGAGAAAGGAGTGCCTCTGCGTATTGATGGGAGGCTTTTAAGGACTTTTCATAGTCCCCAATCAACCAGGGATCGAGCTTATTGAGCACAGGATTAATGATACAGGTCACGAGTTCTGGATCTGGGCTATCCGCAACGGATCGTTGTAGATAGTCAATACAATGTCGAATCGCCTGGACAGGAACCCATAAATCTTTATATATCGGATGTTTGACGAGCGGATCAATAGGTCCGAGCTCTGAAATAGGACCCATGACAACCTCATCCGCTCCCAAAACGACCATGGAAGCCGCCGATTTCGCTGCGAAGGGTACGATAACACCAAATTGATCACAGAATTCACGAATGAGCATAACGACCTTATACGGGGTATCGACTGCTCCTCCATAGCTATGCAGAAAGAGATCAATCCTCTCTGTATGGCCAATGGTCTTAAGTTGCTTATAGAGAGGAACCAGAATACTGTCATCAAGAGGGGTATAGGCGAAATAAACCAGAACTTTCGAGCCGCGTAGTTCTTCCAAACGATTCAGGCAATTAATACGATCTTCGGCATTCATAGGATCCCCCCAAATCACCCAATTATATACCATAATATTCCAGTATAATACAATGGGTGATTCAGTTAAGTAAGCACTAAGTATGAAGCTTAAAAGGACAGAAAAAATATTCATAAAAAGGCGTGAAAGCGTAGGTTCTCGCACAGGACGAAAGCCGTGGTAAGGTTTCGGCCTTAGCAGAACGATTTGCGTGGAGGGGCGTCGAGGTGAACGAGGCTTCCATAGGATAGCGTAGCCACCTGGTTCACTTCAGGTATTACCCTGTGGTTTGGCGAAGCTCCTATTGAAGCGAGTGAACAGCCCTGGAGCGCCAAGTGAACGGATGTGCGAGAAGCTACACGACCCTAGCCTAATCTCATTTAATAGCTCTACGAATTATTCTTACTTAAAAAAATCACCTGAAAGATTTCTCTTTCAAGTGATCATACCCAGACATTCGAATTCTTCCTGAGGATTAATCCGGAAGCTCCACCTTAAGTCCTGCTTGCTCATGGCAGGATTGACAGTACACCTTCCCGCCTAAGTTCTTCTTCACATGACACTGGTAACATTGTTTTGCTGGATTTTGATTATTCAACACAGCAAAGCCATGGCCATTTGGTCCATTAAGCCAAGTCTCCTTCGGGACGGAGGTATGTGGGTTGCTCGGATCATGACCTTGCGAAACGAAGATAACTACGATTAAGGCTACGAGTAAAGCAAGAGATATTATACTCCGAATGACTTTTTTTCGTTCCATCGTAATAAGCCCCCTTCCAATCCTTAGCGAAGAGACTTCAAAACTTGACGCGCTTGTTCCAAGGTGTAATCAATATCCTCGTCGGTATGTGCTGTGGATAAGAAAACGGCTTCATACTGACTTGGCGCTAGATAGATACCTCGTTCAAGCATTCCGCGATAGAACGCTGCAAATAACTCTACATTCGAGGTACACGCACTCTTGAAATCTTTAACCGGTTGATCGGTAAAGAAAGCTGAGAACATTGCCCCGACAGAGTTAGTCCATACTGGGAATTGCAAATCCTGGGCGATGGTCTTTAGGCCCTCAGCGAGACGCAAAGTCTTACGTTCTAAATCCTCATAAAGGCCTTGCTTCTGCAGAAGACGAAGCGTTACGAGACCTGCTGACATAGCCAAGGGATTACCCGATAAGGTTCCTGCTTGGTAAACTGGTCCACTCGGGGAAACCTTTTCCATGTATTTTAGTTTCCCACCATAGGCTCCAACAGGCAAACCCCCACCAATGATTTTGCCCAGGCAGGTCAAGTCGGGATCGATATCAAAGCGTCCTTGCGCTCCACCGTAGCTCACTCTAAAGCCCGTCATCACCTCATCGAAAATAAGAAGTGCCCCGTACTGCTGAGTGAGTTCCCGTAAACCTTGCAGAAAACCAAGGTCTGCAGGAACGACGCCCATATTCCCTGCCACAGGTTCAATAATCACCGCAGCGATATCCTCCCCCTGCTGCTGAAATATCTCTCTTAGTCCTTCCAAATCATTGTATTGAGCTGAAAGCGTATTCGCGGCTGTGTTAGCTGGCACTCCAGGGGAGGTCGGTACACCGAAGGTTAAAGCTCCACTTCCAGCCTTAATCAGCAAGGAGTCGGCATGACCATGATAACAGCCTTCAAACTTGACGATCTTATTCCGGCCTGTAGCCCCGCGCGCTAAGCGCAAAGCGCTCATGGTTGCTTCTGTCCCTGAATTAACCATCCTTACCATATCCATAGAAGGATAGGCTCTTAAGACCTCTTCAGCTAATTCCGTCTCTATCTCTGTGGGGGCACCATAGCTTGCACCCCGCTCAGCGGCTTTCTTGATGGCTTCCACTACTTCAGGATGAGCATGACCAAGAATTAGCGGTCCCCAGGAAAGCACGTAATCCAAATAGGAATTACCATCGATATCCCAGAGTCGAGCTCCTTCCCCTCGTTCGATAAATACAGGATCCCGCCCCACTGATTTGAAAGCACGTACTGGAGAATTTACTCCTCCTGGTATGACTTTTCTAGCCCGAGCAAAGGCCTGCCTACTCTGTTCATCCTGAAAGCTCAAAATAAACCCTCCTAATCGTCTTCTTCCATGAAGTATTGCATACTACTCTTCTTCAATTCTCTCTGGCTAAAGAGCATGTCATAAGCCTGAACCCCAGTAGCCTGAGAAATTCGTTGCATGACTTCCTGACATTCTTCTGTAGAACGGCCATGAATCATCGTAAAAAGATTATAGGGCCAATCGGGAAGCGTTGGACGCTGATAACAGTGGCTCACTTCCCGGAACCTTGCCATGACTCGCCCTATCTCTTCTGTCTTTTCTTCGGGAATCTGCCATACTCCCATAGCATTCGCTGTAAAGCCCGCTTTTTGATGGCGAAGAACTGCGCCAAACCGGCGAATAAGACCCGCAGCGAGTAGCTTCTGAGTACGGTCAAGGACTTCTTCTTCCTCCCAGGCAAGTTCCTTTGCTATATCCGCAAACGGTGTAAGCGTTCCAGAAAGATTGCCTTGAAGCGCACGAATGACGGCCTTATCCCGATTATCAATCGGTACAGGTTGTGGTTTCTTTCCATTACACCACGCCCCTGGGTAGTTGCAATCTTCCTCCTGGTTCTCGTCTTGGTTCTGGTCAAGGTTTTCGACCTTGCCCTGCTTGAAATCAAAATCAACACTAATCTTATATAAGGCAGTGGCTGGGAGAGAATACACTTCACTCGTACCTAAAAACGTCTTTATTTGGTTTAGTGTTTCATCCACTCCGCTTTGGGAAGAAGCAATAAGCGTAAACCACATATTGTAGGTATGATTTCTTAAGTAATTATGGGTTACTCCCGGAATTTCTAGGAGTAACTCAGTGAGAGGCTGAATCTTTTCCTCGGGAACTTTCGCCGCACAGAGTGTACTTACATAACCGAGACGGTGAGAATCAAATACTCCTCCTAACCGGCGAATGAGACCCTCTTGTCTTATAGCCTGAACTCGCTGCCAAGCATCCTGCTCCGTTGTTCCTGCTAGCTCGGCTAGCACTTGATATGGGCGAACTACAATCGGGAAAGACGTCTGGACGGTATTTAATAAGGACCGATCGAGATGGTCCATTATTACTTTACCCCCTTCCGCCCATGATAAAGACACCAAGGCTCCTCCGCCATATAATCTCCGTCTTCATAATAGGCAGCTCGAGCTCGGCAACCGCCACAAATCTTCTTATAGCCACACTCTCCGCAGCCACCTTTGTATTCCATAGTGCGGAGTTCATTGAGCACCTGATGATTTTTCCATATTTCATCAAAGGGGGTCTCTCGGACATCCCCAAGCGGAATATTAAGATAGGCGCAGGGTTGGACTTGGCCGCGTGGGCTAATGATGCAATAGGAAGTACCAGCTAAGCACCCACGACCGAAGCGAACGTCCATCCCCATCTGCTTGGCAATCCGCATGAATTGGGGAGCACAGGTTGGTTTTAGTTCGATATCTACCGTTTGTTGCTTTTTCATGATGCGAGTAAGGGCGTCTTCATATTCTTCCGCCCGTAGAGACTCTTCCTCGATCGACACAGCCCGTCCGGTCGGAACGAGGAAAAAGAAGTGATGGGCTACAGCCCCTTCTTCGACGGCAAAGTCTGTGAGGGCTTCTAACTCACCCCGGTTCCAATCCATAACCGTGGTATGAATCTGGAACGGCAGACCGACTTCTCGGCAATTGCGCATTCCCTGTACAGCCTCTTCCCAAGCACGTGGGTATTTACGAAACTCATTATGCCTCTCCTTGTTCAGGGAATCGAGGGAAATTCCCATCCCCATAGCACCCGCTTCTTTGAGACGGCGTGCGAGGTCTACTGTCAGGAGTGTTCCGTTCGTACCGAAGACCGGACGCAGTCCGAGCGACTTCGCATAGGCTACGAGTTCCACGATATCAGGGCGCATCAAGGGCTCCCCACCACTGAAAATCATGATCTTAAACCCAGCTTTGGCAATTTGCTCGAGCAAGGTCTTGGCTTCTGCAGTGTTGAGTTCCTCATTCGCTTTAAAGCCAGCATCTCTATAGCAATGATCACAGTACATATTACAGTCATTCGTAGTATTCCAGGATACGATCATTTTTTATCCCCCTTCCATTTGGAGCGATTATCGAACCAATAGCGGTACGGTCAAGAACGTTCTCTTCGAAATATATAGATCGATTATTAGTCCTTTTGCAATAGTCAATCGTTACTTTACTTTTGTAACCAGCGAGCGACATCTAGCGCGTGATAGGTGATAATCATATCGGCCCCGGCACGCTTCATGCTCACTAAGGTTTCTAAGACGATTCGTTCCTCATCAATCCAACCGTTCGCTGCCGCAGCTTTAACCATGGCGTACTCACCACTGACATTATACGCTGCGACGGGTAGACCAAAGCGTTGCTTGGTACGATACATAATATCCCCATAAACCAAGGCCGGCTTGACAATGATAACGTCTGCACCTTCTTCAATGTCAAGTGCTGTCTCAATCATAGCTTCATTGCCATTGGGGGGATCCATCTGATAGCTTCGGCGATCACCGAATTGAGGTGCTGAACCGGCCGCATCGCGGAACGGTCCATAATAGCCCGAAGCAAACTTTGCGGAGTAGGACATGATAGGAATATCCGTGTACCCCGCTTGATCGAGAGCTTTACGGATGACTCCGACTCGACCATCCATCATATCCGAGGGAGCAACCATATCTGCACCAGCCCGGGCATGGGACACTGCGGTTTGGGCCAAGAGATCGAGGGTCGGGTCATTTAAGACCTGTCCATCCTGGATAATCCCACAGTGTCCGTGATCGGTATATTCGCACAGACAAACATCGGTAATGACATATAATTCTGGATAGTGTTGCTTCGTCAGTTGAACAGCTTCTTGGACAATCCCGTGCTGATGATACGCCCCAGTACCTACGGCATCCTTCGTTTCGGGAATACCAAAGAGAAGAATCGCCGGGACACCGCATTCAACTACTTCTTTCAAAGCGATTAAATATTCATCGAGGGAGTAATTATAAACCCCCGGCATGGAGGAGACTGCAACCTTTTTCTTCTCCCCAAACATCACGAACATCGGGTAGATCAAATCCTCAACTCGAATATGATTTTCCCGAACCATCTTACGAATGACTTCACCGTTCCGCAGCCGTCGTGGACGTCGAATCAGTTCCATCAAAATCCCCCCTAATTACTGTGATAAACTTTCAAAAAAATCCTTAAGAGTTTTAAAAAGACCCAATAGCGTAGCTTCTCGCACAAGACGAAAGCCGTCGTAGGGTTTCGGCCCTAGCTGAACGATTTGCGGCGGAAGGGTGATAAGGCGAACGAAGCTTTCGTAGCGTAGCCACTGGTTCACTTCAGGTATTACCTTGAGGTTTGGCACGAAAGTGTCCGGTGGACATTTTCGCTCGAAGCGGCAATCTCCAAAGGAAACTTATCCGCTGAAGATAGCTGCTACGGAAGCAAGTGCGCGAGCCCTGGAGCGCTAAGTGAACGATGTGCGAGAAGCTACACGACCCATCAATTTTCATTTCTGGTGGTGCTGACAAAGGCCAATCTCCTCATCGGTCAGATAACAAGCCGGATCAGACTCCCAGAAATCTCCGGTAACAGCTTCGGCACGCGTCCGGAAATTTCCATTGCAATTATCTAAGTACTGACATGCTGCACAGCGCCCTTTGAGGAGTGGTTTACGATCCTTCATCCCGGCTAAAATCGGATGAGAGGTATCTGTCCAGATGTCACCAAATTTACGTTCACGCACATTGCCAAAGGTAATATGCTGGGTGAATTGGTCAGGATGAACATAACCGAGAGGATCTACCTCGGCAAAGGCGATACCGGAACGGTTACCACCATTCATGCTGATCAGGTCCTTGATGGACTGGGCTTTTTCAGGGTCTTCCTGCAAAGTGCGAAGATAGAGATAGACCCCATCACAATGGTTGTCAACGGTGAGAATTTCTTTCTTGAGCCCGCGCTCTTCAAAATCAATGGTTCGACGAATAATGGTCTCCATCGCTTGCCTTGATTCCGGAGGAGTGACATCTTCTTTAATCATCTGGTTCCCGCGACCGGAATACACCAAGTGATAGAAACAAACACGATTAATATTCTTCTCCTCAATAAAATCAAAGATATTATCTAATTCAGCGAGGTTATGGCTGTTAATCGTAAAACGCAATCCGACACGTTGATCTACAGCGACGCAGTTCTGAATTCCCTCCATTGCAGCTTGGAACGCACCTTCACGGCCGCGGAATTTATCATTGACATCCTGCAAACCATCGAGTGATATCCCGACATACCCTACCCCAATATCTTTAATCCGCTGAGCAACCTCACGGGTAATCAGGGTACCATTGGTAGACAGGGTTGGGCGAATCCCTTTTGAAACTGTATATTCAGCAAGTTCAAAGAAATCTGGACGAATTAAGGGCTCTCCGCCCGAGAAGAGGAGGACAGGCACCTTAAAATCAGCTAAATCATCAATAAACCGCTTTGCCTCTTCTGTGGTGAGTTCCCCTTGGTACTTCTGAGCGTCTGAATCCATATAGCAATGAGCGCACTTCAAATTACAGGTCCGAGTCGAATTCCAAACGACTACAGGTCCCGAGCCACTTGTCGTACCATTAACTGCTCCCTTGGACGCAGCACTATAACGCAGGGAATCACCAAAGTACTCGGTATTAAAGAGTAATTTTGTTACACTAATCATTTCACAACCCCCTCTAACAAAGCTTGAACAAGGCCCTCTATCGTATATTTCTTGGCTTCACTGTAAATATCTAAGCCAAGTTCTTCCGCTGTTTGGCTGGTAATCGGCCCGATGGAGTAAAGCTTTACACCCTCTAAAAGCTCCTTATCGCCGTCAAGAAGTTGCATGAAATTACGAACGGTCGAGGAACTTGTGAAGGTAACTGCAGTTACTGCTTTTTCGCGCAGGAGCTTGCGTAATTCTTCTTTATTGGCATTCCCTAAAACTGTCCGATAAGCGGGAACATCCCAAACGTCAGCCCCTAAAGCCTTCAAGGATTCCGGCAAAATATTCCGAGCTTCTTCAGCGCGTGCGAGTAAGACGCTTTGCCCCGGTAATACCCGACTTGCGAGTCCTTCAATGATTTTCTCTGCGCGATACTCCTCTGGTACAAAGGAAACATTCAAACTACGCTTCTCCAAGGCCGCTTTCGTTGCTGGACCAATAGCCACGATCTCGATTCCACACAGGTCTCGAATGTCTTTTCCTTGATTTTGTAATTCCTTGAAGAATTCTTCGACCCCATTGACACTGGTAAATACAAGCCATTCAAAGCGTTTAAGATTTTGAAGAGCCTGGATAAGCTTGCTGGGATCTGACGGTGGGGCGAGTTCAATCGCGGGGAACTCCCAAGGTTCTCCCCCTAAATCCTCAATCAGTTGCGAGAGAGCACTGGCCTGATGTCTTGCTCGTGTCACAACGATGCGTTGTCCGAATAACGGTCTCTTCTCAAACCACTGCAGCTTCTCACGTAGCTTGACGACCTCACCGACGATAATAATCGAAGGATTCGTGAATCCCTCTAGCTCAACTAAGCTTGAAATATTCTGGAGTTCGCCCACAAGTACTCTCTGCTCAGGACGAGTTCCCCATTGAATAATCCCTACGGGTGTCGAAGGAGCGCGCCCATTTTCAATGAGTTTCGAAGCAATGAGGTCGAGATTCTCCATCCCCATCAAGAAGATAAGGGTTCCATGAGAATTGGCTAGGTGCTCCCAGGCTAGAGCCGAACTATTTTTAGTAGGATCTTCGTGGCCGGTAATGACCGCGAAGGAAGAAGTCAAGTCCCGATGAGTTACTGGAATCCCCGCATAGGCAGGCACAGAAATCGCTGAGGTAACTCCTGGAACAATCTCAAAGGGAATTCCGGCGTTGAGTAAATCCTCTGCTTCTTCCCCACCCCGTCCGAAAACGAAAGGGTCTCCCCCTTTGAGACGAGTGACAATTTTACCTTCACTCCCCTTTTTAACCAGGACTTCGTTAATTTCTTCCTGCCGCAAGGTATGGCGATCGGGGGATTTGCCAACGTATATTAATTCACAATCTGGACGGGCTAAGGTTAGTAGTCGCCGAGAAGCGAGACGGTCATATACAAGGACATCTGCTTTGGCGATACACTCTGCCCCTTTAATCGTAATTAACTTCGGATCCCCTGGTCCTGCACCTACTAAATAAACATAACCTTTGTCCAAATTAGAACACTCCTATCCCAAAAATATCCTTTGAGCTTACGACTCATTACTTACACGAATCTCCTCGAGAATTGCCAAGGCGCCTTGCGCAATGAGCTTTTCAGCAACAAGGTTCCCTAAATCCTCAGGATTTTCACCCAGGGCCTCAGCCTTAATCACTCGCCTTCCATCTAAAGAGGCAACGATTCCCTTCAGAGTGACTTGGCCCTCTTCAACCGTTCCTAAGGCCCCAATCGGAATTTGACACCCTCCCTCTAAGCGACGCAGGAGGGCACGCTCTGCTCGTACCGCGAGTTCTGTCGTAGGATGATTGATAGCACTTAATAATTCGCGAATATCCTTACGCTCGGAAGAGATTTCGATAGCGATAGAACCCTGTCCTACAGCAGAAAGCATCAAGTCCTCGGAGATTATTTCCGTGATTCTCTCTTCCCAACCGAGACGCTTCACGCCTGCCGCCGCCAGGACAATTCCAGCCATTTCTGATTCCTCAAGCTTACGCCAGCGGGTCTGGAGATTCCCCCGCAAGTCAGCGAACACCAAATCTGGACGGAAATTTTGAAGTTGAGCTTTACGCCGAAGGCTGCTGGTACCAATGATTGAGCCTGGAGGTAAGTCTCTGAGCCTTGTACCCTCTTTACTTAAGAATACATCCCTAGGCTCTTCCCGTTCACAAAAGGCTGCAATATCTAGGCCTTCCGGAAGCATGGTCGGTAAATCCTTTAAACTATGTACAGCTAGATCAATTTCACTGCTCAGCAGACCGAGTTCTAACTCTTTTGTAAATAGTCCCTTGTCCCCAATCTTGGCAAGGGGAACATCGAGAATCTTGTCACCTTTCGTTTTCATGGGGACAAGTACAAATTCTAAGTCGGGGTAGTTGCTTGATAGCCTTGCTTTGACCCATTCCGCTTGCCAGAGGGCGAGCAGGCTATCTCGTGTGCCGATACGAATAGTACTCATTTGGTCCTCCTATTAGCCCTGGTTGGAATGTTGAGTTGCTGCTTGTTGCACCACTCTTATCGTACTTGAAGCCTCACCATTCAAATCCAGGTTAAATAAATTCTGTAGAATTTCAGTATATAAATGTCCTTGACTGGAATTGGCAACTTCTTTTAAGTTTGTGATCGGGGCATGGAGTAGATGTGTAACAATGGAATTCGCCATAGAGCGAATTATCTTTTCTTGCTTCGGATTGATATCCCCCAATTTAGCGAGGGCACTGCTAAGCATGGTTTCCTTGACCTCTTCCCCACGGCTTTGCAGAGCAACAATGGTCGGGATAACGTAAAGGGAATTATGCCATTTTAAGAATTGCGCCATCTCTTCCTCGATGATTCGCTCCGCCTGTAGAGCAGCTGACTCTCGAGCTTTTTGGTGAGTATCCACAACCCCTCGTAAATCATCGATGTCAAAAAGTTTAACCCCTTCAAGGGTTGCAACTTCAGGATGTATATCCCGAGGAACTGCAATATCAATGAGAAGGAGGGGACGATAGTTTCGTGCTTCCATGACTTGACGAATCAGTTCCGGCATAATCACGAAATTAGCTGCCGCTGTCGCGGAAATAAGAATATCTGTTTCCACTAAGGTGTCATAAAGCTCTTCAAAATTAATGGCCTTCCCGCAGAACTCTGCCGCTAAGGCTTTGGCTCGTTCATAGGAGCGATTCGAAACCATGACTGTAGATGCTCCGTTCGCAACGAGATGCTTCGCGGTAAGCGCGCTCATCTCACCCGCACCAAGGATGAGAATGCTTCGCCCCTCTAGCTCACCAAACGTTTGCTTGGCCAGTTCTACTGCTGTGTAGGAAATCGAGGTCGGATGTTGGTCAATTTGGGTTTCCGTCCTCACCCTTTTGCCAACGGTGAGAGCCGTCTGAAAGAACACATTAATGACTTTGTTGGTTACAGCTGCCTCACATGCTTTCTCGTAAGCATTGGAGACTTGACCTAAAATTTGCGTCTCCCCCATGATCATCGAATCCAGCCCGGCAACTACTCGAAACAGATGCCGGACTGAATCATAGAGGGTATGAACGTATAAATACTGGAAAAGATCTTGTTCCTCGAGATTAGCATGTAACGCTAAAAAGCTTTTAATGGAGTTAATTCCTGCTTCAACCTCAGTCGTCGCTGCATAAATTTCAAGACGGTTGCAGGTATTCAGCAAAACGACACCTTGTAAAGCCGGGTAAGAGGCTAATTCGTGTAAGGCCGAAGTGACCTCTGAGGGATGGAAACTCACTTTCTCGCGAATTTCAACCGGAGCAGTTCGATGATTTAAACCAACAATGACCGGAAACATCTCTCAATCACCCCTTTCGCGCCCTCAAGATGTCCATTCTTTATTAATTCGAGAACTTCTCCATCGGTGGCTTTCGCCCAGAAGATCTCTTTTTGCTCTTGGGCGAGTTGACTCTTCGCTGGTTTTCTCCAACTCTTTAACAAGGCTAAGTATTCTTGCATTTCCTGTCCATATTGCTTTTCCAAATCAGCACGGATCTGCCGAGCAACGATGGGACTACTGCCACTCGTAGAAACAGCAATGTTCAAATCTCCGCGCTCCAAGATAGAAGGAACAATAAAAGTGCATTTCTCCGGGTCATCGACCACATTAATAAGCCGATGGGCTTCATGCGCATTTCTCGATACTTCAGCATTAACCTCCTCTTTTTCTGTACAAGAAAAAACGAGGGTAGCTTCTTGAATATCGCCTGGAGTGTATTCCTTTTCCTCCCATAGGCATTGGACGGAATCTACTAATTCTTTGAGCTCAGGCAAGAGCTTGGGGGATACAATCCTTACTATTGCCCCATGGTCGAGCAAGGTCTTTACTTTCCGGAAGGCTACGATTCCCCCGCCCACAACCAAGACGAGTTTATTCTGTAATTCTACATAGATTGGATAATAATGTGACACGTGCAAGCCACCTTTCTTATGCGTAAGAATGCAGGCCGGGGAGTAAGTAGTTTACGCCAAAGAAGGTGAAGAGAACTGCGACAAAGCCCAGAATGGCCATCCACGCCGCCCGATTGCCTTTCCAGCCATACATGAGTCGGGCGTGAAGATACGCTGCATAGATAATCCAGGTAATAAGAGACCAGGTCTCTTTAGGGTCCCAGGACCAGTAAGTCCCCCAGGCATAATTCGCCCATATTGCCCCTGTAACGATACAAAGGGTCAACATGGGAAAGGCGAAGCCTATAACCTTATAGGAAAGCTCATCGAGTACATTTTTATCGGGGAATCTCGCAATCCAACTTTCCTTCGCGTTTTTCCCAGTGGATTCATTTGCACCTGCCTTGAGCAGATACATAATCCCCAGCCCGAAGGAGATCGCGAACGCTCCATAAGCTAGCATGGCAGTAAATACATGAAAGGTCAACCATTGACTTTTTAAAGCGGGTGGAATTGCCGCAGCAACCCGTTCACTCGGTCCCATCTTCATGATAATAAATACAAGCAAAACAAAAGGAATGGGCATAACAAAACTACCTAGAGACTTTAGCTTGTAACGGAATTCAGCAAATAGATAGACCGCTACGATTCCCAAGCAAAACGTCAGAATAAACTCATAGCCATTGGATAACGGCGGTCTATCGGTAATAATCCAACGGATAGCAAGTGCTGAAATATTTCCGATTAAACCGATACCTGCTAATAGGGTTGCAAGATGACCGATAACATCCTTCTTTAACATAAGCCAGGCCCAGAACATCACTGTACTTGCAAGATACGTGACAACCATGAGGTAAAATAACGAGACTTCCCAGTTCCCTAAGGACCCACCCATTATATCCGCTCCTTTATCATTCCTAATTTTTTAGAGCCTCTCCAAGCTCCGTCATCCTACTCTGAGGTCTGTTGCTTCCCTTTAAGTTCGTCGATGATCCGTTCAAATTCATCCTTAGTCCCTAAATTAAGTTTCCCAGACAAGGCCCCAAGAGTTAGGACGGCTTCTTTTTGTTTTTCTAGAATTCCCGTTAGAGTGATCGGTCTCCAATAGAAGGATAAGAGTAAGCCGAGCATCAAGAGCCCGCAGCCCAGCCAAACAATAACGACTCCAGGATCCTTCTTAACTTGTAAACCTGTGAAGCCAGAAGTCTTATCAAAGGTCAGCGTATAGGTATTCTCTATGTTCTCGGATTGCCCTGGGGTAAGTTGGCCCATCTTAATTGGTTGTTGCCCATTGCCTTTAAACACTTGATAAAGTATGACGGGTTCCTTAGGATCCGACTTCATCGCAGCGAGTACGAGGAAGAGGTCTGTTCCAGGGGCCTGAAAGTAATTTCCCCCACGACTTTGGAGTACAACAGGAATCTTCTGACCCTTCAGGTCAACTGTGAACATTGCCCCCGGTGCATAACTCGATTGATAAAACGTGACACCCTTATAGGATAAGGGGTGATTCACAGAAATTGTCTGTCGATCCACTTCTTTTCCGCCATCAATGATGCTTAAATCAGAATACCAATTATCTCGTTCACCGTTGGCAAGAATTTTATCTTCCACCGAGTTGACCTTTACACTAAAATTCTCATTCACTTTTCCCTTACTGACATCAATGGTTCGAATCGGAACGGTATCCCCTTCACCTGCCATTAAGTAGCCTTTGAAGCCTGTAAGAGAGCCAATCAGGGCGCCGAGGATTAAGACGATAAACGCTATATGGGTTATGAACGAGCCCCAATTCCCCCACCGACGTTTCTGAGCTATGAAGCTCCACTGTCCGTCCTGTTCAAGGCTGATGAGCTTGAAGCCTTTACTTTTAAGTACCTTTTGAACACCTTGCTTTAACTCTTCCCCATCATTTCCAGACACTTTAGCCTGAATCTTACTTGGAATATTTCCAGCTGCTTTCGGGACATTCGGCTTGAAGGTTAGCTTATAAATTCCTCCAAAGCGATGCACACTGCAAACGACTAGATTAATGCAGAGTAGACCCACAAGGAGCTGAAACCATACCGAGGAATAGAGGTTAGTAAATCCTAAGGCTTTCCAAAAACCGCTCACTACCTGAGCACCTTCCGGATCTACGGCTTCCTGTGGGATAACTGTTCCGATAGCCGAAACTAGAGCGACTATTCCTAGCAATCCCAATCCCGTTTTCATAGAACTAAAAATATCCCAGATTTTTTCGACTAACCCATCTGACTTTCCGCTCATAACACCCTCCACTCGAAAAATTTATGAGTACACTTGTGATACAAATTACCAATAACCATATTTTACTATATTTTTAAACTTTTTATAGGTTTTTCAATGAGGTTTCATAGAATAGTCATAATATTTCATAGAAAAGTCATAATTTCCTTGGCAGGATTTTCAATTATTTTAGCGCATAGAAAAAGGCAAAGCTCTCAAGCTGACAATCAAATCTGCTAGAGCTTTGCCTTTTTTAAATAATGACTTAATATTGCTTAGTTAAGAATTCCATTCCATACAGGAATCGCTGCGAAGATGACAACATATCGAAGCACAAAGCCACCGAGAACGACCACAGTATCGCTGAGAAGAAGAACCTTGGTTAATCCATGTGCTCCTTCAAAGGCAGCGGCCCCTTCACTTACAGCAGCAACTAAATCTGGTTGTAGAGCCCGTCCAACTTTGGCTGGTGAAAGTTTCTTGAGTCCATAGACAGAAACTAAAAGCGGTGCAACAAGACCTAGAACAACGAGTATACCCCAGAAAGAAATAGCGAGCGAACCTGAAATCACCTTACTAGCAGACTCTGCTGCTACTGGACCATTTGCACCAGAAGCCATCAGTCCCATGATAACTGCAAGAAGTACGATCTCTGTCCCAACCATACAGAGGTGGGCTTTGGTAACCTTCCGCTCGTCAGCTTCCAGACCTTTCTCCAGGATATGAGCCATAAGCATGGTAATCGATAATCCAGTAGAAAAAGCAGATACTACGAACAAGACGGGCATCAGATAAGTATTCCAAAATGGAACAGCTTTAACGACTGCAACGAGTAATCCTGTGTACGCACAGGTAGCGAGAGCAAGAACCGCTCCGATCGTCACAAGGATTTTGGGGGCAGCTGTTTTCTTAATCAGAGCGAAGTAAGCTACAACCAAGGATATCATGATAAAGGCCGCGAGAATATATACACCCCAAGTCATAACAGAACGAGGGTTTGAAAGCAGCCCGATGAGGAGCCAAGGTTTCTTAAGACCTTGCCCTAGGTCAAATACTAAGAGTAGCGTGCCAAAGGCAACAATCGGACCTGAGATAATATAACCCACGCGTTGCAGAGCTGGTGAATGTCCTAACCAGCCTTTCCCTGCAGCATAGGACGTTAGGTACGAACCAGCGCCTAGACCTCCCAAGAAGAGATATATAACGATTAACCAACCCCAATGTAGTTCCATGTCTACTCCTCCTTACTTTAATTAAGCTTTCTTCGGTACAATAACAAATGAAGGTTTCGTGATATTAGCTGATGGGAGTCCGCCGACTTCTGGAGCACCAGCGCCTGGAATTTTCTTGAGCTCTACTAAATCACCATAGCCAAGTGCCTTTGTAGGACAAGCAGATACACAGGCTGGTTTTCCACCTTCATCTTGAATCGTGTAACAGAAGCTACATTTAGAAACCGCGCCGGTACCTTCCTTAACAAACTGTGGAGCATGATAAGGGCAGGCATAGAGGCAATAGCCACAACCTACACATTTTTTCGAATTATGGACAACGATTCCGTCTTTCGCACGTTTGGAATAAGCACCAACAGGGCAAACCTTAGCACAGGCTGGGTCTTCACAGTGATTACAGCTCATAGATAAGAAAACAGGACCACTCTGAGTATTCTTTGTCAGTACTCTGCGCCATTCAGCACCAGGTTCCCAATTATTTGTTTTTTTACACGCACTTGCGCAGCTTTTGCAACCAATACATTTACCTTGATCGTAGCTGAAACCTAATTGTTTGGGTTTACTTTCCTCAGTCCCTGCAGCTTTTACGCTAGCCACTTTTAAGCTACCCAACGGGACTCCAACTGCAACGACAGCAGCGGTTAGAGCTCCAATTTTTAAAGCTGAACGTCGAGTTAATTTTACATCGAACTTTGACAAATGAGACAACCCCTTTCTCTAAAAAACCCCACTTAGTGCTTACCCGAATTTTCACCAAATAGTCTGAAAAAATATCTGCAATCGCGTTAAAAGGAATGAAAAAATGCACAAATAGAACTAAGCACAAAAGCGATGCAGTTATTTGCTTGATAAAAGAATAACATATAAATGAATTAAAACAAAATGTGTCGATTCTTCAAATCTTGCTGATTTGGACCTCTATCTAAGTTTAAAGGTTGTCGCAACAAGTTATAGGCAGATTACCTCGCAAATTCGCCTTAAATTACTATAAATCGAATTAATCCAACATTTAATGTCCCATTATGTGGGACATTACCTTAATATATCCAGGAGTCGCTCTTCCAAGCTCTCACTTTCACTACTTTGCTACTAGACCATACTTTGCATATAAAGATTCGAAACAGTCAAGACCGTTCCCAACATTGGTTCTTTTTCTGGGTAGAAAAAAACCGATTGAAGTATCTTGAAATAATTGTACTCCAACCGGTGTTATAAATTTAACTCTCTTAAGAAAACTAGAACTTCCTCTCCTTAATAAACTGGGCTAAATCCACTAAGGCTTTGCGGGTAGGTACGTTGGGTAGCTCCTCTAGATAAACCTTTGCTTTATGAATGTACAAGTCGACATAGCGCATCGATTCGTCTATAGCACCTGATTCCGTAATGAGGCGAATGACTTCGGAAACTTCTGCTTCGGTCTTTTCAGATTGAGCAAGAAGTTCTTCGAGCCGTGCTGATTCAGGGGATTTCCTCAAAGCAATGATCATGGGCAACGTCATAATACCCTGCCGAATATCTCCACCCACAGGTTTACCAAGTTCCGAGGCCTCTGCCGTTACATCAAGGATATCATCGACGATTTGAAAAGCCATTCCTAAGGAATGACCATAGGCCCCAAGTGCCCAAACTTCTCTACGAGGAGCTGAAGACACGAGGGCGCCTAATTTGCAACTGGCGGATATGAGCATAGCCGTTTTTCGTTTGACACGATAGTAATATTGCTTAAGATTCTGCTTGACATCATAGGACGCCTTAATCTGCTGAATTTCTCCTTGGCTCATCTCAATACTAACTTCTGCTAGAATCTGCGAAACCTCAGGATGATTAATCTGAGCAAGCAATTCGAGAGCTTTCGCTAAGAGGTAATCCCCTGTCGCTACAGAAACAATATTCCCCCATTTCGCCTTTACTGTAGGCCGACCCCTTCGTGTCGTAGAATCATCAACGACATCATCATGAACCAAAGTAGCCATGTGAATAAGCTCTAGCGCCATGGCCACAGGGAGGAGCTTATCCAGCGGATAGTTATAAAACTTACCGGCTAGGAGTGTAAAAGCAGGGCGCAGACGCTTTCCACCAGCTTCGAGCAATTGGACAGCAGAATCCTCTAACACTGGGAAATCCGGTTTTATAAATTGATAAAGCTCTTTCTCTACCCGATGAAGATCTGAGTTAATCTGGTTAAAAAGCCATAGTTGTTTCAAAACTGGTTCACCTGCTTGCATCCTTTTTTTCGTAGGAAACCATTTCTTGTGGAAGCTCCGCAAGGGGATCCTCATCTTCGTAGGATAAAAGTTCATCTTCTTGAGTGGGAGGTGTATTTATAACGCTTTTCTCAGGAGCATCCGAGGAATTGGCTTCTTGTTCCTTACTCTCAGCCTTTGCAGAGGGCTTATTGACGGTCTGGTCAAAGGCCTTTTCGAGAACATTCGATGGCGTATCTACTGCATTCTGAAATTCTCGAGTCATATCATTTACAATCTTTTTAACTTCGAAGACGACACGGCCTACCGTACGAGCCACATCAGGAAGGTCTTCAGGGCCAAATAAAATCAAAGCAATAACCATTAATATGAGGAGTTCAGAAAAGCTCACATTATTCCCCCCTACTGTTGCAAAGCTTTCTCTCTGCTCCGTGCAACTAAGTATCCGAGCCAAATACTCATTTCATACAATAAATACATAGGGCCTACCATAAGTCCCTGGGTCATTAAATCTGGAGTCGGAGAAACAACCATGGCGACTACGACAATCCCAAAAAAAGCCCACTTACGTTTCTTGGCTAAAGTCTTTGGCGAGAGAAGTCCCATCCGAATTAAGAGAAGCAAAACAACTGGTAATTGAAACACCAAACCAAACGTAAGGAGAAAGGTGAGAATAAAACTTAAATAGGAAGATTTAGTAAGAAAAGGAGTAGACTGAACGGCGCCACCTCCCATGAAAAGGAGAAACTTCATTCCCATGGGAATAACAAGCAAGAAAGCAAAAGCAGCCCCACCCAAAAACAAAAGGAGTGAACAGGGGGTGATGAAGTATAGATACTTTCTTTCATTTTGCTTAAGGGCTGGGAGTATGAAGCTCCACAGCTGCCATAAAATGATGGGAAGTGCAATCACAATACCTACATAAAGCGAAACTTTCAGCTTCACCAGCGCGGGTTCCATCGGTGTGGTCGTTATAAAATCCACATTTTCAAGATTTACCGCGGGTTGAGCAAGAAACCCGAATACCTGATCACTATAAATCCATCCAATAATTGTTCCAATCGCGATACCATACGCAGCGAATAAGAAAACTTTACGTAATGCATGAATGTGCTCCATGAGCGGCATACTTTGATCTTCACGCTTCCGCCTACGCATCCTACACATCCTTCCCTAAGCCCAAATAATAAGAGTCCCTACAATTTTAGCATGTAATTCCTCCCGTGACAAAACAAGCTTTAAAATGCCAAGGGAAAGGAAAGTGCTCTACTTAGGATACTCCGCCAAGATTGCCCTCCATATAATCCACTAAATCATACAGGGAGTGCTCCTTAGAGCCTGGCCAATCCTTAAGAATCTCCCGTGCTTGATTCAACGCCTTTTCGACGACGGATTTCTCCATATGATCCTGGGAGGCAGCCCAGGCTATTCCTAACTGCCACCCTAGGGCTTCGCATTGCAGTTGGACTTTCTCCGAACACCCTGCAAGATCGGCACCTAATCTTGCAGCCAGCCCTGTTAATGATGCACGTTCCATTTCTAAAATATGTACATGCTCTGATTCACTGATTTTTTCACGGTTAGATAACCAACGAGAAATTGATCCTTCATTCATATCCCTAATCACCTGGGCCATGGGAGCAAGAAAGTGGAGAAGCTTCTCCTTGCATAGTCCGAGGAAGAATTTACCGTAAAGATAATCGCCAACAAGTACAGGAAATTGCCGCTTACTTTCCTCTAAATTAGCATCATCCTTCATAAGACGATGAACCTGATCAGCCATGAAAATATACTGAAGGATAGTCGCCAATCCAATAGCAGGTCGAACAATTCCTCCAAAGGCTTGGTTTATAGATAAGACAATTAAAGCACAGGCATTGTTATCTAACTCGCTGAATTCTAAATCAATCAGTTCATCGAATTCTGCTGCCTTGAACTTGATTTCACGTCCTAAGGTATTTCTTATTTCTTCAAGTTCCCTCTTGAAGTTCTCTTTAAGTAGAAACAATACCATCTCTCCTTAATTCTAGAGGCTAACCTAACTAGTATTCTAGACAATTACTCAAATTCCTGCCCTGATAACAAATATGGATACAGATATTATGACATATTTTTTGCAACTCGTGGAAAAACATCCAAAAATCCAATAGAAATTATTGACAAATAAGTCCAAGAAAATAATAAACCTTGCAACTCCTTCGTTACAAGGTCTATTGGGCAAGATTTACCGCTTCCTTTGGATCCTCGATAATTCCACGTTTTATTTCTGTCGCGGTCATATGACCTGCTTTAAACTGCTCGGTTAAATAATTGCAAGCGTCCCAGGGATTGACACGATCCCCACAAGTAAAGACGTCGACAGCTGCATATCCAAGTTCCGGCCACGTATGAATAGCCAAATGAGAATTGCTCATCTTGTCATCGTTGCCCCCTTTTCCTTATTAAAATAGGAAGGAATCCGAGCCGAACCTTGAATTGTCCGGTAACCCAAATTCCTATCGAAACAATTTTAGCATATAGTCACAGGTTGTCAATATTAAGTTGAAATACTGCGTTTTAGCCATGCTGGGAGGCATATTTCAGAGAATACTTCATTCTTTGACGGCTTTTCTCGCTAATCCTCACGAATTCACTTTATCTTATGGAGGTTTTAAGAAGACCACGAGAAAAATGACACTTTCCCTATAAAGTAGAAAAAGTGCCATTTGCAATGCTAAAACTTAAGTTTCTACAATTACCTGATTACATTACTTGCTCGAGACTCCCCACTCTTTTTCAGCGTCTGCGATGATTTCACGGAGCTTATTCCCCACTCCAGGGGGCAAAGGAGTGGGTTTATGGTGTTCTAGAATATGCCGTGTCTCTTCCACGGCACGCGTTGCAAGGTCTTTTGATCCTCTTGCTGCCCAGGATTGACGAGCAGTCCGATCAAAAAGTTTGCTTTGTGATTGAGCGGTTCTCATGTGTTTCATTGTATGATCCTCCATGAGGAAGTGTCCACCGGCGCCTACCTTACGGATCACATCCACTGCGAGAGTCTCATCTGTTACTGGGATTCCTCCAATCACTTTACGAACCATTTTGGCGATTTCATTATCCACGACAAGTTGAGCAAAATCGAGTGTCATACCTAAATCAATCATGCCTAGCCCATAAATCATATTTGCCCCTGCTAACGCGGCTAGCAACATTGTTAAAGTTTTTTCATGACCAGCCTGCTCATCTCCGACTTTACTATCAGTCTATGTACCCGCAACATAACTCGGTATCATATAATACTGTGCCAATTTACATACTGCTGCACTAATCATCCCTAGTTCAGGACAGCCTATAGAGGCGGAAGCCAGCTTGAGATCCATGATTGTCGTGGAGCTGCCATACATGTTCGGTGTTCCCTTATTCGTTAACTGGGCTAGGACAATTCCACTTAATACTTCTGCGTTATGAGTCACTAAGGTCCCCGCTAAGGTTACAGGAGAGGTTCCTCCAGCCATAGCCATAGAGAGCACATTCATGGGCAGACGGTGCCTTGCATAAGTAATGATTGCTTCACAAGTTTCATCAGATAAGGATAGTGGACTTTGCGGGCAGACTGTGGCCGACGTAATCGGCCGTTCCTTAAGTTTATCCTTACCACCGACGACGGCTGCAGCCATCTCAATAAGTTTTTCTGCTTCTGCAATATTATGAGGAGATTGTGTACTATGTTTAGTTGAATTCGAAACCATAGCTTCATAGCATTCTAGGTTGGCAGTACGCTGGTCTACATCCCTTGCTTCAACCGCAACATCGAGAACATCATATTGATCAAGATAATCCACCAGAATTGCTGCACTTACCTCGTCTTGCTTTAGTGAGTCCCTTACCTCTCCTGTAAAGGGATCAACCACGCTGACTCCTTTACTAAAGTTGCAGAAATTCACTCGAGTCCCTTCGAGCACGACGTCGTTCTTCGGATCACGTGCTGCAAGTAGTACACTCGAGGGTGCAGAACGAATACAGTCTTCAACGACATAAGAAGGTATATATACCCTCCTGCTCTTTAAGTCGACGGTACAGCCCCCAGCGGAATAAATCTCCAGTGCTAAGTCACTATAGACCTTTATCCCTTCATACCACAGAACTTCTAAGGTTGCTTGATGGATACGATCCAGTGCGTCCTTCGAGAACACATTGAGACCAAAACCTTCTATAAAACTACTTCCTGCGGAGGGGTTCCTTCGAGTCATTAGGTCACCCCCTGGAAAAAGGCCAGAGCTTTCGTCACGGCCTCTGCCGCATCCTCTCCGTAGGCATCCGCTCCAATCCTGTCTGCCCAACGTTGAGTGCAAGGTGCACCACCCACCATGGTCCTAAATTGTTCACGAAGCCCATGCTTACGCAATTCGTCTTCTAACTTACGTTGTTCTGGAAGAGTAGTCGTTAGCAAGGCACTCGTACCAATAATGTCCACCTTATATTCAACTGCTTTTTCAATAATCTTATGAACAGGGACTTCCCTTCCTAAATCAATTACCTCAAGACCTTGAGTTTTAATCATAGAAACAACGATTCCTTTACCAATATCATGAACATCGCCTTCAACCGTAGCAATCAGCATTTTCCCTTTTTTTTGCAGATCCTTTGTCTCAAGTGCAGATTCGAGAATCATCGTGGCTTCTTTCATAGCCTGGGCTGATAGGATAAGCTCTGGTAAGAAAACCTCACCTCGACCAAAAAGATCTCCAATATCACGAATTCCAACGCTGAACCCCTGTGTCAATACCTCTACTGGATTCATTCCTTTTTCCAAGGCTTGCTTCGCAATGACGACTGCTTTCTCTCTATCGCAGTTCAATATAGCTTCGCGTGCTTGGCTTATAATTGCCTCTTTCGTCAAGTCTAGCTCTCCTTTCTTAAACGAGTCCCGCCTTCTGCATAAACCGTTCTACAGAATTAATCTTTATCCCTAATACTTTAGCAATACGAATCTTGGCTTCCATCCCCTTAGCAACGCGATCTGGTGGCATCGGACGCCCGAGATTTAGATCCTCTCTAATCTCGCGCATGATGTTACAATCGCTTAGGTCAATGGGATCAATGCCAAGTTTTTCAGCAACATACGCTTTCGCTTCATGAATCTTCATGCCTTTAGACAGTTGCATCCGTAATACCAGATCTCCGGCAGTACGTATTCCGCCCATGCCCGCAGACACTTCATGAGCTACTTCCAACCCAAAGGGGTCGCCTACGCCTATCTATAAGCCATCTGCTTTTCCGATTTCTATCAAGGCCTTATCTGCACGCGATACCGCATCGACTGGAGGCACTTCATTCATCGGCACCGCTCCAACCCCCATCCCGACATTCACATGTACCGGGATATTCGCCACCTCCGTGCATGCTTTAACAAAGGTCACTGTTCGGGCAAGGTTCCACGCAAAGGACATATTGCTATTGGTATTGACAACGAGCCCGAAAATGCTGGCTCCGGCCTTTTCTGCGAGTTTCACCTGTTTATGTGGATAGAGTCCAGCTAATCTCACCCCATCATATTCGAGCTTTCCATGCATGCCGAGAATGAATTCTCCAGCCATCCCCATTTCAATTCCGAAGTCTGGGTATTTCTGCTTGATGATTTCAATGGCTTGAAGCGCTGCTAGGACATCCGCATCTCCTGAGGCTCCGGAAGTATCTATGTTCATCCCGTCTGCTCCAGCCTCATACATACCACTGGCGACATAGACAATATCTTTCACAGCATGCTCGACTGCTTCTTCCTGTGCCGCCCTCGCCTCGGCAATCTTACCAAGAGGGAGCAATTCAGCCCAGTTTTCTACCGGCCCATCTGGTTTAGTATAAAGTCCTAAGTTCGGCATGGAACCGTATAAAACTGGCATGACTGCATTAAGCTGTGTGAGTTCCATCACGGCGGCTTCATCGTGGAGCACAGACTTAACTGCCTTATAGCTATAGTCGATATGCCCAATATCCAGAGAATCTGCTCCGAGTACCTTCTCATGGATAAGCACTGCGGTTGAGCGATCTATCGCTATGTTCGCATGGTAAGTAATCTTGCACCCCCCTGAATCCGACGTTGTGACGACTTCATTTCCTCGTTCTACACCAACGACGATTCCGGGCATAGTGATGATCTCATAAAGACGTTCTAGTTCTTCCTTTGTCAGCTCGGGAATTTTCCCACGGTCTGCAGCATCTCGGGTACCTTCTTCAAGGTCATAGCGAATATCGTCTTCGCTCATGTATATCCCTGATCCGTCACCCATGCGGGTAAAGAATTTTGACACAGGTTCTACCTCCTTTTTTCCTTCGGATTTGTCCATTTAGTCCATAGTATTGAGTTTTGTCCAAAAGTAGACCTCAGCGGGTTCTTAGAACGATGGGATTCTCCCAGCGGGAAGTATTAATTGACAAGCTGTTGCAGCGAGAACTTCTTCGAGTGTAGCTTCTTCCGCAATTTCTAAGAGATGTAACCCATCGGACTGAACAGAGATAACTGCGAGTTCCGTCACAATTAGATTTACTTCTCCCTTTGCAGTGAGGGGCAAGGTGCACTGCTTTACAATCTTAGGAGAGCCGTCTTTACTTAAGTGTTCCATCGCGATAATCACTTTACGGGCGCCTACGACAAGATCCATAGCGCCCCCCATTCCGGAGACCATCTTACCCGGAACCATCCAATTTGCTAAATTCCCTTGTTCATCCACTTCCAGGGCTCCAAGAACCGTCACATCCACATGCCCACCCCGTATGATTGCAAACGAGGTAGAACTATCAAAGCAGCACCCTCCAGGGTTCAGTGTAACGGGCTTACCTCCTGCATTGACTAGGTCCTTGTCTTCTGTACCTGGTTCAGGTTGTGGACCCAGACCCAGAAATCCGTTTTCTGACTGTAGGATAATCGTTACTCCTTCAGGTAGATGATTCGCTACCAAAGTTGGCATTCCAACACCAAGGTTAACCACATCTCCATTTTGTAACTCACAAGCGATTCTTCGAGCAACAATTTCTCGCTTATCTCTCAGTACCATGGTCTAACTCCCCTCTATAACTAGGCAGTCTACAAAAATCCCCGGTGTAATGATATGGTCCGGATCAAGTAAACCAATTGGGCACATCTCTTCAACTTCAACAATCACGCGTTTTGCTGCCATAGCCATGAGCGGATTAAAGTTCCGTGCGGACAATCGATAGATTAAGTTTCCACTTTGATCGGCCTTATAGGCCTTCAATAATGCTACATCTGCATATAGAGGGAGTTCAAGGAGATAGGTTTTACCCTTAATAGAGACTTCCTGCTTACCCTGAGCTGCTATTGTCCCCACTCCTGTAGGGGTCAAGAAACCACCTAGCCCAGAACCTGCTGCCCGGATCTTTTCGGCTAAGGATCCTTGTGGGATTAGTACAACTTCCATTTCGCCACATTCCATCATTTTGCCAGTACCTTGATGACCGCCAATATAAGAAGCATAAAGCTTACTGATTTGTCGATTATCCTGTAACTTCCCGATTCCTTTACCGGGAAATGCAGTATCATTAGAGATCACAGTTAAATTTTTTGTTCCTTGCTCCAAGAGGGCTTGAACTAATCTATCCGGTGTCCCAACTCCCAAAAAGCCCCCAATCATTAAGGTCATTCCTTCAGTAATACTTTCTATAGCTTGTTTGGCAGTGCAGATATCGGCCATACCTCATCTCCTCATTTCTTTAGATTCAACAATCATTTCCTAACCTCTGGGTGTACCAAAGATACTTTGCAAATACCATGCCAAGATTCACAAGCTGCCACTCGGCCTTGAAACACAGAAAGTAGAAAGTGAGAATGCTCAATTTTCGGCATGTTATAGGAATTATGCTTCAGGTCCAAAAGGTAAGCTAGCAATTCCATGTTTTTCCATAATATTTAAAGTCACGTGATCAAGCGCTTTTACTTTATCTGGACTTAATGGACGTGGATGATGGGTTTCAAGGATTGACCGAACTCTCTCCTGAGCTTGAGAAAAGGCACTTAAGGCACCGTTGTCTTCCCATGAAATCCGGCTACTCCGATCAATTACCCTTGAAGGGAGATAGGGTTCCTTCTTAAACCATTTGTAAGTATGATCAGTGGATAAGAAATCTCCTCCTGGTCCAAGTTCACAGATGAGATCCACTGCCAAAGACTCCTCAGAAAAGTCTATTCCTCGATCATAACGTAGAGCCATTCCACAAATTTCATTATCGATGACTAACTTTTCTAAGCTGAAGGTATTACAAAATTCCATAACACCGACTCCAGAGATTACGTTAATCCCTGCTAAAAGAGCAACGGTTGCACTCATAGCGGATTCCAGTCCTGCCTGAGCATCGATGAGTTTGGAGTCGCTTAAACCAGCATAGGTATGCGTAGGAATACCATAATACTTGCCCATCTGCGCATAGCCGCTATTGATTAATGAAGTTTCAATCGAATTTAAGGAGGTCGTACTTTGCCGCATATCAAAATACATCGGCGCCCCACCATAAACAACGGGAGTACCCGGATTAACACATTGAGCAAGAACAATCCCACTTAGGGTCTCTACTGTATGAACGAGTAGGCACCCAGCAAGTGTAGCTGGGGCCACAGCCCCGGGCATGGGTACAGATACCGTTTCCAAAGGCAAACCAAATCTTGCGCAATCGATAATATTTTGGCAACTTATCTCAGTCCATTTGAGCGGTGGTGAGGGGCATATATCAAAAACGGCCAAGGGCTTCTCCTTAAGAACCTCATACCCCCCAGCAGCAGCGGCCAACATATCCCGCATATCTGATAATCCCTGGATACTAAACGCACCTGAGATTATGGGTTTCGGAGAACTTTTCAGGAGAAGATACAGACGATAACTATCTCCGATTTCGCTTGGAATATCATGTAATACGACTGATGTGGACTGTATCGCAATATTATCCAAAGCATCATTGACTCTCGATATGTTCATTAGGTCCCGAGCTTCTGCAGGACGAACAGTCTTTCCATCGGATTCCATAAAACTCATCGGTGCTGAGCCTGGGTCAAAATGTGGCTCATTCCCACCTAAAAAGACTGATGGGTTTCCCTCCCTGTCATAGAGTTGAATTCCTTCAGGTATAGTCCTCAGTGCGCTCATAACCATCTGGGGCGGAATTTTAGCGATTCGGCTTTGGAAGTCGACTTTGGCCCCATGATGTTGAAGGATTTGTAGGGCTTCCTCCGAGTCAAACCTAACTCCAGTCTTTTCTAAAATAACCAGTGCTTTTTCATGCAGCAGCTCAATCTGATTATGGCTTAAGAGTCTTACCTTGGGTTGACCCTCAAAAGAAAATTTAGCCATGCCTTTTCCTCCTCTGCTTTTCCAATTGTCTTTTTGGGAAAAGGCTGCAAACAGTATTGTTTACAGCCCCCCCTGTCAGTCCTCTTTATTTTTTAATAACGGATTATTGGGCTCTAAAGAAATCATTTGACCACTGAGTAGAGCTGTTAATCCAATCTTCGTCTCATGATGATCTCCCCCACAGATTTCACACGGAGCTTCAGGATTAATCGTATGCTTGGGTTCCGTATAGGTCGTTAGTACCCCTTCATAGTTCCTTAAGACGGTTCGACCTGGACCTTGGGAAATCAGGTACTGTGGCATAACCGGAATCTTCCCTCCTCCACCCGGAGCATCTACAACGAACGTTGGAACCGCTAACCCGGAAGTATGCCCTCTCATATACTCAATCGCTTGAATTCCTGCACTCACAGAAGTTCTAAAATGTTCAATCCCCTTGGACATATCACATTGGTAGATATAATAAGGTCTGACCCGAATTTTTAGAAGTTGCTGCATGAGCTTTTTAAGAGTTTCCGGACAATCGTTTACCCCTCTAAGGAGAACGGATTGATTTCCGATAGGTATACCCGCATCTGCTAGTCGGGCACAAGCTTCAGTTGCTTCAGGTGAGATTTCTTTCGGATGATTAAAGTGTACATTGACATAAATAGGGTGATAGCGTTTAAGAATCTCAATAAGTTGAGGAGTAATACGCTGTGGCAGAACAACCGGAGTACGTGTACCAAAACGGATAATTTCAACATGTTCAATTTGACGGAGTGACTTTAATATATATTCGATCATTTCATCAGAGATGAGGAAACTATCCCCTCCTGATAAAACAACATCCCTAACGACAGGGTTTTCACGGATATATTGGATACATCGGTCCACATGCTCTCTCGAACGTGCCTGATCATTAACTCCTGCTATCCGACGACGTGTACAATGCCTGCAATACATAGAACATTGATCTGTCACGAGGAGGAGCACCCGATCTGGATATCGATGCGTGAGTCCTGGAACAGGAGAATCCTTATCCTCGTGCAAGGGATCGTCCATATCGAATAAGCCTCGATGTAACTCAGCTGAAGTTGGGACTGCTTGTTTCCGTATTGGACACTTCAAATCCTTCGGATCAATGAGTGTAGCATAGTAAGGTGTAATTGCCATTCTTAAGCTTTTTAAGCAATTCACTATGCCTTCTTCTTCTTCAGGGGTTAGATGAATGACTTGTTTTAGTTGGTCGAGTGAAGTAATCCGATGAGCGACTTGCCAACGCCAGTCACGCCACTGTTCCTCCGAGACTTCTGCCCACAAGGGGATATCATGATAATCCCTCATACTCTCCGCTCCCTCCCTGATGTTTAGCACTATGATGTTTACTACACTATATTTGCAATATCTGTGCCAGGAAACTTGGCTTAACATCGAGACTTAATATTAGAGGGAATAGCGGATATTCGTCGGTCTCACCAAAACCTTCTGCCCTATAATTGGCATCGACTGCACAGTTTTGGGCAGAGAAAATCATAAAGATGTTCTAAGTAGGAAGTGAAGGCTGCCCTTTAGCGGGGCAGCCTTCTATACTCTACGACTACTTGGGTTTAAAAAACTTTACCCACTAATGTTCTTCGAATTATTGGTACTTTTAACCGTTACAAACTTTGTTTTATATTTAACCTTGTACCCAATCCAGAGTAAAGCGAAGGCCGGAACGCCTAAATAGACAGAGAGTCGAGATGCGGGATCGATTACGGTCCCCACGGTAACAATCGCACAGATGATGAAAGCTAATACCGAACCAATAGGATAAAGCGGTGCGACATATTTAAGCTTGGATAAGTCTCCATTTTCAGCAAGGTATATTTTGCGGAAGCGGATATGGGTAAACGCGATTCCAAGCCACGTAAATAGACCTGTTAACCCCGACATAGCTAATAACCACATATAGACAGAGGATTCCGCATAGAAACCCGTTAAAAAGGCAACACATCCAACCGCTCCGGTTGCTAAGAGGGCATATACCGGTACTCCGTTTTTATTGACCTTTCCAAAAATTTCTGGTCCTTTTCCTTCCTTAGACAGGGCATAAAGTACTCGAGATGCTGCATATGTTCCTGAGTTTCCACAAGATAAGACAGAGGTAATAATAACAAAGTTAATTAAATCTCCTGCATATGGGATTCCACTTTTTTCAAAAATAATTGTGAATGGACTTGTCTCTACTCCGGCATCAGCCCATGGAATCAAGGCGCCGACAATAAATACCGCACCTACGTAGAAGAGAACTACCCGCCAGATTAAGGAACGATTGGCCTTCGGAAGCGTTTCTTCTGGATTCTCACTTTCACCTGCCACAATACCGAGTAACTCCGTACCTTGTAAAGCGAAAGCTGCTGCAAACGCAATCTGAATGACTGCCATAAAGCCATGAGGGAAGGGACCACCGTTAGAGAGGTAGTTACTCATTCCAACTCTCTGACCCCCAAGAATTCCGAAGATCATCAAAAAACCTACGACAAGGAAAATAATAACAGTGACCACTTTGATCCCTGCAAAATAGAATTCAGCTTCTCCAAAGACCTTTACTGACAATAAGTTAAGCCCAATCAAAAGGACGAGGAAAAAGATGCTCCAGATTAAAACCGGTACATTCGGAAACCAGTACTTCATCAAAATTCCACCAGCGACAACTTCAACCCCTAGGGTAATAGCCCAAGCGAACCAATAGTTCCATCCCATTGCAAAGCCAAGGGCTGGATCGACATATTTTGTTGAATAGGTCTCAAATGAACCAGCGACTGGCATGTGGGTTGCCATTTCCGTTAAGCCTGTCATTATGAAATAAACCATGAATGCGATAATTGCATACGCTGTTAATGCTCCTCCTGGGCCAGCGGTATTGACCGCATAACCTGTGGCTAGGAATAGACCCGTGCCAATTGCTCCCCCAAGAGCAATCATCGAAACAAGCCGTGGACCTAACTTTCTTTGTAGTTCGTGACCATCATTACTAGAACTCACAACCATTCCTCCTTTTATATATTTTAGGAACACTATGTTCCCAAAGCCATCATCTTAGAAAGACGTTAGAAGGATGGTTATTGCAGATAAATTTTTTATAACATTCAGATAATAACGCCGATAACTTTATACCGCTTTCACTTTAGGTTGCATATAAGACTTCTTATGCAACCTTTGTGCCAGAGTATTAACAAAGTGATAATTCAACCTATGCAAGATGCATATAACTCAAGAACTAGCATTCATAACTATGCTGACGATTTCTTTAGCCACTGGTTTCTAAAAAACTATAAGAAATATATTCACATCTGAGTTTTCATCTCACATGCCTGCCAAGAATTAAGCGCTATTGCTCAATTCTTGGCAGGTCAGAGATTATAAGCCTAGAATTTTCCTTGCCTCATCAGGTGTTGCCACCGGACGTCCCAGCTCTCCAGACAATCTCGAAATTCTCTCGACCAGCTGCGCATTTTTTTCAGCCAAAACACCCTTTTTGTAAAAGATATTATCCTCAAAGCCTACTCTTACATTCCCCCCCAAAATAATCGCCATGGTGGCTAAAGGAAGCTCAAAGCGCCCAATTCCTGCTACGGTCCAAGTGCTTCCTTCTGGAATCGATTCGACTAGATGGTGTAGATGTCTTGGCTCTCCCGGAATTCCACCCGGTACTCCCATTACAAAATCAAAATGAAGAGGAAGCGATAATATTCCCTTTTTCACAAGAGTAAGGGCATTTTGAATCATCCCAACATCAAATACTTCGATTTCTGGTTTTACTCCGTAAGCACTAATTTCTCGGGCAAAATGCTCAATGACTCCTGGAGGATTAGAAAAGACATCCTCTCCAAAATTCACGGTCCCCGTGGTGAGAGTGGCCATTTCAGGCTTCAGGGTAACGGGTTGTAAGCGCTCTTCCGGAGTCATCCAAGCTGCTCCACCTGTTGAAACTTGAAGGATAATATTACACTCTTTTTTAATGAGCTCCATCGTCTTCTCGAAGATATCTCGAGATTGAGTGGCCTTTCCTTCCTCATTCCGTACATGGATATGGACAATGGATGCCCCTTTCTCTGCACATAACACCACGTCTTGGGCAATCTCTTCAGGAGTTAAAGGAAGGTTCGGGTTATCTTGACGTGTGGTCTCTGCTCCAACCGGAGCAACTGTAATGATTAACTTATCCAACCTGACCACCTCTTTGCAATTCCTTTGGAACTACACAGGTGCCACTCGCTTTACAAACCACTAACGGTTCAGATAAAACTTTGGCTGAGGAGGGAACATTAGAATTCTCCTCTAACTTTATAACTTTCACTGCGATAAACTCCATCCGCCGAGAGGTATTTCCAATCCTCGTGATTTTTCCTCGAGCCTCGATGAAATCCCCCGCGTAAACTGGAGCTTTAAACTCGACATTGTCATAGCCAGCGAATAATCCCTCATCACCGTCCAATCGAATAAGTAGCTCGGTCGCTACGTCTCCAAATAGATCAAGCATTTTGGAACCGTTAACTAATCCACCTGCATAATGTGCATCATGGTGACTCATTCGGAGTCGGATGATTGCTTCTTCCATAGTCTCGCCTCCTATGTTCTTTCTTTTCAAGGGATTCACAGTAGCTTTCAGGCCTGTTGTCTTCGGCTCAATTCCTCCACTAAAAAAGAAGCGACATGTTCGGCATAGGTATTGGGTCCAAAGCCTGCATCATAACCCAGCTCTTTGGCGAGTTCATGACTTATTCTTGGGCCTCCGACGACGAGGACAATCTTGTCTCTCAATCCTTCTGCTTCAAGCATGTCAGCTAATTTTGTAAGATTGGTGATATGGATATTTTTCTGAGTCACTACCTGGGAAACTAAAATTGCATCTGCGTTCACGTCATAGGCCTTGCGAATTACTTCTTCACAAGTTACTTGCGCACCAAGATTCAGAGCATTAATCTCATGATAGCTCTCGAGACCTTTATGTCCATTGAAGCCCTTCATATTCATAATCGCATCGATGCCAACCGTATGAGCATCGCTCTCGATACAAGCCCCTATCACAGTCAATTTACGCTGGAATTTCTGCTGTATCCCTTCATCGACTTCCTGTTTACTCAGAAGCTTTAACTCCACTTCTGGAACAATGATTTGAGTAAGGTCAATGCTCGTGGCACATTTTGCATAAAGTACAAAAAAACTAAAATTTGTAGTCAGGGACTCTGCATAAACGATAGAGGCCTCTTTAAATCCCATCTGTAGCGCAAGTTGCCTGGCCCCCTCTTTCGCTTTACCGGAAAGTTCTACAGGCAAGGTAAACGATAACTGAACGATACCATCATCTAAGGTGTCCCCATAAGGCATAATCTGAGTTTGATCAAGCACGGCCCATTCCTCCCTTCAGAATCATGGGAATAAAGGGATTCAGGTAATCCGGTTCACGAGCAATGACCCCTTCTAAACCCTTTCCACCCTCAGGAGAACGGGAGATATCTGCAAACCATCCTCTTTCTAAGGCGTCCATCAATCCAATTTTCTCTACCTTTTCCAAGAAAAGTACCGCTTCCTTTAAAACATGGCTCGCTCTTTGTTGGATAAAGCCATCGGGTCGAAAACTAATTTCTTCCGATAGACTTCTCATGGTATTAAAAATATAGCGAGCAGATTCAATACTAAGATAGCGGTCCTGCATCAAAGGAGTATGAATCGCTTCCGTCAGAATACCTAGAAGGTGAATGCTTTGCTGTGTCATGATCGAACAGACGTTAAAGAGTGAGTCCTGGACATGCCCTTTAAAAATATTTCCTGTCATATACTTTGTAGGCGGCATGTATTTGATAGGATGATTCGGAAAAATCTCCCGAACGAGTTGGGCATGTGCTAATTCATAGAGAAAGCCATCCTGCTCCTTCGGATTGATCTCAAAGGCATGCCCCAATCCGAGTTGTTCTTCTCTCATACCACAACGGAAAGCAAACTGTTCGTTAATTAATTCTGAGGCTATAACAGTGTGTGCACTTTCGATAGCATCTGCTGTGGTCAGGTAGTTATCTTCCCCGGTATTGATAATAATTCCAGCATATCCATTGATTAGTCGTGAGAAGAATTGATCCACAAACGTTCTCTGCATATTAATATCTCTGAAAATGATCCCATACATTGAGTCATTTAACATAACATCCAGTCGTTCCATGGCGCCCATCGCCGCAATTTCTGGCATACATAAACCAGAACAATAGTTTGTCAGATGGATGTAGCGATTAATTTCTTGCCCGACTTCATCGAGGGCTTGGCGGAGGATTTTGAAGTTAGCCTGAGTGGCGTATGTCCCCCCAAAGCCTGTAGTCGTTGGCCCATAGGGCACATAATCCAAGAGACTTTGTCCAGTCGTTCGAATCACAGCGATTATATCAGCCCCTTGTCGAGCAGCTGCTTGAGCCTGGATTGCATCTTCATACACATTGCCAGTAGCAACAATGACATAGAGTAGGGGTTCCTGCCCCTTTCCCCATTGCTTTTGTAGAGCTTCCCGTTCTTCCCGGCGAGCTTTGATTTGTGCTAAGGCCTTTTCAGCTAAACTCAAGGCTATAGCCTCAATCTCTTCTCTCGGGCTCACTGGAAGGCTCATTAGATCAATTTCTCCGTTAGCGACTCCTTCTGCAATCTGCTGAGGTGATATCTTCAACTGCAACAGGGCATTAGAGACCCAGTATAGAGCCCCTTTCCCTAACCCACCCGTTTTCCGGATTTTTTCTACCACAATGTTTACAAGTGGAATCTCCGCGTGGTCCACTCCATCCATTCCTAATAAGCGAAGAACCGAGCGTTCGACTGCGACGGTCGTGCGGGTCTCAATCTGTTCTTGAATTTTCTCAACGATGTGATTGGCTAACTCCCTCCCCTGGGCGATAAGTACTGGATCAAGGTGAAGTTTTGGATTCAATTGACTCCCCCCTTTATTAGATTAAGGCTTTCACTATTCATTATCCCGTGAAGTTTTAGCTTGTATTGAAGAGTTTGACGAGGTATCCCAAGCAAGACGGCTGCTCTAGAAATATTCCCTGTACACTTTTCCATTGCTTCCTTGATATGCTTCTTTTCGTAGTAATTGAGGAGTTCAGGCAAACTACCTTCTGTCGGGGACAAATCGGCATTGACCGAGCGATTTTCGGACCATTTTCGTAAGTGGAACGGTAAATGCTCATGCTGAATTGTTTCGCCAGTTACCATATTCATGGCATGCTCAATAGCATGCTGCAATTCGCGTACGTTTCCTGGCCAATGGTAAGACATAAAGGCCTGGCTCGCTTCTTCACTCAACTTGCTCACGTGACATTTCAAGGTTTCATTGTATTTATTAATAAAGAAGTCCGTCAAAACGGGAAGATCCTTTTTACGACTTCGTAAGGGTGGGACATTGATGGAGACGACATTCAGTCGATAGTACAGGTCAATACGTAGCTCTTTATTGCTTACCGCTTCTTCAGGGTCAACATTCATACAGGCAATGATTCGAACGTTAACGGGACGAAGCTTTATGTCACTGAGACGACGAATCGTACCTTCTTGCAATACCCTGAGTAGTTTGCACTGTAATTCCATGGGCATAGAATTGATCTCATCTAAAAAAAGTGTACCCCCATCTGCTAACTCAAAAAGCCCTGGGCGATCTTCCGCACCAGTAAAACTTCCCTTAACGGTTCCAAACAAGATACTTTCTAATAAAGTAGCAGGAAGTGCTGCACAGTTTTGCGCAACAAATGGCTCATTCTTCCGGGGGGAAGCATTATGAATCGATTGAACGACAAGCTCCTTACCTGTCCCTGTCTCTCCTATCACAAGCACAGGTGACGAGCCCTGGGCCACTCTCTGTCCTAAAATTTTTAATTGAACCATGGACTCAGCACTACCTATGATGTCATTAAACTTATAACGGGCCATGCACCCAAGTTCAACTTTTGACTTTTTTCTAGTACTAACTTTCGTATCCAAAAGTTCAGAGTGCAGATCCCTCACCTGCTCCGATAATTCCTTAATCGTAGTAATATCTTGTGAGATATCACAGGCTCCGATGAGCTCACCATTGCGAAAAAGCGGATAAGTAGAATAAAGAAGCGTCACAATCTTCCCCGTACTTATTACGACTGTCTGTTGCAGATTCTGTACGGACTCTCCAGTTCTTAATACTTGCATGAGGCTACTCGTTTCTAAAGTTAAAGAAGGATAGACTTGCAATACATGCTTTCCAACTACATCAGCAGGATCTAAACCATCCATTTCGCTGGCCGCCTGGTTATAAAAAACGGTGATCCCTTCCGAATTTACTACCTGCACTGCTTCCTCGATGTGATTTAAAACCAATTCAAGGTAGATGTCTGCTTCAGAGTTAAACTGTCTTAGCAAGTCTTTCTCCTCCTCAAACTTAACGATGGCTAACCCCCGCTAGGTCACTCATTTCTTATCCCTTAAATTTTTTCTCTCTTAGGATGTCAACCACGGGAATAGGGTCTAAGGCCCTCCCCATCGCTTGAAGTAGTTCCTCAGCCTCATATCCCTTTCCGCCAGGATACGTCGGATTTACGGTTACACCGAGGAGTTGAATAGGATGAACCACCTCAAAACTCACACCCTGTGATTTGAGTTGCTTCCAAAGATCAGGATTAAAAAATATTTTACTGCCATCCTGAAGGATAACGCGAGTTGGATTCTTTATTCTTCGTAATGCTTCACCTAAAGCATCACTGACTGCCCCTTTGATAAAAAGAGTGTCTATACCTGTTTCTAAGATTCGGGACCATTCTTCCTGTGTTAAAAGTGAGGTCAGGGTCTGCATTTCATAGACACTGTCCTTACAGAACAAGCCCACTTTCGTTTTTATCTGCTTGGCCCTCTCCAAGAGAAGGGATTCTGAACAGACTTTAAGAGTAAGTTGTTCAACACGTGATTTCGTCATATGAACGACTTGCTGTAAATCTCGACTTAAGGTCGCTCCGCTGGATAAAATCACGTGATGCGAAAGCCTTGGATCAGCGGAACTTTGCCTATCAAACGCTCCATCGACAAGAATACAGCGCCCCCCATAATGAGCTAACCGTCCCAGTATCTCTTTGATGTCAGAGTTTTTACTTGGTCCCGCGAGAACAACGTGTTCTTCTCCCAAGGCACGATAGATTTCTATCTCCCCGAGAGGAGTTATAATTCCTGTTTTCTCAATTCGTTCCAACGTGTGAGTCCTAGCTATAACCTTACTCCCCGTCGCAAAGATCGTCCCCGGCTGAACTGTAATCGAAGGCTTTGGAAGTTGAGTTAAGGCATCAAATCTTTCGCCATCTCTGCCGATTGAAGTTAGTCCTAGAGAATGTCCTTGGGCATGAAGAACGCGCTGCGCATAATTGAGAGTAACCGTCTTTCCTGCATTCTTCGCCATGCCCACAAGGGTTAAAATTGCTGGATCATGCTCAAAGAGTTTGGCCCAGTTGAACATCGCTTAGGCGTAAAGTTCTTGGAAGATATCCCAAAGAACTGAACTTTCCCTTACTGTCTGTAAGGCCACAACCGCGTGATTACGACAGTAGCCATTACCGACTAACATCGTTACGTCCTTCCCGATGCCCTCTGCTCCGAGTGCTGCAGCAGTAAAGCTTGTCGCCATACTGAAGAAATATACGGTACCCTCATTACGAGTCGCCATAATCGAGCCCATTTCCGTACCTGGAATATTTACGCAGTTAATTGTCACATCTGCCATTTTACCGTCCGTAACTTCTGCTACACTCTGCATGACTTTCAAGGGGTCTGTCGCATCCACCTGAAGAACAGCATCTACGAATCCCAATTGACGCATCCGCTCACAACTGGTTTTTCCTGAACCAATCCCAATGACCTTCCCTGTAATTCCCGCTCTTTTTTTGGCTTCATATAGGCAGAGCATACCGGATTTTCCACCACCGCCGATCACCAAAACAGTTTGACCTGGTTTGACCAAATGAGCCGTCTGAGCCGGTGCCCCAGCTACATCGAGAATCGCTAAGGCTAAAGACGGAGACATATCCTGTGGCAAGACAGCATAAATTCCGCTGCTGAAAAGTATCGCCTTTGCCTCCACTTCAACCTGTTCTTTATCCATATGAATAGCTTTAATCTTATCAATCTGGAGTGGAGTCAAAGAGAGTGAGACAAGGGTAGCAATCCGATCCCCAACTTTAACTGGGGTCTTCCCTTCCCACTTTGGTCCGATTTCGATAACAGTTCCCATAAGCATTCCGCCGGACCCGGTGACAGGATTATGATGCTTTCCTCGTTTCGCAACGATGTCTAACATCGTCTTGGCCATCTCTTCAGGAACTCCATTCACTTGTTTCTTAATCTGTGTAAAGCTCGCTGCATCAATATTTAAAGTATCCACCTGGATTAGTAACTCATTGTCATAAATCTCCATCGTGTTGTCTATTCTCCAAGCCGGTTGAGGCAAAACACCCTTCGGCTCTAAAACTCGATGCGTTCCATATGGGCAACCCCCAATAATCATTCCCATCGCCTCCATTTTGTGAATATTCTAAATGCGCAAATAACATTCCCGCTTTACGTTCTACGTTGGAATTTGTTTCTCCTTTCATATTTTTCAAGCTTTTCAATTAATTTACAGTTCTAATGTGTTTTTTCTCTTCAACGTCCCTCCTTCTCTACCTTATGTACCTAGCACACAATACTGAGGGTTCTAACGACTTACATCCTATTGATTTCTTATGCAATTCTCATACCATGTTAGTCATGAAATTACGCCTTCTTAGCTATTAAACGCCTCACCTAGATACTTTGCTTTCTACCAGCTAGGTGCTTAGTTTTGGGCACCTGAATGCCGATTTTTTGTCAGGTATCTACTCAAAAGAGAAGGGCCAAGTTCAACAAAGAGAATCGCAATAAAGATCAGGGTACTCCCGATGAGTCCGCGTGCTGATGGAGCTTCTCCCCAGATAAAAACTGAAAAAAGCAAAGCAAAAGGCGCTTCTAAACCCATCAAAAGAGATGCATGTGAGGAAGAAGTATATCTCTGAGCAACATTTTGGATGATTAAGGCGAAACTAGTCCCAAGTAAAGCAGAGTAAAGTAAAGCGCTCCAAACGAAGCCTGGAATTGCTAGCTGAACAGGCTCAAACGTCAGCGAGTACACCATACTCATAATTCCGGTAAAAGCGATTTGCACGATTGTTAAAACATAAGGATTGTACTTTGGGGAGTAATACTCCACTGCAAGGATATGAAAGGCATAGAAAACCGAACAGACTACTGAAAGTAAATCTCCTTTGCTTAAAAAGAAAAGCTCATTCTGGGAGATTGAGATCATGCACAACCCGCTAAAGGCGAGAATAGCTCCGGTGATAGGAACCCAACCCACAAATTTTCGTCTTAACAGAGAGGCCATAAAGGGAACAATAACGATGTACAAACTTGTAATAAAGCCTGATTTTCCAGGAGTTGTGTACTGGAGGCCTATCGTTTGAGTGAGAAATCCTAGGAAGAGAAAAATCCCAATTGTACTACCTGCCAATAATTCAGCACGATGGGTTCTTCGTAAGTGCTTCTGAAAAATGAGTATAAGGATAAGGGCTGCAATAAAAAACCTGAGTCCGATAAACTCCATTGGCGGTATGATTCCAATGGCGAATTTAATGAGAGTGAAGTTCAAGCCCCAAATCATGCCTATAAGAATTAACGAGGAATCAGCTAAAACTGTTCGTGAGTTATTTTTCATCCCTTCCCCACTTTCTTATCTCGCTACTCTCCTCACTCTGTATCATTGCAATTTAAGTCCCAATTCAGGTATATTCCTTACTCTAATATATAAGTAAAAGAACCCATTTAGCTCATTTTGGCTAGACAGGTTCAAGGATTTTGTGAGGTGATAGAAACGTGAATATCCATGCACTACGTGGGATTAAGACCTTTTTTCCCGCAATAGTCTGAGCACTTTGTTTACTCCGTCGATAGCATTTTCGGCATAGATATCGGCACCGATTCTCTTCGCCCACCGTTCCGTAATGGGGGCTCCCCCAACGACCGTGACGAACTGATCTCGTAAGCCTTCCTTACGAAGGGTATCTTCCAGGTCTTTCTGTCCTTGCATCGTCGTGGTTAATAATGCGCTCGTCCCAATGATATCTGCCTTGACTTCTAGGGCCTTTTCTATGAATTTATGGGTTGGAACATCTCGCCCGATATCATATACTTCGATTCCATTCGCTTTGAACAGAGAAACGACAATCGATTTACCTATATCATGAACGTCACCCTTCACTGTCCCAATGACTGCGATTCCTTCCCGAGAGGTACCCGAGACGTGTATGGAATCGTTAACAATACAAGAAACCTTTTCCATCACCCCAGCGCCTATGACGAGTTCCGGCAAAAAGACTTTACCTCTTTCAAAAAGCTCCCCGACCTGGACAATTCCTGGAATAAAACCTTGGGTCATTAGCTCCAAGGGATCAATCCCTTGCTGCAGTCCGAGACGGGCAATTTCTTCAGCCTTCGCCGAATCCATATCAACAATAGATTGTGAAGCGGCTGCAAATAACTCCATTGCATTCCCCCCTAAATCAGCTTATCTAAGAAGCGTTTGACAGAATTAATTTCAATTCCCAGAACCTTACTTATGTTCATTTGTGCCTGAATCCCCCTAGCTTTTCCGGGTGGGGCGGTTACCCGGCCGATGTTCAGATCCTCTCTGACCTCGTTCATGATGACCTCATCACTCAATTCCAGGGTAGATACACGGAGTTTTTCTGCGACATATTTCTTGGCATCGCCAATTCTCATTCCACGAGTCATTTGCATGCGTGCGACCAGATCTCCGGCTGTACGCAATCCGCCCATGCCCGAGGCGAGTGTATGACTTGCGATCATACCACAGGGATCACCCGAGCCTACCTATAACCCATCAATCTTCGCGACCTCAGCCATAGCAACAGATACACGGCTTGTAATATCCACCGGAAGGACTTCCACCGTCGTCACTGCCCCTACCCCTAAACCAGCATTCGCATGCACAGGGATATCTGAAGCATCGGCGCACGATTTACAGAACGTTACTGCACGAGCTAGGTTAAATGCGAAGGATTTATTGCAAATGTTATTCACTACAGGGCCAAAAATCGTCACTCCGGCCTTTTGAGCCAACTTCACTTGCTCATGTGGATAGAGCCCGGCAAGCCTTACCCCGTCATAATAAAGATTTCCGTGCATCCCGAGGACAAACTCTCCAGCCATTCCCATTTCGATGCAGATATCCGGATACTTCTTTTTTAATATCTCTGTGGCTTTCAAAGCTGCATAAAAATCAGCATCTCCCGCCGCCCCGCTCGTATCAAAATCGATTCCCTGTGCACCGCCTTCATAGACTTCACTAGCGACATAAACTAGGTCATCAACGCAGTACTCTATTGCTTCTTCTTGGGCTGCCTGTGCCTCAGTAATCTTTCCTTGGGGAAGAAGCTCTGCCCAATTAGGAACTGGCCCATCTGGGCGACTGTATAACCCCAGATTAGGCATCGCCCCATAGAAGAGTGGAATGGTAAGAACCTGTGAAGCCTGCTCAATGATTGCCCTCTCCTCAGAAGCAATCCCCTTTACCGTTTTATAGCTGTAGTCAATAAAACCTGATTCCGCCGAATCCATCCCTAGGACACGTTCATACGTCTGTAAGAGCTGAATCCGATTCACCATAAATCCCCGTGGGACTGCCCCGATGGAAGGTGAATCCCCTGTCATAATGATTTCGTTTCCCTTTTCTACCCCTACAAATTTACCTGGTCGGCAAATAATTTCTAGTAATCGTGCTAGTTCATCTTCTGAAAGGGTAGGGATATTTGCTCTCTCCGCCGCATCTAACGTTCCAGCTTCAAGATCTGATCGAATTTGATCGACCGTGGCATTCAATATTGAGCCATCACCGAGTCTTGTAAATACCATCGCCTAGTTTTTCTCTCCTTTCGTCACTTTATTAAATAATTCTTATGCAATATCCTTGCTTTCTTTGGGCTACCACTGGAATAAAGCACGGATAAAATGCTTAACTATGCAAATGCTATGCCAGGATTATTTACTGGAATACTAATTAATAAATAAAACATTGCTTAAAAAGATGTTTCGTATTAGCAATTAGCGAAAATGTCATAATAAAAAATAGGAAATATAAAAGGGAGAGATTTTTTGTGAAGTTTGATAAACCTTTAATGGCCATATTCTTATCTATATTAGGAACAGTACCAGTGGACATATACTCGGAAATAATGAAAGCCTTTAATCTAACAACTATTTCTGCCCTTCAGGCTACGAGTATGATGTACATTCGTGAAGGAAGTATTTCGCTTGGTATTTTAGCACATGCAGGGTATAGCGCAGTATTAGGTCTGACACTCTATTATAGTGCAAAGATACTTGGTACTGATTATTTTCCATTGAAAGCCATGTTCATAACTATGTTTGCAGAATCGTTGCTATTTATTGTATTTGGCAACTTTAATAGAAATGAATATATGATACAGAATGCTACCGGAAATTATATATTTGCCTCTGCTGCGGCTCTAGGGGGATTGTTTAGGGGTTTTTTAATCAAGAAATATCTTTTTAACAAGGTTATTCCGTAATTCTTCATACATAACAGTCTGTTGTAGAGTAATGCAAAAAACCTGTAAATACGCAATTCAAAGCGTTTTTACAGGTTTCTCATATTATTGATACGTAAAATCACGGGTCAGAGGCCATCTGTTGTTTGCCCCTTTGGTATATAAGAATCGATGAAGATCAATATTCCACAATGAAAATTGAATAGGTTAAACGTTAAACTGCATTAAACACTTTTACCAGGTTCTTTACTGCGATCTGCACTTTTCTTGCGTTTTAGCCAGTTTCCTAAAACGATGACTCCGAGGGCTAAAGCTCCTGGAATAAGATACTCAAGAATGTGAATTTCCGAGAGAAAATGGAAATACGAATCATTCAAAAACATTTCACCAGCTGTGTAGCCTAAAAGGCCAGCCCCCACTGAAATAATCCAAGTAAACCGCTTCATTAAATTGGATAATACTGTACTACCGAAGATTACGATCGGGACACTAATGATCAATCCTAAGATGAGTAGAACCATATTTCCACCGGAAGCACCAGCGACGGCCAGGACATTATCCAAACTCATAAGCAAGTCAGCGAAGATGATGGTTTGGATTGCTTCTCTAAGGTTACCAGCGGCATGAATGTTTTCATCTCCGTCTTCACCCTTCAAAAGCTTCACTGCGATAAACGCGAGGAGGATTCCTCCTACGGCCTGAACAAAGGGGATCTTTAAGAGGGCCGCGGCCACAGCCGTAAGTGCGACTCTTAAAGCAACCGCCCCGAAGGTACCCCAGAAAATACCTTGTTTTTTCTCCTTTTCACCTAAACGCAAGGTTGCTAGGGCAATAACAACCGCATTATCCCCACTTAGCACGAGATTAATCCCGATAATAACCAATAACGCACTCCAAAAACTAGGGTCTAGTAACATGCTCATTCTCATTCTCCTTCCGTAATATATTATTAGACATTATGCCGGTACCCAGCATCATAAAGGCTTTTTCAGCGTGTAACGGTATACATGCTACTTAAGTCTATTTACTCAGAAATGGACTTATCCTTGAAAAGTAGACAAAACTTCAGATGGAGGATAAACTCCATCTGAAGTAAAAATACCTTTTAGCCTGTTTACCTGCAAATCCCATGTCTGTTACAGTTTTTGTTTCATCTCTAGATGCTTAGCCTACACTGCTTTAAAGAAGCCGCTCTTGGTTAAAATCACCTTTAAGTCAGCTTTTTCATTTTCGGTCATAGGTAACAAGGGGAGTTTCGGCTCGCCGCCAAATAGGCCCATCATATCCATAGCCGCTTTGAGCCCAGCAATTCCGTATTTTGCAGTAACGGCGTTATTACTATCGACTAACTGATTCTGAAGATCTAAGGCTTCGTTCACTTTCCCGGCGTCAAAGAGTTCCTGAACCTTGGCACATTCATTCGGGAAGATGTTGGCAAGGGCTAGGGTTCCACCGGTAGCTCCTACGGTTAGACTTGCGAACAAATAACTTGCTGAGCCAGCAAAAACATGGAAATCTTCAGGTGTATGAGCTACACACTCCTGAATTTGGACGATATTGCCACCACTGTCCTTCATGCCAACAATGTTGGGATGTTTGGCAAGCTCGGCAACAAGCTTCGAAGAAATATTGATTCCTGTGTTACGGGGCATATTATAGAGGATGACTGGAGCCGTGGAGGCATCAGCAACATCCGTGTAAAATCTCTTTAAGACTGAATCGGTCATAGCCCCTTTATAGTAATTCGGAGTTACAACGAGAACAGCATCTGCCCCAGCCTCTGCAGCAGCCTTACTGAGACGAATGGTTTCCTCAGTGGATTCCGCGCCAGTACCAGCAATAACCTGCTTTTTGCCTTTGCATTTATCACAGACGAATTTAATCAATTCAATTTTTTCCTCTGAACTCAAAAGAACAAATTCACCATTTGAACCCAAGACTACAATACCTTCGAGGTTTGTGCCTAACCAAAACTCAAGATTCTTCTCGAGTTTATCATAGGCGATTTTGCCATCTACGAATGGTGTTGGAATTGGTGCATATACACCGTGTAACTTAAACACTAGCTTATCCCCCTCGTAAAAATTCATATACTATAGGTTTTCACCTATTAGCATCCACACGTTTGATTTCGTTTATGAGCGCATCCCAAATCCTTAAAATAGGTTCCCTTCTGTGTCGAAAGGAAGTTCATAGGGCTCACTGATCACTTCTAAATACTCACTTTGATTCACTAAATCGATAAGGCTCTCGGAGACTTCGATTTCAGCAATATGGTTGGTATTTTTGATTCGAACCAACCGCACTTCTGACTTATCAAGGACATTACAGGTTTTAATGGCTGCTTGAATCGACTGCTTATCACTTTTGAGTACCATGGGTATCTTTACACTTAAAGGTACTGTCGAGGTTAAGGCATTCGGGTAAGTCATTTCCATATCAAATTTGTCAAAGGCCCTTCGCGTGGTAAAGTCCAAAATTCCAAGACCATTCCCGTTCCCATTGGTTTTATCCGTAAGGTCAAGCGCCACCATCTTAGCAATTTTAGGACCTCCCGAGGCATAAGGAGTATGATACCTTCCTACGGCATTTGTATCAAAGCCTGTCCCTGAGATATCTTTCCCGATTTGGTCAATAACAAGGACCTCGAACTCATCGAGCTGGAGTCTCGGAATTAGCCCCCTTGCTTCGTTGAGAAGTTTAGGTTCCTCAACAGGGATTTCCTCGTTTTTGAGAACCTCTACCCGGCATACTTCGTGATAGGCGTTCTCTAAGACGGCGACTCCAAAAATCAGGTTTGTATTTTGGCGAATAACGTTCGCAAAGGCTGGGACATTCTCCGCCATTTTCCCAAATCCAAGATCGTGACAGATGCCTGCGCCTCTTTGTTTGCCTAGGCCAATCGTCATCATTTTCATTAAGCCACTTTCATAAGGTCCACGAAAAGCGGGATGGGGTTTAATGCGATTTATGACTACGATGGCATCAGCTTCAGAGGCATACTTATCGATATGAACAGGTAGTCCGCTTTCTGTAGATCCGATTTGAACGGTTTCCATGGTAGCATGAATGGGGGCTCCTACATATTCCTCAACGATTCCCATGCGAATGAGCATATCCTTTTGTCCTTCAGCTGTAGCACCACCGTGGCTACCCATAGCGGGAATGATAAAAGGTATTCCCCCAGCTACTTTAATTTCACTGACGATTGTTTTAACCATTAAGGGCAAGTCGGTAATACCTCGGCTACCTACACCAATGGCAACTCTCTGACCTTCAATAATTAAGGAAGAAACCTTTTTTAGCTTAAGCTTTTGGGCTAAGTCTTCTTCTACGTTCTCAACTCTTGGTCTTGGAAAGGTTTGCCTTACTTTTACCATCTTTGGGACTGAAATACCATCCAGGAGATTATCAATAAAACTCATCTTTGATTTGCCTCCCTTTATTTAGTGGTTCTTGAATCTAGAGTCATCAGCCTCCATAACTACGGGTGATACAGAATAACTCATCTGCTTTAAGAAGTTCGGCTTTGGTCGGTTCACCTGAGGCAACCTCTACGACCTTATCAAGGAGTTTGGCACCCACTTCAGCCAAGCTCGCCCCATCAACAACCGGTCCTGCGTTAAAGTCGAGATTAAAATTCATTTTATCATAGGTGGAATTGTTTCCGGTCATTTTAATGACGGGTACACCGGGGAACCCGGTCGGAGTCCCTCTTCCCGTGGTGAAGCAAACAACCTGGCAACCCGAAGCAACAAGTCCAGTGACTGCCTCTCCATCATGTCCGGGGCAATCCAGAATATAGAGTCCAGGATTTACAACGGCTTCTCCATACCCTAGCACTCCGCTAATAGGGCCTGTTCCACCTTTATGAATTCCACCTAAAGCTTTTTCCGAGACCGTGGTCACACCGCCATCTTCATTTCCTGGAGAGATTAGCTGTGAACGGTTCTGTAGATCAGCGTGTTTCGTCCCCGCTCTAAGTTTTTCTTCCATGTTTCCAATGGTAGTTAAGATGTCCTCAGCCACTTGAGGGGTTACTGCACGACGAGCAAGAATGTGCTCTGCTCCGATGAGCTCAGTAACTTCTGTAAAGATTGCTCTACCTCCAGCAGCTACGATTTGGTCTGTTGCCCAACCGAGGGTCGGATTAGCTGCAAGTCCTGAAGTTGCATCGGTTCCCCCACATTTCAGTCCTAAAGCCAGTTCAGAAATTGGGAATTCCTCTTTGGCCTGTTTCGCGGCTTCCTGAACTAAACCTTGGGCGTAACGCACTCCTTTTTCGATGGTTTTAAGTGTGTCACCCTCTTCTTGGATAACAAGCATTTCCACACGTTTACCCGCGGCTTTGATGCTTTCATAGAGTTCTTGTGCCTTGAAACGTTCGCAGCCCAGGCCAATGACCACGACTCCATAAAAGTTAGGATGTCTTCCTACCCCTTTTAACGCTTTGGCGGTAAGTTCAAGATCCAATCCAACTTGACTACATCCAACAGGATGAGTCAATACAACGGTACCGTTAACTTGTTCAGAAATTCGACGGGCAACCGTATTGGCACAGAATACGGATGGAATAATTGCTACGTGATTTCTCACCCCAGGTAAGCCCTGAGGTCTTCTATAGCCCATGAACGTTTTCATCATTTTCTCCTCCTATAACTCCATCTTAACTTCGAAGATAGGGAATCTTTTAATCTTCGCGACCGCGTTCGCAGTAGACATTGTGGAGATGAATCCACTCTCCTATTGTAATCAGTGATTTCGCTTTCCCAATTTCTTCACCATATTTGATGATTGGAACATGAACTTCAAGTTCTTGGAGCGCTACTTTATGACCAAAGGGAATATCATTCTTAGCCGTGAGAGTAACTACTCCCGCCTCTGTATTCGCGAGTACCTCTTCCCCTTGTTTAACATCAGAAAGGACGACAGCTACATTATCCCCTTGATGAATCTGTAATGCTTTTGCCATGATTCTGGCCCCCCTCATTAATTTGTTTTTGGATAAAGTTCACTAGAGATTAGTTCTTGAATTCTTTTAGTCTTCCTGCTTATCTAAGGTTGCTCCCTTATCTGCTTGCCCCACGTTCCTACAGTATAGGCCAAGAAACCCTTTTTCAACGGGGAGCTTACGAGGGGTAAGCTTTTCGAACCTTTTTGTCATCTCTTCTTCGCTAAGAAGCAAGTTAAGCTGCTTATGTTCGATATCGATTTCAACGAGATCACCATCTTCAACTAGGGCAATAGGTCCTCCGACATGTGCCTCAGGGGCAACGTGTCCGATACAGAATCCTCTCGTAGCTCCTGAAAAACGCCCGTCGGTAATCATTGCTACACTATCACCAAGTCCCATTCCGGTAATCATCGCTGCAGGAATAGACATCTCTCTCATTCCCGGACCACCTTGAGGTCCTTCATAACGAATAACTAACACATCACCCGGTTTTATTTCCTTATGCATAATGTGATAGAGCAAGTCTTCTTCAGACTCAAAAGTCTTTGCTGCTCCCACTTGTCTCTTCGGGGCATCTTTGATTCCGCTCACTTTAATAACTGCACCATCTGGAGCTAAATTCCCTTTGAGAACAACAATTCCCCCCTGAGGCTGTAGCGGATTATCTAACGTTCTTATTGACTCCCAATCTTTTACTTCACGGTAATAGCTGCTAATTTTATCACCTGTAACGGTGGGGAACTCCTTGCTCAGAAGAGGATCAAGCAATCCAAGAATTGCGCCTACTCCACCCGCTAAATAAAAATCCCATAAGGTGTACTTACTGGAGGGTTTGTACTTCGCAATACACGGAGTTGATGAGGATAAGCGGTCAATATCATCAAGGGTCAACTCAAGCCCAGCCTCTTTAGCCACTGCGGGGAAATGCAATACCGCGTTAGTAGAACCACCAATAGCCATTAAGAATCTTACCGCATTATCAATATTTTCTTTGGTTAAAATTTGTCTTGGCCTGAGATCTTCCTTAACCATCTGAACGATTCGTTCTCCGGTTTCTTTGGCAATTCTACGCTTTTCAGCGTAGACTGCAGGAATAGTGGCTGTCCCTGGCAAGCTCATTCCCAAGGCCTCGATCAAGCAACCCATGGTATTCCCTGTTCCCATCATCCCACAGACACCTGTTGTTGTACAGGTATCGGTTTCTATCCGTTCAAACTCTTCTTCGGTTATCAAGTGGTCTTTTACTGCCCCCATGGCCTCTTTAATATCAGGCATTACCCACTGTTTCCCCTCATGGAAATTAGAAAGCATAGGGCCGGGTGGTAAAAAGATTGTTGGTATATTCAAGCGTGCTGCTGCCATTAACATTCCAACGGGTGATTTATCACAGGAGGGGAGCAATACTAAGCCATCGAATCCACCAGAACCAACCATCAGTTCAATCTCTGCGGCCACTAATTCACGGCTAGGCAAGGAAAAGTGCATTCCACTGCCTTGGGCTATCGCATCACATACTGCTATCGTATGGAATTCTACAGGGGTCCCTCCTGCTGCCCAAATTCCGGCTTTTACAAACTGCGCCAATTCCTTGTTGGGGTAGCTTCCGGGATGCATTTCAGACCAAGCACTTACAACCCCGATCACAGGTTTATTAATGTCCTTTTGAGTATAGCCCACAGACTTAAACATGGCTCTCGGATATGCGCCTTTAATTCCATCAAACAATTTTTGTGAACTTCTTAGTAAATTCTCCACTAGAATTTCCCCTTTCTCTCTTTGCCTATTTAATTAAAAAATTCATTAATTAAAATGAAAGTTACATATCGCTTAGGATACTGATTCTTTTTCGAACATTTTCTATATGGTTAAGCATGGCCTCTTTAGCCTCTGAGGGTTTGCTTTGGATGATACATTGCAGAATCTCTCGATGTTCATTCGCTACGACTTCAGTACGCGAAGGATATTTATAGGTTTGCTTTTTACTAAGTTCAAAATACTGGTGTAAGATTTCTTCAGTAGTCGTTACCGCTTGAGCAAAAATCGGATTATGAGTTGCTAATGAAACTCGATGATGATACTCATACTCCCAATATGAACCGACTTTACCCTCACGTGTTTCTTGCTCGAGACTATCTAATGCTTCTTCTATAGACTTAATATCTGACTCTGTCCTTCGGATTGCGGCTAACCCCGCAGCCTCAACTTCAACGGCACGTCGATATTCCAACCAGTAAAGTAGTTTCTTTCCATCCACTTTTTCAAGCGAAGATGTTACACCTGAAACATTATCCTCATTAAACTTGCTAACAAAAATTCCGCTTCCATGCCTGATTACAATAACCCCTGCAGCGACTAAAACGCTAAGAGCCTCACGAACAGTCGGTTGCCCCACTTGGAACATATTACTCAACTCTTTTAAAGAAGGCAAACGATCGCCAGCTTTGTAATCCTCTCGCTTAATCAGTAGAGAGATTTGATCTATAACTTCTTCATAGAGTTTTTTCTTATGAATCGCAAAAGTTTGTTGCATGTTTTCCGAGCTCCTAACGTAAGTTTAAAAAGAATCCTTCGCATTCACAGAGCAGCAAGGCAATGAACCATGTAGGTATAGCACCAAGACACTAAGTGATAAGATATGTTAGACAATTATTATACGCGTTTATATTACCAATTTTCGACGTTTAATACAATAGCCTGAATAATATTTTATTGTGGGAATTCATTTATTAATTGGCCCTATTCCCACATAATATGAAAGGCATAGACACGTAATAAGGAGGGAGTACCATGTTGTCCAACGAAGAATATGTACGACAATCACTGGAACTCAATGTATTCTTCATGCGCATCGCGAAGGAACATGCCTTTTTTATTCAATCCGCTCTAACGCCACGGGATCAAGCCCTTATCAATCAAGCCGAAGCTCTAAAAAATGAATTCACGATGCTCCTCCAAGAAGCTATAAGTCTAGCCGATGGGGTAATCAGCCCTTCCGTGCTGGCCTCGGGTGAGTTAGTGACGAAGCATACCATCGAATCAGAGAGAGTATCACAATTCTACTCGGGAATTGTCCTTGATTCGGAATTGACTGCTGTTGAACTATCTTTAAGCACTAACCCAGCGCCCGTCGCAAATCCTATCCTAATCGATCAGGTTTGTTCACTCAATCAGCGAGCTATTCAAGCCACTACGATTTTAGCCAGCTACAAATCAAAGCTCCTTCAGGATATTCTAAGTTGTAAAATATTCACCTTTAACTATCCCTTATTAATCGATCATATACTGCGCGAGGCGAGGTTCTATTTAAGAATGCTTCAACGCTTGCAGAATCGAGAAATTGCTGACATCAAACGCGATATCATTGAACAGGAAGTGTTCTGGAATCGAATCATGGCTGAACACGCAAAATTCATTCGTGGATTATTAGATCCAACAGAGGTCAAACTCTTTAATACTGCTCATGACTTTGGGCAAGAATTTGATAAACTTACAAATCAAGCGTTAACAATGACGGAGCAAACCACCATCCTGCCGAAATTAAGCCGTGAGACGTATACCGCCACTGTTGGCATCAGAGATTTTAAAGTTGCTGGTACAGAGGGGCTACTTCAATGCAAAGTCAGAGCTTTAGCGATGCCCTTATTAGGCGATCATGTTGTCCGGGAAGCAAATCACTATTTGAGGATTTTAAGTACATTTATGGGGCGTTTAAGGTAAAATTCAATACAATACATTCCTGTCCTGTCGGAAGAAAGAGCTAAACTGTCATTGACAATTTAGCTCTTTCTTTTCGTAGTTCGGCATTATTTCTAATGCAAAGACGGGCAAGTTGCCGAAGTGTCCCAAAGCAAAAAGCCTTGAGTTATATAAACGTAACTCAAAGCTTAATTGATGGGTAATAGAACGATAGCCTAGGCTGTCCTTTTAATATTAACTATGACTAGGATCTGAACTTTCATTACTTAAGGCGTCCGTCTTTTTAGCAATTATATCGGTTTTAGGTGTTATTATCCCCGGCTTTTGGGTGTTTCCTTCTGGTACAAACTTCAGATTATTTTGTTTACCTATAGTTGCCATACTGTAAATCTCCTTTTACATTTAATTAAGTTTAGTTTCTTCAATATAAAAAGATATATAAACGTTAATTTGCGCCATTAATTCCTTAAACCGGAAGAGAGTCAAACCGGCTTATTTTGAGCTACTACTTTTGTAATGCTTGACATAAGCACCAAGATATCTCCAATTATTGGTATTCTCGGCATAAAATGCAGGACTATAACTTGTCCATGCTCATCATCAATTCATAAGCAATATTGGGCTATGAAGTTGCATGATACTTACTTTATTAAAATATTTTCCCGGTTATTTCCCTTAAATCATCAGCTGTACGGCAGCGGAAAATCCCTGAACAAAACGGTTTATAACAGGCTATAATACTGTCACGTTCATGCCACTCCTGTTCTTCTAAAGGGTTTAACCAGTAAACTCTTTTAACCTTATCTTTAATCTCGCGTAAGTACTCAACTTGAGGAGACCTATAGTTATTTTTCCCATCTCCCAGGATGATTATCGTACTTCTCGCTGATACTTCAGGCAAAATATTAGAAGCAAACTCCTTCAAAACTTGTCCATAGTCGGAAAAACCGGAGCTTGCTTTACGACTCCAGGTCGCTATTTTCTCTTGAATTTCGGATTGGTCTTCCCAAGTTTCGTTTGAAACCTCCCAAAGTATATCAATAAACAGAAACAAACGTACCCGACGTATTCGAGACTTAATCTGGTCCAAAAGAAATATAAGAAATTCCACGTACGGAGCAACCGAGTTAGATACATCACAAAGAACGACTAACTCTGGAATGCGGGGTAAACGCTTACGGTAATGCAAATGAAAAATGTAACCGTCACCTTGGACATACTCTTTTGCAGCTCGTCCTAAATTAAGCTCACCAGAATTACTCGATCTTTTTCGCCAACCGGGCCGGATCGCTAACTTTTTTGCCCAATGGCGCAAAGCCTTTTGCACCAGATTCGCCTCTTCTTTTGATAAGGTTTGCAAGGGCTTAAAGCGCCAATATTGCCTTGACAAAGGAGCCCACGAGTTCTCGAATTGTAATTGCCAGGATAATAAATCTCTTCGTAAAATACGTTTAAATCCTTCTGCTTGCTGCTTCGCTAAGGCAAATTCCTCCTCAGTAAGTTGTTCTCTTTTGAAGGCAAGTTCTACCGAATTAATCCAACCAAAGTAATCAGCTTCCGCCAATAAAGTGTTTATAGCTTGTTCGAAGTCCCTAGCATCATAGCCATTCTTCAAAAAAATTTGTTCATAATTCTTTGATGATGGTAGCGAGGGATGGCCCTTTTGATTAAGACTTGTGCCACCATAGCCACTACCTAATCCTAACCCACCAAAACCATCGGTACCAGAATCCTCTTTAAAATCCGGGCCTTTTAACAACCCTTGAGATAATAATTCATCCCTGTAGTTTCTGCTTACAAATAAACTTTCCCAAACTAAATCAAAGACTAAAAGATCCTCAGGGCGGTGGATTAGGATGGCACGTAAAACCTTTTTCGTAGGTAACTCTTGAAAATGCTGAATACAGTAATAGGCATTACTTAAATCCTCACTTGTTATAGGTAAAGGCACTTGACGAAGTATAAAAATGAGGCGTAAAAAATCCCACCCATTCATTTCATTTGCCCCCGCCTATGTGTCTAGTCTCTTTCTGCCATAATTTGAGTCGTTCCTCTAATTTCACTAAATCTCCAGGATATTTAAGTAAAATACTTAAAGTCCCTGCTAACCGGTTAAATTCTAATTGCTCGTGCTTTAAAGTGTAAAGCGCCTTTGTGAAATCTATGCTTTCTGAAACACTCGGTAATTTACGCAGCGGAAGTTTCCTTATCCTACTGACAAATTCACCAACATCATGTAACAAAGCTTCTGAGGCCTCCGGGCAATGTTTCTGTAGAATGTTTATTTCCCGTTCTAAAGAAGGATAAGCAAGGTTAATATGTATACATCGTCTTCTTAAGGCGTCACTTAGATCGCGGGTATTATTGCTTGTTAAGATAACGTAAGGTATAGACTGAGCAGAGAAGGTCCCCAATTCTGGTATGGTGACTTGAAATTCTGCTAACAATTCTAGTAAAAAACTTTCAAACTCCTCGTCACTTTTATCTATTTCATCAATAAGTAGAACAACGGGTATGGGTGAAAGTATAGCTTTTAGTAAAGGCCGCTCAAGCAAAAATTCAACTGAAAATAAATCTTCCTTAAGATTTTCCCATAGCTCAGTTTTCGCCATCTGTAAACGCAATATTTGCTTCGTATAATTCCAATCGTAAAGAGATTTGCTAATATCGAGCCCCTCATAACACTGCAAACGTATAAGCTTGCGTTTGGTCGCGCGGGCTAGAGCTATGGCCAGTTGTGTTTTTCCGACACCCGCAGGTCCTTCGATTAAACAAGGCTTTTCAAGGGCAAGTGAAAGAAAAAGTGTAATCGCAGTATCTGAATCTAAATAATAGTCCTCTAATTCAAATACATTAATCAGCTCGTCTACTGAGTTCCACATAATACCAGCTGCCTTTTTAGAATTATTTTAGCACATCCGTCCTTTTTAGATAACCCTTGTATTCAGAAAACTCATGATAGGTTTAAATATCTCACCTCGAAAGGCCTTTAATCTCAGAATCAAAACACTCTTTTTTCAGCTCAAATTCGGGCTTCAGTCCTAATCGTATAAGACTAAGGACATATACCATCATCTTCTATTTTCTATTAAACTAGTAAAAACTGAAGGAAAGAAGATGAGGTAATGGATATTAAAGTAAGTCGCTCAGGTACACTGCAAACAGCTCAACTCATGTCTGCAAAAGAATATCCTTCGGCAATAAGTGAATGCGTCACAAGAAAAATGACACCCGAAGATTGGGGGAAATACGGACCATTAAATCCAAGGACAAATAACCTGATTACTAAATCGAAAAGATAATAGGGCATTTCATCTAACATCCGGCCATTCAGTATGCGGCCGGATGTTTTTTAACAAAAAGCCGCTCTGTGAGCGGCTTGTAGTGTCCTTTATCCATTCCTCAATAAAGTTCGGATCTTTTTCACGCAATTTCTGTATAGCTTACGATTTGATTCTTTTTATCCTTGGCTTTATATAGCGCTTTATCGGCACAACTAACAATCCGTTCCATAAGGGCTGACTCTTCATACCGTTTCTTATTAAACACAATATCCCTGTTACTTACAATTCCCATACTGACAGTAACTTGTGTAGATTGAATTGCCGGTCCAAAATCATACTCCTGAATCCTGATTCGCACTCTTTCAAGAATATTGCGAGCCATGGTCGAATTTGAATTCGGGAGAATTAATGCAAATTCTTCTCCACCCCATCGAATCACGATGTCGTTAGATCGAATATTTTGTTTCAGAATTTGAGCCAATTTAGAGAGAACCTTATCACCCGCTAGATGACCGAAGTTATCGTTGATTTTCTTAAAGTTATCTACATCGACCATAACAATAGAAAAGGACTTCCTCCGCTCAAGTTCTAAACGGAACTTGATATAAAACAGGTTGCGATTTCCGATTTTCGTGAGCCGATCAGTGAAAACACTTTCGTGTAGGCGGCGTATAATACTTCCGACAATAAAACCATTAACCACTAATACCCCACCGATGATAAACCAAGAAAGTGTAAGGAAGTGCTTCGGCAAATAGGAACTAACACAAAAGCCAATAACGGCTAGAGCGATCCCTAAAAAAGGTAAAACAAGCGAGGAATATCTCAGGGTATAAAAAAATAGATTCATGATCTAATCTCCTTTACCTAAAAGGCAGGAAAAACGAAAAAATATTTTTTATAATCACTAAATTCTATAAATTTATTCAAATTCCTTCATCTCAATTTGATTTTGCTTTTTACAAGGTAATAAATCATTGTTAAATACTGATACTATTATAGTCGGTTAAGGGAGTTATACTGATACTATATTGCTACCTACAAAAGTTGTTCTTAGCCTTATCTTAGAGGTGAGAAAGATGCCTAATCACGAACAGATTCTTCAAGATTTCCTTGAACTATTGCGAATAACCAGTCCAACCTTTGAAGAGCGTAAGCTTGCTAACGTTCTTCGCCTTAAGCTCGAGTCGCTAGGACTAATAGTCCTTGAAGATCGTGCAGGACAATCGATAGGCGGAGATTGTGGAAATCTTATTGCGACCCTGCCGCCGACCTTACCAGAAGTGCCTATTCTCTTATTATCAGCCCATATGGACAACGTTGAACCGGGCCGGGGAGTTAGGCCTATTGCCGTTGATGAAGCAATTCGGTCCTCTGGCGATACGGTTTTAGGCGGAGATGACAAAGTTGGAGTAGTCTCGATTTTGGAAGCAATGCGGACGATTCAGGAACGACGTATTCCCCACGGTGAGATTCAAGTCGTTTTTACGGTTGCTGAGGAAGGTGGGCTATTAGGAGCCAGAAATATCGACCGTACACTTTTACATGCAGATTTTGGTTATGTTTTAGATTCCAGTAGTCCTCCGGGTAAAATTATTCATAAAGCTCCCGGCGAAAATAATCTAACCATAAAAATAAGCGGACGGTCCGCCCATGCCGGAACTGCACCTGAAAAGGGACTTAACGCGATTATCTTGGCCGCTAAAGCCTTATCCGAGATCCCAGATGGTCGAATAAATGAAAAAACCACTGCAAACATCGGGACCATAAACGGTGGACTAGCCACGAATATCGTGCCTGATTCTGTGATCATCAACGGAGGAACGAGAAGTCAAGATTTAGCGGAACTTGATTCCATTACTAAAGAGATTAAACAAACTATTGAGTGCATCGTAAAGGAACACGGCGGGATCACTGAAGTAACAGCACAAAGACTTTATGACCCCTTTGAACTGTCTACGAATCAGCCCGTTATTGAGATTGCCGAAAAAGCGATACGTTCACTCGGTTTGAAACCGGATATCACGGCTACCGGTGGGGGGAGTGATGCGAATTACTTTAATAAATATGGCATACCCTGTGCAAACCTTGGGATAGGGACCCAGAAAGTCCATACAACCGAGGAGTTTATCAAAGTCGAGGACCTATATAAAACGGCAGAAATAGTAGTGGAAATCATTCGAAATACGGCTGCGAAGAGAAAAATTCTTAAAAAATAGCGCATGGCTCAACTGCACATTTCCCGCAGACATCACATAAGCCCCAATCTGCAAACTTTTTACTCACCTCGAGCAAATGGTTATTGCACTTATTGCGGTCAATCCCATCCACTTGGAGTGCTTGAGTGGGACAGTTTTTTATACAGAATTTACACTGTCCGTTTTTTAATAGGTACATAGCTCTTCTTCGGGGCGTTCATTAGGCATAATTTCCTCAGAAATAACAAAACTACCGTATCGGTCAGCACAACCCACCGAAGTTATCAACATCCCGCCTCCATTAATTCTCCTTCTCCTCCAAATGTTATCTATAATCCCAACTTCCTTATTTTACCACCAGGAGATGCTCAAATCACTATAAACTACTTGTCTCCCTCAATTAAATTCCACGCTTAAATTCCGACTCAAAAAGCTGCAAAAGCAGCTTTTAATTACTCTATTTTTCATTTCACTTTGGATAATGAGCGGTCTCCTTTAGATCCGCCCCTTCTGGCAAATAAATTCTTGTTCGAACCATTCCGGCAAACTTCCCATCCTTAAAATAGCTGCTATAGGTAATAACCATTCCAAAGGCTATTTTTGTAAAGGACTTTAATTCCCCGGTTTTAAATCTGGCTATAAAGTCGGCAATCTTTTGGCGATTTTCTTCCTTGTGACAGTCTACAGCCCACAGACCCATAACGGGTTTTCCATAGAACTCTTCCTCAAATGTATTGGCCCAGATCACATTGAAATCTGCATCAGTCACCAAGAGTCCCGCAGTAATATCCTTGAAAACTTCACCAAAATCCATTCCTATCCCCCTCCAATGACCTTCTTATTTTGATTATTATACTTTAATCAATACTCTTTACTAAATTTAAAAATTTTAGGAGCTATAAAATATGCTACCTAGCAGTTGGCGTATTCCTGTAATATCAGTTACCCTAACATAAAAAAGGGGAAAAACGCAAACTTTTTGAATTCTCTCCTCACAGGTTGGAAAGATTATTTACCTTCCGATCTTCACCTATTGAAGGAGTAAATTCTTTAGACTATCGTGGATAATCTTGTTCCCGCTCCCATAGATCGAAAAACAGAAGAGAACATCCTCGATTTTCTCTGCGCGGATGAGGGTCTTCGCATCAAAACGTTGAGAATTCTTCGTATTAAAGCCCTTCGGATCCAAAACATACACGGTCGAATAGTTCGGGATTAAAAATGGTACCAGGGCACTCCCGTACGAGTCCTTAATGATGAGTATCTTTCTCCCCGAGGGGTTTTCTGAATCGATTCGGGTTAAAGATAAATCTCCCCAGGCAAAGCAACTATATTTATATCCACCGAGGCTTGTGAAGTCTGTATTGATGATGCTATTGACTTCATAACCCTCTTTTTTATGGCATCACGGAAGATCGTCATCTGATGTTGGAGTTTTGGAATATAATAGTCGAGTTTCTCTGGGTGGTTCTTCAGCCGTGTGGCCTGGGGCAGCTTATAGATCTAGGAGTATAAGCCCCCCAGAAAGGGCTCATAGGTATTCTTCGTAAAATCGCGATCCAGCGAGGCCGGTTTTATCCCGGCAGTTTCACAAAAAGCTTGATACGCGTAATAAGCCCCAAGAACCGACCAGTGAACATCAGAGCGAAAATAGATGTCTTCATCTTTGTGCTTCATTAGAGCTTCAAAGGCCCTGACGACTTGAACACGGGGAGCGTCAGAGGCGATGATGGCCTCAGCTGACTTTGATCCAGGGCGCCCGTGTTGTACTCATCCGATGCGTAAAAGGCTGCACTCGTCGGTCCGGTGATGGAATACAGATGGACATCGAGAAGAACCTTTGAGACATCTGAAAGAAGGCTTCCATACGTCTCCAGATTATAGGGCCCTTTCGGCATCATCACTCGATCCCCGGCAAGAATGAGATAATCGCTGAGACGTTGATTAGGTTGATCCTTGTCCCCTTCCTCTGCTCTTGTCGATAATTCATCCTTCTTCTTCTCCTCGGGAAGTGGTTCTTTCTCGGATTCGTTTTGGACTTCTGAAGTCTCAGGTTTCATCGCACTCACAAAGTCATCGGCTTGAACGGCCATCAGCGTGTTTTCCTTTTTAATATCCTTATCCCAATAAAAAAGACGAGTACACACGTGAAACCCCTCGATGACTTGGTTTCGAAAGGGAAAATTCTCGAGCAGGAAGGTTTCATACCCTTGCTCAAAGGTTCCCGTGATGAGACTTTGAAGGCTTAAGGGAGTTCGACTGGCAAGTTGACGATTCTCGACAGAGGAAAAGCCTGTGGAGGAGGAAAACAAAGAAACAAAGCTCAGTATTCCAATAAGAAACCCAAAAGTGAGAATGGCTGTGAAATGGACTTTTTTCATGGGTGGATTCTCCTCTATTCTATTTAGCTAAAACCGAAAATAGATGAAGGGATTATAGCTTCCGCTGATAAGACTTGCAGTCGATAAAATTACGGCCAGGGTGATTTCCAGGGCCGTACTGAGCGCTACGGGAGCAGGCCTTAACTTGAGTTTTTTAAGGTATTCTAAGAAAAGGTCTTTCGTCGGAGCCATAAAGATAAAGCATATGGTTATAAAGGGCAGATAATGAATTACGAGTTGACCGACATCGGTCCACGAAGAGTTTGCTCCAGCAAGACCAAACATGACCTCTAAAGCCTGGATATTGCGCCCAAAGTCCTCGAAGTAGAAAAAGTTAAATCCAAAGAGAACAAGGCTGAAGGCATAGATTCTTTGTACCCATCCGGGAAGGGATTCAAGAATAGGAAGAAGAAACTTTTTTTCGAGGAGAAGGATTACGGCAAAATAAAGTCCCCAAAATACGAAGTTCCAGCTTGCGCCATGCCAAAGCCCCGTAAGCATCCAGACCAAAAGGATGTTTCGGTAGGGATGTCTGCGGTTTCCCCCAAGGGGTATATAGACGTATTCTCGAAAGAACGTTCCTAAGGTAATATGCCACCTTCGCCAGAATTCTGTGATGCTTTTTGAAACATAGGGATGATTAAAATTCTCGGGAAAGGTAAATCCGAACATCCGTCCGAGTCCAATCGCCATATCGGAATACCCTGAGAAGTCGTAATAAATTTGAAATGTAAAGCATAGTAATCCAAACCAAAGCATCGGTGCGGATTGGTTGAGTAAATTTCCATCTAAATACGTGACAACAAGGCTCGCTGCATAATTTGCAAGGATCGTTTTTTTCGATAATCCAATACAAAAACGAATAATTCCTTCATAAACTCCTTCAGCGGTAACCTTTCGATGAGTCAGCTCCTTTTCAATCCATTCATAACGAACGATGGGACCAGCCACCAACTGAGGAAAGAGCGAAACATAGAGTAAGAAGTTAAGGAAGGATTTCTGAACCTCAACCCGTCCTCGATAGGCATCGATGGTATAGGTAATGGTTTGCATGGTATAAAAAGAGATTCCAATCGGCAAGGAGATTTTAGGATTGGGAATCGAGGCCTGAAAAAGAAGGTTGAGGTTATCCACGATAAAATTCCCATATTTGAAAGCAGCCAGAAATCCAAGGTTTAGGATCAAGGATATGAGTAAAAAGACGAGTCCTCTCGGAGTTTGCTTATACTTACCTGCTAGTCCCCCGCAGATGTAGTCTAATAGAGCACTAAAAATAAGTAATAGAACCCAAAAAGGCTCTCCCCAAGCATAAAAGACAAGAGACGCCGCAACTAAGACCAGGTTTTTCATTTTTAGACCTGGAGCCAATGCATAAAGGATTATCGTAAGGGGTAGGAACCGAAGTAAAAAGACGAGCGAGGAAAAAACCATGAGTCGCTTCTCTCCTATTTTTAGTAATTACGATACGCTTCTCTAGGATTTCCATAATGTTTCTCACTCTATACTTCACTCACAAATTAGTAGGTTTGGTACCGTCTAATAGTCGAATCCCCTCAATAAAACTTTGCTTTTAAAATTCCTCCACACCTCATAAAAGTATAACGTATTGATGAAATAACTTTACTGAATGTTGACTGAATTTGACTGACGAAGCATATAAAAACAGGCCGCTTTTGCTTCTTCCTTCGGTAGACTAACTTTTATTATTCCCTTTGAAATTTTGCCTATGAAACCTACTAAACTCAAGTTCGAACAGGTCAATCTTATGTGCCTAAAAAGTTATCAAGCTAACAACCCATATTTCTCCAGCATATATTAAGATGAATAGACCCATAAGGGGGTAACAGAAAGTGGAAAACAACAAAAAAAGCCAACGTTTTAATACCCAGGAATACTGCCTCTCCTTTTATCGTTATCCCCCCTACTTCGGTAATGATTTTTTGGCTGCAAGAACGTGGGACCCCAATAATCCCTACAGAATACAGAATGCTTCGGAAGGTTCTTTTCCAAACTTAGTGCTGCTTACCCCCGCGATCTTTGGAGGTCTCGGATCATTTATAAGTAGTTTTCTAATAAACCGACATAGGCTGAGTGGTATTTTCAAGAATAGGTATGATACGGAAGGATCTAGACAATCTCTGGAGACGTATCCCAGTGGATTGTATAAAGCTGAGTTATTTCTTAATGTTTTATCGATCCTTGCCCTTTTGGGCTGCACAGTTTATGTTGCCGAAGAAATAATAAGAGTTGAGGGAATAAACAGATTTTTCGCTGTTGTAATACCAGTGCTAATCATCCTTTTTCTTTTTGCATCTGAACATCACCTACTCTATACAATTTGGCCGGGATGTTATGAAGGAGTTGTTGGTCATTCAGCACTCGGTCAGTTTTGGGATTTTGTCGCCTTAAGTATTGGGTCTATCTCAGTCGGGCAAAGCACCGGTATTACAGCACGAACAACGGGAACAAGACTTCTCATCGCTCAAGAAAACCTCTTTAATCTTTTCGTTTTAGCACTTCTTATAAGCCTCATTTTATAGTCAATTTAATGCACTTTACAGTAAAACGATGTTATGTTGCACTAATTTAGTAGAACATAACATTGTTTTATTACTTTTGAAATGTGGGTGATACCAATGGAAGAACAGGATTTTCTCTCCAAGAAAGAATTATTAACCCTTACCGAAATTTCCTATGGGCAACTCTACCGTTGGAAACGGCAAAACTTGATTCCCGAGTCCTGGTTTATCAAGCGATCCTCCTTTACCGGGCAAGAAACCTTTTTCCCAAAGGATAAAATTCTTAAACGCGTGGAGGCCATTCTCAAACTGAAGGACCAATATTCCTTAGAGGAATTAGCAGAAAGATTTAGCCCGGAACTTACCAACAAAGTTTTTCGAATAGCCGCCTTAGGACAGGTGAAAGGATTAGACTAAGACTTGCTCCAAGTCTATTCAAAACGACTGGAAAAAGACAGCTTTATCTTTCGCGAGTTGCTTTTTATTATCCCATAGGCGAAATCGATCAACGATTACATCGCATATTTCTCGATCAAAATTCGGAGCTGCTGGTCGACTTAACTCTGAATGAACTATCCAACGAATTGCATCATCAATTAACGGGTTTGGAGGAATTAGAATGAATCATCAAGATATAACCATTATGGGGAAAAGCCATAAAAGCGCGGGGGCTATGGATTCATTAAAAATCTTAGGGAATGCTTCGACTCAAGAGGATATGGAAGCCGAAAGAATCAAAGTTGTAGGATCCGGCGAATTTCGCTGCGTCCAAGCAGCATTTTTCCGTTATGTATAATGACAGTTTGAGATGCTCCTACCGTGCTCGCTTTCACATGAGCGGCTGAATTCCCCTCAAAGTGTCGATCTTTGGCATCATCCCGTGGATAAGTCTCATCGAGCCTCCGCAGAATATCTTTTTGCACATCCGGATCTGCATTTTCGTTGATTGTTATCCCAGCTGTAGTATGGGGCGAATAAACGACGATAAGTCCGTCTTGAACATTTTCCCGAACCAAAATCTTTTCGACTTGAGCTGTGATGTCGAGCATTTCATCACGTCTCTGGGTCTGCAACTGAATCTCATGAATCATAGCTTGTTCTCCCGTTTTACAGATTAAGTCCAACTAAAACATCCTTTATCTTCTTCAGTTCCTCTTGTGTAAGCGTAATGCCCTTCCCCATCTTAGTATGATCCGGCGACCATTCCCGGATGTCATACTTTGGGGCTTTGTCATTCCAGCTTATAAGATTAAGTTCCTTTGTCCAGCCTTTTGGTGATTCGGATAGAACCACAATGTTCTCTTTGATTTCGAATTTGATGTCTGCCATTTCTAATACCTCCCAATTTTAAGAAACGTTCCGACTTATTTCTCGGCGCGTTTCATCTACTTCATTCAATTTTCAATTTGCCGCTATTACCGAGAAATGTTCTTTCCAAGGTGCACTCTGAGTTAAGAGAATTCCCCTCTCCGTTAGAAATTTTGCATTTTCTGATGAAGGGATAATGAAAAATACCCTCAATGTACCTCTTTTATAAAGCAATGCATAGACGTTATCAACTCCAAGTTTCTCCCTTATTTGGTTTAATCTTTCCTTGACCTGTACTTCAGCTGGGCCGCTCCTGCACAAATGATGATAAATAACCAAACTTTGTCCGCGCTTTACAAAGGGAACTAATTCATCGAAGAATGTATATTTGGGTCCAGTCTTTAGATGTCGTTACACAGAAGCTACTTCCAATCCATTATCCGGATCAACAAAAATCATGTCGCATCCCTTTGTGGCATCCAGTGCTCCATTAAACCAATGACTCCTATAGTTAAGTCGATTGACTCGAGCAGCGGGACTATTGTTGGGCATCCCTTCATAACTAAGGGGAGCTTCATAAAAAACTGTATTCGTGGGCAAAACATTCTTCTCTCGAATCAAGGAGACATCTCTCTTACCCGCCTTTACTATTTCAGAAAGTGAGTCGTAAAGAATAGAGTCCCCTTTTCTAAAACGCGCAAGGTTAGAAGCGCTCTGCTCCAAGTAACGAATATGTTTTCCGTCCTCATTGTGATTTTCGTCCGGAACGAGGTACCAAACTACACCCAATGATAAATCCCCTTTGTCATCATTTCCCGTACATAAGGATTTTAATAAATGGTATTTGCCAAAGTCTCCAATATCACCGACATATCTATTTTGCATCCTTCTTCTCCTTCTGAACAATTATGCTTACTTTTGTTATTAGAGAGGGTCACTTTTAAGGATTTCTAAAACCTTCGTTCTAAAGGGCTCAAAAGAATCTCCTTTATTACCGTAATACATGAAGTGACGGCAAGCCATTATTACTCCTGCCTTTCCATTAGAATATTTAAATCGTACCAACGGAGCTTGTTGTTCCATTTCTTCAATTGACTGCTTAACATTTATCGTGTTCGGGGAGATTAGTCCTCTACTTATAAAAAAGTCCATAACATGATCCACCGTTTTCTTGCCATGTAGAATCAATAAACTCGGCTCAAATTCTGTGACCAGACTATAAAATATGTCCTTACCCTTCTCTTTTACAAAACTTGGTTCCTTCTTAAGGTCCTTTATATTCACTGTCGGGTAGGGAATCGCATCCGTTTCTACAATCGGCACATCTGTATAATTAGAGAGCCAAGAGAAAAACGAATTCATTCCTATTCGGGTACGAGAGACTTCATCCTTATCCTGGCTTATCCTACTTGCTTTGTAATAGCCTATAAATTCATCGTAGTTTAGAAGTAGGTTGACATATTTATCAATTTCCATATGCTCTGGGAAGATTGGAGTAGCCGGATTAATGCCAACAAAGAATATGTCTGCCTTAGATAAATCGCCCTTACAAATAAAAGGTCGATAGTAGGCTTTGCCCAATTCAGGAGCTAAACACATTTGCTTAAGAGAATCAAATGAAATCACGTTACCCCTCCCACCTTTTATCATAAACTTGGGATATTAACTGAATTCCACTAATACCCCAATACAGCCATTGATATCTAACTCTTTTTTTTACCTTCATTAAATACGATATATTAATTCAGAAACCACAGGCCGACCTGACCGTATCTTGGACCCATCTTTTTTGTACTTATATCCGTTTAAATGACATCAAAAAACTTAAAGAGCGGTTAGTTAATTACTCAAAAGGTCAAATAAGGGGGATGCTGAAAAGCGATAAACATATTTCTCCTTCCCTTACTCCTCTTAAATCTTGTTTTCTAGTGTTAAAACCCAGGAATATAAATCGGCCATTGTTTTGGCAATTTCTAATACCCGTTCAATCGTTCCTTCTTTCGAAATATATTCTTTCTCTATAAGCGTTTTATTCTCTGAAGTTATACTTGGGTCATAGCTAAACCCTTCCGGTAATGCTGGAAAAGATAATTTTGTTACAAAAGAGATATAGCAATAATTGTTGGGTTGCTCGCAAAATTCAAGAATTCCGTTTTCAACATAATCTCCAAGTTCCTTAAAAACATGTCCGCTACAACAAAACTCAGTTTGATACCCCTTTTTATTTAATTCAGCAACCGGTAAAGCAATGAACTCATCAACTTCAAAATATTCGTCAAGATGATAAGCGGCACCTTTGCTCATTTGAGACTGCGCCGCAATTTCGTATTCCCCTTTAGCGAAAAGATCACCCTCTTTATAATCACAACGCGAATCGGAATTGATGATCTCGAAGCTAGCTTTTTTTATATACGCCATAGTACTCCCTCATTCTTAATAAAATTAATCTAAAATGTCGGTACCCAATTAATCTATAGACGCCTTAACCAAACGACTATGACTTATTTTAGTTGGGAACAAAAAAAGCCCCTTTTATACACTAAGAACGTCACCAATCTTCGTTCCCCAAACAACCGACAACAGCGAATTCTCTTTATCTGACTCAAACCTAGACCACGAATGTTAAGAAAAGCATTGCCTTACGAACCGCAGGTTCCCAATGCACCTCAATAACACTCTAACATTCCACAGGTTTCCATAGATTCCTCCAGAAACTAAAGGAGTTCCAAAAGTTATCCGACGGATTATGATTGAATAGCTTAATTATAACCTGCATGAAGGACAAAAAATTGAACAAGCGTAATCGGCTCAAATCCCTAATCTCCATAAAAAAGGCCGCTGCTTTTTATTAAAGCAAGGGCCCCTCAATTCATGCCTATTTGATTGACTTTGAACTCCGTACTCTTTCAATTTATCCTTCACCTCTAAAAAGCTTTTCCTCCCAATTCTTTTCATCTCTAATAGTTCCTGATCCGTGAGTTTCACCACGTCACTGATAGTATAAATGCCAACATACAAAACCTGGTATTCTGCACGAAAAAAGTACCCATATTATTCCCCGGAATTTCTTACGAAAGTTCTATGAAATAAGAGACCGTGCCCGCTTACCCAATAACGTCAACCTGCATGGGCTCCGCCACACCTATGCTACCCGTTTACTGGAACGCGGTGATAGCCTCAAAACAGTTCAAGAACTTTTAGGCCACGCCGATATTTCAACCACTGGAAACACTTACGCACACGTTATGCCAGAAATAAAAAAGCAAGCGGCCATAAATCTGGACCACTTGCTGACAAGAAAAAAAGTCTCTCTTGCGAGAGACGAACAGCGCATATTTTAACTTACACTGCACTGTTTTTCCAATTTGCACTACAAATCGCACTACAAGGTTTTTATTGGTTATGCAAAAGGCTGAAAGCCTTGATATTACTGGTCGGAGCGACATGATTTGAACATGCGACCTCTACCACCCCAAGGTAGCGCTCTACCAAGCTGAGCCACGCCCCGAAACATCCCAAATTTAAGGGACTTATATAAAATACCATACCTCATGGAAAAATGCAAGACCATTTTTGTGTCATACGACCTCTACCACCCCAAGGTAGTGCTCTCCTAGTTCTGCCCTATGACTTCAATCTTGCGTACGCCTTTGATTTCTCCTAAGCCTGCCAAAAGATTCTCAGGGGTATCTACCATTCCAGCATTCTCAACGGAGATGGATACATTGGCTATTCCTTGCAAAGGGATTCCTTGATTAATCGTTAAGACATTAGCGTGAAAGCTTGCTATTGTATTCAAGACATTCGAAAGAACTCCGGCGATATTCTCAAGGGTTAAGGAGATTGTAATGATTTTTTCTCTACTTGCCTCGTAAAACGGGAACACTCCGTCTTTATATTTGTAATAAGCGCTTCGACTAAGTCCAACGCGTTCCACGGCATCATTCACCGTGTAGACATCTCCTTTGGCTAGCAGCTCTTTCGCGTGAGCTGTTTTTAGGATAGCTTCAGGTAGGATATATTTACTTACAATTAAGAAATCTTTGTTACGATTTATCAATTTCTTCGCCCCTATATCTTCTAATTAATGAGTAATGCTAACAGTTGGACTAAAAAAGAAGTTCAAATGGTTACTAGTACAAGGCAATTATCAGAATAATTATAAACAAATGTCCACTGAGAAGCAACACTTAATTAGAAGGCATAAAGAAAGGGCTCCTTGCGGAACCCTCTTGTTATTAGATGATGATGCAGATTAAGCCACCGTTTCCGTCGTTAACGATTCGTTGCAGAGTATCTTGGAGCTTGTGCTGAGCGTTTTCTGGCATTTTGTAGAGTTTATTCTGTACTCCCTCACGAACCAGATCATGAAGGGATTTACCGAAAATATTGGATTCCCAGACCTTTTTAGGATCGGATTCAAATTCATCGAGAATATAGCGAACCAAGTCTTCAGCTTGCTTTTCCGTTCCGATGAGTGGAGTGATTTCTGTCGTTACATCTGCACGCAAGATATGCAAGGAAGGTGCACTTGCTTTTAGCTTAATCCCATAATGTCCACCTGACTTGACAAGTTCAGGCTCTTCTAAGAACATCTCATCAAGATGTGGGGTTACTACTCCATAACCGTTGGCCCGTACTTCTTCGATGGCCGGAGCAAGTTTATCCCACTCTCTCTTAGCTTTACTATAATCGAGTACTAATCTCATCAAGGAATGTTCGCCTTCCACGTTGACACCCGTTAACTCTTCAAGCACCATCTTAAAGAGTCCATCAATCGCTGTCATCTCGATATCTGCTACCCCAGTTCCCAAATTCATCTGCCTTAGGAGAACATCCTGAGCATTCGGGCATTCACCTAGTTTATCCAAGGCGAGATCGATGTCACGAATCCGACGTATTCCCTCAATGGACTGACGAACAGCCTCTTCGAAGCTTGCCCGAACTGGATGGCTGGATTCGAGTTCTTCTACCCACTTTGGAATCTCGATATTGACTTCGGCTACAGGGAACTCATAAAGAACTTCCTCGAGGATTTGAGTAATATCTTCTGGGGTCATTTCCAGGCAATCGACCGGAATTACCGGTACATTATATTTCTCTTCTAAGGAACGACAGAGTTCCATTGTATGTTCTGCGTATGGACGAGTGGTATTGAGGACTACGACATAAGGTTTACCCAGCTGTCTTAACTCGTCAATAACTCGCTCTTCAGAATCTAAGTAGGCATCTCTTGGAATGTCCGTGATGGAACCATCTGTGGTAATTACGATTCCAATCGTAGAGTGATCAGTAATCACTTTACGTGTACCAATCTCAGCTGCTTCTTGGAACGGAATGGGGTCTTCGCTCCAGGAAGTCCGAACCATCCGAGGTTCTTCACCATCTTCTGATTCATAGCCAATGGCGCCTTCCACTGCATAGCCTACGCAATCGACTAAGCGAACTTTCATTTGGATATTGTCTTTGACCATGATTTCCACAGCTTCTGATGGAATAAACTTCGGCTCCGTGGTCGTTATTTGTCTACCCGAGCCACTTTGAGGAAGTTCATCATTCGCCCGCTCCCGCTCAAATACATCCATGATATTGGGCAGGACCAGGAGGTCCATGAACCGTTTGATAAAGGTGGACTTTCCAGTGCGGACTGGCCCAACGATTCCTAGGTAGATATCGCCTCCTGTACGCTCTGCGATATCTTTAAAAATGTCCACTTTTTCCACAAAAATTCCCTCCCTTTTTGAGTGCTGTCCCAAACCGGGGAAGGGCCCCACCTTATCCCCCTTCCACCTCCTAGCGGCAAGATGATGGATACCGGATAGCTGGACTAGCACGTTACGCAGTATAAGTATATTGGTCGGCTTGGGCAATTATGCCAAATAAAATTTTGCCCATTAAAATTTTCAGTTCGTTCTTCACGATTTGAACCGACATCCAATCACTTTACATTGCTATGATAGACTGGGGGAGAATATACCATTTTCTTTAAATAATAAGAAAAAGAGCCTAGGTGTGGAACGGTCAAGACCTTTTCCTAGATACGAGCGGAAAAATATGAGAGTGTCGCTATCTACATAAAAAATAGTTATCAACACTCTCAAAAAATTTATTACAATTATTTATCTCTGAAATACATTTCTGACTTGGACTCTATATTCTATGACCAAGCTCTATTTTTTATCACTCATGCTCTATTTTCGCTCAATTTCCTTTTTCTCATGCCCTGCTTTTTATGACTCTGGCTCTACTTTCCCATTTAAAGCAATCTGAGCGACTTCTTCCAATTCATGCTTTTTCCCCCGCATCATTAAGGTCGAAACGGCAACTTTAGGATTAGCTCCCTCAAATAAAACATGATAAGCCTGCTCAATAATCGGCATAGAAATCCCATGTAGGCGACTCAACTCATAGGCTACTCGAGTCGTCCGAACCCCTTCGACGACCATACCGACTTCTTCAAGAACCTGGTTTAGGGGTTTCCCTTGCCCTAAGGCTACTCCAGCCCTGCGATTGCGGCTATGCTGACTAGTACAAGTCACGATCAAGTCACCAACACCCGCTAGACCAGCAAAGGTCAAGGGGTTGCCCCCCATAGCCACTCCCAGTCGTGCGATCTCAGCGAGTCCACGAGTCATCAGTGCAGCTTTTGTATTATCTCCAAAGCCTAAGCCTTCTGCAATTCCCGTGCAAAGTGCAATAACATTTTTCAACGCACCGCCGAGCTCGACACCCACTTCATCCGGATTCGTGTAGACTCTAAACTTCGGAGTCATCATCAGATCTTGGACTTTTTCAGCTGCTTCTAAATTCTCTGAGGCAACCACTATTGTGGTCGGCATATCTCTACCGACTTCTTCAGCATGACTTGGACCCGATAGTACGACTATGGGATGCGCCGGAAGCTCCTCTGTTAGGACCTCAGAAAGCCTACGATGCGTTTCCACTTCTAACCCTTTGGCTGTATTTACAATAATGCTTCCAGGCCTAAGATAGGGCTTAATTAGCTGTGCTGCACCTCTCACACTATGGGAAGGTACACTGAAAACTACCATCTCGGAGTCAAGTTGATTTAGATCTGTACTGGGTTCAACCGTTTGAGGTAAAGTAACGCCTGGCAAGTATCTAATATTTTCTCTCCGCTCATGCATTAAGCGCATTTCTTCGGAATTCCGTCCGATCAATGCGACTTGATGACCTGCTTTACCCATTGAAACAGCTAAAGCTGTACCCCAACTTCCTGCGCCGTAAACAGTAATCTTAGCCAATAGGCTCCCCCTCTCCTAAATGAAACTTATTTCGTCTTTCCAAATCGATTTTCCGTTCCGTTGAGTACACGCTGAAAATTCGTGCGATGTCGGAGGATGACAGCCGTAGCGGCAATCACCCCAAAAACTTTATAGGCGAGCGGTTCCTGAAAAAAGAATACACAAACTCCAACTGCTAAAGCCCCGAAAACCGACCCCATCGATACATAGCGGGTGAAAAAAACAATGAGGACAAATAAAGTAACCGCAATGAGTGTAACCTCGGGCATAAGGACAAGAATAATTCCAAAACCTGACGCGACGCCTTTGCCACTGGGTTTAAAACCAAAAATGGGATTCCAGCTGTGTCCAGCCATAGCTAACAAGCCACCGATAATCCCACCCCAGGGACCAAAGAAGGTAGACCCTAGCCAGGCCGCAAGTGCTCCTTTCAAGGCATCTCCCAGGAGCACCATAATTCCTAGTTTGACACCGAGCAAACGGAAGGCATTTGTCGTTCCAATGTTCCCACTTCCGTGTTTACGAACATCTATCCCTCTATAGCGTCCCGCCAAATAGGCAAAGGGAATAGCCCCAAGCAAATAGGCGATAATGAATATCGCATAGCTCCCCATCGTTTACTCCCTCTCTTCATCCTTTTGCCGGACAACCATCCGGATTGGCGAACCTTCAAAGCCAAAGCTTTTGCGCACTTGATTCTCTAAATATCGGCGGTAAGAAAAATGCATCAGTTCATGGTCATTGACAAAAAAGACAAACGTCGGCGGTTTTACCCCAACCTGAGTGGCATAGAGAACCTTTAAGCGATTCCCTCGATCACTCGGCGGCGGATTAAGATGCACCCATTCCTTCACGAGAGTATTCAAGGTCGCAGTAGCCACACGCGTCGAATTCTGCTCCGCTACGAAATCCACTAAATCAAGGAGCTTTGAGACACGTTGTCCTGTCTTAGCGGAGATAAATAAGGTCGGAGCATACTGCATAAAACCGAGTTCTTCACGAATATTCTTCTCAAACTTGTTCATGGTCTTCTCGTCTTTTTCAACCAAATCCCATTTATTTACGACAAGAACGATTCCTTTTCCCGCTTCATGGGCATAACCCGCTATTTTTTTATCCTGCTCTGTAACCCCTTCGGAGGAATCAATTAGCATGAGGATGACATCAGAGCGATCCACGGCTCTCAAGGATCGGGCTACACTGTACCGCTCTGTCAGTTCATCGATACGGCCTTTTCTTCTCATCCCTGCCGTATCAATCAAGATATAATGTTTCCCATCATGCTCAAATGAAGAATCGATGGCATCCCTGGTGGTACCTGGGATATTACTGACAATGACCCGCTCTTCACCTAGCATGGAGTTTACCAAAGAGGATTTCCCCACATTTGGTCTCCCAATCACTGCAATTCGAATGGTATCAGGATCGATTTCCTCTTCCACTTCCCCCGGAAAATTAGAAACAACTTGATCGAGTAAATCTCCAACATTCATTCCATGTGTTGCCGAAATCGGAATAGGTTCACCAAAACCCAAGGAATAAAATTCATAAAGCTCTGCTTTCGTAAAATCCTCTACTTTATTGGCAGCGAGTATGATCGGCTTTCCCGAGCGCCTTAAAGTCTGAGCAATCATTTCATCATCCGGAGTCAATGAGATTTGCGCATCGATAACGAAGAGAATTACATCTGCTTCTTCGATAGCAATCTCAGCCTGGCGACGCATCTGCGCGGGGATTGGGGTATTCTCATTCTTGAACTCAATTCCCCCTGTGTCAATCACCGTAAACTTACGTCCAAGCCATTCTGAATCTCGATACAAACGGTCCCGTGTAACCCCGGGTCGATTCTCTACAATCGCTACAAGTCCCCCGGCTAAACGATTAAACAGGGTAGACTTACCAACATTTGGTCTTCCTACGATAGCAACTACTGGCTTACTCACTTTATTCACCCTCCAAATTCAATCCGGTAACAGCTTCTAAAAAGGAGGTGCCATAATTCTCTACCACTAGAGGAACCCCCTGAATCTGTCCCGCTAACCAATCTACACTACGATTATCTAGAAATATCTCTTCATCTGCTTTTAGCATCACACGAGGGATAAGAAAAATCTCCCCCTTGATATCTTTGACTTGACGAGCAATATCTTGAGCCGTCAGTAGGCCAGCTACTGTCACCGTCGGACCAAAAAATTCATTCTCAATGCTATGAATGAAGATCGATAATCCTTGGACATTATTTAATTTACGAGTTAATATCTCGAAAAAGGACCTAGCCGAGGTTCCCGTTATGAGATGAACCCTTCGTTCGGGAATAAAATCGGGAAGTAGCCCAAGAGAACTTTCAAATTCCTCCCTGAACTTACTCGCCATTCCCACCCCATTTTCTAGCTGCGGGAAATCATCATAGGTATGAACATCAGGAAAATCTCGACCGGCTATCGCGTAAAATTCGTCTGAGAAATAGACGAGGTTTTTTTCGGTCTTATTCAAAAAGTCCTTTTGCCAATTCTGACCTTGTTCCAATATTTCGTTAGCCTCAGCCGGGGTGAAAGAACGTAACTTTGGAAGATTATCTCGATACTTCGTTAGTCCTACTGGAACGACAGCGATCGATTGAACAGAAGGAAAGAGATTGCCCAATTCTCTTACGGTCTGAGCAAGAACCTCCCCATCATTATACCCTGGAACGAGTACAACCTGAGAGTGAACAAGAATTCCCGCCTCAGCAAGCTGCTTCATGCGTAAGGCTAAGTCCCCTGCTCGCGGGTTTTTCATGAGGCGTACTCGTGTCTCAGCATCCCAAGCGTGTACAGATATGTATAAGGGACTAAGATGGTAGCTTAAGATTCTCTCGAATTCTTCATCATCGAGGTTCGAGAGAGTGATAAAACTTCCCTGAGTCAAGGAAAGGCGGTAATCGTCATCCTTATCATAAAGGGTTTCTCTCATCCCTTCGGGCATTTGGGCTACAAAACAAAACACACAGTTATTCTTACAGAGTTTAAGCCCTTGTGGACTTACGGCTTGTACCTCTAAACCCAACACTTCACCGGGGGAGCGTTCAATTTCGAGCTCCCAGATTTCGCCGTCAGCCTTTTCCACAAGTAGAGTAAACTCTTCCTCAGCAGTATGATACTGAAAATCGATAATATCTGTCAAATCTTGTCCATTAACGGCTAAGATACGATCTCCACGAGTTATTTCCATTTCTTCGGCGATGCTACCTAGCATTACCTCCGCAACGACTAAGCCTTTTGGCAAAATAAGTCATCCTCTCTATGTTCTCTTCATCTAAGTCAGGGGAGATTCATGCTCTTCAAGTGAATTTATTTCTTGAGGCATCGATTCTATGGGAATAATTATTATATCTCTGGACTTCGCTAGTTGTACACGGTAATACTCTCGAACTAGCTTGATCGCCGTAAGGCTTATGCACATCGTAATCGTAAAATTCCATACAAACGGGTCGGGCAAATCGTAATGCCTAACAATCCCGTTAAAGAAAAAAACGGAGAAACCTATATTCAAGAGAATTCCGCCCGTAAGTGCCCACGCCATGCCCCATAGGCTTTGGGTACATAAAAATGCAAGGAACACGAGCAAAAGAGCAAATACCCACTGATCGTACACAAAAATTCCTGGTTCGTTGATTAAAAATAAATCTTGACCCAGCAAGGAAAGACCAGTGAGGAGTATCGGCAAAACCTTTCGCTCAGAAGTCTTCTTCCAAGCAAGCCACGCGAACCACAAGAGGACGAATAGCCGTGAGAAATGCCAGTGCCAAGTTTGCGGGGCAGCTAATGAATTTTCAAAGATCCAACCCGCCATCCAGGCAAAAGGAAGTACTCTAAAACCTCTATTGAAACTAAAACTTCGCCATTCTACAAAAGACAGTAAGCCTATGCAAAGGAGTAACCAGTCTCCCAAAGGAAAAACCAAGTATATCGCCTCCTGCGAACCTGACTTTTCCTATTATTCCCGTAATTCCGTCCTTCAATCGGCTAAGGTTGCACTTGAAGACATCTGAGACATATTAATCTGCGAATAGCGCGAGATATTTAGCAAGATTCCAATTTCCACAAGTGTAATCACAAGTGAACTACCCCCATAGGAGACTAAAGGTAGAGTAATCCCCGTCACTGGCATTACACCAGTAACGACAGCCAAGTTCATCCCTGTTTGCACTGCGAGTGACATCGTAATTCCAAAGGACATCAAGCGCCCAAAACGATCTGGACATTTACGAGAGATATAAAACGCTCTCGTATATAGGAAGAAAAATAAACCAAGTAATAGCAAAGTACCTAAAAGACCAAGTTCTTCGCCGATCAGTGCAAAAATCATATCTGTATAGGCTTCAGGTAGAAAACCAAACTTTTGTAAACTTCTTCCCAAGCCTATCCCAAAAAGTCCTCCTGAGCCAAAGGCAATTTCCGCGTTCGTAATCTGATATCCCTGCCCACTTGCGTACTTCCAAGGATCAAGCCAAACGAGGATCCGATCCCATTGATAGGAGGTTTTACGAATTAAATATAATAGCGGGATTCCCATACTAGGAATAGCGAGGAGAAACCAACGTGTTGGTAGCTCAGTCTGCAAAAACATCGCTGCTGCTGTAAATACGAGGACCATCGTAGTCCCTAAATCGGGCTGCTTATAAACCAAGCCTAGTATCGGAACGAGGACTAGAACAGGAACCAGCAAATCCCAGATTCGTTTTACCGGATATCGATCAAGAAAATTGGCTAAGAAGAGAACTAAAGCAATCTTGGCGATTTCTGAAGGCTGAACATTGACCGGGCCAATCTTAATCCAACGCGAGGATCCATTAGCCTCCATTCCCTTATCCGTAAAAAGAACTGCCAATAATAAAACGAGAGTAATTCCCATTCCAATCCCTGCAAATCGTCTTAAGAAAGGATAGGGGATACGGGTAACCACGAAGGCAACTACCCCTCCGAATAAGGCCCATCTCATTTGCTTTAAGACATAGAAGAAAGTATTCTGTGTCTCATTGAAACCACGCACCGAACCCGCCGTGAGAACCATAACTAGCCCATATGCAAGAATCGCGAGAACAGAAATCAATAAGTAATAATCAACTCCATGCAGTGGTTTGGGCAACTTTCCAAAGATAGAGCGCTTTCGTTTTTTTGGCACTGCCAATCCCTCGCTTTGTATTCCATAAACGTAATATTCTATGGACAGCAAATGACTTCCTGCATACATGCAAGAAGTCATAATGCCAAAGTGTAATCTATATTAAGACTCTTTATCGAAGATATCTCCAATCGTTACCTTGGGAGTCTCAGTTTGGCCCGCGAGTAGCTCTGCATCTTGCACTGCTTGAGCATCAGCGGCAGCTTCGCGGATACTTAAGCTAATCCGTTTTTCTTCAGGTTTTAACTCAATCACCTTGGCCTGAACCATATCCCCTACTTTAACGACTTCCTCAACTTTATTGATGTGCTTTTCAGAAAGCTGAGAGATATGAACTAAGGCATCCACGCCGTCCTCTAACTGAACAAAAGCCCCAAAGGGTGCGATTCGTACCACTTTCCCCGTAACGACGGATCCCAAGGCATACTTTTCAGGGGCATTCTCCCAGGGACTAGGCTTTAACTGCTTTAAGCCAAGAGACACCTTTCCCTGCTCTTTATCGAGTCTTAGTACTTGAACCTCAACTTCATCTCCGACGTTGACATATTCTGAAGGATTGTTGACCCGAGTATATGCCATATCAGAGATATGAAGAAGTCCATCCACCCCTCCAAGGTCAACAAAGGCACCAAATTGAGCCAGTCGTCGTACTACCCCAGATACGATATCCCCTTCTTGAAGGGATTCAAAAAGCTGAGCTCGTTTTGACACCCGCTCCTCTTCAAGGATTGCCTTTTGCGAGAGTACTACTCGACGCTTTGAAGGATCAAATTCAATAACGCGTAACCGCAGTGTTTTCCCTTTAAACTGATTTAAGTCCTCGACAAAACCAAGCTGAATCTGTGAAGCGGGTACAAAGCCCCGCATTCCGACATCAACGATCAGTCCACCTTTAACGACATCTGCAACCTTAGCTTGAATCTCCTCTTTTGTCTCTACAAGCTTTTCTAGGCGTTCACCTGCTGAAGCCTCATCTGCTCTACGCTTTGATAGCAAGGGATGACCTTCTTCATTCTCCACGCGCAGGACAACGACTTTAATCTTATTGCCGACAGAGACGACCTCACTCGGTTGTACCCCTTGTGACACAGAAAGCTCACTTTGAGAGATAATTCCTTCAGATTTCCAGCCCAAATCCACAAAAACCTGATCATGAGTAACCTTCACCACTGTCCCCGTCACCAGAGCACCACGGTGAATTTCTTGCATGCTATTGGCCCAGCTTTCCATATCCATCATTTCATCATTCTCGAAATCATTTTGTCCCATGTCAGACATCTTATTATAAACCTCCTCAATTATCCAATCTGGAGTAGAGGCTCCTGCGGTTAAACCGACAGTTCCAACCCCAACGAACCAGTCGTCTTCCAATTCATCTGCAGTCTCAATTAAATGTGTCTTCGTGACTTCTGAACAAATTCCTGCTAATTTTCTTGTATTTGCACTGTTTCTGCCACCAACAACAATCATGACATCCACTTTGCCGGCCAACTCACGGGCAACCGTTTGACGTTCCTCAGTCGCATTACAAATTGTATTATGTACGATGAGTTCATTTGTATGCTTTCGTAATTCCTCGACAATCGCCTGGAAATTGGCTGCAGGTTGAGTCGTTTGTGCAAGCACGGAAAGCTTCTCATAAAAGGGAAGCTCTGTGGCTTCTTCGAGCTTTTCAATCGCCATCGCATTTCCACCGGCCCAGCCTAGAATTCCTTGAACCTCAGGATGCAATTTATCCCCGACGACGATGACTTGACTCCCCTTCGAGGCCTGTTCAGCTAGATGTTGCGCTTTTTGAACAAAGGGACACGTTGCATCCACAAGTTGAATTAAGCGACCCTTAGCTTCTTGATAGATATCCGGCGGAACACCATGCGAGCGAATAATCAAAGTGTCGCCTTGTTGTACCTCGTCCACCGCCTCGACAACCCTAACCCCTTGCTTCTCCATTTTCTCCACGACCTGCTTGTTGTGAATCAAAGGACCCAAAGACGCGGTAGCTGAAGAATGAACTGTACGTCCAGCCATATCTAAAGCCCGTTTTACTCCAAAGCAAAATCCGGCTTTTTCTGCTCGAATAACCTTCATTTTGCCCCTCCTTAATTAGCCTAACGAATAATTTCGATATCTTTCTAAAAATTCCTTCATTATGCTTAAATTGCCCTGTCCCTCTAAAAATAATGCATTGTTAACATTAGGGCAAATAAGGCAAAAATAAGTTACAGACTATCTAATACCTCCATAATCCGTTCAGCGACCCATTCACGCCTGTTCTCAATATCCTCAGGTGCTTTAAGCTGTTCAGGTGACAAGGGTTGGCCAATTATTACCCCGAATTTACCGAATTTCCCCCAACCCTTAGTTATTAAATCCTTTGTTCCGTAGACTTTAACCGGCACTATAGGAGCCTTACTTTTCTCCATGAGTAGAACCATACCGGGGAGTGCTTTTTGAGTTTCCCCTGTCTTTGATCGTGTACCTTCCGGAAATAAACCGAGCACTTTATCTTGTTTAAGTATACTCAGAGAATTTCGTATCGCACTCATATCCCCTTGTCCTCGCTTGACAGGGAATGTCTTCAATCCACGGATTACCGGCCCAAGAATTGGATTCGAAAATAACTCATCTTTTGCCATATAGGAAACCTCTCGTGGTACACTGCACCCAGCGACAATGGGATCCCAGAGACTAATATGGTTACTCACCATAATTACCGGCCCATCGGTCGGGAAATTCTCTAGGCCATTAATCTTCCAGCCCATGATACGGAATTGAAATCGGAATAACCCCTTGACTAACTGATAAAAATTCATCTGCGCCTCCACAACTTCAATCCTTTATTAGAGCAAGAATTCGTCGAACGATATCCTCCACGGTCAAGCCTGTAGTATCTAGAATTATCGCATCTGCAGCAGGGGCCAAAGGGGACACTTCTCGTTCAGCATCCCGTCGATCTCGCTTCTCCATATCTAACTCAACCTCTTCGATTGAGAGCTTCTTGCCCGATTGTTCAAGTTCAAGCCACCGACGCTTTGCTCTCTCCTCCAAAGATGCGGTTAAAAAGATTTTCAGATTTGCTTGAGGTAAAACATAAGTTCCGATATCTCGTCCATCCATGACCACTCCACCGCGCTCCGCTTCACGGCGTTGAAGCTCAACTAGCCTTTCCCTGACTTTAGGGTAAGTCGCAACGATCGAAACAGACCGCGAGATTTCCGGACTTCGAATCGCTTCCGTCACATCTACCCCGTCACAATACACTCTTCTTGCCTCAGCATGATCGAGCCGGATATCTGTTTCCCAAGCTAGCACTGAAATTGCATCTTCCCGATCAAGCGGAATATCCTGATGAAGGGCTTTATAGGCGATAACTCGGTACATCGCCCCCGTATCTACATAAAACAAGCCAAGCTGCTTAGCGATTGCTTTCGCCACAGTGCTCTTACCTGCACCCGCTGGGCCATCAATAGCAATTTGTATGTTCACCTTAAATTCTCCTACCTCGATTACTTAATTCTACACGATGACATTTAATTATACCATAATGTGCCAAGCTCAAACAATCTATTGCTCGGGCAATATTCAACTCAGCTTTTTGACATTCTCCCAATGGTTTATGCATTCCAAGATAGGGTCGATTAACTCCTGAACTGAGTCCCTCCCAATGACGATGATATCTTCTGGCATCCCACCTGTTAATTGTCCCCAATACTCCACTTCTCCTAGAGTCGTTCCTTTTCCATACGTACTTGAATCCTTATCCAAAACAATTAAATGCTTGTGCTTTTCAATAAAGTCCATGAGCCCAAATGCTGACGATTGGTGCTCAAGTACTTCTACCGAAGAAGGAATAGCCTCACGCAATTCATCTAATATTCCTTGTCCTTCCCATTGATTCACTAATTGATCCAGAGCTATAATCCCAATTTCTTCGCCCATCGTATACCTCCTCTGGATTACTCTCTATCATCTATTTGCTAGCTTTTCAGTCTTACTATTGTCTGGCTTATAAGGAAGATTTATACATAAAAAAGTCTGTGAGAGTTTGACGTCTCACAGACTTTTCTACTAGAGTCCTCCAGCCCATGTTGCCAAGGCCAAGGCGACGATATTATTTAAGGCATGCATAGCCATTGAGGGATAAATCGATTTATGCTTCATATAAAGATAGGCGAGTGCCATTCCTAAGACAAACCTAGGGAAGAATCCGTAAGCCTGAAAATGCAAGCCTGAGAAAATGGCGGCACTTACTACTGCAGCGGTCCATTTTCCCAGATAAGATTGTAAGCTTCCAAAGATTATCCCACGGAAAAGAGTTTCTTCCATGATGGGAGCTAGGATTCCGGCGAGGAGGAGATTCAAAATAAAAGTAAACAAGGTTACATGACCTAGTAATTCAGTATAAACATCCGTTTTAGGCGGAGTAAAACCTTTTTGAAGTAGGTAGGCGCCATAAAGAATATTAATAATCCAGGTCAGAAAATAAAAGGTTAGTACACTGCCCCAATATTTTCTGTCTTTAAGCGGGTTCCAACCAAAATCTGTCCACTTCCACCTTCTGATTCGCGTCAAAGACCAGATAATTAGGAGAAATAACCCTTGAGTCATAAATCCATTGATATAGAGGAGAACCCTTTCATAAGGCCACCAGCGCGCGACCCAAGCTGTAGCAAATCCTAGAGTTACATAGAGTATTGCAATCCCAAGTAGCGTAAAGACTAAATCGACCCAGGACAATTTTCTGCGAGTGCCTTGATTTATCTCAGGATTGGCATTGCCTTGCTCATTATCATTCTCGATATTCTCTCACTCCTCAAATAAGCAGATTTGAGCCATGTCAAGGATCTCGTCTCAAAGTCTTAAGCCAAAGATTCTTCGGCTTAAGCTTTAATTATAACTGTAATGTAAATACTATACTAGCTATGGTCTATAAGCATTATTCTAAACTATCATACACAGGAGGTCAAAAGAATGAATTTTATAGATTCGATACAAGAAGAACACTCTCCAGCAATGACAACTCTTCAGGTCTATCATCGTCGCTTACGTGTTCCAATAGGGTCTTATCTCCAAAGCGTAGAGGAATTCACAGATCCCTGGAACGAAAGAGCCTATCAGTTTTTTATTCAGAATTACTTAAATGAACTTAAGGATCGAGGAATTATCGGAATGGTTCGACAGGAACAAGACTCTGATTATGTCTATCTGGATGCAGCGATACGCTATCCTATTGACACTAAATCCTTTCAATAAAAAGACTCTACATTCATTATAAAAAAAGACTCTACATTCATCTCGTTTAGAACACAAAAAAAGGTTACTCCATTTCAGGAGTAACCTTTTAAAAGGTAAATCTAAAATTTTTACATATGAACCTGCATCCATGGGAAGATGTAAGCCTGAGCCCAGACAAGTCCGCTAAGCAAGATAGCCAAGGCCAAGCTGTGCCAGATAACCGCACGGAAGATTGGTCCTACAGCAGCCATACCTTCGTTATGGTCCTCATAACAAGCAACCGTTGCAACAACGATACTTTGAGCATCAATCATCTTACCCATAACACCACCAGTACTGTTTGCAGTTACGATAAGAACTGGGTTCAAACCAAGTTGGTCAGCAGTAATTTTTTGCAGACCACCAAACATAGCATTGGAAGAAGTGTCACTTCCGGTTAGGAATACTCCCAACCAGCCAAGCATGGCGGCGAAGAACGGATAAGCCGCTCCAGTTCTAGTGAAGGCCAAACCAAGGATTGCATCAGTTCCAGCATAACGGGTCAAATATCCTAGTCCTAGAACGCTACAAATAACAGTGAGGGGCACTACCATCCGGGTGGCAGTCATTGTAAACGCTTGTTTCCACTGAGCAGCGGTAAGTTTTAGGACAAAAACACCCGAGAGGAAAGCCGCTAACATAATTCCTGTACCAGCCATTGTCAAGATGTTAAAGCCAAAAACCGCAGCCATCGGGCTTTTTCCAGTGCCAACAGGAGGCATATGGAAGACCAATTTATCAACGTACGGAACTGGAAACTGTGGGTTAAAGATGCCATTCAAGACCTTCTTGACTTCTGGCGTGCCCCAGAGGAAAACTGCGATAGCAAGGAAAGCCCAAGGCAGCCATGCATTAATCAGTTGTCCCATAGTATACTTTGGAATTTCGAGCGGTTTCTTCTTATTAAGCTGAGTTGCCGCACCTACTTTATTATCATGAGAATCTTCATGCGCCATGATATTTTTCGGTTTCCATACTTTTAAGAAGAGCGCAGTGGCAGCCATACTCACGAGACCAGAACCGATATCGACGAGCATAACGTTACCCATTTGAGACATCGTGAACTGAGTGATAGCGAAGGAAGCACCTGAGACTAAAGTTGCTGGCCATACTTCCCAGACATCTTTCCAAGACCCTTTATCCATGAATACAAGGGTTGCAACGAGCCAGAAAGGCACAATCAGGGAGAAGAAAGGAAGCTGACGACCTGCTTGCATACTGATGAGCTCAGCAGGAATTCCTGAAACCTGACCTAAAGTAAGAATCGGAGTACCGATTGCTCCCCAAGCTACTGGAGCAGTATTTGCAATCAAGCAGATAACCGCAGCAGTCATGGGGCGGAAACCTAGGCCTACCATGATTGCTCCAGACACAGCTACTGGAGTTCCGAAACCAGAAGCTCCTTCAATGAAGGCCCCAAAGCTGAAAGCAATCAACAGCGCCTGTAAACGGCGGTCTGGAGAAAGAGAAGCAACAGAGTTCTTAAGAATCTCAAATTTGCCAGTGATTAAGGTTGTATTATAAAGGAAAATTGCACCGAAGATAATCCAACCGATAGGGAATAAACCACTTAGCGCCCCATAACCAAAAGCGAATAATGCTGCAGGTACAGGCATCTTCATCATAAATATTGCAACGAGAAGAGCTACTGCAGCAGCAGTAATGGCCGCATAGGGAGCAAAAATTCCTAGATGCTTATTGCCATGCTTATCCTTATGTGGATGGAGTGCGAGTAAATAGAGTAGAACAAGAATAGGCAAAGCAGCCATGAAGGTCGATAACGCAATATTGCCCATAGGATCGTAGTTTTGCATGTACTTAACTGGCATTGAATCAAATCCCCCTCTCAAAATTCCCCTCATCTTCAATGACTTGCAACAAAGTAATAAGGGATACCGGCAAGAATATAATGGTATAAATGCGGTTATTCTTTTTTTGTTACACATCCCCCCTCTCGTTACGGTCAGTTCGTAGTAGTAGCTGACCATACTGGTTATCCTTTGGTTAGACCACCAAAGGTTACTAGCTTCCAATATTCAGAATATTAAACTTTGCTAGTATTTTTTAAATTCGACACTTTTGAGAGAAATCCTTTTTTGGTTTAAAAAAAATTCTAAATAATTAAAACTTTACATAAATTACCTTTGTTTATGAATACTCTGATTATTATTACGCCTTTGAGACTTAATTTAGGACTGACCCGTTTAGAAAATTAGGATTCATGTGATTATTATAACATTCATCATATTCTGACTTTTCTGCTTAGTGTATTTCGACGAATCCTTTATAAATCCTTCTTTCTTTCGTAAAAAAATGCATAGGCTAGTCGTCCCTAACTAGCCTATGCGGAAAATCACTTATTCAACACTTTGCTATACCTGTCAAAATCGATAGAAAGGTTGGAAAGGAGACAGCAGCGGATTCCATCCCCTCAACGCTCACTCCCTCTACAGACAATAGCCCCGCAATACACCACGCCATCGCTAAGCGATGATCTCCATGGCTACTTGCTTTTCCTCCAATGAATGTGGGACCTCCTTGAATACGTAGTCCATCAGGAAGTTCTTCAATCTTAGCACCGATACCTTGGAGACCCTCAACTACAGTACGAATCCGATCGGTTTCTTTGACTCGTAGTTCTGAGGCATCTCGAATCAAAGTTTCGCCTTCTGACAAACAGGCGGCAACAGCAAGAATTGGAATTTCATCAATCAAACGTGGGATAATCTCCCCTCGAACTTCTATCCCATGTAGTCTGGCTGGACGAACTCTGAGATTGGCTCGGGGTTCCCCGCACACTTCAGTTCTCTCTTCGATTTGAATATTTGCCCCCATCTGCAAGAGGGCATCTAAAATTCCAGTTCGTGTTGGATTGATTCCCACATTGCGGATAAGAAGTTCACCCTCTGAAATCAAGCTTCCTAGAACTAGGAAAAACGCTGCCGAGGAAATATCTCCCGGTACAGAGACTTCTTGTCCTATTAAATCAGCTCCTCCTGTCACACGAACCGTCCTTCCTTCACTGGAAACCTGAACACCAAAACCGCGTAGCATACGTTCCGTGTGGTCCCTTGACAAATGAGGCTCTGTAACAATAGTTTCTCCTTTTGCACTGAGACCTGCAAGGAGAATTGCTGACTTAACTTGGGCTGAGGCTACAGGAGAAAGAAATTTTATCCCTTTTAGCCCCCCTCCTTGAATTGTTAGAGGAGCATAGTTCCCCCCCTGTCTCCCCAAAATCTTAGCACCCATCTCACGCAGTGGATCAGTCACTCGACGCATCGGTCTAGTGCGAATAGAAGCATCCCCTGTCAAAGTAGTACTAAAAGGACTCCCCGCCAATACGCCCAAAAGCAGTCGCATTGTCGTTCCCGAATTTCCCACATTTAATATGTCTGTTGGTTCTTTCCAATTGCGGAAGCCTTGCCCCTTAATCCAGACCTCTGAACCTTGTCGTTCCCACTCTACGCCTAAGCCCCTTAAACATGCTAAAGTGCTTAAGCAATCTTGACCGGGTAGGAAATTAGAAATATGTGTTTCACCCTGAGCCATTCCACCGAACAAAGCTGCACGGTGAGATATCGACTTATCCCCGGGCACCTGGATTTCTCCTTGAATTCGCTTTGCTGGTTTAATAAAGATTTCCTGCGTTTCACTATTCATTTGCTACCCCCGGTTAAGAACTCGTCCTCTAGCCTGTTGAGCCCTTTCGAAGACGTTAATAATACCTTCACCATCAAAACTCTGAATCTTGCAGCGGATTTCCTGAATTTTCTCCTCCCAAATATCTAAGGAAGATAGAATAGCCGCCGCATTCTGTAGCAGTATATCTCGCCACATTTCTGGAGAGCTATCCACAAGTCGTGTAAAATCTCTGAAGCTTCTACCAGCAAGCTCAAGCGGTTTTCCTTCTGGAAAGCCCTCTGAAGCGGATAACGCCAGGGCAAGTGCTAAGAGATGTGGGACATGGCTCACCATTGCGACCTCTTGGTCATGCACTTCATGATTCCTAAAAATAACAGTAGCCCCGAGACCTTCTAGCAACTCTGAAAAGTGTCTTATGACTTCCTCTGGGCAGTGAGGATGTGGGGTGATTACATAGGGATACCCCTTAAATAGATCTGGATGGGCAGCCGAAAAGCCCTTCTTCTCTGAGCCAGTCATGGGATGGCCCCCAATGAAATACGAGCTTTTAAAATCCCCTGCTAACTCACAAATTTCCTTCTTAATACTACCTACATCTGTAATTAATGCCCCCTCAGCCACACGTTCCACAATCTGAGAAAAGCTCCTTGACAGTGAGGAAATTGGCAAAGCCAAGATAATTAAATCAGCCTCTACTCTTTCAGGGATGACGGACCAGCCTTCTTTTATCCACCCTATCGACTGAGCTTTGTATAGACTTTGCTCGTCGCTGTCCACAGCGTCTACATGCCAGCCGAGACGCGTCAAGGCACCCGCCCAGGAACCCCCAATTAACCCCAATCCTATGACGCAGGCCCTAGGGATTCTCTCTCCACTCCATCCCGAGGAAAGAACAACCTTGGAATCTTCCTCCATTACTTTCGCGCTCCCTTCAGCGAGCGCCCTAGAGCAATAGATAACTTCTCTAATTCCTTCATCATCGTTTGGAAGTTGGAAATTGTCAGGGACTGTTTTCCATCAGATACAGCCTTTTCCGGTTGCGGATGGACCTCGACGATGAGTCCATCTGCCCCAGCTGCCACTGCCGCTTTCGCCATCGCGGGAACAAGATTCCAACGACCCGTACCATGACTGGGGTCAACGATTACAGGAAGATGAGAAAGCGACTGAAGAGCGGGCACCATACTTAAATCTAGGGTGTTCCGGGTATAATTTTCGAAGGTCCGAATTCCACGTTCGCAGAAAATGACCTGATAGTTCCCACCATCCATGATATATTCTGCAGCCATCATCCACTCTTCTAGGGTTGCAGAAGGCCCTCTTTTTAACATAATTGGCTTATTCGTCTTCGCCACTTCCTTGAGCAGGAAGAAATTCTGCATGTTCCGTGCACCGATCTGAAGAATATCGGCATAATGTGCTACAAGCTCTACATCGCGCACATCGACCACCTCTGTAATAACCTGAAGTCCAGTTTGTTCCCGAGCTTCAGCTAAAAGACGCAGTCCTTCTTCCTCTAAGCCTTGAAAGGCGTAAGGAGAGGTTCGGGGTTTAAAAGCACCACCCCTTAAGAAAGTCGCCCCAGCCTCTTTCACGGCGTGTGCAGTTTCGAGAATCTGAGATCGACTCTCTACACTACACGGTCCTGCCATGACATGGACTTCTTCTCCACCCAGTTCGTGCTCTCCCACGCGAATAATAGTGTTCTCACTTTGAAACTCTCGGCTCACAAGCTTATAGGGAGCAAGAATCGGAACGACTTTCTCCACCCAAGGCAAGGCTTCCAAATCGAGAGCTTCAAGCCTCGAACGGTCACCAATTGCTCCAATCAAAGTCTTCTCTACCCCCTGGGAAAGGTGCACCTTAAAGCCTTCCTGAATTAACCGTTCACTTGTCTCCTGAACCTGTGCTTCACTGGATCCACGTTTTAACACAATGATCATGATCCCAACTCCTTACTACCATACTACTTTTATTTATATTCGCTCCCCCTAAAAGGCGAGCAAAATCTAAAACCATACTACTTTAAATCCGGGAGAAAACCGGAGCAGAACAAGCTTAGCTTCTTGAGTGCTTTCGGCTTTGGGTTGATGAGGAATAAACCAATCTGCCGACTGCCTGAGCTATTGGCTTGATATCTCGCATAAGGTCAGCAAAATGTTCAAAATTCAGAGACTGAGCCCCATCACTCATGGCTTCTTCCGGGTTAGGATGTACCTCAATCATAATTCCATCGGCGCCTGCGGCAACTCCAGCTAAAGCTACTGGATGGACGAGGGACCATTTCCCGGTTCCATGACTTGGATCGAGAAGAATCGGTAGATGTGTCAATTCTTTCATCGCTGGTATAGCTGCTATATCTACCGTATTTCGGGTATACGTCTCAAAAGAACGGATTCCGCGTTCACATAAGACGACATCCTCATTTCCTTCGGTCAGAATATACTCGGCAGCCAAGAGCCACTCTTCCATGGTGGCTGCTAGACCTCGCTTAAGCAGAACGGGAACACGAGTTTTGCCGACTTCGCTTAACAGAGAAAAATTCTGCATGTTCCGCGAACCAATCTGTAACATGTCTGCGACATCGAGGATTTTATCTAAATCACGAACATCCATGACCTCAGTGACAACTGGCAGGCCTGTGATTCTCTTCACCTCTGACAAAATCTCTAAACCTTCCTCTCCCTTTCCGCGAAAGGCATAAGGAGACGTTCTGGGCTTATAGGCTCCACCACGAAGAATTTTTGCACCTTGACGTTTTACTTCTTCGGCTGCGCTCAAAAACTGATCAAAACCTTCAATTGCACAGGGTCCAGCGATCACTACAAGTTGAGGGCCGCCGATGCTAACATCCCCAACCTGAACTACAGTTCTTTGGGATCCTTTCGGTTTCTGTCGAGCGATTAGGTTCACTATACATCCCTCCTTTCTTAAAACGTTTAATATCCTTAGAAAGCTAACAGGTAAAAATAGTGTGCTCAAAAAACCTGTAAATTTCTCTTACTTCCTTGAGGGATATGAGCAGCTCGGGGATTCTGAAGAGTGTGAGAGATCTTTACGCAATTTCAAAGCTTCACGTAAATAAATATGCTGAACTTCTTTTTGGGAAAGAGAGGTCTCTACATGGAGCAAGACCCGTATACAATGCGGCAGTGCCCCGGGAACTGCTATTTCGTAGGCATCTAGCATCGGGACTTGATTCCATCCCATCCTCCGAGCACTCGAAGCAGGGAAAATCGCATCCAAATCCGGGGTTACCGTGAAAATTGCACTGATAATGTCTTCTGTACTAAGAGAATTCTTTGTTAACATTTTTTTTAAAAGTTCCTGAGTTGCATTCTCGATTTGTTCGGCATTATTCTCTTCAACTGTAATAGCACCACGAATTCCTCTCATCCAACATCACTCCTTGGGTTCTTTGGGCGCTACACGATGACCGAGTCCGATAGCGACCTCATCAAGATGCAAGAGGCCAACTCCAAAAAAGACAGCAACACTTAAGTGTTCATCCCGTCGAGCAATTCCAATTTTCCCTCCGATATTCAACCCCATTGCTTTGGGCATGATCTGGCTTAAGGCCTCACGCGTTGCTCCAGCCACGGCACCTTCGTCCCCGTGGGTTTCTTTGATAGCACCTTCTCGTTTAGCGGCTACGACTGCACGTTCAACAATTTTCCTCACAGATGATATATACTCACCGCCGTAATCTACAGCCACCGCATGAATTCCATGACGTCCGAATCCCTCTTTTAAATGTGCCTCTTCCTCTCGGCTTTCTGTCATAGACATACGAAGAGCTGCCATAGCAATCTTTTTACTTTCCGCAATCATCACATTCATCCCTTTCAATTCATCACTCACTATTAAAATAACCGTTTATACGTATTCAAAACAAGCCTTTGGATAAAAAACTCAAAAGAAAAAGACACTCAACGGTGTCTTAACATCAAAATCACCGTCCTACCATCCTTCCCTATTCAATTATAACTGGCTTTAGTTGAGTTTTCCCCAACTTTACCCAAGCTTTCGAAATTATCCTATTGTAACCATCCTACTGCTTAATCACTAAGCCCTACATTACCTTCGTTCTCAAGTAAAAAGATACCGGAGCGGAACGGTCAAGACCGTTCCCTACGAAAAATCTTTTTTATCATCATATGGTGCCGAGCAACGGCATGAAAATCTATTAAGCTAAATATTTTTATAAAGAATATTAAAAGCTATTATATTCCAAAGAAGGGTATTTTTCAATACCCTTCTTTAAGCCATTCTCTAATCCGCTATCTAACTTAGGGCCCAACGCGCAGATTTTGTACATTATGTTCGACCATAAGGCTTTGATTCATGCGAGGATCATGGAGCTGAGAATCCTTATTCGTCACTTGGACACGAACAATTTGCGAAACATTTGTCCCATCCAGTTGAAGGGTTCCCGCTTGGACGGGTACCTCCAGTTCCCCTCGTGTCAGGGTTCCAAGCACACGACCATTTTGCATTACTCGTACGGGGGCGGCAGGACTTGCTTTAAGTGTTAGTTTATAAGTTTTAATCGAAGAGTTATCCTGATTACTATTAATTTCTGGACTCAACGTGCTAGAAACCGGAGCAATATCCATTGCTGGGGCTTCGACTTTCTGCGCAACTGAGATATAAAAGTCTACGGGATCTTTGGCAAGCCCAAAACCCATTTGGGCAAGGACTAAAAGAACAGATGCTAGAATCAGAATCCGAATGACGCCTTTCTCAACCTTTTGAAGGATGCCTATAGGGTACTTTCCAGGAGTATTTCTCCGTCTGCGCATGCACACTCACCTCATAAGCAATGTATGCGCAAAAGTCCTTTGTCAGACCCTATTAAAATTGTAGCTGTACATATAAGTTTGCCGGTTGGGCGAGCTTATGCTTCAAAACCGGCACTGGCAAACTTATGTTCTAATGTCAAAAAAAGAAAGTAGACCTAAATTAAATAAAAGCGACCAATTTTTAAGTTGTATTTAAGTAAAAGAAATCTAATTAAATACGCATTATAAGAAAAATGTATGGCAGATAAGAATGTAACAACTAATTCTTTTTCCTTAATTCATCTAAAATAGTAAAGGTGCAGATAAAAATTGTAAAAATGATTCCAACACACATAGCAATTATTGCCCAAGTGTTACTTCCTTCTGCAGACAGATTTGTAAACGCTAAACCTACTAAAGAAAGAATACCCCATGTAGATAAAATAAACATAGTTAAGGTACTTAGCAACGCTTTTACGATCCTAATCCAAAATGAACTGTTCAATAATATCCCTCCTTTATTTCCTTCGCTATTTTCCTACTAATATTCATTCCAACTTATTCTTCAGTTGTTGCATTAAATCTTACCAGTGCGTAATAGTAAACTAATCTCAAATCCGCGCATGGACGCGCGGCGTTTGTGGCATTGCATATAACGTTTAGGAGTTCCCGCAGCGTCCCAACCACATGCATCATCCACTAGTTGCGGGAACTCTGTGTTATCCGATGCCGTACGCCCCCAAACTCAGAGGCCGCCATGGACGGCGGCCCCTTGAACCTCCGTATACGCAATTCAAGAATAAAAGCGAAGTCAATTGCGACCAACCACTAGTTATACATTGCTCGTATCTCAAAACTTGTTTGGGTTTTTAAATCGTATTCCCTTATAAAATACTTGTTCTTCTCAAAAGTATCGGTAAACTCTTTGCCGCTAACTGTAATCAAGTATTTATTCGGTTTGTTATCGTTGATAATACCGAAAAATACACCATAATTTCTTTCGTCTTTTGTATCTTTGTTTGTAGTTATTACAATAGTGGAGCTTTGCTGGAAAATTTCATATTTATATCTACCATTTGCCAGACGCTTAAATACCGCTAGTCCTGTCTGTTGGCTAGAATTGGGGTCTTGCTGGTATGACAAAAGCAGTAAATGCAAGTCGTCAACATCTTTTTCTAACTCAATAGTAAAGTTTATTGGCTTATCCTGAAACCAGTATTGGTTAATAAAGTTTGTCAGTTCATCGTGCGTTAAACCTTTGTTATTAATGTAAGCGGAAAAGCCGTAATACCCAACAACCAGTGCAATACCAATTAATACAACTAACATCTTCACCTTATTCTTTACCATTATATACCTCCCTTCATTCTAGATAAGCACTTTAACTGTTATGATTCTGAGATTCATTGTTGTACAAAATCCTACTGATGCGCAGTATACTTCTACGAAGCAAATCTCAAGATAATCCGCGCAGGGACGCGCGGCCCTGCGTACGGTTTCGTAGTCACGGTAGAGATACCGGTTACCCGGCACCCCCCGCCCAGATCCCGGCGTGCGGAATTATCGCACCGGGCTCCTCAAGAGTATTCGCTTCCATACTTCCGGCATCAGAAATCAAAGTGAAGTTGTACTAGTCTTGACTCGACTATTCTTGGCTTTGGGACTCCATATCTTTTCCAACATGCGGTGAACTCGACTAGATTGAAACTGCGTCGCTGACTTCTTCGGTTAAGCCATTTGTAAAGAATTCTCTTCACTTGTTCATAGAACTTGCTTAAACTGCTGTAGTTTCCAATCAGTCCATAATAGTTGTTATATCCTCGCAGTTTTGCTATGAGCTTAGGAAAGAGCCTTCTCAAACGTTTGTTTCGCATCTCTTTACACCATTGTGTAAATGCAGTCAGCGATTTTCTTAACTTACCTGGTGCTGTGCGTCGTTTGATAATATCTCCACCTTTGATGGATACTCCCCAGCGAAATTCAAACCCCAAGAACTCAAATTTTGTGTTTTCCTCTTTGCGAAATCGTGTAAAGCTTATGATGTTGGTTTTCTCCTGCGCTAGTTCCAGCCCGAATTTTGCTAAGCGCTCTCCCACTGCTTGGTAAAACTGCACTGCGTCTTGTTTGTATTGGAACGCGCACACGAAGTCATCTGCATATATGCAAATATAGTTCATGCCTTTGCAAGACTGCTTGACTCTCTTTTCAAACCATAAATCCAGTGCATAATGAAGGTAGATGTTCGCTAAAATCGGACTGATGACCCCGCCTTGAGGGCAACCGGTTACTGGATGTTTGACTCTTCCATCGATGTCCAAAATGCCTACTTTTAGCCATTTCTTGATCAGTCTCAGAAATGCTTTATCTGCTATGCGCAATTCCAGCATTCGGATGAGCCAATCATGATTAATAGCATCAAAGAAGCCTCGGATGTCTGCTTCTACGATGTAGCTATACTTCCCAAAGTTTAGTTCATGGGTTAGGTCTATTACTGCTTTTTGTGCGCCCGTATGCGGTCGGTATCCATAGCTATGGTACTGAATTCCTGTTCATAGATAGCCTCTAGGATTTTTGCCGCCGCGCGTTGGATGATCTTGTCTGAAACTGCCGGTATGCCCAGCGGTCTCTTCTTCCCATTTCCTTTGTCAATGTACACTCTACGTACAAGCTTCGCGCGGTATTTTTTGCTTTTTAACTGCTCTACTACCTTACTAAGGTTGGATTCCAATTCCTCAGCGTATTCTTTGGCCGTTATGTTGTCTACTCCTGCAGCGGCTTTCTTCTTTAGATCATGGAAAGCTTCGCTCAATGCTTCGACGTTGAGCAGTTTATATAAGTTTCCAAACCGATGAGTCTTGTTTTCTGTTGCCTTCTTTGCTATTCCCCGCAGGGAGGTTTGCCAGTGTACTCCCGATCCAACATGTCCGGCACTGGTTTCCTTTACAGGCTCCATACTCTTGTTAACCCCTTCCCCATGTAGCCGGTTTTCCCGTCTTCGGAGTACTATGAGTTAATCCGACTCCCTGTTGGTCTTTAGCCTTCCTCTTTTTCGATTGGCTAGACTTACCGGTCTTTGCCGGAACCGACAGGGTCTCCCAAGTTCCTGATACTTCTCTCCATACATGCCATGTTCTCTGACCCCGACAGGCCCTATGGAATCTCACCTTTAGTGATTCCTTTGTATTGACTTCCATGACGTTAAACATGTGGTCGCCTGCACTTTGTCCGTTTCCGAACCACTCTAACGGGGCTGAATATGCTTCAGGAGTTACGGTCCTCCCTGTGGCCTATATGGTTCTCTGTGTACACTTCACCTAGCTGTTACCAGTTTCGGCGCAACACTCGATATGGGTGGTTGGTTAGACCTTGCCCAGCAAGGACTTTCACCTTGAAAGATGTACCAAACTTCTTGGCGTACTAACGTTATGGGCATTCACGAAGCGTCAAAACCACATTCATCTTGGCAAGTTTCGTGAATGCCGTGTTATATGATGTCATCCGTTTAAGAGACTGCTTTAACGAACTGAGTCATCCTTTGCCATAATTATTTCCTTAAGTCTATAGAAACTAGGTGTTAAATGCCCTACTCCCTTATCATTACCCCAGAAGGCATTGATCTTCTCATAACAACCCGTTCTCTCTAATCTCTGCAGAGTGTCTAATACCTCTGATTTTCCAATACCTAATTCAGAATCCAAATCATTTACAAACTGATCCCAAAACTTTTCGGCTCTTTTATAGTCACCTTCTTCATCCGTCATAGGAGTTGAAGTTTCGAGTAAATAAAGTTTAAATAAGACCGATATCTCTCGATAGGACATATCCTCTAGTATATTAAGATATTCTTCAAATTCATCCGTGTTGGCAAGTAAATCGGTGGTAGAAGCAGACTTAAGTAATCGAGCAAACATCTTGATTTTCTCCCGATTCCTCGAATTAGTTGCCGCCTTTATTGTTGCAAAATAACTATGTAAGAAATCCTCTGATTGTAGTAGCTCGGGAGTCAATTCAACCGCATTCTCAGAAAGTTCATCGAAAAAAGTTCTAAGCCGGTCAGCCCGGATGTTTTGTACGGTAGTTAAAACGGCTACATCCATACCAGAACCGATTCCAAGAGGAATCAATTGAACCAAACCCCTTATAACAGGATTTCTTTCATATCTATAAATCAGTTCCTCAACCTTTGAAACAGTCTTCAAAACAAATACCCCCAAGCTCCGCCGGATAATGTCATATAAATACTTGAATTCCCGAAGTAAGTTTCGGGAATATTTCTTTAACTACTATTCTTCGCCTTTCTTCCATAATAACCCTTTGGTTATTATTTCCATAAGCTTGTTGCTCAAAATTAAAGCGAACTCATAGCGTTAGATATTAATCTCCCTTGAATTCTACTCATGTATAAAAACCATTAGTGTTCCTTGTTAATAACACAATAACTTAAACGCGTTCACGCGAAGGAACAAAAAATTAGGGATATTCCCCTAAAATTTTTGTATTTAGAACCCGGGCATTTATGCTGAAAACGTAGACAAATACGACCAATACAAGAAAGAGGAAGATTTAAAAAGAAAGCTAGAAATCCAACGTTTAGTTTATCAATCTACAGTTGAACTTTATGATAAAAATATTAATCCCAGCTATCGAACTATGGGAAAATACTTAGAGAAAGCCACTGGAATCAAGGCATTGTTCTGGAAATCATATGCTGTAGACGCCTGGCATTCTGCGCTTGAAGATTTGGGTTATAAAGATAATTTCAAAAGGTAAAAATGATGTCTATATATGAAAATGAATCGATTTGAGTTTAATTACGTCCCATAACAACCGTTATGAAAAGAGCTGCCATTCAGTATGGCAGCTCAAATTCCAATCGTTAACCTCGCATTATCCATTAAAACACTAGAGTGTGGGCAAAGTAGGTTTATCCTGAAATAATATTGTTTTGTACCAAAACGTCCCGAGAAAAACCCTCCACAGGTTTATACCCTTTTACAAGAAGCTCTTTTATATAAATTTTGTTATATACAAAGCTAAAAATAATATCAGCAACGAGCGTACCAATACCAAAGGTTGGTGCCCCTACAGCAATACCAATAACAAAGATAATTGCAAACCACTTAATATCTCCTCTAATCAATGGTACTAACCCTCCAAAAAATAGGGTTGTCCAAGAAAAACCAAGTTTAACTTCTTTAGTAACCCCACTATCGTGCTTCATTGTAATTTTCACGCGTAATTCCCTCCAATATTCTTGTTTTTTTCCTTTTAAGGTATTTATTTCTATATCGGATTTCAAAAAACCTCTGGTAAAAATTTGGAAAGTCGCTTTGAACCTATAACTAACATTAAGTAAGGATCCCTGTCGTCTTGATCTTCTTCTGCATCCTATAAGACTTATATAAATCTTGTTCCTATAACCCACGTTATGAAGAAGAGTTGCCTTTAAGCAGCTCTTCTTTATTTATTTACCTTTAGGTCTTGAATAACACCGAGGAATTTGCTCAAAAACTTATCTCCACCAACTATACGGTCATCAATGTCAATCGCTGCAAAATAACCAAACCTAGCGAAATAAATAGCTACTTTGTTCACAGTTGTGAAGAAAGGAGGTTCTTTTGTCTTACTTAATTCAGCGAACCTTTCTAAGCCCCGTTCTGCAATTAATTTTTTCTCCATTCTAATATTTTTCTTTTTCGAGATTTTCTGAGCTACTACGGCGCGTGCTACATAATCAAACGCTGTACCAATCGAACCTCTTTCATATGAACTTCAAATAGACGGTACCTTAATTTCTTTTTTCCAATCCGCTGCGTCTAGTTTGCGGCAATGTAAATCCTCTAGATATGGCTTAAGTATTGGAAAACTTTTTTTAATTGACGGATTAGAACTTATTAAACTAGTTAGTGACATATTTCCTCCTATAAACCTAAAATTTATACCATTGTCTTCGTGTTAATGGTTTAAATATCCTTCACTGAGGGGTAAGTGCATCTTATATCTAACAACTCTTAAGGCCGCCACAAACTCTCTTTTATCATTCAACACATTTCCTGAATATTCCTTCATAATTTACAGAAATTTCGTACAGCGATTAAAGCAAAACAGCCGGAATAAAACTTTGGCTGTTTTGCTTCATATCATACCAATGTTAAACTAAGAGAAGGCTGAGGCAATTATATGCTTCCTACCTTTACTTTCGGCAAAAATTTGATTCCATTTAAGAAGTCTATACAAGTTTTAGTGTCTAAACCCGGCAATATATTGATTCTTACTTCGGCAAGATATTAAGTAAAGTTACAAAGAGAAGTGTTGTTTGTTGATTGATTGTAACATAACGCTTATATATGGATAATGCAAATCTTAAGGATTTACCAGGAACCAATGGTTTTTAATGCCTCTCTCTATAAAAGACAATTTGAGATCAGGGGTGTTTCCTAGAAAATAACAAATTGTTGTTCTTCGTTTACTCTTTGTTGACTTCCTATGGCTGCAGCAAAAATGCCAAAGAATAACAGCCAGAAACCTGCAAAAATCCAAACACTGGGCCCAATAGTGGGCGTTTTCATACCTAAACGTGATTGTTGAATGAGTTGATTTAATCTTATTGTGCCAGTTACAGCTCCTATAAAAGCGCCTACAGTTAGTATCCAAAAAGAAAAAGCCGTAATTTGAGCAGGTGAAGGAGTATATTCAACATTTACTCTATTTTCTTTTTGAACCTCAATATTAAACTCTAAATAGCTTGCAATAATCAACAGAGCCGAACCGATTGTGAACAATGAGGCGGAGGCTTTTGCATTTCTAATTAATTGTAAAGTAGGAACCATAGAAAATATCACCTGACTTTTTAATTTATCTTATGGAAAATAGTGGCGAAGTGGTACAGCAGAAGAAGATAACAGCTAAAGCAATGAGAATTAATATCGCAATTGCGATAGGCTAAGAATTCGTGTCTATTTTTATATTTTCCTTAGAGGGTTCAAATTTATCTATTTTCCATGCTCCCTTTTCCTTTTTTACTACTAGCGTATAACAATTGGTAAAAGGAGTTCCCACACTAATTCGACTCTTCTTGTTGTCCTTTGTATTTAAGGAGTTAAAGTATTTAGCTTCAGCATTTGTAATACAGGTCCTTACGTTATAAATTACTTCAGCTTGTTCCTTGTCTTCGCTTAAGGTAATTGTGAGAAATTCACAATCTTCATATTCAGATTTAATCTTGTTTTCGTTAACCAGTTTTATTGTGTTTTGTTCATCATTGTTCTTGATGAGATCTATGAGGTGATCCACAGTATAAAGATGATACTCTGCCCTACCGTCTAATTGTTTATAATCCCGATCGTTTAATACTTTTGCAAAATCTCTTGATAACCTCTTAATTGCTTGTTCGTTTTCTATATCATCCGTTAATGTCGCTGCCCCAGCGTCAATTTGATTACAGCTATTATTAATAGTCTCATTCGTAATAATAACCGATTCTTTTATTACTTCACAAAGTTTATTCAAAATACTTTGTTTATCCATTTGGGTTCGCCTTCTTTCGGCTCTTTAGCAAAGTTAATATATTTTATGAAAAATCAGATATTGTGGAACTTGCCTATATTAAGGCAGATTAGGCGATTAAATTTTTCATTTTAGCTAGGAGGATTTCGATTTCAATCATTAATAAAAAACTAATTTGAACTCTAATTAAAAGTATGTTTAGCTGCACCACCAGGTTTGGAGCAAATATTTCTGAGACACTATTATATATTTTATAGACCTGTAAAGGTATTAAACACTGCACCTAAATATACGAAACGCTAGTTTATCCTTATAAGTTTTTGTTAAGTGCTCATGCTTTTCAAGAATTTCGAGCAACTTGTCATCTATATTTTCCGAAAGTAAAAAATCTGGAGCAGTATCAATATCATTATCATTAAATTGCTGCTCAAACTTTTCTAAACTTATTTTTTTAAAGCCAGCCTTATTAAAAAGGTTATACCAGTCAAATTCGGTTAGTAATTGAGAAACTCCGTAAAAGTCAACTATAGTTTTTAGTTCTTCATCAGAAAGTGAATCTTCAAGTACCATTTCAATTGCAAGTAATACACCATTTGGTTTAAGCACTCTTTTAAATTCCTTTGTTGTTTGGGAGGCATCCGTAAATGATGTTACAGATTCTGATAGGACGAAATCAAATAATCCATCACTAAAGGGTAAATTTTCAACATTCCCATACATAATATCAATAGCCAGATTTGAGGATAGAAATCTTTGTTTTGCTTTTTCTAGCATTGTGTTATTACTATCTAAGGAAGTAACAGAACATCGGTACTTTTCTGCAATGTATGCAGATGTCTGACCTGTGCCACATCCAACGTCAAGGATTAACGTTTCTTGATCTATATATTCCCTTGCTAAAATACTTTTTGAAAGTTGAAGACCTCCAGGGTGAGCACCCCCAACTCCGAACGATGCCAAACAATCGAGATATGTGTAACTCAATTTCAGTCACATCCTTGTTGTTAAATAACTATATTATATTATGATTAAGGGGATAAATTGTGACTTTATGGAATAAAGCTGGGGGGGCATATATGAGCGTTATTAGAACAGACAAGTGGTTAGTCGATCTATATGAGCAACCCATTAAAATATGTGAAAAGATGAAAGAATATTTTGAAGGCGCTCAAGCTTACGAAATCTATGATTACTTATCTCTACATGGAATGTATCATCCCCTTAAGAACGGGGCCGAGCAAGTTAGACGATTACAAGAAAATAAAGTATGGGAAATTGTACAAGATGAAGAAGAACGACTTCGAAGATTGTGGGAAGGGTCCAATGTCCCTGTCTTTATTTTTCCCTCGGATACAACCAACCGAAAAATTATAATAGACTTCAATGGAAAGTTAGGCATAGCCTTTATAGATAAACTTTTTCTATTCATTTCAATAGATACCTCAGAAAAGGAAATAAGATCATTATTTACACATGAATACAACCATGTATGTCGGTTATTCAAATACCAAAAAAGTGAAAAGGATTATATATTGCTCGACACAATTATATTGGAGGGATTAGCCGAAAACGCAGTTCGCGAAAGATTTGGTGAAGAATTTACGGCAACATGGACATCTTATTACACAACTGATGAACTAGAGAAAATGTGGAATAACCTAGTACACCCAAACAGAAATATATTAAAAGCTGATCGTAAACATCAAGACATACTATATGGGTTATATTCTTATCCCAAAATGGCAGGTTATAGTGTTGGGTATTATTTAGTCAAGAAATATATTGAAGCTAATAACTTAACATCTTACGATCTACTTAATACTCCAAGTGATAAGATAGCTTATTTAAAATGACTTAAACAGTTTACAGGTTATCGAATAAATTCAGTCTCACTTCTACTAATAATGGGAAAATCGATCGTACAGATAGGCGAAAAGACCGAGTTTAGTGTAAACTTCGGTCTTTTCAACAGTCAACCTCTTAGAAAGACTTACAACATAAAATTAGATAAAGAAAAGTGGAAGTAAAGCCAATGTGGCAATCGAACCTAACGCAATTCCAGTGCCAAAACCAGGATAACCATACCAACCATAGCTAAAGCCACCCAAATCTTTATTGCGCCAAAGCGGTTGTAAATATACTCTGTTATAGTCAATATTCCTAATAATACCTTGGTGAACTCTTCCGTCAAAAGTTCTGATTTCAACTGCTCTACCTCTGTATCCTTTGCAGAGCGAATAATAATCTACACCAGCCATTTTGCCACCTCCATATCTTACATATCTAACCGATCTACACGATAGTTTATGTATCAAAATCTCAAATTGTCCATTATTTTCCGTAAATAATAGAGACAGTATTGTTTAAACACTCTATGTAATCAAAAAGGGACCACTTTAAACTACTTCAAAAAAGTGGTTTAAAGTGGTCCCTTTACTTATCTGTAGAGTCCTAATTCGAAATTTTAATGGCTTAAGCCGAAGGAATTAAGGTAATCTGAGGCAGCCCGTCCTGCACGGTAACCCATTGCAAAGGCGGCTTGAAGATTATATCCCCCGGTTACTCCGTCCACATCTACAACTTCTCCTGCCCAGTAAAGGCCCCGAACACGTTTTGACGCCATCGTTTTGGGATCGATCTCTTTGACATCGACTCCACCCGCAGTTACAATTGCAGCCACAAGGGGAAGTGTTTCTTTTATGGTTAAAGATAACCCTTGCAGTAATTGGACCAGATATTTTCTTTCTTCTCGAGTGATTTGATGAACCGCGCGTTCTGCTGGAATCTTTGATAATTCAATGATTACGGGAATTAAACTTTTAGGAAGGATTTCATCTAAGGAATTTTTAAATTGCTTATTCGCGAATTTTTGAAAATCCCTTTGTAATCTCAAATCCAACTGTTCCTGGGATAAGGCAGGTTTTAAATTAATTCTTAAGTATACCTTTTCTCCACGTGCGAGAGCCTCCCCAGCCCAGCGGCTTAGGGTAAGAATAATGGGACCTGATACCCCGAAATGGGTGAAGAGCATTTCTCCGAATTCTGACTTTTGCTTCTTCCCACCATACCATAAAGTCGCCTCAACATTTCGCAAGGAAAGTCCTTGAAGTTCTTTAACCCAATTCTCAACGGTCTTCAACGGAATAAGCGAAGGACGTGGTGATATGACCTTATGTCCTAGTTTTTTAGCGAAACGATATCCATCCCCCGTCGATCCAGTCCCAGGATAAGACCCGCCTCCAGTACAAAGGACCACCGCACTTGCCTTATGGACTTCCCCATTATTTAAGCGAACCCCTTGTACACTTTCTTCAGAAATCAGGATTTCTTCCACAGTTCGATCTATCCGGAGATTGACCCCTGCTTCCGTAATAAACTGTAACAAAGCTTGAACTACAGCTTCAGCATTATCAGATACAGGAAAAACCCTGCCGCCTCGTTCGACTTTTGTCTCTACCCCATATTGAGCAAAAAACTCGCGCAGCCTTACATTATCGAACTCACGAAGTATTCCATGCAAAAATCGCCCATTACCTGGATAATTCTCAATGAAATCTCCCACATTTTCTGCATTGGTTAGATTACAACGTCCTTTACCAGAAATCGCGATTTTACGTCCTGGCTGTTCCTTCTTCTCAATAAGCAAGACCTCAGCACCTTCAAAAGCTGCTTGTCCAGCAGCCATTAGCCCTGCAGCACCTGCTCCGACAACAATAATTCTTTCCTTACTCATGTCAATTCCTTTCTTAGTCCACAGTCAATATATAATATTACCACATTTCCTTGTGAATAGAAAAATGAGTAGGTCTAAGAGTTTTTTGCCCGAAGCTGATTTTATGGTATAGTAGTTCTTAACCTTTAGATTTGGGAGGAAAAAACATGGAACTTGATGCACGTACAACATTACTTATCCAGATATCTGCTTCTGCAGCTACTAATTCTCTCGCGACCCTTCGTTCTGCTGTTACTGATGCAAAAGCCTTAGGTGTCACCGCAGAAGAAATCCGCAAGACAATAAACCTTGCCTTAGAAATCCAAGAGCTACCTATCTCCCATACTCGCCATTTATTGGACCAGCTCTTGAGAGAACCTGTACGAAAAAGTGACGATAAGCCAAAACATGACCATCAGCATATTCACGGTCCAGGCTGCAACTGCGGCTCACACCACCACTCTTAATTCCTACGATGCTAGCATTTTATCAAGGGATACAATCCGGACATAATCCTTTTCTTGACGCCCTATTTATCCTACTTAGCTTTCTTGGTAGCGAGCCTGTCTATATTTTCGTGCTTGCCATTATTTTTTGGAACTTGGATAAGCGCTTTGGCTTTCGATTAGCGGTACTCTTTCTCTTTTCCATGACACTTAATTCTTGGTTAAAAGATATGTTTCAATTCAAAAGGCCCATAGGGCAAGAGGGAATTCGCTCAATCTATACCTCCTCTGCCACAGGCTACTCCTTCCCGAGTGGCCACAGTCAAGGTGTGGCAACCTTTTATCCCTATCTTTGGTGGAGATATCCTCAGGTTGCCTGGAAGGTTTTCGGCCTCCTCCTGATTCTTGGGATTGGCTTTTCGCGTCTATACTTAGGGGTGCACTGGCCTGGAGATGTATTAATGGGTTGGGGATTGGGTTTTCTTATTGTCTGGTGTTTTAAGATCCTTGACGAGCACCTCTTTAAACTTCGTTTCTCCCTTCGCACAAAGCTTCTTCTGGCAGTCCTTCTCCCTCTTCTAGCAATCCTTGTTTATCACTCCAAGGAAGGCTTACAAATGAGTGGCTTCGTCCTTGGATTTACGAGCGGCTATTTTCTCGAGGATCATTACCTCGACTATCAGGAAAGAACCCGTTGGCGACCTTCACTCTACAAAACTTCCTTAGGGTTAGGAACACTGCTTCTCTATATTCTTCTTCTCCGGACACTGACCCATTATTGGGTATGGTCTTATTTACCTGTCTACGCTTTAGCTGGGTTATGGACTTCCTTCGGTGCACCCTACCTTTTTCGCCGCTTGGGCTGGGAAGGCAGTGACAATCAAGACCTTTCCCACAATCAAAAAGAATAGAAACAAGGGAGCGTTGCTAACTACGAAAAAGTAGTTTACAACACTCCCTTTTTATTGCATCATTTTACGAAAAGAATCCTTCCTCATTGGGATTAGTCGAAGCGCAAGCAATGCACATGGGGGGCTCTGAACTATCGAAGACTTGCTTCCCACAGCGAACACAGTGGCGTGGACTTCCCTTATGAAGTAATACTTTCCCACTAAACAAGCGATGGGATAGGGGCTTCGTGGCAAAGCTTAATGCCTTAGGATTACAGATGTTAACGCATCGTTGACAGCGTACGCACTTATAGGGTTCATAGATAAGCGTTAGCTCATTCCCATTTTCCTTTTTCGAGAGCGCCGTCTGAGGACAGATTGCAGCACACACTCCACAGTTCGTACACTGGTCATTGATTCCTAAGGCAGGAATAGGAATCTTTTGCTCTGGATTAGACTCCAGGTGCCTTGTTAGTAATTGTTTCGTTCGGGGAATAAGGTAGGCCTCGTCAGCTGTTAATCCCGGCAAGATAGACTCTATCTTTTCCCAGCCTTTCTTTTTCCAGCCTCCCTTTTCGGGAGATTCATTTTTCGTCGTTACTCTATCAGTTCGTGGAATCTTCTCTCCTTGGTCTGGAGATACTTGAATCAATATCGAAGGGTGATCTGGCCAATCTTTATGAACTTCTTTAAAGGCTTTGACGCTTTGCAGACAAGCCTTCTTATCGAGACACTCAGCACATTTCCCTGTATGAATCTTTACCTCTTTTCCCCGTGCAGCAAGCATGAGTGTTGTCCATAAATCACGGTCAATCGTACCGAGACAAGAGATCTCGAATCCAACAGGAATCGCTTGTGGACAGTTCAAGGTGATTGCTTCGCTCGATTCAATGTAGTGATGAAATAAGTCTGTATTACGGTCAACCAATCCATCACTCGGGCAAACAGCCATACAGACCCCACACTCTGTACACTTTTTAGAGTTAATTTCTCTATATTCCGAGATGGCTTGATGGGGGCACGCATCAATACATAATCGGCAAGGATGAGCATAAGGCTTTTTAGTATTTAAACAGTTCTGATTATGGTAAACGATTTGACAATTATTAAGCATAATCCACCTCATTAAATAGTGCATTTGTGGTAGCCTTATAAAAATTATAACCTCTCCAGCTACAAAATAAAAGGACAGGAGCAACTACTCCTGTCCATTATTATTAAAACCTTTAATTATTTCTTCTTCAACTCCGTTGAGATGATGGAGCATGAATTCACGTGCTTTTCGACTATCCTTACCTTTGATGGCTTCGAAGACTCCCAAATGCTCCTGAAGGAGTAAGGCAGGAGTGTATTTCCCTTCATATAATTTGGACCGACTTGTTTTCAACATGTATTTCATGAGATCAGACATCGTATCCATGAGCCGAATAATAATTTTGTTTTTAGTAGCCCTCGTTATCGCATAATGAAATCTGTGATCTGAGGTTCCATCAGAAGATGTACTTCTTAATTCCGCTCTCATATCCTCCAAGGCTGCATGAAGCTCCTTGATATCGGATTCATCAGCTCGTTCCGCGGCAAGACTTACGGCTTGAACCTCAAGAATCTTGCGGACCTCAAGTAACTCTAGAACTGTTCCCTTTTCCATAGTAAGCATCCAAGCAAGTGGTGCTACCACTGATTCTGAACGAAGTTTACGAACAAAGGTCCCTTCTCCACTTCGGACCTCAAGGAGTCCCATCATTTCTAGTGCGCTCAAAGCTTCACGGATTGAAGCGCGACTGACTTTCAAACGCTCAACCAAATCTCGCTCAGAGGGTAACCGATCACCAGGTTTAAGGTCTCCCTTTGCTACTAAATCACGAATTTGATCCACGATTTCTTCATATATCTTGCGTGTTTTAATCGGTTTTAGATCCAATTTGCCCTACTCCTTTAATTACTCTCTATGTTCCTAGTTTAACATGCGAAACTTTTAAAGGCTAGATATATTTCAGTTTATTAAAATATATTCGACAATTTAAACTAGACCTTCTTTTCTGAAAATTAAAATCAAAAAAAAGTACCTTGAAATAGTATATTAATAAGGCATAAATCTCTACATACATTAAATTTTATTCTCTGAATAATATTGCAGTAATTTATCTTCCACTCCCGCCAAATGATCAAGCATAATAGACCTTGCTAAGTCAGGATTTTGTTTTGAGATTGCATTTAATACAATTTTGTGTTCATGATAAAGCCTTTCAGGAGCACCTTGTCCCTCATAGAGTCGTATCCGACTTGTTTTCAGAGCCTGATGCATCGTATCGGAAATCGCATTCATTAAGCGCAGAAGTATCTTATTGTGACTTGCTTTAGCTATCGCGTAATGAAAACGAAGGTCAGCGTTCTCTCCTAATTGCCCGGTTTGTAAATCCTCGTACATCAACGTAAGGGCTTCTTCCAATTCACGAAGATTTTCGGCTTTTGAACGCGTAGCAGCCAGAGCCACAGCTTGCCCTTCAATTATTTTCCGAACTTCAAGCAATTCCAACACAGTGTCTTTTTCCATGCTTAAGACCCAAGTTAAAGGAGTCACAACCGAGTCAATATTTATCTTTTTGATAAAAGTTCCTTCCCCACTCCGAATCTCTAAGAGGCCCATCATTTCAAGTGCACTCAGTGCCTCTCGAACAGAAGCACGACTAACATTGAGCTGTGCTGCAAGTTCACGTTCCGAGGGTAACCGATCCCCAGGCTGGAGATGTCCCTCTGTGACTAGGACTCGAATCTGCTCTATAATCTCTTCATATATTCTTTTGGTTTTGATGGGCTTTAAATCCATGATGGGTACTCCTTTGCTCTAGAAAAATATGGGAAGTAGTTTCCTACTTCCCATGTAATACATAATAAATTGCTCATATATTATAACTTAGTATTTTAAAAAAGTCTATCCAAGAATTACTAATTACTTAATCGCTGCAGCCATTGTAGGAATCATTCCCGGTACTACATAAGCCTGGAGGTAAATCATCACCATAACAACAGCTAACATGATAAGGGAGTGTTTAACTGTAAACTTAAACAGACTTGACTCCCGACCAATCAATCCAGTTGCTGCAGCTGCAACTGCGATAGATTGTGGGGAAATCATTTTACCAACGACTCCACCCGCACTATTCGCTGCAACCGTGAGGACTGGGTTAATTCCAATTTGCTCCGCAGTAACTTGTTGTAGTTTACCAAACAAAGCATTGGCCGAAGTATCCGAACCCGTCAAGAATACACCTAACCATCCAAGAACTGGAGAAAGTAGCGGGAATACTTTTCCCGTGGATGCGAACAGAAGTCCAAGAGTATAGGATAGGCCAGAGTAGTTGGCGAGGTAAGCAAATCCAAGTACAGCAGCCATATTGATCACTGGATAAATCATTTGTTTTACTGTTTGACCGAAAACTTTAACAGCAGTTGCGGGTTTAATCCCTAAGACAATCGCGCTGATGATTGAGGCAATTAGAATTGCAGTTCCACCAGCAGATAGGAAGTCCCATTTAAAGGAAGCAGCATAGATCGTCGGCTTGGCGACAATCGGAGCCGCTTTATAGACTAATCCATCAAGTCCTGGCCAATTGATATAAACGGCAAGGTGCAATTTGTCGACAATAAGTGCTTTAAAAGCTGGTGTTCCCCAGATGGTAACCATAACTGTGAGGATAACAAAGGGCGACCATGCTTTGGCAATTTGACCCCCGGTATATTTCTTAGCTTCAGGTTCTTTCACATCTCTCTCGTGAGGAAAACGCCAGGTTGTTTTGGGCTTCCAGAATCTCATTAAGAGAGTCGTGCAAACGAGAGAGGTTAAGGAAGAAATGATATCAGGGAGATATGCACCTAGGAAGTTCGAAGATGCCCATTGGGCTACTGCAAAGGATCCGCCCGCTACAAGGATTGCTGGCATAACTTCCTTGGCGGATTTCCATCCTGCCATCAACACAATAAGATAAAGGGGAATAATAACGGATAAGAACGGAAGTTGGCGACCAACAGCTTGGGAAATTACGAAGTCTCCCATACCCGTTACTGCACCAGCAGCGATAATCGGGGCACCGATAGCTCCAAAGGCAACCGGGGCGGTATTCGCAATTAAGCAAAGACCTGCAGCTTTAATAGGTTCAAAGCCAAGTCCGATAAGAAGTGCACCAGTAATTGCGACTGGAGCTCCGAAACCTGCTGCGCCTTCAAGGAAGGCACCGAAACAAAAGGCAACGATAAGTGCTTGAATACGACGGTCATCAGAAATTGAAGCAATAGAACTTTTAATGATTTCAAATTGACCTGATTCAACCGTTAAATTGTATAAGTACACTGCAGTAATAACAATCCAAGCAATCGGCCAAAGTCCATAGAGCATACCATAAGCCGTTGCGGAAAGAGCGATAGAAACCGGCATCTTATAAACAAGGATAACATCAACAAGTGTTATTAAGAGAGCAAGTAATCCAGCAACATATCCCTTCATTCCTTTCACGGCTAAAGCCCAGAACAGGAAGAAAATCGGGATTGAAACTGCGAGTGCCGTCAAGCCAAGGCTACCACCAAGTGCTGTGTAATTCTGTGTCCACGGCATTATAATTCCACCTTTCTAATTCTTAAAATTCATCATTCATTGTTTTTAGATTAAATTCTTCTTAAGTGATTTTAAAATAATTTGTTAATTTTTTAATAAGTCCAAGAAAGATAAAATTAAATCACAGCCCTCCTCCAAGCTATAGTATCTTCAGACCAATAGAAAGTTTCCAATGGTCTGACCTCTGAGCAACATTTATTATTGTAAGATAAATTCTCGCGATTTGCAATAGATAAAAAGTTAAATTTGACGAATATTGTATAAATTTGACGTATTTTATTACAGTTAAATGCAAAATTACGGAAGGTCATAATACCTTCCGTAATCTACTTTGAATCTCTATAAGTTACTGTTTAATAATACAAGCAGACCTCGATCTGATTTAGTGCAACGCCGTTAGCGTCGGAATCATACCCGGAAGTATATAAGCTTGCACGGTAACCATGATACAAACAACGAGTAAAATAACTATGGAATGCTTGATGGTGAATCGGAGAAGCTCGGATTCACGACCGACTAAGGAAGTCGCGGCAGCGGCCACCGCAATCGATTGAGGGGAAATCATCTTCCCTACTACGCCACCCGCGCTGTTCGCTGCTACTGTCAGTACAGGATTAACCCCAATCTGTTCTGCTGTAACCTGCTGAAGCTTTCCAAATAGAGCATTCGCAGAGGTATCTGAACCTGTAAGAAATACTCCTAGCCAGCCTAGTACAGGAGATAAGAAGGGGAAAAGAGCACCCGTAGATGCAAAGAGAATTCCTAGAGTATAGGACAATCCCGAATAGTTGGCAAGATAGGCAAAACCGAGAACGGAGGCAATCGTTAAAACGGAATACGCCAATTGTTTTAGAGTTTTTCCAAAAACAGATAATGCTTTACCAGGGCTAATTCCAAGTATAAACATCGAAATTATCGATGCAATTAAGATGGCTGTTCCCCCAGCGGCAAACCAATCCCATTTATAACTTGCTGCATATATTGCAGGTTTCGGTACGATTGGAGCTGCCTTATAAACCAGGCCATCAAGTCCAGGCCAATGTGGAATTGACACGTATAGACCCGCATTCGTGGCCCATGTCTTAAAGTTTGGAGTCCCCCAAATGGCAACCATTATGGTTAAGATAGCAAAGGGAGACCAGGCTCGAACTATTTGTCCTGTAGAATACTTATGGCTAGAGACTACCTCTTCTTTTTTATCTCGTTCATGTGGGAAGCGCCAGATATTTTTCGGCTTCCAGAACCGCAAAAATACTGTAAGGGCGATTAAGGACGTTAGAGAGGAAATGATATCTGGCAAATACGCGCCTAGATAGTTTGAGGACCACCATTGGGCAATTCCGAAGGAAAGTCCTGCTACTAAGGCGGCAGGTAATACTTCCATTGCACTCTTCCAACCCGACATTAACACTACAAGATAAAGTGGTATCAGGAACGACAAGAAGGGCAGCTGACGACCGACAGCTTGTGCAATAATAAAATCACCCATTCCGGTTACAGCCCCAGCTGCTATAATCGGACTACCAATAGCACCGAAGGCTACCGGAGCGGTATTCGCAATTAAACAAAGTCCCGCAGCATATAAGGGATCAAAGCCCAGTCCAATCAAAATAGAAGCTGAAATTGCAACTGGAGCACCGAAGCCTGCTGCTCCTTCCAGAAATGCTCCAAAGCAGAATGCCACTAGCAAAGCCTGGACACGCCGATCATTAGAGATAGAGGCAATGGAATTTTTAATAATATCAAATTGACCCGCTTCAACTGTTAAGTTGTACAAGTAAACTGCGGTAACCACAATCCAGGCAATGGGCCAAAGTCCATTTAAAATTCCATACAAACTCGCGGAAATTGCAATTGAAATCGGCATTCTATATACGAGGACAACGACTACAATCGTAAAGAGTAGTGTCAGAATCCCGGCAATATGCCCCTTCATTCGTTTGATTGCAAGCGCCCATAGCAGGAAGAATATGGGTAAGGAAACAACCAAGGCTGTCAGCCCAATACTCCCCCCGAGCGCTGCATAATTTTGGGTCCAAGGCATGTAAGCATTCCACCTTTCTAATTCATTGCAAGATACTTAATCGAAAGTTATTATTAGCAATTCTCGGTAAATCATACAGTTAAATAGGGGTACGAAAAAACATCTCACCTGCGAATAAAAAAACTCAGCTGTTTAGCTGAGTAAATGAATCGTATTCTACTGAAATCTAAGTTCGATCTTTTTAACTTCCTCTTGCAGACACTGACTCATACGAAAGAAAAGACGTTCCACATCAAGCCGATGAATCGCAAGATTCTCCGGGCTCAAGAATTCAATCTTACGGAATTCGGGCTTAAGAATAAGTGGTAAGAGATCATCCAAATTCTCGATTCTCAAAGTTAGCAGCACAGGCGCATAGGCAACCTCGCGCTTTTTTCGACCATCTGACTGGCTGACGATATACAAGTCAAGACTTAAGTCTATATCCTCAAGAAAAACACCCTGAAGGGGCACATTTCTCAAAAGGGCAACTTCTTGTTCCCGAACTTGCTCGGCAATTTCTTCACGGCTTTTACCACCGAAGATAAAGCGTCCACCTTTGCCTTCTCCCTTAAAATCAAGGCGGATCTTTACCCGGATATGTTCGGTTAGAACCTCGTTTCCAATACGAATTTTCATTCCCCATCTCCCCGTCGAAGCTTTCTGTAAAAGATCAAATATTGTATATCCTCGATTGCTAAAAAAGTAATCACAAGACAACTACAGTATAACCTATAAAATTCGTCGTAGATTTCATTTTTTCCTGCCTATTTTGCGTGAACCCTGTTTTTTATGGGTATACTAACAAAAATCGATAAGGGGGGATAAAGAATGTCTAGAACAATTCTTGCAATATTTAAAGGCCCACAACAAACAAAAGAAGCAGTAGAAGAAATCCAAGGGGAATCTTTAGCTAACAGTTATATCTCAGTCCTAGTAAGAAGTGGCTATCTCCATCAGGGGAGCTTCAATGAAGAAATTGCCAACGAGTTAGCCTTTGCTCCTGCTGAGAAAAACCTTGACCGTTTCAACGCTTGGTTAGTCCAAGCACCACCTATGGATATCCCTAACCTTGGAGAATGTTTAGTGGCTGGTCCTTTAGCGAATGACTTGTTACATCGGCCTCATGGGCAAGGGTTACCTGAAGCCTTACTTAGTTATGGTTTATCTCCAGAACGTGCCCGCCATTATGAATATGAAGTACGCACGGGTCACTTTCTCGTCGTAATTACTACTGAACAAGAAAAGGTCAATTCTGTAGCCAACGCCCTCCAAAACTTCGGTGGGCGCGATATCGAGAAATGGAAAAAGGCTCTTGATCACTCACTTCATATGACTCACTAGAGCAAAGTATTGAAAATAACTTCAATTGAGTTTTACTGCCTGACGAAGTTGTTGAATTTCTTTGCTTGTCAAAGTACGATAGCTTCCCATACTCAATTCAGAATCAAGCTGAAGAGGTCCGAAACGAATCCTCTTTAAGGTAATCACAGGAAATCCGACGGCCTCAAACATACGGCGGACCTGACGGTTACGCCCCTCATGGATTGTAATCTCAAGACGCTGCAAAGAGCCCTGGCCTCTACGGGTAATCACTCGGACTTGTGCCGGGGCTGTTTTTCCATCCTCAAGTTCAATTCCCTTCTCTAATCGATGTAAGTCTTGTAGGGGAACGGCCCCTTGGACTTCCACCTGGTAGGTCTTCTCTACTCCATAAGAAGGATGCATCAATCGGTAGGCTAATTCACCATCATTGGTTAGGACTAGCAGGCCCGAAGTATCATAATCTAATCGTCCGACAGGATAAACTCTTTGTTTGACCTTTTGCAGGAGATCCATCACCGTTCTTCTCCCTTGAGGATCTTTCGCACTCGTAATATATCCTCTTGGTTTGTGCAGCAGATAATATTCAAAGGTTTCACGAAGCTTGATCACCCGACCGTCTACACTAATTTTGTCCTTTGGCAAAACCTTTGTCCCAAGTGTAACAATTTTCTCTCCATTGACCTGCACACGCCCCTCAAGAATCATTTGCTCTGCATGACGTCTCGAGGCGATTCCTGCTTGAGCCATGACTTTTTGCAAGCGCTCACCCTCTGGAGGAGCCTTGATATCTTTTTTGCCGTTCAAATCTATCCCTCTCCGTTCCGCTAGTGTTATTTATCTAAACGATATACACCTGGTCCAACTTGGGGATATTTCGCTTTGACACGATTCCAAAACACTTCCCCTCTAGAGTTGGGAAGTGCTACTAGATAGTCACCAGGAGTTGCCAGGAGTTCTTCCCAAGCCTTTTGGTCCTCTAAGCTCTTCAGACGAAACCCATACCTCTGAGCATAATATAGAGTCATCGGTTGGGAGTCACTTAATAGCAAAACTTTCTCTTTCTCTATAGACTCACGTATCCAGATTGCTTGAGATAAATATCTCTCATCCCAGGAATACTTGGGTGCATAGTTAAGGGTTTGACTCACTAAGAGCAAACTCACGACAAGTACGCCTAGGACGAAACCCGGTATATCCTCAAAGAAATCCAAAGCATAACCTGCACTAAGGACAAGGGGCAACGTCACGGGAACAAGATAGTAATCTAAAGGGATTCTGGTACAGATCACCCCGATATAAATAAGACTAATCAGGCACCACAGAATTATACCTAGGAAGACTCCACGACCCTCTTCCCAAATTCGGAAGAAATCGAGTTCGTGAGGGATTGCTACCCATGCCATTCTTAGGAAACCGGCCCCAGCTAAAAGAATTAGCGGAAAGCCGAATCCAGCCCACAAGTGATTTCGTAACTGAGTTACAAAGAATTTCGGTCCCTCAAGGACTTGATCAGAGAGGATTCCTGAAACAAATTGGCTTGCTTCTCCTGCTCCAGTATGTACCCAAGAATAGTATAGCATAGGTAGGAATAACGCTAGTAGGCTATAGAGTAATATTTTAAGCAGCTTTCCTTTAAGCGGCCAAAAACCAATAACTAAAGCTACAGGGAAAATTATAAATTGAGGAAGCTTGGCCAGAATGGCTGCTGACATAAGAAATGCAGCAAGAATGAATCTTCTACTTGATGGAGTTTTTCGCCATAGCAGAAGTGAATAGACTGCCCATATGCTAAACGCTTGGGCGACGGGCTCTGGCATAACAACCCTGCCATAATATGTCGTTAAAGGCATGAAAGCATAGAAAGCGGCAGCCCATAAACCCACGCGCTCTGAGAAAACAAGTCGTCCCAATCCAAAAACTCCAACGAGGGTAAGGAAGGAAAAGAAAATAGCCCATAACCTTCCCCATAAATCTGCCCATCCTAACACTTTCCAGGTTATCGCAAGCAGGTAGGGTAAAAACGGGAATTCAAGCTCTACTTTTTGGGGTCCGGAACCATCATAGTTCAACATGGGAAAAAGGACATCGGGTAGACTCCCCAGATGCCCCATCATGTTCAAGGCCATACTTGCTGTATCTGCTTGTCTCCATCCTTGGTCATCGAGAAAAGGATTCGATATCCCCTTTAACCGAACCAAGACCCCAACAAAGAGAATCCCAAGAAATACTCCCTTTACTCTCCAGCCCATTCCATCGAACCCCAAGTCTCTTTCTTCAAACGAATAATTAAAGAAAAATATCCGATAATTGTTGCAAAAACCCGCATCTTGCTTTTTCCCTTTTTCTTCTCATAGTGCAACGAAAAAGGAATTTCCCGAACCTCTTGACAGAAACCTACGACCTTAACGAGTAGCTCGACCATCGCAGCAAAACTTCGATTTTCAATCATTTGGTCACCATAATTTTGGTATACTCGTTCCAAGGTTGATGCCCGATAGGCTCTATAGCCGCAGGAATAATCCTTAAGCCCAGAGACAGGAAAGAAGAAGCTCATTACTCTTCCTGCTCCCCAAGAGAGCGTTCTACGCATGAGATTAAGGCCATGCTGTTCTCCCCCGGGCGCATATCGTGATGCAACGACTAAATCAGCGCCTGAATATATCTGTGCAAGCATAAGCGGAATTCGATCCGCCGGGTGCGTATTATCGGCATCCATCGTCAGGATTACGTCCTCATTAAAGCGTGTTTGTTCCAACTCCCTCTCAGAACGTTTTAGGTTTTCGCGAAGCCCGAAAACATACTCAAAGCCTGTCATTAAAGCTCCGCCTAACCCTTTGTTCATCTCATGAGAAAGGACATGCACATTCGAAAATTCAGTAGCGTATTCCTTAGCAATCTGAAAGGTACAATCTGTACTTGCATCATTTACAACAATAATCCGCGTTGGAATTTCACGGCAGGAACTCTCGATATCATCAAGGAGTTCCTTGAGTCCTGCTTCTTCATTATAAGCTGGCAAAACGACAAATAGCATACTTAGATGGCCTCCTTTAGCTCATCCCTAGTATGCTCAAAGAAACCCTTAATAAAACGTATAAAGAACAATCCATATAGAAGCAATCAACCCGATTAAGTCAGCGAAAAGTCCCAACTTAAGAGCATATCGGTATTTCTTTATGCCTACGGAGCCAAAGTATACCGTGAGAACAAAGAAAGTCGTGTCTGTACTACCTTGCAAGGTGGAGGCTAAACGACCAATCATGGAATCGGGTCCATACTGGTTAATCAGTTGTGTTGCCACGCCTAAAGCACCGGAACCACTCAGCGGGCGCATCACTGCTAAAGGAATGATAGCCGTAAGATTCGGATCAAGACCGAATTTAAGAAAAACGGGTTGTAATATCCCGGATAAGACATCTAAGGCACCAGAGTCGGCAAAGACACGGATAGAGACGAGCATAGCAACTAAATAGGGTAAGATCCGTACCCCTGTCTTCAAACCTTCCTCCGCACCTGTTACAAAAGACTCATAGACAGGTACCTTTCGGAGATAGGCTGCTATAGGGATGATGAGTAAAAGTAGAGGAATTGCCCACCGTGATATTTCTGCAATAAGCCTCATCGCTTAGCCCTCCGGCGAATAAGATAATCCACAAAGATGGCTAGGGTCATAGCACAACCTGTCGCAAAAATAGTCGTCCCTATGATTTCGGTCGGATTTACAGATTGTGCTTTTAAACGTACTCCTATGATTGTCGCTGGAATAATAGTGATACAAGAAGTATTGAGAGCTAAGAAGGTGATCATGGCAGGGCTTGCGACCTCTGGATTAGGATTTTCCTTTTGGAGCTCCTGCATTGCCTTTAAGCCAAAGGGGGTTGCAGCATTTCCTAACCCCAAAATGTTGGCGCTCAAATTCATTATAATTGCACCGAGTGCAGGGCTATCGGGTTTTAAGGACGGAAATATCCTGCGAATGACTGGACCAAATAAACGAGCTAAGGCGTGCACGAATCCTGCATCCTCTGCCAGCTTCATGAGCCCCAACCACAAACTCATAATCCCAATTAAGCCGATAGCAGTCTCAACACCTAATTCTGCAGCCTTCATCGCGGAGGCAGTGACCGCGTCAATCCTCCCGTTGATCCCCGCTACAATAATGCCTGTGGCAAGCATAAATAACCAGATGCCATTCACCATTGTCCCACTCCCCCTTGTCTACATGTTTATGAGGGTTTGGTGGGGATTAGACCTTTAAGTGCGTTATGCAAAGTTAGTAGATAACGAACTAGGGCTGGTAGCTTTTCAGAGGACAACGCAAAAACGGTAATACAATTCGTTTGTATTACCGCTCTTATGTATACTCTATTTAATGATCGCCGACGATAATAATATCTTCTTTGGTTACTTCCTCTTTCTGAGGATTTTGCTTTTTGAAAATACAAGCAATCTTGTCCATCAGGTTAGGCACTTCATCGATCACACGATCTACAATGACATTGTGATCTACTGGGAGCAAGCGGACTTGCCCATGCCCAACGACTAAGAAGCCAACAGGCTGCACAGAGACGCCGGCACCGCTTCCACCGCCGAAAGGTAGCGCAGTGGGTTTGTCCCCTTTTTCTTCTCCCCGATCACAATCCCCATCAGGTGGAGGAAATTCACTTCCACCTGCTGCGAAGCCACATGCGACTTTGGAGACAGGAATGATTACTGAACCGTCAGGTGATTCGACAGGATCTCCCACTATCGTATTAACATCAACCATCTGTTGGATGCTTTCCATCGCTGTCTTCATTAAAGCTTCAATTGGATGATTCCCCATTTTATGCCTTCCTCCTTTTTCCTAGAATAAATACCCGAACTAAGTCCAATCCTACGAACATAATATGTCCGATTCTTAAATTGAATATGCAATGAAGGTCACAGTAAAAGCCAGCTTTTTGAAAGTTTGGTACGACCAAAATCTCGGGTTCTTTTGCCTCCATCGTAACTTGTCGATAAAGTTTCGCAAGAGAGTACCCAAGCATGCCCCAGAAGGCACCAGCTGCCCATGCGGTAAGACAGGGGTCTTCATAGCCAATACCTATTTTCCAATGGACATCCGTACAGTGAATCCCTCGGTAGAATTTATTTTTGGCACGCTGCAAGCGAGCAAGAATTCTAGGAATATTGGGGATCAAACGATAAAAAAAGCCACGGCGAAAATAGCGAAATTTAATCCTGCTCCGGGCCTTTCTCTTCTCCCCTGTCCCTGCCAAGGAATTCTGTTGCACCTCAATTTGAGGACCTTTTTCCCATTCAAGCTGCACAGTAGGGATAGTCATGACAAAGGTCCATAATCCACGCAGTGCAGAAATTTTGCATTCAATATGGTCATTTTCTTCGCGACGGCAATATTTAAAGTCGACAGTTGCCCGAACCAGTAGGGTTAATCCGATCAATATCAAGCCGGCGAGCACGAGTGCTAGAATCCGCACTTAAATCCCTCCGAGTATCGTCCTAAAAGTTTAGGATGTCCTGAAGATGCAAAATTATACCCAATAAAAAAAGATGCCCTATAAGGCATCTTTTTATTCTTCTTCGGTGGGAGCGGCTTCTTGTAAACTTTCAAAGTCCAAATCTGGTAATTCTTCGAGGGATTTTAGGCCAAAGTGAAGTAAAAATTGTTCTGTAGTGCCGTAGAGTATGGGGCGGCCTGGTCCTTCTTTACGACCCACTTCTTTCACAAGACTTTTTTCAACGAGGGTAGCCAAGGCTCGGTCTGATTGTACACCCCTAAGGAAATCCACCTCTCCCTTGGTTACTGGTTGTTTATAAGCTATGATAGCAAGCACTTCCAAGGCCGCTCCTGAAAGCCCTTGAGCGGGTTGATGATAAAGTATCTCTATATATTGGGACATCTCAGGTTTGGTCCCTAGCTTGTAACCCCCATTGACTTCTACGAGTGTAAGTCCACTGGTGGGCAGGGTATAGCGTTCCTTCAGCTCCAACAGAATCTCCGAGATATCGTCTGAGCACAATTGAAGAATTTCAGCTAACCTATCCTTTGATAAGGGCTCATTAGCAACAAGCAGCAGGGCTTCTACACCAGCAATTTCTCTTTCACGAAACAGCATTATCTACTCCCCTTCGGCGAATTCCCAAGCTTTTTCTGTCGGAAACACATGAATATCCTGCTGCTCGGCACTTTGTTCACACCGTATTTTACCTGACTTTAAGAGTTCTAACAAGGCTAAGAAGGAAACAATGACCTCCATGCGGGTATTCCCCCGAATCAGCTGACTAAAGCGAAGTCCTCGCGGTTGGAGAATCACTCGCCTTAGAACATCAGATACCATGACTTCGATAGGAATTTCATCGGGCTCTACTGTCCGAATTTCTTCTCCACGTTCTGCTCTCTCAACCACTCGCTGGAAGGCAAGCCATAATTCTTCGAACTGAATTCCAACCAAGGGATCTTCCACGGGGAAGTGACTTCGGATTTCATCCGGATTGACTTCACGGAAATAGCGTTGACCCGAAGAGACTTGGAGGACACCCAGAACTTCTGAGGCTTGCTTAAACGCACGATAGGCCAATAGACGTTCTACTAATTCCTGACGCGGATCCCCTTCCTCAACTTCAACTACTTCCTTCGCTGGTTTAGGAAGAAGTAAACGAGATTTCATGTGCAATAGCTGGGCAGCAAGTACCAGAAACTCACTGGTAGCCTCCATATCCAAAGCATCCATCTGACGCACTGCATCAATAAATTGATCGGCAATCTTAGCTATAGGAATATCATAAATATCAACTTTCTCCTGTTGGATCAGGTGTAAAAGAAGATCAAGTGGGCCTTGGAACATGGGTAGTTCGACGTAGGGTGTTGTTTTCGCGGTATTCATCGAAGCCCCATAGATTGACGTACTTCTTTCACCGTCTCTGAAGCTACGCTTCGAGCGCGCTCTGCGCCTGCTTCCAAGACCTTCTCTAATTTCCCAGGTTCCTCCCATTGGGCACGGCGCTCACGGAAGGGGCTTAACAGCTTATCGAGATTCTCAGCTAAATGGCGCTTACAGGCTACGCAGCCGATTTTACCTCCGCGGCAATTTTCCTCGACTTCGGCAACCTCCGGGGTGTAAATCTGATGAAACTTGTATACGATACATACTTCAGGGTGACCTGGATCATCCTTACGCAAGCGTGCTGGGTCTGTCACCATCTGTTGAACTTTTGCTTTAATCTCTTCATTCGAAGCCGTTAAAGATATGGCATTATTATAGCTTTTGCTCATTTTTCGACCGTCAACTCCGGGTAAAAGAGGAACTTTTCCAATGAGTTGTTTCGGTTCGGGGAACACGTTTCCATAAAGGAAATTAAAACGACGAGCAATTTCTCGGCATAATTCTACATGAGGTATTTGATCCTCACCTACCGGTACTGCACTAGCCTTATACACCAAAATGTCTGCAGCCATGAGAAGGGGATAACCTAAGAATCCGTAGGTAGAAAGGTCTTTTCCCCCTTCTTTTCCTAACTGTTGTATCTGATCTTTGTAGGTAGGCACTCGCTCTAACCATGAAAGTGGGGTAATCATCGAAAGTAATAAGTGAAGCTCAGCATGCTCTTTGACATGGGACTGAATAAAGACGGCACTCTTCTCTGGATCGATTCCAACACTCAGCCAATCTAAGGCGATTTCCCGATTGAGCGTACCAAAATCTAATCGATCTTCATACCCTGTGGTTAAAGCATGTTGATCCACTATGCCAAAGAAACTTTCATACTCATTCTGCAAGGCTACCCAGTTCTGAATGACACTTAGATGCCCAATATGCAACGACCCCGTAGGCCGCATTCCACTAAATATTCTTCCTTTCACTGTAAAGACTCCTTTCAAATTTTAGAGGCTAATGATTTACTGCTGGGGTCGAGTAGCTTCTTGCACATCGTTCACTAAGCGCTCCAGGGCTCGCTCACTTGCTTCCGGGGGAGCTCTGCCAAACCCTTCTGCTTACTGCATGTGAACCAGTAGCGCCGCTACCCCCCGAAAGCAGTGTTCTCCTTACCGCCCTTCTGTGCAAATCGTTCACTCCTGTGCGAGAAGCTACGCTCTCGGGTCTTTTTAAAGTTTTATCCTATAAAGGGAGAGAGCAATAAAAACGCACCCGCTCGGTAGAGTGTATAAAGACCAGAAACGGCTGGATAAAGCACAAGACCTAGGATGTTTGTAAAAAGTATTATAACCAAGATGAACATTCCATAAGTCTCAAGGGTATTAAGAACTTTATAAAAACGTCCAGGAAGTAGCCATCTTAAAATAGCGAAACCGTCAAGAGGCGGAATGGGGAGTAAATTAAAGATTCCTAAACTTATGTTCAATAACACGATAGACCTAAAAACTTGAGAAAGAATCGGTGACCACGTTGAACTCCCCAGCAGTGACACAGTGAGGACCCAAGCGAGCATCGCAATAAACGCCATCAGAAGATTGGCTATCGGCCCAGCTATAGCCACCAACATTCTCCCTCGAGCTTGATTCCCTTTAAAATAATGGGGTTGAGTAAGAACCGGCTTTGCCCAACCGAATTGATATAGAAGCGCCATCAGCGTTCCAAAAAGATCAAGATGGACAAACGGATTAAGAGTCAATCTTCCCTGACTCCTCGGGGTCGGATCCCCTAAACGGTCAGCAACCCAAGCATGTGCACATTCATGAAAGGCAAACCCAATCAACAGAGCCGGTACATTGGCAATTATCGTCACTAGATCAAACCCGAACACATAATTCCCCCTCCTAGGTTTGGACACCTAAATTTCTGATTCCTTAAAGGAAATTAAGAAGTACAAACTCCCGTTCTTCCTCGGCAGAATGAATTTTTCCTTCTAACCAAGCGTAGCGAATTTCTCTAAGGGTTCGCCCGACTTCTGGACCTTCCTTAACACCTAAACGAAGCAAATCCGCTCCATCGAGGCTAAGTTCCATCTGTTCAAGGGCTCTGCGATAGTCTTCAATCGGTCTTTTCAGGGATTCATTAAGAAGGAGAACATCCATAATTATAGTAGGGACACTACTAAGATGGTCATCGAGTGTCCTTAAGGGAATTGAAGGCTCCGACTCGGAATTAGCTTCAGACAAGGCTAGGGTGTTAAGTCCTTCTAAAGCTCCGAGAAACTTAACAGTAATCATCTTGAGATCCTTCGTCAGACGCAGCTTCTCGAGGACTATCTTAAGTTGGTCCTTGTCCATCTTATGAAGGGCTATCAGCCATTTTTTCTCCAGAACGACTTCTGTCTTTATCGCTGGATGAGAAAAATCCCAAGGAAGGTCATAAGCAAACCATTCTCGGAAAACACCAAGCTTAACTAGGGCTTCTCCCATGATTCCAAAATTTTGCTCATGAAGAAGAAGCATGACTTCTTCAGTAAAACGTTCAATGCTCAACTTGTGTAATATACCTGTTTTTAGAGCGGTATTAATCCCTTCACGGGTTTCTTTGGCTAAATGGAAATTATATCTCCCGGCAAAGCGTACTGCACGAAGTATGCGAGTAGGGTCTTCGATAAAGCTAAGATTATGTAGGAAACGAATCTCAGCCTGTTTAAGATCTCTCAGCCCTCCATAATAGTCCACCAGCTCACCATAATGTGTGGAATTGATTGCGATAGCCATCGCATTGATGGTGAAATCCCTACGGAACATATCATCCCTTAAACGTGATTCTTCGACCTGAGGTAAAGCACCCGGAAAGGCGTAATACTCCCAGCGCGATTTAGCGACATCTAAATGAGATCCATCCGGAAATTCAATCCGTGCCGTCCCGAATTGCTCGTGCAAAACAAGCTGTCCTTGATTAAGTCTCTCATAAAGCGCTTTAGCAAACGCATGCCCATCCCCCTCGACCACGAAATCTAAATCGTGTGTGGGAAATCTCAAGAGTAAATCTCGAACAAAGCCGCCGACAATGAACACTGAATACCCTAGTTCATCTCCAACCCTTTGGACTGTATTAAGAAGATTACGAAACTCTTGGGGTAATGCCTCCAGTAGATTTAAGATATCTTGACGCATAGCTAAACTGCGATTCCGTGTTAAAGCAGCCTCAGTCGGAACGGCACTCCCATGGACTAAACGTAATATATCCGAACGTGAAACAATGCCCACTATTTTTCCTTCTTCAAGGACAGGTACCCTCCCAATATCATGCTGAACCATGATTCTTTGGACTTCTTCCCAACTTGCACTTGATTCCACAGTAATGACTTCCTTGGTCATGAACCCTTTCACCGGGGCATGTTCCAACCCATGCTTAAGAGCTTTCTCAACATCACGACGGGAAATAATCCCTACAATCTTATTGTCTTGTGCAACCGGAACCCCTGTATGCCCATACTTAAGTAGTATCTGTTCTACTTCAGTGAGCTTCATCTCCGGTGAGACTACCTTTACCGGATAACTCATAATATCCTTCACAAGATTTGGGCTTTGGGCACGATTCCACAACTCATTGCGCAAACGAAGGAGCACTTCTTCCAAAGCAGAATTTTTTAGAGTCGCAGAAGCAGCACGCGGATGTCCAGCACCACCGAAGGTTTGAACAATAAGATTTACAGGCAAGCCCCTCCCCCTCGAACGCCCAACGAGGTAAATTCGATTCTCCATATGAACAACGAGGAATAAGGTCTCTGCGCCCTCCATTTCTCCCACCCGATGAGCCAGAAGAGCGAGTCCACCAATGTAGTCTTCACTCTCGGCAGAGGAGATATAAACGGGTAAGCCATCAAAAAACTCCGTTTCCCCCCGGTTTAGAAGCTGCTGTAACAACTCTTTTTGCTCTTCGGTCAAGGGTTTACGTAGATACTCAGCAACTACGCCAAGGTTTGCACCTTGCTTCAACAAATAAGCGACAGCATTAATATCCCTAACCGTCGTACTTTCAAATAGCAAACTGCCTGTATCATCGTAAATACCTAACGCAAAGAGAGTAGCCTCAAAACCACTTAATGGAATCTCCATGGCCTCAAGCTTTTCAACTAATAACGTTGCGCACGAACCGAGACCTTCGATGGACATTCCCTTAACTATTGGACCCTCATAGGGATGATGATCGAAGATTTCAATCGGAATCTTATCGAGAACATTGTTTAACTTCAATCCAGCAGCACGGTTTAAATCATGCGTGTCCACGAGAACAATCTTATGAACCTCTGCCCAATCGATATCCTGCAATCGTTGAAAAGGCAGGCGGTCTTTGGCCAAGGCCACAAAATCCTGTACATACGGATTGGATTTACCGTCCACTACCATGACGCTCTGTGGATAGAGTTTTTGGGCTGCTACCATAGATGCTAAGGCATCAAAATCCATCTGTCGATGGGTAAGAATCGCTATCATTGGATATTCTTCCTTATACCCTTCCTAAAAGACTTATGAATATGATTATAGCATTTTTTGGGTATATCCAGCAACAAAGGAAGAAGCACCTCTACAATTAGAAGTGCTTCCCCAACGCTTAAGGAATATTAACTTAGATACTATCGTTAATCTCTTCAACTGCTTTATCTATATCAGCCTGGGTCAGTCCGTCTTTAATGAGTCTAAAATTAATGGCATCCGTCCAAAAGGCACACTTGGCGTTGATCTTTTTATAGGCTTTAGCATTGGCTTTGCTTCTTTGTCCGCGAGATTCAGCATTGGCTTGAACGATAGAACAGATATACCGGGCTTTTAACCGCATATCCTGATCTAGGTCTTCAAAGGTTTTATTCAAAGTGTCAATCAAGGTCTTATAGTACTCAGTGAATTCATCATAGGGAATTTCCGTATCCATATGTAAATACTCTTTCATTTGTCCGAACAACTTCTCCATTAAATAACCTCCATCGTAAATATCCTAGGAATGACTAAAACATTATACCGCCATTTACAGGAAATGACAAGCTACAACTTAAGCTACCTTAGCCAATCCTTTTTCCTAAGAAATAAGAGCACGGCAATTACGATAAGAACTGATAATCCTAAAAAAACATAAATACCGTAAGGATGATGGAGAAAGGGCATACGTTCAAAATTCATCCCAAAAAAACTAGTTAGAAGATTTATGGGTAAGAAGACGGTCGCTAAAATAGTTAAAAACTTCATGATATCATTGGCGCGATTATCCATAGCCGCTTGATAGGCTTCTCTCAAGCTTTCAATTAAATCATGGGTTTGCCGAACATTCTCTAATTCTCGCTCCATTTCCGTCATTAATTCCTTCCACAAGGCACCATGTTCCTGATCTACGGATGCCAAACGTGTAAAGGCGGCCAAATGCCGATTCAAAGATTTCTTGATGCCTATAATCTGGCGATGTAGAGAGATAATCATGACCTGTTGCTCTGAAACAGGGTTCTCCAGAATTTCTCCTTCTAACTTTTGCATTTTGTCCTCTAAATACTCTAAACGTCCTTGATGATGCCGTAAAACCCGTGCTCCAAGTGCTCTGGCTAGATCCATGGGATTACTGATAATTCCTCTTTCTGCCCAATCCCTGACCTTTTCCATCGATACTGAGTGATTTTCAAGGAGAACAAACTGCTCTTTCGCTATGAAAAATTGCAGTGGACACGGGTTACCCTGCTGATCTTGATCTCTATATATAACATGATGAAGTCCCGGCTTTAAGCGGGTTACTCCGGGTTTTATCATAAGATAGCCTTCATGGATTGGGGGTTTAACGCCCTCTTCTCTAGGATGAAGTTGCTTCATCCAATGCGTATGAAAATGCTCCGTATCTAAGGAGAAAATTTCGGGAAGCCGATCCCACTCATTATGTTCCAATTGGATTAAAACAAATCCATCCTGTGTTTCACTAGGGTTAATTGTAATTCGTTCCATATCTATCTCCTTGTCAAGAGTTTCCCTGATATGTACTATGGACCAACTACTTCAAAGGTAATCCCCTGATTTTCGTGACTCATCGTTGTTTCGGATTCTTTATTCTTTGCTGCGCCCGACTTAGCAGAATCGGGCAGTATTGTATTTTCGCTTTTTAAGGAACCCTTTGTTACCTCCGTTGGTAAGGGTTTCTTCTGTGGTGCTGAGGACCCTTTATACCCGAAAACCGGTGTTTTCTGACCTTGGACAAGCTTACTTAACATTTCTGTTGAGTTCTTTGGTTCGACCTTCCAGTAACTTATTCCTTCTTCAATAGAAAACTTACCTGGTAAAGTTTGATTAATGACCTCGTAATCCGCTCGATTTTTTAAAACCATGGAAAGAGACCAAAGCTGACTCATATTAAGATCAGTCTCAATCGATTGATAAATCTTTGGAATAAGAAAGGGGATCTTCGGAAGATTGCGTACCTCTGTTGCTTCAGAAACAATGGCTTTAAGGACTTCCTGCTGACGAGACGTCCGAGTTATGTCGCCTAGCTCATCATTACGAAAACGTGCATACTGTAAAGCTTGCGTTCCATTTAAACGTTGAGTCCCTTTTTTCAAATCGATGTATCGATCTTTATTATCGCCTGTATCATAGTACATATTTTTTTCTACATTGATAGTAATCCCTCCAAGGCTATCGACAATGTTCTTAAAACCTTGGAAATTTGTCATGACATATCCATCAATTGGGCTTCCGATTAACTCCTGAATGTATTCCTTGGTTGAAATGATTCCCTTCCCTAAGCGTGCCAAGGCATTTACTTTTTCTTTCCCTTTACCCGGTAGTAACACTTGAGTATCCCTAGGAACCGAAAGGAGGATCATCTTCTTATTCTTTTGATCAATACTTGCAACAATTAAACTATCCGTATTGCCCATGAACTTTTCATTCGGGCGATTATCCATACCGACAAGTAACACTGTAACGCGATCCTTTAAAGTCAAGCCTCCAGTGTTGTTTCCTTCAGCCGCATCACTTGCTTCATTATTTGCTCCTAGACTAAGCCCTTGATTGTTGTCCATGCTTTGGTTCGAAGGATGAACGTTGTTTAGAGAAGCCGATGGGTTACTCGCATTAATTCCTTTTACTTCTGTACCCGTAGCTCCTGGTTTTCCCAAAACGGTTATAGCAAAAAATACAAGGATAACTCCTAAACCAAACCCTAAAATAGCATTGAGTCCATAAACCCGCAGAAAATGAAGTAGTTGACTTGAACTTTTTTCATGATTTGGCATTCGGAGTTCACTCCATTTCTAAATAAATCTCTTCCATAGCTTCAAACATTAGCTTAGGGTTTATACATGGTTTCATTGCGTTAATTATTGGATTTTTGTATAGAGTAGCAAATCTATTTGACTGGAATATAATGCCATTAAGAAAGACTGAAAAAGGGGGGAGCCGTAGCCGTGTTTTTCTTAAAGAATCGTGCCACTCAGTCGAATGGTGAAACAACCTCAAGTCAATCTGCCACAGAACCTATCAAAATTGAGACCTCTGTTCCTTTTGTGCCGAGATTCTTCCGTAATTCTGAACCTTACTCTGGCCCGGATTATCTGTACGAAAATGAAGCTTGGGCACCGGAAGAACCGCAAGTCAGGCTCTTCAATAAGAAATGGAGCATAACTGAGGATAATTCCTCCCAGCCTTCCGATACCCAATAAAATAAAACTTGCGCCATCCATCTGGATGGCGCAAGCCCCCTACGTATTGATTTCCATCTTTTTTCCAGCAGGAGGTTGTGCTAAATGAGTACTGGCATCTTCGGTCCACGTGGGCCTTCTTATTCTTATAATACGTATAACTACGCCAACACTTCCTATTTTAACTCTTCTGTGAGCCCCTATCACAAGTCAGCTCAGTATCCCGCCAAATACTCGAAGGAATCTCTCTATCCAAGCTATTCGCAATTTCCTTATCAGCCTCAAATTTATACCCCAAATCTTATGACTTACTCCTGGGGAAAGCCTGAAATCACACTTCCTTCTAAAGGACTGGAGAGCATTCTTGTTGCCATTCTTGTTCTCGTTGTCTTGGATTTAGTATTTGTTCGTCCGCTAAAAAATAGCGAATCTCAAACCACTCCTCCATTGACACTTTGAATATCAGGGCTTTCTGGCTGCTCAAGATGGCCCCCTGCTGACCATTTTCCGCACCGATCTCCCCAGCGGGAAAGAATCTTCTCCTCTTGGCGAATCTCAACAACCTCGCAGTGATTCGGGCATCCTTTACAATCAAAACTACGAGCTTTGAAGTGTGTTTCTGCTAACTTTAAACCACGGAAATTTGTGGTAAAGCCTTTCTTTTGCAGGAAGCGTTCTTGGGCCAAATAGGCTGACCCAAGGGCTCCCATGACCGAAAAATGTTCGGGAACAATCACTTCCTGTCCCAATTCCTCTTCGAAGGCTTTTCTAATTCCTGGATTTGCGGCAACCCCTCCTTGGAAAAATATTGGACCGGAGATTTCTTTATTTTTTCCTACATTATTGAGGTAATTGCGCACCATAGCTTGACAAAGTCCCGCTAGTATATCCGGAAGTGGGTGCCCCAATTGCTGTTTATGAATCATATCGGATTCCGCGAAAACAGAACAACGCCCGGCGATTCTCACCGGATGCTGAGCCTGTAAGGCTAAAGGCCCAAACTGTTCGATAGGTATTCCTAAACGGGAAGCCTGCTGGTCAAGAAAGGAGCCTGTCCCTGCCGCACAGACCGTATTCATAGCAAAGTCAACCACGACCCCATTACGAAGGACTATGATTTTTGAATCTTGACCACCTATTTCGAGAATTGTCCGTACCTCTGGTTGAACTCGCGAAGCAGCTACCGCATGTGCTGTAATCTCATTTTTGACCACATCCGCACCAAGTAAAGTGGCCGCAAGTTGACGAGCGCTCCCCGTCGTACCCACTCCAAGAATTTCTGCCGATGGCCCAATCTTCAGGCGAAGAGCTTGCATCCCTTCTTGGATGGTTTGCATTGGACGACCTTGCGTTCGTAAATACATAGACTCCGTTACCGTTCCTTCTTCAGTAAGGAGAACAATATTTGTACTTACAGAACCAACGTCAACTCCCAAAAAGTACTTACTTACTGGCAAGTTTCAACACTCCCTCTTTCGTCAACGAATCCTTATGATGAGACCGTTCTAACAAGTCGACGAACGCCTCTAAGCGGGTTTGGACTCCCGCTCGACCTGTATGTTCGTCCACGGTTAAAGTCATGATAGGTATTCCATAGTCCTCTTGAATACGAGGCAAGATGCTTGAGGCGACAATCTCAGGCATACACCCAAGAGGCAAAAGCTGTATAATTCCATCATATCCGTCTTTCGCATACTTTACTGCAGCTCCAACCGTTTCTTGACCATGACCCCCGACAAAGTGGTTTAGATAAGGCTTCGCTAAACGGTAATAGGGCTTAAGTGGGCGATACCCTTGGGCAAGGCCCTGAAATACATGCTGTCCAACCCAACCCGAAAGATAAATGGAACGATCCACTTGCGCCCCTAAATTTCCAAGTTCTTTTTCAATATCTACGGAAGTAAAAGGCTCTAAAATGGTATATATCTCCCCTACAATCCCAACTTTTAGTAGTCTATCCCCTAGATCTTCTTGGCTCCTAAATTCTGCCTCACGAATTTTGTCTTGAAGCCAATGGATAACTCCTGCAATTCCATCATCGCTCATCACCATAACTAAACGTTTTTTTGCTTCCTCATAAAGCCGATCTGCTTCCAAGGGCATCCTAATCCTCGGCCGAAATTCGTGGATTAAATCCTCGATGCGATCAAGTGCTACACTTTTCCGGTAGGCAAAGAGCAGAGCCTTGGCAATTTTAATCCAAGAATTCTTATCCCCCGCAAGATAGCGAATTCGTTGAATCAACCCGACTATGCTCCCATCCGGTGGCTCTAGAATCACAACCTCGTACGGGTACCCGGCGTCCTGAAGTATCTGCCGTTCAAGCTCCCCATAATATCCAAAACGACAAGGCCCAATCCCCCCAGTTATGACTACCGTATCCGCCCCCTTAGCAGCTGCCTGGACATAGTTCCCAAGATTCAACTTAAGGGGGAGGCAGGCGGATTCAGGAGAAAGCTTTGTACCTATATTTAGAGTTTCTTTACTATTCTCCGGAGGAACGACAAAATCTACACCGAGTGTCTCAAACAGAGCCTGAATAACAATCCAAGCGTTCCCCATGTGTGGAAACGTAACTTTCATTTCCCATCCTCCTCTCCAGCATATCTAGAAAGGCTTCTATTCGTGTAACCAAGCCCGCTTCTCCGCTATGTTCATCCAGAGTGACTACCATATAGGGCTTCTGCTCTGCCCGTGCTCTACGAGCAAGAAGGTCATTCGTCATCGAGTCAGTTCCACAACCGAAACACGACAAATAAATAATTCCATCGATTTTAGGATTATCGACAAAAGCGCCACCAGCTCCATAAATCTTCTTGGCATGACTCCAGAATATCTTCTTTCGTAAAGATTGCTGCTTCTGTTCGATGCGTTCAGAATCGATATTCTCAACAACAAACACCTCAGCTTTTTCTCGCAATCGTTGAAGTAAATTCAAGTTTGCATAGGACTCATAAGCAAGATAACTATGTCCAACCAAGGCTATTCTAAGACGATCTTCTTCGGTCTCCTTCTGCTGTATACCTCTATCAAGCAACCAGCCATCCTCGAAATCCGATAACTTTAGCTTATTAGAGCGATTCGCATCAAGCCCCAGTCCATCGTGCTTCATTGACTCCGCTATGTTTTCAAAGCACTCCATGCTTTCTTCGAAGCTCCATCCCGCCTTGCGCATCAGAGCATAGGTTTGCTGCCACCGTTGGGCCTCCAAAAAAGCTTCTCTGACTTGAGACTTGGGTCTATTCATTCTCAACCCAAATAACTCAAGATTTTTAAGGACAGCCCGACTACCCTCTCTCCAATTTATATCAACGGTATACACTTCACTTCCAAGTGGAAGGACATGAAGCACACTCTCAGGAACCCCCAAAACCTTGGGACAAAGATATGTATTTTCCTCCATACTCACGAGACGAGGTAAGAATATCCCATCAACTTTTTCTAAGGCGTTTAAGTGTCCGACGAGAATTTTAATCGGCAAGCAGGTTTCATCTGGAGTCTTCTTTAATCCTATCTCCATAATTTCTCGATTGGTTAAGGGAGATGTCACTAAGTCAATTCCAAGTTTATGAAAAAAACCAGCCCAAAAAGGATAGTAGTCGTAATACATTAAAGCACGTGGAAACCCTAATTTCACTCGTTAGAACCTCCTATTCTTTACGTCCCTGGGGTTGCCGAATTGCATCTTTTGGCTTCAGGATACTCGGTCGTTTATTCTTAATAGGAACTGGAGATCGAACCAGAATAGTCCCAAAAGCTTTTATATCAAGAGGTAATAATGGCCATAGATACGGAACTTTAAAGGATTTCGTCCTCCAAAGTAGGAAAAATAGGAGCGCTACACCTATTCCAAACCCGATGAAATTCAAGAACGCGACCATAACAATGAGGAAAAGCCGGGCCAAACGATTCGCTTGTGCCAACTCATAACTCGGTGTTGCAAAGTTTCCTACAGTAACGACCGCAATATACACTACTACTTCTGGAGTAAATAATCCGACTTTTATTGCAACATCGCCAATCATAAATGTCGCGATTAAACCTAAGGCAACCGTTAAGGGACCTGGAGTATGGATTGCCGCCATTCGAACTAAGTCCACGCCAAATTCTGCCAAAAACACTTGAGGGAGAAGTCCTATTTTGCCAGGTTTTTCTATCCCAATCCATTGTATCCATTCCGGAAGCACTTGAGGATTCATGGCAGCAGCTAACCAAAGGGGAAGCAAAAAGAGAGCCGCAAAGATTCCCAGAAAACGCACCCAGCGCATATATGCTCCAACGATGGGCTCCTGGCGGTATTCTTCAGCATGTTGAACATGGGACCAAAACGTTGCCGGAGCAATCATTACTGAAGGTGAAGTATCGACAATGATAATCACATGCCCTTCCAAGAGGTGTATTGCCGCGACATCCGGTCTTTCTGTATACCGGACCCGTGGATAGGGATTCCAAATCTTGCTTCCTAAAATAAACTCCTCAACACTTTTTTCGGCCATCGGAATCCCATCTATTTTAATCTTCTGAATCTCTTCCGATATCTCCTGGACTAGCTGATCATTAGTAATATCCTCGATATAAACAACGCAAACATCTGTTTTTGAACGCCCACCCACCTGCATGAGCTTCATCCGTAGTTTTGGATCTCTCAGTCTCCGTCGTATGAGTGACGTATTAAAGACGAGCGTCTCAGTAAACCCATCCCTCGATCCTCTCGTAACCCGCTCAATATCCGGTTCACTCGGTTGACGAGCAGGGTAGCTCCGAACGTCAATGATGATGGCTTTCTCTTGACCTTCTACGAAGATTGCCATCGGCCCAGAAAGAATAAAGTAGAGGATTTTATCCATCGTATCGACTTCGGAGACTTGAAGGTTGACCAGTCGTCCTTTGACAAGTTTGTTCAAAGCATTAACCACTAAGTCAGCGCGCTCCAAATCAATTAAAGCATCCAAGATAAGACTTACAACTGTGAGGTTCACCATACCATTCACGGAGTAAATGGCAATCTTCTTCCCACCGATGGACATCTCACGAAGCACAATATCAAAACTTTCAGGAACTCCAAGTTCCCGATTAAGATAATCTACATTCTCCTGATAAACCTTACTAACCTTTACATCTTTTTCACTAGAGTTGCTCAAGCTTACGCCCCCTGTACACGGAATATATAAATACTATGCATGTCTAGGTTTCTTTGCCCGATGGATAGTTGTTTTATCCTTTAGGGTTGAACGTAACTGAAACTAAGTAACCAAAGAGCACGGCTGCTGCGATGCCTACTGCAGACGCTTCTACTCCTCCGGAAAGGGCACCCATGAGACCCTTTTTATCGACTGCCTCCATCGCCCCTTTGGCAAGGTTATATCCGAATCCAGACAAGGGAACTGAAGCACCAGCTCCTGCATACTTGACCAAAGGTCCATACATGCCCAAAGCCCCCAATATTGCCCCCCCAGTTACAAAGGTTACGAGAACATGTGCTGGTGTAAACGAAGGTTTTGTCAAATCCATAAGAAGTTGTCCAAGAACACAAATCAGCCCACCCACTATAAAAGCAGGAATCACCTGTTCAAACATCCTATTCCCTCCTCTAGGCCTCAATGGCTACTGCATGACCAATGCCAGGAATTGACTCTCCCTGCAGTGCAGAAGTTGAACTATGCAAAGCACCACTCCCCACGAGCAAGACTCGTTTATACTCACCCGATTTTAGCTTCCTCATTATATCTCCCGCAAAAACTACAGCCGAACAACCACAACCGCTTGCTCCGGAATGGACATCTTGGCTTGGGTCATAAATGAGAACTCCACAATCTGTAAATTGATTCCCCATTTCTAACCCGCTTTTTTTCAATACCTCTTTCGCCAGAGATAACCCCACACTCGCTAAATCTCCAGAAACAATCAGATCATAGTCGTCCGGTTTGCGATTCAAGTCTTGCATATGATTCAGAATTGTATCCGCCACCGCTGGCGCCATTGCTGAACCCATGTTGTTGACATCCTTTTCACCATAATCAAGCACTCTGCCTAAGGTCGCTGCAGTGATGCGAGGACCTGTGCCGCTCTGCGAGAGTACAAGGCTGCCAGCCCCTGTAACTGTCCACTGGGCACTCATAGCCCTCTGCCCCCCCTGCTCCGTAGGCAAACGGTACTGGCGCTCTGCCGTATCATGATGGCTCGACACCCCGACTAAAACATTCCGTGCAAATTGACCGTCGATTAGCATACTACCTAGAGCCATACTCAAGGCCATTGTGGAACAAGCCCCATAAACTCCGATGAAGGGGAGTCCCATACTGCGAGCTGAAAAATTAGCAGAAATAATCTGGTTCAGTAAATCCCCTGCAAGCATATAGTCAATATCGTCGGACTTGAGGTTAGTTTGTCCAATCGCACCCTGAAGGGCTTCCTCAAGCATTTTACTTTCGGCCGTCTCCCAAGATTTATAGCCATTAATATTATCTTTCCAAACCGCATTAAAGGATTTTCCGAGCGGACCTTGCCCCTCCATGGGACCCACGACAGTATACGAGGAGAGAATCACGGGAGGATTTGCAAATACCACCGTTTGATTACCCACGCGTTTGAGATTCATACTCCACTTTCATCCCCGTTTCAGTAATTAATGCAAGAAATAATATATAATTCCAATCGCAATCGAGGTGGAAATCCCATAGACCAAAACCGGACCAGCGACTGTAAATAGTTTAGCCCCAACTCCCATAACATAACCTTCCCGTTTAAACTCCAAGGCAGGGGATACAATTGAATTTGCAAAACCTGTTACTGGGACAATCGAGCCTGCGCCTGCGAATTTTCCGATGTTATCATATACGCCTAACCCAGTAAGTAGTGCGCCAAGAAGGATGAGGAAAGCCGTTGCTGCTGTGGAAGCATTTGTGCGTTCAAGTCCTGACAGGGTTAGAAAATTAATAACGAGTTGTCCAAATGCGCAAATAAGGCCCCCTACAAGAAAAGCAAGTACGACATTTTTTACTAGTGTGGGCTTTGGAGTCATTGACTTCGATAACGCTTGGTATTCCTGCGGAGTAACCTTAATTGTGGGTGGTCTAAGATCTTTTTCTCCCATTCGAATCACTCCTTTTCTCTTAGACTTCTTTTCTTTAACCTATTTTCAACTGAACTGGTCATGCCCGCAAAAGATTAACTATCGCTTAGTATGAAACTCAAAATAACAATTTATGCGAAAGGTTCATGAATTATTCAAAATTTCTAAGGAAATAAATTATTTTTTATATTATCCTTGAAGGAAAATTATGGATGTCGTCGAATTGAATTCACAGAAGACGTATGTAGGAGGGAACAGACTTTGCTCATCGAAAAAAAAATAGAGCGCCAAACCTTGCTCTTACACTTAAAAGGGGAATTCGACATGAATACGTCTGAGAATTTACGTCACTCCATTGATACCGAGATTGAACGTCGGGGAATCCGCACGGTTATCCTTAATCTTGAAGAGGTAAGCTTTATCGATAGTTCTGGACTCGGAGTGATTCTCGGACGATATAAAAAACTTTTACCAATGGGAGGGAAAATCATTATTTCCAATGTCCCGTCTCATATCTACAAAATTATGGAGCTCTCTGGTTTACCGAAAATTATTCAGTTCTCCAACGATGACACACAGGTCCAGGAAGATGGAAGGAAGGGAAATGCAAGATGATCAAGAACCATTTAGGACTTACATTCTCAAGTCTCGCAGAAAATGTTGGAATAGCAAGGATGTTAATTGCTTCCATCGGCGCTCAATTGGATCTTTCTCTTAATGATATCGAAGAACTTAAAGTAGCTGTTAGTGAAGCTGTTTCCAACGCGATTATTCATGGGTATCGTAATAATCCCAATGAACTTGTGTATCTAGATATCGACCTCGACTCGGAAGCCTTAAGGATTGAAGTCCGTGACGAAGGCTGTGGAATTTCGGATATAGAGCAAGCGATGCAGCCTGCCTATAGCACAGATCCTGAGCGTATGGGGTTAGGGTTCGTTTTCATGCAATCCTTTATGGATGATCTTCAAGTCGAATCAACAGTCGATAAAGGAACCATCGTCACCATGATAAAGCAGCTCGACAAAATCCAGCCCTCCACGCATTAGGGGGGGAGAATAAAAATGATTCAAAGACTAACGGAAATGAACCTTCCCCGCTTCCCTCTACTCTCCGATGAAGAAATGATGAATTTATTACATCGAGCAAAAGAAGGCGATGCAGACGCAAGAGAAAGACTCATCAACTGCAATCTAAAGTTAATTTTCAATTTAGTTCAGCGCTTTTCTCATCGCGGCTATGAACTTGAAGATCTCTTTCAGATAGGTACCATCGGTCTAATCAAAGCAATAGACAAATTTGATTTTACTTATGGTGTAAAATTCTCAACCTATGCTGTACCTATGATCATCGGAGAAATACGACGGTTCTTAAGAGATGATCATCCTATCAAGGTCCCACGTTCCTATAAGGAACTTGTTTACAAGGTCAACAGGGCCCGTGAAGGCTTATCAGCAACTCTTGGACGGGAACCTACGATAGGAGAAATAGCTGAAAATATTGAAGTCGACCGTGAAGAAATAGTATCTGCTCTAGAAGCTGTCCAAAGTCCTACCTCTATCCATGATACTCTCTATCAGGACGACTCCGATCCAATCTATATACTGGATCAACTTCCTTTAGATAAGGAACTAGAGCCAGGCTGGTTCGAGAAAATCGCTCTCAAAGAAGTCCTCGATAAGCTCCCGGAGCGAGAAAAGAGAGTACTCTTGATGCGCTTTTTCGAGGACAAAACACAGAGTGAGATTGCCGCCCAGCTCAATCTCTCCCAAGTGCAGATTTCTAGAATTGAGCGGGCAGCATTACATCGAATCCGGCAACTTCTTCAGGTCCCGAATTCAGATTAGAAACCAAATACCCCACGCAAGGTGCGATTGATTTGCTGACCTATGCCGGCCTTACCAATTGCTTTTTCAGCAACGAGATTTACGGTTGTTAAGAGTTCGTTATCTCTATAGAGTAATACTTCCCCGACCTTTTGCCCTGCTTTAATCGGTGCTTCGATATCTGGGTTGAGCTTTGTTTCGACCCAGATATTTTTGTCTTTGCCCTTTTCCGCAGTAATTCCCAGGGCTTTCTCTGTCACAGCGACAACTTCAGAGTCTATTCCTTTACGGACTTGTACAACGCCTTGTTTCTGTCCAGCTGGAGCAAATTCTTTGTGGGCATATTTCGCAAAGCCATAGTTATATATTTTCATGGACTCTGCAAAATGCCCTCGTACTTGAGGAACACCCATCACTACAGCGATCAAACGTAGTCCATCGCGCTCAACCGTAGAAGCCAAACAATACTTAGCTTCATTCGTCCATCCAGTTTTAAAGCCATCTGCACCTTGATACCACCAAAGAAGTTTATTGGTATTCCAAAGCTTGAACTTGCCCTCACGCAGATCATACTCTTTCATATTGGTTAACTTACGAACGAGTGGGTATTTCAAAGCTTCACGTCCCATGAGTGCCAAATCATAGGCACTTGTATAGTGACCTTCAGCGGGTAATCCATAAGCATTAGCGAAGTGGGTATTCTTAGCCCCCAACTCCTTAGCTTTTTTATTCATTTCGGCGACAAAAGCCTCATGTGTACCACTAATATGTTCAGCCACAGCCACACAAGCATCATTAGCGGAGCCCACGGCAATCGAAATAAGCATTTCCTCTAATGGAAAAGTTTCCCCAGGTTCTAGATAAATCTGAGATCCACCTAATTTACAGGCATTTTCGCTGGCAGTAACCTTATCTGTGAGTTTCACACGCCCTGATTCCACTGCATCAGCCGCAATTAAAAGAGTCATCAATTTTGTCACACTTGCTGGAGCAAGCTCCTTATTGGGCTCCTTTTCATAGAGAACCTGTCCTGATTCAGCATCCATGAGGATTGCACTTATGGCCTCTGTTTCCAGTTCTGCACCGAGCACCTGTGTTGGTATAGCTACGTTACCAAGTAAAAGCGCCAAAGTGAAGATCCAGGCTAATACTTTGCGCATTTTTTGACCCTCCTTTAAAACGTGATGAATTTATTATCCCCAGAAAAGAGAATTCTATCGAATTAAAGGATTTAAGAAAGGGTTGGCGAATTATACTTTGAAAAATATTTCTCAAGTACGTTAGGTGGTGTTTCACTATGGAAGACTCTATTCCAGCAACACCTTTTACTAAAGAATTGTCCGGATTTGATCCACATTCTATCTTGAATAGCTTTCCAGATTCAATTCTATTAATGGATTCACAGGGTCAAGTAATCTTTGTAAATCATAAATTTACGGATTTCACAGGCTACGCTCCTTCTGAGATTATCGGGTTAAGTCATTGTGAAGCTATCAGAATCTTACTCGCCAAAGAAGATTTGACTTATCCTATGCTAAAGAACGACTTCGATCAAGTTATCGAAGGAAAACCCTTTAGCGCCAGACGGAAATTTTATCATCGGATGGGCTACACCATTCCTGTAGATCTTTACGAGACCCAAATTCTTAATAACCAGGGAGAACCCGCTGGAGCACTCCTCTTAATTAAGGATCGCCATTCTGAACTTATGGTCACTATTACAAACCTCATAAATTCTTCTCTCGATATTACACATGTTCTCCATAATGTGACACGTGTGGTCGTTGAGTATCTTGAGCTTTCTTCAACTGCTATTTTCTTCCTTGACTCCTCTGAAAATGTTCTTCGCTTGGCTTCCTGCAATGCTTTTGCTGATGAAGATTTAGCTAAAGTCGTAATCCCTTTAGGAGAATTGGCTCCAGGTATCATTGCCCAGACTCGCCAACCGCTTTATGTTCCTAATCTCCGCGAAGATTCACTTATACATGAGGCTGCTCGTCCAATCCACAAGGCAAAATCGAGTATCGGCTTCCCCTTAATCTGTAGAGACACACTCTTAGGAGTCATTGCTTTCGATGCGGAGACAGTTCGAGAATTCAGCGACTGGGAGTTTCATTTATTCGAAAATATCGCTGGTCAAGTAGCTCTAGCGATTTATAATGCTCACCTCTTTTCAAAGCTTGAACACTTATCAATTACAGATGGTTTGACGGAAGCTTATAATCATCGATATTTCCAAGTGAAACTTGCGGAATCATTGCAAATTGCTCAAAAAGACTCTACCCCTCTTAGCTTACTTTTCCTTGACTTGGATCACTTCAAAAATTATAACGATACCTTTGGTCATCCAAAAGGAGATGAGCTACTCCAAGAGTTTACTCAAATCCTAAGAAGCACCCTAAGAGATTCTGATTCTATCTGTCGTTATGGCGGAGAAGAATTTTCTATCATCCTCCAGGATTGTCCGCTCACTCAAGCAAAGCAAATTGCCGAACGTATTCGTGTTGCTTGCGAAAGCCATCCTTTCTTTGGTATCGAAAAACTTCCGGGTGAAAGAATTACTGTCTCTATTGGGATCGCAGGTTTCCCTACCACTACAACCCCGCAAGAGCTTATTTCGAAGGCGGATCAAGCCCTATATCTTGCTAAGCGTTTCAGGAATCACATAGATATCATAGAATAAGAAAAGAACCAGACTTCTTCCTTTTTTAAAGGATGAGCTGGTTCTTTCCTTTGCTAGTCCCATGATTCTACACTGATTGTTTTTTAGTATCCACGCTTAGGAGCTTTCGGTGAATTATAACCATGCCAGTAGCAAGGATTAAGGAAGCAAAAGGGCTTACTATGCTTCTTGTGTTTTAATATACACCCACGAAGGATTTGAATTCCAGCTGCATCGGCTTGCTCCTGAAATTCCTGTGTCCAATTCCGCTCTTGAAACCAGACTGTTTTTGCGCCACAAGCCTGCGCTTGAGCGATAACCTCCGGGATGAACTCGGCTCTCAAACACGGAACGACGACATCGACTTTTCCCTGTAAGGCAGATAATTCGAGATAAACTTTAGAACCCTCTAAGCGTTGAAGATCTGGTGCAACTGGAAAGACAATACAGCCAAATTGTTTTAACGTTTTCCATGCTTTCCAAGCATGTTTATGCTTTAGAAATCGATCAGCATTTCCGAGGACTGCATATCGCTCCGCCGTCGTTAACTCACCGGCGAGAGGGTATACTTTCTTTTCACGCATCCTTTAGTCACTCCCTAAAACCTCATTACTAAAAGATTACGTGAACTAAGCTTAACTTATGAAAGGATTCTTAAGTAAAACTAGCTTCATATTTCAATTAAAAACTTCCAGACTATGAAATAACTTCTTCAATCAGTGGAAGGGGATGAGGTTCTTCTAATCCGATTTTTATAGCTCCGTACGCTAGAAGTGAACTTTCTTCATTTTTATCGGATAAGTTCGTATGGAGTTCTAGTATAGGTTCACCTATTTCAACCCAGTTCCCTTGCTTTTTCAACAAAAGAACTCCCGCCCCTAAATCAATCGAGCTTTCTTTCGTTAATCTTCCCGCTCCCAGAGTCATAGCCAAATGCCCGATTTTCCGTGCGTCAACGTTCTGAATATACCCCGCTTCTTTCGCGAAGATGGGAATACGCCGCGATGCACATGGAAGTTTTCTTTCCTCAAGGGCTTTCACGTCCCCGCCTTGGGCTTCGATAAATTCGCGGAATTTCTCCCAGGCCGTTCCTCCGTGAAGAGTTCCCAGAAGAAGCCTTCGGCCTTCTTGCGTATCCTTAACCTTTTCTCCGGCGACAAGCATCCAGGACCCCAATTCAAGACAAAGTTCTACAAGATCATCCGGCCCTTTACCCTGTAGGGCATCGATTACCTCTAAGACTTCTAGACTATTCCCGATTGCATTTCCTAAGGGTTGCTCCATCGAGCTTAAGACAGCGATTGTCTTCCGGCCTAAAGCCTTCCCAATCCCAACCATAGTTTCGGCAAGTACCCTCGCCTCATCTTTGGTCTCCATAAAGGCACCCGAGCCAAACTTTACATCAAGTACAATCCCTTGTGCACCAGCGGCAATCTTTTTGCTCATTACGGAAGAAGCAATAAGGGGAATCGAATTTACTGTTGCTGTAACATCACGCAAGGCATAAAGCTTTTTATCTGCTGGGACCAGATTCCCCGTCTGCGCGATGACAGAAAGCCCAACCGTTTTTACTTGTTCTAGAAATTCTTTGAGCTCAAGCTCAACTTTGAAGCCTGGGATGGAACTAAGTTTATCGATGGTTCCGCCAGTATGTCCAAGCCCTCTGCCTGACATCTTAGCGACAGGAACACCACAGGCTGCGACCATCGGACTGAGTAAGAGCGTTGTTTTATCCCCCACTCCGCCAGTGCTGTGCTTGTCTACAAAGCGTCCGCCTAAGCCGGATAAATCAAGTACTTCTCCGCTTTCAACCATAGCCTGGGTGAGTCCGGCGGTTTCTTCTGTCGTCATCCCTTTAAAGAACACGGCCATTGCCCAAGCCGACATTTGGTAGTCGGGAATTTCACCGTTGACGTAGCCGCGGATAATAAAGTTGATCTCTGCTTGGGTAAGGACGCCGCCATCGCGTTTCTTTTCGATGAGGTCGACCATGCGCATCAATGCTTCACCTCTTTGTCTTAGATTTTGGGTATGGTCTTGGGTAACGTGTTATTAGCCGTGAGTATTCGAGGGTATTCTCCAGGATTTTGCTTTACATCGTTCGCTTTGTAAGCTGCGCGGACCAATCTAACGCTCAAGTACTCCGCTGCGACGGGTCCCCGGCTGAATCGCCATCCATGGCTATTAGCCGGTTGGAAACGTCCATGTTTCCAACCCGTCTCCGCTGCGTACTTTTCGCGAAGATTGGTAGCCGCTCGCTTAGAAGCCGCTCACTACTGTAAAACAAAATCCTTGGGTTGCTTCTTAAGATTTATGCAGAAGCAGTTTAGCCCTTAGCTTGGTCTGCGAGCATAATTCCGAGCGTCTGTATCGTAACTCGACTTGCAAACTCCTTTATAGCAAAGGCATCAATACTCGCGTGGCTTTAAGGCAGAGCCCTAACCAAGGCTTGCACAAACCTCACGAACTGCTTTTCAATGCGCTCTGCCGTCTCCATGACTTCTGCATGGCTCAAGCGCTGAGGGAGGATTCCTGCTGCCATATTCGTAACACAGGAGATTCCAAGAACGCGCATTCCACCATGATTAGCTACGATGACCTCTGGCACTGTGGACATCCCGACAAGGTCTGCACCTATCGTGCGGAGGAAACGGATTTCTGCTGGGCTCTCATAACTTGGCCCGCTCATTGCCGCATAGATGCCTTCTTGAGGAGTAATCCCCATTTCTTGGGCAATGGGCAAGGCCTTTTGACGCCACTCTAGGTCGTAGCCTTCACTGAGGTCTGGAAAGCGCGGACCAAGATTGGAGAGATTAGCACCTTTAAGCGGATTATCCCCCATCATATTGATATGGTCTTTGATCAGGATTAAATCTCCTGGGCGATACGTAGAATTGATCCCTCCCGCTGCATTCGTCACAATTAAGCCAGTGACTCCGAGAACTTGCATAACACGGACAGGAAAAGTAACTTCCTGCATGTTATACCCTTCGTAATAATGAAAACGTCCCTGCATCACAACAATGGGTCTTCCCTGAACTTTTCCAAAGACGAGTTCCCCTTTGTGACCTTCAACTGTGGAGACCGGGAAATTCGGTATGTCCCTATAGGGAATCGAAATTTTATCCTCCATAACTTGGACAAAGCCACCTAAACCTGAACCGAGGATAATGCCCATTTCAGGAAGAATATTTACCTTTTCGTTTAAGTAGCTCCGTGCCTCACTTAACTTCTGGGTATACTCCTTCTCACTAATCATTATTCAACCTCCTCCAAAAACTCATTTAAGAAGCTCTTCCCATGGGGTAAGGATGCTGTTCCGAGAAATTCAACAACGGTAGCGCCTAAGTCTGCAAAGGATGAACGAATTCCCAGGTCCTTGCCGGGTATAACTTGCTTACCAAAGATAAGTAGAGGAACATATTCCCTGGAGTGATCCGTGCTTTTCGTCGTCGGGTCACAGCCATGATCTGCAGTTAAGATGAGTAAATCCTCTTCCTCCATCAGCTCAAAAACTTCTGGTAGACGGGCATCAAGTTCTTCTAACGCTTTTGCGTACTCTTCTACATTATTCCGATGCCCATAAAGCATATCGAAGTCCACCAAGTTAGTCATCACTAGGCCCGGCTTCTTCTCTTTCATAAATGCTAGGGTTTTGTCCATTCCATCCATGTTCCCTTTGGTCAAACTATACTCAGTTACCCCATGTCCAGCGTAAATGTCTTTGATTTTGCCTACAGCCATGACATGGAGTCCCTTCTCTTTTACAACATCAAGAAGAATCTTATGGGGTGGTTCGATAGCTAAATCATGTCGGTTCGTCGTACGGTAAAAATTCTCTTCTGTTCCTAAGAAGGGACGAGCAATCACTCGACCAACCTTTAATTCTCCAACGAGCATTTCTCTGGCAATTTCACAAATCCGCATAAGTTCTTCCAGGGGAACGACTTCCTCATGAGCAGCAATTTGGAAGACGGAATCGGCTGAAGTGTACACTATGGGACAACGCGTCTGTACGTGCTCTTTGCCTAATCTTTGAATAATCTCTGTTCCAGAGGCTACCTCGTTTCCTATGACCTGACGCCCAATCCGTTGCTCAAACGCTTTGATGAACTCTGTAGGAAATCCTTTGGGGAAGGTCGGAAATGCCTTTTCTAGAATGACTCCAGCCATTTCCCAATGACCTGTTGTCGTATCTTTCCCTGGTGATTTCTCGGCCATCTTCCCATAACTTCCTTTTGGACTTAGAGCAGGTGCTACACCCTGAATAGGATGAATGTTTCCTAGACCTAATTCTTGGAGATGGGGTAAATGAAGTCCACCTCGAACTCGAGCAATATTTCCTAGCGTGTTACTCCCTACATCTCCATATTCAAAGGCATCAGGCATTTCCCCAATACCTACACTATCCAGTACAATTATGATTGCTCTTCTCAAAGGCAACGCCTCCTTCTAAATTTTCTCAAACCTTACCATGAAAAAGAAAAAACCAAATTGACAGCTTATCGCACAAAGCCAAGAAATCATAAGGGATGAGCATTGAGGCAACTGCCCTTGAGATCTAATCCCCTTGATTCATCGGAGTGCTAATGGTAACGGAAACTAATCCTTGAGACTAATCTGCTCTGGGATGAGCCTGATGGAAAACTTCTAATAGTCGCTGACGGGACAAATGTGTGTAGATCTGCGTCGTAGAAATATCCGCGTGCCCAAGCATTTCCTGAACAGAACGTAAATCTGCACCATGGTCCAATAGATGCGTAGCGAAACTGTGCCTAAATTTATGGGGATGAACATTTTCATTAACCCCATGCGCTTTGGCCCACTTCTTTAGGATATCCCAGATCCCTTGCCTGGTTAGTCCTTTTCCCCTTGTATTAAGAAATAAGACATCCGTCTTATTCTTCCCAGCCAAATATTCCCGTGGTCCCTCCAAATAATTCTTCAGAGCGAATAATGCGTATTCCCCTGTAGGAACGATACGTTCTTTATTTCCCTTCCCGCGACAACGAATTGTCCTTGTCTCGAAAACGACATCCTGAACTTTAAGGTCGACCAACTCCGAAACCCGCAAACCACATCCATATAATACCTCGATTATTGCGATATTACGCATATCAAGAGAAATATCAGTATCATTCTCAGAAGTTCTTTCACTTTGAAGCTTACTTTGAGAGCTATTCTCAGCTATTTCCTTCGCTTTTTTCTCAAGTTTATCCCCAATTCCTACATAGGAATTATCCCCATTCCTGTGTCTGCTCTCACTGATAGGTGTACTCAAGAGTTTGTCCAAGGCCCCCTCAGACAAGACATGGGGGAGGTGCTGCTCAAGCTTAGGGGAGCTTAGATATTCAGTAGGGTCATTTTCCAGTATGTCCTCTGCAAGAAGAAAAGCAAATAATCCTCGCAGCGTAGCAAGAAATCGGGCTAAAGTACGAGCAGACCTTCCCTGATTTTTCTCATGGAGAAGAAACAGGAAAAGGTCATTACCCTCACAACCTACGATATTCTTTCCCCTTTGGCTGAGGAAGATCTTTAACTTTAATATGTCTCGCTCATATCCTTGACGTGTGTTTTGAGAAAGCCCACGTTCGACATTTAAATAAGTTAAGTATTTTTTAATTAAAACCGTATCTTGGACTTCCACAGTAATCCCTCCCACTTTAGCTATTAGTTCTACAAAAGGAAGAGTATTCCTGCGAAATCTGAGATTATAGCGGTTTATCTTTTCTCATTCGGAAAGAGCTGCATCACAAATTTACTCCAGGAGGGTTGTTGCTCCTCGACCCGCATGGGGTTACCGCTTGGTTTCTCTTCGTCACGGTTATATGAGGAAATCCAGGTACTACAGACTGTTACAAGCTTAGGCAATAGAACAGCAAGTAAAATGAGGAGAACAAAAACCCGAGCTAAATAAAAGAAAAATTCTGGCCAACTTCTACCTTTCTGCATGTGTTCGACCCCCAATCCCTAAAACTTATGCAGGGATGGATTGTCTTGATGCAAGTCAAATCGAGTAGCCGAGGCCTATAGAAGGTATCTTTAAAACAAACGCGAAGAAGTCCACTACGAATTAAGTGAACTTCTTCGCGTTTTACTATAAAAATTAAACTGTTAATGGCAAATGCCATTAGGTATTTAAAGTGCTTATTATACGGTCAGGAAAAAAGACATAACCCAAACGGCAAGGATAGCAGCCACACTTCCTATTGCCGATCCGACAGAGACAAGTGAATAACCTTCGTTCATCGAGAGATCGTTGGTTTTAACGACGACCCAGAAGTGGCTAGCGTTTGCATGATAGAAGAAGGAGGAACCTGCTGCTATGGCTAAAGTACCGATAACGGGGTGAATTCCTAGCGATGGAAGCAGGGGCAAGATAATTGCCGAACCGGTCAGGAGAGAAACTGTAGCGGAACCATTTGAAACGGAAAGGAGCAAGGCAACTAAGAACGGTACGAACACAGCGGGCAGAGGCGTGGAAGCAATCAGATTGCCCAAGTAAGTACCAACGCCAGAAGCCTTGAGTACAGCGCCGAAAGCACCGGCAGCACCGGTAGCAAGAATAATAAACCCTGAGCTTTCCACTGCTCTATCAAACCAGGAGTAGACTTGCTCCTTGCTAAAGATGCTGGTATCTAAGAACAGAGCGAGGATAACCCCGACTGATAGAGCGGGAATGGGGTGACCAATAAAGCCAAGGTAAGGAAGGATTGCCGAACCTTTGGGAAGTGCCATGCTTGCAAAGGAGTTTAGACAGATGAGGATTACGGGAACAAGGATAACCGCAAAGGTCAGTGCAGCGCTGGGTAACTTTTTATCGGTTTGAATTGTGAAGTCGTCTCCAATAACTGATTGAACATTATTCATCTGGGAGACATGAGGATACTTTTTCTTAGCCCAGTTAGAATTACAATATAAAGTTGCCGCAGTCGTATAAGTGAAAGCTGAGATAAGGCCTAATGCAATAACCATACCAATGTCTGCCCCCAAAGTACCAGCAGCGGCGAGAGGACCAGGGGTAGGAGGTACCATGGTATGTGTCGCTAGGATACCTGCGTTAAGTGCACCCAACAAACCGAAAAGAGGAACACCGCCACGCGCAGAAAGTGCACGGGCCACAGGAGAAAGAATGACGATAGCGGAGTCACTAAATACCGGGATGGATACGAGATAACCGGAAATGGCCATAGCCAAGCTTGAACGCTTTTTACCGACTATTTTTAAGATGGTGTTAGCAAGGACGAGGGCCCCGCTCGTTTGTTCGAGGATTACACCCATCGTACAACCGAGAATAATGACGATACCGATATTTCCTATGGTACCCCCGAACCCCCCTGTAACGGTCGTAAGAACATCCTTGAGGGGTATTCCAAAACCGATGGCAGAACCGATAGCTACATAGATGAGTGCAAAAACCGGGTGAACTTTGAACTTAATAATGGAAAGAACGAGAATGACAAGGGCAACAAGCATCACGATTAACGAATTAAAACCAGCTTCCATAATTCAACCTCCTTAAAATAATGTGTTTACAGGTATGGATTTTAACTGTTTTTTGGCACCTCCTTGTCCGAGTAACTCAATTTTTAGAATTTTTCATCTAAAATGTATCATCTGAAAAGGCGCAATTAAACAGTTTTCGTTTTAAATGTAAATCAGTATGTTTGAACGACGTAGTAAGCGTATAAAAAGGTATTCTCGAGCAAAAAAATAGCCAGTACATAACTTTTATATACGGCTGAGCAATCTGAATATATAGGATTAGATTTCGAGGATCTGTCTAAGCTCCTTAATCTTTTCTCGACCAACAGGCAGAATCTCATTTTCATAGCCCAACATTTTTAGAGCGAAGCCGTTGTTATGCCATGGGAAAATCTCCTGTACCTGCTCTAGGTTGACCAGATAGCTTTTGTGGATACGGAAAAAGCGGTATCCAGAGAGCCTCTTTTCATATTCACCAATGGAAAGGTTTTCAGTAAGATCCCCGTTTTTGGTGTGTATTACACAACTACGTTGATGGGTTTCTATAAAAACGATGCTGCTCATATCCACCAAAACTATTCTGCGGTTGCAGTTGACAGGCAGTCTGTTCGTAAGAGGTTTTTTGTTGGAGGATTCTTGTTCCATTCGGAAGTTTTCCACGATCTTTTCAAGCCGTGACTTGTCGAAGGGTTTAAGAATATAGTCTGAAACTCCGAGTTCAAAGGCAAGAACTGCATATTGTGAATAAGCGGTGGCAAAGATAATCCGGGCCTTGGGCATTAGCTTTTGAATAGTGGAGACTAAAACTGTTCCTTGGATATCGCCTAGGTCTATATCAATGAATACTAGATCAAAACTATCTTTACTCAGCATTTCAAGGGCGGCGGCACCACTGTCTGCTTCAGATATTACGGCTTCGGGAACAAGCTCAAGAAGCTGGTGTATTAATTCACTTCTGGCTGGTCGCTCATCATCTACAACAGCAATTCTCATTAGGCAGGCTCCTTTCGAATCATCCTATATGCATCATCCATGGTGTCAGTTATCAAAAACTCCACTTGAGAGCCCTCTGGGCTACAGAAAATACGAAGATTGTTTTCTTCCCCATAGATACTTTTCAGCCGTCTCTGTACATTGGAAAGACCAATGTGATTGCTATCGTAGGTACCGTCTTGAAGATTTTCTAACACATTAGGTGGGAAACCTGGTCCGCAGTCTGAGACGATGATAGAGATGCTACCTGTCCCTTCACGGGCGACAATCTTGATGCGGCGGCATCCCTGGAAATCGGTTCCATACTTGACTGCATTTTCAACGATGGGTTGAAGTATCAGAGTAGGGACCAGACAATCCACAGATTCAGGGATGTCAATCATAACCTCCAGCTTGTCCTCGAAGCGTGCTTTTTCTAAAACTAGATAGCTATTCACATGCGCCATTTCCTCTTTAAGGCTGATCATAGAACGGTCTGATTCCAAGGTTTGTCGAAAATACGTGGCCATTATCACGAGAAGCTCTCTGGCTTGATCCGGATTTTCTCTACAAATACAGGATAAGGTATTTAAAGAGTTATACAGAAAATGAGGATTTATTTGAGCTTGAAGAGCGGAGAACTCTGCTTTTTGGAGTAGGCGCTTCTGATAGTCAATTTCGGAGAGCTCTATCTGAGTGGAAAACAAGGTCGCGAGGCCTTTTACAAAGCTAATATCCGCTTCGAGATTGACCCAACGACGTTTTACAAGGACCATAAGACATCCTACGGGCTGCTCCATCTTGGTGAGGGGTGCTGCAATGATCATGTGGTTGCGAAGAATCTCCTTAAGTAGGGTATTATTCTCGGTTTCCGTCAAGGTAACAAAGCGATTGTTTTCCATAGCCTGTATTGCGGGTAAGGGGAGCTCCTTAAGAAAGTTGGTATCTAGATCAAGATCTGTCTGCCCCCAGGCAAGAACCTGCTGGCGGTCAGTTATTATCACGCATGAGCATATGGCGGAGGACAGAATGATGGATACGGCGTTATTTAGATCCTCCCTGCTCGAAAGACCCTTTCTTAGATAAGGAAGACATTGCTCAGCGATAGACAAAGCATGCCTTAGTTTTGTAGCTGATTCTAGGTCCTTTTCTCTAAAAACATTTTTAAAGGTAGCGATAAAAATCAACATACCTAAAGAATTCAAAATAATCATAGGCAGAGCAATGTTTCTTACCACACTTAGAGCGATATCAAAGGGGTGGCCGATCAGTAAAATCATGGCCATCTCTACGATTTCTGAAAAGGCGGTAATGGCAAAAAGGCCAAACGCATTCCATTTTCCCCGCTGGAAATATGGGTAAATCACAGCACCTATAATGCCGGAAAGCAATGTGGATAGAGCACAGGCCACCGAAGTAAAACCATTAATATCATAAAAATAGCGGTGAATGCCTCCGATGAGCCCTGCTCCGATTCCAACGACCGGACCCCCTATTATACCTCCGGCTAATGCTCCGATAACGCGTGTGTTCGCAATGACGCCCTCTTGTCGAATGCCAGTATAGGTGGAGAGGATACAAAACAGCCCAAAGATAACGGCAAGGGTAGCCTGCCCCCAAAGGCTACCCCTTTTTTCAAGGAGCATCCGCCGTAAAAGCTTAATCTTTGTTAAGAAACTAGCAATAAGCACTAACAAACTAATATTGAGAGTTAGATTCCACAATAAACTGTGTGTCATGCTAGGAGTTCATCCCTTTCTCGAAAAGAATAACTGTGTAAAAGTACAATAGATGAAAGATAATCGAGTAAGAGCTAAGGGGGATTCGCCAAAAATGAGTGGGATTCTGAATTAAAATCCCACTCATTTTTGGATGTTTACAACAGGTACATTGTTGCCAGCACACCAGTTACAGTCATAGTGATGGTGTAGGGTAAAGCCAGTTTCACCATTTCCATGTAAGATAGGCGAATCACCGGAGCAAGTGCAGAGGTCAACAGGAACAGGAACGCCGCCTGGCCGTTTGGTGTAGCAACGGAAGGGATGTTTGTACCCATGTTAATTGCAACAGCCAGTTTATTGTACTGCTCCAGTGCAATGCCTCCAGCTTCAAACGCTTTCTGTGTTTCGGTCATATAAACGGTAGCAACAAATACGTTGTCACTGATTGAAGAAAGGACACCGTTTGCCGCAAAGAAAGCGACAAGCTGATTCTGCCCTTCCTGGTGCAGTACCCACTGAATGATCGGCGTAAACAGATGCTGGTCATGAATAACCGCAACAATGGAGAAAAATACGACCAGTAGCGCAGTAAACGGCAATGCTTCTTCAAACGCATGACCGATGCGCCCTTCTTCAATAACCCCGTTGAAAGAGGTAAGCAAGATAATAATCATCAGACCAATGATGCCGACTTCTGCCAGGTGCAACGCCAGGGAGAAAATGAGCAGAACGCCACATACAGCCATAATAATCAGGCGTACACGTCCGCGAGTATCCATCGCAGCATCTTTGGCTTTTGCGTCATCTTCCATAACCTTTCGAACAGAATCAGGAAGCTGATAGCCGTACCCCCCAAACTTAGTGACTTCAAGGGTAATGGCGGTTAGAAGACCAACGATCAGTACCGGGATTGACACAGGTGCGCTGTTTAAAAAGAAATCAGCGAAGTCCCATTTCATAATAGAACCAATGAGTAGATTCTGCGGTTCACCAACCAGTGTTGTTGCTCCGCCTAGTGCAGTACCCACAGCACCATGCATCATGAGATTGCGCAGAAAACCACGGAACTGGTCCAGGTCCTCGTGATATTTGTCATCAACAATATGATCGTTATTGACGTCGTATTTTTCGTATACTTCTTCGCTCGAAGCAAACTTGTGGAAGATGTTGTAGAATCCATATGCTACAGCGATAATCACCGCCGTTACGGTTAGCGCATCTAGAAAAGCGGAAAGAGCTGCACCCAGTATAGAGAACAAGAACGCAAGCGCGACTTTAGAATGTACTTTGGTAAGGATCTTGGTAAACAGGTACACAAGACCTTCTTTCATAAAATATATCCCGGCAACCATAAACATCAGAAGTAGAATAACCGGAAGGTTCAGCTCAACTTCGTGATAGATTGAATGGGGGTTAGTAAGCCCTATAATAACGGCTTCGATTGCAAGAAGTCCACCAGCAGGGAGGGGATAACATTTTAGCGCCATTGCAAGAGTAAAGATAAATTCAACAATCAATATCCAACCCGTAACGTACTTACCAAAGGTAAACATCAATATAGGATTCAACACTAGAAAAGCAAGAATGGTTATTTTGTACCAGGTCGGAGCATGACCCAGAAAATTTGCTCTGAATGCCTGTCCGATACTCATCGGATTCACCTGTTCGATACCTTTTTGATTCATAGGACACTCCTCCAAAAATAATAATTTCTCTATTGGACTCAATAACATTGTCAATAATTCACAAGTCAGTAGCTTACGGTAGAAAAAACCTCCTTTTTCGTTTGATTTCTAATTTCAAATAAGTGCTAAAGTCTTTAGTGTTCCTCCCTTTGAGCAGAATATGACCTTTTTAGGACAACAAAAAAAGAGCATCCCAAAAAGGAACTGCTCTCCCCTAAGAAGTTCAAAGACTTGTAGCTTGGCGATCCTAGCTGAATTCATTTGTTCAGCCGTAGACCCATAGCTTTAGCGTCCTTTGCTTTCGCAAAGTTTACCCCAACACAAAGAACCTGTATTCAATTTAATTAGGCTTTTTTAGTATAGCATGTATTATTATGAATTTTCAAGGGAAAAAAGGAACCATAATCAGAATTGTCTTTACCCGTAAGCTCGCTTTGCCATGGGGACGTCAGACTGCCACATCTCAAAAGTGACAACTATCTGGATTTTAGTCACACATGAATCAATCTCTCTACCATCGACAGGGTATTTATGTGTTAAGAAAGAATAACTGAAGATGAGCAAAACCTTTTCGACCTCAGCTCGGTCTAATCAGTAGTACCCTTTTCCCAGATTACTAATCTCGTTAAGCACAGTGTAAATCTTCCAACGCTCAAAAGATAAATGTCAGGAGGTGGACTTTGGATACTCAAATCATACTGGAGGCACAAAAAGGAGACGCTGAGGCTTTTTATCAGCTTTTGAGCCTCCAAAAGGACCAGCTCTATCGCATTGCTTTTCGCTACCTAAAAAATGAACAAGGAGCTTTAGAAGCAATCCAAGAAACAACGTATCGCGCGTACCGCAATCTAAAAAAACTTAAGAAGCCAGAATACTTCCGAACCTGGCTCATCCGGATACTCATCAATGTCTGTCAGGACGAATTGAAATATCTTAAATGCCAAGCCCCTTATGATGTGGAAGTCGCTTCAGGTTTATCCAGTAGTGACAATGATCCGACCGAACCGGGAGGAAAGGCCGATCTCCAGCGATTAGATATTTTGGCTGCGCTTGAGCATATGGACTTCAAATACCGCCAGATCATAGAGCTAAAATATTTCGAGGATTTAACCCTCCGAGACATTGCTGACATACTGGAGAGACCCGAAGGAACGGTTAAGACTTGGTTAAATCAAGCCCTAAAACAACTCAGAGTGCATCTTGGGGAGAGGGGGAATAATCATGTTTGAGGAAGACAAACGAGAAGAGAAAACAACTGAAGTATTCGAAACGATAGAAACGAACAAGAGCGACGCACAGAAAGACACCGATGAATTTGAAAAATGTTATCCTATCGAAACCCAAGCTCTTGAGCGCATCAAAGATCTATCAAACTGCGTGACTATACCTACTGCCCTAGACGCTTCGCTCCAAAAAGGCTTAGCCCAAGGAATCAAAGCTCGAAAAGCTCATACCTTTCGGAAATGGACTACTCTTGTCGCTAGCTTTCTTCTCATTGTTCTCCTGATTTCTGTTCGGGTTTCCCCAACTCTAGCGGCAGTACTTCATAAAGTTCCAGGACTTGGATATATCGTGGAGCTTATTAACTTTGACAAAGGGCTTCAATCCGCAGTTGAAAATGACTTTATCCAGCCTATTGGAGTATCCGATGAACACGAAGGGATCCTGTTTACCGTGGATGGAATCATTATGGATGAATCAAGCCTCATCATCTTCTATACCCTCGAGGATAAAGGGGATCATGAAACCCTCGAACTTTCTCGCCCTGAACTTTTTGATGAAAAAGGCACCCCCCTGGCTGTATCCATTAGCCATGGAAGTTCAGGGAATCCTGATCCCGATGGTGATGGGAAAATTCATGAAAAAATCAATGTCGACTTTAACGAAGAGACTATTCTCCCCGAACAGCTCACTTTGAAAGTATGGCTCAATGAACGAAATACTCAAGAATCTTCAATACCTGTAAAAGTGGGACTTCCCTCAGGAATTCTGTACAATGAACCACTGGCAGTCCTCTCTTCAAGTTGGGAAGTGAACCTTCCAGTAGACAAAGAAAGATTTGCTGGAATGAAGACTGTCTATGACATCAATCAAAATGTAATCATAGAAGGGCAAAAAATCACCTTTGAACGTGCGACCGTTTATCCGACCCGGACAATACTCCAGGTTGCTTACGATCCCGCCAACACCAAAAAAATCTTCGCCTTTGACGATTTAAGACTCCTCGATGAAAAAGGGCAAGAGTGGGGCCGAATCATGAATGGTGTTACCGGAAGCCAACTCGATGATAATCACGTAACTCTTTACTTCCAAAGTAATTATTTCACAGAGCCTAAGGAACTAACCCTTCGAGGACAAAGCATCCGTGCCCTAGATAAGAACCGAACAAAAGTTGTTCTCGATCTTGAGCAAGGAAAGATCCTCGAAAGTCCCCCATACCTCGCTCTTGACCAAGTCTTCAAAACTCCTGAGGGACAATATGAACTCCTCTTCCTCCTGAAAACTCATCCAGAGTATGATAAAAATCGAGGATACAGCATTTTCAGTTCCCAGTTTACTGATGCAAGTGGCAAAGCATTTGACTCGGGAGGACAAGGAACGGCGACCCATTTTGGCAATGACGAGCAGGATCAAGCCCTGACCATTGCCCTTCCTGGAAAGGTAATGTACCTGTCTCCGATTACGTTCCAGTTATACGACTATCCCAGCCGAATTTTCGGAAAGATAAACCTTAAAATTAAGTAAACAAAACAAGAGGACAGGGATGCAAGAACCATCCCCACTTGCATCCCCTTGCATCGCGTGTGCACGCTCCCCACAGATCCGCACAACTTGCACTCACAAATTAAAGAATCTGACTCCCAGTATGGAAAAGTACCCTTGCGAAACTCCAACGATAATTGAGCCGAGTGACACTAGAATTGTCGCTAGGGAATAATACACAAATTCTCGTCGTAAGGATTCTCCCGCTTGTTTTCCCTTGAGGAGAAGGAAGGAAAAAATGGTGGCCAAGCCTGCTCCAAAGAGAAGGAGCGGAATTCCTGCGATTGCTGGAATGAGAACAGAAATGAGCACGAGACCAAGTCCCCAGAAACCTTTTACGCCAATGATAAAGCTCATCGTAAATCCGAGTATAAATCCTCGTGTGAAAACGATAAGAAAGATCAAGGGGGTACCAATCACGGTTAACCCAAGAATCCAAATTCCTGCCATGATAATAAACTGCTCCCGGGCGAGTTGCAGAAGGAAGCCTGAGTCAAGTCCTCTAGGTTGACTCCCTATAAGGTTGTCCAAAAAAGAGCTGAGCTGAGTGGCTTCCGTCCGGTCCAAGGCTCCAACCCCGATTGCCCCGAATATAATTCCTGCTAAATAGACACTGGATAGTGTCAGATAAATCACCCAATATTGTCGGATATGCTCTGCTAACTTCTTTCGCATACCTTCCAAACCCCCTGTCTATATAGGCGATAGCCATCATGATACCTATATAGACATCCTATTCGAGTGACTAGGAAAGTATGTCCACTACCTTACCAAATACTCCTCCTCCCCCAGGTTGGAATTCTAACTTCCCAGCTCGTGAGCGAAGAATCCAGTGTGCAACTTTTTCCCCTGCAACTTTCACTAAATCCTCTTCGCTTACTTGGTGAAGAACAGCCATTTCCGTTCCAAAGTTTTCAAGCAGGCGTTTATGCATTTTTGGGCCAATGCCAGGCAAATCGCTTAAGGGGACTTGGTAAATATAATGAGGGTCTGCCTCCTTAGGTATTTCACAGTCGGCAATACTCACTAGCCGATCAAGCACTCCCCTAACGACATTCTTACTCCCGCAATAGGGGCACTGGAGCTGCGGAGGAGTTCCAGCAACAATCCGTTCACAAACAAGGCAATACGTTCTGTGATACTTTCCAAAGATAGGGGGAAGTCCAAAGTTGGCTAGAACTTGTCCCTGCTTTCTATAAACGAGATCGGTTAAGCCCCGAAATGAGCTTTCAGTGAGTTCGATTCGATTATATTCCCTTGCAATCTTAGGAAGAGAGTGGGCATCAGAATTACTAAAAAGCACTACCTCTCCTAATTCGCTTATCGATCTAGCCATCTGTCGATCTGCACTTAGACCAATTTCCAAAGCAGACGGCAAGCCTGGCAAAACATCGAGCAGACTGTTGCAGCAATTCCCATAGATTCCTTTATGAGGAGTAAAGGCATGGGCGGGTAACCACATTCCTTCCCCTTCTGCGACAGCCTCAAGCCATTGATCCACTTTAAGGTAGGCCTTCTGAGAACTGAGTTGCCAATTCTTCACATAAGGTTGAACGCCCTGAACATATCGCTCAAGGTGGTCAAGGGTAGGAAAGTAAGCAAGAAAGTGGGCAGAGCCCTCTCCTACGGATAATTCTATTTCAGTTCCCGGAATAATTGTCAAATCTCCAGCCTGAAATCCCCCACCCTCGATGGGTCGGAGGACACCCTCCCGGAGTAACGCTTTAAAGTCTTTTCGTACCCCTTGGGAATGAGCATCAATCACTCCGATCATCGAAAGACCTTTAATCTCTCGTGATACTTGCAAGACATTAGGAAGGGTCATGCTTTTCGCCGCAGTAATCTTAACCGCTTTTCCATCGAGACTTTGCCCAATATGAATATGCAGATCTGCAAATACATTAATCACTGGCTTCTCCCCATTAACATTAAAATCCCAAGAATCGTCTTCGCATCATTAAAACCGCAAGAAACCGCCTTTTCCTTTGCCTCAACCCAAGAGATACTCTCAACATTCAAAAACTCATCCTCGTCAGGGCTCAAGGGATCCCAGACTAAATCCGTAGCCTTATAAAGATGCATGACTTCATCGGAAAAACCTGGCGTCGAATAGAAGGTTCCCAGGTACTCTAAGGTCCCTCGATACCCTGTCTCCTCCCTTAATTCACGTCCCGCACAAATTAAAGGTTCCTCTCCAGGATCTAATTTACCCGCTGGAATTTCTAAGGTTATTTGCTCAATAGGATAGCGATATTGACGAACAAGAAGCAAATTGTCACCTTTAAAAGGCAAGATAGCAACTGCCCCAGGATGCCGAACAACCTCCCGAGTTGTTTCCACCCCGTTCGGTAATCGTACTGTATCACGATCTACTCGAATCATTCTACCTTCAAAAACTGTTTCTTTTCGAACGCATTCCTCTTCTAGTTTATCCATATTCTTTTTCATTCAAAACCATCTCCTACCCGAATCCTATCCTCTCCTTATCATATCCTGCCAATAATAAAAAATAAAGCAGCCAAGTGAAGTGGTCTCACTTGACTGCTTTAAACTCCTGAAGACCTTAGCTACTCCTGCCTTAACCTACGCTGATAATACAAGAACACGGGCAAAGGAATCACAATCCACCCAAAGCTTTTAATAAGGCTATTCAGGGCACGTTCACGTGCTCGATTCTTCTCCTCGTTAGCTAATACTTGATAGTCTTTTTGTAATTGTTCTTCACTTTTCACCTCGTTTTGAGCGGGGGGTTGAGTCGAATTCGTCGGAATTGGTTCTTTGATTCCTACTGACCCAAGCTTATATTGTTCAAAGGACATGTAATAGCCGGGAGGAGAAACCAAGTCTGCTACAGCCATGAAAGCTGCAACACTTCCTCCGATGGTCATCATCAAGGTTGCAAACAAAATCAAATACGTGTATACCGTTTTAATCATACGTTTTCCCCCTTCTACTTGGTGCTCTGCTTCCACACCTTTTTGATGTGAACGAGCCATAAAGATAACTGCAAAAATAAGGAGTAGTAATACCACCGGGACGAAACTTAGTATCGAGATTATTCCAACTGACATCAGAAGTTTTCCCTCCTTTGACTCCAATCTAACAGACAACGAAATCTCCCTAAAGTATAGACGTAAAAAGTTAACGATTTCTTCTTTTAGTAATGGATATCTTCTTTTATGAGGATATCTCAAGTATAGCAGAAAAAGCTGTCCTCTAGGTAATGTAAAACCAGGACAGCTTACTTAACTTCTTTAAATATAGTTTGTTTACAAAACCTTTATTATCTTATCCTAATTTCTTTATATAAAATTACTGTAAAGCTCCTAAATATTCCTTCCCAAATTCCCTTCCAAACTCTAAGGCCTCTCGATTTAGAGGAATGAGCTGATGCCGATAATCCGGCAAAACTTTTTTTAGTGCTTTCTCAACTGATTCCACTGATACTGCCTGGGTAAGTTCGAGATAAGCTCCGAGGATTATCATATTCGCGACACGGCTATTCCCAAATTTATCATTAGCAAGACCGTCTGCAGGAATTCTTAGAATAGTAAGGTCTTTCCTTCGTGGCTCTATATCAATGAGAGAGGAATTAATGAGAAGCAGACCGTTGGATTGGATCTCCTTTTCAAACTTCTCAAGAGACGGATTATTCAAGACGATGAGTGTATTGGGTTCGTTCACGATAGGAGAACTAATCGGTGAGTCAGAAATCGTCACAGCACAATTCGCTGTTCCGCCTCTCATCTCAGGGCCATAGGAGGGAATCCAGCTTACATGCTTTTCCTCATACATTCCAGCGTAAGCAAGTAGCTGCCCCATGGACATAACACCCTGACCCCCAAATCCTGCGAGGATGATTTCCTGCAGCATCCCTCACACCTCCTCAAGATCTTTATTTATGCCAAGGTGGTAATAAGGAATCATGTTCTTTTCCAACCACTTAAGCGCTTCTATGGGTGTTAGTCCCCAATTCGTTGGGCAAGTCGATAATACTTCAACTAGGGTAAAACCTTTTTTGTCCAATTGATATTCGAAAGCCTTACGAATTGCTTTTTTTGCTTTCATAACTTCCTGTGGGTTATGAACAGATACCCTAGCAATGAAAGCCGCCCCCTCCAAGGTTGCTAGAATCTCGGACATTCGAATGGGGAAGCCTTGGGACTGAGAATCGCGACCTTTAGGTGCGGTCATGGCCTCTTGTCCAATCAGAGTGGTAGGGGCCATCTGCCCACCCGTCATTCCGTAAATAGCATTATTCACAAAAATGGTGGTAAACTTCTCCCCACGAGCAGCCGCATGGATAATCTCCGCAGTTCCAATCGCTGCGAGATCCCCATCTCCCTGATACGTAAAAACGACTTTATCAGGATGAACGCGCTTAATCCCGGTAGCAACTGCCGGTGCACGGCCATGTGCTGCTTCTACCATATCCAGATTAAAATAGTTATAGGCCAAAACTGAGCATCCAACAGGTGCTACTCCGATTGTTTCTTCGCGCACCCCTAACTCATCAATCACCTCGGCAACAATGCGATGAATGATTCCATGTGTACACCCGGGGCAATAATGAGTTTTTGCTTCGGTCAAGGCCTTTGGACGTTCAAAAACGGTAATCATTCTGCTCCCCCTTCCTGAGCGAGACGCAAAACCTCTGTCAGAACTTCACGGGTAGAAGGAACCATCCCCCCTACACGACCGTAAAAATGAACGGGAAGCTTGAACTCTAGATGATAGCGAACATCTTCTACCAACTGCCCCAAGCTCATTTCTACGGTTAGAACTTGGGTTGCACCAGAGCATGCAGCTTGAATTTCTCTCGTCGGAAAAGGATTGAGTGTAATTGGACGAAATAACCCTGCCTTGATTCCTAATTTTCTTGCCTGCTCTACTGCAGCCTTGGCAATTCGAGCTGCCGAACCATAACCCACTAGGATAATTTCTGCATCCTCTGTGAGAAAGTTTTCTGCCATTGTTTCATATTCTTTCATGGTATCATACTTTTCTTTTAGGTGAAGGTTCTGTTGCTCAAGCTTCTCTGGATCAAGAAATAAGGAATGGATTACTTTTGAGGGGCGTCCTTTGGCACCTGTCAAGGCCCAAGTCTTAGTCTGCAATTTCCCTATACTATCCTCATCTGGCAGTTCGACTGTTTCCATCATTTGGCCTAATATCCCATCACCTAAAATCATAACCGGATTTCGATATTGGTCTGCTAGATCAAAGGCTTTGCTCATTAAATCCACGACTTCTTGCAATGTTGCGGGCGCCAAAACAAGGAGATGGTAGTCCCCATGCCCTCCTCCTTTCACCGCCTGGAAATAGTCCGATTGACCGGGTTGAATTCCTCCGAGTCCAGGACCACCTCTTTGCATATTAACGATGACACAAGGGAGCTCTGATCCGCACAGATAGCTAATGCCTTCTTGTTTGAGACTGATACCTGGAGAGGAGGAGGAAGTCATCACCCGGGCGCCAGCGGCGGACGCTCCATACACCATGTTGATTGCGGCTACTTCTGATTCCGCTTGAACAAAAGTGCCGCCTACTTCCGGAAGCCGCCAAGATAAGTATTCGGGAATTTCATTTTGTGGAGTGATTGGATATCCAAAAAAGTAGCGGCACCCGGCACGCACTGCGGCCTCTGCTAATGCCTCATTTCCCTTCATCAGTACCTTAGCCATGCCTTTTCTCCTCCCTTCTAACCGTAATCACCGTATCCGGACACATCCTAGCACAGAAAGCGCAGGAAATGCAGGCTTCCTGATCTATAACTTGAGCGGGATGATAACCCATTCCATTAAAATGTTCTCCCATGACGATAATATGCTTCGGACACGCTTCGATACAGAGTTCACACCCTTTACAGCGATCCTCATCGAACTCCACTTTTCGCATATAGTCACCCCTTTCTACCTTTCACTCTAGAATCGGCTTGGGGCTTCGCCTAAACACGTAAGAAGGTACTTCTTACTCGTCCGATTTTCTCGATTCGCTCTTTAGCCATCCTGTCTGCTGCTTGGTAGGTAGGTATTTGATCCCTTTTCGCTATAGAGATGACCTTAGTCAGATTATCATAAATTCCTTCAACCTTCTTTAAAGCCCGCTCATAATTGTACCCTTCGAGTTCATCTGCAACATTAATCACTCCGCCCGCATTAATGACATAATCCGGTGCGTAAAGGATTCCAAGTTCATGAAGTTGGTCGCCGTGCCTCTCCTCTGCTAGAACGTTATTTGCTGCCCCTGCAACGATTCGACACTTCAATTGTGGAATCGTGAGATCGTTAATCACCGCACCCAATGCGCAGGGTGCATAGATATCGCATTCTACGCCATAGATTTCTTCAGGCTCCACAGCAGTTGCTCCAGTTTCGCTAACCACCTGGTGTACTGCCTCCAAATTAACGTCTGTAACAATAAGTCTAGCCCCTTCTTTAGCTAGAAGCTGTACTAGATACCGTCCGACATGTCCTAAACCTTGCACAGCCACTGTTTTCCCCGAGAGATTCGCTGTACCATAAACTTCTTTTGCCGCTGCTTTCATCCCACGCCATACTCCCCGTGCAGTCATCGGTGAAGGATCCCCTGAGGAACCATAAGAAGAGGATACTCCAGTCACAAATTGTGTTTCTAATCGCACCCAGTCCATATCCTGGACGTTTGTACCGACGTCTTCCGCCGTAATATAACGTCCACCTAACCCTTGAACGAAGCGCCCGAGTGCCCGAAATAACTCCTCACTCTTCTCAGTCCGTGAATCCCCTAGGATAACTGTTTTTCCGCCCCCTATATTCAAACCTGCTGCAGCATTCTTATAGGTCATTCCCCGAGCTAAGCGTAGGACGTCTCGAATAGCTTCCTCCTCACTCTGATAGTTCCACATCCGAGTTCCACCAAGAGCTGGTCCTAATGTCGTATCATGGATACAGATAATTGCTTTCAAGCCGGACGCCTCATCATGGCAAAATACTAACTGTTCGTAATCCAACCTTTCCATCGTCTCAAAAATTCCCATACTCAATCCCCTTCCTTTTTTGCTAGTTATAACTTCGGTCATAAGTACTGAAGTAGTAAACATAGCCCCTTTGACATATCCTTAAGTTATTGCAAGTAGAGTGCCAGGAGGAGTTGTTTTATAAATTCAGAATTATTAAAATTTTCTAAGCCTTTGGCAAGGGGAAACTCTCTTACCAAAATAAAAAAAGGCTCACTTCAGTGAACCATTTTAGGATTATCTAATGAAGAATCATGCATAACTGCAAAAGAATGCATGCAGCTTTTTTCATACTAATTAAAAAGAACCGGTGTAGTGAACGGTCTTAACTTAGATTTAGAGAATACCGATGCCGAACGGTTAAGACCGTTCACTACGATTATTAAAAAATCTTTTCAGGATCTGATGTCAACATCTAATGACGATGAATAGCAGAATGGGCATGCTATAAACTTACTCTATAGAATAGCGTTCTAATTTATAATATAAATTTCGAATAGAAATTTTTAAAAGCTGAGCCGCCTTGGTTTTATTTCTATCCGTCTGTACTAATGCCTGCTGAATAATCTCTTTTTCACATTTCTGCTGAAGCCTCTCAAAACCAAGAGTTAAATCCAAAGGAATCAATGCGTTTTCCCTTTCAGGAGCAATTTCTATTTCCTCCGACGTATGGGTTAGAGAAGGAATAGCCCTTAATGGCGGAAGATGCCCTTCCTCGATCACGTTCTCTCCTATTCGCATGTTGATAATTGCCCGGCCTAAGACATTTTCTAATTCTCTTACATTTCCCGGCCAATCATAGTGATTCAATACAGCTAAAGCCCTTTCCCCAATCTTATCTACACATCGACCATAGTCCTGATTGAATTTCCGGATAAGCTGATGAATCAACAATGGCAAGTCTGAACGCCTGTAGCGCAGAGGGGGAATAATAATTGGGATGACATTCAGTCGATAATAGAGATCCTCACGAAAGCGACCCTCTCGAACCTCTTCTTCGAGATTAAGATTCGTCGCGGCAATAACTCTGACATCCACCATCACCGGTTTATTATCTCCTACCTTAATAAGTTCTTTTTCCTGCAGAACACGCAAAAGCTTGGCCTGGAGCTTTAAACTAATCCCTCCGATTTCATCAAGAAATAGGGTTCCTTTATTTGCTTCCTCAAAAAGCCCAATCTTCCCACCACGTTTCGCTCCAGTAAATGCCCCTTCTACATAGCCAAAGAGTTCACTCTCTAATAAATTATCCGTTAAGGCTGAACAATTTACACGAATAAACTGTCCCTTAAGACGCGAACTTGCATGATGAATGGCATGGGCAAAAAGCTCTTTTCCTGTTCCACTCTCCCCGCGTAACATGACAGTCGCTGGTGTCTGTGCAGCTCTCTGTGCTTGGTCGATGGCCTCTCTGATTGCTGTGCTTTCCCCGATTATATCCTTAAAGGTATATTTAGCTTCCAGATGACGAATCAGTCGCCGTGCGCCCTCCAATTCCTCTGAAAGCTTTCGAATCTCAGATACATCATGGATTACACCGACAGAACCTCGAATTTCACCCCTTACATGAATCGGTGCCACATTAACAAGAACTTCTCTTCCCTTGGGCCCTACTTTCATCGAGACCCGCTGAACCGCTTCTCCTGTTTTCAAGACATGCATATGCATACTCTCTCCCACAGCTATATCTACCGTTGGAGGTTTTCCTATGACATCCTCCGCCGTCAATCCCGTCAGACGCGTATAGGCAGGATTAATCAAGATTCCTAAACCGTTCTCATCGACGACAGAGATTGCATCCTGGGTAGAGTTAATAATCGCCGAAAGCAAGGTCTGAACCTCAAGTAGACGGTTCACTTGTTCATTCAACTTCTCGTATTCAGATCGGTCTATACGCTCATCCGGTGAATCAGGCTGAAACAAGTGCAAACCTCCTAATGAGAAAATTGCGAATCTTCTAATACAATATATTCAAGAATAATTGTCCAATATCCTTCCCGATTAAAGACAATAAGCTCTTACATCGTACAATGCAAGAGCTTACATTAGCTTACATTAGCTTACTTTTCCTTTAAAATAGGACATATAGTCAAAATAAACACCTTCCTGACATCCCAATACAGTCTTAAGAAGGTGTTTAGCGAAAAAAATTCATTAAACAAAACCGAAGTAGGTTATTGCTATAAGTAGCTTAGCAAAGCATATTAGCCATTCTAAGCTTGTCAGCAACCATAGCAATAAATTCCGAATTTGTAGGCTTACCACGATCCACATTAATGGTGTAACCAAAGAATCGATTCATAAAATCGATATTCCCGCGGTCCCAAGCGAGTTCAATCGCGTGACGAATTGCTCGCTCGACCCGACTCGGAGTGGTATTATATTTATCTGCTATCATCGGGTAGAGTTCTTTGGTCACTGCCCCAAGAAGAGATACTTCCTGGACGACACTCACGATAGCGTCTCTTAAATATTGGTAACCTTTAACGTGAGCTGGAACTCCCATTTGATGAATCATTCGCGTCACTTCAACTTCTAAATTTCGGGTATTTGTCGGAGTAATCGTAGAATTAGAATTGAAGGAAGAAGTACCCGTGGTTCCTGCAGAAAAATTCCCTTGCAAGCTCATATTCAAGTTTGAAATAGGCTCGGTACCTTGAAGTTGTCTAATCCTTTTTCCGAGGGTCTCCAAATCAAAGGGTTTCAAGATAAAATAGTCGGCACCAAGTTGCACAGCGCGTTGAGTCATGCTTTCCTGACCAAAGGCAGTTAAGATAATTACATGCGGCTTTTGAATATCATTTTGTATCTTCTCCAAGACACCTAATCCATCCAAATGTGGCATAATTATATCTAAAACTACTAAATCAGGTTGTTCTCGGTAAATTAAATCTAAAGCTTCATTCCCATGATAGGCAATCCCGACAAGTTGCATATCCTCTTGTCGTGTTATGTATTCCTTTAATACCTCGACAAATTCTCTGTTGTCGTCTGCCAATAAGACTCTGATGGGTTTTTGCATAAAAAACTGCTCCCCCTTGCTTGATGCAAAGTATATTCTAAGTCATTCGACAATTATAGAATATAATCCTGCTTCTTGCTAAAAGATTTACAAGCCATTAACAAAAAAGAAGGCTATCTCTTTAAGAACCTAATAAAATATAACACTTTACCTTTTCTATAGTAATACTTTCCAGTGGAAATTGCGATAATTTTTTGTAATTTTTTTAAAATTCCACTATAAAATCCCTTCCAACGAATCGTCGTTGAAAGGGATTAAATTTATGCTGCCTGTTTCTTTTCTATAATTTCAGCTTCTTTCAACATGTTTTGTATAAATACCCCATATCCACGTGAAGAATCGTTGACAAAGACATGGGTTACTGCGCCTACAATTTTTCCGTTTTGTATAATCGGACTTCCTGACATGCCTTGAATAATCCCACCTGTTTTGTCTAATAATCTTGGGTCAGTTACTCGCACAACCATGTTTTTGCTATCAGTTCTATTCCTCATAATTCTTTCAATTTGAACTTCATATTCTTCGATTTTTTCTCCTTCGAGAACTGTATATATCTTAGCGGGTCCTTCTTTAACCTCAGATTCCCAAGCTACAGGAATGGGTTCCTTAAAATAAGGGTTGCTAATTTCTCCTTCTAAAGAACCAAAAATTCCCGAAACACTGTTTTTTTCGATATTTCCAGAGAACTTGGATTGATTAACGAATGATCCGATCTTCTCTCCAGGATGTCCACGCCTACCTTTTTCAATCGCATAAATTGTTGATGCTACTACATTCCCATTAAAAACTTCAATCCTTTGGTTGGTATCTGCATCGTTAATAACGTGTCCTAAAGCTCCATATTTTTTACTATTGGGTTCATAGAAGGTTAGGGTTCCAACTCCTGCTGCTTCGTTTCGAACATATAGTCCAATACGATAGCGCCTTGTTTCCGTGCAATACACTGAAGAAACACGTTTCTGAAGGAATTGTCCATTGTGATTTAAGAGGAGTTCCGAGAAGCCTTGTTTTTCACCTGCTTGATGGATAGCATTAGCTACATCTTGATCAGAATGCACTTCTTGTCCATCAATTTTTAGAATTACATCTCCGACCTCAATTCCAGCTTCTTTAGCAGGGTAAACTGCTTTACCTTCTTTCCCTTGAACTGCTGCTTGTCCGACAACCATAACACCTTTAGCCTGCAACATTACACCGATAGATTGTCCTCCAGGAAGTAGGCTAAGATTTGGCATGACCTCGATTTCGCTTGTTTTCAACGGGAAAATTCCAAAAAGTTTATAGGAAATCTGAATAACTTCCGATTTTCCCGTTCTTGTGGCCATAACCGCATCTGTTCTTGAACTTTCTTCCGCTTCAATTACATGAGACAAAATACCGGTGAGTTGAGGTAAGGTGCTTTGACTTTGTTCCCGATAGTCGGGAATTTGAGCTATTTGCCGAATTGTTGGATTAAGACTGAGGAAGGTACAGAGAAGAACACTTGCGAAGACCATGGCTCTCTTCGTTTTCACTCTCTTATCACCCTCCGTCTTTTTGTCTCCCCATATTTCTTCCTTTCGCTTCAAATTCAAGACAATATCTTTTTTTAACTGAATTCTAATGTTAAATTGTCCAACATGCTTTAAATTCATCCTGCATAATACGTTCCATGATTTCCAGATAAAAAAATAGAAGGCCAAAATTAGCCTTCTCCTTTAAAATCTCCAATATAATCATTTTTTATAAGATTATGCGTGAATATTTTTCCATAATTTTTCGGCATGCTCTAAGGCAATCTGCGCTTCATCTCCACCAAGCATTCTGGCGAGTTCGCGAATTCTTTCTTCTTCAGACAGCAATTTAACGTGTGATTGAGTTCGTTCATTAACAATTTCTTTTTCTATACCATAATGATGATCTCCATACGCAGCAACTTGGGCAGCATGTGAGATGCAAAATACTTGTTTGTTCTCAGAAATCCTGGACAGCTTATCGCCAACCTTTTGAAGAGTACGTCCACCCACTCCACTATCCACTTCGTCAAAAATAAACGTTCCAACACTTTCAATCTGAGCGAGTAAACTTTTTAGAGCGAGCATAAGACGAGACATTTCTCCACCGGAAGCAACTTTGGCAAGAGGTTTAGGTGGCTCTCCGAGGTTAGCCGAGAAATAGAATTCAATCCCCTCTAGTCCGCCGATCTGGGGGGCATCCGTCGATGAAAAGCGCACTTCAAAACGACTTTTCTCGAGTCCGAGATCAGCCAATTCCCGCTGCAAGCCTTGCTCTAAGCGTTCAGCCTGCTTCCTTCGCGCAAGCGTCAAATGAGTTGCCTTTTCTAGATATTCTCCTAGAGCTGCTTCTTTCTCCTGACGTAAGCTTGCCAATTCCTCTTGAAGGTGGGAAATAGTATGAAGCTCTTCCATCATTTCCTCTTTAGTCTGTAAAACTGCCTGAGTAGTAAGTCCATACTTTCTCAAATGTTCTAACTTAATTAAACGCTCTTCAATTAAGTCTAATCGACCTGGCTCGAAATCAAACTCTTCTTGATAAGTATTAACTTGAGATGCGAGATCTTCAATCATATAATACACAGCTTCAATCGGCTCAAGCATCGAGCTGCTTTTCTCATCTAAGCGTATAAGGTCCTGTAGAGCTTTCCTGCAGCGACCTATTAAATCATAGGCCGAGGGAGTATTTGCTCCTTCATATAAATGAGTATAAACCTCTGACGAAATACTCATTATTTTTTCGGCATTAGCCAAACGTTTTTTTTCGAGCTGTAAGTTCTCTTCCTCATTGAGTTTGGGATTTATCTCTGTGATTTCATCAATCTGATAGCGTAGGAGATCCTCCCTGCGCTCCCTATCCGCTTCAGATTGCATGAGTTGTCGCTCTTTATTGAGTAGGTTCCGACAGCGGCGGGCACTTTGATTTACTTCTTCAAGAAGCTTCAAATGCTTCTCTCCTCCGAACGCATCGAGTAAGCCGCGATGAGTATCGGGTTGAAATAGAGACTGATGCTCCATCTGACCATGAATATCGACTAGCCCCTGAACTAAGTTCCGGTAAAGGTTTAAGGGAACAGTCCGCCCCTGAACACGGCAGCTATTTCTGCCATTGCGATTGATTTCACGTGCTAAGAAAAGTTGTCCCTCTTCTATTGGATACCCCGCCTCTTCTAAACGCTCAAGCACAGGCTGAGGGCACTCTTCAAAGATACCTTCAACCCAAGCTTTCTCCATTCCATGCCGAATAAAATCAGCACTTGCTCTTCCGCCTAATAAAACACTTAGAGCATCAATGAGCATGGATTTTCCTGCCCCAGTTTCTCCCGTAAATATCGTTAAACCAGAAGAAAAGCGCAATTGTACTTTTTCCATCAGGGCAAAATTCTCTACCTGCAATTCCGCTAACATCGCATCCCTCTCCCCCTTATCCCAGGACAAACTATTCCATGAGGCGGGCCATCCGTGCTCGGATGGTAGGAACTGCACTCAGGGGTTTAACGATTAGTAGAATCGTATCATCCCCAGCGACAGTACCAATCACTTCTTCCCAATTGCTTTTGTCGATTAAATCAGCGAGAGCCTGAGCATTCCCAGGAATGGTTCGAATTACAATCAAATTTTCGCTGTCATTAACTGTCACTACAGTCTCTCTCATACGCCGTTTTAGTCGTTCTGGAGAATTCGTTGGCTGTGCCGACCCGGGAACGGCATATCGATAGTCATCATCTGAAGTAGGGACTTTAATCAAGCCCATTTCTTTAATATCACGCGAGACTGTTGCCTGTGTGACATCAAAGCCTTCTTGACGCAATCGCTCGGCTAGCTCTTCCTGGGTATGAATGGCTTCCTTCGTGATAATGGCCTGGATTTTCATCTGCCGTCGGGCTTTCATCCAATATCCCCCTTGTTTTTCTGAACCAAAATCCAATATGGTGTGTTTTCTCCCTGGTTCGTATATTCTCCACGTAAGACACTATAGGTCCGTCGAGGTAAAGCTCGTAGGAACCCTTCAACCGCTTGAGCCTCCTCATTTCCCCCATCATGCCCACGATAGACTGTAAGTGTAAGGACTCCACCGATGCAGAGTAGCTCTAATACAGCTTTAAGGGCCGTAATTGTTGATAAGGCTTGTGTCGTAATTTCATGATTATGCCCAGGCAGGTATCCTAAATTGAACATAGCAACCTGGACAGGTGTGTGAACCTTTTCCAATAAGCGGGCATGATCTAAGGCGTAGAGGTGAACCCGCTTCTCTAGGCCCTTTTCTCTGAGGAGCTTTCGTGTCTCCTTAAGAGCGATTTCCTGGACGTCAAACGCATGGACTTGACCTTCTTCGCCTACATTTTCTGCAAGAAATAGCGTATCCCTGCCTAGGCCTGCTGTTAAATCAAGAACAATATCTCCCGCATGAATATAGGGTTTTAGAATCTCTCGAAGAAAGCCCTGAATATCCTGAAGACGTCTAATCATGCCAGCGATCCCTTAACTTTTCTCTTACGACCTGTGGGAAGCTTCTTTGCCCTAATCGTATAAGCAAGGCTTTAATCGGCGCGGTTACGATTCGTACGGTTTCACCAGGTCGCAAAAGGATGCTCTGATGTCCATCAAAGGTCACCCTACATTCATTCCCTCGTTCTAAAAGGATATCGATTTTCTCCTTCTCAGAGACCACCATAGGTCGTGCGGATAGGGAATGCGCTGCCAGCGGTGTGATTAAAATGGCCTGGACTTCAGGGCTCATAATGGGTCCTCCAGCGGATAAAGCATAGGCGGTGGAACCCGTTGGGGTGGAAACAATCAATCCATCCGCAGGGTAACTCACTGAAGGCTCACCTGTCAGATTGGCCTGGAGAGTGATCATCCCTGCGGAAGTATCCCTCATAAATACCACATCATTAAGAACCTGAAGGGTGTATTCACTCTCATCTGTACCTTTTATAGATGCGGAAAGCATAAGTCGCTCTTGAACTTGATACTCATGGCGTAGGACTTTTTCAAGTGCCAAATAGATTTCGTCCCGTTCAATCTCGCAAAGGAATCCGAGCCTCCCCAAATTGACTCCTAAAACAGGAATTAGATAGGGCGCGGCCTCTCTTGCCGCTTCCAAAAGGGTCCCATCTCCACCTAACGAAATAAGGAAATCTACACCCTGAGAGGTTATCTCGTCCCATTCGCTATGGACTTCCCATCCCCTAGATTGAAACCACTCGGTAAGTTCGAGGGCTAAAATTTGTGCTTCGGGTTTACTTCGATTAATCCACAACCCAACTCGATTCACAGACTCACTCCGTTCCTACTTGCGCCTGCTGAACAATCTCGGAGGCGAGTTCTCGCCACGGTATTCCCACCTGTTCTTCAAGCATAAGCCACGCAAGATATTCAATATTTCCTTCTGGTCCACGGATTGGAGAAAACTCCAATCCCTTTACAGTAAAACCCAGCTTTTCCGCTTCTTCAAGGACATGCTCTATCACCTGAACATGAACCAGCGGGTCCTTCACTACCCCTTTTTTCCCAACGTGCTCTCGTCCAGCTTCAAACTGGGGCTTAATCAGGGTAATAACTTGTCCCTTATTTTTGAGTATAGCAAGCATTGCTGGAAAAATCTTCGTCACAGAGATGAAGGCGACATCGGAGACAACGTAATCGACTTTCTCTGGTAAAGAGTCTTCATTCAGATAACGTGCATTTACCCGTTCCATGCAGACCACCCGAGGATCCGTTCTTAATTTCCAATCCAATTGCCCGTATCCCACATCTATGGCAAAGACTTTATCGGCACCATTTTGCAAGGCGCAATCTGTAAACCCGCCCGTCGATGCTCCAATATCAGCCACAATAGCACCTTTGAAAGATACAGGAAACGCCTGTAAAGCTTTTTCGAGCTTGAAGCCTCCACGAGAAACATAGGGCATAGCTTCTCCTCTAAGCTCGAGTTGCGTACTCTCCGGAAGTTCTAGTCCCGGCTTATCCAAACGTTGTCCACCTGAGAAAACTAAACCCGCCATAATTGTTGCCTTAGCTTTCTCCCTGCTCGCTACAAGTCCTTGCTTAACAAGCAAAACGTCAAGTCGTTCTTTACCTTTAGTCACTGTTTCTCCCCTCTATCCGCTGCAAGACCTTTAAGCGTTCTGCTGCAGTAAGAATCCCTTTGACGGATAATCCATAGGCTTGATGAAGTAAAGCTATTGCTCCCTGGTCTACATAATCTTCGTAACCTAACCGTTCAACCGTCACATCAGTTAACCCCTCATCAGAGAGAACTTCAAGGACAGCACTCCCCATCCCGCCTGCTAACATATGGTCCTCCACTGTAATCACGCGTTTTGTCATGCGAGCATAGCGAAGAATTGTCTCCCGATCGATTGGATTAATGAAGCGTAAATTGATTACCGTAGCTTCCACTCCTCGAAGGTGCAATTCTTTTGCCGCAGCTAAACACGTATAAACCATGGGTCCGATTCCGATGAGGGTTAGGTCTTTACCTTCACAGAGTACTTCTGCCTTCCCTATAGGGAGCTCTTCCAGCACTTCATCCTGCTCTACGCCTTGGCCTACAGAACGTGGATAACGTAAGGCAACCGGACCCTCAAGTTTTAAGGCTGTATATAACATATGACGAAGTTCATTTTCATCCTTAGGCGCCATGAAGATTAGGTTTGGGATAATGCGTAAGAAGGATATATCAAAGACCCCGTGATGGGTTGGACCATCATCACCCACAACCCCAGCCCGATCAATCGCCAAAACGACATTAGCCCCAGGGAGGCAAACATCGTGAAGTACCTGATCATAGGCTCTTTGATAAAACGTTGAATAGATTGAGATAACTGGTTTAAGACCTCCTAAGGCGAGAGCGGAAGCAAATGTCACCGCATGCTGTTCGGCTATTCCCACATCAAAGAAGCGCTCCGGGAACTTCTGCCCGAACTGAATGAGCCCTGTGCCACCCGGCATAGCCGCGGTTATCGCAACCACTCTCGGGTCCTGCTCGGCAATTTGAGAGAGCGTATCTCCGAAAACTTGAGTAAACGTCGGCGGGGCTGGTTTCTTGAGAATTTCCCCAGTTTCCTTGTTAAAGGGTCCTACTCCATGAAAGAGAGAGGGGTTTTTTTCGGCAGGTTCATAGCCTTTCCCTTTTTGGGTCAACACATGAATAAGCACTGGCTCTTTGACCTGCTTAGCCTGCTCAAAGACTTGTTCCATTGCTGCTTGATTATGACCATCAATCGGCCCGAGGTAGGTAAAACCAAGTTCCTCGAACAATAATCCAGGAACAAGTAGATATTTAAGGCTATCTTTCGCCTTTTCAGCAGCCTTCGCCATTTTGGGGCCAACCCTAGGTATTTTTTTGAGTAAGTTTTCAATTTCATCCTTACTTCGGTCATAACGGGGATTGGTTCGTAAGCGGCTAAGATAAGAAGACATAGCCCCAACATTCTGGGAGATTGCCATTTCATTATCATTAAGCACGACAATCATTTTAGTCTTGTCATTCCCCGCATGGTTCAAGGCTTCGTACGCCATTCCTCCGGACATAGCTCCATCACCAATCACAGCAATAACATGAGATTTTTCTTTTTTTATATCCCTTGCTTTGGCAAAGCCAACGGCTGCAGAAATAGAAGTACTCGAATGTCCTGTTTCAAAACAATCATGCGGACTTTCACAGCGTTTTGGAAAACCCGATAGCCCTTGATAAAGACGTAAACTTTTAAATTCCTTTTGTCTCCCTGTAACCAATTTATGAATATAGGTTTGATGTCCTACATCCCAAATAATCTTATCCTTCGGGCTTTCAAACACCCGGTGAAGTGCAAGTGTTAGTTCGACAACTCCCAGATTGGGGGCTATGTGCCCACCATTGGTTGAGACGACATCAATAATTTCTTCCCGGATTTCTTGGGCAAGCTGCTGTAGCTCAGGGTAATTCAATGCTTTTAAGTCGTTAGGTTCGTTAATTCTTTCGAGAATCCCCACTACGCTTCCCCCCTTTCCGTTTTTTGTCCGTAAAAGACCAACCGGTAGTTATTTCTATACGCGCAATTACGCTCCCTACTCGGCCCATAATTTCATCTGCCTCATGAATTCCAAAAGATTTTCCCAATGCCTTTCCTGTGACCGTCAAAGAAGCAACGAGCGCGATCAGCAGTGTGTTTATCCATATCTCATGAGTCCCTAGCTCTGGGTAGGTTTTAATTAACTCCAAAACAATAGAGGCTGACATCCCACCGCTAAGCGCTCCAGTTACATCCCCAACGATATCATTGGCAAAATTAGCGACTGTATCCGCATTTCGTACTAAATAAACGGTTTGGCGAGCTCCAGGTACACGATTCGCAGCTTTCGCATGATGTGGCTTCTCCGTAGCCGCCGTAACCGCAATTCCAATGATGTCAAATCCGATATTAATTGTAATGATTATAAGCAAAAGTATCCAAGCGGATAAAACGTTGGTTCGTTCCATAAGTATCTTGGTGCCTAATCCAGCGAAAACCGCTAGACCAAAGCTCAGCAGGAATACAAATAGATAATGCTTCCAGCTTTTACGTTTATATCCCAACAGTTAACCTCCCAAGTCTCTCCATCAAACGATTAATCCCACAACAATCCCGACGATAGCCCCAGCGACGACTTCAAAAGGGGTATGTCCTATCAGCTCTTTGAGTCTCTCTTGGGATAAATTCGACATTTGATGATATAACCCCTCCACAAGCTGATTGATGACCTCAGCCTGCTTCCCCGCTGCCCGTCGGACACCTGCCGCATCATACATTACAACCATACCAAAAATAGCCGCAACAGCAAAGATAGGGGAATCCCAACCATAGTACTTCCCAACTCCTAAGGCTAAGGCGCTTACCGTCGCGGAATGAGAGCTAGGAAATCCTCCTGAGCTAATGAGAAACCCTAAATCAAACGTCCGGTGAATCGTAAAGTTAATAATAACTTTCAACACCTGTGCAATCAACCACGCAGTGATAGCAGATATTAAAATCGTATTCTCAAGTATTCCGGGAATAATTGTCATGCTTCACCTCAATGATTCCGTTCAGCAATAAAATCAGCTAAATCATGTAAGAAAGCTGCTCGTTCAGCCAGAATTTCTAAGGCAGCATGTGCTTCAGAGGTTCTTGCTTTAAGCTCAGCTTTTGCTCCCTCTAACCCAAGTAACGAAGGATAAGTGGACTTTTGCTGGCGAAGATCGCTTTGCGCTGGTTTTCCCAGGGTCAAGGTATCCCCTTCTAAATCCAATATGTCATCCTTTATTTGGAACGCAAGCCCAATCGCTTGAGCATAGCGCGTTAAGGCTTCAATCTTTTCTTCTGTCCCCCCCGCGAGGATGGCTCCTAACCGGACAGAGACCACAAGCATAGCACCCGTTTTCAGCCTATGAATATGCTCTACTTCAGATAAATTAAGCTTCTTTTCTTCGGCTTCCAAATCAGCAACTTGTCCACCTACCATCCCTTCAGGTCCTGCCGCCCGTGCAACTTCACGAATTACGCGAAGTTGACGTTCTGCGGTAACTTCATTAATGGGCTGGGCAATAAGGTCGAAGGCATAGCTTAATAAACCATCCCCAGCGAGAATAGCATTTCCTTCTCCAAAGACTTTATGATTGGATAAACGCCCCCGCCGATAGTCATCATTATCCATTGCTGGTAAATCATCGTGAATCAACGAATACGTGTGAATAAGCTCTAGAGCACAGGCAGCAGGAAGAATATTCGTTACCTCTCCTCCCGAAGCCTTTGCTGCCGCTAAAGCTAAGACAGGGCGAATGCGCTTTCCTCCTCCGATAAGGGAGTACCTCATACTCTCCTCGAGTAATCCCTTTTCCCAAGGAAGCTGGTCTAAGTAATCCTCGACTTGCTGAACATAACTCTCTAACTGTTTTCGAAACATGTCACGAATCATCCTTCCACAGGAAAATCAGCAGGGCGAATCTCCAATTCACCGTTTGGATTCTCTAATAGAATTTCCATCTGCTTCTCTGCATGATCAAGTAATCTATTGCAATTCTGAACAAGTTCAATCCCCTGTCGAAAAAGGTTTAGGGCCTGCTCCAAAGGGACTTCCTTCTGCTCAAGTTCCCGAACGATACGTTCTAGTTGTTCAATCCCTTCTTCGAAGGGTAAATTTAAAGCCTCAGCCTTCATTCCCATTTTCTCCTTAAGGTTCAATTTCTAAGCATAGCGGTTATCACTACTCGAAGTCTTAGCAAGCACTGTACAGGTAAGTGCCCCTTCATTCAAACGTACTTGAACCTGCTCTCCCACCTTAACCTCCGAGCTATTATGCAAGACCTTTCCCTCTGGACCATAGGTCAGAGAATATCCACGACCTAGAATCGCCAAAGGACTTAATAAATTGAGTTTTGTAGCCAATAATTTTAGTATACCATTTTTATCCGAAACAAATCTAGTCATGCCTTGTTCTAGGTTATCGCTCAAAGAATCAAGTCGCTGGCGGTTCTTGTCGATACGCCAAAAAGGATTCGATAGGGGGCCAATCCCTGCAAGACCTTCTACTTTTTTTCGTTTCCGTTCTAGTTGAGAAAGCATAGTGAGACGAAGGCGAGCCTCAAACTCCTCGAGGCTGGCTTTCAATTCATGAAGAACTGGCACTGCAAGTTCAGCTGCAGCAGAGGGAGTGGGTGCTCGCAAGTCCGCGACCATATCGGCAATCGTCACATCTGTTTCATGTCCCACTGCCGAAATGACCGGAATTCCAGAAGCTGCAATGGCTCGTGCGACGTCTTCCGTGTTAAACGCCCAGAGCTCTTCGATGGACCCGCCGCCACGACCGACAATAATCACATCAACTTTATTATATTGATTCAGGCGTGCGATTGCTTGGGCTACTTCTCTCGGCGCTTGCTCTCCTTGAACAGCTGCTGGAGCAAGTATCCAAGAAATCTGGGGATTACGTCGATGCATTACTTTCAAGATATCTTTGATCGCCGCTCCTGTAGGGCTAGTCACGATTCCAATTTTCCTTGGATGCTTGGGAATTGGCTTTTTACGATCTGGTTCGAAGAGTCCTTCCTGGGCTAAGCGCTGTTTTAACTGTTCAAAGGCTAAGTAAAGAGCGCCCACTCCGCTCGGTTGTATTTCGTCCGCGTAGATTTGAATATTTCCATCTCGCTCGTATATTCGGATATTTCCTCGGATGAGCACCTTCATCCCATCTACCGGAGTAAATCTGACCCGTTCCGCACGACTCCGAAACATGACCGCCTTAAGGCTAGAGGATTCATCTTTCAAAGTGAAATACCAATGACCTGAAGGGCGATGATTCTTATAATTGGAGATTTCACCGCTAACCCAACAATTGATAAAGTCTGGATTTTCACTAAAGGTGCGACTTATCTCACTCGTTAATTCTGCAACTGTCCAAATCTTTGGCACATACTTCACCTCCAGTCTATGATACACAATAACCCCTGGGTCTTTCAAGATATGACAAAAGGGAGGCGATCCTCCCCTTTAAAACATTTCCTTTTTCCATAGAACGAAACCACTTATTCCAGCAATTATACAGGCAGCAGCCAGTACGAAGATAAAGCCAAGAGGATTTTCCTTAAGTGGAACCGGAACATTCATCCCCCAAAAACTAGCCAACATCGTCGGAATCGCAAGCATAATCGTCATCGAGGCCAAGAACTTCATCACCATATTCAAGTTATTGGAGATAATCGAAGCAAAAGAATCTGTCATACTGGTTAAAATATTCGTATACATCTCAACCATTTGGATTGCCTGGTTATTTTCGATGATGACATCTTCCAAAAGGTCTTCATCTTCTTCATACATCTTAACCAAATGTTGACTCTGACTATTCGAGCGCAAACGCAGTAATCTATCCATCACAACCCCATTGGAACGAAGAGATGCTGTGAAATAGGTTAGACCCTTTTGTAAATCCATCAATTGGAAAATCTCTTGATTTTTCATGGACTTGCGTAAATCAATCTCAATCTGATCGGTTTGCTTATTAATTTGACGCAAATACCTTAAATAGTACGTGGCTGATTTATAAAGAATCTGGAACAAAAAGCGTGTGCGCTTTGCCGTATTAAAACTACGTGAAGAATCACAGTTGAACTCTGAAAAAACTGGATTTTTCTCCAAACAGACTGTGATGATATGATCTTCAGAAATAATAATACCTAAAGGCAACGTGTCATAATTCGTCTCACCAAGCATCACCGGGATATTCGTTAAGACAAGTATACAGTGGTCTTCTAATTCTATCCGTGAACGTTCTTCCTCATCAAGGGCTGCTTTAAGAAAGTCAAGTGGCACATCTGTTGCTTCTGCTACGGCACTTAACTCTTCTGCTGTCGGATTAACACATCCAATCCATGAGCCTTTGACGAGAGTCTGCAGGGTAAGCTCCTGAAAACTCCCTGCATCATTTTTACATACTTTAAGCACCCCGGCTCCCCCTTTGGGTGGCCGGGTTTTATGAGCAAAGCTCTAAAAGCAAACCGGACACACCCCAATTTTCGTATAAATTATTCAATTTAGTCGGACTAGGGCCTCCTGCGTCCAGTTTTCTCACCGTCCCGTCGTTTCCTATATGATTACATTAGAAACTATACTCCTTCAGGTAGGACGTGTCAATAAGGAGCCTTGAGTGTGTACTTATACTTTCTAGCTAATAGATTTGTTGATAAAGTTCCTTATACTTTGTGTATTCTCTATGGTAAAAGTCTACTTGCTCATTTTGCGGCAGGATTACATGCCCAACTTTCATAAAACGCTTACTTTCGCTCAAAGATGAAATTTTTCCAACCGATAACCACGCAAGAAGAACAGCGCCAAAAGCCGATCCTTGCGGCTCGCTCAGGGCCTCAAGGGGTTGATTTAACACGTTTGCTAAAATCTGTACCCACGTCGGAGAAGCCATAAATCCGCCGCCAATCCGAAGCGAAGTCACTTTACCTGCTATCTCTTGAATCGGCTCGTAAACGCTTTGTATCCTATAGGCTACTCCTTCCATAGCAGCCCGAGCAAAATGTCCTTGTCCATGAGCAAAGTCTAGCCCTATTAACGTCGCTCGGATATTTGAATTCCAATTTGGAGAACGCTCACCTGTCAAAAAAGGCATAAACATCAGCCCCTCTGAACCTGCCTGAATTCCCGCTGCGAGTCTCTCAACCTCATCAAAGCTAATACCATGAAGCCAATTCTGACGTACCCATTGTAACGTGAGTCCTGCATTATTAATTGCTCCACCGACAACCCAAGCCTTCGGTGACAGATAATAGCACCATGTCCGTCCTAAACGATCTAAAGTGGGTTTGTCGACTGTAATCCGAGCTGCTCCGCTCGTCCCGATCATAACCGTAACCTCACCTGGATCAATTGCTCCGGCACCTAAACTGGAGAGTACCCCATCCCCAGCTCCAATGACAACTTTGACTTTAGAGTCCAAACCTAGTTTTATCATAACTTCTTCTTTCAATTCTTCAAACACAGTAGTTGTCGGCACAATCTCGGAAAGTTGATCTGCACTAACTCCGACACGCTTCAAAATTTCTTCGTCCCAGGTCATGCAATGAACATTATAAAGTCCCGTACTTGTCGCAATCGAGGTATCAATGACGTACTTACCAAACCAGCGGTAGAAAAGGAGCTCTTTTAAGGAGATAAAACGTTCGGTTTGTCCAAAGATACTCGGTTCAAACTGTCTGAGCCAGGCAAGTTTCCCAGGAAGGTACATGGGGTGGAGCGGGCAACAGGTTTTCTGATAGAACTCATCTTTTAGCCCCTCCTCTTTCCACGCTTCGACAATTCCTGTACTACGATTATCGGCCCAGATGATACAGGGGCTCAAAGGCTGCCCGCCTCGAATAGGAATCACTCCATGATTCACTGCACTGAAACTTATCAACATAACTTTATAGCCTATAATTTTTGCCTTAGCTACAGCTTCTCGAATGGATTCCTCCACTTCGTTTATGACAACGTTGGGGGCTTGTTCGGCCCAGCCGGGCTTTGGTGAATGTGTCGAATAGAGTTTTTCTGAGCTTGCGATAAGTTCCGCTTGGTCGGAGTAGACGACACTGCGGCAGCCAGTTGTGCCGATGTCGACGCCGAGGGTTGCGCTTAGGTAGGTTTGTGAGTTCATTAGAATGTCTCCCTTGTGTAAAAGATATGAAAAAAGATACCCTAGCGGGCATCTTTCCTCTTATTCCTTTTCGACTACTGCATGCCCACCGAATTCATTTCGAAGAGCAGCAACGACTTTTCCAGCGAAGGTGTCTTCTTGACGGGAACGCAGGCGAGCAGCAAAGGACATGGCAATCGTTTCAAAGGGTACTCCAAACTTCCACGCTTCTTCGATAGCCCAACTTCCAGTGCTTCCGCCACCCACTTCACCGGTAATTTCATTCAGGGTATTATCCTTTTGGAAAGCTTTCTCTGTCAATTCCATGAGGTAACCCCGAATGATGCTTCCCTTTGTCCAGAGATGAGCGATCTTATCCAGTTCCAAATCATAAGGGCCGTTATACAAAAGTTCAAAGCCTTCTCCCATGGCCTGGAGCATCCCGTATTCAATTGCGTTGTGGACCATCTTCGTGAAATGTCCCGAGCCACTAGGTCCGACGTACAAATACTCTCCCATTCCTTCGGAAAGTGTTTTAAAAAGCGGAGCTGCTTGTTCAAAGGCTTCTTTCTCTCCGCCAATCATGAGGCAAAGTCCACTCTTAGCACCCTCTTGGCCTCCGCTTGAGCCGGAGTCGAGGTAACGGATTCCCTTTTCGCTCAGCCGTTGGGAACGACGTACGGAATCCCTATAAAAGGAGTTCCCCCCATCGATAACAATATCACCTTCACTTAGCAATCCGATGAGACCATTTTCTCCGAAAAGAACTTGTTCGACAGGATCACCCGCCGGCACCATCAACCATATCACGCGAGGCGAACTTAGTGAATCCACAACCTCCCGGATCGATTGACACCCTTTTGCTCCATGTGTTGAAAGCTGTTCTACCGCCTCGGAGTTCATATCATAGACTGCAACTTTAATTCCTTTGGATAATACGTTCTCGGCTGCCAAAGCACCCATTTTTCCAAGCCCAATCATACCGTAGGAGCAATTTTCCATTTGTTGTTCATTCCTTTCTGAAAAAAGCCTAAAACAAGTTTCCTTGCTCATCAAACGCCCAATCCTGTAAATCGCCAATTTCGTATTTACCTTGGGCTACTAGCTCCGGAAGCACCTCTTCAGATGCCCAAAATTCTCCTAAGTTCAAGGTGTTTTTAATCCTTATAAGGCGGACTCTAGAAAGATCTAAGGCATTGCTCGTCTTAACTGCAGCACGGATGGCATCATAATCCGTTTCGAGAGTTAGCGGTATTTGGACCGGACCCGTTACGGTTGAGGTTAATGCATTAGGATAGGTCTGTTCTGGAATCATCTTCTCTACCAGGCGACGTGCCACTAAGTCGGCTGTACCGATACCATTGGCATTCCCATGGCTACGTTCAGTTAAATCCAGAAGTACCATTTTACTTACCTCTGGCCCTCCATGTGCATAGGGGGTTGGATATCTTCCCGTGATATTGGGATCCATCCCATCACCACTAATATCCTTTCCAATCTCATCGATAACAAGCACATCTAATTGCTTAACTGGTAAACTGGGCATGAGCTTCTTGGCAAGTTCCAGCCATGCTGGCTCTTCATCCAAAAGTTTGTCGGCCGGAATAGCTATCACCGAATGAGTTTGGTCATAGGCATTCTCAATCACTCCGAGACCAAAGGCCACGGGGGTTTTGTCGAGAAGCAGGGAACCCATCTCAATAATATGGCTTGCCATATGCTTGAAGCTATGCGCATGGCAGGCTTCTGCTCCTTTTTGCTTGCCGAGTCCGATCGTTAACATCTTGACAAGACCACTTTCAATGCTTCCGCGAAAGGCAGTATGCGGTTTAATTCGATTCACTAACACGATTGCATCGGCTGCCATCGCATCTCTGCTAATGTAGACCGGTAACCCATCGGGTAAGACTCCGACTTCGAGGACTTCCATGCTCGACTTTATCTCAGCTCCAACTGCCTCGGGCGTAATCCCTAAGCCAAGAAGCATGTCCTTCTGTCCTTCCGAGGTTGCTCCTCCATGACTACCCATTGAGGGGATAATCACAGGCTCTGCACCCCGACTTCGAATCCCAGCAATCAATGATTTCACAATGAGTGGAAGATTATTGACCCCCCTGCTTCCAACGGCAATCGCTACCTTTTGGCCCGCTTGGATACAATCCAAGGTTTCCGGTCGCTCCAAAGCCGTTTTTATCGCCTCGGGTATATTCTCGATTTTCTCATTAGGAAATGATTGTTTCACGCGTGCCATTTTAGGTAAGGCTACATCGCTTAATAATTCTGCGTAAATACCCATAGGGTCACCTTCTTAAGCTTTGTATTTCTACAATACAGATTGAAATTCAAGCAGTAGTTTACTTGCGAGGTTTGTGATTTCTTGGTATCTCTTCTCTTTAACCCAGTCCTTTTTAACCAAGGATCCTCCCATGCCCAGCGATACCGCACCTGCCCCGATGAAGGCTGATGCATTTTCAGCGGTGATTCCGCCAGTCGGCATGAAAGGAATATACGGAAAGGGACCACGTAATTCTTTTAGGTAATTAACCCCCAGAGATCCTGCCGGAAAGAGCTTGACAATATCTGCTCCGGCTTCCAAAGCAAGAAGCACTTCCGTAGGTGTCATCGCACCTGGAATTGCTACTCTGCCATACCGATGTGCATATTGAATAACCTCAGGTCGAACAACCGGGGAAAAGAGGAAGTCAGCACCCGATTCGATAGCCCGTCGAGCAGTTTCAGTATCTAAAACGGTTCCTGCTCCAACGATTAAGCGTGAATCCTTTTTCAATAATTCAATTACTCGCCAAGCACTCGGTGAATCTGCTGTAACCTCAAAGGCAGTCACCCCTGCCTCACATAGGGCCTGAGCAGCTTCATAGGCTTCAGTCTCACTGTATCCACGTAAAATTGCAAGAATTCCTTTGTGCCAAAGACGATCAGTAAACATAAAAACAACTCCTCCTTATCCTTTTACTGCACCTGCTGTCAAACCGCTGATAATATACTTTTGAGCGAAAAGAGCGAGGATGAGTACCGGAAGAGTAATTATCACGGCAGCAGCCATCAAGCCTCCCCAGTTAATATCTGAGTATGAGAGGAAGGAGTAAACAGCGATCGGCAAGGTCTTTGTTTTCTCACCTGCCAGTACTAAGGAAAACATAAAGTTATTCCAAGAGAAAACAAAGGAAAAGATAGCCGAGGTAATAATCCCCGGTCCGGAAATCGGCAGAACAATCCTCCAAAAGGCTTCCTGTATCGTACAACCATCCACGCGGGCTGACTCTTCAAGCTCTATTGGGATATTCTCAAAGTAGGAAACCATAATCCAGACGATAAAAGGTAATCCAACAAGCATATGGCTTAAAATCATAGCAGTATAAGAATCCACGAGGTTAAGCTTCGTAAAGAGGATAAACCAAGGGATAAGGAAGGTAATCCCAGGAACAATCCGAGCTACAAGAATCGTTAGTCCAAGCTTGTCTTGTCTGTAACGTGCAATCGAGTACGCAGCAGGCAAACCCAATACCAAGGAGAGAATAGTGGAAGCGACAGCAATTATAAAGCTATTGAGAATAAACTTCATGAAACTATATTGTTCAAAGACTGCAACATAATTCTTGAAGGTCGGTTTGAAAATAAGGATATTTTCAGTAGAGAGAATTTGCTGTTGTGTCTTAAAGGACGCCAAAATCATCCAGATGAACGGAAACAAGAAGGCAAGAACAACAGCAACTAGCAAAAGTCGCTGAAGAAATTGAACAGGATCTTTACGCTTTGCCATAACTTAAGCCCCCCACCGTTTCCTGGCTGAAACCAGGAGCATACTCATACCGAGAACGATAACAAAGAAAATCATTAAGGATGCGGAAGTCATCCCCAACTTGAAGTAGGAAAACCCTTGCACAAACGTATAAATATTAATGGTCTCCGAATGAAAATCCGGACCTCCACCGGTCATAGAGTAGATGATGTCAAAAGTCTTAAGCGCGTCTATCGAACGGAGAAGTATCGCAACCAGAATTGTCGGTTGTAAAAGTGGCAAAGTAATTCTCGTTAAAACTTGCCAGCGAGTTGCTCCATCCACCATCGCCGCTTCATAGGGTTCAGTGGGAAGAGAGGTTAATCCCGCTAGAATCATTAGGCCAATCATAGGAGTCCACTGCCATACATCTACAATGACGAGAGACATAATAACTTGCTTTGGAGATGCAAGCCATAATTGGTGGGGAAGATGAAGGAACTCCATCATCTTATTGGCAATACCAATATTCGGTTCATAGATTAAGAGCCATACTAAGCCAATCGCAACAGGCGTAGCAATCATCGGCAAAAGAAACAAGGTTTTTAAAATATTTTTACCACGGAAATCCTGATTCAGTAAAAGGGCAATCGATATACCCAGAACTGTTTCTACCGCGACTGCTGAAAGGGTGAAAGCGAAAGTTCGCCAAATCGAGGAGATAAAGCGCGGGTCCTTAAACAAGAGTGTTTTATAGTTGGCTAATCCGACCCACTCTGGAGGGACTATAGAAGACATACTCCAATCATAAAAACTCAACCGCAAAGTATAGCCGATTGGAAATACCATCATGATGACAATAAACAAAACAGCCGGAAGTGGAAAGATATACTTAATATTCTTCTCAAGCCAACGACTCAATATGGTGACCCCCTTGCACATTTAACAGGAGCCGAGCCTCCCGTATAGAACGGAAGGCTCGTTCATTCTTTGCTATGGAACTATTTGATCTTTTTAAAAAATAAGTTTAGCTTAGCTGTTTTATTTCTTTTCTTTATCAATAATCGCTTGGAACGCTGCATTGGCTTCATCCGCAGCTTTTTGGACATCTTGTCCTTGAATCGCAGCTTGAATCGGGCCACCGACTGCATCGCGGGCCGGTCCGATGTCAATGACGAGTGGACGGTCATGGTCTACGGAAGTCTTCATAGATTCGACGACTGCTTTAGAATACTCTGCAGGGAAGTTCTTTAAGCCTTCTGGATTATTCCAAACCGACTCCCGAGCACCTGGGTTGCCTGCTTGTTGCATCTTCAGAACGTTTTCTTTGCTACTTGCCCATTTCACAAATTCCCAAGAAGCATCTTTATTCTTAGACTTAGCATTCATTGCCAAAGCCCAAGAAGTAATATTGTAGGGTTTTGCGCCTGCACTGCCAGACGGAATTACTGCAAAGCCTACTTTATCAGAAACCGTAGATTTCGTTTTATCTGTTAAGTTCGTATACAAGCTATCTGCATCCGTAAGGAAAACAGCTTTCCCTTGTTGGAAAACAGCAAAGGCTTGCGGCCAAGCCATATTCAAGGTTCCAGGAGGCCCATATAGACGCAGAAGATCTCCATAGGTTTGATATGCTTTGATTGCTTCAGGAGTATTTACAGCGGCTTTACCGTCTTTTACAAAATCTCCACCGAAGCTATAAAGAAAACTTGAGAACTGAGTTACTGCAGGAGAACGTTGTCCACGTGCTACGAAGCCGTAAAGTTCTGCCTTTGGATCATTGACTTTCTTAGCTGCAGCGACCAATTCATCCATTGTCTTAGGAACAGGAATATTGTTCTTCTCAAGAATATCTTTACGGTAGTAAAGAATTTCCCGCTCGGTAATAAGTGGTACTCCATAGAGCTTTTGATCCATGGTAACTGTACCAATAGCGCCTTTATTAAAGTCGTTTAGATCCCATGCGGAATCTTTTTGTGCATAGCTGCCAACTTCGTTAAGCCAGCCGTTTTTAGCGAAGAGTTTACCTTCTTGAAGCGGACGGAACATGAAGGCATCGATCGTGGTGGATCCGGAGGTTAATTCTACGGTCAGTTTTTGCGTGAGTTGGTCTTCAAAGTAGCTTTCCAGCTTAACTTTAATTCCCGTCTTTGCTTCGAACTCTGGAAGCTGTTGTTTCATTGCTTCTGCCCATGGATGGTTAGCAAAAACAACCCGGAGTTCAGTACCAGCATAAGGCTTATCACTTGCTGCTGGAGTTTTTGGGGTTTCTTTGGTCCCGCAGCCTGCTGCCAAGCCTAAGGTCATAGCTAAGCTCAATACCATAGCTACCCCTCTGAATAATTTTGGTTTTTTCACGACTTCCCCTCCTATAATTTTAAGTTTTTGGAATTATGCACACAGTATAAATACGCCAAATATTTTCAAAATCCTTCCCTTCTGAAAAAAAACTTCTTTTCACAGTTAAGTTTTTGAAAATTATTGTCATAGTTCAGATTTATATGTCAAAAACTGCTCCATAATTAGCGGAGGACACTTTTCTCGCATACCCCTTAAGGTAGCGTGAGGCATCCTTCTGAATAGGTTTCCAATCCTTACGTCGCTCTTCCAACTCTTGCGCCTCGACAAGGATCTCGAGACGACGATTTTCAAGGTCGATTAAAATTTTATCTCCATCATGAACGAGGGCAATAGGACCTCCTGCAGACGCTTCTGGAGAGATATATCCGACAGATACCCCACCTGAAGCTCCAGAGAATCGCCCATCGGTAAGAATGGCCTTCCCTCCACGAACTTGGAGAAACTCTGTAACACGATGCAGCTCCCGCATGCCCGGTCCACCTGCAGGTCCTTCGTAACGAACAACAAGGATGTCATTCGGATCAACCTTTTCCGCGGCAAGACAATCCTCCTCTGAGTCAAAGACCCGTGCAATACCCTCGATACGTTTCCCTTCTCCAGAAATTGCTGACTGTTTCAACAGAGCACCCTCCGGAGCGAGATTCCCATAGAGGACAACCAGTCCACCCTCGGACTGAAGCGGGTTATCAAGCGGTCGAATAAGCTCTCCGATATCTCGAACCTGGCTTAAGTTCTCTCCTACCGTCTTTCCTGATACGGTCAAAACATCAGTATGAAGTAGAGAGTCCATACGTTTCATGACTGCCGGTGTACCCCCTGCACGATAAAGGTCAACTACAGTATGCTCTTGGTCATTAGGAACTACAGCAACTAGCAGCGGTGTTGTCCGGCTTAGTCTGTCAAAGTCCTCAAGGGCTAACTCCAGCCCGATTTCCTTAGCCAAGGCCAGTAAGTGAAGCACACCGTTTAAGGAGCCTCCAATAGCTAATAAGACGCGAATTGCATTTTCGAACGTTTCCTTGTTCAAAATCTGCTGAGGCAGGACTCCCTCGCGAATCATTCTAACAATTTGAATTCCACTTTCTTCTGCTAAGCTAAAGCGCTTCGAACTTTGAGCTGGGAAAAGTCCATTACCGGGTAAAGCTAAGCCTAGGGCCTCCGTAAGCATTCCCATGGTATTGGCAGTGCCCAAGTAGGGACAAATCCCGGGGCCTGGGTAATAACGCAAGGTCTCTTCGACAAGTGTTTTCTCATCAATTTCACCCCGCATAAATTTCTGACGCGCGGCCTTTGACTCCCATGGCTTTATCTCTGGTACATTCGGACCAGCAGTGACAAGGATACTTGGGAGGTTAAGCCGGGCAGCGGCCATCAAAAGTGCGGGAACGATTTTGTCACAGGAACCCATGAGAACCATTCCGTCAAAGATATCATGGCTAAGAATCATGCTTTCCACAGAATCAGTAATCAGTTCACGACTTGGTAGAACGTAGTTCATCCCGCAATGTCCCTGTGTAATCCCATCACAAATCGCGATCGTATTAAATTCCAGTGGAGTTCCTCCAGCTTGGATAATTCCTCTCTTTACATGCTCTGCTAATTCTCGAAGAGGTGCATGCCCGGGAACAATCTCATTCCAGGTATTTACAACCGCCACGATGGGTCTGTCCAGATCTTCGTAACGAGCACCTGCAGAACATAAGTGAGCTTTTGCAATCGCCCTTTGAAATGGTGGCAGCTGATTCAGACGGTTTGTCATTTGGAAGACCCCCCTGTGCATATTCATAAAGTTGATGGAACTGGGTCTCGCCAAGGCGAACCAATTCCTGATAGAGCCGATAGCCTTCCTGATAGCGTTTTAGGTGCTCAGATTTCGGTTCTTGAATTCTTGAAAGCGGCACCAATTCTGCACAACTTTCAAGGGACTCCAATTGCCCCAGGGCATACCAGGCGAGAAATGCCCCACCCAAAGCCGAACCCTGAGTATGTTCTGGGACTCCTAGCGGTGTCCCTAAGATATCCGTAAGGATTTCAACCCATACTTCTGAGTTAGAAAAACCACCCGTTGCGCGAATCTCGTGAGCCTTCCCTGTCATACGGACAAGAAGCTCTACTACGCTATTGAGCTGATAGCTAATTCCCTCAAGGACAGACCGTGCGAGATGGGCCCGGGTATGACTCAGTCTTAGACCCCAAAAGCTTCCCGAAACATCCTCTCGCCAAAGGGGTGCGCGCTCTCCAGTAAGATAAGGAAGGCAGAAAAGCCCCTCAGATCCAGGTGCGATTCCAGAGACTTCCTTATTCATCTTCGTATAAAAATCAATCGAAGATATGGTGGCATCTAAAGCCAGTCCATCCGCGCTGAGATTACCTGAATAAAAGAGTTCCTGCAACCAGCGTAGCACAATCCCCCCATTATTAATGGGACCTCCCACTATATAATGGCCGTCATCCACCACATAGCAAAAAAGACGTCCTTCAGCATCTAATTTCGGTTGTCGAACAATCCCACGCACTGCACCACTCGTTCCAATAGAGATGGCCAAGGATCCGGGGTGGACTGCGCCAACTCCCAGATTAGCAAGTGCGCCATCACTGGCTCCAGCTACGACCCATGTATCTGGAGAAAGTCCCGTTTTCTCTGTATGTTCTAGACGAATATTCTTAAGAATCGCCGTTGTTTTAATAATGCGTGGCAATTTCTCTTTAGAGACTCCACACCACTGCATGGCATCCTCATCCCAGTCATGGGTGAATAAATTATATAACCCTGTAGCTGAAGCCAAGGATTCGTCGATAATCCACTCCCCTACTAAATCATGAAGGATAAACGCCTTCAAATCGACCCACTTTTTCACTTGTGTACATACATCTGGTTGATTATCTCGGTACCAAGCCAGCTTTAAGAGGGGAGACATCGCATGAATCGGTGTCCCCGTTTTTTGATAAAGCTCGAGTCCCTTCTCCTGGCTACGAAGTTCACGGGCGATAGATTCAGCCCTTTGATCTGCCCATGTCACAAGATGGGTTACTGGCTTGTCATCCTGATCAATTCCTAGTAAGGCATGCATGGCGGTACTTAAGACAATTACTTTAGGGCGCTTCTTGACTACCTTTAATACTGAGCGAATAGCTTTATGAAAAGCATCCCGTATTTTTACAGGATCTTGTTCCACCCAACCAGGCTGAGTCTGAATCAAGGGATATCCACTGCTCCGCTCGGCTACTAAACGAACCTCCTCGTCAAAAACCGCAGCTTTTACACTAGAGGTTCCAACATCAACACTTAGAATCCAATCGCGTTGGCTCAATCCTGTCACCTCATTTTCATCTTAGGTTCTCGTCTGTTAAAACTAATTTCTTGCCAAGCTATTACGATAAAAAAAATTTTCATCGAAGTGATTTAAAAAGGTTCAAGAGATAAATCCCCTAAAACCTTTTTGATGCAATGACTTCACGGATTTTCTGAAGGTTGTCTAAAAGAGTGTCCTGTCTTAGTAAAGATACCCCAACAAAAAGCGTATCGATAACACTCAACTGCGCGATTCGAGAGGACATAGCCTCACTCCGATAATGAGATTCCTTACTGGACGAGAAAAGACAAATATCACTTTCCTTCGTTACCGGAGACTTCGGATAATTTGTAAGGCAAATCGTCACAGCGCCTGCTTTCCTGGCAATAGACAAGGACTCTACAATATCTTTATTGCTCCCTGAATGGCTAATCGCAAACACGACCGATCCAGGTTTCAACAAACTGGCCGAAATGACCTGGAGATGTGGATCTGTTAGGGCAATACAAGGAATTCCAACACGCATAAACTTGTGAAAAGCATCCTGAGCTACAGGTGCAGATCCACCCAATCCGTAGAATTCTATGCGTTCTGCCCTATTTAGAGCATCCACCGCTTTACCCAGGATTTCATCCCTAACTAGGGTGAGTGTATCCTGAAGTGCTTCAATATTGGAATGGAATACCTTGACTGCAATGGTTGATAAATTATCCCCTGGAGTGATTTCCTGGTGGATATTTTCGAGTGGTTTGACCAAATCGCTTGCTAGAGCAATCTTAAAGGCTTGATAGCCCCCATATCCTAACCTCTTGCATAATCGAAAGACTGTCGCTTCTGCAGTCTGTGCAAACTCAGCAAGTTCCGTAATTGAGAGATGAATAATCTGATCTGCATTCTCTAAGATATACGTTGCCACCCGACTTTCCGCTGAGGTTAGCGAGGGAAGCATTCCTCTGAGCCGAACGAGACAACCCTTTAGGCCTTTTTCATCCATCGTTAACCCTCCCCTATCCGAACATCTCTTTTGGCTAGAGACTCGTGTTTTGATGTTTCATCAACCATACTGCACAATATAAATGAACTGCTCCAATAATCTGGCGAGGATTATATCCTGTAAACTCAGTAATCCGATCCAAACGATAAATTAAGGTATTTCGATGGATGAATAAAGCTTTAGCCGTTTCGCTGATACTCAAATCATGGTTTAGAAAGGTTTCTAAGGTCTCAGTTAAGTCTTCAGAGAGGGAACCAATCACCTTCTGAATATAACGTTGATTTGTTTGGGGGTGGAGGTCAGAAAATAAAAGAGCTAATCCTAGATTCCACGCTGCTAAACCCGGGAGCCCAGGAAAAAACCGTTGGTGGATCTCGAGTAACCTACGAACGCCAAGAAAATTCTCCCATAAATCCCCTTCTGTTGGCTCTCCAATCGTAATCGTCGAGTTCATTCCCAACTCATCTGCAAGAAGGGTATAAATTTCTTGAATAAGGGATTCGCCCCGTATTCGCTTCTCTGAACTGCTTGCCCCTTTGTCCTCAAGAGGTATCCATAAGAATACTTCGGGATTTTCAAACCACCGTACCTTAGCCTTAGGAAAAAAAAGTTTGATAACTTGAGCAAGCTCCTCCTGCCAGTGAGAACAATGAATATACACGGGATATCCATAGTCAAGGCGAGGTAATCGATACTGGCTGACCTTTTGCTTGACAGTTTCAGTACTCCACTTCTCTTGCAAAGCAACCTGAATAAGCTTCTCCCAAGTCCAAAACCCTGTAAGCTCATGAGAATCTTCCCGAAGGATATCCTTATAGATTTCAAGGGCTAAGGCTTCAACTAGCCTCCGACTTAAGGCACTAGGGTATGCCTCTTCGGACCACTTACACTCTAATCGGATTCCTTCTTCCGCTTCTATATAGAAAAAAACCAGTGGTTCATCTAAGTCTGCGTCGAAGGAAGTCTCTGAATTCTCCCTCAGTGAGAATTGAAGACCTGTTTTTAAGGACAAGCGTTCTATAAGTCGTTTAATACGATAAGTTTGATTCCCTTGGATTTCTTGATTCAATATCATTCATCCATTCATCCATTCATCCATTCATCCTTCGATTGTATGCTAAGCATGTGATAATTATAAAACATTTTATCATGCTTTTTCAGGATGTAAAACCTTAAGGGAACCCAATTCTTCCAAAGAAGAAGAATCAGATTCCCAGAAGAATAAGGATCAATAATTCGCCTGATAATCTGGCCGATGAATGACTTCTTGAGTATCTACATCAAAGTAACGCGCTAAGCTCATATCAAAAGCGATCTTATGACTTTGTCTCACTTTTACTGTGCTTGTTGCTCCGACTCTAGCAATAACATTTTCTCCATTAACCGTGAAGTATACGTAGTTTTCAGAACCCATCGGTTCCACTACATCAATATGAACGTCAACTGTCCATTCTGGGTGAGCCTCAAGGAATCTAGGTTCATCTTTTATGGCTTCTGGACGAATCCCCATCACGATTTCCTTGCCGAGGTAGGGAGCGAGTGCTTCGCGTCGTTCCGGTGAGGAAGGAACTCGAAAATCATTGGTAACAAGCATCAATTGCCCATTCTCCTCTATAAGCTTCACCCTTAAGAAATTCATTGCAGGTGAGCCTATAAATCCAGCGACAAACATATTACGAGGATGATTGTAAAGATTCATCGGAGTATCTACCTGTTGAATAAACCCATCCTTCATAACAACAATCCGATCTCCCATGGTCATTGCTTCTGTTTGGTCATGTGTGACATAGACAATCGTCGTTTGGAGACGGTGCCGAAGCTTAGAAATCTCTGCACGCATCTGAACCCTCAGCTTGGCGTCGAGGTTAGAGAGTGGCTCATCCATCAAGAAAACTTTTGGTTCACGTACAATAGCACGACCAAGTGCAACCCTTTGTCGCTGTCCACCAGAGAGCGCTTTTGGTTTTCGATCTAGCAAATGGGCGATATCTAAGATTTCTGCTGCATCTTTGACGCGCTTATCAATTTCTTCCTTAGGGACTTTTCTCAATTTAAGACCAAAGGCCATATTCTCGTATACGCTCATATGGGGATAAAGAGCATAACTTTGGAAAACCATCGCAATATCTCGGTCTTTTGGAGCAACATCATTGATTAATTTTTCTCCAATATAAAGTTCTCCTTCAGTAATCTCTTCCAGACCGGCAATCATTCGCAGAGTTGTCGTTTTTCCACAACCCGATGGACCGACGAGTACCAAAAATTCCTTATCAATAATTTGTAAGTTCAAATCATGAACAACCGTATTTTGATCATATTTCTTAACCACATTTTTAAATTGAAGACCTGCCATGGGTAATCCTCCTTTAAATGAAGTTATATTGATAGACTCGTCCATTAATATAATTCTCAGAACAATTTTAACAAAGCTTTACGCATTATACTATTAGAGGAATAACCAAAAGCGGTTGGGCAATCTGACGAAAAAAGGACCCACCTCCTGGCAGATCCTTAGATTCCTTATTTACATCAGAGCCTGCTCTGTACCACTTGAACGGTCTCGTTCTTAATAATTTCTGCTTGGGTAAAGAGACGTTCGCGCTCTACTTTTACCTTTTCTTGATAAGCGATGTCTTTTACTTGAGACAGATTGATATCGACGCTAAACATCGCTGCCCTCAAAGCGCTCTCTGCTAGATATGCTGCTACTCCGACATCGCTGATTGCTCCCTTATTTCCAACAGGAGCAAGCTCTTGTGCGAGCTCAAGAACGGCAAAGCAATTTTGAGCGATTCCGAGTGGAGTATCAGTAGCGGAAACGAGAACATCCTGCAATTTTGTTGAGCGGGCCAATTTCTGATCCTCAGTTTCTTTCGGAAGTTTTAATACGGCCATAAAGTTCGAGAACTCAGCAATATCTTGCGTCAATCCAGTCTTCAAATCATTAAGAAGGCGTTGACCCTTCTCCAAGATGACTTGGACTTGAGGTTCAACTTCTTTATATTTCTCTTTACCCACAGTCAGATTTGCAACCATGCAGACCATGGACGCGGCGAGAGCACCGACATAAGCCGAGACACTCCCCCCTCCAGGAGTGGGGGCCGAACTTGCGGATTGAGTTAAGAATTCTGCTGTGCTCCATTCCCAGATATTATTCTCAGGCATTTAGTTTCCCTCCTTTCTTTGCAGTGAAATCCCCTTGAGGACATTCTTCATGACCAAGGCTGTCGTCAAAGATCCGACACCCCCTGGAACCGGAGAGATTAAGGAAGCGACTTCTTGAACTTCCTCAAAATCAACATCACCACAGATTCCACCTGGAATCTCATTAATTCCCGCATCGACTACTATGGCCCCGGGCTTGACCATATCCTTCTTCACGAGCTTTGCTTTGCCGACTGCAGCAATTATAATATCCGCTTGACGCGTAAAGACACCCAAGTCGGGAGTTCTTGAATGGCAGATTGTAACTGTGGCATTATGCTTAAGTATAAGGAAGACGAGGGGCTTACCGACTGTCTCACCACGACCTACAATCACAACGTGCTTGCCTGCAATCTTAACCCCTGAGCGCAGCAATATTTCTATGCAGCTTTGAGGAGTAGCTGGAAAGAGACCTTCTTCTCCACTGAGAATATACCCTCGATTAATGGGATGAACTCCATCGACATCTTTATCTGGACGAACTGCGGCCATGACCCGTTCTTTGGAGATATGTTTTGGCAAAGGTAGTTCAATCATTATCCCATGAACTTCTGGATTAGTGTTTAAGGAATCTATAAGAGACAATATATCACCTTCCTGGCTATCAGCAGGGAGGATGAACAGTTCAAAATCGATACCTAAGCTTTCACTAACCTTTTGCTTTGATTTAGCATACACCACAGATGCTGGATCATCTCCTACGAGGATAACTGCTAATTTCGGATTAATCCCCTGTTCCTTCCAGGTACTGACTTCCAGCTTAATTTCTTCCTTTAAAACTTTTGCAATTGCTTTACCATCCAGTAATTCTGCCAAGAAATTTCACTCCTCTTTAATCTATATTATTACTTTTAATCAATATAGCTTATTATTCTCCATTTCTTAGTAAATTCCCTTTTAACAGTTAGCATTGCATTCACTATTTTTATATAATTCTGATGATTCTAATTCAAAGAAGTTGTTTTAAAGCCACTTAATCAAGATTTAGAAATAAAGAAGCAAGCCTACGAGAAAATTTTCTCCGCAGAACTTGCCTCTAAAGTCTTCATGCGTTTTTAACAGCTAACCCTTGAATAAAACAATTTTTCATAATTTGGCGTTTACTACACTCTTATTAGATGATGTGCGATAAAAACCGTATTACTTTTGCTTCAGATACTCATTGATACCTGCAGCAGCTTTTTTTCCAGCACCCATAGCTAAGATAACAGTAGCGGCACCCGTTACAATATCTCCACCAGCAAATACTCCAGGAATAGAAGTTTCTAGAGTTTCTTCATTGGCCACAATATTTCCACGCTTGTTGAGTTCAAGTCCAGCTGTGGATTGTGTTACCAACGGGTTAGGTCCTTGTCCAATCGCGACAACAACGGTATCCATGGGAATTTCGAATTCTGAACCTTGGATAGCAACAGGAGAACGACGACCAGAAGCATCAGGTTCACCAAGTTCATAGCGCAGGCATGCCAGAGCTCTAACTGCCCCTTTGTCATCTCCCTCGATAGAAACTGGGTTTGTAAGGAGTTGGAAATTTACTCCTTCTTCTTCCGCATGTTCCAGTTCTTCATGACGTGCTGGCATTTCTGCACGAGAACGACGATAGATAATGCTTACCTCTTCCGCACCTAAGCGAAGAGCTGTACGAGCGGCGTCCATAGCAACATTTCCTGCTCCAAAAACTGCAACACGTTTACCCACTTTTACTGGAGTTGCATACTCAGGGAACTTATAACCCTTCATTAGGTTCGTACGGGTAAGGAATTCATTGGCAGAGTAAACGCCATTTAGGTTCTCCCCAGGAACTCCCAAGAAATAAGGAAGTCCAGCTCCGGTACCAATAAATACAGCGTCATAACCGCTTTCTAGCAACTCATGAACAGAGGTAACTTTGCCCACTACCTGGTTAACAAGGATTTCAACACCTAGTGCCTCTAAGTTACGGATTTCGGTCTGAACAATGTCCTTTGGTAGACGGAATTCAGGGATTCCGTACATCAAAACCCCACCAGCAATATGCAAGGCTTCAAAAACCGTTACTTCGTGTCCAGCTTTTGCTAAATCACCAGCACAAGCTAAACCCGCAGGGCCTGCCCCAATAACCGCAACACGTTTACCCGTTGAATCCGGGATGTCAGCTTTAGAAGCCCCATTTTGGATTTCAAAGTCGGCAGCAAAACGCTCAAGACGGCCAATTGCTACAGGATCGCCTTTGATTCCTACGATACATTTCGCTTCACATTGACTTTCTTGAGGACAAACGCGACCACAGACAGCCGGTAAAGAGCTACTCATTTTAAGAACTTGTGCTGCTCCCAAAAAGTCATTTTCAACAATTTTATTAATAAAATTTGGAATTGAAATATTGACAGGGCAGCCTTGAACACATTTAGGGTTCTTACATTGTAAACAACGTTGCGCTTCTTCCACTGCCATTTCCCGAGTGTAACCTAAAGCGACCTCTTCAAAGTTATGAGCACGTACTTGTGGATCTTGACAAGGCATATCATGACGCGGAACTTTCAAAGCCATTAGTGCTCCCCCTTTCCGCAATCACAGTCTTTGCCGACTTTTGCACGTTCTTCTTCGTTTTTATAGAAATTAAGGCGTTGCATTGCTAAATCAAAATCAATAAGATGAGCATCAAACTCTGGACCATCAACACAAGCAAATTTGGTCTCTGTACCAACACTAACGCGGCAAGCACCACACATGCCTGTCCCATCCACCATGATAGGATTCATGCTGACGATGGTTTTAATTCCTAAAGGACGTGTAAAATTAGCAACGGATCTCATCATGACCACTGGCCCAATAGCCCAAATAGCTTCTACCTTTGTTCCTTGATCAAGAATCTGCGCTAAACCGGTAGTAACAAAACCCTTGACTCCAAGACTTCCATCATCTGTGGCAATTACTAATTCATCACTGACGGCACGCATTTCCTCTTCGAGGATGAGTAGCTCCGCGTTCCGCGCTCCAATAACAGAAATCACTTTATTTCCGGCTTCTTTCAGAGCTCGAGCGATTGGATAAACCGGTGCTACGCCCAAACCTCCACCGATGCAGACGACTGTACCATAATTTTCGATTTCTGAAGCCACACCTAAGGGACCAACAAAATCCCTGAAGTAGCTACCTTCTTCCATTTGGTTAATCAGCGCCGAAGAGTAACCAACATCCTGGATTACTATCGTAATTGTACCTTTTTCCCTATCAAAATCCATGACGGTAAGCGGAATTCTCTCGCCATGCTCATCCATCCGGACGATGACAAATTGACCTGGCTGAACCTTTGCTGCGACTGCAGGAGCCTCAACTTCCAACAAAACGATGGAAGGGGCTTGCGCAAGCTGTCTTCTTTTGACTACCCGGTACACGAACACTCCTCCTCAAAAAGTTCTAATCTTAACTTTCTAACTATTCGATATGATTATGACAATTTCCTGCCCAATAAATTTTAAAAAAAGTCTGTACATTTCTGGAAAAGAATACTAATAAGCAGGATGTTCGGAAGTAAGAATCGCCACTCCTATTGCATTATCCCTACTCCAATCAGGCTGTGCCCAGAAAAACTCAGGTTTCTTTAAAACTCTTTTTTCCAACTCAGCACGAATAAACCGATTTGAGGCTACTCCGCCAACGATAAGAACCTGGGTCAATCCTGTTTTATCTATCCCTGCTTGAAGGAGTTTTGCCACGGTACGGGCAACACAACCTTCCACAGCTCTTGCCACATCAGAGGGGTCCTTATCCTGGTCTATCAAACGCTGGGCAGCAGTTTCTACTCCAGAAAAACTAACTTCAAATCCCTTGACAGCCGAAGGTAACCAGGACGCAGCTTCAGGTTTGGCCTGCTTGGCGAGTTCCTCTAAGCTTTTTCCCGCTGGAAATGGTAGTCCCAAACGAACGCCAATTCGATCAATAAACTGTCCCGCATGCAGGTCTGTCGTTCCTCCCAAAATCTCAATGCTTAACTTTCCAGGTTCTGATTGCCGGACTTCAAGCAATTCAGTCGTCCCTCCCGAAATATGAACGGCAAGAAAATGACTTCGTTCAGGAAGTTGACTCGAAATAATGCCTGCAGCCAAGTGACCTTCTTGATGGCTCGTTTGCAATAGCGGAATACGCAAACCAGAGGCTAAGGAAGCAGCGACTCCATAACCTGGAGTGAAAACAGGCATATAGGATCCTTCTACAGGTCGTGGGGCAACACTTACCCCAATTCCAGAAACTGACTCCCATAATTCCCTTGGAATCTTCGAAACGAGCCTCGGAAGATTCTGTACATGCTGAAAAAGGGCCGCTGACTGAGCGAGCCCTCTTTCACCCTGTGGAACCTCTAAGACCTTTCTAATTTCCCAAACAAGATCAGCCCGATTGTTGACAATGGCTAAAGAAGTCGTATAGGCACTTGTATCTATCCCAAGGTAAAGTGACATTACTTTTTCTCTTCCTTCTTGTCTGCGCTTTCTACAACCCGGTCTAAGATACCATTAATAAATTTACCTGACTCTTCACTTGCATAACGCTTCGCGATTTCTAGAGCCTCATTAATGGTTACACGCCCTGGGATATCCTCACGATAGAGTATCTCATAACAAGCCAACCGTAAAAGATTACGATCTACGTTCGCCATGCGGGTTAGTGCCCAGCCCTCTGAATATTGGGCAAGCTTCGCATCGATTTCTTCCATATGGGACAATGTCCCTTCCACCAAACCTTGCGCAAAGGGAATACTCGTTTCAGGCACGGCAAATTCTTCAGCCCATTTGCGAACGACTGTTGCATCATCTAGCTTTTCTTTTGCCATATCTAATTGAAATAAGACTTGCAGCGCGGTTTCACGTGCTAATCTGCGGCTCATGGGGTTCCTCCTTAATTGTTTGAAAATAATAGGGGTCTTGTAGCTTATCGCACATCGTTCACTAAGCGCTCCTGGGCTGTCTCACTCGCTTCCGAGGGAGCTCTGCCAAACCCTTCTGCTTACTGCATGTGAACCAGTGGCGCCGCTAACCCTCGAAAGCTTCGTTCGTCTTGACGCCCCTCCGCCGCAAATCGTTCACTCCTGTGCGATAAGCTACGCTTTCGGGTCTATTTAGCTTTCTAAAAAGGTTTCGAGAGTAGAATAGGCATCCATACCACAGTTGCAGCACATCTAGATGATGAAAAGTTTCTGAAATTGTAGGGAACGGTTTTGACCGTTCCGTGCATTCTTTTTTAAGTAGCTTCTGATTGAATAATACTTAACTGAAAAAGCGGTTCATCCAATCAAAGAGCTGTTTATGGTCGTCATGTCTTTTTCCTAGGAATAGGCCTAGGAGGATAAATAGAATGAGGACAAGGGCTTTCCAGAAGCCTAAGGTGACGACTAAGAGTCCTAGGATGAAACCAGACGCTACCCCAATTAATTTACCGGGATGTTCCTCGAGTGCCCATAGGAAAAAACTTGAGATTTTCATCCCTAGTGCTGACCAAAACCCGTTCATCGGACGCGCGCAGGTTGGGCAGATTGAGCATTATCAAATCTACGCACCAGCACTTTCACCTCAGCTACTTTAATTCCGGTATAACGTTCGACGTCTTCCTTGATCCGCGTTTGAAGTTCATCTGTTATTTCTGGTATGACCACATCAGGGTTGAGTTGACAATTCAGTAGAATCTCTAAACCATCCTCACGCTGTCTAAGCACTGGCTTCACTAATCGTACTCCAGTCATCTCATGTGCACTCCGAGAGATGATCTCCCCAAGTGCCTCCATTGTAACTCGGACCTCACCCCACTTTGAAGAGGTACGATAGGATTCCTCAACTTTCTTTTGGGGTCTCAGAAAAGGAAGAATTCCTAGAATCAATAAACCTATCGCTAGGACTAAACTCTCCCATGAATGAGCCTTCAACCAAGACAGGCCCTGCAGCAAAGCCTCATAAGGAAGGTTCCATCCAGTCGCAATCGCTAGGATCCAACCTGATAAGACTACGCAGAAAACACCTACAAGGTAAGCCAACAAATTATCCACCACCCAATAGTTGTTTACCCCCCCTGGCACTCCAGAGGGGGCATACGCTGTAACTTATTTTACCCGCAATACTTCTTCTTCTTTGAGTTCTGGGGTAGGTTTAAAATTTACACCCTGGACATGAACATTTGTCTCGATAACTTTCAGGCCTGTCATGCTTTCAATTGCTTCTTTGACAGCTTCCTGCACGCGTAACGAAACCTCAGGTATGGATACTCCGTATTCAATAACCAGGAAGATATCCACAGCTGCTTCCTGTTCGCCGACTTCTACCTTAACACCTTTGGCATGATTTTTAGTACGTACGAGCATCTGAGCTAAATCTCCAACGAAACCTCCGCTCATTCCTGCTACACCATCAACTTCTGAAGCAGCTAAGCCCGCAATTATTTCTACAACTTCATCAGCTATACGAATCGTACCGAGGGAATTCTCTATGTTTGATTTTTCCATATCTTCACCCCATATCCTTAATTAACCGCTAGTATCTTTTGTAATTATAGCAAAAGAATGCAGTGGTGGCAAAGGTGAATCGCATCGTCGTCAGGTTAGTCTCCAGGATTTTATTTTTCAACGTTCACTCCGTAAGCTGCGCGGACCAATCTAACGCTCAAGTACTCCTCTCCGACGGGTTCCCAGCTAAATCGCTCCTGCTCAGTTAGCTGGTTGGAAACGTCCATGTTTCCAACCCGTCTCCGCTGTGTACTTTTCACGAAGATTGGTAGCCGCTCGCTTAAAAGCCGTTCACTTTTGTAAAATAAAATCCTTGGGTAAGTATTTAGCAGGATTTCGATTGTAGTTATTCTCCCAAGATTCGCCTCTGGATAAAGTTCGTATAGACTTCTCCTCTGCGGAAGAAGGCGTTATCAAGAACTTTAAGGTGGAAGGGAATCGTGGTGTGGATTCCTTCGATGACGAATTCTTCTAGGGCGCGTCTCATGCGTTGAATGGCTTCTTCTCGATCTGCACCCCAGACGATGAGCTTGCCTACCATAGAATCGTAGTAGGGAGGGATGGTGTAGCCCTGATAGGCTGCACTATCGACACGAACACCTGGGCCACCGGGGACATGATAGAATTCAATCGTCCCGGGGGAGGGCATAAAGTTCTTATCTGGATTCTCAGCGTTAATTCGGCACTCTATTGCCCAGCCTCGAATCTGTACATCTTCTTGTGTGATTCCTAAGGGCTCTCCTGCAGCAACTCTGATTTGTGCTTTAAGGAGATCAATCCCAGTCACTAATTCTGTGACAGGGTGTTCCACTTGTATTCGGGTGTTCATCTCAATGAAGTAGAAATGTCCATACTTATCAAGCAAAAACTCAATGGTACCCGCACTTGAATAGTTTGCGGCATGTGCTGCTTTAATTGCTTCATCTCCCATTGCCTTACGAAGTTCGGGGGTTAGTGCACTGGAAGGAGCTTCTTCTAGGAGTTTCTGGTTACGTCTTTGTAAGGAGCAATCGCGTTCGCCTAAATGAATCACATGACCATGTTTGTCTGCTAAGATCTGAAACTCAATATGACGTGGTTCTTCTACATACTTCTCTAAGTAAGTTTCGGAATTCCCAAAAGCCGCTTGAGCTTCAGATTGTGCAGCTTGAATAGACTTCACCAATTCCTTCGGATTTTGCGCGATACGCATTCCCTTTCCCCCGCCCCCAGCAGAGGCTTTAATCATAACTGGGTATCCAATCTCCTGAGCAATAGTAGCAGCTTCCTCTAAATCCTTGATAATGTCCTTTGATCCGGGAACCACTGGAACTCCAGCTTCGATCATCGTCTTGCGGGCAGTTGCTTTATCTCCCATAATCTCAATTGCTCGAGGTGATGGCCCGATAAACGTAATCCCACACGACTCACAAATTTCAGCGAAGCGAGCATTCTCCGATAAGAAGCCATAACCGGGGTGGATTGCATCCACTCCGGTGAGTTCAGCGGCACTAATGATATTGGGAATGTTTAAATAGCTCTTAGCTGAGGCATTGGGTCCAATGCAAACCGCTTGATCTGCAGCCCTTACATGCAAAGCATCGCGATCCGCTTCTGAAAAGACCGCTACGGTTTCTATATCCATTTCTCGACACGCGCGAATGATACGGAGTGCGATCTCTCCACGATTTGCAATGAGAATTTTCTTAAACATGCCTATCTATCTCCTCATTTTTCAACGGCAAACAGAGGTTGCCCAAATTCTACAGGTTGGCCATTTTCTACATAGATTTCAACGATTTTACCCTCTAATTCTGCTTCAATCTCATTCATAAGCTTCATCGCTTCAATGATACAAACCGATTGACCTGCTTTCACTTGGTGTCCTAACTCCACGAAAGAGGGGGCATCTGGGGAGGGCGAACGGAAAAAGGTTCCAACCATTGGAGCCTTAATATACTCCAAATTTCTCTTATCCATGGGTTCAAGTAGCTGTGCCACAGGAGCTGCTGCGGGCGCCACAGAAGTACTTGGAATAACTTGAGGGGCAGGTACAGAAACCGTCGCTAGGACGGGAACGGCTGATGCGGCAATCGCTCCATTCCCCTTTTTGATTGACATTTTTACCCCTTCACTCTCGAGATTGAGTTCAGTGATTTCCGTCTCTCCTAAAATCTTAATCAGTTCTTTAATTTCTTGTAAATTCATTTTCGGGTCCTCCTTTGAAGCAGGGCTTGGTGGATTCTGAATAGAAACCTTGACCCCCTTCTCTCTCTCTAAAAAGAATTTTTTTGCCACCTGTGGAAATAATGCATAACTCAAAACATCTTCACGTGATCGAGCCAATCCTCTTGACTCCTGTGCTGCTTTTTCAAGACCAGGTGCTAATTTATCTGCAGGCCGAATTGTTAGAGTCTCTTCATCTCCAATAATCTTTTTCTGTATCGCAAAATCAATCGGTGCTGGAGGCTTGCCATAAAGTCCACGGACATAAGCTTTAACCTCTTCAGGCACTAATTTATATCTTGCCCCGCTCAACACGTTTAATACAGCCTGAGTTCCCACAATTTGGCTGGTTGGCGTTACCAAAGGGGGATATCCCAATTCTGCCCTAACTCGGGGTATCTCGTCAAGCACCTCATTAATTCTATTTAGAGCCCGTTGTTCCTCTAATTGGGAAACAAGATTTGAAATCATGCCTCCTGGAACTTGATGCTCAAATACACGCATATCAGAAATTCTTGTAATTCCTCGGTCAAAGCCACGGCTTCTCCTAAGATCTTCAAAATAATTGGCAATTTTAAAGAGTTGTTGAATATTCATTTCCGGCGAGAGTTCAAAATCCTGTAAGGCACGAACGACTAATTCTACTGGAGGTTGACTTGCACCAAAGGCCAAGGGAACACTGGCAGTATCAACCACGTCCACTCCAGCTTCAGCCGCCTTCACGTAGGCGATTGTTCCCATTCCACCAATGTAATGGGTATGAAGCTGGATCATTACTCCTAATTCTAGCTTAAGTAGCTTTACTAATTTATAAGCTTGCATTGGGGTCAATAAACCCGCCATGTCTTTAATGCAAATTGAATCTGCACCCAAAGCGACAAGGGATTTTGCAGTCTCTAGATAGTGTTCCATCGTATGAACTGGACTTACAGTATATACGACAGCAGCCTGTACATGGGCCCCCGCTTCTTTTGCAGCTCTAATAGGGACAACCATATTGCGGACATCATTTAACGCATCAAAAATCCGTAGTATGTCGATTCCATTCTTCACGCTGAGCTGAACAAATTCATGCACTATATCATCCGGATAATGCTGATAGCCTACAAGAGATTGTCCTCTAAGCAACATCTGTAAAGGAGTCTTTTTCACCTGTTGCTTGATGGTCCTTAACCGCTCCCAGGGATCCTCACCTAAGAAGCGAAGGCAGACGTCAAAAGTGGCTCCTCCCCATACCTCAAGTGAATGATAGCCCACTTTATCGAGTTCAGATAAGATGGGTAGCATGTCTTCAGTCCGCATCCGGGTCGCCCAAAGGCTTTGATGCGCATCACGTAGAGTTGTATCTGTAATTCTTACCGGTTTCATCCCATCATTGTCCCCTCTCATCTGAATTTTCCCCGTATACCCTTTAGAGCGTTATGTATTATTATATGAAACAGATATCCTTTTTTCAATGAAACAGGTGTAAGTATACAGTATCATTCAAAAACATAAGAAAAAGAGGCTCCATACAGCCTCAGGGTGTTAATCCTTAGTTTTTGTCGAATAATCAAATTTAATCATTCCTCGTTAGCTATTGGGTAAATATTTATTGATGACTTCAAGAATTTGAATTTGTCGAAGGGGTTTAACGACGTAATCTAAAGCTCCAATTCTCAGTGCCTCTAAAACCACACTTTCCTGGGCAATAGCACTACACATGATAACTTTCGCCTTTGAATCATACGCTAGTATCTCAGATAGAGCTGAAAGTCCATCCCGAACTGGCATTGTGATATCAAGAAATACTAAATCCGGATGATGGGCTTGAAACAATTCGAGAGCAACATCTCCATTTTCCGCTTCGATGATCTCCATATCGGTCAAGGTGGATATAATCTGGCGAATCATAAGGCGCATAAAGCTCGCATCGTCTACAATAAGTATCTTACTCATTTTATTGACCCCGCTCTCTCAACCTTGGGCGACAAAATTACAAAATCCCTGCAATTATTTTACAACAAACTGAGTCTATCATCTACCTACTTTTTAAAAGAAATATTAATTTGATTGAGTCGTAAACTTGTTACTCGAACGACAATGTCTTGAATCAAGCGTACCTCATCTTGGGTCAGATTAGGGGAAAACACAATGACATTAACCCCATTTTCACTTACGTCAACGACGGCATCTTGAAAACCTTTGATTCTAAGCAGATTTTCAATTTGCCCTTCTTTTTCTATTTTATTGGAGAGTTCCAGCCACTTTTGTTGTGCTTCTTCCTTTGTTTTCGTTACATTTGAATTGAGAAGCGGGGAAAGCATTGCTTTAGCTTCTTGCCGGGACTCCTCTCGTTGTAGCCGATAATTTACGAAATAGTCCTCCCCCTGAGGAACGGGCTTGATGATCTCCGTTTTAAATTGAATACTCGAATTCTCTACCTGTGCGTTCACGGGCAGACTATCCTTACCAGAAAAGCCAGAAGGAGAATCTGAGGCCAAAGTAGACCAAAGTGCAAGGCTCAAAACACAGACTACCAATACACCGGTAACGCTCCTCCTAAACTTTTCTCTTTTGCTCAATTCTGCCCAACGCCGAAACACGAAAATTTTCATCATACACCCCCCATGGGCTGGACATTTATCTTACTTACCGGGATATCAAGAAGTGTTCGCACTGCAGTATGGATATTCTCTCGAATTTTCGGGTCGCTCGCCCCTTCAGCAATGATTAAGATTCCCGCTACTGTTGGCCTTTCTTCCATGACGATCACCGGTTGACTGGCACCATTGGGCATGACAAGCTGGTTATTCTCTGTCACTTCCGTCGATTCACGAACACCGCCACTTTTATCCGATTCTTTCGTAGTTTTCTTGGTTACACTTCCATTCGTCGCATAGTCTGATTTCAGACTGGAGGAAAAAGTCACTGAGACTTGAACACTCCCGACCCCAGACATCTGCTGTAGATTCTGCACCAACTTCTTTTCCATTTCCTTCTCTAAGTTGCCAATCCGTGTTGTATCCGCAGAATTACTTTGAGCTGTAGGCTGTGCTACTGGATTTACCTTTTCTCCTGTTCCTTTGCCATACGTCATTAAAGCCACAGCAATAACAACGGCCGCTACGGGAATTAACACTTTAGGGGAAATATCCTGAAATAGATTCATATTTACTCCTCCTTTTTTGGCCCTATTTTTCTTCAATAATAACTTGCTCAATCGGTACCTGCATGAACGTAGCAACTGTTTGACGAACTTCGCTTGCTGTCGCGGAAAGTTTCTGACCCTCTGATTTTTCCGTCCCGATAACCACCTCTTCTACTGGCTTTATCTCTTGAGCCTTCGGAAAGATTTGTATCGAAATCTGTGTGATACGAGGTTGATCGGTCAATCCTCCTGCACCCTCGGATAATTCAACTCCAACCTCAGCCTTATTTACCCCAGGAACCCCTAGGCATAGGGCCTTCACTTGATTTTTTATGATCGCTTTATACTGTTCTTGGACAGCATCCTTGCCGATATTGGCACCTGAATCCCCTGAAGCAAGTACCGGCAAATCCCGCGCGGCTGTTTCAGTCCACGCCGGGATAGACATTTCTACAGGCATATGAAGGAACGAGGTAAGCGTAGTCAGAATGGCCGATATAACGAACAATCCCATCACCAATTTCACGAAACCTTGCATCGATTTTGAGGGTAGCAGCATTTCCAAAAAACTCGCTAGAAGTAAAATAATGGCCAGGTTTCGCACCAAGGTCTGCAAGTTTTCCAATATTTCACCCCCTTATCGAAGCATTACGGTTAAATTTCCTGAACCGACTACAACTGCAACGGTCATAAAGAACATAATCGCTACCGAAGCAACCGATGCGAATATGAAGATAAGACTTTTGGACATATCCTGTAGGGTATCCGCGAGTTCCTTTTGTCCGAGAGGCTCAATCATAGCTGAAGAGATTCTAAACACTAAGATCATGGCGACAATTTTAATGACCGGGCCTATACAGATGAGGGCAATGGCGAGAATAGCCACAATTCCCAGAGAATTTTTTAATAAAAGCCCAGACGTCACAACGAGCTCAACCGCATCCTTAAAAAACTTCCCAACCACGGGTACGAGATCAGCGGAGTATTTAGCCGTTCGCAGCGCTACTCCATCAGCTACTCCACCCGTAACACCTTGAACCGCCATCACCCCGATGAAAATGGTCATTATAATTCCTAAACTTAATTTCCCAGTGAATTCAAAAAGTCCGGCAAGTTTACTTAATTTGAATTCACTTGAAATGTGATTAAATAGTTTTAAGACGGCTGCGAGAAAAAACAGGGGTAAAACAACATTCATAATTATAGTGGAAAGCAAGGTTAAGCTTCCTAAGACCATGGGCTTAAATAAGGCGGCAGTCGTCAAATTTCCCATAGCGACCAGCAAAGTCATCATAACGGGGAAAAGGGTTTGCATGAAACCTGTCATTTTTTCAATCGTGTCCCTGGAAAGATCGATAGCTACTTGGAAGGTCGCAAGAGCAATTCCCATGAGAACCAGATAGGCAAGAGTTTGCGCAAGCTTACCTACTCCTCCGTTAAACGCCGTTTGTAGCTGCTGAAGAACAGCTGTTAAGACTGCAAGGATTAACAGCTTTCCAATGAGGGGAGCGCTGTTAAGGATTTCCTTGCCGAGAAAAGAGAGGAGATCCTTACCTAATTTCTGAGGATGGAGATCAAGCTTTCCATGCCGGAGGTCATCAAAGATCTTCGTAAGCGAGAAGTCGGGAATGGATTCTTTGACATCTTGATCGATTTGTTCTAAAAATCCACGCACCTCAGTGATATCAACTTTCTTCGAAAGATCCGCAGAGCCTTCGCTTTCAGGGACTAAGTTCCCTGGCTGTACCTCGACTTGTATAGGGTCTACTCCTCGTTGGGGGACTCCTTCTGCCCAAACGGCCTGAGGAGTTGTCCCACTCCAAAACAAAAAAAAGAGAAGACAAATTTGAATCATACGCCGCATTTTTTCACCTCACGGTACGAGCCTCATCAGAGACTCGAGTATCGCTACTATAATAGGAATCGCGAGAACAACAACTCCGACCTTCGCCGCAATTTCTATCTTTGTTGCCAGGGCCTTTTCATCTGCATCCCTGCAGATATCTGCACCAAATTCGGCGAGATAGGCGACCCCCACGATTTTTAGGACAATCAACAGATAATAGGAACTAATATCGGCCTGGTCCGCAAGATTTTGGAGCAAGTCAATAATTATTTTGATCTTGCCCAAAATGAGTATGAAGATAATAGCACCTGTTAAAATAGTGAGTTGAAGCGCGATTTCCTTGCGAAACTGCTTCAGTACCACTGAGATGACAGCAACGATCAAGGCGAGCCCTACAATCTGCCAAATTTCCACATTAAGGCCCCCTTAATAGATCTGAAATACGCTTTGAACTAGGCTAAAAAGATCGGCAACCGCTTGAACAACGATATAGAGTACGACGACCATACCCGCTAAAACCGTTAATTGACCGATATCCTTTCGATTCGCCTGTTCTAGTACCATGACGAGGATGCCAACGAGTAGACCTATTCCCGCAATTTTCATCACCATGTAAAAATCCACTATCCACACCTCTTTCGCTGCTCTATATTAAAAAGATAACTCCTGCGATTCCTCCCAGGAATCCGAGATAGGACCACATTTTCGCTTGTTTTTCAGCCCACTGACTCGCGTTCTCTTTGACTAAGGCAATCTGTTGTTTTACGAGTTCGATTTGTTTATGTTGTTCCTGCCGATCCGAGCGTCCCAATCCTTTCCCTACGTCTTGTATCACCTGCCAATCCTCAGGCTTTAAACAAAAGTTCTTCATCTGATGTGCGATTGTTGCCTTCCAAGCAAGATTTGCCCCCTCTCCGCTCTCAAGACGATGTTCTAGCTCTGAGAAAAAGCTCTGCCAGGCTCCATCCGTTCGTTCCTTCAGGATTGAAAACGCCTCCGGTAAGGGAGTACCCCCCCAGAAAATTTCCGTATCTAAAAGCGTCAGGGCAGTAAGACATCCTCTTAATTCCACAGGTCTTTTCCGAATTCGTGCTGCGAGATACAGCCCTAGGCTTCCGCATCCCATAATAAGAATGAAGGACCCCAGAATAATCATGCTCTACACCCCCTTTTCCTTGGGTATAAATGGTATCTTCTGCGTATTTTTCAGGTCATAAATGGCTTCCACTGTCCCTGGACCTCGTCGACGACTTAGGACAAGAACGCGCTCAAATACTCCATATTCAAAGAGCTCCTTCAAGGAGGGACGTTCAAGTGCTTCCTCTAAACTCGAGGCATGCGCCGTACTTAATATACTCACTCCGGTCCGGAGAGCATCAAGTATGGCTTCAACATCCTGTCGATGTCCTAACTCATCTACAGCCACCACACTGGGGGACATGGAACGAACCAGCATACTTATACCAATCCGCTTCGGGCAACCATCCAGAACATCTGTCCTACATCCTAGGTTATAGGCGGGTATACCCTGCCACATGCCCGCAAGTTCTCCCCGTTCATCCACTACGCCCACGGCCTGCCCTCGTAAACCTAACCCAGGGTTCCCATCACTTAAGTTTCGAATTAGATCTCTCAGAAGGGTGGTCTTTCCTGCACGGGGAGGAGAAAGGATTATCGTATGAAAAAGTGAACCATCCGATTTAAGAAGCTTCGGTAGAAGTAATGCAGCCTTTCCTTGAATCTCCTGAGCAAGCCTTACATTCAATCCGGAAATATGTTTCAGCGTTTGAAGTTCACCATTTTTTAGAATGGCTTCCCCAGTTATGCCCACTCTATGCCCTCCCGGCAAGGTGAGAAAGCCTTGTTTCATTTCTTCCTCAGCTGCATAAAGGGAACTTTGGGTCATCCGTTCTAGGGTTTGCATAAGGTCTTCTCTTTCAATCTGATATGCTTTTTCTGGGGAGACAGACTTACCCTGACTATCGATGAAAAGCTCATTTCGACTGCTTAGGAGCAAGAGGGGTTTTCCAATACGTATACGAATTTCCTCGATGTCCTTTGACCTAATTCCATTGATCTTTTCTAGGATTTCACGCAGGTGATCTCCAAACCATCGAGAAATGTTTTTCCAGCCCGTTTCCTGTAAATTTGTGTTTACATCTATCTCTTCTCGTGTCCGAGGGGCCCCGGAATCTTTTTTTATGGGATGTAAAGTGTAACGTAACGACACGGTGTTGTCCCCCTTTGTAAAAAGGTATGTCCGAGTCAGAAGTTTTAGACATGCTTTTCTGGTCAGTTTTCTTAAAAAGTGCATAGAAAAAGCGAAAGGCCCGTTGGGGTCTTTCGCTTAGGTTTAAAGGGTTTCCAGGATTTTGTTTTACTTCTGTCACTCTGTAAGCTGCGCGGACCAATCTAGCGCTCAAGTCCTTCGCTTCAACGGGTTCACCTTCAGCCGTTAAGTTGTTCATTTCAGTGTGCGGCTTCGGGCGAAACCCTCCACCGGAGGCTTTCGTGGCTAAATCGTCTCCTGACTCCTAGCCGGTTGGAAACGTCCATGTTTCCAACCCGTCTCCGCTGCGTACTTTTCGCGAAGATTGGTTAACCGCTCGCTTAGAAGGCGTTCCCTATTGTAAAACAAAATCCTTGGGCAGTTATTAAAGTAAAATCACGTAATTCTCGAAGGTAAACTCAAAACTGTAATAGCACCGGTAAAATCATCGGGCGTCTGCGGGTTTTGTCCCAGAGATACTGACTTAGGGATTCATGGATTGCTCCCCGAAGCACTCCCCATTCCCAGCGTTCCCGTTGTAGCTGGGCTTCAATGGCTGTAGCTACAACCTTTTTCGCACCCTCGACTAATTCCTCTGCTTCCTTCATAAACGTAAATCCACGTGAAATAATATCCGGACCAGATACGAGTGTCGTGGGATGTCCTTTGCTAAGAGCTGCGACAACTACGACCACTCCATCCTGGGAAAGCTGTTGACGATCGCGGAGAACAATCTGGCCTACATCTCCGATTCCTAATCCATCGACATAGACACTACCGGATTCAACGCGTTCAGCAATCCCCATTGTATCGCTCGTTAACACCACGCGTGAGCCAAGTTGGGTCATGGCAATCTTCTTATCCTCATAGCCCATGAGGTTACCAATTTTACGAAAAGCGGCTTGATGTCTGACCTCACCATGGTGAGGGATTAGGAACTTCGGACGTGTTAAACGGATAACAAGCTTCATTTCCTCCTGACTTGCATGCCCTGACACATGAACAAGTCCCATATCCTTCGTGATGACGTCTGCTCCACTCTGAAAGAGATGATTGATTGTCCTTCCAATTAGTTTTTCATTCCCAGGAACAGGAGTTGCTGAAATTACGACAGTATCTCCAGGTGCAACATTCACTTGCCTATGACTCCCCGTTGCCATCCGTGTAAGTGCCGCTAGGGGTTCCCCTTGGCTACCTGTGCTTAGGACAAGTAGTCGTGACGAAGCGACTTCATTTACAGCGCTTGCCTCAATCAACATATCTGGGTCGGGAAGGTGTAGGTACCCCAGTTCACGGGAAGTACTCACGACTTGCTCCATACTCCTGCCGACGACACAAACCTTACGGTTTAATTCAAAGGCAGCATCGATTGCCTGTTGGATTCTATGGACATTCGAGGCAAAGGTGGCCATTATAATTTTTCCTTCGGCACGTGAAAATGCATCCCTTAACGTCTTGCCGACCACTTTCTCGGATAGAGTAGATCCTGCTCGCTCTGCATTGGTTGAGTCACAAAGGAGAGCAAGAACCCCTTCCTGTCCCCAGGCTGCAAGCTTCCCTAAATCCATCTCCTGACCATCGATTGGAGTATAATCCACTTTGAAATCTCCAGTATAGATAACCCGACCCACGGGACTCAATATTCCATATCCTACGGCATCAGGAATACTATGGGTGACCCGAAATGCTTCCACTTCAAAGTCTCCTGCTTTGATGGGCTGCCCCGGGTCAATGACCCGAAGTAGTTCCTCTGGATACCCTCCACGCTCTTGGAGTTTGGCACGCACTAAACCGATGGTTAATTTGGTAGCATATACTGGAACTTGGAGTTTAGGAAGGATAAAGGGCAGTCCGCCGATATGGTCCTCGTGTCCATGCGTGACAAAAATTCCTTTGAGTTTCTCCTTGCGTTTTTCTAAATAGCTAATATCTGGGATGACCAAATCAATTCCCAAGAGTTCATCATCTGGAAATTTAACTCCACCGTCGATAGCTATAATCGTATCTCCGTATTCGAAGACTAACAGGTTTTTACCGATTTCACCTGTACCACCTAGTGGAATAAAGCTTAGCTTCATAGTAATAAAAAACCTCCTCTGGGCGAACCTTTTTTTATATATCAAAAGGTTTCCCAAAAGGAGGAATTATGATTCGTTTTAAAAAATATTAAGCGCGTTGCACATAGTTTCCAGTACGGGTATCGATAATCAAAACATCATCTTCGTTAACGAAGAACGGAACGTTTACGATGGCACCCGTTTCTAGTGTAGCCGGTTTAGTACCACCCGTCGCAGTATCCCCTTTTACACCCGGTTCAGTTGCGGTAACCTTCAACTGAACTGTATTCGGAACATCTACACCGATAACATTACCGTTGAAGAAGAGAACACCCAATTTCATATTTTCCTTAAGCCATTTTACGCCATCCCCGATTTGAGCATCGGTGAGTGAGGTTTGCTCATAGGTTTCATTATCCATAACGACGAAAAGATCTCCATCTTTATAGAGATATTCCATATCACGACGTTCGACATGAGCCTTTGGCACTTTTTCACCAGCATTAAACTTCCGTTCGACCACGCCACCTGTTTTGACATTCTTTAACTTAGTACGAACGAAGGCAGCACCTTTTCCTGGTTTAACATGCTGAAATTCAACAATCGTATAAACATCGTTATCCACTTCAATGGTTACACCTGTCTTAAATTCATTGGATGAAATCATAAATTATCCTCCTAAGTTCTCAATTTTTATTTAGCTTGTCCCATATGAAATTGTATTACTTAAATGGGACATAACCTATAACTAGCAAATAAGACGATATTTGGTCATAATTCGCATAGAATTACTCAATAATAATGAACTCCTTTGGCGCTTGTGTCAAGACCTCACAACCGTTTTCTGTTACAACAATCATATCTTCGATTCGGACACCGCCCCAATCGGGAAGATAAATTCCCGGTTCCACCGTGATAACCATACCGGGCTCGATGATCTGTTCTTCGCGTAAGCTGAAGCGTGGACTCTCATGGATGGCAAGTCCTACAGAATGTCCCAAACCATGACCAAAGTAGTTTCCATAACCAGCCTCTTCAATAATCTGCCGTGCAACTGCATCCACTTCTTTACCCATTAATCCCGGCTTAATCGCGGCGATCGCAGCTTTATTAGCTTTAAGCACAATATCATAGATTTCTTGTTGTTTTTCATCCGGTTCACCGACTGCAAACGTACGGGTAATGTCAGAACAATACCCCTGATATACTGCCCCAAAATCCATCGTCAAGAGTTCACCTCGTTGAAGGGTTTTCGAGCTTGCTACTCCATGTGGCATTGATCCTCTCCATCCCGAAGCAACGATAAAATCAAAGGACCCGCCACTGGCACCCGCTTTTCTCATATTAAATTCAAGCTCTAGCGAGATTTCTTCCTCAGTCTGGCCAATCTCGACAAATTTCAAAATGTGGGCAAACGCATCATCGGCAATCTTCACGGCTTGTCGAATCTTATCAAGTTCCTCGGGTTCCTTTACAGAACGTAACCCCGTAAGAAGATTCGCCTTTTCGAGTAACTCCGCCTTGGAAACAGCATCTTTTAATTTAAGATACAATGCATACGTCGTGTAATCTTCCTCGAAGCCAATACGTCTCGCCTCAGAAGCAAGATCCTTAATCGACGAAAAAAAGTCTGATCCCGCATCGACTACTTCAAATTCTGGTGCTTGCTTAGTTGCTTGAGTTATGTAGCGAAAATCAGTGAGTAAATAAGCTTTATCAAGAAGAACCAGCAACATCGCACTCGTTCCCGTGAACCCACTCATATATCTCCGGTTTTCTGGCGAAGAGACAACAAAGGCATCAAGATTTTCCGATTGCATTTTTTCTCTTAATTTAACTAGACGACTCATTTAGTAAGACCCCTTTCTTTTATAGCATATGCAGTCATATTTTAAGCCCCGATATAGGGAACTGTCTTGACCGTTCCCTATGATTCTTAAAACTCCTTCATCCACCTGTTGGTGCTGGAGTAAGTATGGGAGTTTACTCTAAAAACTCGATGGCATAGTTCAGTGCCAAGGAATAGCTTTTCCTTCCCAACCCAGATATTTGTCCGATACAAACTGGAGCAATCACAGAGTTCTTCCGAAATTCTTCTCGGGCATGAACATTGGATAGATGCACTTCAATCGTAGGAACTTGAACACTCGCTATCGCATCACGAATCGCGTAACTATAATGTGTCCAAGCACCGGGATTAATAATTAAAAAATCCTGTGCATTCATCTGATGAATCCACTGGATTAGTTCCCCTTCAAAATTGCTTTGCTCGACTTGAATTGGAATTCCTGCCACATAAGCTTTCTGTATCAATTCCCGATTGATTTCATCGAGGGTTTGATTCCCATATTTATCAGGTTCACGCCGTCCTAATAAATTCATGTTGGCGCCATGAAGTACCCAAATCTTTCTCATTTCATCACTTCCTTAATATACGCCGTATACCACAAAATTTTACCATAATTTTTTTTAGAAAAATACCCCTTCACCCTCTATCTCACATTGAGAACCTTATGAAGTTGTATTCCCAATCTTAAACTTCGCTCTGGAAAACGATTGATTATCTCATATCCCTTTTGAGCTGACTCGAGTTTAGCACTTTCTACCTGAAGGAAAATCCTTCCTTCAGGCATATCCTGTTTAGTTATACAATCAATAGTAAATTCATCATCGACCACATACTTCAGTTCGTCGGCATGACAAAGTAAAGCGTATCCACTACTGGGTTTGGGAGATGAGGTAATCCAATCAATCCCCCACTCCACAGGTATCGAATTTGTACCATTTGTTTCTATCGCAACATATTTACCCAAAAGATGTAACTCTTGCACTAATGGTCCTAAGTTATAAAGTGTCGGTTCCCCACCGGTGATAACGACATGCTTATGTGGGATTTGCTCTACTTCCACAATTTCTCTTGCACTCATCCATCGTGCATTTGATAACTCGAAGGAATGTTTGGTATCACACCAACTACAACGCAAGTTACATCCAGCAACTCGAATAAAAGTAGTTCCTTTACCCATATGAAATCCTTCACCTTGGATACTCGAAAATATCTCGATGATTGGATACTGAACGCTATTCATTACTAACCTCCACGTAAGAGTCAGGGGTCTCCCATAACCTAATTTTATCCACTCTAATCCCAATCGGATGTAATTTATCTGTCAAAACACTAAAGATATATGCTGCCATATTCTCCGCAGTTGTCCTAAAAGAAAATACCTCATTCAAAACTTTGTGGTCCATTTTATCTATGACTTCTTCATTCACAATGGCCTTGAGATCAGCAAAATCTATAACCATTCCTTCATCAGATCCTTCGTTGATTAGTTTACTATCTTCACGTACAACGGTCACTTCTAATCTATAAGTATGACCGTGCATAGAAGAACACTTTCCCTTATGACATGGCAAAAAGTGTGCAGCATCAAAGGTAAAACTTTTTGTCAATTTTATAATCATACTCAGCATTCATTAGCCTCTTTCTTTTCTAGATACTTTTTAAGTCCGTTACTTCGAAGCTTACAAGCGGGACATTCACCACAACCATCTCCAATTATTCCGTTATAACACGTTAATGTATTTTCCCTAACATATTCTAATCGCCCCAGTTGGTCTGCTAACTTCCAAGTCTCTGCCTTATCAATCCACATCAATGGGGTATCTATAACAAAAGTATAGTCCATAGCAAGATTTAAGGTTACGTTCAGCGATTTTACGAAGATATCACGGCAATCCGGGTATCCACTAAAGTCTGTTTCACAAACACCTGTAACGATATGATTAATTCCTTTTTGCTTCGCCACAACTGCCGCAAAGGAGAGAAACAACAAGTTGCGTCCATCAACGAAGGTGTTTGGTAATTGTCCGCTTTCACCCATTTTTATTTCCATATCGTCTCTAGTTAGTGCATTAGGGGCAATCTGGTTAAGCAGACTCATATCAAGAACCCTATGCGGTACATTTAAATCCTTAGCTATCTTGGTCGCACAATCAATCTCTGCCACATGCCTTTGGTTATAGTTGAAGGTAATTGCCTCCACTTTATCAAAGTTTTTCAGTGCCCAGAAAAGGCAAGTTGTACTATCTTGACCACCACTAAAAACTACTAAGGCTGATCGATTCATTTATATTTACCTCCCCCGCTCATTTATTATATTACTATATTTCAATTCCACACGTTTATCAACTTCCCCCCTATTGTGTCCCTAGGGCGTTACACGGCATAGATGAAGGGCTTCCCAGATTCTTTGGAAAGCCCTTCATAAAGTTTCTCAATTAACGTGAAGCTGTAGGCTGATCTGGGCGTATATCAAAACGGAGTTCACTAGTCTGTGAAAGCGCCTGAGGTTCGTTTCTCGATGCCTGACCTGAAGTCTGTTGGCTGCTCGACTGATCTGTACTCCCTTGGCCCCCCGCCTTTGTAGCGGTTCCACCTTCACTCATCAAGCGTGGGGAATGAGTGATATTTACATTACTAAGCATAATCTGGACCTCGCAAGGTCCGCTTACACCCTGAGGTTGTATCTTTCGAATTTCCGTTCTTGGAACTGTCAGATGAATTTCATGGGGAATTCGGCTCTCGCCAATTCGTTTGACTCTAAACCTTACCCCTTCAATCTCCATCTCGATATCATCCAAATGATCTCCCGCATATTCGGTTCCTTCATCAAGACTGACCTCGGCATATTGTTCACGTCCTTTGGGATTCTTTAACCCTGGAAGGACTATTTTTTGTCCAACTTGCAGATAGTTTGGATTCAACATCGGATTGGCTTGAATCCAATCCTCACAACATCCACCCATTCTTTGAGACAACCTGTAAAACGTGTCACCCGGCTGAATAAGATATTCAGGCATAGGGTCACCTCCCTCTTTTCCATATTATGGATGATTGGGATTGTCAGGTTCTTGAAAATGAATCTTAAGGAGAATTTCTCCTCCTTCACTCGTGAGCTGGGCCTCTTGGACTTGAATCGCCTGCATAGGAAGAGACTCTATCTTTTCCAGACCCCTTTGAAGGTTCAGCCAACTTCCCTCTAACTTAAATCGTACAAGTGCAAAATTGAAGAATGAGGGCTGACTTCCTACACCTTCTCCAAGGCGCTCCAAATTAAACGAGCGGATACCTACCTCTTCCTCCTTAAAGATTTGAACACACTGATTGATCACAGTGGGGAGTTCCTCAACCTTTGGGCTAACTATCGTTACATCTCCTTTGGTAGCCTGTAAAACAGTCTCCTCCCAACCGCGAATCTCCTCTTGCAGTGATCCAATTTCACGAAAGAGCGGGATAAGACTTCCAGATAGCAGAATTAGAAGCAGAAGAATTCCGAAGAGGAAAATATCCGCATTCCTGGCAGAAGAACGCTTTATACCATCCCTTAAATGAGTAAGACTAAGATTAGGTTTCTCCGTTCTCGTAATGAAATGCAAGCCAATCTCTCCTATTTTCTTAGGCGCTCAGCCTTCATTGTAAATTCGATTTTTCCAGCTTCGGAATTGAGCTTCTCATCCATATGATAATTACTTAACTGAGCTTTTTCCCAACCCAGAAGTTGAATTTGATTTAATACTTGCTGCACTAAAATAGCCTCAGATGCGTTTCCTTTGACAGCTAGGGAGTCTTGCCTCACCTCTAAGCGCTCAAACCAGATCCCGTTTCCACTGAGGTTGTTTAAGCTGCTTAAGTCCTGACCCACTGTCGTCGGATTCTTAAGCAAATCGTTCCAGGCCCGAGCTTGACCCTCTTGCTTTTTTCCAGTCTTCTCCATGCTTTCCCCAGTAGCTTTAAGCTTAAAATTCTCTTGATTCAACTCACTCAACTTTTCGAGTGTCGAAACCCGGATGATTAACCCAAGAAAGGTTAAAGTACATAATAACGCAAAGGCAATCCACTTATTCTTTTGTACAAGCTTTCTTCTTATTTCTCCCCTCCAAAAGTTGTTGAAGGAGGATCTTGGCTCTTCAAGCGCTAGCCCACTTACAGCCAGTAGTTTATCTGGATGGGTACAATTTTCGATCTGTGGTATAAAAGGCATAGCCACTCCCAAAACTTGAAAGTTCGGTTCTATCCCTCTTTCAAGACTTAGATAAGCACAGAACCTACGTCCTAAATCTTCTGTATCTATTCCTTGACTTACGACAACCCTTTGTATTTTCACTTGCTCGTGCATTGTTGAAAAATAGGCTAGCACACGTTGAATTTCAAGATTCCATTCTTCTGCACCATAATGTTTTGCTGCAAGAGGGATTATTCGTGTTATTTCTGGAAGCTGTCCTTTATAAAGAATCAGCTGAAATATGCCCATTTGCTCTTTAATTAGAAGGGTATGCTCTCCTGGTTCAAGGTTGAGTACCCTAGCCCAGGCAATAAGGGAAAACTCTATGATCTCGATTGAAAAGCCAGCAGCTTCAAAACTCGTAGCGATTCCTGAAAGTACCGATCTTCTTATTCCCGACAAAATGACATTCAAACGTCTGGGTGGAGAATTCTCGTCTAGGACAAAGGAATCAAAAACTCGTTCATTAGCAGAGATGGGTATTTCCTCTTCTGCAAGATACGTAATAAGTGGAGTTCGCTCACGTTTTGTAACCCAAGGAAGTGTGTACTCACGTATAAAACTATTTGCAAAGGGAATTCCAATTCGAGCTTTAATCCTTCCTTCGAACCCGTGAGCTTTTCGAATGCTCTCTAGTATACGAATCAATTCCGTGGGCTGAAGAACTTGCCCCTGCTCAATGACCCCTTGAGGAATTGGCACAACTTGAAATATGACCTTAGTCAGATCAATATCCTGTTTTCGCTTCCCTGGGGTATACCACAACATACGAAGCTCATCGTCCGTTAGTTCAATGCTTACTTGTCTGTGCTCACGTAAGATCATCATTTACGAACCCCCAGTTAAAGACTAATCCAAGAAATCAAATATAGTAAAGGGTAGATTACCCTTTCCACGAGATATTTTAAAAAGTGAAGAGGTAATACGATATTAAGAAATCGCCCCAGAAGAAGGCAATCCAGGCGCCTAAAACGAGATAAGGCCCAAAGGGAATCTGTTCACGAAACCCTTTTCGCTTGAGGAGAAGTAATAAGCCGCCAAGGAGAGAACCTGCAAGACTAGCAATAAATAATGCCAGTAGAACCTTCGCAAGCCCTAAAAACGCACCTAAAGCAGCAATAAGTTTCACATCACCAAGCCCCATGCCTTTCGGATAGACTAGGGCGATTAGCCAGAAGAATCCTCCCACCCCAAGTGCCGCTCCAAATCGTTCCCATCCTGAAGGAACTCCCGATAGCAGAAATCCTGCCAAAAGCCCTATTCCCAGGAGGGGAAGGGTAAAGATGTCAGGTAACCGGAAGGTGTCCCAGTCAATCCCAGCGAGTACCAAAAGAACAGAAAGAAAGATTAGATTCACTCCGAGGTGCAAAAGCGAACCTGAAGTATCTTGCCAGGCCGCATAGAAGTAAAGAAGTCCATTCGCCAATTCGAATAAGGGATAGCGTAATGAAATACGCTCTCGGCACTTTGCACATCGTCCACCCAATATAAAATAGCTTAGAACCGGAATAAGTTCCCAGGCTCGAAGCCTATGACCACAAGTAGTACAATGCGAACCAGGATAAGCTACAGACTCTCCCCTGGGCATCCTATATATTACTACGTTTAGGAAACTACCAATAATTAGTCCGAAAACTCCAATAAATAAGCTAAGTTCAATACCCACAAGTATTAGTCCTTTCAATCCTTAGTTGCCATGAATACAAAAGTTTAGAAATTCACCTTAGTTCGCAGAGGTCCAAAGTACATTTTCAAGCTTCGCATCATAGGCACGGACTTCTGCTGCTGAACCATCGGAACTCAAATAAATCATAATGAGATTCGTCTTGGTATCAGCGGGTATCGTCCCATCCGTTCCGAGTGCAGCGGTTGCAAAGCCCTTTTTATCTTCGGCTTGCTGTTGAGTCGTATTGACATCGAGCTTACCAATATATTTCGGTATAAGTACGGTTGATGTAATTGTACCTTTATCATCATCACTTAATTGAGCGGGTTTAGGATAAATTCCATTCTCCGCTTGGTAGCGATCTAAGGCGGCTTTTACTTGATGGGCCGTCGCAACATCTGCATTTCTACGTGCCATATCTGCGCTCGCGCTTACCTTGGGAATTGCGATAGCTGATAGCATAGCTATGATAACGACGACCATCAAAACCTCGACTAGCGTAAAACCAGACTGAGATTTCTCTTTCTTTTGTAGGTTCACAGATACTCCTCCTTAGATTCTTTCTCAAAACCTTCTCTTCTCCTCACTCCTTATATAGCTCAAGTCCGTCCCCGACGCCCTCTGAAACCTTTTTTATAATCAGCTGGCATTGGGAATCGGCACGGGTGTTGACCCCAAAAAGCGAGTAAGCTTATGTTATTGGAGATGTGTCCCTACATCAAAGATGGGAAGCAGTACCCCAACAGCCACAAGTCCAACGATCGTGGACAAGATAACAATGAGAAAGGGCCCCAAAATTCGAGGCAAACTCTCCATCTGGTCCTCGATATCCATGCGAAACATTCTCCCCATGTGCTGAAGCATCACACTAAGCTGTCCTGACTCCTCCCCCACTTCAAGCATTTGTGAAGCATCGCGGGGAAAGCTCCGATTCAGGCGAAGGGTTGGTGACAACCTTCTCCCTTCAAGGGCAGCAGCTTCGAGTTGCTTAATCATTTTCTTCATGGTATAGGATCGAAGTGTTCCACTGGTTAAGTTCAAAGCGTCAATCAGCGGGATCCCAGCCCCGAGAAGTGCCCCCAACACATGTGCAAACTGCACACAGTCATTCAGTCGATAGATTTTCCCGAAAAGTGGAATGCGGCCAAATACTTCACTTAATTTTTCTCGCCACGTATCAGGAAAGCGAAACCGGAGAATTAAAAATCCACCCGACAAAAAAAGAAGCAGCAGTAGGGCAATATACGGGATAAACTGAGTAATTTTAAATATGACTTGGGTCATTAAGGGTAATTCTGTCTCAAGATTAGAAAAGATTTGTTCATAAACCGGCAAAACAAAAACACTTAAGGCATAGATTACACCTAACGTGAGGAAAGAAAGAAAAAGAGGATAAGCATAAGCACCGAGCAATTTCCGTCTAAAAATAAATTCCTCTTCAAGCTCCTTAGACATTTGGTCCAGAACTTCAGGTAATCTCCCCGCTTGTTCTCCTGCTCGAATCATAGCCCGGATATAGGAGGTAGGGGGAGGTACCAAAGAATCGAGAGCCTCTGAAAATTCTGAGCCTGCCTCAAGCTGTTCTATTACTAAATCCCAAGTGAGTTGATTAAGCCGAGACCTTTTCTCCTGAGTTCCAAGTATTTCTAGCGCTTGAAGAAGAGGTATCCCACTTTGGAGGAGAAGAGATAGACGCTGTGTAATACCCGCCCAAATCCTATGCTGATTGCTCTTCTTATTCATATAGTCCAGAGAATAAAACAAGGCGTGAAGAATTCTTCTCTCGGGGAGAATTCTTATAGGATAGTACCCTTGAGAAAACAACTGGGTACGCACTTCAGCCGCACGGTTAACTTCCCAAGTCCCGTGAATGACTCTTCCCTCCTGATTGAGTGCTTTCCAAGAAAAGCTACGACTAGCCATCTTCCATCCCTCTTACCGTCCTAAAGTTTGAAGTTTTCCTTGTGCCACCTCATTCGAAATTCGCCCTGTACGCAAATGCTCTTGAATCGCTTTCTCCATAGACTGCATTCCCAATCGACCATTGGTTTGAATAACCGTAGGAATTTGATGTGTTTTTCCCTCTCGAATAAGATTTCTTACAGCAGGTGTAACAAGCAATACTTCTAAGGCTGCAACCCTTCCTTTTTGATTTGCCCGAGGTAAAAGCTGTTGTGCGATAACTCCTTGAAGTACTGCTGCCAGTTGAACTCGAATCTGCTGTTGTTGGTGAGGCGGAAATACATCAATCATTCGGTCTACGGCCTGTGTAGCATCATTTGTATGAAGCGTACTAAAGACCAAATGACCCGTTTCTGCGGCAGTTACTGCGGTACTTATCGTTTCAAGATCCCTCATCTCACCGACTAAGATGACATCCGGGTCTTGACGTAAGACTGAACGCAAGGCATTGGAGAAAGACATCGTGTCATTGCCAATTTCTCGCTGATTTACAAGGCTCAAACGGTGTTTATGGAGATATTCAATGGGATCTTCAACAGTAACGATATGTGATGAGCGGGTTCGATTGATATAGTCTACTAAAGAGGCTAAGGTGGTGGATTTTCCACTTCCTGTAGGCCCAGTCACAAGTACCAATCCCTTATGGAGGTTCGCTAACTCCACACAAGCGGGCGGAAGCCCTAATTGGTCTGGAGTTGGAACCTGAAAGGGTATTAATCGAATGACAATCCCCACAGACCCGCGCTGGCGAAAAGCATTGACCCGAAAACGTCCAACCCCCGGAAGGCTATAGGAAAAATCCAATTCCCCTAACTCTGCAAACTTTTCCTTCTGGGACCCATTCATTATCGATTGAGCCAATACTTCTATATCCTCACGAGATAGCAGTTCCTCCTCTATTCGTGTCAAAGCTCCATCAATCCGCATCACGGGGGGACTCTCTACTGTTAAATGAATATCCGATGCACGGCGCTGTGCCGCAAGTATTAAGAGATTTTCAATAGTGACCACATACTTCACTCCCCGAATATTATGTCATTCCAGTTGTTGAATACCATACTTCCTCTAGGCTTGTTCGTCCATCTTTGACTTTAAGATACCCGTCCTGCCGAAGTGGCAACATGCCAGCGGCTATGGCTGTCTGTTCGATGATTCGAGAACTCTTGCGTTCCAAAACCAAATCCTTAATTTCTTGATTGTACCGCAAAAGTTCATGAAGGCCGATTCTTCCTGAGTAACCCGTTCCCCTGCAGCTTGGACAACCCGTCGCCTGAAAAGCCCGTTCGAAACCCGTTGGTAAATCCATAACCCACTGCTCGAGAGGCTGGATAGCCAAAGGTTTTTTGCAGTGCTCGCAGAGACGTCGAACTAAACGTTGGGACAAGACACCACGCACTACTGCAGCCAGTAAATACGGTTCAATTCCCATATCGAGAAGTCGAGTAAAGGCCTCAGAGGCAGTGTTGGTATGTAAGGTAGAAAGAACTAGATGTCCTGTGAGTGCCGCTGCAATAGCAATCCTTGCAGTTTCTTCATCGCGAATCTCACCTATCATAATAACATCTGGGTCCTGCCTCAAGATAGAGCGTAAACCATGAGCGAAAGTTAAGCCAATTTTAGACTGCACTTGAACAGGGACCACACCCGGTAGTTGATATTCCACCGGATCTTCAATTGAGACAATGTTAAGGCTTTCTGAAGTTAATTCACGCAAGAGTGCATAAAGGGTTGTCGTTTTCCCACTCCCTGTTGGTCCTACGACGAGGATTATCCCATGGGGCTGCTTAGTCAGACTTCGAATTTCCTCCTCCACTTCAGCACTCATTCCAAGCGATTCTAAAGAGCGTTGTGCCGTTTCCGGATTGAGGATTCGCAACACTAACTTTTCCCCATAAACTGTTGGCAAACAAGAGACTCTTAAATCAATATTTCTTTCGTTCACAATAAGAGTGGTCCGTCCGTCTTGGGGAAGCCTGCGTTCAGATACATCTAGCCGGGACATAATCTTAATCCGTGCGAGAAGATTGCGGGCAACACTGAGTGAGAAGGTACGCTTGGTTTCTAGCTTTCCATCGATTCTATAACGAACCCGCAAGGTTGTTTCTCCCGGTTCCCAATGAATGTCACTCGCTCCTGCAAGTATAGCGTCTCTAAGTAAAGAATCCACAAGTCGAATGGTGGGAGCATCATTGTCCTCTTCCGCATCCAGTCCCTTAATTCGTCCCAAAGGTTCTTCCGAATACTCTGTTTGCCCTAAAGCAAGTTCTGCAATAGATTTTTCAACCGTGAGATATTTCCTAATCGCAGCCTCGACTTGAACCTCGGTAGCAAGGAAAGGCTCTACCCCATAACCTGTTAAAATTCTGATATTATCAATCGCTCGATGGTTTGCCGGATCTGTCATCGCAACCTTTAAAATCCCTTCTTCTAACCCTATCGGGATTAAAAGGTAACGCAAAGCGATTTCTTCACTCAGAATTGAGGCTATACCTGGGTCAATGTCGACTTGATTCAAATCTAACCTCGAAATCCTAAGGTATTCACTTAAGTTATCTAACATTTGTTCCTGGGTAAAAATCTTGTGCTTAACCAGAATCTCACCTAACCGCTCACCCTTTTCTTCTTGCTCCATAAGAGCCTCAGAAAGCTGGGGTGTGTCAATTATTTCACGAGATATAAGATACTGTCCGAATCCTCCCTCACGGTAAAAGTGATTCTTCTTTTCTCGAAGGAGCAGGTTCTGATTGTCTTTACTTTTTCTCGCTTTTGCCCAATCGTTTATTTTACTCATCGGCATGAAGCTCCTGGTACTCCGTTATTACCCAATGATTTATATTCTTTACAAGGTTCACTTCCAGCCTGCGCTTAGCTAACCCATACTGGGCCATAGAGGTTACCCTATAGCCACTTGGAACCCCTGTTACCATAACGTCAACCGTTCCTTCCCCGATCATCAGCCTTCCTCCGGAAAAAGCAGAATCCCCATCTAACTTTACTTTTACCCACTCAATGCCGCCCTCAGCGGCGTAGACAGCTTGTCGTGAATTCGCCTCTCGCCGGACCATTTTATTTTCCAAATGCGCCTTAAGATACATCTCTAGACCATAGGCAGAGAGCATTGTAAAAAGAATAAGGACTAAGAGGGTAACAAAACCCAATTCACGAGCTTGGTCGCCCTTTGCCTGACAGACCCCTGCCACTCGGTGGTTTGATTCCCGATTTTCCCCTTGAGAGTAATAGTCCATAATCCTGACTCTCCTTTAGAACACGTCCAATCGATTACTCCACTCACTATTGGATTATGTGCCCCTTTATGAAGGCGATACAAGTCTTTGATGCCGTCATAATCCTTATCCGAGATATAATATTGATCAGAATAGCTAGCCACACCACCTGAGGAAACAGTCAATATCCCTGTAGGGTTCCATTGTACTGACTCAGCCTCACGAATGGCATCAAGGACCGTTCTTCCTGCGTTCATGACAGCATAATTGACCTCCATTCTCTTTTTTACTGCTTGCCCTGACTGCCATTGTTCCGTGAAAAACCTTAGAGAGACCGATAGGAGTATTCCTGTGATTAGGAGGGCTAGTATAACTTCCGTTAACGTAAAGCCTGCCTCAGATACCTTTATTCCTTGCCTTCTACGTTTCTCCCTCACAACTGTCCCACCCCTCCTCAGACACGACAACACATTGCTATTGGATCGCGAAGAGTGTTTCTAAAGAATACTTCTGCGTCTTCCCCTTCTCTTTCCAGGAGACCTCTACCTGAACTCTTAACAATTCCCCAGGTGTATCCCATTCAGAGAATAGCTTCCACTGAAAACGTCCCTTCTGCCCTTCTACAGTTTCTCCTGGCTTGCATCGTCCTTTTTGCAAATTATCTGTCCAAGGTTGCGCCGCGAGATCCTCGATTAAATCCTGGGCGTAATTTGCAGCTTCCGTGAGATTAATGACTTGCTGAGCCTCCTGAATTGCCCCTTCAGTCAATCCATATAAGGCAGTAAACCCCAGTGTAAAGAGAAATAGGGCAAATACCACATCCAAGAGGACAAAACCTCGCTCGTACTGTTTAGAGTTCATGGTGATTTTACCTTCCCCTGAGCATCAAGTTCATAAGGTGCTGCCCCCTTGATTGGATTCACAAATATCCGTTCCAAATAAGGTCCTCTCCACCCTCTTACCTCTGTACCCTGAGAGATTAAATCCTCTATACTCCCTGGAAGCTCTCCTGTATCGAGCTTATATAGCTCAACCGCACCTTCGATTCGCAGGCGGTTTGCGGAATCCGCTTTTATCCGCGCTAAACTCTCCGTTGAAGTGAATCGGGATGCGACTTGATACACTAAAATCATCATAAGAAATAGAAGAAGCAAAACTTCGAGTAGGGTAAAACCTTCCTTATTCCTTTGCAAGCGCTTTGTTGTCTGGTGAATCATTAAAACGCGCTCCAATCATTCCCTATTCACTCTAATAAGCAAAAAACTCAGCTATTCTTTGTTAATAGAAGATATTCTACCTTTTATACTATAAATTCCTTTCTTTAATAGGGATGCATGACATAATTTCTTCTATTTATCTATAGCCTTTTTATTTCTCGGAATCTTCGATAAATTTTTAGGTTTTTTGACTTAAAATAACCTGTATGCTAGCTGAACTGCCAAAACCATTTCCTTCAGGAGCTAATACAACGATGGGTATGATAGGGAACAGTCTTGCCTTACCATCAAAACAAAAAGGCCCTGTGGCACACTACTTTTCGTAGTGACACAGGGCCATAAATGGTCTTAACAGGGCTTAACATGGTCTTAAATTTAACTAGGGAACGGTCTTGACCGATCAATTACGGGTTAATCGGTCTAGAGAATTACCTTTTCCCAAGCCCTCAGAATTTCTTCATCTTGGGCATCTTTAATCACGATAGCTTGGCCAATCCCCTTAGGTAAAACGATGACTTTCTGTCCGTTCTGATTCTTCTTGTCTGCACCCATCAGATTAAGAAGGATCTGCGGGTCCTTCGAGCGTATGCTTACCGGAAGTCCAAATCCCTTTAAGAGGCTCGTCACTCTTCCCACATCCTCAGCGCTCATAAATTCTCGTTCTTGGGCAAGATGGGCAGCGGCGACCATACCAATGCTCACTCCTTGTCCATGACTTATCCCCTTGTACTCCATTTCAGTCTCTAACGCATGTCCAAAGCTATGTCCGAGATTGAGAAACAATCGCCTTCCTAGTTCGTTCTCATCCTCCGAAACCAGTTTGACCTTAACCGCAGAGGAGCGCGAGCTGATTTCTCTAAAAAGTTCAGGGTTACGCTCAATAATTGCCCCTTGATGTTTTTCTAGAAAAGAGAGAAGATCGGGATCAGCAATCACAGCATGTTTTATCGTCTCTGCTAAGCCATTCTGTATTTCCTCCCAAGGAAGAGTATCTAAGGTTGAGAAATCTGTCCATACCGCTAAGGGAGGATAAAAATCTCCCAGGAGATTCTTCCCCGCGGGGTGGTTCACTGCGACCTTACCCCCTATGCTACTATCAACCATAGCCAAGAGGGTCGTGGGAAGTTGTAGAAGGCGAATTCCACGCATAAAAAGGCTCGCGAAAAGGCCAGCTAGATCACCAATAACCCCACCACCAAGTGCAAGAACCACAGTCTTTCGATCTGCGCCACAGGCTATAGCTGCCGAAGTCAACTCGCTGAGCCGATCTAAGGATTTTTCCTCTTCTCCTTCAGGAACAATCAGAGTATCTACACTGTAGGCTTCAAGTCCTTTTTTGAGACGCTCTAAATAATGCTTAGCCACTAGGGGGTGAGTAATTACCAGAAGGTGTCCTGTAGCCCCAATACGTGTCGCTAAGTATGCTCCTAAATCTTCAAGATTCACCCCGAGGAAAACCGGATAAGGTTTTTGTGAGGCAACCTCAATTTTCTGCCCATTCATTACTGATTCCCCCTTTAAGCTCACAGATAATTTCTTGAACTACTTCGTCGATTCCCAAGTCAGTCGTATCAATGATTAAGTCTGCCTGTCTATAGACCGGTTGTCTCTTTGCCCAGCGCTCCTCAATCTCTTCACGATCGCCCTTTAATAAAGGGCGATCATTTCGATACCCGATACGTTCGTATATCTCATCGAGCTGAGCATACAAAGTAATCATTACCCCACTTTGGGATAATTCTTCCCAATTTTGTGGATTGAGAACGGTTCCTCCACCAGTTGCAATCACACATTGGTCTCGTTCTTTTAATTTCTTAACGAGAAGCCTCTCTTCTGAACGAAAACGAGTTTCTCCATGTCTCCGAAATATTTCAGAAACAGTTAATCCTGTCAGCCTTTCGATTTCGACATCGGTATCGATAAAATCCCAGCCAAGTATTTTAGCTAACCGCTTCCCTACGCTACTTTTCCCAGTGCCCATAAAGCCAACAAGGATAATATTTTGTTTTTCTCTTCTGCTCGCTTCTTCTCTCATACTCATTGCTCTCTCAAATACTTCTTATAATCGTTCCAAGCTTGGCGAAGTTCTACAAAGGTATCAGCAGGGAACTTCTCAAGGGCTGCTTGTAAGATTTCCCAAGCCACCACGTGTTTAAGGACGAGCAAAGCAGCGGGAACAGCGCATACATCGCTTCGTTCGATGCTCGCTTCCATCGGTTCCTTCGTTTCTAGGTTTACAGTTTTCAAGGGGCGGTAAAGAGTTGGGATAGGTTTCATAACGACTTGGAGAACTACCGGTTCTCCGTTCGTCATACCGCCTTCAATCCCTCCGGCATTATTTCCTCGATGGTAATAACCCTGATTCCGTTCATACCCAATCGAATCATGTACCTCAGAGCCAAAGCGTCTTCCAGCTTCAAAGCCCAGCCCAAAGGAAACCCCTTTCATTGCCTGAACAGATAAAACGGCTTGAGCGAGTCGCCCATCCAACTTCCGATCCCATTGCACATAAGACCCTAGGCCTGCTGGAAGATTCCTGACTTGAATCTGGACAATTCCGCCTAATGACTCTCCCTCAGTCCTAGCATGCTGAAGCTGCTCATTCAGAGCCTCTTCACTCAGAGAATCTCCTACCTTCCACTCTGAACGTTCTACGCGTTCCCAAAATTCAGGAGAATCTTCCGATTGGATCTGAACACGACCTACAGAGAGAACCTGCCCACGGACTTCGACTTCGAGCTCTTCAAGAATCTGTAAAGCGATATTCCCTAAAGCAACACGCATTGCCGTCTCACGAGCACTGGCTCGCTCCAAGACATTCCGCACGTCAGTCCTGTATTTTAAGGATCCCGTTAAGTCGGCATGCCCGGGACGAGGTGCTAACACCTTGCGACTTTCACAGTCGGCCTCACTCCCCCAGGCCATAATCTTCTCCCAATTTGCCCAATCCCTATTCATTATTTCTAAGGCAATCGGAGCACCTGTCGTAAATCCTCCTCGTACTCCAGAGAGGATATTTACTTCATCTTTTTCAATCTTCATTCGTCCCCCACGGCCTGGGCCTTTCTGACGATCTTGGAGGGCCTGATCAATCTTCTCCTTGGCAACGGGGGCACCTGCAGGAATTCCTTCCAGAATCCCGACAAGCTTGGGACCATGGGATTCTCCGGCTGTTAAATAACGCACATCAAGCCCTCCTTTACTTTATTTCTTCGCGAATTCTCCCTGTGATAAGCGCTGTAATAATATTTCTAGTATTCTTCCCATTGGTTAAGGAAATGGTTCCCGTCAGAGGGGGAGAGCCCAGAAAAGTTGGAGCACCTGAGGAAGAAAAGCGAACTGTGCTAGGGCGATTATTGATTCTAATTTTTTCAGGTAAAGGGATACTTTTAACAAGTGTAGTCCCTTCTTTTACAACTTTATAGACATTCGTCTCTGGATAAAATCGTACCTCATACCATGTATTTTCTGCTAAAGCACTTTGTCTAGCATCTCTAAGCTCCTGAACCATCTGTGTACTTGCTAAGGCAAGATTTCGGGTTTCCAGCTGAACAGGAAGTTTAACCAAAAGGACAAAACCAGCACCAGCTAACAAGGTCAAGACAAGGAGTACTTCAAGCAGTGAGAAGCCAGAATTTTGTTGGCTCTTTATTCCCCAGTCGGGTAAGTCTATGCTTCCTTGTTTTCCTTCCTCCATACAAAACTCCTCAATCTGGTGAAATCTCTGGTCTCTGAAAAAGCCCAGTTGTAGTGTACGGTCGAGACCGTTCCCTAGTAACATATTTTAATATCTGATGACATTTATTATTATCTAATGCTGTTTAGAGCATGTCATGTAAGTCTAGTCTAAACTCTCTTGATCCAAAGCACCATATAAGGCGTTTCTCATGGCCTCCACAGGGGCTTGTCCTCCTAACCAATACTCCCATGCCGAGACACCTTGGTAAAGCAACATCCCTGCTCCGTTTAGCGTTCTACACCCTTGTTCCTTAGCAGAGCGCAAAAAAGGAGTTTCCCAGGGGTTAAAAATGATATCTACAACCAGTGTAGCGGTGGAGATCCCCTGAAGTGAGAAAGGAAATTCCTCGTTTTTCAAGCCCATGGTGGTTGTTTGAATCACACAATCCGCTTGAGAAAGCCAATCTCCTCGGCCCCATTCCTCGAGTTCAGCCTTGCCACCGTAGCCGAGTATACTCTCGACTAATTCCGCTGCCCGTTCTGCGGTTCGATTCAAGACATGAAGATGGACTCCCAAAGGGGCCAAAGCCGCTGCTATCCCTTTGGCTGCTCCTCCCGCACCTAATAAAACGAATTTTTTACCTGGTTCTAACTCGATCCATTCCTGAATCGAACGGACAAACCCCGTTCCATCGGTGTTATGTCCAATTAACCGACCCTCACTCACCTTCACAGTATTCACTGCCCCAGCGCGTTGCGCCTCTACTGTTAGGGAATCGAGGTAGGGAATAATCTTTTCTTTATGGGGAACAGTTACATTCCATCCTGAAAAGCCGAGCCCTTTTAATCCCTTAACCGCATCCCCTAAATTCTCAGGCATAACCTCAAATTTCTGGTACTCGGCGTTTAAGCCAATTGACTGATACCCAGCACGGTGCATTACAGGGGAAAGGGAGTGAGCCACTGGATAACCAATCACGGCAAAATGTTTTTCCATACTCACGACTCCCTTCTCTTTACTTTTGAATATGAGGAACGGAATGGTCGACCCATTCCGCTATCTTATCTACTATCCTGTTATTCAGTTCTCAACGCACCTTGGGACTGTGTGGCTTGGCCGTTGTAAAATGCTTCATGGCCCAGACCAACACGCGCTCCATTTGACGCAGGAAACGTGTCCCAATGAACTCTCGATCACTTATAGGTAATACTAAAATCGTATAAAGCCCCAATCGGTTCCCACCTAATATATCCGTAAACAGTTGATCTCCAATAACCGCCGTATCTGAAGTTCCTGTACCCAAGATTTCCATCCCCGAACGGAAGGCTTTACGCCGTGGTTTCGTCGCACGAAATACGAAAGGAATTCCTAAGCGTTCAGCAACAACCGCTACCCGTTGCTTATGCTTATTATTGGATACGACACACGCCTGAATTCCTGCGGCTTGTACCTTTTCAAACCACAGAGCGACCTTCGGTCCGACCTCCAAGTCGTTCCAAGGAGTCATCGTATTGTCTAAATCGATAATAAGGCCCTGGATACCTTCCCGTTTGAGTTTTTCGACCGGGATGCTATCCAGAGAATCCGCTTGAAAAGTAGGCTTGAAGAGATCAAACATAGCTTCCTCCCAGACATGGCATTTTTTACTTATTATATCGTAGAGTAAGGCTCTGAGCAAGCAAAGGCCCTTTAAAAATGGGGAACTCCTATTCACCCTCTAATTCAGTACTCTTTTAGTTTATGTACCAGTCATTTGTTTTGGTGATCTTGCAAGTAATAAAATAATCAGGGAAATATATAATCTCTAAAATTTTACTGATATATGTGTGGTTAAACCGCACAAAATAATTTACAATAACTTCAATAGGAGTTGAGATAATTGATAAAGTATTATAACCGAAAAAGTAGATGCTACGAAATCGAAAAAGTAGCCGGAGAAAAGGTTTTAAATTGGACCTACTCTTCCCCTATAGGGATGAAGCTATTAGAAGCAGTTCTTAAGAAGAGAATGAGTTCCAGCCTCTATGGCTGGTATTTGGATAGAAGAATAAGTAAAAATAAAATTAGACCTTTCGTCAGCAAGTTCAATCTCGATATGTCCATCGCCGAAAAGAATTTAGAGGACTTTTCCTCTTTCAATGATTTCTTTTACAGAAAATTAAAGTCAACCGCACGTCTCATCGATCGGGATGAGCAAGCCGTCATCTCTCTGGGAGATGGGAAACTTTTTGCTTTTGAGAATATAGATTTAGATAGAATTGTTCAGGTGAAAGGCTTTAGTTATAGCCTTAAAGAATTAATCAAGGACGACAAAGTTGCTGGGAAATATCAAAATGGAACCTGTCTCATCCTAAGACTTTGCCCTACGGATTATCACCGATTCCATTTTATTGATAGTGGAACTTGCGAAGCCACTGTCAAAATTAAGGGTGCGTACTATTCAGTAAATCCAGTCGCACTTCAAAAGGTCGAAAAGCTTTTCTGTGAAAATAAAAGAGAATGGAGTACTTTCCATTCTGATCACTTTGGTGATGTCCTCTATATTGAGGTCGGGGCAACTTTTGTGGGTTCAATCCTCCAAACCTATACCCCTCATACAAGGGTAAACCGTGGAGATGAAAAGGGTTATTTCAAATTCGGAGGTTCTACAGTCATTCTATTCTTTGAGGCTGATAAGGTTAAGATTGATGAGGACATCTTAGAACAGACAAAACTAGGATACGAAAGTTATGTACTTATGGGAGAGAGAATTGGAGAGAAAGTTTGATCCTAATTTCTTAGACGCAATCCACTAGCTATCCAAAAAACTAGACTTTGGACAGTATTCTACTCCTCCAAAAGTCTAGTTTTCCTTTATACAAAGACAAATTGTACAAGTGCCATATAAAGCAGCGTCCCCCCACCAATACTGAGGAGAACATTATTTTTCCAGAGGTGAACCAGTACAATACTAGCAATGGCAATTCCTTCAGGGAGTCCGTAAGGTGCAGATGAGAGCGAAACATTTTTCAAGCAGTAGACGACCAGGAGCCCAATGGCAGCGAACGGAAGGACATTCCCAAGGTATAGAACAAACTTTGGGGTTTCTCGGTTTGGTGGAAATAGAATAAAGGGTAAGGCTCTGGTTAAAAAGGTCCCTAGTGCAATGACAGCTATTAAGATGAGCGACTGCTGGACGGTAAGATACATTTTTCAGCCCCCTTCTCAAATGGTTTCCTATATAGGGTCAAGGCAGCAATAATTAAAAGCATCGCAGGAATAATAAAGTTAGCAGCGCCGAAGATCAACAGGCTAATAACCGAGGCTCCGATTCCAATCATGGCCGGAGCATGCTGCCTTTGAGATTTCCACTGATTAATAAAAATAACAATAAATAAGGCCGTCATTACGAAGTCGATTCCCTTGGTATCAAAGGACACCAAAGAACCTAAGACACCTCCAATGGCCGAAGCCGTCACCCAGTAAATGTGGTTAAGGAAAGTTACGAAGAACATAAACCACCCTCGGTCTACTCCTTCAGGAGGTTCAGTCGAACAAAGAATCGAAAATGTCTCATCGACGAGTCCAAACATCAGATAAGGTTTCTTCTTACCAGCCTCGTTAAATTTTCCTAATAAGGATAGTCCATAAAACAAGTGTCTAGCATTAACCATAAGAGTCATTAAAAAGGCGTTCAAGGGGTTAAACGTCACTGTCAGAAGATTAATGGCAACGTACTGCATCGAACCTGCAAAAACGAAAATACTCATGAAGGTCGACCAGCCAAAATGATATCCTTTGCTATTCATCAGTATACCGAAGGCTATGCCTAAAAACAGGTAGCCCGTCATCACAGGAAGGGTGTAAGGAAAGGCTGCCTTTAAGGCTTTCATCTTTTCCTGCATATCACTGTTCTCCAATCCTTCGTTTTCGACTTAACCATTCTTATCTCTCATTCCCTAGCGAGAGGGATGGTTAGTGTTCTTTTCTCAGTATTCATGACGATACTGGTTTCCACTCGGCTTACACCAGAAATCGCCATGAGTGTATCAATGATAAAGTCCCTGAAAGTAGACATGTCCTTCGCTACTATTTTCAAAAGATAATCTTTACCACCGGTAATCGTATAGCATTCTAGAACATTGGGAATTTCATTAATCTTTTCGAGAAAGTTATTGGCAATCTCACGATTCAGTGGGGATAAATTGACCATCGTAAACGCAATTAATTCGATACCCATCTTTTTCTCATCAATGAACGTTGTGAATTGTTTAATGACTCCCAACTCTTTTAAGTTTTTTGTTCTAGCTAAGCATGCCGAAGGGGACAAGCCTATCATTTTCGATAAATCTATATTCGATATCGAGGAGTCTTCCTGTAGGGCATGAATAATCGCTTTATCATGACTATCAAGGGTTATCTCCATATATAATTCTCCTCTCAGGTTAATTTGAAGAATAATATATCGTAGTATAACATTTATACTATATATTATTTTCGTATTGTCAAGCTGTTATAGGATAAACCCACAAAAAGTAAAGCTGTCAAATATGAGGTTCATACTTGACAGCTTAATAAATACATTCGTGAAAAATCACTTTATCTCTCTTGAAGGAATTAGCCAGGTGTCCTTTCCTTTATAACGTTCTCGGACAACCGCCAACTCCTTCCGTCGGGAAATGAACTCTTGGACTTTACCACGCAACCAACCTTGGAAATGCTCTTTTAAGTTCTCCTTATCGAACATTCTAGGGGAATCACCGTAAATCCAAGTTATCCCCTCTTCTCCTACGTCTAGGCTCGCCCTTTGACCACAAATCGGACAAATTGCCGTAGATGGCTCGGGAAATTTCCAGATTTCCGACCAACAGGTTGGACACTCTCCAGTTCTTATTTGACGAGCTTCCCCAAATAAGGCCTCCCCCATTTCCCTAGCTCGATTTAACGCTCCATTGCCTAAAATGCCTTCACCAGGCAATGCTCCCATGAACAGATGGCTGTCTTTTAGATCAAATCCCAAGAACCTTACCAAAGCGTTGAGTGCAGAGGAAGTATAACCCTCCCACCCCTCAATTCCAGCCGTTGCGATTACGATACAGGGTTTTCCCCAGAAATCGTCGATAAGTTGGGCCAAAGCAATCATCCGATCACCGAGTACTTTAGTCACTGCAGCTGGTCCTAGAACATAGCAAGGAGCGGAAAGAATAATTCCATCCGCGGCTTTAATCTTTTCAGCCAAAAAATATAAATCATCGTCCAATGGGCATTTCTTACCTGGTGTTAGGCAAGCGTAGCACCCGCGACAAGGGTCTAGCCTCAAATCAGCAAGCCTTAATAGTTCCAGTTGACAATCATCTCCCGCAGTTGAAGCCACCTCTTTGGTAAGAATCTCTCCATTGGCCAGCTTGCGTTGGGAAGCCACCAAACCTAAGATTTTCTTCAAATAAAACGCACCCCCCTCTACCCATATCCTAATGACACTCAACATGAGTTTACTGAATATTCTTATTAGTTGTCAACCGTAATCTAAGGACTTTCTCTCGTTGTGTTCATTTCTGTAAGCCACATTGTCATTATTGCAGGATTCCTGAAGTAATCTATAAAATATAGATATTGATATTATATGTTACCGATCTGAAGGTGAAGGGATTTTTAAGTTATTCACAGTGCTCAACTAGGAGGGAAACACTTGAAAAGGCTAAATCTTATCTTTAGTTTATTAATTTTAATATTCTCTTTCCAAATTTCAGGATGTTCTAAGTTTTTGAATAGCGAACCCATACTAGTAACCCAGGATACCCTTGCTCTAGAAAAATCCTATCAACAATTCGTTGACGTAGTTAAGATAACAGATTGGAGCAAAGCAGAACCAAATGAGTGGATGAAACTAAGCAATCAAATCGATGAATTGAGGGGCTATAGGGATACTCCGATGCTCGCTCGATACACCAGTTATTTTATGTACCTTAAAGAAAACCAGATTGATAAGGCCATAGGGGTAGCGAACAATATCCCGGAAGATTACATGGGTGATCTGCAAGAGGAGATTAGAAATATTAAATCAGAGGCTAAAGCATTAGCTAAAGCTCAAGAGCTAAAGCATTATGAGGAACTCATTCGTAAAGGAGATTTCTTAACCCTACGAAAAGAAACGGCTCAGAAAGTTACCCTAGATACTGATAACAATGCTATATACAACTACCTAAGTGCCTTAGAGTACCAAAGAAGAGGAATTCGCTCGGCAATGATTATAAGCCTGTCACATATTGCCTTGCCTTTTCAAGGTTTACTTTCAGGTGAAATTACTGACATGGTAAATACGAATGTGGCTGAAATACAACTGATGAGCAATCTGTTGAGTGGTAAAACTTCAGTGGGTAAACCAAAACCCTATATCGGAATGACAACAGAGGAAGTATTAGCCACGACCTGGGGGAAGCCAAGCCAAGTAATAAGTAACCAAACAGCACAAGGAAAAGAAGAACAATGGGAATATCCCATGAACAAAGTTATTTTCATCGAGAACGGATTCGTGGCATCAATAAAAGATTAGTTAAGTGCTATTAAAGCCAGGCTCCCGCCTGGCTTTTGCTGGAGTTATGAAACATTCTCAATTCTTCTTCGGATTATGGTCCTCCATCTCCTCCATGAGCTTCTGGATAGCTTTCTTCTCAATTCTGGAGACGTAAGAGCGCGAGATTCCTAAGGCCTTGGCAATTTCACGCTGGGTTCGTCGAGGGCTATTCATAAGGCCGTAACGAAGCTGTAGGACAAGTCTTTCTCTACGTGTGAGATTCTTCACCTTGTCGAGGAGAATCCTCTGCTCAAATTCACTTTCTATCCGCTCCGAAATGGCTTCCCCTTCGGATGCTAGGACGTCCATGAGAGAGATTTCGTTGCCCTCCTTATCCACACCGATAGGATCATAGATTGAGACCTCTCCTCGGGATTTTTTCAAAGAACGCAAGTGCATAAGTATTTCATTTTCGATGCAACGAGCAGCATAAGTCGCTAGCTTGGTCCCTTTCCCCGGGTCGAAGGTATCAATCCCTTTAATCAACCCTATTGTCCCAATCGAGATAAGATCATCACTATCTTCCCCCGTCCCATCAAACTTTTTGACGAGATGCGCAACGAGCCGTAGATTATGCTCTACAAGCTTATTCCGTGCATATTCAGCCTTACTTAAATCCTTTGTTGCCACGTCGGAATTTTTACTAGCCCTTAGAATCGTTAGATAGCGCGTTTCATCTTCTTCATTGAGTGGCTGCGGGAAAGCATTATTGTTTATATACGAGACGAGAAGGGTTACCCCTTTTAAAACTGATAAAGCTACACTCACGACTAGAATTTCGGTTAACATCTATCGGCCACTCCTTTCGCACCCTGTTCTTATAACTATGCGCAAGGAGACCAAATTCTGCTTATCCCGTAAATGGTTTAAATGCATTTTAAGTGAAATCTGTTTTGTAGCTTTATAGAAAAAAACACCCTATCATATCCTTGATAGAGTGTCAAAAGCATCGATTAAGGTTTAAACATTTGTTCAACCGTTAATAGACCTTTTCCTGTAGGAAGCGTAGAGCTTTTTGAAGCGTCCACCGAGCTCTTATTACTAGCAGAGAACGTAAATACATTAGTATTTCATTTTCGATACAACGGGCGGCATAGGTCGCAAGCTTTGTCCCGTTTCTAGGGTCAAAAGTATCAATCCCCTTAATCAAACCTATCGTCCCGATCGAGATGAGGTCATCACTATTTTCCCCTGTCCCATCAAACTTTTTGAAAAAAAGTTTTTAATTTGAGTATAAGCTTACCAATAACTTTTTATTAGAAGCTGTAAATTGGAATGTAAAGAGGCCCCATATAAGTCAGGGAAAAGCGTCAGTGGATTAATGTTCATTCTACTAAGAGATTTCAGGACTAAGTCCCGCTCTTCCTCGGGTATAGTGATTTTTATTAGGTGTCCTTTGACATCTTCTCCTGCACAATTTTCTCTAATCCAAGATTCTATATCAACCCCATCGGGTGATCTTGTAAATAAACCACGTTGACTTAATTGACGAGGATTATCGTTTAGATCCGGATCAACAATCTCAACTTTAGGTATTTCTTTACCTTCCGGTGAATTTTTTTCGAGTAAATATGATCTGCTACAAACCGTGATCTGTGATAATCCCCAAATTGCCCTCTTATCACAAGAATTGTCACTTTCTTCAATAAAGGCAAAATATGCCGCAATAAATGGTGATCTTGTCCAATCCAACAATGGTGTCGCCAATCCCTGATGTTGTCCTAGAGCCCACCATTCATTTTCTTCCTTTAATTCAGGTGGATTCGTCCCCCTACGTCCTCGTATTGCATCTTTAAAGTTTTCCAGATGCCTCCAGCGACTTATATGTGATTGTTTTTTTATTAACGTTCCAGGGTTGGTTCTAATTTCCAATAATCACATCTCTGTCCGCGCCAAATATATATACTAGGATCAGGCAAAATATCATTTAACAAAAGTACTAAAATACTTCCATGAGGATAATTCTATTTTCATTATACCCGAGCCTAAATTATGCATCTCCCATCTATCATCCTTATACACAATTCCAACTTCTTTCGAATTAAGTTAAATATTCACAGTGTTCATATATCGGAATATTCTAGTTAAAATTAAGCTTGATCCTAAAAAATCCTATTCCAGATCATCAATTTTCTGGGCTTCCTTTTTATCGTACAAAGGCTTAAATAGTTTAAAATAACTAAAACTTTTTACACCTTCAAATTGCTTAAGTTCAATACGTCTTATTCCATCCTTCAAAAATACATTCTCAGAAATGCTATTTGGATAAGGTTCAGTATAATAAATTCTTTTAATACCCGATTGGTATAATTTCTTTGCACATAATTCACATGGAAAAGTGGTAGTATAAATTTCCCCTCCATTTACCCCCATTCCACCTCTAGCAGCTACTTGTAGAAGGGCGTTTTCTTCTGCATGAAGTGATCTACAAAATTCTAATCTTTTAATATTTAAGACCCTTAAAACCTCTTCCCTGTCTTTTTGTTTTAGATTTGATTTTGCAAGTTTTTCTTTAATTTTATGTTGTGAAAATGCGTCTTTAAAACAAATAGAGTCATAGTCTGAATACTGTTCAAAATCTTCTTTTGAAAGTATTTTTTTAAAAATTTCCATTGAAAACAATTCAGTTTCTTTTAGGAAGTCTTCTTTCTGCCGTAACCCACAACCAATTTGACCATGAGCAACGTCGTTCCAGCCAACCCCTAAAACAAAACCTTCGTTATCAGTAACCACCGCTCCGACTTTTCTTGAAATACATGAAGAACGCAAACTCAAAGAATAAGCAAGGTTCATAAACATCTCATCTTTAGTTGGTTGAACACAACCTGGGGAGGCAATCAAAGCATAATACCGAAGAAATTTATTAAAAAGATTTAAGTCAAATTCTGAATTTGTTTCTTCGTTATTGATAGCAATATCTGCAATAAAACAGCATCTTGAAACGTTCTGTTTATGTAAATCCTTGATCTTAGAGTCATCGCCCCAATCACGTTCGCTTATTTTTTTAAAATCCTCGGAAAATCCCACTCGATCATAACTAGAAACTCCATATATCTCATTTGCAAATCTATTCTTCCTTATATCTTCACTCGCAAATAAGGAAATGAGGAAAAATTGATCGTATCTTCTAAAAAACTCAACTTCGGCAGGATTTCTAAATGCATCGACTATAAAGCAATTAACATTATTACTATCGCTTCTATTCCTATAATATTTAATATACCTATTAACTTCTCTAGCTACTAATGTGAGTTTCTCTGAATCTCTTTTGGTCTCATCAGAAATAAAGGCATTCCCAGTCAGTCTTAAATTGTTACCGAACGCTACAAGATATAGTTCATCGATTTTATGTCTAAAGAAATCCCCTAATTCAATTTTAGTGATATTTGTTCGTAACTCTTCTAAGTCTTCAAACAATTTATCAATATTGTTTAGTTGCTCTTCAGATAATTTATCAAAATCCTTTTCACTACTAGTGTTATATAGGTTTAAAGTTTCAATCCACTTTAATTTAAATTCTTTGAATTTTCGTGATAATATTTTAGATTTTTTTGACCACTCATCAAATTCTTGAACATCCATTGATTCTAAAACAAGTTTAAGAATTATTACTGACATCGAAATATATTTAAATTTTGGCTGGTCAATCTCGTTTACTATCCTCAGATATGTACGTTGTTGTAATAATATTCTAAACCTCTTATTAAGTACCTCTAAGTCTTTCTCATTAGTTAATTTATTCATTTCTTTACTTATACAGGCCAAATCACTGATTGTTTTTTCATATAGTTTATTTCTCTTTAGAATATTAGTCGGATTGATACGAGCTATATTTCCTGCAAGCGTTGTACATCCAGCACCTATTGGGCCAGTAAACCCAAGAATTAAAAAAGGAATTTTCATTATAATCTCTTCTTTCTCTCCAAAATCCCTATATTGATTACCCTGAAACACTAATATTTTATATTTATTGCCATAATCTTGCCTCCAATGAGTAGAATTGAGTTCAATTTAATCGACATTATATAATATTCTGATTTATTACTTAAATTCTACATTATGGTTTTACTTCCTCCTTTTAACAACATTTTGACTAAATAAAAAAACTAGGATCTGAAATCCTAGCGCAATTAAATTAATTAGATTTGGGTCTATTTTCTTTTATACCAGGTTTATACTCTTTGTATTTATATTAATAACACTGATATATAATAGTTCAAGAATTCCTTTTCGAAGTTTTATATTTATCCTTTCAACTAAATTTCTAAAGATAAATTGCTTATCTTCAAAACTTATCAATTGAACATTTCTGAGTAAGGGCTCAAATTTTCGAGGATTTTTTTCTCTTCCATAGTCATAATTCGATTAATTCTTCCATTTCCTTCCTCCAAACTTATCCTGTAATTGCTTTAATCATTTTAAATAAAATCAATTGAGTCCCTACTAAAAGTAAAAAACACCCTATCATTTCCTTGATAGAGTGTCATAAGCATTGGTTAAGGTTTAAACATTTGTTCAACCGAGGTTAGCCCTTGTCCTGTTGGGAGGGTGGAGCTTTTTGAAGCATCTGCCGAGCTCTTACTACTAGCATAGGCTACAAATTTAATGTCTGCCTTAATGGTTCCATTCTGATTGACTAAGTTAACACTCTGAATCCCCATCTTCTGTGCTCCCTCAAACTGAATCTTCTTAATAAATGCGAGGACATCATTTACTTTTCCGAGGCCAGAAAAGCTTAGTACCATACTCTGAACATCCTCTGAACTCTTGGATTGCTCAAAGTTAAGGGATACAGGTTCTACTTGAGTAGATTTTGCCACAGAATAGATATACATCATTATCTGAGGTTTATCGAGAAGCGAAGGAATCTGGGCATTTAAGACTGTATTTTCAACCTCTAAACGTTTGATTTCTTCTTGTAGCCCTGTTTTATCTTCCTGATAAACGAGTAATTGTTCATAGCGACCCTGCTTTACTTGGAGCTCAGCGTTCAACTTTTCAAGCGAACTCAATTCTGGACTTAATAAATACGTTATATAACTATAAACGATCACTCCGAAAAGTAGGACCGCCAAAAGGACTTTTTCAAGCGTTTCTTTTTTCATATAACCTCATAAAGCCTCACTTTAACTTAAGGGATAAGTTTAGCGTTTGTTTTTGATCTTGAAGGGAAACGGTTTGAATATCGAAGGTCTCAAAAAGGTTGGAATCGCGAAGGTTTGTCCATAGCTTTGCGACATCCAAAGGACCTGAAAGCGTGATACTAATAACCATCGAATTATCTGTACTTAAAGTAATACTGTTCACCAGCGACCCGGCAGGGAGGAAATTCTTAAGTTTATTGAGGTTTGTCCCTGGATCCCGTGAAGAAAGAATCATCTGCTCTATCTTTTTCTTCTTTTCAATTTGACCTTTAAGTAAGTTCATTTGACTTACTTCAGTGTCAATCGAATTTAAGGCTTGAATATTTGTGTTAACCTTCAGCAAATCCTGTCTCAACTTATATTCCCAAACCCACGGAGTACTCCCTGCGAGACCTATCAGTATGAACCCTGCGATTCCTAGGGCAACGGTTTTCCTAAACTTTCTTTTTGGCGCTTTGTCCTTGGCTTGGATTTGTTCCCAACGCAAGGCAAAGTTAAACTGAAGCTTTTCCTGCATTTAGTCCTCCCGTAAAGCCAAACCATAAAGGCTTCCGTATTTCATCCAATTCTCTTGTAACTCCCTCGATTTTACCTTAAATTGCGGATGCCAGCCATTAGGGAAACCGACCTGAGTTTCTATTCCAAGAGCTTGCTTAAAAATATTCGGTAGAAGCGGAACGTTAGAATAGTAACCCGTCAAGAAAATTTGGTCAACCGACTTCCCATAATGTCGGGATGAAAAGAAGCTAAAGAAATCGGAAAGAGCTACAAGAACCGGATTGAGGATTCCTTCCATCTCCGATTGAGCCCATATCTCTGTCATTTCGATAGAATTAAGCTTATGCTCGCTATCCTTTGCCTCACTATCTTCAGTGCTTTCACTCATTTTCATCTCAGAGTGAACATTCTTGAGCGACTTAGCGTAATCTTCTAAGCGTTTAAGACTCACTTCTAGGTCAGAATATAGAAAAAACACGCCATGCTCAAGTAGTACAATCTCAATTCGTTCTCGACTCAAATCAACAATCGCGAAATCAGGTATCGGGCTTCCTAGACTAAACTGACTTGACCAGCCCACCTGAGTATATAGCCGCGATAAACTCGCGGCAGCCAGGTCGACAACCTTAGGGGTACACCCAATCTCCTTCCATTCTTTGCTGAGTTTCTCCCACTGAAACTTAGGAATTGCTGCAAGTAGAATACGCTGTCTCTTCTGCCCATCTTCCTCGAACCGATCCACAATTCGGTAATCAATTAGGTAATCCTCTACGTTCAAGGTGAAATACTGATCCACTTGTTCGGTGAGAAGTTTTTCGAGCTCTTTTGCGGAAAGTATGGGAAGGGTGATAATCCGAGTAATAACTCCTGAACAAGAAATTGCAACTTTTAGCTTCTTGAGTGGAACACGCTCATTTTTCAGGCTGAGTTTGAGGTGTTCCCTTATATTGCTTGTAGCACTAATATTGCTTGTATCATCAAACCGCCCTGGCTCATCAGTTCCTTGTGACTGAAGATTTTCAGGCAATCCCTCTTCACTCGTGTACTCAAAAAGTTTATGAATTTTAACCGTTCTTTTCCGGCGTGACACCTTGGCAATTACCCAGTGACTGTCTTGAACGAGAGCAACCCAGTTTATTTTTCTAAACAAGTGCATCAATCCTCTTCTTTAATCAATTTAAAATTTCTTTTTCCCAGAGGATTTGACCTAAACCCGAGGGTGTAGGAGGGGGAGTTAGAGGCTTAATCGAAAAAATATTACTTGTCGCTTCGAAATAATTATCATTATTTTTGTTTTTATAAATATATCCTGTTACCTTGAAATAGACTTGTACCTCTTTTGCCCAAAAAACGTCGTTCACTTGGGCAATATCAGCCCCAGTTGGTATTCCCAACCTAGTCCAGGTGCGAAGAGGGGTGCCTGAACTCGAATATAACGTTAAAGTAACGTCATGCGCGTAATCATCTTTGTTTTCACGCTTTTCCATATAGATGTTAATGTCGAAAGGACCCGTTTGATTGGGTATAACTTCCTTCCCTGAATCATCTTTAATAATAAAACCATTGCTCTCTGCCCTAACCTCAAGGCCCGCAAAAATACCTACGAGGAGAGTCAGCGCAATGATTATATAATACGTCTTTCTCGCTTTCATATATTGCTCATCCCCTTTATGGCGTAGGTGAAGTACGGGTATATTGTGCTTTTAGAGTTCTAGTCGTCCCACTATACGTTCCCAGACTTTTAATTTCATAGATTTTCAAAGTAGGATCTACTATACGCCATTCTACAGTGAACTCCCCCTTGTAAGGAGTGACAATAGTCTGAGTAACAGAGGCGGAAGGTGATTGGTTCAAGACTTGGAACCTGCCATATTGTATTCCGGCTTCTGCCAGATAATATGCTTTAAACCCTTTATCTTCGGAGGTCTCCACCCTGTAGCCCGCGATTACACTTGAAAAGAAAACTCCGGATATTAATAGAAGGATACTAATTGCAACGACCGATACTAACAAGGCTGAACCACGTTCTCGCACTTTGTCACCCCCCTTAATACAAGCGAGCCCAAGTTATCAAATCATAATGTTCCCCACCGGAATTACCTAGGCCAAGGGAAATTTTAATGAAATGTTTTTGATCGGCTGAAGCAGGGATAATCTCGAATCTATATACTTGATCCGCGATTAAATAAATTTTTGCTCCATCACAATACCACAATTCTCCCTGGACCGGTTGATAGTAGATACCTGGTGAAACTCCACTCGGATTTGATTGTAGAGCGGATAATATCGCGGAATCAGGATTCGCATTGATTAGAACACTCTTGGAGCCAGGAGGATTCTGATACACTCCCCCATTAAGTCCAGTTGAATCCGAAGAATACATCGTGTAGGGAGTAATCCGAATCTCGTCGAGTATTCTCATCATGGTCGCCCGAGCTTTTTCTTCGAGTTTAGTATTTTCACTCACTGTGTTATAGAGGCGAATCTCATTCCGTAAAAGCTGGGAAAAGGAAAGCATTAAAATTCCAAAAATACTAATAGCGATGGCAATTTCGATGAGAGTAAATCCTTTATCTCTTTTCATTGCTCATCACCTTTCCCGAAGTCGATAGGTTGTAAGCTCTACAGGTTCTAGCTTATTGGGCGAATCCTTGAGAGAAATAGTTACGGTCACCTGCTCTAAAACTGCGGTGGAATTACTGGTAACTTCCTTTTTATTAACACTTACTTGAAAATTATTAAAGGGAGGGGAATTGACCGTACCTAGAGTAATACCATCTTGCCCTTCAATTAAAGCCTCCATCTGACCTGCGGCATAGAACATCATCTGCTGGCGGAGCTGTCGTTGGTTCTGATAGCGGTGAGAAACCATATCATTGTTGAGGATAAACCCCACTCCGAGGAGTAGAATCACAAGGGCAAGACTCACCTCAAGCAGAGTCATTCCATTATCTTTTCCTGTCATACCATGGTTCCCTCGCTTTAAGGCCAAACTAGTGATAGGTAGCCCGTCTTCTCTTCAATCTTCACTCCAACCCTACGTCCAGAAGGATTCACAAGAATTATAGTTCCACTTTGGGTATTGAAACCTCTATTGTCTACGTTAAGTCCCTTTCCGAGCCATTGGTTCGTAGAGGGATGACGAATATCACCTAGCCAGGCGTTTTGAATCTGACTAGAGTCGAATTTGACCCCAGTCTCAAAATGTTTTGTATCAAGAATAACCCCATGATCCATAACCTGGACCTCAGCTTCTGTTAAAATAATGCTTACCTCTTTACGCTGGTCCATGGCATATTGCTTCGCATAACCTAACTCAGAGATAATACTTTGAGCTGCGGCTTCTAAGCGATATTGGCCTTTTAGAGCCGCATATTTCGGAGCCGTCACCATCGCCAAAATACTTATCACAGCAATAACAATCATGAGCTCAATTAAAGTAAATCCGTTATTATGAAAACGCTGTGAACGCCTCATTAGCCTCTCACTCCATTACTTGTTGACGACGTTCGCCATGTTGAAAATCGGTAGGGCGATTGAAATAATGAGGCCTCCTGCGAAGATACCAATAATCACAGTGAAAATTGGCTCTACCAAGGAAACCATCCGGGAAATCCCAATCTCAACCTGCTTATCGTAATGATTCGCAACTTCCCCCATTAATTCCTCTAAGCGACCGGTCTCTTCACCAATCGACATCATCTGAATGACCATGGGATCAAAAAAGGCTTCCTGACCAAACGCTGTGGCCAAGGGCTCACCTTGAATAATTCTCTCCCGAGCTCTTGCAACTGACTGCTTCGGAACTTCATTCCCTACAATATTCTCGATTGAATTCAGAATAGGAACAATCGGGAGCGAGGAATGTAGAAATAAGGCAAGTGTCCTAGAGAAACGAGCAAGAATGACATTCCTCAGGTTTTTACCGAAAAGCGGAGTTCTTAATAAAAAACAATCCAGATAATAGCGGTACTGAGGTTGCTCAAAAAGCTTAGCCAATAATAAAGAGAGAAGAAGGACGCCTCCTAATACATAAAGACCGTACGCGGTAATAAATTTGGAAATATCTAGAATTACTCGCGTCGGCAAAGGAAGCATTTGTCCATTCTGAGTCATTAAATCTTGAATCTCTGGTAAAATAAAGTTTAAAAAGAAAAGGATTAGCCCAACCATCACTGAAGTCAACATAATAGGATAAATTGCTGCACTACTGATTTTTTTACGAATGAAGTTCTCCCGTTCATAGTATTCAGCCATACTCGTAAGCACTGAATCGAGTGTTCCGCTCTCTTCTCCCACCGCCACGAGATTAATCAAGAGCTCGGGAAGAGCCCCCTGACAGTCTCTCATGGACTGGGAGAGAGAATCCCCACGGCTTACCCCACGAACAATCCTTTCTAATACTATTTTCAGTTGTTTATCTTCCATCTGAGTTTGTAAAATCTCGAGACCTCTGACTAGATTAGCCCCTGAACGAATCATCATCGCCAGTTGACTACAAAAGGCAGCCACAGCTTCAAATTTAATCTTCCCCTGCCTCTTCAAATTCAGGAGAGAATCGAGACGCTTTGGCACTTCGAGCGAGAGAAGCTGCCAGCCATTCCCACGGATAATTCGCTTAGCCGCATCATAGTCCACTGCTTCAAGCTGTCCCTCGACCACGCTCAATTTTTCATCAATCACTTTGTACTTAAATTGCAAGTAGGATTCACCTCTTAATGGCAGTTAAGTCTAATCATTGACATAGGTTACTCGGAGCAATTCGTCGATGGTGGTGACTCCTTCTAAAACCAGTTGGACCGCCCCTTGTTTTAAGGTCGACATTCCTTGTGAAATCGCATAATCTCTAAGTTCATCAGCAGTAGCTTTCTTATCGATGAGGTGGCGATGCCCGGCAAGAACTGGCATAATCTCGAAAATTGCGGTTCTTCCCTTATACCCGCTATCATGACAATAGCTACACCCTTTACCGCGTTTGAGAGTAATTTCTACATCTTCTTCAATCCCGAGAATGGCATGTTCACGGGGTTCGGACACATACTCAGTTACGCACTGTGGACAAATTTTCCGCACAAGACGCTGGGATATTACACCTACTAAAGAGGCTGAAATTAAAAAAGGTTCAATATCCATATCCATTAATCGTGTAATCGCGCTTGGAGCGTCATTCGTATGGATTGTAGAGAGAACGAGATGCCCTGTTAAGGCTGAACGGACAGCAATCTCTGCCGTTTCGTTATCCCTCATCTCCCCGACCATGATGATATCCGGGTCCTGGCGAAGAATCGAGCGAAGGCCTGTAGCGAACGTTAGTCCAGCCTTAGGATTCACTTGCATTTGGTTTACCCCATTAAAGTTAAATTCGACGGGGTCCTCCAAGGTCACGATATTTCTTTCCGGCGTGTTCAGTTGATTGAGCATTGTATAAAGGGTGGTCGTTTTACCACTTCCTGTTGGCCCTGTGACAAGAACGATTCCGTAGGGCTTTGCAATCAACTCATCGAAAATCCGAATTGTATTTTCCTTAAGTCCCAATGCCGATTTCTCAAGAATAACACTGGCTTTATCCAAAATACGCAAGACTACTTTTTCCCCAAACATAGTCGGTGCAGTCGAAACCCGCAAATCCACCGTTTTTCTTCCTAACAAGTACGAAATCCGCCCATCCTGAGGGATGCGGCGCTCCGCGATATTCAGATCAGCCATAATTTTGACACGGCTAATTACGGGACCTGCCATGGCGACTGGGGTTTTCATAATTTCTCGGAGTACCCCATCTAAGCGAAATCTCACCCGAAGTTCGTCCTCGATGGGTTCAATATGAATATCACTTGCATGATTGTTGACTGCATTTTCAATAATCGTATTCAGAAACTTAATGATGGGAGTGGATTCTTCTTCAATTTCGTTGGCTTGGGTTGCGATGGCTAAGGAAGCCTGTGAGGTTGCCGCAACAGGGGCAACTCCTGTCTGCTTGACATAATCCCGAGCTGCTCTTTCTGCTTCACTCTTTCCATAGAAGCGTTCGATAGCTCGACGAATATCTCCTTCTTTCGCAAGACAGGGTTTAATCATCATTCCAGAAGCCAGACGCAAGTCATCGAGAGCAAAGTAATCTGTCGGATCACTTGTTGCCACCATCAGTTGACCATTACCCACTTCCACAGGGAGAACATTATATTTCCGAGCCACAGATTCAGGAATCAACTTCAGTATCTGCTCGGCCACGACAATTCGATTCAAATCAATCATCGGAAGCCCTAACTGCCTGCGCATCGTACGAAGGATATCGTCTTCAGTGACGAGACCTTGACGGATTAGAACTTCGCCTAGGCGCAGGCCTAATGTTTTCTGCATGTTAAGGGCTTCTTCGAGTTGGGCTGGTGTTATGACGTCAGCTGAAATTAGGATTTCACCGAGGCGTTTGCGTTCGGATCTTAAGGGCATTGTTTTTCCCCCTCCTATTTATATCTAACTATGAAAAAAGGGCGTTTTGGCAAACACCCTTTATCCTTAATGTTCCTAAGTAAATAGCTTATCCAGTTTTATGGGGTAACTTCAACTGTCTTAAAAACATTATTATTTGATTCAAGTGCGTAAATAGTAACTTTATATGTGGAACCAGCAGTAGATGGATTAACTATTACATATACACTTCCTGCAACAGCATTTGTTGCACCTGATTGTACATATGCTGTTGTTTTCTTCCCATCGATTGGATTTTCCAAAACATTATTTCCTGACGTCATTGCCGTATTAATTTCAGAATCTACTACATCTTGCGCTGAACCATCTTTACTCCATTTTGTTATCCGACTTTCAGCATATGCTTGTACTGTACGAACATTAACGTCGAGTCCTGCAGTCTTGGCTGAAGTTTTTATTCCTCCTACCTTCGGTACCAGAACTACTGCCAAAATCCCAATCACCGCAATAACAATCATGAGCTCTATTAGGGTGAATCCGCCGTCTTTCTTACGTTTAAACATGCTTTCATCCTCCATATTGTTCCTTTATTCACGATACCTTAGGAGGCTTTTGTCTAATAGGTATGTAAATTCGACTATACTTTCCTCTTTCGACAAACGGGACTATAGTCCTATTGACTTTCTCCCTAGGCCTAACTTCATTCTACATAGAGGCCTTAATTTCGTCAATGGGACTTTGTAAATAAATTCCTGATTTATTCTAAAAATTCAAATTCAAAAGGCATGGCCTCAAGTGCCTTTTTTAGGTCTGGCCAGGTATACTTGGTGGTCTGAATCAAGACCTCCCCAGCGAATCGATCCGTGGTGGTCACGACCCCTAAATGGCCTAGACCTTCCACATATTTAACGAGCATTTGTATCTCAGAACGAGGCACTTTTGCTCTGACTAAAACATCTGAATCCGCGAACGGAACTTCCTTCGTCATGGCTAGATATTCTCCTTATCTGTCTATTTCTTATCCTTCTTCGCCCGTCTCAAAATAGCAAACGGGGATAAGGGCTTTGGAAGCTCGAGTCTTAAGATCTGCTTCGCATGACGAGCGACCTCGACTTGCTCTCCCTTTTCCGTCCAGATTCCTTTAACTTCGAAGGTCCAGGGTTCTTCTGAAGGAGAAAACACCTCGATTGTTTCCCCTTGTTTGAAGTTATACCGCTGCTCTACCCAATATCCGTGACTGGATTCATCGTTGACCGAAGCCGGAATTTGAGTACCTTCATTTTGAGTCAGCCCAAAAGCGACAAACTCATATTCACGAATGTAGTTAGAGCTCTCTAAGTTGTGGGAGGATGCTCCTGGTTTTCCAAATAAAAAGCCTGCAGAATAATCTCGATGACTGACTTTATCCATTTCCTCAAGCCAGCCTGGAAGTTTTGCCTGAAACGCTTCCTCCCCCTGCTCCCACAAGGTGTCGATGGCTTCGCGATAGACTTTGACCGTGCTTGATACATAGTGAAGGCTCTTCATTCGGCCTTCGATTTTATAACTGTCGACTCCTAAGGGCTTTAGGAGCGGAAGGTGCGGGAGCATACAGAGGTCATGGGAGTTAAAGACATACGTTCCCCTTTCATCCTCCTCGATGGGGAAGACCTGACCGGGACGTTTTTCCTCGACTAAACCATAGCCCCAACGACAAGGTTGTGTACATTCTCCTCGGTTAGCGTCACGACCGGTTAAATAGTTCGAGAGTAGGCAACGTCCGGAATAGGACATGCACATCGCTCCATGGATAAACATCTCTAGCTCACCCTGTACATTCGTTCGGACACTTTGGATTTCTTCTAAAGAAAGTTCCCGAGCAAGAACAATACGCTCGACTCCTTGTTTCAGCCAAAAGCGCATACTATGGGAGTTGGTATTATTCATTTGCGTACTCAGATGCAAGGGAAGATTAGGAGCGACTTCCCGAGCTAAAGCAATGATTCCTGGGTCGGATACAATGGCTGCATCTGCCTTCATCCTCTCAAGGTTCCTTAAGTACTCTTCCATCCCCTCAAAATCCTGCTCATGAGCAAAGATATTCACGGTGACATAAAGTTTACGCCCAGCCTTATGCGTATAACGAATGGCTTCTTCCATTTGTTCGAGGCCAAAATTCCCAGCATAGGCTCTAAGTCCATAGGAAGCCCCACCCATATAGACCGCATCAGCGCCAAAGGCTACGGCAAATTTAAGCTTTTCAAAATCTCCTGCAGGAGCAAGTAGTTCAGGTTTATTGACCCCGTTTTTTTTAGACATAATGACTTACCTCAACTTTTCTTAATGAATTCTTTGATATTTAAATACAGGATTACTAGCACGATGTGTTGATAGAATTAGGAGAACCGTCCCCCTGATTCTACTAGCACGATGTGTTGGTAGAATCAGGAGAACCGTCCCCTTGATTCTACTTCAAATACATCGCTTGATTCTTCAATTGCTCCTCATGTGTTTTGGCAAAAACACTTGACCCATCTTTTTTAGCTACGAAATATAAATAATCTGATTTGGTCATATTCACTACGGCATCAAGTGATGCATGTCCTGGGCTACCTATCGGCCCAGGCGGTAACCCCTTGTTTATATAGGTGTTGTAAGGGGATTGAACCTTGATATCCTCTAGAGAATGAATATACTTATTGGTCCCTAGCACGTAGGCGACTGTCGCATCGGATTGTAAGGGCATACCAATTTTTAAGCGGTTCATAAAAACACCCGCAACAATAGGTCGATCTGTATCTTTCCCTGTCTCCTTTTCTACGATGGAGGCTAAGTTCACCCAGTCTCGCAGGGACAAGTTCAAATCCTTTAAACGTGACTGGACTTCGGGGGTTACTTCTTTCTCAAAACGCTTCAGCATCCTATCAATAATCGTATGCTTACTTGTTTTTTTATCGACAAAATAAGTATCGGGAAAAAGGAACCCATCCAATCGGTTTCCACCGGCTGGAATCCCCTGGAGAAAGGGGTAATTAAAGGGATCATTGGCTAGAATCTCTTGAAACTCTTCCTTTGTTCCAAGTCCTTTGCTTACGAGTTCATTAATAATCTGGGCCGTAGTGTACCCTTCAGGAATTGTAATCCGAATTGCTGCAACTTCCGGTCCAGAGATAAGCTTCTGTATCATCTCGCTCGGACTCATCTCCGCGGATAATAAATATTCACCTGCATACAGCTTGGAGTCCGCCTTTTGTTGGCTGGCCAAAAATCGAAAAGCCCAAGCATTACGGATGAGTTGCCTCCGTTCCAATTCTTGGGCTATTTGTGAGGCATTCATCCCTTGGGTGACGGCTATCATTTCTGTTTTTCCGCTTTCTGCATACGGGCGAGTTGCCCAATTCCACCATGCCGCCACACCTGCTCCTGTAAGCAAAGCAAGAACAAATAAAATACTGAGTAGACGAATAACCCAGTGTTTTCCCATTTCCCACACTCTCTCTCTTTGTCCAATAGCCATATTTCTTTTTAATCGGCTCCTATCCGCAATATCCTTTTGGTCGGAGCATATTCGTCACGGCTTAAAAGCTGCCTTGTTTCATTACCTGACGAATCTTTTACAAGCTTCCAGGTCTTTACAACGTAGCCTTTACTCCCGCGCTGATCCTGAACCACCGTCCCGGGAGGTAAAGAGCCATCAATTTTCCTTACCGTACCAAATTCAGTTTCCTTCTCAATTTGTTGCTCAAAGCGGACGGAATTGCTTGTCCTTTTACCATAGAAACGTACAGTCAAGCTTCCTGATTTCACTTCTGAACGAATATAAATTATGGATTGAGTATCATTGCGAATCTTCAAATCAAGGTTCGGATAATTCACGGTCGCATCCTGTCCGAGTGGAATATAAGCCACTGCGACAGCATGTGGGTATCGCTCCACAATCGGTAAGTTTGCTAGGACTGCAGCAGTATATAACGTTGATGATACCTGACAGATTCCTCCTCCGATTCCTTGGACATACTCGTTATTAATGATGATATAGGCATCCTTATAACCGGTTTCTGCAGTCCGAGGACCAAGGGTACCATTGAAAGAGAGGGTGTCACCGGGTTTGAGCACCGTATTGTCCATTTTAGTGGCTGCAGCAAGGAGGTTCGCTGAGCGGTTTTTATCATTTGTATTGAATTTCGTGGAGTATTCTCCAATGACCCCGTCGAAAGCTAAAGTTTTTAAGGACTCCGTGGTTACTGCCGCAGGAATATCAACTACCGCCACTGAGATGCTTTTAGGCATACTTTCGAAGGAATACTCTCTTATTTCATTGAGAATAGTATCCGTTTGAATTGCTCGAGCAGATACAGCGGGCGTGATTACAAACTGATTATTTTCAATCTTATAGGTAGCATCCACCGCTGCTCGAGTAAACTGGGACAGCTTGTCCTGGAGTACTTGGTTCGCTTTCACAGAATCGATTTGTAGGATACTACTGACTTTCTGACCTGGATTATCCCGAAGATTCTCCCATGTTTTTTGAAAGTCGAGTGTAATCCCTAATTCATCATAGGAACAAAGAACCTCAGTTTCATTGTACACTATGGAAAGATTTTGTTCCAGCTTGTCCTGAGCCCAGGTCTTAATCTTCTCCTCGGCTTCTTGGGGACTTAAGCCCGCTAAGTTTAGATCATCTAGTTCTGAGCCCTTGGGGAGGTTTTGCGAGGTTTTGAAAGGGGTTGTCTGCGGAGCAAGATTCCAAACTCCGGCTTGCCCTATTGTACAGCCTGAGATACCGAGCAGCACCAAGAGTAAAAACACTAGGAGTATCCATTTTGTTCGCAAGGGCCTTCCCCTCCTCATTTTACATAGGCTTCTATAATGAAGGATAGCCACAACCTTTTACGATTAAACATGAATTCATAGTTTTGTAGCCTATAATAGAATCTGCATTTTCAATGGAAATTATGGCATAAAACGAAGAAAATCTTGGATTGTAAAAATTGGATAAGAGCAATCTAAAAAGTAAAAACTCGCCTGATTTCTCAAGCGAGTTTAATCTACTATGTACTATTCTTCTTCGTCCATGCTTTCCCATGCGTCGGCGACTTTTTCCCATTCTTCGTCGTCTTCGATATCGAGGAGCATTTCATTGCCCTCAGCATCCTTACCGAGCTTAAGAATAATCGCTTCGTCCGCTTCTTCGTCCTCTTCATTTTCGCCTTCGCCACTGATTGGCATCATTACGAAGTAAGTAGACCCTTCAACTTCTAAAGTATCCAGATGGAGAAATTCGTGGTCATGTCCCTCATCATCCGTCAGAATGATTGTGTCAAATTCTTCAGCGTCATGCTCGTGATCACACTCAGGACCATGCTTATGTTCAGTCATTCAATTCACCTCTTATCAAAGATACTGTCATTGTACTACCCTGAGGTAATGATTGTCAAATTTACGAGACGAGTTTTCCTAGAATACTTTTAAGGCGCTTTGCGAGCCTTAAGCCGCAAATGATCAAGATAACCCTGTAAGATAAAAACTGCTGCCATCTTATCGATAACTTGCTTTCGCTTGGCTCGAGAAACATCCGCTTCGATTAAGGAACGCTGTGCACCCACCGTACTTAGGCGCTCATCCCAAAGGGTAATCCCTAAGCCAAACTCTTCTTTTAGGACTGTAGCAAATTCCTCAGTCATCTGAGCCCTTGGACCAAGTGTTCCATTCATATTCTTCGGATACCCGAGCACAATTTCATCAACTTCATACTCTTGGATAATTCCACGAAGCTCTTCGAGTTCTTTCTTCGACCGACGAATCGTTTTGATTCCTTGAGCAGTCCATAAGAGTGCATCACTGACAGCAACCCCTATCGTTCGTTCCCCAAAATCCAAGCCCATAATTCGCAATTCGGATTCCACCACCTATTTCCTATCGTTCCTAAGATTTTACCTAACACTTATTTAGCGCTTGTTCGCATTTATTAAGCTTTTATCTTAACGCATATTTTAATCTTTCCGAAATCAAACGATTTTTAAACAAAAGTGGGGGCATGCCCTGCCGCAATAGCCACAAAGAACGCAACGGTCCGGATCGACCTTGGCCTGAGGTACTCCGCCATTTTCCTGCTCTTCCATAAACAATGCTCCTTGTGGGCAAGTTTCACTACAATTCCCACATCCCTGACACCAATCCGCGATATAGAGCTTCCTTTCCCTGTAGGTCACAGAATGGGCCAAAGATTCCGGAATCACCTCTCCTGCAAGGTACTTGAGATTAAAATCAACTTCGTCCGGACTAGACATTCCTAAAGCCATCGCCTGAATTCCAGAGATACTCCGGATAAAATCGAGAGACTCGCGCGGATTCTTAGCAAGATGCCCGCCACCAAAAACCTTCATCGCATAAATCCCAACTCCCAGCTCTGCGGCAAACTGAATGGCTGCAAGCATATCTTGGAGATTTCCATCAATAATCCCTATCCCTCCGCGATTCACAAGCGGATGTATCACATCGAGACCGGGTTGGAGTGCACCTGCTCTTACGCCGGCTACAGCATGTGTGGAAATTCCGATATAACGGACTCTTCCATCCTCTTTTGCTCTCAGCAACTCTTCCCAGGCCCCCTGATGCCCTTTGAGGGTATGAGCACTCTCTTGCTCATGAAGGAGGAAGAAATCGATAACCTCGCGATTAAGTCCTTTTCTAGCCCGTTCGATACTTTGCGCCATTTCCTTTGCAGTCACAGAATAGGACTTGCTTACTATTCGAACCTCTGGATAATCCTTTATAGCTTGAGCGATTTGAGCATAGTTATCATAAATCTCCGCGGTATCAACCCAATTTACTCGCTGTTCAAGGGCATAGCGTAGGACCCTTACCCCCTCATCAAAGGTTACTCGCCCTTGTAAAGGTGAGATTGCTAAGCTCCCAAAACAAACTTCTGATACGTTGGGGCCCTTCCATCCGAGTTGAACCTGTCTCATGTCTTGCCCCCCATAGAATTATTCTTCTAGCTGCCATACAGAAACCCTCACAATGAAGTGAGGGTTTTCAATACTACTCTTTAGATATACTACTCTTTTTTAGATAGGATCGAACAAGTTCTTCAAGGAGCTCATAACGCTCCAACTTACGAATTAGGGATCGCGCTTGATTATGGCTTGTGATATATACAGGATCACCAGACATAAGATACCCGACAAGTTGATTGATGGGATCATATCCCTTTTCCTGTAAAGCCGCATACACCTGCTGTAAAATATCTTGGGGCGATGCCTCTCCCCCCTGAGATTTAAACATCATAGTGTGTTCCAAACGGTCCATCCGCGTTCCCCCTTTTGCAGTCCCTGCACCAATTCTCCTAAGAACATTTTCTTATGGAAATATTCTCTCTAGAATTAGCATTTTCCTTTATTTTTGTAAAAATGTTTTAAGAATGGTTGGGACGTGATCGAGTGCTTCACCCAGTTTTGCAGGGTCTTTTCCTCCTGCCTGAGCCATATCTGGACGACCACCGCCGCCACCACCCGTGATTTTGGCTACTTCTTTAATAATCTGCCCCGCATGGAGCCCACTTAAACCTGTGGGTGCTACAACCGTTACCCAATTTACTTTTCCTTCAGCAGCAGCCCCTAGGACAAGAACTCCAGTCTTCAACTTATCCTTGAGAAGATCCGCCATATTGCGTAAAGAATCCATATCCTGAACATTAACTTGGGCAGCCAATACGGGCACCCCAGCAACCTCTTTCACCTGTTGCAGGAGGGTCTCTACCTCAGATTTTGCAAATTTTGCACTTAGTTGTTGGACTTCCCTCTCCAGATCCTTAACTTGGGCAAGCATTCCTTGGACACGCTTGGAAAGATCTGCTGGTTGTGCCTTCAAAAGCTGTGCTAAGTCAAGGAGTTGGTCATTCAAGGAACGGGTATAGGCCAGAGCCTCAGTCCCAGCGACCGCTTCAATACGTCTTAAGCCCGCACCGATTCCACCTTCAGAAAGGATTTTCACGAGACCAATGTCCCCAGTCGCGTGAATATGAGTTCCACCACAAAGCTCCTTGGAGAAATCCCCCATAGAAACTACACGTACTGAATCTCCATACTTTTCACCGAAAAGGGCCGTAGCACCACTTGATTTTGCCTCTTGCAGACCCATCTCTACGGATGAAACGGGCATATTCGCAAGAACGGCCTCGTTTAAGCGATCCTCAACCTTTTGGATTTCCTCTGCACTCATCGCTGAGAAGTGAGTGAAGTCAAAGCGTAAACGCTCAGAGGTGACAAGGGATCCTGCTTGCTGGACATGCTCTCCTAAGACAGAACGAAGGGCCGCCTGGAGAAGATGAGTTGCACTATGATGACGAGCGGTCGCTTGACGAGCATTTCCATCGACGATTGCTTCTACCGCATCCCCCGAATTCAATACCCCTTGGGTGACCAAAACCCGATGATAGATTGTACCCGTCACGCCTTTTTTCACTTCGAGAAGCTTAGCTTCGGCGCGTGTCGTCCTTATTATTCCTTGATCTGCGACCTGGCCCCCACTTTCAGCATAGAAAGGAGTCTCAATGAGGAAACATAGGACTTCATCCCCTTCTCCTGCATCTGAGGCAACTTCACCATCACGGAAAAGTGCTTCAATTCGAGTATTGGCACAAAGTGTCTCATATCCGAGGAAAGGTGTAGCGCCTAAGGCCTTAGCCTTTTCAGAAATAACGATGCTTTCTTGCACCGCTTTCATCTGTTGGGATTGTTCCTTCGCTAGGCGACGATGTTCTTCTGAAGCTGTATTAAAGCCCTCCATGTCAACCGTTATTCCCTGCTCTACGAGCATTTCCTCCGTCAATTCAACAGGGAAACCATAGGTTTCGTAGAGATAGAAGGCATCTGTCCCACTTAGGATTGTTTCTCCCGCTTCTTTTAAAGACTTTACTTTTTCTTGCAGGATTTGAGTTCCTTGCTCCAAAGTCGCCTGGAAATTCTTCTCCTCTAAGCGCAGATGGTTGAGTATGAAGTTCTCATTTTCCTTAAGTTCTGGATAATGATGTGAGTAATCCCGCTGGATAATGAGGAAAATTTGCTCGAGGAAAGGCTTATCGATTCCAAGCAAACGGGCATAACGAATAGCACGACGCAAAATTCGGCGTAAAACATACCCGCGTCCTTCACTTCCAGGACGGATTCCATCAGATAGCATGAAGGAAACAGCACGAGTATGATCGGCAACCACTTTCATAGCAATATCATTCTTAGGATTTTCATGATAGGGTAACCCAGAAAGCTCTGCTACTTTATTAATGATGGGTAGGAATAAGTCAGTATCAAAGTTAGAGGCAACTCCTTGCATTACTGAAGCAATCCGCTCAAGGCCCATCCCCGTATCAATATTTTGCTTGGGTAGTGGGGTAAGCATTCCTGATTCGTCACGATTGTACTGCATGAAGACTAGATTCCAGATTTCCAAGAATCGGTCACAATCACAGCCGAGCGCACACTCAGGCTTGCCACAACCCCGACTCTCGCCTAAGTCAACATAGATTTCGGAGCAATAGCCACAGGGACCGACAGGACCAGCTGCCCATAAGTTTTCAGGATCATTGAGAATCCGCTCTGGAGAGACTCCATTTTTTTCAATCCAAAGTGCCCTAGCTTCCTCATCCTCCGGATGAACGGTAATCCAAAGCTGCTCCGTTGGAATTTTCAAAACTTCAGTTACAAACTCCCACGCCCAGGGAATAACTTCTGCCTTGAAGTAATCTCCAAAGGAGAAGTTTCCTAACATCTCGAAAAAGGTATGATGGCGAGCCGTTTTTCCCACAACTTCTAAGTCGGGGGTACGAACGCACTTCTGTGAGGTGGTTGCTCTGGGGAAAGGAGGTTCCACTTTGCGCATGAAATAAGGTTTAAAGGGTACCATCCCAGCAACCGTTAGCAGCAAGGTAGGATCGTCCTTAGGAATTAATGAGGCGCTCGGTAAAATTTTGTGTCCTTTGGATTCAAAAAATTGAAGAAACATTTCTCTAAGTTGATTTCCCGTATACACGTTTATTTCCTCCCTATGTAGAAGCTTACTTTAACAACGTTTGTAACTTCATTGATGATTCAGTTCACTTGTCCAAAGGATATCGTCACTTTCTCAGTATAGATACTGAAGCCTAGTGACGGTTAGCCAACGGACAAATAGATAAACCCGCCCCTAAATCAGGGACGGGAATTTTCACCGTGGTACCACCCTGCTTACCGTTCCAGAGGTCGGAGATCAGAAGCCAGAGGTCAGATTCGCTAATCAGTGACCTTAATACCTCTAAACCTACTCTCAATTAGAACGGTCGCTTTGCGACAGTATACTGTCATCGCACATAACGCGTGCCTCGTCAAGTTTTCGAACTTGCCCTCAGGAATAGCCTTCATATAGAGAAACTTGGTTCCTTTCACCTTACGGAACCTCTCTAAAAAGTTCTCTCTATTACTCGTTCCATCATCAGTTTATAGAATTTCCAAATTTAATCATAAGTATATCGGAAAGCCTGAGAACTTGTCAACTTTCTCTTTTGACTTCTGGTGAAACAAGCCAAAAGTAGATGTGTCGAATAATCACTCGAAGGACAGCAGCAAGCGGGACGGAAAAAAGCATCCCCCAGAAACCAAAGAGCTCTCCTCCAGCAAGCAAAGCAAAAACAATCCATAAGGGATGAAGCCCCACACTGTCCCCCATGAGTTTAGGAGATATAATATTCCCCTCTATCTGCTGGACAATAAGAATGATAGCAGCTACTTTAAAGGCCATGATGGGAGATTGGATAAGCCCCAAAAGAATTGATGGGATAGCACCAATTAAGGGTCCAAAGTAAGGAATTAGATCAAACACACCGCAAAGAACCCCAATCAAAAGAGCATAATCCATCCCTACAAGTTTTACTCCTACCCCACAAAGAATCCCGACAATAACCGCTACAATCAGGTTTCCGCGAACAAAGCAGCGAACGATATGACTAATATCCTGAATTAGCCTTTGCCAATCCACACGCCAACGTTGGGGAACAATCCTCAAAAAGCCACTTTGAATCCGCTTCCAGTCTGCGAGTAGATAAATTGCAATCACTGGAGAAAGAATCAAGAGACTTGTGGAGGCTAGAAGCTCAGGAAGTGTCTCTAAAAAATTTTGAAGCTGCTCGGCCAAAAAGGCTTCTCCTTTGCCAAGATGACTATCGAATACGGAAACGACCTGATTCGGAAGACCTGCGGAGCGGAAATTGGAGCGAAAGTCTTGAATATACTGCTCCATTGCATGCACCGTCCCAGGGAGAACAGCAGTGAGTTTAGAAAGTTCCATATAGAGCTTGGGTAGGATAAAGAACAACGTCAGACCGAGAATGAGGATGATACCTAGAAGGACTACCGTAATCGATACTTTTCGACCTAACCCTCGATGTACCAGACCTTCCACGACAGGGCTTAATAAATAAGCGAGGAAAAAGGCAACGAAGAAAGGACTGAGAATGCTTCGTACGGATAAAAGAAGTATTACACCAAAAAAGATAACACCCATTAAAAAGATCCAGCGCCATCTTTCTTTTTTCATATTCTCCTCCTTTCCATCCCTAAATTGTGTTACCCCAAATAAAACTTTTTTATACTAGGATGGAATCACCCTTATCAAAAATCCCCACCTTCAATAACCGCAAGTTAGGAATTAACTCATCATACTTTGCACTCAAACTAAATATAAGGAAATAGATATTAATCCCGGTCCCAGCACCCTCGAATAATGAAAAATGTTAAAATAAAAAGCGCGCCATGGGCGCGCTTAGAAACATTTGATATCAGAGAGACTGAAAACTAGAACTTCATCATCTTCATACCTTTACGCATCATAGACATTGCCTTGTTCCGAGGGCGCATCATCTTAGTAACTGTTAAACCTAAGATACTTCCAGCTACGATACCCCCAATGATTTGTCCTGATCTCAAGGTACATCCCTCCCTTTTCCTTTTACTCCAATGCAACTTCAGAAAGCCCGGCCTCAATCTCTGGGTCATCCCAAGCGACTAAGGAACCATCCTCTGCCAAATCATAAATAACAACCTTGTCTGTCTGGCTTGTAAACTCTACACAGCAATCCCAACAGTAAAACTGGCCTACCCCGACCTTACCTATGGCACGACCACTACAAACTGGACAATTCATGATAGTGAACCCCCTTCTTTTCCTTGGCCCCAGGGGGATACCTGGTCTTCAACGATTAAGACGTCTTTCCCATCTACCATCACATTTACCTGTAGAATCGTGCCGCGACCTTCCATCAGATCAGAAAATAGACCATCCGAAACCTCGAAACCGATAACATTCTCTGCCGAGTCGTCAAGAAAGACATCCTCAATCGTGCCCTTTGCTTCCCCACCTTGGGTAAATACTTGATTCCCAACCTTTTCCGACCACTTAATACCTAAAACATCCTGAACCACGTGGTCGCTAACAGTTAAGGCATCTTTACCAATAGCAGCAACAAATTTACGCGGAATGCCTTTCGAAGAGTGAAAGATGTGAGCATTTTCCAAGAGAACTCCACTAATTTTCCTGCTGTATTTGTCAAAGACCACATCTTGTACCCAACCAATCTGGTCTCCGCTTCGCAAATTCAGTACAGGTAAACCAACGATTTCTCGTGTGCGCCGCATTTTTCCCCTCCTTTAGTTTTGTCATGGTTCCTTGCTACTATGCCCAAAGTGGGTCAAGTTCATTCCTATGAAAGCAAAGAAAATTTTACTATCCTCGCGGATCAGTGATGATCTTTCCTCCACCAACGACAAGATTGCCTTGATAGAAGACGACGGCTTGTCCAGGTGTTACTGCTCGTTGTGGAGTTTCAAATTCTACTCGAACTACTGGGCCAATCGCTCCTTTGATGTTATCCAAGTTTTCTAGAGGAATAACCTTCGCCGGTGCGACGGGCGCTTTATAGCGAATCTTAGCTTCCACCGTCATAGGCTCATGAAGGTCAGGAATTGCAATCCAGTTCAGATCGGTCGCCAAAAGGGATTGACTAAATACCTCAGGTGCCTCTCCTAAGACGACTTCATTGCGGTCAACGTTAAAGCCAATGACGAACATGGGTTTACCAAAGGTTATGCCAAGTCCTTTTCGCTGTCCCACAGTATAGTTCACTAGGCCTTCATGCTTTCCAAGAATTCTTCCCTGCTGGTCCACGAAATTTCCGGGCATAATACGCCCCTGACCTTCCGTACGCTGCCGAATAAAGGAAACATAATCATCATTAGGGATAAAGCAGATTTCTTGACTATCGGGTTTTCTGGCAACTCGAATTAGCCCTCGTTCTGCTGCCATCTCCCTTATTCTCTCTTTCTTATACTCAGCCAGTGGGAACAAGGTATGTTCGAGCTGTTCCTGAGTGAGCGTATAGAGCATATAGGTTTGATCCTTCCAAGCATCAGCGGGTCGACTCATAAGAAAACGACCGCTGCCTGGATCTCTCGAGACTTGAGCATAATGACCTGTTGCGATGTATTCTGCTCCTAGGGAGCGTGCTTTTCGTAAAAATTCTCCCCACCTTACAATTCTATTGCACATTAGGCAGGGGTTCGGAGTTTCTCCACTCAGGTAGGATTCGGTAAAATAGCTGATGACATTTTCCTCAAAGATGGAACGAAAGTTTAAAACATAATGTGGTATTCCCAGTTGAAAGGCAACCCTGCGTGCATCGTCAATCGCCGAGATTGAACAGCAGCCACCCTCCTCATCCGGACCTCCAGACGGCCAAATCTGAAGCGTTACACCAATTACGTCATAGCCTTCTTCTTTAAGTAAAGCGGCGGCCATGGAACTATCCACACCGCCGCTCATCCCGACTACTACCTTTGGTCTTTCGGTAAGCGTCATTGATTTATCCTATTCCTTTTTATGTTTCTCGTGATAATCCTTAATGGCTTCATGCAAAGCATCGGCTGCTAGATTCGAACAATGCATCTTAACTGGGGGAAGTCCATCAAGGGCTTCAGCCACCGCTGCATTTGTAATCGTCAAGGCCTCTTCGATTGTCTTTCCTTTAACCATTTCTGTAACCATACTGCTTGTAGCGACTGCTGCACCACAACCAAACGTTTTGAATTTGACGTCTTTTATAACATCTCCTTCAACATCTAAATAAATACGCATGATATCACCGCATTTTGCATTACCAACTTCACCCACACCGTCTGCATTCTCAATCTCACCAACGTTACGTGGGTTCATAAAATGATCCATTACTTTTTCAGAATACATCTCTCAACACTCCTTATTATTGGGCTTTTGCATGTTTTACTTGATCATAAAGAGGAGACATCATCCGTAGGCGATCGACGATCTTAGGCAGTTGCTCTAAGACATAATCGACATCTTCTTCCGTGTTCTGGCGCCCGAAGGATAAACGCAAGGAGCCATGTGCGATCTCGTGGGGCATTCCCATCGCAAGCAACACATGCGAGGGATCCAAAGAACCTGAGGTACATGCAGAACCACTTGAAGCAGCAATTCCGAGCATATCGAGACTTAAGAGGAGGGCTTCTCCTTCGATAAATTGGATGCTCACATTAAGATTACCGGGGAGGCGATTTTCTCCGATTGGACCATTTACTTTGACATAATCAATCCGTTCCAAGATTCCCTTTAATAATTTATCCCGTAACTTACCTTCGCGCAGTGCTTCCTGCTCCATTCGCTCACCAGCGATTTCACAGGCTTTACCGAAACCAATAATTCCAGGAGTATTCTCTGTCCCAGAACGACGTTTCTTCTCTTGACTTCCACCATGGACTAGGGGAACAATTCTTACCCCTTTTCGAATATAAAGTGCGCCGACTCCTTTGGGCCCATAAATCTTATGACTAGAAACTGTCATGAGATCAACATTCATAGCCTTAACATCGATAGGGAGCTTTCCAAAGGATTGAACTGCATCCACGTGGAAAGTAATCCCTTTCTCACGGGCAATCTTACCGATCTCAGCAATAGGCTGAATCGTACCCACTTCATTGTTAGCATGCATAATTGTAATCAAAATAGTGTCTGGACGTATCGCTTTTTCAACATCTTGAGCAGAAAGGAGGCCTTCTTCATTGACAGGAATAATTGTAAGTTCGAAGCCATTCTTTTCTAAGTATTCGCAGGTTTCGAGAACCGCGTGATGTTCTACAGCAGAGGTGATAATATGCTTTCCCTTATTGCGCCCAGCTTGAGCTGTCCCAAGAATCGCTAGGTTATCGGCTTCCGTCCCACCACTGGTAAAGGTAATTTCAGAAGCTTGAGCTCCAAGTAGTTTAGCTACTTGTTCCCGAGCGGTTTCTAAGGCTTCTTTAGCTTCACGTCCAAAGCTATGCACACTGGAAGGGTTACCGAATTTTTCTGTATAATAGGTCATCATAAGTTTTGCAACTTCTGGGTCAACCGGAGTTGTTGCACTATGATCAAGATAAACTCTCCGCATTATCTGGTCCCTCCTGAAAACTTTTTAAAATTTAGTGATCCAATTTAATTAAATGGTGCAAATCTCGTTCAGACTCCAACTTTTCCGCGTCCTTAACCATGTCAGCCAAGGTTATGGAATCAAGGACATCTGCGATAGAATCCCGAACCTTTTCCCAAATAGTCCGAGTGACGCAATGGTTAGCTTTATTACAGCATTCAGGATCTTCCTCTGAGACGCAATCCACAGGAGCAATCGGGCCTTCAAGTACTCGAATAATATCTCCAATCCGGATCTTTTCCGTCTCTCGCCCTAAGATGTATCCGCCTTGTGCTCCTCTGACACTCTTGACAAGACCGGCTTTACGCAATCCGGAAATCAATTGTTCCAGGTAATGTTCAGATAGTCCTTGTCGATCTGCTATACATTTTAGGGAGACTGGTCCATCGCTTGAATGCAGGGCCAAGTCAATCATTGCTTGGAGACCATACCGGCCTTTTGTAGAAAGCTTCAGACCCCCCACCTCTTTCTAGAAGCGATTCTGCGTTCGCCGACGCGATTTGATTAACTTATTTCTTCATGGATATCTTACAAAAACACTCGGGATTTGTCAAGAAAAACCCGAGTAATTTACTCAGGTTTTTTAAATTATTCTTAGACTTTATTATAAAGCTAGACTATCCTTTTCTTTTTCTTTTGATTCAGCTTGTAAATCTCAGTATACTAGAGTTAGGAATAATCTTTTAATGGAAAGCTAAAATCCTTTCCTTAGTTTCAACTACTTCATACTTCTATCGCCCCTCATAAGGCCTCATAATATCTCATTAAGGATAAGAATGTATATTTATTAAGACTGCATATTCATATGGATAGAAAGGAATCTCTAATGGATTTATTCTCAGCTTCTTTTAACCCAAATCAAGTGGCCCCCCTTGCTGAACGGATGCGCCCTCGAACCCTTGAGGAGTATATAGGACAGACCGACCTCATCGGGCCAGGTAAGCTACTTCGCCGTGCCATCGAAGCAGATCGTGTCAGTTCCTTAATCCTTTACGGACCACCAGGCACTGGGAAAACCTCCCTTGCACAGGTCATTGCCAATGCTACAGCTTCGAGCTTTGTTCGAATTAATGCTGTTGCTTCGGGTGTCAAAGAGATACGTGAAATTATTCAAACCGCCACAGAGCAACTTCACCTTTACGGAAAAAAGACCCTCGTCTTTTGCGATGAGGTTCATCGTTTCAACAAAGGCCAACAGGATGCATTACTGCCTGCAGTCGAAAATGGAACTATTACCTTCATCGGGGCAACCACTGAAAATCCATTTTTTGAATTAAATTCCGCCCTTCTTAGCCGTTCTACCCTCTTTCGCTTATACACTCTTACTCTTGAAGATATACGCAAAGGATTAGAGCAGGCCTTGGTAGATAAAGAACGTGGCTTAGGGAATTACAAGGTTCAGATTACTTCTGAAGCCTGGGAGCATTGGCTCAATTATGCTAATGGGGATCTCAGAAGAGCATTGAATGCCTTAGAACTTGCAGTACTTACCACTCCACCGAACAATGGTATCCGCCAGATTACTTTAGAGGTCGCCGAAGAGTCAATTCAGCAACGGGCGATGCGCTTCGACAAAGATGGAGATAACCACTATGATATTATCTCTGCCTTTATAAAAAGCATGCGCGGTTCTGATTCTGATGCAGCACTTTATTGGTTGGCAGTCCTCCTAGAATCCGGGGAAGATCCCCGCTTTATCATGCGAAGGATTATCGTCCAGGCTTCAGAAGATGTGGGACTTGCCGATCCCATGGTCATGCTTCAAGCCCAGGCTGCAGCGAATGCACTCGAATGGCTCGGTCTACCTGAAGCACGAATTCCGATGGCACAAGCAGTCCTAGCAATAACTACTGCTCCTAAAAGCAACAGCGCCTATGACGGGATAGATCGCGCTCTTGAGTACGTGCGCACACATCCCACTGGAGAAGTGCCTCAGCACTTACGAGATGCTCATTATCCAGGTGCAAAAAAATTAGGTCATGGTCAAGGATACCGTTATCCCCACGCCTACCCCGGTCACTGGGTCGAGCAAGCTTATCTCCCTGATTCGGTACGTGGGGAACACTTTTTTAGCCCCTCCGAAATGGGGCAAGATCGAAAAAATCATGGCAAACCGGATACGAGTACGAACAGGGAATAAATTAAAAGCGGTGCTTTCTGCACCGCTTTTAATTTTTACAATCTATGAACTTAATTACGCCTTAGGCTTGAGCATTAAGCATTTTAACCAAATCAGCTTTACCACGGAAGCCGACGATTTTATCGACAATCTTACCATCCTTGAATACTGCCAAGGTCGGTATACTCATTACCCCATATTGGCTAGAAATCGCCGGATTCTCATCCACATTAAGCTTTCCTATAACGAACTTACCTGCATACTCCTCGGCCAATTCTTCAACAATCGGAGCAACCATACGACATGGGCCGCACCATGATGCCCAATAATCCACGAGAACAGGTTTATCCGAGCCTAAAACATCTTGGTTCCAATTATCAGTAGTAAAGGTTTTAACATTTTCCCCTGCCATAAAAAAATCCCTCCTTAAATTTTTCATTTGTTAAATTACACTTGGAATATTTGTTTTGGCAGTTATTTGATGAACTTTGTAAGGACACCAATTAATTCTTCGACGGCCTCATCCTTATTATTTTCATCAACTGCCTTTTGCAGGCATCCTCGGGAATGATTTTCAAAAATAATCGTCCCAACTTTATTGATGGCCGCTCTAACTGCTGCGACTTGGATTAGGATATCCACACAGTACTTATCACTTTCGACCATGCGTTGAATTCCCTTGACTTGCCCCTCGATCTTCTTTAGCCGACGAATAAGGTCTTCTTTATCTGATAAATCTGGGCTTGCCTGCACTCAAATATCCCCTCTTTCAATACCCATAGGGGGTAACCGTAATTCATTATAAACGTATTTATTTCCTTTTGTCAAATCCTAAATATTTCGTTAAGGGGAACACTCAGTTCCCCTTTATTATTTAGCTTTACCGGAAAGAATATCCGTTTTGATGTGTAATTCTTTGAGTTGTTTTTCATCAACTGTTGAGGGAGCCTGAATCATGAGATCAGCTGCACTTTGTGTTTTGGGAAAAGCAATGACGTCACGAATGTTATCTTTGCCAGTCAGAAGCATGGTTAAGCGATCAAGTCCAAAGGCAATCCCTCCATGGGGAGGAGTTCCATACTCAAAGGCCTCAAGCAGATACCCAAATTTAGCGTCAGCCTCCTCTGGCGATAGCCCTAAGAGCTCAAACATCTGCTCCTGAACTTCACGCTGATGGATACGGATACTTCCTCCGCCGAGCTCAATCCCGTTAAGTACCATATCATAAGCCTTAGCTCTGATTTTCCCTGGTTCAGTCTTAAGTAAGAATAGATCTTCAGTCATAGGGGAGGTAAACGGATGGTGAATGGCGACATAGCGCTTTTCTTCTTCATCCCACTCGAGAAGCGGGAACTCTGTCACCCATAGGAAATTTAAGGCATTTTCAGGTATAAGGCCTAAGCGCTTTCCTAGCTCCAGCCGTAAATGTCCTAAGGCATCGGCAACTACAGCTTCTTTGTCAGCGACGAAGAAGAGAATATCTCCAGTCTCTCCACGCATCTGATTGATTAAGGCATTAAGTTGCTCCTCACTGAAGAACTTGGCAATAGGAGATTTGACTCCCTCTTCACCCAGTACAATATAGGCTAATCCCTTTGCACCGTAGATGCTGACATAATTAACCAGTCCGTCGAGTTCACGTCTGGGCATTCCTGCACAGCCCTTGGCACAGAGCCCTTTGACCCTTCCCCCTTTTGCCAAGGTGTCTACAAAGACTTTAAAGTTTGAGTCCTTTACGACGTCTGCTACATCCACCATCTCCATACCGAAACGGAGATCAGGCTTGTCCGAACCGTACAGCTCCATGGCATCGCGATACGTCAGGCGTGGGAAGGGTCGAGGGATATCTCGGCCAGTCGTTTCCTTGAAGATGCGAACCATTAGCTCTTCCATCATCGGAAGGATATCTTCTACCTCTACGAAAGACATCTCGACATCGAGCTGGGTAAACTCGGGTTGCCGATCCGCCCTTAAATCCTCATCACGGAAACACCGTACTATCTGGAAGTACTTTTCCATTCCAGAAACCATCAGTAACTGCTTGAAAATTTGCGGAGACTGCGGAAGAGCGTAGAACTCTCCGGGATGTACCCGGCTAGGTACGAGATAATCTCTTGCACCTTCAGGGGAAGATTTAATTAACATCGGAGTTTCAATTTCGTAAAAGCCTTGCCCATCAAAATAATTGCGCATAATTGAAGTAATCCGATGCCGCGTTCTAAAGACTTCTTGCATTTCTGGACGGCGTAGGTCCAGATAACGGTATTTGAGGCGTAAGGTCTCATCCACATCTACGTCATCCTGAATATAAAACGGGGGAGTCTTTGCTCCATTAAGAATTTCCAAAGATTGAGCCACTACCTCTATCTCACCGGTTGCCAGATTGGGGTTGGTTGCTCCTTCAGGACGTTGTCGAACTTTCCCGACGATAGAGACTACATATTCTGAGCGCAAACGCTCTGCAGAGGCGAATTCTGGCATATCAGGATTAAATACGACTTGAACAAAACCCGAGCGATCGCGAAGATCTACGAAAATTACCCCTCCATGGTCTCTTCGGCGTTGCACCCAGCCTAGAAGCTGAATAGTTTCCCCTGCGTTACTGACTCGTAAGCTCCCTGCCACTGTCCGTTTTTGTAGTAAAGTCATGCTTTGACATCCTCTCTATATTTTCTCATTACGAGTTCTTCCAATTCTTTTAAGGAGATTTCTTCCTGCTCACCGAGGGTGAGATTCCGCAAGATGATAATTCCCTTTTCCAATTCTTCCTGCCCTAAAATCGCCGCATATTTTGCTTTTGTACGATCTGCTGCCTTCAGTTGGGCTTTTAGGCCCCTTCCCAATAAATCTATACTCACTGGTAGACCCTTTTTTCGGAGTCGACTCACGATTGCAAAACCTTCACTTTGAGCCTTTTCCCCTAAGGCAACGAGCATGAGATAATCCTTTGTCTCGACTTCTGGAGTTCCACCCGAGACATTAAGAGCGGCGAGTACGCGTTCGATTCCCATAGCAAAACCAATCCCAGGTGTTTGCGGTCCTCCGACTTCCTGTACGAGCCCGTCGTAGCGCCCTCCCCCGCAAATGGCACTCTGTGCCCCAATATCTTCGACAAGTACCTCAAAGGCTGTTTTACGATAATAATCGAGCCCCCGCACAAGCCGAGGATTCACTTTATACACAACCTCAGCCGCACTTAATAACTCTTGAAGCTCCTTAAAGTGTTGTCCACAATCCTCACAGAGTGTATCTAGCGTAGTCGGTGCACCCTGAGTAATTGCTTGACAGTTTGGATTTTTACAATCTAAGATGCGTAAGGGATTTTTCTCATAGCGCTCTTGGCAATCCTTACAGAGATGTTCACGTCGGGGTGCCAGAAATTCCTGAAGCTTACTTTTGTGCTCTGTACGACAGGTTGGGCAACCCACCGAGTTTACATGTACCTCAAGGCCTTTGAGGCCTAACCGGTTGTATAGGTCCCACACAAGCGTAATGACCTCGGCATCAACAATAGGCTTGTCCGCTCCGAGCACTTCCACTCCAAATTGATGGAATTGACGGAATCTCCCTGATTGCGGGCGTTCATAACGAAACATGGGACCAATATAATAAAGTTTTACAGGTTGCGGTCCACCATAGAGCTTGTTTTCGACATAGGCACGACAAACTGAGGCTGTCCCTTCTGGGCGAAGGGTCATCGACCGCTCTCCTTTGTCAAGGAAGGTATACATTTCCTTATTTACAATATCCGTGGTCTCCCCAACTCCGCGTTGAAAAAGCTCAGTGGCTTCAAACATAGGGGTCCGAATCTCTTCGTACCCATACTCTCTACAAATTTTCCGAATTTGTTCCTCAAGATACTGCCATCTTTCAACTACTCCAGGCAGCAAATCTTGCGTTCCCTTAGGTCGTTGAATTGCCACAAATAATCCCTCCTTAAAATAAAAAAATATAGAGCCCCCGTCCTTGCCTTAAAGCAAGGGACGAGAGCTCCCGTGGTGCCACCCTTATTGACGGATATCAAAGAACCCGCCCACTTTTTCAGTCGATAACGAGACCAAGCGCCGGTATTTCCGTTCTTGGGGTGTCCTACTAAGCTTCTCCCAGGCCAGTTTCAGTCTACGCTGGCCCTCCCTGCCGAGAGGTAATGCACAGTCTCTTCCCATGAATTCACTCGGAAATCCAAAAATACGATATGCGTTCTATTCATTGAAAAATGTATTATATAATACCACATCTTAACGAGAAAACTAGGATTTGTCAATGCGAGATAACCGTAGTATACCCAAAAAGAGTTGAAAACTCAAAAAGCATATAAAAACTGTTAAAACTAATTACATGATTGATCTCAATCAGGGAAAACTTAAAAGGATAAAACATTTAAGGGAGTAAAAGTTTCTCCTTCACCTAAAAACATGAGGAGGTTGCTTATGACGAGCAAAAAAACCGATAAATCAAGGACTCACGCACCTAATGCAGATGATAAAACTCCAAACCCGAATAAGTCTGATCGTTACATCTTGAAGGACACGCAAGGCACAAGCAAAGACCGGAGCTAATCCGGTCTCGTTTGTTTTTCGGACATTACTACTTCCCTTGTAAGGCACTTACTGTCCTAAGACTATTTCTTCGAGCCACTGCAACCCTTGAAACGGAGTAGACAGCTAAGGCTATCCAGATGACGCCAAAACTCATAGCGTGAGCTGAAGTAAATTCTTCATGGTAGAGAAAAACCCCAAGAAGCAGACTCAAGCTCGGTGAGACGTACTGGATAAAGCCTATAGTAGCGAAGGGAACCATTTTTGCAGCCTGAGCGAACCATAAAAGCGGAATTGCAGTGATAATTCCAGTCCCCAACAACAGAAGAAGTGTAATGCTACCTGAATTTCCGATTACACCCGCTCCGCTAGCCTGAACACTAGAAAGGTAAATCAAGGCCACAGGAACGACAACTGCTGTCTCTAAAGCCAAGCCCAGTAAAGAGTCTACCTGAACCAATCGCTTTGCCAAGCCATATAGGGCAAAGGTCGTTGCAAGGCTTAGAGAAATCCAGGGGATTTTTCCATATTCCAAGGTTAGGATGACCACCCCTGCAGCAGCGAGCACAAGAGAAACAATTTGCCACTTATCCATACGTTCGCGCAGAACGAGAATTCCCAATAAAACAGTCAATAAGGGATTGATATAATACCCAAGACTGGCCTCGACCACTTGATTGTTGTTTACAGCCCAGATATAAATATACCAGTTTGAAGTGATTAACAAGGAACTTATAATAAGTCCGCATAATTTGGACTTATCTCGAAGCACAACTCTCGCACTTCCCCATTGTTTCTTAAGAAGCAACAACGTGGCCACAAAAATAAAGGACCAGAGAATTCGATGGGCTAAGATTTCCTGTGACGGAACACTTTGTAGGGCTTTCCAATAGACCGGCAGGAGGCCCCATGCTGTATAGGCTGCAAAAGCATAAAATACTCCATTTTTTTGTGATGAATTATGTTCAATCATTAGGTCACTCTCACTTCCTACATTCACGGAGGTTCAATATCTCCTCATAGTATACTCTACGCGGACGTTTCAAAAGTCAAGAACTTTTATCCAACGGATCACTACTCAGAGATTTTAAAACTTTACTTCTTAAGTTGGAGAGTAGTACCGACTGAGTCTATATATGTTCTAAGAACACTCCACTTCTCTAACTTATCCTCGAAGCGCTGAGTATTTGCTGGGCTAGTCGAGGGCAAAGAATGATAGACTAATCCTTCTTTTAGGTGTAACCGACCTGGCGACGATAAACATCATAGGACTTTCCCCCATTGAAAGCAATTACATGAATCCTAGGGTACTTTTTAAACAAATTTCTGAAATCGTGCGGCAGTGCCTCCCTAATATTAGCGTCGAGGCTTCCCTCTCGTTGACAAGACTCAATCACATCCCATAGGGCTATTCTGTGCTCGAGTGCAAAGGCTAATCGCTTCTCGTAAACTTCCTCAACTTCCATCCCGAAAAAAGAATAGAGAATCCTCCAGAATTGATTCCGTGGATTCCCATAGTACTCTCTCCTTCTTAGAGATTCATCACCTGGCATCGAGCCTAGAACTAATATTTCCGATTCTTCATTAACTACCGGATCAAAACTTGACGGCACTAAATTCCATCCTCTACTTATTTATTTGGTTATCAAATGCAAACTGCTTTTGTCTTAATAATGGAAAGCTATTTGGTTCTGTCGAATATGCCTAACTATTCTGCGATTTCTATCCCTGCTAACTTGATAAGATATAGGGCATTCCTTGTCGTCGAAACCCCAGCTCGAAGCGTATAATCGAATCGAATCTCCTCATTCTCGTAATACTCACGGAAATGATAGTTCTTAATCCTACCTTGGCTTTGGTGTTCTAGCTCTCCTAACTCTAAATCATGTGTAGATACTAACCCCATGGCCCCTTCTTTTTGTAGTTGGTTAATAAGTGCTATGGCACCCTGATGACGGTCATGGGAATTGGTACCTTTGAAAATCTCATCCAGAAGAAAGAAAACAGGTTTATCCGTCTTGGCTGCTTGTACAATTCGTTTAATACGCAGAATCTCTGCATAGAAAGAAGAGATACTTTGCTCTAAATTATCGCTCACACGCATACAGCTCCAAAGGTTAAATTGTGAGCAACTGAATTTTTCCGCACAAACTGGAGCACCAATATAAGCTAGAACGAGATTAGACCCCACTGTCCGCAAGAACGTACTTTTCCCAGACATATTTGACCCCGTAATAAGAACGATTCCCGAGGATTTCCTCATCACAAAATCATTAGGAATTCGATTACGGGTAAGCAAAGGATGACCCATCTTTTGTGCGGATAAACCACTCGGGGCATCACTAACCTTACTTGCATCTGAAAGAATTTGGGGCATAACCCAATCGGGGTTTTCGAAGCGAATATTAGACAGGCTCGAAAGGGCTTCGAGGTCTGCAAGAACTTCGAGCCAGCCTTTCAAAAGCTTTCCTGATTTTTTCTTCCACGTTTCTAACTCAATCATGCATTGATAATCCCAGAGGAGGAGAATATTTAGCGCTAAGAACATCGCGTTTTCTCGATTCGATATCCTCTCGACAAGCTTGGACAGTCTCTGAATTTGCTTAAACGCTTGTAGGCCTTCGGTGTCGCGAAGAATTCTCTGGCGTTGTTTTAGCCATTCTGCGTTAAAGCCAAGACTCTCAAGATGTTTAAGCATCTCTGCATAGGTTTTTAGGCTCGCTTCATGGCGACGTACCAAGGATAGAGTTTTTGATCGTCCTTTACCATATAACCTAAGGAGGATTATTTGGATACCGATAAGAATTGCTGGGACCTGCCAAGGAACAGAAAGTTGGAGGGCATAAAGCAAAAGCATCAATATGGTAATCGCAGGAAGCACACGCATCCCTAACTTTACTGCAGGATGCAAGTAGGCCTCTTGAGTTTGTTCAGCCCAGTTCAAAAGGGGCTCAGTCGATTGTAATTTTTCTGATGCGAGATTCCCTTCAGCCTCAAAGCGCTGTCGCCAAGCTAATTTCTTTGCCAATTCCTTTACAGCTTCCTGTCGCTTGATTATTTCCTGACGGTCCTTTGGCGGCTGCATAAGAATATTTTTTAAGGTTTCCCTACCCCAAGGGGTATGAGCTGAGTTAATCCACTGAAAGATTGACGCTTGTCCGAATAAATCCAGGTCTGAAGCATAGGGATGCTCCTCATCCCTGAATTCCACACCAGAATCAGGAAAAGTCCCCCACTCTCCACCCAAGCGATCTAGACCTTTCTTATTTAGATTGATAAGGATTTGTGAGTACTTAAGCTGGGTCCGAACCTGCTTGTGTCGAAGAGCAAGGTAAACGAAAAGAATGAGTGTTACTAATCCGGTGATAATTCCTATAACCCGACTTAAGTTTAAATAGAGAACCAAAGCTATTGCAAAACCAAGAAAAAAGGTAATTAAGCGATAGTTACTTAATCGGTCCGTAGCCTGTTTTTGTTTGGCGTTTAGTTTTTCATAGGCAATTTTTCTACGGGTATAAATAATTTGTGGGTCTTTCACGCATTTCCTCCTCACACGATTCGGTTGTTAAACACAAGAACGTTTTCCTTCTCACGGTAAGCACGATTCATTTTCTTTATCCCTATATTCTATTTGTAAATCTGAAATCCTTTGTAAGCTTAAATAACTGGTTTAAACTACCTGTTATGGAGAACAAAAGATTGTCAAACACTATAGGCAGTTGTAAGTGATGCGAACGGAGGGTGCAAAATGAAAGAAAGTCTAAAACTCAAGGATTTGCCACCTTATATTTTTGCTCAACTCGATGCTCTTATTCATGAGAAGATCGACAATGGTGAAGAACTTCATGTCTTAAGTAAATCAGACCCCGATCGTCCTGCCCATTCCCAAATCATTGAGACGCTCTGCACACAAGCCCGAGATCCTATAAACCATCATTATGCAGATTTTGACGGGTTAAGAGTATTTCGGGAGCAAATGGCCAATTGGTATCTTCAGTACTATGGGGTTACATTAAATCCTAAAAATGAAATCCTGCCACTACAAGGTTCAAAAGAAGGGATTGTCCACTTCTGCGAAGCGTGGCTTGACCCTAATGATATCGCTCTTATTCCTAATCCTGCCTTCCCTAGTTATCGAACAGGTACAATCCTTGCTGGTGGGAAACCTTACTTTATGCCTCTTCGTGCCCCAGATTTTCTACCTAACTTCGAAGATATACCCTCTGAGATTGCTAAGAAGGCTAAAATCATGTTCCTAAATTACCCGAATAACCCAACAGGCCAAATCGCAACCTTAGACTTTTTTCAGACCGCAGTGGCCTTTGCACGTGAAAATGATATTATCCTCGTCAACGACCATGCCTATTCTATGACGTGCTTCAAGGAAGGTGGCGCACCAAGCCTTCTTTCTGTCCAAGGCAGTCTTGACTTATGCATAGAATTCTTCACCTTCTCCAAAGCCTTTCATATGGCTGGCTGGCGTCTTGGAATGGCTGTCGGCAACGCGGAGATTCTAAACGGTCTAAAGATTATCGAGACTCACGTTAATGCTGGGATTTTCAATCCAATCCAGTATGCGGGGAGAGAAGGATTAAAAATAGGGTTAGAAACGGGGTTCTTTAATCGAGATAATTCAAATTACCAGAAACGTCTAACGACCTTGGTCCAATTCTTTAATGAGCAAGGCTGGAATCTCACGGTACCGGAGGCTACAGTCTATCTCTGGGTGCCTGCTCCACATGGAATGTCCGGTGAAGATTTCACGAAATTCCTACTAGATAAAGCGCATGTCGTCGCTTCGCCAGGGGTGGCCTTCGGTGAGGAAGGACAAGACTATGTCAGGTTCTGTGTCACCTATTCGCAGGAGTCGATTCAACGAGCCATAGATGCGATGAAGGAAAGTTTCGAGCGATTTGAAGTAACTGCTCCCCAGAAGCAAGGGGTATTTGCGGCGAAGTGATTTTCCGGAAAATACTACAAAAAGAACATCCGTGATTAATTGGCCACGGATGTTCTTCTCGTTAGTATCTAATATTCAATCGATACTGTTATTACTTTTTACAGGTAAGCATCCAGTTAACACCAAATTTATCGGTGAATTTAGCATACAAAGGGCTGAAGAAGGTCTTTTGTAGTTCCATTTCCACTTCTCCACCAAGGGATAAGGCATCAAAAGTAGCACGCACATCTTCTTCTGTCGGCAATTCGATTGAAAAGGTAATCGAATTTCCTTTCGTGAATGGGGCACCGGGAAAGGTGTCTGAGAAGCGAATGATGTGTCCGTCTTTTCTAAGTTCTGCATGAAGCACTAAATTCTTCATGGCTTCATTAACCGGAAATTCCGGATTAGGTGGTGCATCACCGAAGTGGAGTATTTGAGCTTCTCCACCCAATACTGACTGATAGAATTTTACAGCTTCCTCGCAATTTCCGTTAAATGTAATATAAGGTATTAGCCAATCACCCATGAAAGCAACCTTCCTTCCCACTAAATCTATCCTATTATGTCTCAAAGGTCAGAAAATTACAACTCTAATTCAAAGGAATCTCAATAACTCGATTATACATTTTGGAGTAGGTCATTCGCTGAACGTCCAAAGTAAGTTCTTCTCCTGTTCCTAAGAATCGTAGCGTCCTTTGATGAATAATCTTACCATCTACTTTATCATATTCACCCTCGATAGTTTCTTCAAGGGGAATCTTTTTCCCGTCAATGATGAGATAAACCTTAGTCAAGATAAGTCTTTCTTCGCTGCTTACAGTAATAAGTGTTTCTCCCTTTGACTTTCTAATCTCATTGCCCTCTACTTTTTGCCCCAGAATATCTAAAACTTGGTTTTTCTCGTTACTATCCAACTTAAACTGCTCATTCACATCATGATCAGCGCTAAAGCTCACGAGTTCTAGCTGTAACCTCCTCAAGTCGGGAGGAAGGGCGTCAAAATCATTATGAAAAGTGATCCCTTTCATATCCGTCCCCATTCCGCCCCCTTGTTTGTTAACTTCTACCCCGTTAGCAATAAGCTTTAGTGTTAATTCCGTCGGTCTAAATCGTTCTCCACTTAGACTATCCACAGCTATCCCAAGAACACTCTCGGCAGACCCTTTAATGACAGTTGTAGTGGGAGATGCAAGTATTGAATCAAATTTAAGCTTGGTTTCATCCACCTGAATGGTTTCATTAAGTTCTTTCTTTAATGTATGCCCCATCGCTGCACTTCTATTTAAGCTAAAACTAATCTCAGCGGGTACCATTCTCCCTTGCTCACTCTGAAAAAAGCAAAGCGTTAATTTCTTTGCAAAAGGTGACGGAGGTTCAAATCTCGCAATATTCTTCATTTCAGTTCGAGCCTCGTTCATTATTCCTTCAGAGCCTCGAGGACGATATTCCCCCCAAAAAGCTTTTAGTGACATAGACGGTGAAATCTTATAATCATCAACATGCCCAGATGGATCCTTAACGGTATAGAACAGGAGCAACTGATTTTCATCTAACATCACATAATCTACCGTCAGAGATATGCCATCCGCAAAGGTATAACTTTCATCTATGATTTGTCCTTTACCTAATTCATTTAATTCTTTTAGCGTCCCATTCATAACCTGATCATAGCCTAGGAGTTGTTTACTATAGGATGCAATCACATCATAATTAAAAGTAAGCATGCCTATCGCGACAATCAGGGCCGCCACTTGCAGCTTATACCTTTTAATAACCGGAACGGGTTTTCTATTTAAGGTACTTCGCAACCTCATCTCTAATTCTTCCGGAACTTCAATTTGATTGAAATGAGGTTTATTGGCCTTAAGAATATCCTCAATCTTATTCATCCATATCTACCCCCCATACTTCGTTTTAGCTTTTGAAGTCCGGTATGAATTCGTGATTTAACTGTTCCTAAAGGAACTTTTAAAACCATGGCTATGGTTTCATAATCCATATCCAGGTAGTACCTCAGCTTTAAAACCTCTTGGTACTTTGAGTTTAGCTTCTCTAAATTTTCTTCCAGAACAATTTTTTCTTCTTTATCGCTAAAAGCCTCTTCATATGACCCTTCAGGCAGATCTTTGAGCAAAAGAACCTTATTCTTTTTACGCAAATTGTATTTGCAGCAATTAACCAATATTGTTTTACTCCAACTGTAAAAGGCGTGTTCTTCCTTTAGCTTCTTGATATTTTCATAGAGTTTTAAGATCATATCTTCCATAGCGTCTAAAGCGTCTTCTTGGTTTTTCATGTAGACATAGGCTAAGCTATAGTAATCCTGCTTTTGACTCATGATCAGTTGAATTAGAGCTTCTTTATCTCCACCTTTTGCTCGCACCACCATTTTTAGAACTTCGTGTTCCACCCTGCCACCTCTCTTCTATAGCTAAGAGTCTTTAATCCTTAGAAAAGTTCGATTGATATTATTATTTTTAATATTTTTCTTCCACTTTGTTTATTTACACTTTTTGTCTGAATACCCTTTCCATCCATTCAAAATCCTTTAGGAAAATAGAAAAGAGCTACCGTGCTCTACGACGGTAACTCTTGGCTACTTATGCTATTTAATTCTATTTAACATAGGTGTCTCTCCTATACGAGTAAAGCAATGCTACTGAACCCGGCTGTTAGTGCTTGAATAAAGTACTGACTGTGCTTCACTTAGAATCACGAGAACCGTCCCCCTGATTCTACGTTGAATTTCTAAACTCAACTCAGCTTCAGTCCGCTTGCTTGCCCCATGCTTCCGACCGCTTCTCATGAGTCTCTCTCCATCGCTTCAGGTAGGCCTGCCAGTTCGATGGATGCTGGAGATTAACGAGGGAATAATCCAAAGGATTGACGACCTTACTTGAGGCTCCTGCCCCCATTCCAATCACACTCTGTCGTTCTTCCATTATCCCTATATTATATCGACATTCCGAACCGGGTCGTGCAAAGCCGATATTCTCCAGATTTCCTGCAATATGCTTTTGACGATAGAGATAGTAGGGGTGCAACCCCAAAGAACGTGCACTCGATAAGACAATTTCTTGCATGGTTTCTAATTCCCTGCTCAAATTTTCAATCAAACCAGCCTCGTGTACTTTGGAGCCCCGTTTAATTGCCAACGCATGTACTGTAAGATTATCAGGGTTTAGTACCCCTATTCGTTCCAGAGTCTCCTGAACATCCTTTACACTCTCCCCAGGTAACCCTAAGATTAAGTCCATGTTAATTACCCAACCAGGAAGCTCACGGGCAAGCTTATAAACCCTTATTACATCCTCTACCGTATGAGAGCGACCAATCCGCTGCAAAGTCTGATTATGCATGGTCTGTGGGTTAATGCTTAACCTATTTACTCCTTGTAATCTTAAAGCTTGTAGCTTTTCCTGAGAAAGTGTATCCGGTCGGCCTGCTTCAACTGTGAGCTCAACCCCTCTAGGTTCTATCATCTCTCCAGATTGCCACGGGACTTCTGTTCCCTCCAGCAGCTGTGCTTCAGAGACTGCTAAGGGGATATTCTCCTTGATCCACTGAAGCAGCTCGGTTATCTCCGGGATCGTCAAAATAGTAGGCGTCCCTCCGCCAATATAGATAGAACCCGCACAAAGCCCCGTCTCCTTCATCCACTCCCCTGTGACCTGGATCTCATCATATAAGCCCTGAAGGTAGACATGAAGGGGTTCTCTCCCTTGCTGCAAGGAATACGCCGGGAATGAACAATAACTACACCGGGTCGGACAAAAAGGGATTCCCACATAGACAGCAACCCGTTTAGGATTATCTTTTATCTCCTTCAGATAAGGCTCTTGAACACCCACAATTTCTTGTAATAAGCGGACTTTATCCTCTCGAATTAAATATCGCTCCGTCAATATCCTCTCCACTGAAACCTCGGAAGTTTCTAAGTCATTCAAACGGTGGAGAATCTTACTGGGGCGAATTCCAGTGAGAATCCCCCAGGGTGGTACGTGCCCTGTAACTTTAGAAAGGAGAGCGTAAAGTCCATGCTTGAACAGAATTTTTCTTTCGGTGTCTTTTCCGATTTTATCCAGTGACAGAATCATCTGAACTTCTTCCTGATTCAAGGTAACAGTTGGTTCTTCAGTTGGCCTGTGAATTTGTAAGCCTGCTTGTTCAGATTTTGGGGTAAAAGCTTTCCCTTCACGGAAAAAAAACCCTTTGACCTCCCAAGGGATTGCTGGATAGGAAACTTCAACCTGAATCAAAGACAATGTATCTGTGAAATCACCCATATATCCGTCCTCAACCTTCACTTTAGCCTCTGGAAAAAAGGCTCGAGTTAAGGAAAGACCCGCTTCCAATTCGGAGCGGGATAAAGAATGACTTGTTAGAATTATATTCATCGTAAAAACGGATTTTCCCGTTTCTCCCTCCCAATCGTCGTTTCCGAACCATGCCCTGGATATACTCGGGTTTCTTCAGGCAATATGAGGAGCTTCTTCTCGATTCCGTCTAGCAACTGTTCAAGTGATCCTCCGGGAAAATCCGTGCGTCCAATCGAACCGTCAAATAATGTATCTCCACTGAGTAGTCCCTCAGAGGTAAGGAAACAGACCCCTCCTTGAGTATGACCAGGAGTCGCCAGAACGGTAATACTTAGATTACCGACCGTCATCACTTGTCCGTCTTCGAGCAAAAAATCGGCAGGTTTTGTATCAAATGCTCGACCAACGAAGCTCGATAAATTCGCTTGCCCATTCGTAAGCATGGCGGCATCACCTTCGTGAATCCCCACCTTAGCTTGTAAGAGAGTCCTTAATTCATCTACCGCTCCGATATGATCGAAATGTCCATGCGTCAAAAGAATATATTCAACCTGATACCCTTTTTCTAAAATCCAGCGATAGAGATTTTTCGCCTCCGCTCCAGGATCAATCACAGCAGCTTTCTTCGTTTCAGGGCAACTAAAAATATAGCAGTTAGCCCCCATCGCGCCCATTGCTCGGCCTTCAATCATAGTTTAATCACCCCGCTACGAAATTTAACCTAATAACTCCAGAAACCCTTGAAGTGTCCCTTAAAACTTCTTCTCACTATCGAGAAGCAAGGTCACTGGGCCATCATTCACCAGCTCAACCTGCATCTCCGCTTGGAAAACCCCAGTCTCCACGTGAATTCCGTGCTCTCTAACCACTTCCACAGCTCGCTCGAACAAGGCCTTCGCTTCCTCCGGACGGGCAGCCGTCGAAAAGCTAGGACGTTTCCCTTTGCGACAATCTCCGTAGAGGGTAAACTGAGAAACCATGAGAATTTCCCCATCCATATCCTGAATCGAGCGATTCATCTTCCCATCTTCATCCTCAAAGATTCTAAGGCCAATAATCTTATCAACCATCCAGTCGAGGTCTGTCGGACCATCGTTTTCTCCTACTCCGAAAAGAACAAGGAGTCCGGGTCCAATCTTTCCGACAGTCTCACCTTCCACTCGGACAGAAGCTCGAGTGACCCTCTGAACGACACTACGCAATTTACTTTCCTCCTGTATGCACGCGTTCGACAGCCGAGACATCTTTGACCCTGCGAATCTTCTGCATTACGTTATACAAATGCCCAAGATTCCGAATCTCGATACTTAACTGGATATGGGCAAGTTTATCTTTCCCAACCCGGGCGTTAATCCCCAGGATATGCGTCCGAGTTTCCATGACCACATTCATGATATCGGTGACGAGCCGTGAACGATCAAGTCCGAAAATTTCAATGTCCACTGGATAAATAGATTCCACATCTAAATCCCAAACAACCTCGACCATTCGTCCTTGTTCCTCGGGGGAATGCGCTTTGATATTATCACATTCACTGCGGTGGATAGATACTCCTCGGCCCCGTGTAATATAGCCGACAATATCATCCCCTGGTAAGGGATTGCAACACCGTGAAAAACGGATGAGAACGTTATCGACACCTTTGACTCTTACCCCTTGGCTTGCCTTACCATAGGCATTCGAGGGTTTAGCTTCACCCTGCTGAAGTGCAGCGAGCTGTAGTTTTTCACGTTCTTCTTTACTGAGATCTTCCTTCAGCCGCACCAGGACTTTATTAATAGTGACTGCACCATCTCCCATTGCAGCATAAAGATCATCAATACTCGTTATATTATAGACTTTTGCTATGCCGAGAAGTGTTTCAGGTTTAAGCGTAGTCACTGGATCAAGCCCGAGCTTGCGAACCTCGCGTTCAATCCCCTCACGGCCCCGCGCAACATTCTCTTCTCGCTGTTCTTTCTTAAACCACTGACGAATCCGATTCTTGGCCTGAGAAGTTTTAACAAAGGACAACCAATCTCGACTCGGGCCATTTCCCTGCTTAGAGGTAAGAATCTCGACGATATCTCCATTGGCCAATTTCGTTTCTAGGGGGACAATCCGGCTATTAATCTTTGCCCCAATACAGCGGTGACCAACATCAGTATGTACTCGATAAGCAAAGTCAATCGGGCAAGAGCCTGCTGGAAGTTCAACGACATCTCCTTTGGGAGTAAACACAAACACGGTGTCAGCAAAAAGATCAATTTTCAGGGATTCCATAAATTCCCCAGCATCTCGGGAATCGTGTTGCCACTCCAAAAGTTGGCGCAACCAAGAGAGCTTCTGGTCAAAGCTTCCAGCAACCGGTTTCGTGCCTTCCTTGTACTTCCAGTGTGCTGCGATACCATATTCTGCAGTTCTGTGCATCTCCCATGTCCGGATTTGAATTTCAAAGGGCTCTCCATGGGCTCCAACCAAGGTGGTATGAAGAGATTGATACATATTCGGCTTAGGCATAGCGATATAGTCCTTAAAACGCCCCGGTAAAGGCTTCCACATCGTATGAATGATTCCCAAAGCACCATAGCAATCATTCACGGAATCTACAATCACACGAACTGCCGTTAAATCATAGATTTCACTCAACTCTTTATGTTGGGTAATCATTTTTCGGTAAATACTGTAGAAATGTTTCGGGCGACCCGCGATATCTGCATGAATTCCGACTTCACCTAGACGTTGGCGAAGTTGAGCTATAACTTCATTGATCTGATCTTCCCGCTCTTTCCTTTTAAGAGCGATGCCTTCAGATAAGTCATAATACTCCTGTGGTTTAATATACCGAAAGGCTAGATCTTCTAATTCCCACTTAATTCGAAAAATACCGAGACGGTTCGCTAAGGGAGCGAAGATTTCAAGAGTTTCTTGAGCAATCTCCTTCTGCTTTTCAACCGAGTGGTATTTTAGGGTACGCATATTATGAAGTCGGTCTGCAAGTTTAATTAAGATGACACGTATATCCTTGGCCATCGCCAAAAACATCTTGCGTAGATTTTCTACCTGTAGCTCGACCTTGCTCTTGTACTCAATCCGGCCTAATTTTGTCACTCCATCGACAAGCAAGGCAACCTGTGAACCGAATTCTCTTTCTATATCCTCAACTGTATAAGGGGTATCCTCTACAACATCATGGAGTAAGGCAGCAGCGATGGTCGCCTCATCCATCTCCAATTCCAAGAGAATCTTGGCGACTTCCAGCGGATGCTGAATATAGTCCTCCCCGGAGTTTCGAAGCTGCCCACGGTGAGCTTCTTCTGCAAAGAGATAGGCCTTCTCCACAAGTTGACCCCCTTGCGGGGAAGCTTTATGCAGTTTTTCCATAAGCTCAGTTACAGACATTCATTAGCTCCTTTCAGAGAATCATTTCCTAGTACTTTATCAGTGAAAATAATTCATATCCCTTTAACTTATTCCGTCCCTCAAGAAATCCGAGTTCAATGAGAAAACTCATTCCAACGACCTGTGCTCCGGTCTTCTCGGCCAAACGGGCCGTAGCTAACATGGTTCCTCCCGTTGCTAATAAATCATCCACAATAACAACGCGCTGTCCAGTGTAGAGTGCATCGGCGTGAACTTCTAGGGTATCAGTACCATATTCTAACTCATACGTCTCACTCACTGTCTCCCCAGGCAGCTTGCCAGGTTTACGCACGGGGATAAAACCGATCCCCAGTGCATAGGCGACAGGAGCCCCAAGCAAAAAGCCACGAGCCTCTGGGCCAATGATGACATCAGGCTTCCACTCTCTTACTTGCTCAACTAAGGCATCGACAGCCTCACGATATGCCTGACCATTCTTTAGAAGTGTCGTAATATCCTTGAAGGAAATCCCCGGCTTAGGAAAATCCTCAATAACTCGAATATATTGATTGAAATCCACTACACTCACGCCTTTCTTGAACTCGCTTTTGCATCACTTATTAATGACAGTTGGTTAGCCCTCGGGCAAATTCTTGACAGGGTTTTTCTTGATATTCTTTCCTAAAACGCCTTAAATCCTCCCAACAAAGCTTTGCCGTTCTGTAACGTAGAGAAGCCGTTAAATCTAATTTTTTTAATGCAGGAATCCACTCTAACGCGATTTTTCTTGTTCCCCCTAGGCTTTTTATTAAGCCTAACTCTTCAAAAATCTTAATTCCCTCGCATTCATGTCCTAAAGTGGACTCTTCTAGATTCCAATAGAATGGATTTTTCTTTTTAGCAAAATCATATAACACTCTGTACATTTGAACAAGGTCTTCACGAGATAGATAGCCTGCTCGCTCGCTTAAGATCGAGTCCTCCACTTGACTTTGTGCGTAAGCAACTCTCCGAATCCCACGACCTTTGAAGTAAGCAAGAATTGCATTAATATCTTCCCAACTTGATGGAACCCCTAAGATCATTCCAAGTCGGGCCTTTGATGCAGGAGAATCGATTAACTTCGGCTTAGTTTCTGTATAATCCCATATGAGAGCTGCTTCCTGTGCCTCCTCAAGGATTTGCATCCATTCTTCCCGCTTTTTATTTCTCCAATCCATACTTTCAAACTCAATATTATCCGTGCTTGCGGCAACTTCTAGATGACCAATCTCGATTTCCCTCTGGGCTTTCCTTTCTGGGACAGAACTTTCTTGCCACGTAGCAGAGGACTGGATATCCTTAATCAATAATTGTACACTTTGAGATCCTCGAAAGGTATTCCAATCAAGCCCAAAGGCTACATCGACTGAGGGTGTACCAATTATCCGCCCAAGTTCATCCCCTTTCCGAAAGGCAATCCCTTCCCATTGCCCCGCCGAACCAAAGGTGCATTTGAGGTGGGACTGATCTTTTCCTACGGTATCAGCTTGATAGAGTGGGAAACTTATTCCAGCGAGTACTGGATTCGGATTTCCAAATCCAAAGGGAGCCAGGTGTTCTAATTCTCGCATAAGGGATGCATCTAGTACTTCTAGCGGAACAAGCTTATCCACATGGACTCGTTCATAGAACAATTCTTCAGGAAATCCTTGAGCTGAAGCATTGAGCTCCTCACGGAGAAAAGGAATATTTTCTCGTTTCAAGGAAAAACCTGCTGCTTGAGTATGTCCACCAAACTTCTCCATGAGATCAGCTTGTTTCCTTAACTCATTTAAAACATGGTATCCTGAGATTCCTCGTGCAGACCCCTTTCCTTCTTCTCCATCTTCGGTGATGAGAAAAACAGGGCGGTAGTAACGCTCAACCAAACGGGAGGCTACAATCCCAATGACGCCATGATGCCAACCTGGAGCAGACAAAACAATGACTCGAGGAAGAGGACTCTTTTCTAATAGGGCAACAGCCTCTGCAAAGATTTCTTTTTCTGTTTCTTGACGAAGTGCATTTTCACGGCTTAGGAGTCGTGCAAGTTCCTGCGCCCTTTCTTCTTTCTCCGTAAGTAGAAGCTCCAAGCCAGCTCGGGCACTATCCATGCGACCAGCGGCATTAATTCGTGGCGCCACCGTAAAAGCAATCTGCCCTGCCTTAAGGGGTTTATTCGCTAAGCCGCACTCCTCCAGTAAGGAGCGTAAGCCTAAATGAATCGTTTTTTCCATTTGCTTAAGTCCATAAGTGACAAGGACACGATTTTCACCGACAAGAGGAACTAAATCTGCAATCGTTCCAAGAGCTACTAAATCAAGAATTTCCATCTGAGAATAGGCCCTTGTATCTCCATCATCTAATGTCTCTAATAGTGCTTGGGCTAGCTTAAAAGCTACCCCGACACCTGCTAACTCCCGGAAGGGATAACCTGATCCATCCACTTTAGGATTAATAGTTGCATATGCCTTGGGCAAATCAGCAGGGGGCTCGTGGTGATCGGTAAGAATGATATCTATACCTAGAGACTTTGCATACTCTATTTCGTTGACCGCAGTAATTCCACAATCCACGGTAATAAGTACTTTCACATTAGCACAAGAAGCTTTTAATATAGCTTCATTATGCAAGCCATAACCTTCATCCATTCGATTTGGAATATAGGCTACCGCCTTAAACCCTAAATCCGTAAGAACTTTATATAAAAGCGTCGTACTGGTTACTCCATCAACATCGTAGTCTCCATAGATGAGCACTTTTTCTCCCTCACTTTTCGCTCTCTCAAGCCGTTCAACAGCTAAAGTCATCTCACGAAAAGCAAACGGCGAAGATAAGTTGAGTAAGGAGGGTCTTAAAAACTCTACCACCTGTTCCACAGTCCTAACCCCACGTTGGGCAAGAATGTCCGAAATAACAGGAGATATTCCTATAAGCTCGTGTATTGGCTCTCTAGAAGGTGGATGAGAAAGTGGTTTTGTCCATATTTTTGTAGTCATAGTCTACCTCCAGAGCTCATTATACTTCATCTGTTTCCATCTGTGCACTCGTGACAGGTAGAATTCCCCTCATCACACGTCGGACATTGCTCTGGTAAATCACTACAAGGCTCAGGATGAATCAAAATGTGCGTTTCAGGAAGGCGCTCCTTGATATTCCTTTCAATTCGATCACATAAATCATGAACCTCAACTAAGGTTTGGAATTTCGGGACGACGAGATGCAAATCGATATGTCGTTCTGGACCTGACTTGCGAGTTCTTAATTTGTGAAATTCTACGAAGCATCCAGAATAGTTTTCAAGTACCTCAAGTATTATTCTATACTCTGATTCGTCCAATCGGACATCAACTAAAGGCATAAACGCTTCCTTAGTAAGATCAAAAGCTGCTTTAATAATAAGCAAAGCCACAAAAATTGCTATAATCGGATCGAAAAGCACCCATCCAGTAAAATGGACGAGAAGTAAACCGAGAAAAACTCCGGCTGAAGTGAAGACATCTGTCCTTAAATGAAGTGCATCGGCTTCTAAGGCCACAGAATTCGTCTTCTTCGCAATACGCATTAAATAGCTGGATACAAAGAAATTAACCAAAGCAGAGACTGCCATAATTCCTATACCCCAACCCAGGTTTTCGATGACTACCCCACTTGATAATTTATCAACGGCCTCGATGATAATCCAAATGGCTGCAAAAAAGATAAGCAAAGCCTCAACCGTGCCTGAAATGTTTTCTATTTTTCCGTGCCCATAAGCATGACGCTCATCCGCTGGTTTACCAGATTCTTTCACAGCGAACAAGGCAATAATAGCAGCGAGAAGGTCAATCCCAGAGTGTATCCCTTCGGAAAGAATACTTACTGAACCACTTGCCAAACCTATCACTACTTTTCCGCAGGTTAAGACGGTATTTGACAAAACGGAAAGACTTGCGGCCCTTGTTTTCTCTTGATTTATCACTTCCATCACTCCACCTTGTTTTCCATAATCTCTATTTAGCTATGCTTAAAAGATTCACGCTTAAAATTCCTATTACGATACAGCCTCTCGATGAACACTATAATGTAGGGGTAGGACTCTGCTCCGCCTGTCTAATATCTTTACAAGATACATAAAAAAGGGACTTCCTTCGGAAGTCCCACGGATTATCCGCTGCCCAGAATACTGAGGGCCCAGCAAACCTGCCTGACAATATATTCTAGTACAGAATATCAAAATTGTTCCATCTTAGCAAGATGTTATTTTTTATTTTTTTGCTTCCGCTGTCATTCCCAATATCATTTTTTATGTTCTATATAAGAAAGTTTCCATAGATAACCCATCCAATTCCCATAAATAAACGCCATAGCACTGGAGCAAATCCCCATAAAACTTGTTTGATCCTAAGCCTTGGAATCAACCCTGTCCCAACGATCAAGGCCCATAAAAACAACGCAAGAAGAGGCGTCAGAAAAGCCCCGAACACAACCATGCTCGCCATTCCACCTACTAATACCGAAACGTTGTCACTCTTTCCAGCTTTTCGTGCGAGGAGTAATAAAATTCCTAGGGCAATCGCTACAACTATTAAGAAGGGTATCTCCCAGGACCAGAAGTTTTTAGGATGAGTAAACCACGCTATGCTACTAAGTAGGACCGTCCCGGCCAGTGCTCCCCTAACCCCACCTATTAATGTCACTCCTGATGCAAGAAGGAGTAGGCCTTCCAGAACGAACAGCTCCCAAAAATCCAAAGTCATCCCCCCTGTTGCGAAAGAATCCTGGATTATTATCCCCTTTAATCGACCAGTTAAACCAATACATGCCAAAATATCAAAAGTCCATTGGCAAATTATGCCATATTGCATATTCTATAGTAGTTAAACCTTAATCAACAAAACTTTTAATTTGAAGGAGGAATATTTATGTGGGGTCGTTGGGGCTTTGGCTTTGGTTTTCCTTGGTTCGGTTTTGGTTTTCCCTGGTGGGGTTTTGGTTTCCGTCGTTGGTGGTGGTAATTTCTCTTTCCTAACACACAAAGCCTAATCTATTCTTCTTACCAAACGAAAAAGCCGTTGGATTATGTCCACGGCTTTTTCGCTTTAATCCAAGATTGATTATCACTTAGGCAAAACACAATATATCTCTCTACACGTAAAAGGCCCCCGAGCCGGGGGCCTTTTCACGTACTTTTTAGTTGAAGATTACGCCTAGGGCAAGAAGAATCAGGATCGCGATTGCGATAATCCCTGCTCCAACTGAAGAACCAACGACTCCGTATCCACCGCAACCATAGCCGCCGTATCCGTACACAATGTCACCCCCGACATCTTAATATAATCTCTATGATTTGATTTTCCCCTACAATCGTTTAAAATACGATACCAAGAGCGATGAGCAGTAAAATGATAACTACGACGATTGCAATCCCTGCTCCCCAATTGCCTCCGACTGCACCTGCACCAAATGCCATAAAATACCCTCCTAAAATGCTTAAAGTGTAATCAATTGTACCTTACCATATTAAAGATTAGAAGATTACGCCTAAGGCGATGAGAATAAGAATAGCAATTGCGATGACTCCTACTCCTGCGCCCCAACCAACACCCATGCCATATCCAGCGACCGGTGCACAACCACCAGCAGCACCTAAACCCATTCCATATCCATATCCGTACATGCAATACCCTCCTTAAATTAGAATACAATACCCATCGCGATCAATAAGAGGATGATCACTACAATCACTGCAATTCCCGGCAAGAAATTCGGTCCACAAGAAACACCTGCTCCGAACGCCATTTGTTATATCCCCCTTTCTCACCTGGTAATATCTGGTTACACTACAAGATATGACCAAGTAAATCAATTGTGAGATGTCCCTCCAATCACTCCATAAAAAAAGATGCCCTAAAGGCATCGTATCGCGTGAACTCATTTCGTAATTCCTACTCTAATAGTTTGGTGTTTCCATCCTTCTTTCTAATTCTTCAACACCCATATTAGCATAACAGTAAACGCGGTGTACTTGATAAGGCTCTTTTTCGTTAGCCCATCCCCGTTCCGTTGTAAAACCCATCAGATAGCCCGCCACTTTCGATTCTCGGATAACCTGCTCTGTGTAACTTCCATAGGGGTACGCGAGGTATTCCGAAGGTCGATTAAGGATTTCCTCAAGTTTTCTCTTTGAGTCCTGTAGCTCACGTTCTAATTGCGTAAGTGTTAACTCGTTTAATTTAGGATGAGTCTCCGTATGTGCTTCAATCTGCCATCCAGCTTGGCTCATTTCCCGTAATTGCTTCTTTGTAAGGTATCCTTCGCCATCAATCCAGCCAGTTACCATAAAAATTGTTCCACTAAATCCATATTTCTTAGCAATTGGAAAGGCGTTCGTATAGTTATCTGTATAGCCATCATCAAACGTTAGAACAAACGGTTTTGCCGGTAATTCACGTTCTTTATAAAAATACTGATAAAGTTCATACAAGGTAATACTCTCATATCCAGCTTGTCGGAGAAACTTTAAATGCGACTCAAACTCTTTTGGTGGAATGCGTAGTTCATTCCCAGCTTCCTCAGTAATGGAATGATAATAAAGAATCGGGATTTCCTTTAGCAACTGTTTCTGTGACTGAGAAATAGCAGACCGGGGATTTTCCTTCGGTTTAGACTCTGGATTAGGTAATAATTGGGGTTGTGCTTCTAACTCAGATTGGGATAGGGGATAAGACTGCTGATTCCCCAAGGTAGTTTGTATCTGAGATTGATTCTGGCCTTCTTCAGGGGGGTGAGCGGCAGTACATCCCGAAAGCAGCAGAACGCTTATAGCTAAGGCACTTCCTACTACTCCAAATCTAAAGAACCCTCTCTTTGTTAAATGGTTTATACACATCCCATCAACTCCTTCCAGCTCTCTTCCCTAATTGACTTCACGAAACATTCTCTATTCTGTCCATCCTTTCCTTTATTTTTGTCAATTTTCTATTTACGGAGTGGAGCAGAGCGATTTTTAAAAAAAATAAAAGAGTCTGCACTTTACGATACAGACTCTCAATGACATCATAATCCCATCGACTACAAATTTTTTGCGGGGATTGGACCACGCGAGAGCGCGATTTTCCCAGTACGGACAATTTCGATGATTCCGTAGTCCTTTAGAACTTCACAGAAGGCATCAATCTTTGTTTCTTCTCCAGTTAATTCTATAACCATCGTCTCACGATTAACATCTACAATTTTTGCCCGAAAAATATCGACAATATCCACGATATCTGAACGAGTCTCTGGGCTTGCTTTGACCTTAATCATGGCAAGTTCCCTATGAATCGCGTCGATTGCAGTCAAGTTTGAGATCTTAATGACATCGACCAATTTAGTAAGCTGATTGACGACCTGCTCGAGCTCCATTTCGTCTGCTTGAACAACGACTGTAATGCGTGTGGTATCGGCCTCTTCTGTATATCCCGCTGCGATACTCTCGATATTGAAGGCACGGCGACTTATTAGCCCTGAGATATGGGTTAAAACCCCTGGTCGGTTTTCAACGAGTACAGCTAACGTGTGTTTCATATGCATTACCCTCCCATAATCATTTGGTCAAGACGTCCCCCAGCCGGAACCATGGGTAATACGTTTTCGTCTTCGGGAATCCGGAAATCCACAACAATGGGACCGTCTGTCTCAAAGGCTTTCTCGATAGCAGACTGAACTTCTTCTGGATGAGTTACCCGCAAACCAGGTACTCCCATAGCTTCAGCAAGCTTCACGAAATCCGTATGCCCTTTCATATTAGAATGGGAATAGTGCTCATTATAGAACATACGCTGCCACTGAGCGACCATTCCTAAGACTTGGTTATTGAGAATGAATACCTTAACAGGTAATTCCAAATCTGCAGCTGTAGCAAGCTCTTGGCAATTCATCATGAATCCACCATCTCCAGTGAAAAGAACAACCCGTTTGTCACGACAACCCACTTGCGCTCCGAGTGCTGCAGGGAGACCATAGCCCATGGTTCCTAGTCCTCCAGAAGTTAAAATACAACGAGGGTGCTGGAACTGATAGAATTGACTCGTCCACATTTGATGCTGTCCGACATCTGTCACTACTACAGCATCGCCTTGAGTATATTGGCTGATCTTTTCAATTACTGTTTGAGGCATAACCTTTCCTTCACGTGGGGAATAGGTCAATGGGTTCTCTCTCCGCCATTCGTCAAGTTGGCTTTTCCAAGAGGAGTTTGCGCCTGCCCACTCTGCGACTGAACGATTCTTTACCCTCTCAAGTAAAGCAGGGATCGTCCACTTCAAATCTCCTACGACACGTATATGAGAGAGGATATTTTTATTGATTTCTGCTGGATCGATATCAAAGTGAATGACTTTACCTTTTGAGGCAAAGTCGGCTACTAATCCAGTGACTCTGTCGTCAAAACGAACACCGAGTCCTAAAAGCAAATCACATTCGGTGGTCGCGAGATTCGCGGCATAGGTTCCATGCATTCCAACCATACCATAATTCTGAGGGTGAGTATCTGGTATACAGCCTAATCCCATCAGGCTCGTAATTACAGGAATTTCCGTATATTCTATGAATTCTCTTACTTCAGGAGATACATCGGCGAGATTGACTCCACCTCCTACGAAGATAAGAGGCTTTTTGGCTTTAGCCAGTTCGTTAGCTACCTCTGAAATAACCTGAGAATCCCCTTCGTAAATAGGGCGATACCCTCTCAGATGAACTTCTTTCGGATATTCAAAATCAAGTTCCTTAGCAAATACATCCTTCGCAATATCTACGAGGACGGGCCCTGGTCGACCTGTTCGAGCAATATAAAAGGCTTCCTTCATGACACGGGGCAGTTCACGAACATCTTTTACAAGATAGTTGTGCTTAGTAATCGGGGTAGTAATTCCCGTAACATCTGATTCCTGAAAGGAATCTCGTCCAATTAAGGAGACGGCCACTTGCCCTGTAATAGCGACCATAGGAACAGAGTCCATATAAGCTGTTGCAATCCCTGTCACGAGATTCGTCGCTCCCGGTCCAGAAGTAGCAATGCAAACTCCTACCTTGCCTGTTGCTCGTGCATAACCATCTGCAGCGTGTGCTGCGCCTTGTTCGTGACGAGTTAATATATGGGGAAACTGCGCCTCATAAAGCGCATCATAAAGCGTCAGAACTGCTCCTCCAGGATATCCAAAAACTATCTCAACATTTTCCTGCTTCAAGCATTCAATAACCGCATGAGCTCCCGAGATCCTCATAAGACCACTCCCCCATTCTCTTATATATGTTGTATTATAGTACAGCATTTAAGAAAATGCACTATATTATTAAAAGAAATTTCGTGGTTAGGAAGATTTAGCGAAAAATCCTGTATGGCGCATAAAGAAAAATTCCGGGATAAACCCGGAATTTAAATACTTTTAACAAATCCTTATAATAACCTTCCACTAAGCTAAGCTTTAGAATTATGCTTTTGCACGAGAAGCTTTGCCCCCGCGGGTAGACTTCATCCGATTCTTAATTTCTACTAAGATTTGACTGGCATTGAAGATCGAAGAATATGCCCCTGCCAATACTCCGATGAGCATCGCTAAAGCAAAGGTACGAAGCGATTCTCCTCCCAGGATAAGGAGACAGAGCAGTGCGATGATAACCGTGAGAACCGTCTTAAGCGAGCGACCCATCGTCTGCCAAACCGATTTATCGACCATGTCTTCATAGCTTTCCCCACGCTTCATCCGGGTCTCATTTTCACGAATCCGGTCAAAAATTACGACAGTGTCATTAATGGAATAACCAAATATCGTTAAAATCGCAGCAACAAACGTTGAATCAACTGACCATTGAAAAATTGAGAATAACCCAACAACAATAATAACATCATGTAATAAGGCTAGGATTCCAGAGACAGCAAAAGCGAGTTGGAATCTAAAACCAATATAGATGAGCATAAGCACCGCGGCAATACCAAGCGCTAGGAAAGCATTCTGTGTTAATTCTTTTCCAATTGCCGGTCCCACTTTATCCTCTTTCAAAGTTGATTTGTCAAAATCCCCTACGTTTGATTGGAGTGCGGAGAGTAGTTGCGTTCTCGTATCTTCTTCCAAAGCGGAGGTTCTAATTAAGGCAGACGTATCATTGTTTGCAAGCTGTACTGAACCTTCAAGGCCAACAGACTTCATCGTATCAGTGACGGCTGTTTGAGTAATCGGTTTAGCAAACTTAATATCCAGCATCGTTCCACCTTTGAAATCAATGCCGAGATTCAGGCCTTGTACGAATAAGGAAATAATCCCTGGGATTAAAATCAATAAGGAAATAGCAAACCACCAGTAACGCTTCTTAACAATATTAAAATAGAGTGGATGTAATTTTTGAACATCCTCATAGGTTGCAGAATGCTCAGCAGGAGTTTGGGCCTTCGTCACATTTTGAGGTATCTTTTTATCAGCCATTACCCTTCCCTCCTTACACCAAACCAGAATGTATTCATCCGTGGATTAATTCCAACAATTAACCGTAAAATCCAGCGCGTAAAGGTTACTGCTGTAAACAAGCTTGCAAGGATACCGACTGCTAAGGTAATTGCAAAGCCTTTGATCGTGCTTGTCCCTAAGAAGTAGAGTGTAGCAGCCGCAAACATGGTCGTGATATTTGAGTCAAAGACCGTGATGAAGGCTCTACTAAATCCTGCTTCTACCGCAGCACGTAGAGATTTTCCAAGGCGGATTTCTTCTTTTATACGCTCATAAATAATAATATTTAAGTCCACTGCCATACCTATTGAGAGAATCATCCCTGCTATACCAGGCAAGGTAAGTACGGCCCCGAATCCTTTGAGTACCCAGAGAACAATCATGGTAAAGAGGATTAAGGAAAGATTAGCGACTAGTCCAGGTAAACGGTATAGAAAGAGCATAAAGAGAACAATAAATGCTAATCCGTAGATTGCAGCTAGAACACTCTTATTCAAAGAGTCTACTCCAAGCGAAGCTCCTACTGAGCGTTTTTCAGCAATACTCAAGCTTACAGGCAGAGAACCTGATCTTAAGAGGACTGCATAATTCGCAGCTTCTTCGAGAGAAGAATATCCGGTAATTTCAGCTTGTCCATTTGGAATTGGCCCATTAACGGTAGGGTTTTGTAGAAGCTTATCATCCAAATAGATTCCGATTTTTTGTCCAACACTTCTCGCCGTGACATCAGCAAACTTTTTTGCACCTTCTGAGGTAAAGGTTAGATTAACAACAAAGCCTTGTTGTCCAGACCCACCGCGAGCATCTTTCAGGTCAGAACCCTCGATAACTACATTTCCTTGAGGATCCTTAAAGGTCAATTTTGCTGTAGTTTTTAAAACCTCAACAGCTTTCTCCGGATCCTGAACCCCAGCTAAATCGACGATGATACGTTTCTTAGCGATGTCAGTTTGGACAATCGGCTCAGAAAGTCCCATTTCATTAACCCGTTTTTCAATAATCCCTTTGGCTTTATCCATATCTTCGTTGGTAACAGGTGCACCATCTTTTCCAGGCTCAGCTTGCAATACTAAGTGAACTCCACCTCGCAAGTCAAGTCCCAATCGGAGTCCTTTAGTGGGATCCGTAAGGGGTTGGATAGAAAGTGCGACAGCTATGGCTATCAGCAAAACAATCGCTGTTAGCTTTAGGATACTTCCCCTCTTCATCTTTGTTCCTCCCTTTTTGTTTCAATGGGACTTGCCCACGCCAAAATTCATTATAAGCCTCCATTATCAAAAGTGTCAATTCGTGATTTTCTTAACGAGTCGACCAAGATTTCCTAAATTCGGAACTATACTCCTGACATGATCAAATTTCATTCTTTTATAGAAGTTTTACGTCATTAATCTTTAATTCAAATTGGCTTCCCAAAAAATTGGCAGCTTTTCGGCTGAGAAGCATACGTGCCATAAAAATTTCAAAATAATCCATGACAGGGCAAATGTCATTATTGATTGTTATTTCTAAGGCTATACGATCATTGGGATAGACCCTGAGAAAAGAGTGCTCAACGGCATAGTTTACACGGTCATGAATGTCGAATTTAGCGGGATCCGAGTTTCTTACCCTCGATCGATGCACATCCGATTTATCTGCCAAAATGAGGGCAGCCGAAACAGTATTTACGGGGTTCCCGTCAGACTCATCATGGTTACCTATAGCCCCAATCACTATCGCTATCTCATCTGGTGCCATTCCATGTCGTTCCAGAATACTGGCCGCCATCACCGCTCCAGTCTGTGCGTGGCTTACGCGGTTGACTGCATTTCCAATATCATGAAGATAGCCTGCCACTGCGGCAAGTTCGCATTCTCGTTCCGTATGCTCTAATTTCTCTAAAATATTGGAGGCAATATTTGAAACCAAGCCAACATGTCTTAAGCCATGTTCAGTAAAACCAATGGCTCCTAGATGCCGGTTCCCTCCTTCGATTAATCCTTGTACGATTGGATCAGCCTTTAGGTCCGCTAAAGTTACACGTTTCACTGAAAACCCTCCCGACTTGCTCATATGTGCATTGTGTCTTATTATCGTCAAATATCATCCTTCGCCTGGAGAATTCTTAGTCGAAAGCAATTCATGCCAACATGTCCTAAGTCCTCTAGCAGGCCATAATTTGCCCAAGCCCCCACAACTGCACCTATGCCCGGAAGCATCTGAAGCATTTTCCGTAGATCAATCGCATCTCGGTATTCCCTCTGGAATTGTTCCCAGTTAAAATACTCTAAGGATTTCACTTCAGGATATTCCTTGACACTTTCCTCCCAGTGTGAAAGTTTGTAAAATAATTCGGGTCGTTTTTCCTGACTCGAAAAAGCGAGCTGGAAGATAAAGAGGATATATAATCTCTCCTGATAATTCTCTGTTGAGTATCCATAGATATGAGCTAACTCAAAGAGAAATTTCATTTTGATGGCTATTAATACTGGGAAATCCGCAAGCCCAAGCATAAATCCACCCGCTCCAGTTCCTGCACCCTCGGCGGCAGCTAAGCGTTTATACTTCTTGAGAAGTTCTAGAGCGCGTCGGTCTCTCTCCATCAATTCGAGATTTGTTTCAGCTTTCCCCTTAGGAATATAATCTAGACTAAACAACACCCCTTTGACAAGTCCTTTGATTGTAACCGTAAGGGCTTCCTGTATTTTCCGGGGAAATAATTCGTTGACGCGCGTCTGTAAGGCTTTTGAACCTCTTTCAAAAAGCCCTGGTGATTTAAGCATTTTCTTTTGCCAGCGAACTAATTCACCCCGAAGGTGTTCTTCATAGGTCACAATTGATTATCTCCAATTCTTGAATGGCGCTTCAACTTAAAATTAATGAAAAAGTTAAAATCAATTGAAAAGCAAGTGGATAATCCACTTGCCTTTTCATTGATTATTATAGTGTTTCCCGCTATAGGCCTAGGCATTCTTAGCCTTCAATCGTTCCAGTAGCCTTTTCTTCTTCAGGTTGTTTATCTTCGGCTTTAACTTCTTCAATCTTGTCGTTTTTATCCTTCTTATCGGATTTCTTATCTTTTTCAACGGTAACTTCACGGTTCTCAATGGAAGCGATACCCGCTCTTGCGACTTCAATTTCTACTTTGTCAGCAATCTGAACAATCACTGAATTATCTTTTACTTTTTTAACCTTACCGTAAATTCCTCCAGAAGTAATGACTTTGTCATTCACCCTTAAGCTATTTAACATCGCTTGTCTTTGTTTTGCCTGTTTCTGCTGTGGGCGTATCATAAATAGATACATAATCCCGAAGAAAACCACCATGTAAAGAACTAGAGTAAGTGTAGATGAAGAGCCTCCCATAAAATTGATATCCTCCTTTTATTTCCGGTTGTCATTAATACTCTTAAAGTATAGACATTCCGCATCCTTGGCGAAAATCCTGCTTCTACAAGACATTTAATCCAAATAACCGTAGTCTGTGAAAAACTTTTGCCGATATTCAGGCAACAGACCCTCAGCAATTGCCTCACGGATCTCCTTCATCACGGTCTGTAAGAAGTGAAGATTATGAATGGACATAAGGCGTAATCCCAAGATCTCATCGGCCTTGATAAGATGACGTACATAAGCCCGAGAATAGTTACGGCAAGTGTAACAGCCACAGGTTGGATCGATTGGAGAAAAGTCATGGGCAACCTCTGCATTGCGCACGACAACTTTTCCATAGCGTGTTAGAGCTGTCCCATTGCGGGCAATTCGAGTGGGAAGAACACAGTCAAACATATCAATTCCACGCATTACCCCTTCGATAAGAGCATCTGGAGATCCGACGCCCATCAAATAACGTGGCCGATCGTTCGGCAAAAGCGGAACGGTATAATCGAGAACCTCATACATTATTTCCTTGGGTTCGCCGACGCTTAACCCTCCAACTGCATATCCTGGAAGATCCAACTCTGTAATTTCTGCAGCACTTTGTTTTCGTAAATCTTCATACATTCCACCCTGCACAATGCCAAACAGTGCCTGGCGATCTGTAGTTGTAAGTGTCTCTTTACAACGCTTTAACCAGCGTGTTGTACGCTCTAAAGATGCCTTAGCATATTCACGTGTCGCGGGAAAAGGAGTACACTCATCAAAAGCCATAACAATATCTGAACCTAAGGCCATTTGAACTTGAGTCGCAATTTCTGGACTTAAGAACTTCTTAGACCCATCAAGATGGGAGCGAAACTCTACTCCTTCCTCGGTAATCTTACGTAAATCTCCGAGGCTAAACACCTGAAATCCACCACTATCCGTTAGAATGGCACCATCCCAATTCATGAACCGATGGAGGCCCCCTGCCTCACGAATCAGGTCATGCCCAGGGCGAAGGAAAAGATGATAGGTATTACTAAGTATTATGCCAGCACCAAGCTCCTTTAATTCCTCTGGGGTTAGTGTTTTAACAGTAGCCTGTGTGCCGACGGGCATAAAAACTGGGGTATCAATGACTCCATGGGGTGTATGAAGCTTACCAAGACGAGCACGGGTTCTCGAATCTTCCTTTAGTACCTCTAAACGTACTGCCAATATGTTCACTTCCTTTAAAGCTTAATTCAAACCTAAATAATCAGCATAGAATCCCCAAAACTATAAAATCGGTAGCGCTCTTGGATTGCTAAATTATATGCATCTAGGATAAGTTCCCTGCCCGCAAGGGCACTAACCAACATTACTAGGGTAGATTTCGGAAAATGGAAATTTGTGATTAAGGCGTCCACCACTTTAAACTGATATCCTGGATAAATAAAAATATTAGTCCAGCCTTCTCCTGCTTGAATTTGCCCATCTGCTGAAGCAACCGATTCTAGGGTTCGAGTGGCTGTTGTTCCTACAGTTATAACTCTCCTACCTTCACGTTTAGCTTGATTGATGCGCTCCGCGGCCTCCTTCGAAACGCGGTAGTACTCTGAATGCATCTCATGTTCCTCGATCTGTTCCACCTTGACGGGACGGAAAGTCCCTAACCCAACATGTAAGAGAATCTCTACAATTTCGATGCCAGAATCCCTCAATCTCTCAAGCAACTCTTGAGTAAAGTGAAGCCCTGCCGTTGGTGCTGCGGCTGATCCACTCTCTTTCGAATAGACGGTCTGATAGCGTTCTTTATTCTCTAATTGTTCGGTAATATAAGGGGGGAGTGGCATATTCCCTAATTCATCTAAAACAGCTTCAAAGATTCCATCGTAGGAAAATTGCATGACTCGATTACCATCGGGCAGAATCTCTAAAAGTTCACCTCTGAGTAGTCCTCCTCCAAAGAGAACGGATTGCCCTTCTTTTAAGCGCTTTCCAGGCTTAATTAAAACTTCCCAGACATCTCGCTCTCTCCGTTTAAGGAGCAAGCATTCAATTTTTGCCTGAGTTCCTTCCTTTTCGCCCATTAACCGAGCTGGTATAACCCTTGTGTTATTGACAACCAAGACATCTCCTGCCTTTAGTAAACCAGGGAGTTCCCTGAAAACTTGGTGCTTGATGTTTCCTGTCGAACGGTCAACAACCATAAGTCGGGAAGAATCCCGAGGTTCTACTGGATGCTGAGCAATTAGCTCGACTGGCAGGTTAAAATCAAAATCCTCTAGCTTCAAAATGATTCCCCTTCAATCTAATAAATTCCTATGGACTAACCTGGGAAAGCTTCGTTCGTTCATAGTAAAAATCGAGTATTTCTTGATAGGTATACCCTCGTTGAGCCATATGATAAGCTCCCCATTGTGACATTCCAACCCCATGTCCCCAGCCCCGTCCATTGAATATAAACACTCCATAGGGAGAAGGAATTTCTCGAACGCCTTGAGCAGAACTAATAATCCGATCCAATCGAGGTCCGGAATTCGAATTTGTTTTCTGCTTAGGAGCTATAGTTCTTAGCTTTTGGGGGAATAAAACACCTTCAGAACCAGGAATTTCACGAACATCAAATAGAATGCCAAGAAAGGACTGCGCTTGAATAGGCTGGCCATAGGGGTAAAACTTTTTAACAAATTCTCTACCACTCACACTCTTTAGCCTACCATATATATCTAGCATACTCACCTTTTTTACCCTACCCGAAGGGAGCTTGTCAAGTTCTACATTTTTAATTGGACCCATCGCGAAGGATTTTCCTAGAAAATCTGCTCCAACAATAAATCTCCAGCGGTTTGCCGCCCCACCTATCCCTTCTGAAAAGGGGTCTGGTTGAGAAATAAAATGCGAGTCCTGATTCTCCCAAACATTCTCAGCTAGTTCGGTATATCCTCCATTGTGAGAGGAGTATAACGCATCGATAGGAGCTTCAGTCAAGGAATCAACTAGAACCTGCCCATGAGTCTCTTCCACAGCCTTTGTGGCAATTCCTTCTACGTTCTTCCCCAGATAGGCTTGGTCGATATCTGGAGAATCAGTAATTTTAGAAGTACTTTGAGTCTTTCTCACCATATAGGTTCGTGCTGCTATGGCCTGTGCCTTAAGTGCCTCCAAGCCGTCGGCTCCCCATTGATTACTCATCTCAATAGGAACGACTCCTTTGAGATAGTCTTCTTGCTCAACTCGATTGATGAGCTTCCAATGGTCACTCTCCCAACTCAGACTCAGACTTCCTCGATAACTCACTCGCTGTCCATCTGGAGTGCAAATCAGGAAGCCCCCATGCCCTCCCTGATCAATTAGCTCCAGGGATGAGCCTCGCCATATCCGGAATTCATTATAGTTCTTTTTAATCACTGGAGTCCATCCCCCCCAGGTCATTTCTAAACGTGAGCCTTGAGGAAATGATGTTTCCGATTTTACTCCCTGATTTCTTTCCAATAAAATATAGCTACCTTGTTCGACTTGAATCTGAACCCAGGCTGCTTCGCGAAACTTCCACACTAATTCGACAGATATCTCCTTCCCTTGGCAAGGATAAACTCCCATAATTAGATTTAAGAAGAGCATCATAAGCAAAGTAATTAACCGAATAGACAATCCGTCCCAGAAAGGTAGCTTCACTGTTAACCACCTCTTTCTCACTCTGAGAACAGATTGCCCGTTTAGTATTTTATTATTCCTCAAATAAAGAGTCGCCTTGGCGAGAAGGAATTGGAAGTCCTAAATGTTGATACGCTCGTACTGTTGCGATCCGACCTCGTGGAGTCCGCTGCAGAAATCCTTGTTGAAGAAGATAGGGTTCAACAACGTCCTCAATGGTCTCTGATTCCTCCCCGATGGTTGCTGACAAGGTTTCTAATCCAACTGGTCCGCCTCCAAACATCTGGATAATTGTCAGAAGGCACCTCTGGTCAATCTGATCAAGTCCGGCAGGGTCTACTTCCAAGCGATCAAGGGCTTTACGGGCGAGTTCCTCATTCACAACGCCATCTTCCCAAACTTGGGCATAATCTCTCACACGCTTCAAGAGCCGATTCGCTACCCGCGGTGTTCCGCGCGAACGTCGGCCGATTTCCAAGGCCCCTTCAGGAGTGATTTTAAGGCGCAAAATTCCAGCAGCTCTACAAATAATTTTAACTAAATCCTCAACCTCGTAGAATTCAAGCCGACTTATCACCCCAAAGCGATCCCTTAAGGGTGAAGCGAGCTGCCCTGCGCGAGTTGTCGCCCCCACTAGAGTAAAGGGCTGTAAGGACAGACGGATTGAGCGTGCGCTTGGACCTTTCCCAATCATTATATCCAGACATCCGTCTTCCATGGCTGAGTATAATATTTCCTCTGTGGTTCGGCTCAATCTGTGAATTTCATCGATAAATAATACATCCCTAGGTTCCAATGAGGTAAGTATCGCTGCTAAATCCCCAGGCCGTTCTATCGCGGGACCAGACGTTGTCCGTATACTAACTCCCATCTCTGTTGCCACGATGTTGGCAAGCGTAGTTTTTCCCAATCCTGGGGGGCCGTAGAAGAGGACATGATCTAAGGCCTCTCCCCTTGCTAAGGCTGCCTGGATAAAAATATGAAGATTATCTTTTACTTTCCCCTGTCCGATATAATCCGCTAATCGATGCGGACGAAGCATCTCTCCCTCTTGATCTCCTGGGAGTTCTTGTGGGGATATCATGCGCTCTTCCATAGACTTTTCTCCTCTAATACAATTTAATTCCTGGCTGCTAAGGCTCTCAGTGCAAATCGAACCTGTTCCTCAACACTTAGCTGGCGCCCGGAATCTGGGAGCGTCTGAAGGGCCTTTTTTGCTTCCTCTTGGCTAAAACCCAAGGCAAGTAGAGTTTCCAGCACTTCAGAATGGATTAGACCTTGCTCCTGCAACATTATTGAATCGGACCCCTCCAAAGCGACAGCCTTACCCTTAAACTTTTCTTTTAGCTCTAAAATCAGACGTTGTGCTGTCTTCTTTCCAATTCCCGGCACCTTAGTCAAAAGGGTCAGATTCTCACCCGCAATTGCACTTTCGGTCTGTGCTGAACCAAGGGTAGATAGAATGGAGAGCGAGGCCTTTGGTCCAATTCCAGAAACAGTGAGCATTTGCAAAAAGAGTTCCTTTTCAGGCATAGAAGAAAAACCATAAAGGGCAAGTTCGTCTTCTCGCAATATAACATGAGTATACACTGTGATTTCCTGCCCCGCATGACACTTAGCCAAAAAACCATAAGGGGTAGAGATTTGATATCCTACCCCTTGAACGTCAAGAATCAATTTTTCGGATTGAATCTCCCAAACCTTTCCTTTGAGCATCCCAATCAAAGCGATCCCCCCATTCTATTGAGTAGATTAGCACTATGTGCATGACAAATCGCAATCGCTAAAGCATCTGCTGTATCGTCTGGTTTAGGTACCTCTTGGAGTCCTAGAAGGGCTTTCACCATCTGTTGAACTTGCTTTTTATCGGCTCTACCATACCCTACAACAGCCTGCTTTACCTGGAGCGGAGTATACTCAAAAACCGGGATTCCTGCTTGAGCACCTGCGAGGAGTACCACTCCACGAGCCTGTGCAACTGTAATTGCTGTAGTGGTATTTCGATTAAAAAAGAGTTCCTCCACAGCAATCTGTTGTGGTTGATAACTCTGAATAAACGACTGTAATTCATTATGAAGCGTTAATAACCGCTCAGACATTGGGGTATGTGCTGGGGTTCTCCAGCAGGCATATGTTAAAGGGACTAAACGATTACCCCTTTTTTCAATTAGACCATATCCCATAATTGCGGTTCCAGGGTCAATACCAAGTATAAGCATAATCGCCTTCCTCTCTACGCTTAAGAATTCGACAGGAGGGCAAATAATTCCTTGTTCATTCCTTATTAGAAAAGCTTTATTCCAACCACAAATCTTCACTCATGGAATCAATGAAAGATTGAACCTCATCTAAAGAATGAAATTCAATTTGTGTAACCATTGATTGCATTTCCTTAGGCCAGTGGCTGACGTCTAATCCTGAAAGTAAAACCTGACCCATTTGAGGCTCACCCTGAAGGATTGATAAGCTCCCATCTTGAACTTGGACAGAGTAATTCCTCGTCCGCGCCAAATTCCCTTTGTTAATACTTTCGCTGTCATCCGCGAGCACATTATTTCCATTAAGGTTAGTAATGGGTAGCTTCTGCATCTGCATTAGAACTGGAACAAGAATTCCAAGCCCTATCCCAATCGTTAAAATAAGAACAATTTCCTTAAAACGGTAATTGAACATTAGCATAACCCCCTAGCAATAAGCTTTACCCATAGCTTAGCCAGGATTAATCAATTACAAACCCGAGATAGGATTAAGGCTAAGAGCTCTCTCACTGAAAAAGGACAAGCTCCTCAGCCTGCCCTTAAACGAATCAAAATATTGCTAATCTCATACAAACTCGTTTAATGCAAAGGATTTACGCAAGATCCTCTTCGGATAGAGAATCAGCGAACTCAAAGTTTGCATATACTCCCTGTGTATCATCATGTTCTTCTAGGAAATCCATCAAGCGAATAAGCTTTTTCGCCTGATCGACATCGGCAATTTCCACCGTATTTTGAGGAATAAGGTTAATAATTGCTTCCGATATTTCGATTCCTTGGTCGAGGATACCTTGCCGTACAGCTTCCATTTCAGCTGGATCAGTATAGATGACAAAGCTCTCTTCTTCCTGTTCCATATCCTCTGCTCCTGCTTCAAGAGCAACAAGCATTAACTCATCCTCATCGAATTTCAAGTTTTCTTTCGGCAATGTGAGTTGTCCTTTTTCAGTGAACATCCAATTTACACAGCCAGTTTCTCCGAGGTTTCCTCCATTCTTGGAGAAGATATGGCGCATTTCTCCAGCGGTCCGATTGCGATTGTCAGTTACGACATTTACCATAACCGCTACTCCGCCTGGACCATAGCCTTCATAACGAAGCTCTTCGTAATTCGTGCCTTCTCCGCCACCGGCTCCTTTAAGGATTGCTCTTTGGATATTATCATTCGGCATATTTGCCGATTTAGCGTTATCAATAGCAATTTTTAAGCGGAAATTATTATTCGGATCTCCACCGCCGCTACGAGCCGCCACGATGAGTTCTCTCCCAAGTTTAGTAAATGCTTTTCCTTTTTGTGCATCTGCTTTTGCCTTTTTATGTTTAATATTTGCCCATTTGGAATGTCCTGACACAAAGATTCCTCCTTCGTTTAGTCCAACGAATATTGTAACACAGACAATTTTTATGTGTAAAGGGTTTATGAGTTACCTTGCTCAGCAACCCTCTTTTCTACCTCACTCACTAAAATCTCCACATAATGGGGCAAAGGCATTCGATTCGTTCCAATAACCATGATATTGCTGCGTTGGATTGGGATTAGAAGCTTATCGGCCTTACTTGCGGATATCGCTGTAGCTATGGTAGGAGTGATTTCACCCAGCAAACCGTAAACTGTCACTACAGCTAAGGAGCCAGCTATAATATCCACTCGATCCGAGTTAAAACATATTGCGGATTCCCCAGAAGCCCCTTCTGTAGCTCCTGCTCTCACCATCGCACCTGTAGCAAGCGCATTAGTACCTAAAGCCAATATTTCAAGATCTGGCATTCGCTTACGCAACTGCTCCACGATATGCTTCCCAATTCCTCCACCCTGGCCATCTATTACAGCTACTCGCATTCCTTGCCTCCTCATCTTAGTCCTTATCTAACTATTAGCAAATTCGCGGTAGATGCTCACCTTCAAGCATGCTTACAATACGTTTTCCCCCGAATGGGGTCTCAAGGAGTACTAGTTCCGGATCTGACGCCATTACCTGACCTATAATGGCCGAATTTTTTCCCAAAGGATGCTTACGCATATGTTCTAACACATCTCCCACTACTTCTGGAGAGACAATAGCTAGAACCTTCCCTTCATTCGCGAGATATAAAGGATCCAGACCAAGCATTCCACAGGCTCCCTCTACTCCTGGATTTAGAGGCAACTTTTCTTCTTGGAGAAGAATACCCATCTTGGCCTGACGCGCTAATTCATTTAATGTTGTTCCTACTCCACCCCGTGTCGGGTCGCGCATACAACGAACTCCCTGCCTAAAGAAACTATCGATTAATCCATTGAGCGGAGCACAGTCGCTTATAATCGGTGTCTCAAACTCCAAGCCCTCCCTATCAGCCAAGATAGCGACTCCGTGATCTCCAATCGTGCCACTGATAAGTACATAATCTCCCGGTCGGATATATTGCGGCCCAACTTCACGTTCCGTAACCCATCCGACTCCTGTCGTGTTGATAAATATCTTATCCGCACTTCCCCGCTCTACCACCTTGGTGTCTCCACAAACCACGTGAACACCAGCTTCTTGCGCAGTCTCCGCAATGCTTCGAACAATCTTTTCAAGGTCATCGAGCAAAAATCCTTCCTCTAGGATTACCCCTAAAGAAAGATAACGCGGATCAGCTCCAGAGACAGCTAAGTCATTTACTGTACCGCACACCGATAATTTCCCTATATTTCCTCCGCGAAAAAACAAAGGAGAAACAACAAAAGAGTCAGTAGTAAGGGCGAGTCTTCCGCTTCCAGGCACAACTGTGGCATCATTCATTTGGTTAAGGTATTCGTTCCCTAAATATCTTTGAAAAATCTCCTTCACCAATTGATGACTCAGTCGTCCCCCACTCCCATGGGCCATGATTATCCGATCCATTCTATCTCACTCTCCTTTGTGCATATCTAAAATATGCTGCACACGACCCTTCAGAAGAGACCATACAAGGCCCAACAGGATCCATCGGAGTACACTTGCGAGCAAACAGCGGACATTCAGGTGGGGCGATTTTCCCTTTTAGAACCCCTCCACAACGACAGCCCGGGAGGTCTGGAGAATCAAACTCAGGGAGTGAAAATTTCCTAACCGCATCCCATTCCTGATATTTCTCGCGGATTTTCAAGCCACCGAGCGGAATGACCCCTATCCCCCGAAAGCGTGCATCCACAGGTTCAAAGACTCTCTCCATAAATTGTTGAGCTACTGGGTTCCCTTCTGGTTTCACGACACGTTTGTACTGGATTTCAATTTCGGAGCGTCCTTCAGCTCGTTGACGAAGAAGCATCACTAAAGCTTCCAATATATCAAGCGCCTCAAATCCAGTCACCACTCCAGGCTTCCCATAGTCCTTTGCCATAAACTCCAAAGATTTTGTGCCGATAATTGAACATACATGCCCCGGATCCAAAAAAGCATTGACTTCAAGTTCAGGATCTACTGCTAAGGCTTGAAGCACTGGAGGGACAATTTTATGCATGGATAAAACACTAAAATTCTTAAGTCCTTCCTTCTTTGCACTTTCGATACTTACTGCAACTGTGGGCACGGTAGTCTCAAAACCTACTCCTAAAAAAACGACTTCTTTTTCCGAATTTTTACGGGCTAACTCAAGTGCATCCATTGTCGAGTATACAACACGAATATCCGCACCCTCTCCACGCAGAACTTGGAGACTTTTCTTTGTACCAGGAACGCGAACCATATCTCCAAAAGTAGCCGTGATTACATTAGGTTGGGCAGCTAAATATAAGAAACGATCAATGTCACTACTATCCGTAACGCAGACGGGACATCCCGGTCCAGAAACCAGTCGAATCTGAGGAGGCAAAAGATCACGCAAAGCGTTCTTCGCTATCGCGACGGTATGTGTCCCGCAGACCTCCATGACTGTATAATGTTCGGTAGCGAGTTCGTTGATTTCCTTAAGATAGCGAGCCGCTAATTCCTTCGTAGCTAGCTGATTATATTTATTTTTCTTCACGGGCATCAGCTTCCTCTAATAATAATTCTTCAGTTTCCTTAGCGATTTCCTCATCGATAATTTCAATAGCAAATCCAGCATGGACTAATACATAATCTCCTACCTTAACCTCAGGTACAAGATGGGTTCCGACACTTCGTTCATTCCCCATCATATCGACTTTGGCCATCATTTCATCGATAAAAACCACACGAGCCGGAATAGCTAAACACATGATTTACACACCTCGTTCGCAATTAATACTTGCCCAAAGGAAATTCCCCCATCTCCTGGAGGTAATTCCTTCGCACGGAGAACCCGAATTTGATGAAGCTGACAGAGGGCTAAAACTTTTTCCGTTAATAACTTATTTTGAAATACCCCGCCAGTTAATACGAGCGGTCCCTGCCCAATATGCAGTTCAATTAGTGTCTGGACAATTGCATGTGCTATGGAGTCGTGGAAGTGGTAGGCAATCCGGCCTGTATCCATTCCTTGTTGGAAATCCCTAATTATACTACTGAATAACCGACTAATTTTTAATTCTAGGCCTTTTCCCCCCCAAACACAATCAATTGGATAATTGGGTGCTGGCATCGATTGATTGTCTCCGGTTACTTGAGAAAATCCTGCGTCGTTCTTTTGCATCCATAGACTTGCACATGTCTCAAGTTCGATTGCTGCTTGGCCTTCATAAGTTACTTCAGTGCAAATATCTAATAAGGCACTTACGGCATCAAAGAGTCTGCCTGCACTTGAGGTCTCGAAAACCTGTATTCCCTTCTCTAATTGCTGGTTGAGCACATTGCGCTCTAACTGGGTGAGTCGGTCCCATATGTTCTGACTCATCGAGAATTCATTTTCCGTAAGTAGTGATTTTGTATAGGCATAAGCGATTCGTAGAGGATGTCTCGCCCCTGCATCTCCTCCTGGCAAAGGAAGATACTCAAGATGAGCCACTCGCTCATAGTTTCGTGCATTTCCTTTAAGAAACTCAAAGCCCCAGATCTTCTCATCCTCCCCCCAGCCTGTCCCATCACATATCACACCAAACGTAGGAACTGTCACTTCATGCTCTCCTAAGACACTTACTAAATGGGCATGATGGTGTTGAACCTTGATACTTTTCCACGGACTTTCTTCGGCAAAGCGCGTTGTCTGGTAATTGGGATGAGCATCATGGGCAATAACTTCTGGGGTAATCCGAACAACCTTTTGATAAGAGGAGAGTTCTTGACGAAAACGGAGAAAATTCGCATATCCTTCCATATCCCCTATGTATTGGCTCACAAAGGCTCTTTGTCCTAAGGCTAAACAGAAGGCATTTTTTAGCTCACCGCCGACCCCTAAAATCGCCGGGAGCACTTCTTCAGGACTATTCTGGGGCAAAGGCACATATCCACGAGCTCGGCGATGAAAAACGGGTGCTTCACCGATGATTTGTAAGACAGAGTCATCACAGGGGTGATAAATATCTCGGTCATGCATAAGGAAAAAATCCGCAATCCCTTTTAGTTCCTGCATCGCTTCTTCATTCGTGTAGATTAGTGGACGTCCACTCATGTTAGCGCTAGTCATTACCAAAAAATCATAGGATGCCTCAAAAAGCATGGAATGAAGAGGGGTATAGGGAAGCATGACCCCTATAGTATGGAGCCCAGGAGAAATTTCCACTGGGAGCGGATTCAATGCATCGCTTCTTCTTTCCAAAATTACAATGGGCGCCGCTGTACTCGATAAAAGATTTTCCTCTAAGTCAGAAACCTTAAGCTGTCCACGGATTACATCAAGATTCCGTGCCATTAACGCAAACGGCTTAGCTCCCCGTTCCTTTCGTTCACGCAATCTCCGTACAGACTCTGGATTTCGAGCATCACACACCAAATGAAAGCCGCCTAGTCCTTTTACTGCCAAAATGGCACCCTCAGCAAGTTGGTCAATTCCTATGCCTGGAAAAGATTCTCCCAGAGCATTCACAAGGCGAACCGCTGGTCCACAATGTGCGCAGGCCACAGGTTGTGCATGGAATCTTCGGTCCAGTGGGTTTTCATACTCCCTTGAACACTCCAGGCACATGGGGAAACTATTCATCGTTGTCTTTGAACGATCATAGGGAACATCCAAAATAATCGTGTAACGAGGGCCACAATTTGTACAATTCGTGAAGGGGTAGTGATAGCGTCGATTTTTAGGATCTCTTAAATCAGCTAGGCAATCTGCACATGTTGCAACATCAGGTGAGATGAGTACATCCGGATTTCCATCGTCTTTACTTTGAACGATTTCAAAACTTTGATAATGGTGTAATGGTACTTCACACTGTTCCGCATTTGTCACCTTTGCTAAAGAAGGAGTTTCCTGTAATAGATTTTCATAAAACAAATCGACTTGAATTCCTTCAGCATGGATATCGACTCCATGACTTGAATTACTAACCCATCCTTTGATGTCCAACTCTCGAGCAAGCCTATAGACATAAGGTCTGAATCCAACGCCTTGAACTATACCGTTAAGATGAATAGAATATGCCTTAAGTATCACTTTGCTAACCAAATCCCTTTTCTCTTCGAATCTTGTACCTTTATTTTACACGCGTAAGGGGTATTAAGTAAATAATTTTAATATTCCGACTTTTGTAAAAAGCCTAGCAAAACTTTGCGAAATAGGTTACAATCTAGATGTGAAATGCACGAACTTTCACATCTAGTGTAATACACTGGTTACCTTCTCATCTCACTCCTCCTCAATCTAACCCCTCTGCTCTATGCCCAGCATTCGTTGGGCTATTTTTTTTGGCTTAAGGATTTACTTTATTTAAAGCCGCTGTCCGGGAATTAATAATATGTATTTCTTTCTTTTGAATAGAAAACCTGTACTTTGGGAAATTTATAAATGCTCCATTAAATATTTCCCCGTTAACCTAGCTGAATATACAAAGGAGGAAGGTCAAATGAGCAATAACACGCCTATGGTTCCTGAATCCGAAAAGGAATTGGATCAGCTAAAGTGGGAAGTAGCCGAAGAACTCCATTTGGATGACGACATCAAGGAAAAAGGCTTTGAAAACATGACTACTAGAGAAGTCGGACAAATCGGTGGCAACATGGTCAAAAAAATGATTGAGTATGCCGAAGAACAAATGGGGGATGGAGTCGACGTCGATAAGTAAAACAAAGTCATAGTGAATATTGTAGAGATTTCGTGACGGCCAGCACGAACTTTCTGCATCTGAAGTGACTTCCAAAAGGAGCACTTACACAAAAGAAGCGAGATTTCTCGCTTCTTTTGCTTTTGCTTTGATGAATTACATAATTCATCTACGAATACATAGACACGAATACAATAGAGGTAAAGGAAGGGAGGAGCTCCATTGTGGTGCTCCTCCCTTTAATATCTAACTATTTATTTTGCTAAATCCGGAAGACTCTTCTTGATTAGGTCTATCATCGTTTGGTTCTTAATCTCAACAGGTTTTGTAGCGGGATCATCGCCAAGGTCTGCATACTTCATAGCTCCGAAGCTATGGTCTCTTGTAATATGATTATTTGCGTCTGATGGGTTTTTCCACATTATTTTATCCACATCATAATTCTTGTCAGCATGGCACTTCGCACAAATATCATTAGGCTTATCCGCAGTGAGAAGAGAACCACTAGCATTCGCTTTATGGGCTCCATGGCATGTTAGACAGTTTACAGATCCGCCTTGAGCATGTTTACTAGCAAAATAGTCTCTCGTTCCATAATGGTTTTGAGTTGTAAAGTTTCCTTGGGCATCTTTCACCGGATCACTCTTATGGCAGGCAACGCAAGAATCCACTGAGGTCTTCATGGTGCCTTTCTTATCTGCTGCTGTAACATGATTACCACCAGGACCGTGGCAAGATTCGCAAGAAATACCTAAATCCTTGGAGTTGGCATCGATTCCAGGGGCATGACATTTTCCACAGGAAAAAGTTTCTGCCGTATAGTCTGGTTTTCCGTCTTTATTTACATCTGTCCCCTTCGCAGGTTGAATTGACCATTTATCGCCTTCTTTTTTAAGTGCAGCTACACGATAGACTTTATCCTTAAATCCGGAACCTTCTGGAACCTGAGCAATGATATAATCGTTCATCATAACTCCATAGACCTTATCTTTCGATAAGTCGAGAGTCGTGGATTTCGGAGTATCTGTACTGGTTGGGTCAAACAAGGCGATTTGACCGGCTGGTGCAGTAAGTGGATAATCAGAAAGTGGTTTAAATGCTTGGAAATGCTTTGTTTTATTTACAGCGTCCATTTTGTCTGAATGACACCCTTTACAGGTATCATTACCTACATATTGGGCTGTAGCTGTTGGGGCTGGCTGCCCAGTTTGTGGAGTTGGTGCAAGTTGCTGAGTCTTGTTGCAACCAACTACGACTGTACCCAGTAACGCAACAAATGCAATACTGAGTAAGACCTTCTTGGTGTTCAACAAAAATTCCTCCTTTATGCTTTGGTCTTAAAATGGCTTTACTTCTGATATTTACATCGTGCTTAGTTTGTTCAATTTCCTTAATTTTATAAACAAAAATTCTTAAAGAGAGGTGAAATCTTTAAATTGTTGAGCGGGTAGCTAATTCAGACTGAAAATTTATCTTAGTGATGCTCTTAAGCAAATTTTCAGCTATTACTCAACAACAACTCAGTTAGAACTGTCAAAATAGGTCTTATGGAAAATCACTCAAGTAGGTTATCCTCTTAGATTCGAGTTTGAAAATCAGTTACACTGTCTCTTAGATATTCATTGCTTAATTTGAAGTGTAGTTAGTACTTGAGGTAAGGGGAAGGAATTAGTGCAAAACGTTATGCAATTAGTAGGTTCAAACGTTCGGACCATTAAGTACTCTAATCAATTAAATATGCGTATTCGAAATTATTTCGATCTTAAAGACATCTATATGTTCCGTATATCGAAAAGTAAGGTTTTATGTAATCGGTTGTATGAAAAAATTCTTAAAAGGTATTACGCCCTAATTCTTGGCGAAATAAGTAAAGTCAAAGTTATTGGCTATGAATTCGAAGACCTTAAGCAGGAGGCTTTGATTGTAGTCTTCCAGGTCATAGAGAAAGACTACGGATTCAAATCTCGAAGTCCCTTTTGGTATTTTTTGCGATTGTGTATTAGAAGACGACTTTATTCATTAATAAAAACCTCTAGAACTAAAAGAAATCAAGTTTTCACTCATGCTCGAAGGTTTGAAGAGCTTGTGTCTAATCAATCAGAAGCCCTCGAATATACAGATAGCTATATTATTCCTACAGTCGAAAGTCCTGAGAACAAAGTCATTGAAAAAATAATGTTGGCCATGATGGTTAAAGAATTAAAAGCAAATTTATCAGACTTGGAATATAAAACTTACTTTGAAAAAAGCCTGAACAACTTAACGTACAAACAAATTATGGAGAAGTATGGCTTTAACAGTAAGAGCATCGACAATGCAATGAGCCGTGTAGGAAAGAAATTAGCTAGACTTAGATCTCTAGCTAGCTAATTTTGATTATTTGTGCCATGATTCCCTTCTGTATTCGGGCCGCCTTAAACCTGATGTAGCGCTGGCCGCGTAACTCCACTGGACAGTTACGTCTGCGGTCCAAGTAGGGCGGCGCCTCTTAGAATACGTCTGTAGCCTTGGCACTCGCCCCGAAATCATCCACTGGATAATTTCGTATCAGCCCTGGAACGAAAGGCGGATGAGCCTTTCGCCACACTGCGACTAGTAACGCACACTCCTGCAGTGTGGATTCTTAACTTCCGTGTTCGGGATACGAATCGTTTCGGCCAAGCCACACGGCCACAGAGCACTACTACGTGGCGCCGGCGTACGGGTGGAACTAACCCCAAAGAAGCTTGCACTTCGGTCTAAAGTTTTCACGCAGTGAAAAGCAAAAAGACCATCTAATAAAAGACGGTCTTTTTGTTTGCTTACCTGGCGACGACCTACTTTCCCAGGAGGCCGCGCCAATAAGTCATTCTTTGTGGATGTGGCGAACCCTCAGCCGTATTGCCATTCTATTTTGCCTGCGACTGAGGCGATACTCTCCACCGGAGAGTATCGGGCCGCGTAACTGTCCACTGGACAGTTACGTCTGCGGTCCAAGTATCATCAGCCCTGGAGGT